>CAWAUZ010000010.1:0-582741 GCA_963785365.1 uncultured delta proteobacterium | reverse complement strand
CTTATGTTCTGGGCGGAAAGGGCTGGCGAGCCCTGCCAAAGCCGATGATGGCCCCGGCAGCGTCGACAGCCTTGACGGAAAATTCGTAGGTTTGCCGCTGCCCGGCCGGCGGACAGGGACCGTTGTAGCCGATGGTGAGCGATCCGGCCGGTATCACTCCCGAGCCGTCATTGGTCACGCGACCCCCGCCCTGATTCCACTCGGGCACACTCAAATTGGTCAAGGCGACTTGGAAGGCCGCGACCCCGGCGGGAAGATTGGAAACCCGAATCTCCGGAGATATGGCCGCGCAGGCCGCAACGCCTTGCCAGGAAAATTCCACATCGATCGGCACGGCGTTTTCCGGAATCGGCGTTTGTCGATAGAAGGTGGTGCAACCGCCAAGGCTGAGGGTGAGTACGGTGATCAGAATCAACAGGTGGCCGATTCGCATGGCAACCGCTCCAGTTCGCCGGATGGGTTAATAGGATATCAAACGAGCCGGTTCCTATTCAGGAGATTTGCCACCATACTAATCAGTGGAAAGCGGGGTCAAGAAGGTTTCGTGCTCCCGCTGAAAAATCGACAGCGACGCGCAAGCCGCAAAAAAGCCGGGCATTGACACCCGGCTTTTCGGTTAACGGTCATGGGCATTGGAGGTTGGCACACGCGTCTTCAGGCCTTAGGCCACTTCCTTAAAATCGGCATCCACGACATCGTCGTCATCTGCAGCGCCGCTATGGGCTCGTCCGTTGGCATGTGGATCCGGTTGCGCTTCATGGCCGGCCGAACCGTCCTGACGCCGATACACGGACTCGGCCAGTTTGTGTGATGCGCGTGTGAGCACATCGGTCAGCTTGCGAATCTCATCGGCATCGTCACCCTTGACAGCCCGCTTGAGGTTGGCAATGGCGTCGTCGATTTCCATGCGTACGTTGCCATCGATGTCGGCACCCATTTCAGCCATGCTCTGTTGCGTGGCGTGGACCAGCGCGTCAGCGGCATTTTTGGCCTCTACCAGTGCTTTCTTGCGCTGGTCGGCATCGGCATGCAATTCGGCATCTTTGACCAATCGATCGATCTCGTCTTTGGAAAGACCGGACGAAGCGGTGATGCGAATATGCTGCTGCTTGCCCGTGGCCTTGTCCTTGGCCGACACGTCCACGATGCCGTTGGCGTCGATGTCGAAGGAGACTTCAATCTGGGGCGTTCCACGCGGTGCCGGCGCAATGCCGGTCAACTCGAAGCGACCCAGCGTTTTATTGTCCACGGCCATTTCCCGTTCGCCCTGGAGCACGTGAACGGTTACGGCGGGCTGGTTGTCCTCCGCCGTGGAAAAAACCTGGCTCTGGTGGGTGGGAATGGTGGTGTTTTTCTGGATCAGCTTGGTCATCACGCCGCCCAAGGTTTCAATTCCCAGGGAGAGCGGGGTCACGTCCAGCAACAGCACGTCACTGACATCGCCCTCCAGCACGGCACCTTGAATGGCGGCACCCAAGGCGACGACCTCATCGGGATTGACGCCTTTGCTGGGCGCTTTGCCGAAGATGGCCTTGACCCGTTCCTGAACCGCCGGCATACGTGTCATACCGCCGACCAGAATCACTTCGTCGATGGCGCTGCCGCTGTGACCGGCGTCCGCCAGGGCCGTCCGGCAGGGGCCCTCCAGGCGATCCAGCAGGTCCGCCACCAACGACTCGAGCTTGGCCCGGGTCATTTTGATGTTCAGATGCTTGGGGCCGCTGCCGTCTGCGGTGATAAAGGGCAAGTTGATGTCGGTCTCCATGGCGGTGGAAAGCTCCATCTTGGCCTTTTCCGCGGCTTCCTTGAGGCGCTGAAGCGCCATCTTGTCGCCGCGCAGGTCAATGCCCTGTTCCCGCTTGAATTCGTCGGCCAGAAAACCGATCATTCGCAGATCGAAGTCCTCGCCGCCCAGGTGCGTGTCACCGTTGGTGGCCTTGACCTCGAAAACACCGTCACCAATTTCCATGATGGAGATGTCGAATGTCCCGCCGCCCAAGTCGAAGACGGCGATCGTCTCCTCCTTTTTCTTGTCCAAGCCGTAGGCCAGGGATGCGGCCGTCGGCTCGTTGATAATACGCCGTACGTTCAGACCGGCGATTTTGCCGGCATCCTTGGTTGCTTGGCGCTGGCTGTCATTGAAATAGGCCGGTACCGTAATCACGGCATCGGACACCGGCTCGCCCAGATAGGCCTCAGCCGACTTCTTCAGATCCGCCAGAATAAAGGAAGAGATTTCCGCGGGGCTGTAGCGCTGTCCTTTCAGCAAGATACGCACGTCGCCATTTTCGGCCTTGGCGATCTCGTAGGGAAGGTTGTCCTTATCGGCGGCCACTTCGCCGGCGTCATATTTTCGGCCGATCAACCGTTTAACACCGAAAACCGTGTTTTCAGGGTTGGTGACCGCCTGGCGCTTGGCGATTTGACCGACCAGGCGTTCTGCGCCGCTGCTGATGGCCACCATGGATGGGGTCGTTCGCCCACCGTCCGCGTTGGTGATGACCTTGGCGTCTCCGCCCTCCATCACCGCCACGCATGAATTGGTCGTTCCTAAATCGATTCCGATCGTTTTACTCATTTTTTCACTCCTCCTGAAGTCGTGTTGAAAGATTAGTTCCCAATTACACGATAAGGTAATATACCTTTTGAACCTGTCAAATAAATATTATTACTTTTTTATTTTTTATATTTAAATAATGGACAATGGGGGTCACAGGCTCGTTCACCCAAGTTGAGCGATTGTCGAGCTTGCCGCATATTCAAGGCAGATGTCGTCGCGCCATAGTGGACTATGCGCGGCGATAGCTAACGCCGAAGATGCGGTGAGATCGGCAACCCACTGGGTTTCACCTTTTGAGGACCCCAATCGATCATAACATCCTGAAATCGATTCCATTCGTACATTTCCGAAAAAGGTGAATCGCTCGACTTGGGGTTCAGAAAGACGACCACGGGGGGAAATCAAAACAGGAGAGACTGTTGCAGCCGGCCCAGGGACGATGTGGGCCCTGCAGGCAGGGCGTCGCACGGCACCGCTATCGAACGGGGCCATCTTGGGGCCGATATCAGCCTAGCAGGCCGGGGCCTTTGCCATACGGAACGCAACACGACCCTGCCTGCGGAAACGACCTGGGCTCCAGGCTGCAGCTTACAAGACAGCCAGCCAACTACTCATACTCATAAATCTCGTAAATTGTCTTTTCAGCCACCAGATCATCGATCTTGGTCTGGATCTCGGTCCGCTCCCGGCTTTCGAACCATTGCGTCCAGTAAAAGCGGGATTGCCATTTCGAAACGACTAGGATCTCACCCGGGACATCGATCCGGTTGAGGGTTTCGCTGGACAGATACCCGGGATGTCCAACGATGGTCGACCGCAGACGATTGATCAACGCCATCACGACGTTTTTGTTCTTGTCGGAAATGCTTCGACGAATATGAACCCGTATCATGGCGGCAACTCCTTATTTTTGCTTCCAGGTTGGTTTGCGCTTTTCCAAAAAAGCGCTGACCCCCTCTTTGGCATCTTCTGTCGCACACAACCTGGCAAAGGCTTCGTTCATGTAGGCGAAGGCCTTATGGTAGTCCAGGTCCGCGGCGTTGTAAAAGGCGGATTTGGCAATCTGCACGGCAATGGGGCTTTTGGCCGCCAACACCTCGGCCCAGCGCCGGGTCTCCATCTCAAGGTCGTCGGCCGGGACGACCTTGTTGATCAATCCCATCTCCATGGCTGCCGGCGCCTTGATCAGCTCTCCGAAAAGCAGCATCTCCATGGCCCGTTTGCGTCCCACCGAGCGCGTCACGGGAATGACGGGCCCCACGCAATTGAGCCCGACGTTGATGGCGGTCAGTCCTATTCTGGCATTGTCGGCGGCAATCGCCAGGTCGCAGGCGGCCACCAGGCCGGCCCCGTTGGCTGCGGCGACACCGTGCACCTGAGCGATCACCGGTGTTCGCATTTTACTGATCCGCATCAGCGGCATTTCCATGCATTCGATCCACTCGCGGTATTCCATGGTGCTCTTGCCGAAAAAGTCACCGACGTCGATGCCAACACAAAAGGCCTTGCCGGCGCCCTTGAGAATCACGACCCGCACCGACGGGTCGCTGTCCAGCTGCAACAAGCCCGCATTGAGCTCCGAGGCCAGTGCCAGCGTAAATGTGTTGAGGTTTTCCGGGCGGTTCAGGGTGATCTCGCCAACATGATTCTGACCGATTTCAATCTTGACCGTTTCAGCCATGCCGTTCCTCCTTTGAAAGTGGTTTCACACGCGCCGACAACGGCAGCGCCATGCCGTGACATCCACGAGACGGTTTCGATACTATTTCAAAGCGCGCCGCGATGCAACCGGCAACGCCACCCCGCCCGGCCCGGCGATCATCATTCAACGGCGGCCTCGACCAATAGCCTGCACGCGATGCGTCGACCACGAAGCATGCCTTTGGTGCAGGCGTGCCAGACATATGGCCACACCAGTCTTTACAATCGGTTAAGTTGGTGATAGTGCATTGTTTTTATTATATTGATCGTCAATGAAACACACCATCGACAATCGGAATCATATGGAATTCACCCCTGTCATCGGGCTCGAAGTTCATGCCCAACTAAAGACCCAAACCAAGATCTTTTGCAGTTGCGCCACCGAATTTGGAGCCCCTGCGAACACCCACACCTGTCCCGTGTGCCTGGGCATGCCAGGGGTGCTGCCGGTGCTCAACAAAAAGGTGGTCGATTATACCATTAAAATGGCGCTGGCAACACACTGTAACGTCCAGCCGGAAAGCCGGTTTGCACGCAAAAACTACTTTTATCCGGACCTGCCCAAAGGGTATCAGATCTCCCAGTACGAACTGCCGATTGCCACCGACGGCTATCTGGATATCGAGTTGGACGGCCAGTCCCAGCGCATCGGCATCACCCGGATTCACATGGAAGAAGATGCCGGCAAACTCGTGCACGACCCCGACCGCCCCATCAGCAGGGTCGATCTGAACCGCACCGGTGTTCCCTTGATGGAAATTGTCAGCGAGCCCGACATCCGCAGTCCCGAAGCCGCCGGCGAATACCTGCGCCAGCTGAGGTCTATTTTGCGCTACCTGGACATCAGCGACGGCAATATGGAGGAGGGCAGCTTCCGCTGCGACGCCAACGTCTCCATCATGCCCAAAGGATCCAAAAACTTCGGCACCCGGACCGAGGTGAAAAATCTCAATTCGTTCCGACACGTCGAAAAAGCACTCTATTTTGAAATCGCCCGCCAGAAGGAGATCCTTCTCGACGGCAGCCGGGTGATCCAGGAAACACGTCTGTGGGAGCCGGACAGCGCGAAAACCGTCTCCATGCGCGGCAAGGAGGATGCCCACGATTATCGTTATTTCCCGGACCCGGACCTGCTTCCCCTGGTTGTCGACCCGGACTGGATCGAACGGCTGCGGTCGCAGATGCCCGAGCTTCCCACCCAGCGCAAGGCGCGCTACATGGCCGACTACGATCTGCCCGCCGCCGATGCCCAGGTGCTGACCGGCAGCCGCGAACTGTCCGACTATTTCGACGCCTGCGTGGCCGCATTCGATCAACCCAAGCCGGTCGCCAACTGGATCATGGGCGACCTGCTGGGCCTGCTCAACGCCAAGGGGTTGACCATCGACGCGTCACCGATATCACCGGAAGCGCTGGCCGGCCTGCTGAAATTGCTGGACGGGAACGTGATCAGCGGTAAAATCGCCAAGACGGTCTTCGAGGAGATGGCCGCCAGCGGCAAGCCGGCCCAAACCATCGTCACCGAAAAGGGGTTGGTACAAGTCTCCGACACGTCGGCCATCGATCCCATTGTCGACGATCTTATCGCGGCCCACCCGGACGAAGTCGCACGATACCGCGGCGGCCAGAAAAAACTGATCGGATTCTTCGTCGGCCAGGTGATGAAGGCCACCCGGGGGCAGGCCAACCCCAAGGTGGTAAATGACCGTTTACGCAAAAAGCTGGGTTGATTTGCCGGCCTCGATGGGTAAACTTACCGGTAGGAAAAAAGTAGAACGATCAAACAGGAGATACCCGTTGAACCGCTATTCAGTTCGCCATATCTGCAAGGCCACCGCTATTGTATTGACCTTGCTGCTGCTTTTCACGGGCGCCGCGGCCTGGGCCGCCCCCGTCCGGGTTGCCATTTTGCCTTTCGAGATGAATGCCGAAAAAGACTTGACCTTTCTGCAAGAGGGTGTCCTGGACATGCTGGCGTCCCGACTGGCCCAGCGTGATAAGGTGGAGATCGTCAACAAGCACGAAACCAAAGCGGCCCTGGAATCGGTGGCGGGATTCGACGGCGAGAGCCTGGCGCTGCTGGTGGGCGGCAAGGTCCAGGCCGACTACGTGCTGTATGGCAGTCTGACCGTCCTGGGCGAAAGCGTGAGCATCGACGCCAAAATGGTGGACGTGAGCGGGCAGCAGCCGCCGCTGCCGTTTTTTGCCCAAACCGGGAGCATGGGGGAGGTAATTCCCCAGATCAACCAGTTCGCCACCAACATCAACACGACGGTCTTCAACCGCGGGCTCGCCCAGCCGCCGGTGGCCGCCGCACCGGCCCCACCCGTTGCGCCGGCACCCCAGGCCGCCCCGCTGGCCGCCCCACCGGACCAGGAGGCCCCGGCCGACTACGACCCGCGCATGCACCCGGAAAAAATGCTCGACGCCGGCATGCCATCGCCGACGGCCACCACCGGCAACGGCGCCGGCCGGTGAAACCCCCAACCCGGCCTTCATACCGGCGGCACCGGCCGCGATGGAAGCGACCTTCTGGAAAAGCAGAAATCTCAAGTCACTGGTCACCGGAATCGACGTGGCCGATGTCGACGCCGACGGCCGCATGGAAATGGTCGTTGTGACCGACAGCCTGGTCTCCATCTACCGCATCGAAAATGGCCGCATGATCAAGACGGCCGACGCCGCCGAATCCAGCCAAAGTACCTTCATCAGCGTGGATGCCGCCGACATCAACGGCAACGGCATGCCCGAGATCTACGTCACCAGCCTGGGGTCCCGCCGGACCACGGTGGACTCGTTCGTGATCGAATACACCGGCGACACCTATGCAACCATTTCGAAAGGCGACAACTGGTTCTACCGCGTCGGCCGGACCCCGGACCACGGACCGCTGCTGCTGGGGCAACGCCAGCGGTTGCATGAGAGCTCGATTTTTAACGGCACCCATCAACGAGATGCGCTGGGAGGGCGACCGCCTGGTTCCCGGCCGGCAGGTGCTGCCCGGCCGGCTCGCCAACCTCATGGGCCTGGCCTATGGCGACATCACCCACACCGGCACCAGCGTCGTGGCGGCCTATTCCAACCAGGACCGCATTCGCATCTACAACGGCAACGGGGACAAGACCTGGGAGGCCGGCGAACGCTCCGGCGGCGACATGCTTTTCTTCAACCTGCCCAAAACCTCCGCCGGTCAGCCGAACAAGCAATTTTTCCCCCTGCGGATTCGAATCACGGACATCGACCGCGACGGCAAGGTCGAGCTGATGATCGCCCACCACGACGAGCTGGCCAACAGCATGCTCGCATCGTTCCGCAATTTTAAAAACGCAAAAATTAACATCTGTGGAGTGGGACGGTCTCGGCCTGGCGCCCAAGTGGGAAACCCAGCAGCTCTCGGGCCGGATCAGCGACTTCGCCGTCGGCGACGTGGACAATGACGGTGCCGATGAACTGCTGATCGCGCTGGTGGTCAAGGAAGGCGCGGCGATCTTCACCGATTCCATCAGCAGCTTGATTGCCTTTGATCTGAACCCGTAATCAATTCCCGGGCGGGGGGTTCTATCCGAACACTGCCTGGTTCCCTGAAAATCGGCCAAGCACGCCGGCTGCGCCGCCCTCTACCCCCGGGGGAGAGGGCCGGGGTGAGGAGCAAAGATGGCCGACGGTCGTGATGGGTCACGTCCAACTGGGCCGAACCCGTCCGGTCAGAAGTTGATCTGCCACTTGGCGCCCGCGTAGAAGATGTTTGGGTTGGGGTCGCCTTGGCCGGCAAAACGCCCATCTACGTAATCATAGCTGGCATAGCCGATTTCCGGCACGATGAAAAAGCCCGGCACGATGTCGATGGTGGCGTTGATGTAGGCCTGCCACACGCTTTCGCCGTCGCCCTCGGGTCCGTCGACGTCCAGTTCGGCGTACTGGTAACCGTAGCCGGTCTCGATGGTCCAGGCCTCGGAGAGGGTGACGCCCAGCACGGCCAGGGCGCCGTAGCCGGTGTTGCCGATCTCGTTCTGGCCGGCATCGATGGCGGCGTTGTCATCGATGGCCGGCAGTCCACCGAGGCTGGCACCGTAGGCAGCGAAGTCGCCCATGTTCCGGCCCCAGTGGCCGCCCAGGTTGAGGTAGACGGCGCCGACGTTCATGCCGCCGCCCAGACCGACCACATAGGCGGTGATGGTGGGGTCGTTGCCCTCGACATAATCGAGGCCGAAGGTCTGGAACCCGCCGTAGATGTCCATGAACCAGGCGTCGCTTTTCAGCTGGTAAGATGCCTCGAGTTTGGGAATGATCAGGTCGACAGCGAAATCATCGGTGTCGGCCGGGGTGTTGGGAGAGATCGCGGCCAGCTTGAGTCCGCCGGTCTTCCACTGGATCATCGGGTGGCGGCCGCTGTAAAACTGGCCCAGGCCGAGCAGGTTGCCGTCACCGTCGTAGACGCTGCTGGAGTAAAAGTAAGAGCCCAGGGGCGTGAAGGTCTGGCCGATCAGCAGTTCGCTGCCGTTGCCGAAGGTGTAGGTGCCGTAGAGCTTTCTGAGATTGACCCCCCCAGACGTACCGTATTCAAATGCGCCGCCGATCTGGTCGTTGACCACCACCGTGGCACCGAAACGGCTGTTGCCCTGCAGGTCCCACTCGGTGCGGTTGAGGGTGTCGTTGTCACCTTGGATATCCTTGTCGACGATGGAATAGAAGGTGCCATGCGGGCGCTGCCGTAAAAGTTCCAGTCGGCGGCCATGGCCGGCGCGGCCAGGCAAAGCACGCCAAAAAGGATAACTATTTTTCTCATCTTGGATCCTTTCCCTATGGCCGTCAGGCAACCGGGAACAAAAAAAACCCGGGGCAATCGCCCCGGGTTTTTATTGGTTGCTTCCAACTAGACCAAACCGTCAGGTTAGAAGTTGATCTGCCATTTGGCGCCCGCGTAGAAGATATTCGGGTTGGGGTCGCCTTCGCCGGCAAAACGCCCATCTACGTAATCGTAGCTGGCATAGCCGACTTCCGGCACGATGAAAAAGCCCGGTACGATGTTGATGGTGGCGTTGACATAGGCCTGCCAGACGCTTTCGCCGTCGCCCGCAGGTCCGTCGACGTCCAGCTCGGCGTACTGATAACCGTAGCCGGCCTCGATGGTCCAGGCGTCGGAGAGGTTGAAACCCAGCACAGCCAGGGCGCCGTAGCCCATGTTGTCGATCTCGTTCTGGTCGGCGTCGATCGTGGCGTTGTCATTGATGGCCGGCAGTCCGCCGAGTGCGGCACCGTAGGCGCCGTAGTTGCCCATGTTCTGGCCCCAGTGGCCGCCCAGGTTGACGTAGAAGGCGCCGAAGTTCATCCCGCCGCCCAGTCCCACGACATAGGAGGTGATGGTCGGGTCGTTGCCCTCGAAGTAGTCAATGCCGATAGGTCTGAAAGCCGCCGTAGATGTCCATGAACCAGGCGTCGCTCTTCAACTGGTAGGAGGCCTCGAGCTTGGGGATGATCAGGTCGGTGGCAGACAGCGCCGGTCGACGTCAGCCGGGGTATTGGGCGTGATCGCGGCCAGCTTGAGTCCGCCGGTCTTCCACTGGACCATGGGCTGGCGGCCGTTGTAGAACTGGCCCACGCCGAGCAGGTCGCCGTCACCGTCGAAGACGCTGTTGGAGTAAAAATAGGAGCCCAGGGGCGTGTAGTTCTGGCCGAGCAGCAGCTCGCTGCCGCCGCCGAAGGTGTAGGTACCGTATAATTTTCTGAGGTTGGCGCCACGTTCCGTATTCAAACCCGCCGCCGATCTGGTCGTTGACCACCACGGTCGAGCCGAATCGGCTGTTGCCCTGCAGGTCCCACTGGGTGCGGTTGACGGTGTCGTTGTCACCCTGGAATGTCCTTGTCGACGATCGAATAGAAGGTCGCCATGCGGGCGCTGCCGTAGAAGTTCCAGTCGGCGGCCATGGCCGGCGCGGCCAGGCAAAGCACGGCAAAAACGATAAATAATTTTTTCATCTTGGTCTTTCCTCCTTAACGGATTGAATCTGATTCACTGCAACCTAATAATTGTCATCTTACTGAATGCTTACTGCCACTGCGAAACTTTCCGCTCACCTCCTTTCGCGTTGGTATTTTTTAAAACGTCGGGTTCTCATCCGTAAACCACCGGCCCGAAGTTCTAAAAAGCACGCAGAAAACATTTTTAGCAGGAACGGCGAAGGCACCCTTCCGGATAGAATGTGTTGAATTTACCGCTAAAAATCTACACCAGAACATAAAGGCCCAATAATTTACGCGATTTTTATCAATGCGTTCCGGATCTGTCAAGAAGTTTATCCGTGTTAACGGTGGTGTAAGAAACTGGTCGGGCTCACCGCAATTCGCAAATTACCTATAATATATTTATATTAAAGGTAATTAGATAGAATGAAATACCCACCTGGCCGATCAATCCATCCCGATATCGCCTATGAAAAATAAGTGATTACACGACCCATCCGTCGACTGAAGCCCGGATTGCGGTCCACGGTACGGCTTGCCCCGGCGTGCAAGGCTTCTATGGGACCGAAACCATTGGACCACGACAACGTTTTAAGATTCGAGGGACAGAATCGCCCCGTCGGGGGAGAGGGCCGGGGTGAGGGGGCAGGATCGTGCAGGGCAGCCCCTGACACGCGCTTATGCCGCAGCCACCCGCAGCCGGTCCGGCTGATGGAAAAAATGCCTGAACTTGGAGTACGGATAGGAGTGCCCGATGGCCGCGGCCACAAAGGCCTGCCGAGTCATGGGCAATCAGGGGATACTGGCGGGAGGGCCCCATGTGCGTGTCCACATAGCGCAGGGTCGTCTTGACCGGCATCAGGTCAGCCGCCGCAAAGAAATAGTCGTGCCAGTTGTAGTGGCAGGCCACGACCTTGCCTTGCCCGGGATCGTATTGGGGCGTGAGCATGATCTCCTGTTGATAGTGCAGCAGATCCAGCAAGGGTGCGTCCATGTCGACGCCTTTTGACGCGAGCGCATCCGTCACCATATGGTAGAATCCGTTTTGATCCTCGCTCAGATTCAGCCACAGCCAGGTCCACAGCGGCCACCCCTTGCGGGTCGGGTGGTAGCGTCGCAAGAACGTCAGCATGTCCGGCTGGGTGAGGATGCGATTGACCTGGGGCATGTCCGGATCGGCATGGTAGTCGTCGATCAGTTTTTTCAAGCGGCCGAACACCCGACCGATGCCGCGGGTGTCCGCGATCAGGTGGTCGAGCAGGGATTCGTAAAAGCGCCGGTAGGTCAGCAGCCCCTCACGATGCAGATAAATGGCGATAAATCGGGTAAACGCCCCGTTGTGCAGGGCCTGGATCGTCTCGGCAAAAAGCAGGCAGTCGGCCCAGTCGGCATAGGGCATGCTGCCGGTGCCGAACACCAGTTCGACCATTTCCCGCTCGAAACCGGGTTCGGTCAATCGGATGGGCTTGAAGCGTGTCTTCAGACCGTAGCGGGCCCGCATATCGGGCTGGCTCAAGGGCGCGTTGGGCAGCAGGGCCAATTCAAAGACGCGGATATCCTCGTGCATGCCGATCTTCCAGGAGCCGGCAGATGCCGCTCACAAAAGATTCGCGCGTCTCTTCGGGCAGGCCCAGGATCAGTTCCGTGTAAGTCGGGATCCGATGCTGCTGGTAGCGGTTTTTCAGATCGGCGTAATCGCTGACGTCGACATGCGGCCGGGCCACCGCCGCCAGTACGTCCGCGTCCACGCTCTGCATGGACAAGGTCGTGCCCCAGAGCATGTCGTTGTCAACCAGCAGACGGCTGATGGCGAATACGGTTTCGTTGGAGGTCTTGGCAAACTGAATCCGCACCCGCTGGGGGTATCCGGTGCGCCGGCGCGCATCCACCAGCATCGCGGCGATGTGAAGGTCGCGCTTGAACAGGCCGAAGTTTGAATCGGTGATGTAGATGTCGGCAACTTTTTTTAAGGCCAGGTAGTCGATCTCGCGGGCGATGCGATCCAGGTCGTGCAGGCGGACCCTGTTTTTGGTGCGCACCCCCCAGTCGCAGAAACAACAGGCAAACGGGCAGCCCCGGTTGGTTTCCCACAAAGCGATGCGGTTGCCATTTTCTTCGCCGAGAAACGCATCGAGACTGCCATTCAGATAGGGGCTGGGCACCGGCAGGTGCTTGCCCAGGCGGGGTCCCTGGGGCGTGGTGATCAGCTGTCCCTGACGAATGAACGAGATTCCGGTCAGTTGACCGAGATCCGGCGAGTCGTCGCACAGGGCGCGCAGCAGCGCGGAAAACGGAAGCTCCCCTTCCCCATGCACCAGGATGTCGGCCCAGGGAAAGCGCTCGAAAAAACCATCGGGATGTTCGGGGATGTGCGGCCCGCCGCACACCACCAGGCAGTCCGGGTAACGTGCCTTGACCTGGCGGGCGACGGCCATCTGCTGGTTGTGGTTCCAGACGTAGCAGGAGAGGCACAACAGATCGGGGTCGACAATGGCCGAGACCACGTCGGCGACCGGCGCCGGATCGGTGATGGGCGCATGCCAGCGATAGGCCGCCGCGATGCCGGGGTCCAGCTCGGCGTAGCTCTTCAACAACCCGTAGGCATAGGGCACGAAGGAGATCATGTTAAGGCTCAGAAAATAGATCGACTTCATCACGATCAACGCCCCCGGCTGAGGCTTTCCGGGTTTCGGAAGCGCACCTGGACCGTTTGATCCTCCGGATTGACACTGACGCTGCGGTTGTCGATCGCCGCGTACCAGACGCCGATGACGTTGCCGTCGGGACCGAGAAGGAAGGCCCCGTAGGGCAGGGAGGAGAGCCTGCCGAAAACGTTGTTGCTCATCTGCTTGAGCTGCTCGGCGTCGGGCTCGAAATGGATCCAAAATTTAGACGGCACCGTGTAGCCTTCATCGATGCCGATGATGGCATAGGGCATGGTTTCCCGGCCCGCGAAGTAGTAACGAAGGCCCGGGTCGACCCGGCCCTCCCGAAAGGCCTGGCCCACCTGGTCATTGAGCTTGAAGCGCCCGTAGTTGGCCGGCGCGCACCCGGCAAGAAACAGCAGCAGGGCGCAAAAGACGGCGGCGGGCAGCATCCAGGCCGAATTGAGTCGATCGCTGAAACGGTTGTCCATGGGGCACCTCCTGTCAATTGGGTCACGCGTTTGAAAGCATAAAGTAGGGTGCGCCACGGAAAGGTCAAGTTGGCGTGGTCCGGCGCCAAGCTGCAGGGCGCCTGAAAAAAACGGGCCGCGGACAGAAAATCCGCGACCCGTTGATGTCATTTGGCTGAGGGACAAGGATTCGAACCTTGATTGACGGAGTCAGAGTCCGCTGTCCTACCATTAGACGATCCCCCAGCGTCTGGATTTTGCCCGTTTACACAAAAGCCGGCGGGGAGTCAAGGCCAAATCGGCGGACCGAGCGGTCATACTGATGGGCCGGCAATGAATTCCACGGCCCGGTTGAGACGCGCCAGCACGCGCTTTTTTCCCAGCACCGCGATCACCTCGAAGATGCCCGGGCTCACGGTGGTCCCGGTCAGGGCCACCCGCACCGGCTGGGCGATCTTGCCGAAGCCCAGGCCGGTCCGGTCCATGACCTGTTTGAAGGCCGCTTCCTGGTTTTCCTGGGTCAGTGAATCCAGGGCCTCCAGCGCCGTGGCCAGCAAGGTCAGCGATGTGGCCGTCTCCGATGTCAGAAATTTCGTGGCGGCCTTGGTATCGTAAGGCCGGACGTCGTCGCGGTAGTAAAAATGCGCGCCCTCGGCCATCTCCACGAGGGTGTTGCTGCGCGTGTGCAGCGTTTCGATGACGGCGTTCAGATACTCGTCCTGATGCGCGTCATACCCTTTGTTTTGCAAAAACGGCAGCACCTGCGGGGCGAGCCGCCGGACCGATGCGGCCCGGATGTGGTCGGCGTTGAGCGCGGTCAGCTTGTCCGTGTCAAAGACCCCGGCCGACTTGCCGATGTTGTCGAGGTTGAACTTTTCAATCAGTTCCGGCCGGGTAAAGAACTCCTGATCGCCGTGGGACCACCCCAGGCGGACCAGGTAGTTGATGAAGGCGTCGGGCAGGTAGCCCATGTCCCGGTAAGCGGTGACCGACATGGCACCATGGCGTTTGCTCAAGCGGGTCTTGTCCTTTCCCAGCACCATGGGCACATGGCCGAAAACGGGCAGGGGCGCCCCCAATGCATGGTACAACAGGATCTGTTTGGGCGTGTTCATCACGTGGTCGTCGCCGCGGATCACGGTGGTGATGCCCATGGTGATGTCATCCACGACGACCACGAAGTTGTACGTGGGCGTTGCGTCACTGCGGCAAATGACGAAATCATCCTGTTCGCTGTTCTGGAAGACGATGTTGCCCTTGATCACGTCCGCAACGACCGTCGTGCCGGCAAGGGGCGCCTTGAAACGAATCACGGCCTTGTCGGTCCGGGACAACCCGCGCTCACGGCAGCGACCGTCGTATTTGGGCTTGCTCCCCGACGCCATGGCGGCCTGGCGCATGGCCGCCACCTCGTCCGGGGTGCAGGTACAGTAGTAAGCATCCCCGGAGTCCAGCAGCCGCTGAAGGTAGTTTTGGTAGATCTCGAACCGCTGACTCTGAAAATAGGGTCCTTCATCCCAGTCCAGCTCCAGCCACGCCATGGCTTCAAAGATGGCGTCAACGGAGGCCTGGGTGGATCGGACCTTGTCCGTATCTTCGATTCGCAAGACGAACTTACCGTTGTTTTGGCGGGCGTAAAGCCAGTTAAACAACGCTGTGCGCGCCCCGCCGACATGCAGATAACCGGTGGGGCTCGGCGGAAATCGGGTAACGATCGTTTTCATGATAGTTTACCTTAATTAGTCATTGACAAGCGATGGAGCACATGAAGCTAGTCAAACTAGAGAGTCATTTAAGTGCTCTGCCCGCTCCGGCACACTGATCGCTGTAGATGGCCGGCATGGGCCGCACCTGGAACACCAGGCTGCGAATCGGCATCCGCAGCAGCGCCACGAACACCTCTTGAATATGGCCAACTAAATGTATTTAAATAAAATTTGCTAATTTTGCATGCAACCCGGTGCATGCGAGGCCCTCAATAGCACATCCCACAAGGCGGAACAAGAGTCCGACGCAAAAGATTTTAGGGAAAATTCTTGACATTTAAACCTATTTTATTTACTAGAGGCGGACCCGTACGGAAGGCGGGCATAAATTAAATTATTTATAACAATTACAATATGTTAGGAGATTACTAATGGCGGTTCCAAAGCACAAGACATCTAAGTCAAAGCGCGACAAGCGACGCACCCACAAGAAAACCGATGCACCGGCCGTCGGCACCTGCCCGGAATGCGGCGAGGCCAAGCTTCCCCACCATGCCTGCCCCGAATGCGGCAATTACAAGGGTAAAAACGTTATCGTCACCGACCAAGACTAGCCCTCAAAGGAAAAGCCGATCATGACCGACACCGGAGCCCATCGCACGCAAGGCGGCCTGGACGAAGAAACCCGACAGATGGTTGTCGACACCATTCGGCAACTGTCCAAACGCCTGCTGACTAAAAAAGCGGTCTTAGCGTGGGACCGCGACGAAATCTTCCCCGAAAATGCTATTCGGGAAATGCTCAGCCCGGAGATCGGACTCCAGCTGCTGTTTATTCCCGAAGAATATGGTGGAATGGGAGGCGGTGCCAAGGACTGCTGTGAGGTCGTTCGGGAAATGTGCAAAATCTGCCTGGGTGTAGGGACGGCTTTTTTCGCCATCCAACTTGGCTCGGACCCCATCATCGTTGGTGGCACAAAGGCTCAGAAGGAAAAATGGCTGGGTGCTGTCGCCGAAGGCAGCAGTTTGGTGGCATATGCCGTCACCGAGCCGGAAGCCGGAAGCAACCTGGCATCGCTCAAAACCAAGGCCGAACCAGTCTTGGACGATGTCGGTAATATCAGCGGCTACCGGATTAACGGTACCAAGCAGTTCATCTCCACCGGTGGCTATGCCGATTTCGTCACTGTGCTGGCACACGCGCCCGAAGGTCCGACATTTTTCGTAGTAGAAAAAGGGACCAAAGGGTTTGAGCAACACAAGGGTGAAGAAAAGCATGGTATTCGTGCATCCAACACCTCACCGCTGACTTTTACCGATGTGTTCGTCCCCATAGAGAATATGATCGGTAGTATACCCGGTAAAGGTCTAAAACAGGCCAACCAGGTATTCGGCTACACCCGGCTCATGGTGGCGGCCATGGCGTTGGGCGCGGGTGAAGCGGCCTTGGATGGAATCGCCATTCCCTATGCACATGAGCGCATCCAGTTCGGCGGTCCGCTCTCCGCAAAAAAAGGCTACACCAACAAGCTCATCGTTCCGCACTGGGTTAACATGCGTGCCGCCGCCGCCTATATCGATGCCATTGCCGATCGTCTGGACAGCGAGGATGAAGACCTCCAGGTTGAAGGCGCCATTGCCAAGCTGTTCACGTCCGAAGCGGCCAACCGGGCCGCCGACGATGCCATGCAAGCACTTGGCGGATACGGCTACATCACCGAATTCGGCGTAGAGAAAATAAAACGGGATGTAAAGATTACCTGCATCTACGAAGGCACCAGTGAAATTCAGCAGAACATCATCGCCACTTTCCGCTGGAAAAAAACCCGCAAAACCAAGGGTGGCTATTACGAAGCCATGGCGCAAGGACTGGACGGCATGGACGCGACGTGCGACCAGGCCGGTTGCCGAGCCCTTGCCGCCTGTGCCCGGGCACTGAATCACACCATCGACTTTGCCCACATCAACCGGCTCACCCGCCACCAGCAGGTGATGTTCGCCCTGGCCGACATGATTGCCCAGGTGGAAGTGGGTGACGCCATGGCGCGACTGGCTGTTAAACAGGCCGACGACATCTCCCTGGCAACTGCCCGTATTTTCGCCAACGCCTGCGCCCGGCTGGTAACTGCCAACACCCGGACCATAAGCATGGGATGCAATGTCGTCGATGCTGACCAAGCACGCCAGTTTCTGCAGTCACTTGAACTGCCCGCGATGGAAGATAGTTATCGGGGGCTGATTGACGACATGGACCGCATTGCCGACAGAATTTTCGAGAGGAGTACGCCATGACCGAATCAACGGAACGAATCGTGGTGGTGACAGGAGGTTCAAGGGGCATCGGCCGGGCCATCTGCACTAGCCTGGGTGCTTCTGGAACCACCGTTTATTTCGCTGATATCAGTGACCCGAAAACGGCCGAAGAGACCATAAAAGCGGTTTCCGAAACCGGTGGCAAGGCCTTTTTCCACCAGGTGGATGTCGCTTCGGAAGCCGCCGTTTCGGACTACTTCGAAACCGTCTTACAAAAAGCCGAACGTATCGATGTGCTCGTGAACAACGCAGGTATCACCAGGGATGGTCTGCTTATGCGTATGAAGGACGACGATTGGAACGCGGTGATGAACGTCAACCTGAAAGGGACCTTCAACTGCATGAAACTCGCCGCCAAAACGATGATGAAGCAGCGCTATGGTCGAATCATCAATATCGCGTCGGTGGTCGGGGTTTCCGGCAATCCGGGTCAGGCCAATTATGTAGCCTCCAAAGCTGGTGTTATCGGTTTGACCAAAGCCGTTGCACGCGAACTGGCCAGCCGGAACATCACCGTAAACGCTGTCGCCCCCGGATACATCGCAACCGATATGACCAGCGACCTCAATGAAAAGGCCAAGACCGCCATGATCAATCAGATTCCTCTGGGGCGAATCGGAACACCTGAGGACATCGCCGGTGTTGTCGCATTTCTCGTCTCCCCCGCAGCGGATTACATGACAGGTCAGGTAATTCATGTCAGTGGAGGCATGTATATGTAATCATTAATTATTTTCATATTCACAAAGCCGTACGAAAGGAGATCAACATGTCTGCGGAAGATAAAGTAAAAAAAATTATTGCGGAAAAACTCAGTGTCGACATCGCCGAAGTGGTACCGGAAGCCTCGTTTGTGGATGATTTAGGCGCCGACAGCCTGGACCTGGTCGAATTGATTATGTCCATGGAAGAGGAATTCGATGTGGACATTTCCGATGAAGATGCCGAAAAGCTGCTGACGGTCAAAGACGCCTTCGATTACATCAAGGAACACTGATCACCGTTGTCACGCGGTTGACCGGCCGATTGCGACTGCAGGTTGAGTCAAGAACATACGGGAAAGGGAAAGATCGTTGAGCAAACGGGTAGTCATTACCGGGTTGGGGCTGGTAACACCTCTGGGCATCGGGGTCGAGGAAACATGGTCGGCCCTGTGCCAGGGAAAATCAGGCATTGGCGAAATCACGCGCTTTGACACATCTGACCATACCACCAAGATCGCCGGCGAAGTCAAAGGGTTCAACGCGGAGGACTTCCTTCCCAAAAAAGATGCCAAGCGCATGGAAAATTTCGTCGCTTACGCCGTGGCCGCCGCCCGCATGGCCGTCGAAAATGCCCGCTTGACGATCGATGCCGCCAATGGCCCCCGCATCGGCGTGCTGACCGGCTGCGGACTGGGGGGACTGGAGATGCTCGAGATCACGGCGCAGGTGGTACGTGAAAAGGGCCCCAAACGCTGCAGTCCCTTTTTCATCCCCATGCTGATCGGCAACATGGCGCCGGGGATGATCTCCATTCACCTGGGCGCCAAGGGTCCCAACATCTCCGTGGCCACCGCCTGCGCCGCTGGCGCACACGCCATCGGCGACGCCTGTAACACGATTTTGCGGGGCCAGGCGGATGCCATGATCACCGGCGGTGTGGAGTCGGTGATCACCCCCACCTGCGTTGCCGGATTCAACGCCATGAAGGCCCTGTCCACCCGCAATGACGATCCCCAGAGGGCATCGCGCCCCTTCGATCGTGATCGCGACGGCTTCGTGGTCGGCGAAGGCGCCGGGATCCTGATTCTTGAAGAGCTGACCCATGCCCTGGAACGGGGAGCGCCGATTGTGGCGGAAATGGTCGGCTACGGCCAGAGCGGCGACGGTTATCACATCACCTCACCCTCTCCGGACGGCGACGGCATGGTTCGCTGCATGCAGGCCGCCCTCGACAGTGCGGGCATCACCGGCGACGCCATCGATTACATCAACGCCCACGGAACATCCACCCCGCTCAACGATCTGTACGAGACCCGCGCGATCAAACGGGTCTTCGGCGACCTGGCGCCGACCGTTCCGATTTCGTCCACCAAATCCATGACCGGCCATCTGCTGGGCGGCGCCGGTGGTATCGAGGCCGCGTTTACCGCCCTGGCCGTAAAAAACGGCATCATCCCCCCCACCATCAATCTGGAACACCCCGGAGAGGAGTGCGATCTGGACTACGTACCCAATGTGGCCCGCCAGAGCGACATTACCTACGCCATGTCCAACTCATTCGGTTTCGGCGGCACCAATGCCAGTCTGGTGGTCAAACGCTACCAGCCTTTTTCGAGATCGAAAGGAGCCGTGCACCATGACTGAGGACTCCGGCACCCCCCAGATTATCATCGGCTGCGACCATGCGGCCTACCGGCTCAAAGAGACGTTGAAAGCGGCCCTGGAGGCGCAGGGCCTGGCCGTCACCGATGCCGGCACCCACAGCGAAACATCCATGGATTATCCGGCAACCGGTAAAACCGTGGCCGCAAAGGTCTCGGCTGGTGAATATTCCCGGGGCATTCTCCTGTGCGGCACGGGTCTGGGCATGTCCATGGTGGCCAACAAGTACCCGCACGTGCGCGCCGCCCTGTGCAACGATCTCTTCTCCGCGGCCATGAGCCGCCGGCACAACAACGCCAACATCCTGGTCATGGGCGGCCGGGTGATCGGCGACATATTGGCACTCGAAATTGTGAAAACCTGGCTGACAACGCCCTTCGAGGGTGGTCGGCATCAGCAGCGGCTGGATATGTTCGATACGATACAGGCACTTGGGCAAGTGAGCGCATGCGATGGAAACTGATCTGATTCGACGCGCCGATCCCGAGATTGCCCGCGTGATCGCGGACGAGGCCATGCGCCAGCACGGCCATCTGGAACTGATTGCATCGGAAAACATCGCCAGCCGGGCGGTGATGGCGGCCCAGGGCAGCATCCTCACCAACAAGTATGCCGAAGGCTATCCCGCCAAACGCTATTACGGCGGCTGCGAATTCGTCGACCGGGCCGAACAGCTGGCCATCGACCGGGCCCTGGCGCTTTTCGGGGCCGATACCGCCAACGTGCAGCCCCATTCGGGATCTCAGGCCAATATGGCGGCCTACTTCGCACTGCTCGACCCCGGGGACACGGTCCTGGGTATGGATCTGGCCCACGGCGGTCACTTGACCCATGGGGCCAAGGCCAGCTTTTCGGGCCGACTGTTTCACTTTGTCCACTATGGCGTGAACCGGCAAACGGAAACCATCGACTACGATCAGGTGGCGCAGTTGGCCCGGCAGCACCGGCCGAAAATGATCGTCGCCGGCGCCAGCGCCTATCCCCGGTTTTTCGATTTCAAGGCGCTGTCCGACATCGCCACATCGGTAGACGCACTCCTGATGGTGGACATGGCCCATATCGCAGGACTGGTGGCCGCAGGCCTGCACCCCTCACCGATCCCCCACGGCGACGTGGTGACCTCCACTACCCACAAGACCTTGCGGGGCCCGCGCGGCGGCTTGATCCTGGCGCGTGAGGACTGCAGCAAGAAAATCAACAGCCAGGTGTTTCCCGGCATCCAGGGCGGCCCGCTGATGCATGTCATCGCCGCCAAGGCGGTGGCTTTCAAAGAAGCCCTGGGCACTTCCTTCCGCCGGTACCAGCAGCAGGTGGTGGAAAACGCGGCCGCCCTGGCCGAGGCCCTGCAGGAGCGGGGCCTGGATCTGGTCTCCGGGGGCACGGACAACCACCTCATGCTGGTCAACCTGGCCGGCCTGAACCTGACCGGCCGGGATGCGGAAACGGCCCTGGGGCGGGCCGGCATCACCGTAAACAAGAACACGATCCCTTTTGAAACCCGACCGCCGCACATCACCAGCGGCATCCGTGTGGGAACCCCTTTTGTCACCAGCCGGGGCATGGGAACCGACGAGATGCGGGCCATCGCCGGCCTGATGGCCGACGTCCTGCGCGACCCTGAAAATGAAGCGCTGCTGGCAAAGACCCGCAATCGGGTGCTGGCGCTGTGCGACACGTTTCCCCTCTACCCGCCGTCCGGCAAGCGGGCCTTTTGAAGGACCCTTGACCCAATGGCCATGTCACACAGCGGCAAACGCCCCGACTATCTCTCCTGGGATGACTACTTCATGGCCGTGGCACTGCTGTCGGCCCAGCGCAGCAAAGACCCCAACACCCAGGTGGGCGCATGCATCGTCAATCGACAAAAGCGCGTCGTCGGTGTCGGGTACAATGGCTTTCCCACCGGCTGCTCCGACGAGACGCTGCCCTGGTGCCGGGAAGGTGATTTTTTAGACACCAAATACCCCTACGTCTGCCATGCGGAGCTCAACGCCGTCTTGAACAGCGTTCCCGGCAACCTGACCAACTGCACCATTTACACCGCCTTGTTTCCCTGTAACGAGTGCGCCAAGGTCATCATCCAGGCGGGCATTCAGGAAGTGGTCTACCTGTCTGACAAGTATGCCGACACCGATTCGGTGCGCGCTTCCAGGCGGATGTTCGACCAGGCCGGGGTGGCCGCCCGCCGGCTGGTGCCGGCGCGGCCGACGGTAACCATTTTGCTGAACGAATACGGATGATGTCCACGCCGTTGACCATATGAATGTTAGTCAGCCAGCGGGAGGAGTTCCATGAAATGTCCATTTTGCGGAGAGCTCGACAACAAGGTCATTGACTCGCGGGTCAGCAAGGACGGCAGCGTGATCCGGCGCCGGCGCGAATGCATCGATTGCACACGGCGCTTCACCACCTATGAGCACATCGAGGAGATCCCCATCATGATCATCAAAAAAGATGGGCGCCGCGAGGTGTTCAACCGCGAAAAGGTGGGCGCGGGCATCCGCAAGGCCTGCCAGAAACTGGACATCAGCATCAACGTCATCGAAGGCTTTATCGACGACCTGGAACGGGACCTCCGGGAGATCGGTGAAAAAGAGATCCCGTCCCATGAGATCGGTGAGCGGGTGATGTCCAAACTGCACGAGCTCAACGATATCGCCTATGTACGCTTCGCTTCGGTCTACCGGGAATTCAAGGATGTCGAAGACTTTGTGTCGGAGCTCAAACACCTGCTCAGCCACCAGGCCAAGTAGCCGCCGCCCATGGACGATACCCACTACATGCAACTGGCCCTGGCCCTGGCTGAAAAAGGGTGCGGCCGGACGTCCCCCAACCCCATGGTCGGCGCCCTGGTGGTGAACCACGACCGCATCGTGGGCCGGGGGTACCACCAACGGGCCGGCGGGCCCCACGCCGAAGTCAATGCCATCGACGATGCCGGTGCCCATGCCAGGGCAGCGACGCTCTATGTGACCCTGGAACCGTGCAACCACTTCGGCCGCACCGGGCCGTGTACCCATAAAATCCTGGAAGCCGGCATCCGCCGGGTGGTGATCGCCATGGCCGACCCCAACCCGGGCGTTCAGGGCGGCGGCAGCCACTATCTTCAGGATCGGGGGGTCGAGGTCGTCTGCGGCATTTTGGAAACCCAGGCCCAGGTCCTCAATGAATGCTTTGTCACCTGGATCACCGCCGGAAAGCCTTTCGTGATCGTCAAATGTGCGGCCACGTTGGACGGCCGCATCGCCACACGCACGGGCGATTCCCGCTGGGTCACCGGCCCGGCCGCGCGTCAGCACGTGCACCAGATGCGCCATCGGGTCGACGGCATCATGGTGGGTGTGCAGACCGCCAGGAAAGACAATCCCAGCCTCACGACGCGGCTCGACGGGCAAACCGGCACCGACCCGACCCGCATCGTCCTGGACACGCATCTTTCCCTGGATCCGGCCGCCAAGATGCTGCAGCAGGCCTCGGCGGCCCCCACCTGGGTCGTCGGCGGGCCGGAGGCGCCGCCGGACCGGCGCCGCAGGCTGGAACGGGTGGGCGCACGGATCATTGCGGCACCACTGCAAGCCGGACGCATCGACCTTTTGGCACTACTGCCGCAATTGGGCGCCATGGGCATCACCAGCCTGCTGATCGAAGGCGGTGCCACGGTCATCGGCGCGGCCTTTGCCGCCGGAATCGTGGACAAGGTCTGTTTTTTCTACGCCCCGAAAGTGCTGGGCGGCGACGACGGCATTCCCATCTGCCGGGGACCGGGTCCCGACCGCATGCAACAGGGCACCCCCATTCATGATCTGTCAGTATCCCGTTTCGGCCCGGACGTCATGCTGCAGGGTTACCTGAAGCCGCGCTGATTGAAATTGACAACAAGCATTTACACATTACTATAAACACCATGTTCACAGGCATTATCGAAGGGCTGGGCACTGTCGCCGCCATCCATCCATCCGGCCAGGCAAGCCGGTTGTCGATCACTTCGGATTTCGATCTCACGGGAACCCGCATCGGTGACAGCATTGCCGTTAACGGCGTCTGCCTGACCGCCGTCACCCTCCAGGAACGTCAATTCAGCGTGGATGTCTCCCCGGAAACCCTGGCGCGCAGTGTTCTGGGACGCTTCAGGATCGGGGAGCGGATCAACCTGGAGCGTGCCATGCGGCTGACGGATCGTCTGGACGGGCACCTGGTGGCCGGCCACGTGGACGGGATCGGCCTGCTGAAGAGACGCATGACGCTGGCCAATGCCATTGTCATCACCTACAGCGTCCCCGAGTCCCTGACCCGCTACATGATCGAAAAGGGGTCCGTGGCCGTGGACGGCACCAGTTTGACCATCAACCGCTGCGGCAACACCTCCTTCGACGTCAGCATCATCCCGCACACCGCCGGCCTGACCACCGTCGGCCGCAAAAAAGTCGGCGATGCGGTCAACATCGAAACCGACATGATCGGCAAGTACGTGGAACGCTTCCTCATGCGACGCAGCCCGGCGGAGCGCCCGGCCACTGAGGCCGGCGGCGGCGTCGACATGGCGCTGCTGGCCAAATCGGGATTTATCTGATAAAGACCCCCCTGATCCGACTCGGCGGCGCGGCCACCGCGCCGTTTTGTGTCTATAGAACCCCCAACGTTCATCGCCGCACGGCGATCGAATGCGAACTGCAGGAGAAACGATCCACCATGCCAAAAATCACCATTGACCAGGCCATTGAAGATATCCGTTGTGGCAAAATGGTCATCCTCGTCGACGACGAAGACCGGGAGAACGAAGGTGACCTGACCATGGCCGCGGAACTGGTGACGCCCGAAGCCATCAACTTCATGGCCACATACGGCCGCGGCCTGATCTGCCTCTCGCTCACCAATGCCACGTGCGAACAACTCAACCTGCCCATGATGGTCCAGAACAATACCAGTCCCTTCGAAACCGGATTCACCGTCTCCATCGAGGCCAAATGCGGCGTCACCACCGGCATATCCGCCGCCGATCGGGCTACGACGATCCTGACCGCGGTGGCTGAGGGCGCCAAACCGGGAGACCTGACCCGACCCGGCCACATTTTCCCGCTGCGAGCCCGCGACGGGGGCGTGATGGTACGCGTGGGACAGACCGAGGGCAGCGTAGACCTGTCCAAACTGGCCGGGCTCAAGCCGGCCGGCGTCATTTGCGAAATCATGGATGAGGACGGCACCATGGCCCGCATGCCCGCCCTCGAAAAGTTCAGCGAACGGCACGGCCTGGGCATCTGTACCATCGCCGACCTCGTGGAGTACCGTATTCGGACCGAACGCTTCGTCCATCGGGCCGCGGAAACCATCATCCCGACCCTTCACGGCGGCGACTTCAAGATGATCGCGTTCGAAAACGACGTCGACAATCTGACCCATATCGCGCTGGTAAAAGGCAACATCGAACCGGACAAGCCGGTCATGGTACGCGTGCACTCGGAGTGCATGACCGGCGACATCTTCGGCTCCATGCGCTGCGACTGCGGCAACCAGTTGCACCAGGCCATGGCCATGGTCAACGAAGAAGGGTGCGGGGTCATTCTCTATCTGCGCCAGGAAGGCCGCGGCATCGGCCTGATCAACAAGCTCAAGGCCTACGAATTGCAGCGGTTGAAAGGGATGGACACGGTGGAGGCCAACATCGAGCTGGGATTCAAAGACGACATGCGCGACTATGGCATCGGGGCCCAGATGCTGGTGGACGTCGGCGTGCGCAAGATGCGCCTGTTGACCAACAACCCCAAAAAGATGATCGGGCTTCAGGGCTACGGGCTCAGTGTGGTCGAACAAGTCCCCATCGAGGTCACGCCCAACGAGTACAACCGCTGCTATCTCGAGTGCAAGAAACTCAAAATGGGTCACACCCTCAGTTTCGAGGAAACCCTCCACCATCAATAAGCAAAGGGAGGTTGTCTCATGCCGAATGTCATCGAAGCCGGCCTGGTCGCCAAAGGAAAGCGATTCGGTATTATCGTCAGCCGATTCAACGATTTCATTACCGACAGGCTCGTCGGCGGTGCCGTGGATGCGTTGACCCGCAGCGGTGCCGATGATGCGGATATCGACCTGGTCAAGGTTCCCGGCGCGTTCGAAATCCCCATGGTGGCCCAACAGATGGCCAAAAGTCAGCAATACCATGCCATCGTCTGCCTGGGCGCCGTCATTCGCGGCGCGACCCCCCATTTTGATTACGTTTGTGCGGAGGTTTCCAAGGGTATCGCCCAGGTCGGCATGGAGAGCCGTATTCCCGTCATTTTCGGCATCGTTACCACGGATACCATCGAACAGGCCATCGAACGGGCCGGCACCAAAGCGGGCAACAAGGGGTGGAGCGCCGCCATTTCCGCGATCGAGATGGCCAATCTCATGGAGACCATCAAATAGGTTACCTATGGGCACCCGCCGCCTATCGCGCGAACAGGCCCTGCAGGCCCTGTTCTATTTAGACATGCACGGTGAATCGGAGGAGGATCCGGTCGGCCTGTTCTGCAGCGTTTTTGCACAGGAGAACACGGCGGGCGCGTTTTTTCACCGCTTGATCAAGGGCGTCATGGACAATCGGGCCGCCATCGACACGGTGATCGAACGGTTCTCCAGCAACTGGAAGCTGTCCCGCATGTCCTGCGTCGACCGGAATGTACTGCGCCTGGCCGCCTTCGAGCTGCTCTACTGCGCCGACATACCACCCAAAGTATCCATCAACGAGGCCATCGACGTGGCCAAACGCTTTGGCACCGAAGAGTCCGGTGCATTCATCAACGGCATCCTGGACAGCATCCGGATTGCCATGCAAAACAACAGCCTCGATTACGCAGCCAAAACCACCCAATGACCGGTGCGCTGAAAAAGAGATGATCGGGCAGGCGACATCCAAAATCAATCGTTAATCGGCTGGCGGCCTTTCACCGAAGGCACAGCGCCGGTTTTCAGGAGGACGTGACGTGATTATCCACCAAATGGCCCTTGGCCCCATTCAGGCAAACTGCTTTATTCTGGGATGCGAACAAACCCGCCAAGCCGTGGTCATCGATCCGGGTGACGACAGCGACCGCATCCTGACCAGTCTGGCCGGCGACGGTTTAACCGTCGCCCACATCATCAACACACACGGACACTTCGACCATGTGGGCGCCAACAAGCGACTCAAGGAAGTGACCGGTGCCGATATCCTCATTCACCGCGCCGATGCCGCGATGCTCTCCCAATTGTCCGCCACGGCAGCGGCCTGGGGACTGGCGGCCGAAAATTCACCCACGGCCGATCGGCTGCTGGAAGACCAAGACACCATCACCTTCGGCACGCATGACCTGAAAGTGCTGCACACCCCCGGCCACACACCCGGCGGGATCTGTCTTTACACCGAATACGTGCAAGCGGGCACCCCGAAAAAAGCAGTTTTCGTCGGTGACACGCTCTTCGCCGGCTCCATCGGCCGAACCGATTTTCCCGGCGGCAGTTACGACACCCTCATCACCAGCATCCGGAACCAGCTGTTCAGCCTGCCGGACGACGTCACGGTTTACCCGGGGCACATGGGCACCACCACCATCGGCGTCGAACGCCGCTCCAACCCGTTTTGCGGCCAGGCATAAAATTTTCAGTTCGCTCCGTGAGATATCGCCATGACGCTGACCATAACGCGCAAAAAGACCCGCCGGATCCGGGTGGGCAACGTCGATGTAGGGGGCGGGGCCCCCATCAGCGTCCAGTCCATGACCAACACCAAGACCCACGATGTCGCCGCAACGGTCCAGCAGATTCGGCGCCTGACCCGGGCCGGCTGTGAGATCGTTCGTGTGGCGGTGCCGGATCAATCGGCGGCGCAGGCCATTTCTGCGATCAAAAAGCAAATCCACATTCCACTGATTGCGGATATCCACTTCGACTACCGGCTGGCCATCGCGTCGGCCAAGAACGGCGCGGATGCGCTGCGATTCAATCCCGGCAACATCGGCAGCCCGCGGCGCATCAGGGCCTTGGTCGATTGCGCCCGCGATTGCCGGATCCCCATCCGCATCGGCGTCAACGCCGGCTCCCTGGAAAAGGATATCCGCGACGCATATGGCGGCGCCACCGCAGCCGGCATGGTCGCCAGCGCCTTGCGCCATGCAGCCCTGCTGCGCGATCTTGACTTTCACGAGATAAAAATCTCAATCAAGGCCTCCGACGTACCGCGCACCATCGCAGCCTACCGGCTGCTGTCGGAGCAGACCGACCTGCCCCTGCACGTGGGCGTCACCGAAGCCGGATCGCTCTATTCGGGTGTGGTCAAGTCGGCCCTGGGCATTGGCACCCTGCTGTCCGAGGGGATTGGCGACACCCTGCGGGTCTCCCTCACCCGCGACCCGGTCGAAGAGATTCGCGTGGGCTACGAAATCCTGCGGGCCCTGGACATCCGCCACCGCGGACCGGAGATCGTCTCCTGCCCCACCTGCGGCCGCTGCGACATTCCCCTGGTAGAGATCGTGGATCAGGTCGAAAGGGCGCTGATGACCCGCACCACCCCGGTCAAGCTGGCCATCATGGGCTGTGTGGTCAACGGCCCCGGAGAAGCCCGCGAGGCCGATGTCGGCGTCGCCGGTGGCAGCGGGGTCGGCATCCTGTTCAAAAAAGGCAGGGTCGTGAAAAAATTTCCCGAAGATCAGTTGGTGGCCGAGGTTTTGAAGGCCGTGGACGAATTCGAACGCCAGACCGAACCCAATTGAGCCTTTTTTCAACCAACCAATGAGCCGACGTCGCGGCGTGTGCGCTGCATCGGCTCCGACAACCCCGTTAGGACGACGATATGGGCAAAAAACAGACCAATGCAATTTCACCTTCCCGGGCTGAAGATTATCCGGAGTGGTATCAACAGGTCATCAAGGCCTCGGACATGGCCGAGCGGTCGCCGGTGCGCGGCTGCATGGTGATCAAGCCGTGGGGGTACGCCCTGTGGGAAAACATCGTTTATCGCATGGATCGCATGTTCAAGGCCACCGGGGTCAAAAACGCCTATTTCCCGCTCTTTATTCCGGTCAGCTTCCTGGAAAAAGAGGCCGAGCACGTGGAGGGGTTTGCCAAAGAGTGCGCCGTGGTGACCCACCACCGTCTGGAAAAGGCACCCGGCGGCGGGTTGACGCCCGGCGGCGCCCTGACCGAACCGCTGGTGGTCCGCCCCACATCGGAAACCATCATCGGGGACGCCTTCTCCAAGTGGGTCAGCAGTTACCGGGACCTGCCCTTGCTCATCAACCAGTGGGCCAATGTGGTGCGCTGGGAGATGCGCACCCGCATTTTCCTGCGCACCAGTGAGTTTTTGTGGCAGGAAGGGCACACCGCCCACGCCACGGACGCCGAAGCGATCGAACGGACGGTAATGATGCTCAAGGTCTATTCCCGCATGGTGCAAGACGATCTGGCCATACCGGTGGTCGAAGGCCGCAAGACCGCTGCGGAGCGCTTCCCCGGTGCCGTGGACACGCTGTGCATCGAGGCCATGATGCAAGACCGCAAGGCACTGCAGGCGGGCACGTCCCACTTTCTGGGGCAAAACTTCGCCAGGGCCTCGAACATTCGCTTCCAGTCCGAAAACGAAACCGAGGCGTTTGCCTGGACGACCTCCTGGGGAACCTCCACACGCATGATCGGCGGCCTGATCATGACCCATGGGGATGACGACGGCGTCATCATGCCGCCCCGGGTGGCACCCTCGCACGTGGTCCTGCTGCCCATCTACCGGACCCCGGAGGAGCGGCAAACCGTCATGGATTATGTCAAGAACATAGCCGCCACACTGCGGGAGACCCAATACGCCGGCCGCGACCTGGAGGTTGAAGTCGACGACCGCGACATCGGCGGTGCCCGCGGGTGGGAGTGGATCAAAAAGGGCATCCCCGTGCGCGTGGAGATCGGGCCGCGCGACGTTGCCGACGACGCCGTCTTTGTGGGTCGGCGCGACCACGCCCACCGCGACAAGACCGCCATTAAGCGGGAGGTGTTTGTCGCCCAAATAGCTGACATACTGGACGACATCCAAAAGCATCTGTTCCAGCGGGCCAGTCGTTTCAAGGCAGACCACACCCGCCATGTGGACGACCGCGAGGACTTTTACGACTGGTTCACCCCCGCCAACAAGGACAAACCCGAAATTCACGGCGGCTTCGCCATGTCCCACTGGTGCGGGGACCAGACCTGTGAAACCCAGATCAAAAACGACCTCAATGTGACCATACGCTGCATCCCCCTGGATGCGAAAAAAGAGGCCGGGGCCTGTATCTGCTGCGGCAAACCCAGTGACCAACGCGTCATCTTCGCCAAAGCCTATTGATGATTCGAATCACGGACATCCTGGACAAGGTCGCCGAAAACCATCCCGACGCGGACGTGGACATCGTCGACCGGGCCTACATCTTTTCGGCGCGGGTTCATGACGGCCAGATTCGCCTGTCCGGCGAGCCCTACCTCTCCCACCCCTTGGAGGTGGCCGGCATCCTGGCGGACATGAAACTGGATTCGGTAAGCATCGCCGCCGGCCTGCTGCACGACGTCATCGAGGACACCCACGCCACCCCGGAAGAGATCGGCGAGATGTTCGGCAGCGACGTACTGCACATCGTCTCCGGCGTGACCAAGTTGAGCAAGCTGCCGTTCAACAGCGCCCAGGCCAGGGAGGCCGAGAGTATCCGCAAGATGCTGCTGGCCATGGCCGACGACATCCGGGTCATTCTCATCAAGCTGGCCGACCGCCTCCACAACATGCGCACCCTGCAGTTCCACAAAAGCGAGGCCAAGAAGCGCAAAATCGCCAAAGAGACCCTGGACATCTATGCGCCGATCGCCGCGCGCCTTGGAATCTACTGGATCAAGAACGAACTGGAAAACCGCTCCTTTCAATTTCTGGACCCCGAGGCCTACACGGAGATCCACAACCGGGTGGCCAAGGAAAAGACGGATCGCGAGAATTATGTGGATACCGTCCAGCGCTACATCCACCAAACACTGGAAGAGAACCACCTGACGGCCGAGATCAGCGGTCGCTACAAACACTACTACAGCATCCACCAGAAGATGCTCAAACAGAACCTGCCGTTTGAAGAGATTTACGACATCGTCGCCTTCCGCATCATTCTGGACACCATTCCCCAGTGCTACGAGGCCCTGGGCCTGATGCACAGCCTGTGGCGTCCGATCGCCAAAAAGTTCAAAGATTACATTGGCATGCCCAAGCCGAACATGTACCAGAGCCTGCACACCACCGTGATCGGTCCCTTTGGTGAGCGCATGGAGATCCAGATTCGCACCCATGAAATGGATCGGGTGGCCAAATCGGGCATCGCGGCCCACTGGAGCTACAAAGAGGGCCGGGTCATTGACGAAACGGCGTCCAAGACCTTTGCCTGGGTACAGAACCTGGTTGAAAACCAGGAAGAGTTCAGAGACCCCGATGAATTTCTGGAAAACGTGCGCATCGACCTCTTTCCGGACGACGTCTATGTGTTCACTCCCCAAGGAGAAATCAAGTCCCTGCCCAAAGGTGCTACACCGGTGGATTTCGCCTACCTGATCCACTCGGAAGTGGGCGCGCAGTGCGTCGGCGCGAAGGTCAACGGGCGCATGGTGCCGCTGAAATACGAGCTTCAGACGGGTGAAATCGTTGAAGTGATCACCAGCAAGAGCCACCACCCGTCAAAAGACTGGCTCGGTTTTGTCAAAACGGTCAAGGCACGCTCTCGCATCCGCCAGTGGATCAAGGTCCAGGAAAAAGAGCGCAGCGTTACCCTGGGCCGTGAGATGTGCGAAAAGGCCTTTCGCAAGTTCCGCCTCAATTTCAATGCCCTGATCAAGAGCGAGGAGATGGACAAGGTGGTCGAGAGCTTCGGATTCAAGCAGACCGAGGATCTGATTGCCAACGTGGGCTACGGCAAGATCACGCCGCTCCAGATCATCCGTAAAATCACCCCCAAGGAGACTGCGGACGAAACCGAATCCTTGATCAACAAGGGCGTGGCCAGGGACAAGCGCAAAAAGGCGGCCGACGGGGTGGTGGTGAAAGGGGTGGACGACATCCTGGTGCGCTTCGGGAAATGCTGCCAGCCCCTGCCCGGCGATCCCATTACCGGCTATATCACCCGGGGATATGGGGTCACGATTCACCGCACGAGCTGCGTCAACGCTATGAAATTGAATCCGGAGCGTCAGATCGAGGTGGAGTGGAACCGGGAAATGACAGAGTCCTACCCGGTCAAGATCGTCGTGCGATCCAACGACCGGGTCGGTTTGCTGGCCGATGTGGCTGCCAACATCACCAAGAACGGTGCCAACATCCTAAGCGCCAACACGGAGACCAAGGCCAACCAGACGGTCGACAGCTATTTCACCTTGTCGGTCCACAGCGCGGAACATCTGACCCGCGTGGTGGAGTCGTTGAGACAGGTCAGGCAGGTCTTGGCGGTCAAACGGATGGGGTAAAAAGGGCGAACATCGCAAAGGGCCCGCCAGTCGGGCTCAGGGGGCCTTGACCACGTGCCCCGACTTGATGCACTGGGTGCAGACCACCATCTTGCGGACCCGTCCTTCGTGGAGCGCGCGAACGCTTTGCAGGTTGGGATAGAAGCGCCGCTTGGTAATATTGTGAGCGTGGCTGATGTTGCTGCCCACCACGGGCTTTTTGCCGCACAAATCACACATCTTGGACATGATCGCTGGTCTCCGTAAGGTTTTACAACCGGTTCCGGTTCGTTGTCTGGCCCGGTGGGCCATGCGCTCCCGGTTGTTTTTTTCGAAACTAGAATAGTTACCTCAGATTGCAATCGAAGTAAAGTCTTTTTCAGGGGGGTGCAGCAATTTCAGGGGGCCGGCAGCACCACCGGCGGCGGCTGCAGCCGGGATTGAATCCAGGCGTCGCAATTTGCCAGATAGGTCAGGGCCGCGTAGTGGTGGCCCACATCCGGGTAGTTTTTGACAACCGCCGTAAATCGAGATTTGGCGGCCTCGTAATTTTGATTCTTGTAATAAAACATCCCGATGTAGAACTCGTGTCCCGACAGGCTCTGGTAGCAGGCGACCATATCACTGCGGGCCATGCCGGCATAAGCGTCGTCGGGATACTGTTGAACCAATCGGCGATAGGTCTCCAGTGCCTGAGCGGCATTGGACTGCTCCCGGTCGACGGTGTCGATCTGATTGAAGTAGGAGCGGCCGATGCGAAAGATGACGTACGGAATGGCCTCGTTGCGGGGGTGCAGTTGTTCGAATTCCTCATAGGCAAAAATGGCATCGGCATAGGATCCCAGGTTGAAATAGGAATCGGCGATCTTGAGCTCCGCCAAAATGGCATACCGGGAGAACGGATACCAGTCGCGAAGCTTCTCGAAGGATTCGATGGCAGATTTGTACTCACCGGCCTCATAGTGATCGACGCCCTCTTGAATCAGCTCCTGGGCGCTTCGCTCCTCCGACTCGCTGTCAAACCAGGCGCACCCGAAACAAACCAGTTGAATCAACAGACATGCCGTCAACAACGCTCTCATGACCGGAAAAACTCCCTGTCGACCAGAGGAACGCGACGGTTCCTGCTGGGCTAAGTGCCGCCGGCGATATTCCCAGAGGAAACATCGCCGGACAGGTATCACGCCAATGACAATAAACGATCACATCAGGACACGAGATTGTTGAGGGCATCTTCGAGCTTGGATTTGGCCACCATACCAGTAATCTGATCGGCGACTTTGCCGTCTTTGAAAAAGATCAGGGTGGGAATGGCCTTGATACCAAATTTTCCCGGGGTTACCGGGTTGTCGTCGACATTGCATTTGGTAAACTTGACTTTGTCGCCGTAAGTGCCGGCCAACTCTTCCAAAATGGGGCCGATGGCTTTGCAGGGGCCGCACCAGGGCGCCCAGAAATCGACTACGGCGGGCTTGTCGCTATTGACCACTTCGGCGTCGAAGCTGCTGTCTTCTATCTCCACAATACCTTCTGCCATGATGGATTGTCCTTTCACTGAGGGTTGTAAACGTCAAAAATTACCGCAAACATAATAACACCGCCCATCATTGTCAACCATCGGGCCGCAGCGCTAAATTGACAGGAGGCGGTCATCTCTGGTACCTTAGTACCGATGCAGACGGCAGCATGGAAAGGGGAGCGACATGGGTAGCAAAATACGAATCGGTGCCCTGATTTCAGGCGGTGGATCCAATCTGCAGGCGATCATCGATGCCTGCGAAGCGGGCCGAATCGAGGCCGACGTGGTGTTTGTCGGATCCGACCAGCCCAAGGTGAACGGCTTGGAGCGTGCCCGCCGGCACAACATCCCCAGTTTTGTGGTGGCCTACGGACCGATCATCGAGTCCTACGCCAGGGATCCGGCCGGTTTTGCCCTGCCCGACGACTTTCGACTGGACGAAATTGGCGCCAAACAGCACCTGTTCGCAGCCGGCGCCGCCAAAGACCGGGTTCGAGCGTTTCTGTGCACCCGCGCCGCCGCCGAGCAACGCCTGCTGTCAGAGATCGAACGCCATCAGCCTGTCGACCTGCTGGTGCTGGCCGGATTCATGCGCAACCTGACGCCCTACTTTATCGATCGTTTCAACACCGATCCCGGCAATCCGCGCATCATGAACATCCATCCGGCCATCTTGCCGGCATTTCCCGGTGTGGACGGCTACGGAGACACGTTCCGATACGGATGCAAGGTCGCTGGGTGTACCGTTCATTTCATCGACTACGGCGAGGATTCGGGTCCCATTATCGGCCAGCGCGCGTTTCCCATTTTACCGACCGACACCTTGGATGACGTCAAACGCAAGGGGTTGGAACAGGAGTGGCAGCTCTATCCCGAGTGCATTCAGCAGTTTGCCAAGGGGCAGCTGAAAACCGTAAAGATGACCCACGGCCTGGACAACGGCGCCGTTTACCAGCGCACCGTGGTCAACATCGCGCAGCCCTTTCCGGATCAAGGCGGATGAGGCGATGGCTCACAGATGTTTCATCATCATGGGAATGGCCACGAAGGTGCCCAGGGCACTGCCCAGATTGGTGAAGACGACCACGAGCAGAATGCGGGTGACCTTGTTGCGCCAGAACCCTTTTATCGACAGGATGTCGCTGGGCAGGCTCTCGAAATCCCGGACTCTCGGTTTGCGTGAAAAGGCCTCCACCAGGCCGGAGACCCACCCGGCGGCGATCATGGGGTTGAGGGAGGTCAGCGGCGCCGCCAGGATGGACGACATGACCGTCAGCGGATGCCCCAGTGCGATCAGGGCTCCCAATCCGGCCAGGATGCCGTTGGCCAGGATCCACCAGGTGACCATCCCGGTGCCGGCATCAGCGCCGCCGCGGAAAAAGCCCAGGATCAACAGGGCGCCGATGCAAAAGGGAATAAACCACTTCAAAAAGCCGGCCACCACGCTTTTGGGGGGCAGGCTTTCCAGTTCGGTCAGGTCGATGGACTGGTCCCAATAGCGCTTGATGCCGGGCACGTGACCGGCACCCACAACGGCCACGATCGTTTCACCCGGTGCACTGCGGATTTTGGCGGCCAGGTAGCGGTCCCGTTCGTCGATCAGGCAGGTGCGCACCTGGGGCATGGACCGGCCCACTTCGTCCAGAATCGAAGCCAGCATGTCCTGCTCTTTCATCTTTTCCACATCCGCTTCACTGATCTCGTCCACGGCGCCCAGGGACAACACCAGTTGACATACCAGCTTGATCTTACCCCACAGGCCCATCTTCCGCCATGTCCGCGACAAGGTGATGCGGATGTCCCGGTCCGCCATGAGCACGCTCGCACCCACGGCCTCGGCCGAGTCGATGGCCTGAATCATCTCCTGCCCGGGGGCCACCTCCAGCCGGTCGGCAATCCGTTTCTGGAAAGATGCCAGCATCAGGTTGGACAGGAGCAGAAAGGCCTTTTTTTCTTTGATCACCTTGATGATGTCCATCTCCTGCCAGCGATCTTTCTGACGGATGGACTGGGCCCGGCTTTCGCAAAGCTCCACGCAGACCGTGTCGGGTCTGGTCCCGGCGATAACGGCCTCGACCAGGTCGACGCTCGCTTTGGAGACATGGGCCGTGCCGATCAGGGTGATCTGTTTTCCGTCGCGATCCAGGCGGTGGCACATCTCACGGTTGAGTTTATTGTCCATCGGATATATGCTGCTTTCCTTCGGGCCAAAGCCCCTCGAATCCGGGTTGATTTCCACGGTAAAAAAGATGAATCACTATATACGCTATGCCGGTGATGTCAAATGGTGTTTCCCGGGGCGCCCATTTTCCAAACCATGCTGCCGCAGCACCCACCGGCGACGGCGGACATGAACTCGAACGGAACGATCTCATGCTGGAAAATGTCGATTTTAAAACCCCCTACCTGATCACGGACGAACCGTTCTACCTGGCCACGGGTCAAGAGATCGAGATGTTTGCCGCCGCCGCATCGAACCGCCTTCCCGTTATTCTCAAAGGCCCGACCGGTTGCGGCAAGACCCGGTTCGTGGAGTATATGGCCTTTAGGCTCAAGCGCCCGCTGATCACCGTGGCCTGTCATGAAGACCTGTTCGCCTCGGATCTGCTGGGCCGCTACCTGCTGAAAAACGACGAAACCGTGTGGGTGGACGGCCCCCTGACGCGAGCGGTGCGCATTGGCGCCATCTGCTACCTGGATGAAGTCGTCGAAGCACGCAAGGACACCACGGTGGTCATCCATCCGTTGACGGACAACCGCCGCAGCCTGACCATCGACAAAAAGGGCGAGTTGATCACGGCCCATCCTGACTTTCTCATGGTCATCTCCTACAATCCCGGTTACCAGTCGGTGCTCAAAGACCTGAAACAGAGCACCCGTCAGCGTTTCATCGCCCTGGCCTTCGACTATCCGGTGCCGGAGGCCGAAGCCCGCATCGTGGCCACTGAAGGCGAGGTGGCGGTCGAAACAGCGCAACGACTGGTGACCCTGGCCGGTAAGATCCGCCACATCCGCGAGCACGGCCTCACCGAAGGGGCCTCAACGCGCCTGCTCATCTACGCCGCCCGTCTGATCCGCACCGGCATCGATTTTAAATCGGCATGCCTGGCTGCGCTTTGCCAGCCCTTGACCGATGACGACCGGATCCAGGAAACCCTCAACGATCTGATCGACGACCTGGGTTGAAATGAACCCCGTGGGCATGCCATCCGAGAACCGACGCGCGCAGCAGTGTATCGACCACCTGGCCCTTGCCGACCCGCAGGCCGCCAAACAGATCGCCAGGCACCTGTCGGCTGTCGATCCATCGGCATATGCACCCTACCTTGGCCGCGTGGTCGATCAGATCATCGAGGCCCTGGCCATGGAAACCGGTTTCGGGCGCACACTGGCCGACAGTGTCGGGCGCTTGCTCGCCAATGCCGGGACCGACGCGCTCTGTCCATACCTGACACGGGTTAAAACAGCAGCGGCAAGCGGTCCCACCCTGGCCGGCCTTATGGCGCAGCACCTGGTACCGGTAGTGAGCTGCGGCGATCCCCATCTTGCCGACCGGTTCGAACATGTCAGCCAGATCATGCTCAAAAAGGGGGTATACACCCTCAAGGCGCCCCTCGAGGTCCTCTCCACCCTGGTCGAATCGAGCCAAATGGACTGTGCCCACGCATTTCTCGATCTGCTGGCAACGGTCTACTCGCACGCGACATCCTACAACCGCACCGTCTACCTGACGCATCTGCTGCCGCGGGCCGTGCGGACCTTTTCGCCAACCCGCCGCTTGTGGCAGATCCGCGGCCTGACGCGCATCATCGGCGAGCACGAGGGCCTTGCAGACCACTACCTTGCGGGCATGGCATCGGGCCTCCAGCTGCTGTCGGAAGCCGCCCTGGATTCGTTTCTGGACCTGGCGATCGACCACTATCGCAAAGATCCGGATGGGGGTACCCGCTGGCTTTCCCTCGCGTCGCACCAGGCCCGATCCGTGTGTGCGGATCTCCAGGTGGCCGTGCCCTTGGCGGCGGTCCGGTCGGGTCTGGAACGCTACCTGCGCGCCCGCACCGGGGTGACGGTCGCCATCCGCCCGCAACCGTGCCCGTCGAGCCAGCCCGACGCACGCCAAGCAAGGCGGCCGCTGGTTCACGGTGATGGACAGGCCCTCTACCTGCCCGAGGAGATCGACCTTCTGGCGCAGCGATCGGATAATACCGCGTTGTACAAACTGCTGGTTAAACTGGAGGCGGGTGCCTTCGAATTCGGGACCTTCGATCTGGACCTGGACAAGGTTCTGGACAGCGCCGGCGTTTCATCGCAGCCAGATGCCACCACGGCGCCTGAGACCGGGTCCGACCTGAAGCGCTTTGTGGGGATGTTTGACCACCCCCTGGTTGCGCTGGATCTGTTCACGTTGTTCGAGCACGCTCGCGTTGCCGGCCGGGTCGGCCGACGCTACCCTGGCCTTGCCCAACGGCTCGGCGCCGTCCTGGCCCAACCGTGCCGATATACGGGCAATGACAGGCATGTCGGTGGAACCCTTTACCCCTTGTATCGACACCTGGTGATGCAGGCCGATCTGAGCGTTGGGCCCCCCATGATAAGGTTCGCCGAAGACATGGCGCGGCGCTTCAATCAGGTCACGGCTGCCGGAAACGACACCGCGGACACCAGCGCCGGCCTGGCCATGACCGGCTACCGGCCGCTGGTCCAGCTGACACGTGCCAACGGCACATCGGTTTATGAGCCCCTGAGCCTGCCCTTGGGCCGCCATTTCGACCCCGCGGCCTTCGCCCCCTTTCACAGGACTTACCACCACCTGGCCGGAAAGATCCACGCGGCCTTGGCCCTGCGTGGGGTCAGGGCCTACCGCTCGGACGTCCGGAACCTTCTCATTGAACAGCATGGACAGGTGTCGGCCACCGATATCGGTGCCCTGGCGCAGCCGCTCGCACCGGGAACGGCCGCCGGGGGTGCCGCCAGCATATCCCCCGCCGACCTGGAAGCCTTGATCTACCAGTGCGGCACGCGCCCACCGCCAAGCGACCGGGAGGACGCCGACGCGTTTCGCTACCGCGAATGGGACTGGTGCATGGGTGACTATCTTCCCGATCACGTCAGGGTCCTGGAGCGGTGTCTGCCGGAGGTCGATACCGGTTTCTACCGGCACACCCTGGATCGATTCCGCGGCATGGTCAAACAGATCCGCCGTGCCTTCGAGCTGCTGCGGCCCGAGGAGATGACGATATTGCGCCAATGGCCTGAAGGGGATGCCTTCGACTACCGGGCGCTGCTGGACTACGCCGTCGACAAAAAAGCGGGCTTGATGCCCTCGGAGCGCCTGTTCCTCAAGCGCATGAAACGGGTGCGCGATGTGGCCACCGTGCTGCTGGTCGATCTGTCCAAATCAACGGCCAACACCTGCGACGAGCAGGGCACCCGCGTCGTGGACGTGGAAAAGCAGGCCATCGTGCTGCTGTGTGAAGCCTTGCAGGTGGTCGGCGATCGATTCGCTATCACCGGTTTTTCGGGCAGCGGCGCCCTGGGGGTGGATTACTACCGTATCAAAGACATGGAAGCGCCTTTCGACGCGAATGTCCAGAGACGCATCGGTGCCATGGCCCCCCAGCGCAGCACGCGCATGGGGGCCGCTGTCCGTCATGCCACCGCCCGCCTGAAGCCGGTCGAGGCCCGGGTCAGGCTGATCGTCATCTTGAGCGATGGATACCCCAACGATCTGGCCTACCAGGGTCCCTATGCGGTGGAAGATACCCGCCGGGCCGTCATGGAAGCCCGCGCCGCCAACGTGCACGTCAAGGCCATTACCGTTACCATCAACGACAACCGGCAGTTGGATCGACTGTACGGCAAAGCCCACCACACCCTGATCGGCAACATCCACGATCTTCCGGACAGACTGGTGCGGGTTTACAGTGCCTTGACACGGCATTAATGTAAGACAAGCCGCTGTCGCGCCCCCATTCGACCAGCGCATCACAAGGAGCCTTCTTGAAAATTTTCGACGACATCTTCACTTGGGACGGATACGGCGGACGCTTCAACCTGGCGGCCGGGCGCTGCCGGCTGCGCTTGTTTGACCTTTCCAAGGGCCAGGATACGGGCGTGTCGCAGCTCAAGCCCATTATCGCCGTGGTTTCCGACCTGCCGGGAGACCGTCTGCCCACCATGAAAAAGGTGTCCGTGCGGGCCTGCATCAGCCATGTGGCCACCACCATCATCCACCGGTTCAAAATCGACCCCGGGCGCATGCTGCTGGTGGAGTACTATCCACAGGAAACTTACGGTCGTCAGTCGGAAAAGGTCATTCCCGAAAAATTCGACGTGGTGGATTTGAAATGGCACGGCGACAAGGCCCTGTTCCCCAACTGGCGCCCGCTCAAGCCCCCCCTGCTGGAGACCGTGCAGGTGCTGTTGCAAAAAAGCCCCTAAGTGGTCGTGGGCATAAATACGATGGCATTCGACGGCCGGCCCTTGAGGAGCCCGGTGCGGCACCCGTCAATCGGCGGATGATTTCATTTTCCCCAAGATCGCCTTGGCCGGAATCAGTCCGGTCGCCGCGGCCGAAACGATGTTGCCGGCCACACCCGGTCCATCGCCGGCCACGTACATCCCCTGGACCTGGGTCTCCAGTTGCCGGGATGTGGCTACCTGGGTGGCGAAGAATTTGATTTCCGGAGCGTACAGCAAGGTTTCGTCGTTGGACACCCCCGGCACGACACGATTTAACTGTTCAAGGCCGTCGATGATGTTGGTGAGAATCCGCTCGGGCAGCGCCATGGCGATATCGCCGCAGACCACATCGGTCAGGGTCGGGTCGAGGTACCCCTTGCGGATGCGGTTCCAGGTGCTGCGGCGCCCCCGTTTCAGGTCGCCGAAGCGCTGCAGAATCGGTTTGCCGCCCCCGATGAGGGTCGCCAGGCGGCCGATGGCTTCGCCATAGGCCTGATTGTCGGTGACCGGCTCGGTCAGCACGACTTTTGAAAGAAAGGCGAAGTTGGTGTTGGCGGATTTGCGGGCCAAGTAGGCGTGACCGTTGACGCACACGAAATCGTTGTAGCTTTCCAGGGAAACGAAGCCGCCCTGATTGGTGCAAAAGGTGCGCGTCTGGTCGTCATACTTGCCGGTTTGAATGAAAAAGGTCGGGTCGTAGATGATGTCGCACAGGTCCTGCATGATGTCGTTGTGCACCTCCACGCGCACCCCCACCTCGATTCCCCGCTGGCTCAGCGCGATGCCGTGCTGCTGCGCCACCCGGGCCACCCACTCGGCCCCGACCCGACCCGGCGCCAGGATAACGTTTTGGCACCGGTAACGCCGCCGACTGGTTTCGACGCCGATCACACGCCCTTTGTCGACCATGACATCCTCGGCTGTTTCGGAGGTGTGGATGGTAACCCCGCTGGTTTTGATGTGGTCGGTCATGGCGGCGATGTAGGCCGGCAGCCGATCGCTGCCCAGATGCTTTTGGCGGATCAGCAACAGATCGATGCCGAAGCGCTTGGCCTGCTTCCGGATCGTTCTGGCCAGATCCAGGTCGGTGGGATAGACCGGGCCGTCCATACCGAACCGGTTGAAGATGCGTTCCGTTTCGTCGATGAGCGCTTCGGCGCTGGCCACGGACATGAATTGGGTCAGGTCGGTTTTGCCCAACTTGGGGATGAAATTGAGTTTGCCGTCCGAAAAAAGACCGGCCCCGCCGATGCCGCACAAGATGTTGCAGGGCCGGCACTGGGTGCAGTAGCGCCTGTCGGCGACCGGACAGACGCGTTTCAGGGGCCCCTTGCCCTTTTCCAAAAGGAGGATCCGCAGCCCGGCGACCTCACTGAGATAATAGGCCGAAAAGAGACCGGCCGGTCCCCCGCCGACGATGATGACGTCAAAATGAGCGGTCGGCATCGATGATCTCTCTCACTTTTATGGACAGTCGCCGCAGATCGAAGGGCTTTTGAATGAACCCGTTGCAGCCCCGCGACATGATCTCGGTCGCCTGGCCGTTGATGCTGTAACCGCTGGCCAGCAGCACCTTGACATCGGGGTTGATCGCCCTGAGCGCGTCGAAGGTTCGGCCGCCGCTCATGTCCGGCATGATCATGTCCAGTATCACCAGGGCGATGGCGGCACCGCCTTCCCGAAAGATAGCGACGGCCTGCGCTCCGCTGTGGGCCGTCATCACGTGGTACCCCAGGGCGCTCAACATGGCCTGGGCCACGTCGACAACCAGGGCATCGTCATCGACCAGCAGAACCGTTTCGTTGCCGGTATAGGGCTTTTGCGAGCCCACCGGCCCCGCGCTGACCGCTTTGTCGTCGAATGCTTTCAGGTAGATGTTGAAGGTGGAACCTTCGTTTTTGGCGCTCCGCACACTGATATCGCCGCCGTGGTTGCGGATAATCCCATAGGCCGACGCCAGTCCCAGACCAGTGCCCCGCTGCATCACTTTGGTGGTGAAAAACGGATCGAAAATCCGTTTCATGGTGGCATCGTCCATGCCGATGCCGGTATCCGAGACGCTGATTCGAACGAATTTTCCCGGACTGACCTGGTGCAGCGACGCCTGGCGGCCATCCAGGGACACATTGGCCGTCTCCAGGCGCAAGGTACCCCCCTCGGGCATGGCCTGCCAGGCGTTGATGAACAGGTTGAGCAGAACCTGTTCGATCTGGGCCCGATCGACGTTGACGGACCAGACATCTTTTTCAAGGTCGGAAACGACCCGAAGCTCCTGCCGGGTTCGAAGGAACATGTCGCCACTCTTTTCGATCAGTTCGTTCGGGTTGGTCACCTTGGCCTCGTACTTGCCTAATCGGGCAAATCCCAAGAGTTGTTTGGTCAGCCCGGTGCCGCTGGTCACACAGTCCCGGATGGTGTCGAGCCGGTCGCCGTAATTGACCAGCGCCGGTTCCAGAGCCAGCATGTCCACATTGCCCTGGATCCCCATGAGCAGGTTGTTGAAGTCATGCGCGATCCCGCCGGCCAGGGTCCCAATGGCTTCCATTTTCTGGGCATGAAGAAGTTGATCGCGCAGTTTTTCTTTCTCCCGCATGGTCTGCCTGCGCTCCTCGACCTCCAGCCGCAGGCGGGCATTGGCCTTGAACAGCTCCGCCGTGCGCTCCGCCACCCGGTCTTCCAGCTGAATGTAAGCCTGCTGAAGGGCCGCCTCGGCAGCCGTGCGTTTGGTGATGTCCCGGGCATTGACCACCAGCCCGCCCACGGCCGGGTGATCGAGCAGGTTGTTGCTGGTGGCTTCAATGTACCGCCAGGAGCCGTCCTGGTGCCTAAAGCGCACCTCCACCGTCGACGCGACAGCGTCATCGCCCGCGCTGGGGTGCTTGAAGACGCGCTGGGCGGATGCCAGGTCGTCGGCATGCACGAAATCGAAGACGCTGCGCCCTTCAAGCGCATCCCCGGAATATCCGAGGAGCCGGTCAATGGATGGACTCACGTAAAGAATAGACCCGTTCGCATCCACGATGGCGATCAGATCGGAGCTGTTTTCGATCAAGGCCCGAAAATGGGATTCCCGGTCCTGCTGCGTCGTCAGCGTCTCCTGAAGCTGATGCGCCATCTGGTTGAAAACGGTTGCCAGGCGGCCAAATTCATCCCGGGATGCAATGGCGATTCGCGTATCGAGCACACCGTTGCCGATCTGCTCGGCCCCATCGGTCAACATTCTCAGCGGCTTCATGATCCGCCCCGTCAGCAGCATCAGGGCCAGGGCAATCAGTGCGAACCCGGCCACACCGAAACCGAGCAGATAGGGCTTCATGCGGTTGGCGGCCCCGTAAACCTCCCGCTGCGGCGCGCTGGCAAGCAGATGCCACTGCCAGGGTGCAAAGTAGTCCATCATGGCCAGATGCCTGCCCTGGGACGTATGATGACTCAATCGACTTCTTCCGGGCGGGCGGTTCTTGAACCACGGTTCAGCGCTGATGTCCCGGCCCACCATGGCGCCGTCAGGGTGCATGGCGATGGCACCGTCGGCGTCCACGGCAAAAATGTAGCCCGTTTTGCCCACCCCACTGCTGGCGAGAATGAGGCCGGCGTCCAACTTGGCCTTGGCGACACTGGCCGGAATCGTCTCCAGGCCGTATTGACGGAGCATTGCTTCCTGGTGCGCCACGACCTTCATGGCCTCGGCAAGCCTGGTGTCAAGGTAGGTTTCGGCCAGCTCGGTCAGCGCGGTACGGGAGAAGTGGTAGGTAGTGCCCACCATTGCCAGCAGCAGACCAAAAACCAGCGGAAGGGTTGTCATCAGAATCTTGGAAAAGGTGTTCATGGGACTTTGCGTATCCGCTGTCGGCATCGCCGAATGGGTCAGGGGTTGGGCGCCAGCCGGGTTTCTTCGCTAAATTGAGGGTAAAGGGCCATGGTGTTGACCAGTGGGTGCCCGTAGTCGACAACGTCGCGGCGAGCATAGCACTGTTTGGTGTACATGATCGGGTAGGCGGCCACATCGTGCAGGATCCTGATCTGGGCCTGCTGCCAGAGACTGATCTGCTCATTGGGGTCGACCGCCAGGCGGGCGCCCTCGATCAGTCGGTCAATTTTGTCGTAGTGGGAAAAATTGGTATCGGGGCAGCGCCCGGTGACAATGATTGCGTCGCTGTGAAAGAAGCGGCTCAAATAGGCATCGGCGTTGGGGCGCCAGGCCACATAGATGACAATCGGTTTGGGCTCCCGGCGGATCTGCCGGTGCATGCGGGAATGGCTCACGACCTCAATCCGGCACTCGACACCGATCCGGGCCAGCTGCCGGCACATCTCTTCGTAGTAGGTGCGATACAGGCGCTTCTCGGAGGTCACCACATCCAGGGTAAAGCCGTCCGGGTAGCCCGCTTGGGCCAACAGCTGCCGGGCTCGCCCAAGATCTTGCTCGCACACCAGACCCAGGCGCGCGACCATCGCCCTGGTGATCCCGCCCGGCAGAAAGCTGTCCGGTACCGGTGAACAAACGCTGCCGACGAACGCCTTGCTGGCGGTGTCTAAAAAGGCCTTGCGGTTCAGCGACAACGCCAGCGCCCGTCGCACCCGGACATCGTCCAGTGGCTTCATGGCCGTATTGAAAAAAATGGTGGCAACTTCACCAACGCCATGGGTGTCGACCACGATGCCGGGTTCTACGGCCATCTTTTCGGCCCAGCCCTTTTCGCCCGATCCCATGATCACATCCAGGTCGCCCTTTTTGAGGGCGGACGAACGGGCATCGATATCGGGGAAAAAACGAATTTTCACGCCGGCCAGTTGCGGCCGCCCCCGGAAATAGGCGTCATGGGCGGTCAGCACCAGTTCCTGACCGGGTGAGTAGCGGGTGAACTGGAAGGGGCCGGTCCCGACCGGGTGCTGCTTGAAGCGGTCGTGGCCCATGGCCGTGATGGCCCGCTCGCTGACGATGAAGCCGCCGGCATAGTCGGTCAGTTTGGAGAAAAACAAAATGGCGGAGACCGGCCGGTTCGGAATGATCTTAACGGTGTAGGGGCCGACAGGCTCTACGGTCATGCCCTCGTACTCACCGGCATAGGCGCAAAAGGCCCGGTCGGCCGACTTGTGGAGGGAGTAGACCACATCCGCGGCGGTCAGTTCGTAAGCCTGCGTGTCCGGACCGGCGTGGAACATCACCCCGCGGCGCAGTTTGACGGTCCAGACCTGCTTGCCGTCGATCATTTCAAACTCAGGCATGGCTTCGGCCAGATCGGGCTCGATGACGGGGGCCAGACCGGGGACGTAGCGCAGCAACGCGTTGAAAACCATGTCCGCCAGCATACGATCCTGCGAACCGGCGGCAAAGTGGGGATCCATCTGGCCCATCTCGCTGACGTGGACCCCAACCCGCAGAAACGGGCGGGTTGTGTCAAGCAGCGGCCCGTCGGCCGCACAAACGCAACGACCGGCATCGATCGCACACACCCAGACGATCAGGCACATGACCCACCGCAACATTTTGGTCCGAATCCTCATTGTGCTGTTTACATGCCTTCCATCATTGGCCTACGCACACTGCTTGGCACGATCCAGGCTTCGATACTGGATCGCTTCGGTGACATGCTCGACCTGAATGTCGGTCATTGAATCCAGATCGGCAATCGTTCGGGAAATCTTGAGAATTCGATTGAATGCCCGCGCCGAAAGCCCCAGGCGGTCTATGGCCGCTTCCACAATGCGGCTGGCGTCATCACCGATACGGCAGTAGGACCGAATGTGCCGGCTGGCCATTTGGGCGTTGTTGTAGATCTTGGTCCGCTTGAGCCGTTGATTCTGGATCTGACGTGCCGCCACGACACGCTGCCGAATGACCGTGGACGGTTCGTTGCGGGTCTCCACCACCAGGTCCTTGTATGGCACGGCAGGCACTTCCACGTGGATATCGATACGATCCAGAAGCGGCCCGGAAATCTTGGACCGATACCGATGAATCTGATGGGCGCTGCAGCGGCAGGCGTGGCGGGGATCGGTGAGATAGCCGCACGGGCATGGATTCATGGCGGCGATGAGCATGAAACTGGACGGATAGGTCAAGGTGGATGCCGCCCGGGCGATGGTTACCCGAAGGTCTTCAAGCGGTTGGCGCAATACCTCCAACACATTTTTCTTGTATTCGGGCAGTTCGTCGAGGAACAGAACGCCATTGTGCGCCAGGCTCACCTCGCCGGGCCTGGGGACGTGACCACCCCCGATCAGACCGGCATCGGAAATGGTGTGGTGCGGTGAACGGAACGGACGCTGGAACACCAGCGGCTGTTGGCGGTCCAGCAGCCCCACGACACTGAAAATTTTGGTCGTTTCCAGGGCCTCGTCAAAGGTCATGGGCGGTAAAATCGTTGAAATCCGCCGGGCAAGCATGGTTTTACCGGATCCGGGAGGTCCCACCATGATGACGTTGTGCCCACCTGCCGCAGCGATTTCCAGCGCTCGCTTGGCATCTTCCTGGCCCATCACCTCGGCAAAATCGGATCCGCTGGACACGGGGCTGTCAAACAGCGCCTTCGGGTCGGTCTTCAAAGGCAATATGGACTGAAACCCGCCCAGAAAATCGACCACCTGGCCCAGCGTGCGCACCGGATAGACGCAAATACCGGCCACCACGGACGCTTCCTTGCCGTTGTCCGCCGGGACCACGATGCCGCGGTACCCCGCCGCTTTGGCGGCAATGGCCATGGGCAGCGATCCGTTGACCGGCTTGACTCGTCCGTCGAGGGACAGTTCACCTAAAAAAAGATAGCCCGAAAGCGCGTTTTCGGAAAGGGTGCCCGTGGCGGCGAGGATGCCCAGGGCCATGGGAAGGTCGAAGCCGGTACCCTCTTTCTTGATGTTGGCAGGGGCCAGGTTGACGGTGATCCGATCGGCGGGAAAGGCATAACCGGAGTTGGCGATGGCGGATTTGACCCGTTCACGACTCTCCTTGACGGCCGCTTCGGGAAGCCCCACGGTCGTAAAGGTCGGAAGACCATGGGCGATGTCCACTTCTACCTCAACCAGATAGGCATCGATGCCGATGACGGCGCTGCTCAATACCCTGGCCAGCAATTCCCACCTCCCGTTGGCTTGGTGCATGGCAACTGTCAACCCTGCGGGATCGATGTATATCAACCCCGCCGGCCGATCACAATGGTTTTGTAAAATCTTGCCATGACATTAGTGCTTGTAAAAACCGGATCGTGATTTTAAGATCGTCCATAGAACCGGCAGACGCATCTGTTTTTATGCCAGACGCCTAAATGAAACCCGCTCGTGCAAAACCCAACCATGAAACAACACCAGCAAACCATCCGGACACCGGTGACGTGCTCCGGGGTGGGCGTCCACTCCGGAAAAACCGTTCAGCTGAGCATCAAACCCGCAGCGACCAATCATGGGATTCGCTTCGTGCGCACCGACCTGCCCGGCCGGCCCGGGGTCACCGCCCTGTTTAAAAACGTGGTCGACACCAGCCTGGCGACGGTCATCGGCGCCGATGGATGCATCGTCTCCACCGTGGAGCATCTTATGGCCGCACTGGCCGGCATGTCCATAGACAATGCCATTGTCGAAGTCGATGCCTACGAATTGCCCATCATGGACGGCAGCGCCGGTCCCTTCACCGAGTTGATCGAATCGGCCGGCACCTGCCCTCAAGAGGGCCGCATGTGTTACTTCAAGGTCAAGGCGCCGATTTCCCTTTCCGAAGGTGAAAAATCGGTCAGCATTTATCCGGCGGACGAATTCAGATTGACCTGCACCATCGCTTTCGACCACCCCCTGATCGGCACCCAGACCTTCGATACCGTCGTCAACCGCGCGGTTTTCCAAAAGGAGATCTGCGCCGCCCGAACCTTCGGCTTTCTGCAGGAGGTCGAATTGATGAAGCGCTATGGCCTGGCCCGGGGCGGCTCCCTGGACAATGCCGTCGTCATCAATGGAGACAAGGTGCTCAACGAGGGCGGGCTACGCTATCCGGACGAGTTTGTCCGTCACAAGGTGTTGGATTGTATCGGTGATTTTTCCCTCATTGGCATGCCCATCATGGGCCATGTGGTGGCCCACAAATCCGGCCACGCTTTCAACCACGCTTTTCTTGAAAAATTTTTCGAACACAAGGAATCCTGGGAAACCTATACCCTGGCAGCCGTCAAGGCCTGAATCGACACGGTCGTGACCCGGTTCGAACAAAACCCCTTGCCATTTACCAGCCGTTTCGATATGGTCGTTTTTCGCATTGTTTTCTAATATTTAACCCCGAATCACTGACACCACGTCCATGCATCGTTCCGCTCGACAGGCTGCATCCGTTCTCGCCTTAAGCCTCCTGCTCACCTTCACGCCCAGGCTGGCTCAGGCCAAAGATGCCACCCTGACCAACATCATCGTCACCAATACCAGGGACGACCTGCTGGTATACCTGTCGGTGGAAGGCGCATTCACGGACGATATGGTAAGCGCCATCCACAGCGGGGTCCCGGCGGCGTTCTCCTTTTTTGTCAAGCTGTACCGAGCACGCAGCATGTGGTTCGACAAGCGACTGGCCGATCTGACCCTGACCCACACAATCAAATACAACAGCCTGAAAAGAGAGTATACCGTTTGGCGCTCCTGGGATTCCGGCAGCCCCGTGGTGGTGCGCTCTTTCGATACGGCCAAACAACTCATGACCGAGATCGACAGCCTCAAGGTCGTCCCGTTGACGGCACTGCAAAAGGGGCAGCAATACCAGATTCAGGCCAAGGCGAAGCTAAATCGGGTAACGCTGCCCTACTACCTGCACCACGTCCTGTTTTTTCTCTCTCTCTGGGATTTTGAAACCGATTGGTATACCATCGATTTTATCTATTAACCGTTTATCCCATGGCCCTTGATGATCTTCCGCAAACACAGCGCCGTGAAAAAGCCCTTTCTTTCCACAGGCGAACGCAAACGCCGCAAGCGCGAACTGATCATCAGCGTTGGTATCATCGTCCTGGTGACCGTGCTGACACTGGTGGAAAACCACTGGATCTCCTTTGGCGACAACATTCCGGTCTCCAACACCATCTTGATGTTCATACTGATCAACATCAACCTGCTGCTGTTGATTCTGTTGATTTTTCTGGTGTTCAGGAACCTGGTCAAACTGCTCTATGCCCGCCACCACAAAGTCATGGGCACCCGGCTGCGAACCCGATTGGTCATGGCGTTTGTGGCCTTGTCGCTGCTGCCCACCATCATCTTGTTCTTTTTCTCGATCAACTTCATCACCAACAGCATTGAGTTTTGGTACACCGTGCCGGTGGACCAGGCCCTGGAGAAATCGCTTCTGGTCGGCCAGCAGTTTTATCGTGAAAACGAAATTCGCCATCGCTTCTTCATCGAGCGGATCGCCTATCAGATCCAGCGTAAAAACCTGATGGCGCCCAATCGGCGCGAGGCGCTGGACCACTACATTCAGGTGGTGCAGCGCGAATTCGACCTGGACATGCTGGAGGTTTATTCGGCCAACTTCAAGCGCCTGGCCCAGGCGCGGGGAGAGGATTTGGAAAACGCCTCCCTGCCGGCGGTGACGCCCGGTTCCTTTGTCAAGGAAAATGGCGACCGGGAGATACACACGCTGACCGGGACGCTGAACGACGGCGAGCTTTTGCAGACCATCGGGACGGTTCCCTTTGGCGCGCCCGCCGAATCGGCCGCGGCCCACGTGGTGATCGGCCTGTTCATCCCCCCGGACCTGGCGGACAACATGGCCTCCATCTCCAGGGGGGTTGACGAATACCAGCAGATCAAACTGTTGAAACGGCCCGTCCAGCTCACCTACTACATAACGCTATCCATCGTCGCGCTGCTGGTGATCTTTTGCGCCATATGGTTCGGCTTCTACCTGGCCAAGACGATCACCATCCCGATCATGGATCTGGCCGACGGCACCCGCCGGGTGGCCGAAGGCGATCTGACGTTCACCATCGACAGCAACACCGTCGACGACGAGATCGGCAGCCTCGTGGATGCCTTCAACAAGATGACACGTGATCTGCGCTCCGGCCGCCAGCAGCTGGAATTGTCCGCCCACAAACTGGCCGACCAAAACCTGGAGATCGAGGCACGGCGGCAATACATGGAGATCGTATTGAAAAATGTCTCTGCCGGCGTCATCTCCCTGGATGCCGACGGCATCATCACCACCTTCAACAAATCGGCCGAAAAAATGCTCAGCCTCGATGCATCTGAAATCCTGGACAAGCACTATGAGGAGCTGCTGGGCACACAGCACCTGCAGCCCGCCGAGGATATTTTGGACCGGATTGCCTCGGTTCGCGACCAAACCCTGGAAATTCCCCTGCGGGTCACCGTTAACGGGCAGCCCCGGTCGTTTCTCATTTATGTCAACGCCTTGAAAGATGAACAGGGCGAACCGATTGGCATCGTCATGGTGTTCGACGACCTGACGGAACTGGAAAAGGCCCAGCGAATGGCGGCCTGGCGCGAGGTGGCCCGTCGCATCGCCCATGAGGTGAAAAACCCGCTCACGCCCATCAGCCTCTCGGCCCAACGCCTGCACCGACGGTATTCCGAACAGATCGGTGAACCGGTCTTCAACGAATGCACGCAAATGATCATCGACCACGTCGACCTGATTCGCAATCTGGTCAATGAGTTCTCCACCTTCGCCCGCTTTCCCACGGCAGCCCCTCAGCCGTGCCAACTGCCTCCGATCATCGAAGAGACCGTTGCGCTTTACCGGGAGGGGCATCCGGATATCCGTTTCGTACTTCGGATCGATGAGGACATTCCGCTGCTCAACCTGGACCGCCAGCAGTTCAAACAGGCCATGATCAATTTGGTGGACAATGCCGTAGCCGCGGTGCGCAACCGGGGTGAGATCACCATTTCAGCAGCCCACGACCCGATTTTAAAGCGGGTTCGCCTGGAGGTGGCCGATGACGGTACCGGCATCGCCGACCGGGACAAGATTCGCCTGTTCGAGCCCAACTTTTCCACCAAAAAGGCGGGCATGGGGCTGGGGTTGACGATCGTCAACTCCATCGTTACCGACCACAACGGCATGATTCGGGTACAGGACAATTTACCCACGGGGGCAAAATTCGTCATTGAACTGCCCGTTTGAGATTTAGAAAGGAGCGGTAGATGTTTCCCTCCATATTGATTGTCGACGACGAACCCTCGATTCTGCAGTCCCTCAGCGGCCTGCTGACTGACGAGGGCTTTGAGATCTACACGGCCGACAATGGGTACGAAGCGCTGAAAATCATCGATGCCGAGATGCCCGACATGGTGTTGCTGGACATCTGGATGCCGGGAATCGACGGCATCGAGACCCTCAAGGAGATCAAAAAAAGCGGCGCCACGCTGCCGGTGATCATCATTACCGGCCACGGCAACGTCGAGACGGCCGTCAAGGCCACCAAGCTGGGCGCCTTCGACCTGATCGAAAAACCCTTGAACATCGACAAGGTCATCGTCGCCATTAACAATGCCCTCAATTTCCGGCGCCTGGAGGAGGAGAACCGCTACCTGCGCAAAAAAACCCTTGAGAAGCACTCGATCAGCGGCAACAGCGGGCCGGTTCAGGCGCTGAATCAGCAGATCGCGGCGGTGGCGCCCACCGGATCCTGGGTGCTGATCAAAGGTGAAAACGGCACCGGCAAGGAGTTGGTCGCCCGCACGATCCATCAGTTGAGCCCGCGCGCCGAATGTCCGATGATCGACGTCAACTGTGCCGCCATCCCCGAGACCCTCATCGAGGACGAACTTTTCGGCCATGAAAAAGGCGCCCTTGCCGGAACCAGCACCAAGAAAATGGGCAAGTTCGAACTGGCCAACACCGGCACGCTGTTCCTGGACGAAATCGGCGACATGAGCTTGACCACGCAGGCCAAGATCCTGCGCGTTCTGGACGAGAAAAAATTTCAGCGCGTCGGCGGCGGCCGGGTGCTGACCACAGATGTCCGCGTCATCGCAGCCACCAACAAGGATCTGGAAGCGGAAATTGAAAATGGAAACTTCAGGGAGGACCTCTACTACCGCCTCAACGTGGTGCCGATCCAGGTGCCCCCCTTGAGGGAACGGGCCGAGGACATTCCGATCCTGGTCGAGATATTCCTGGCGGAAGCGGCCGCCAGCAATCGGGACAAACGCAAAACCGCTCATGCCGACGCCATGGACACGCTCGTCAACTATACCTGGCCCGGCAATGTGCGCGAGTTGAAAAACCTGATCGAACGCCTGGCCATCATGATTCCCGGGGAGACCATTACGGCCGAGGATCTGCCCGCCAACCTGCGCGGGGCCGCGCCTTCCTCCGGCGACATCTTCGCGATCGAGAGCCTGGCCCAGGCCCGAACCCGGTTTGAGTTCGAATATGTACAGCGCAAACTCTCCGCCATGGCAAATGACGTTGCCAAGACGGCCGCAGCCGTGGGTGTGAGCCCCGACTATATCCGCGCCTTGCTCAAGGAACATGGCCATTGCGGGTAATCGGCGGACAATTCAGAGGCCGCCGACTGATCGCGCCTGGCGGCCTGGCCACCCGGCCCACCGCCGATCGGGTCAAAGAGAGCATCTTCAACATCCTGGGCGCCGGCGTTCGTCACAAACGGGCCCTGGATCTGTTTGCCGGTAGCGGTGCCCTGGGCATCGAGGCCGTCAGCCGGGGAGCGGCATCGGCCCTATTCCTGGATCAGGGCAAGCCCGCCCTGTTCGCCATCCAGGGCAACATCCGCAGCCTGGGGCTGCAGGGGCAAACCCGTCTCATCCGCTGGAATATCCTGAAAAACCTGAACTGCCTGATCTCGTTTCCACAGGGTTTCAACCTGATTTTCATGGACCCGCCCTATGGAATCGACGCCGTGCCCCCCACGCTCAGGCACCTGGCGGCCAGCGGGGCCCTGGCACCCGACGCCCATCTGGTCATCGAACACCGTGCCGGCGAAGGCATCGATCCCGCAGCTCCCTACGTGACGGTGGATCAGCGGCGGTTCGGGAAAACCCTTGTTACCTTTATAGATGCCATGCTATAGACCCATGCCGACAAGCGATCATTTGCCCCCTTTGCGGTTTTCAACTTCCCGGAGCCCTCATGCCACGCATCGCGATCTACCCCGGATCATTCGACCCCGTCACCAACGGTCACATCGACATCGCCAAGCGCGGCCTGAAGCTGTTCGATCACATCATCGTCGCCATTCTCCAGAACCCCGGCAAACGGTCCCTGTTCTCGATCGAAGAGCGCCTGGAAATGCTCAGAGAATCCATGGCGGGCATCGACCATGTCGAATTCGACACCTTTGACGGCCTGCTGGTGGATTATGCCCAGAAACGCCGCGCAATCGCCATCTTGCGGGGCATGCGCGCGGTTTCCGATTTCGAGTACGAATTCCAGCTGGCGCTGATGAACCGCAAACTGAACCGCGACGTCGAAACCGTCTTTTTGATGACCGGCCTGCGTTGGATCTTCACCAGTTCGTCGATCATCAAGGAGGCGGCCAAGTTTGGGGGCGACGTCTCCGACATGGTGCCCGCCGGCGTCAATCGCCGGATCAAGGCTAAATTCGGTTATTGAAACAATGGATCTGTGGCAGCTGCACATCTTCTGCAAGGTCGTCGATCTCAAGAGCTTTTCACGGGCGGCCCGAGCGGTGTATCTGTCCCAACCGACCGTTTCCAGCCACATCAAGGACCTGGAAGACCACTTCGACTGCCGGCTCATCGACCGGCTGGCCAAGGAGGCCCTGCCCACCAAGGCGGGACGGCTGCTCTACCGCTATGCCAAACGGCTGATCGCCCTTCGAGACGAGGCCGAAAGTGCCATGGCCGAATTCAAAGGCAAGGTCAAGGGCCGTTTGGATGTGGGCGGCAGCACCATCCCCGGCGCCTTCGTACTGCCGACCCTGATCAGCGCCTTTACGGCTCGTTTTCCGGAAGTCAACGTCAGCCTCGCCGTGGCCGACACCCGCCAGACCATCGCGGCGATCCTGGCCGGCAACATCGAGCTGGGTGTGGTCGGCGCCCGGTCCACCCACACCGGCATCTTTCAACGCCCGCTGGTCGAAGATGAAATGTGCCTGGTCGTACCGGCAGATCACCCGTGGTCGCGCAAAAAGCAGGTCACGACCGAACAACTGCTCAGCGAACCGTTTCTCATCCGCGAAGACGGCTCAGGAACCCTCAAATCCATCCAGAGCAGCTTCTCGGCGGCGGGTCTGAACATCAACGACCTGAACATCGTTGCGCGAATCGGCAGCACCGAAGCCATCCGGCAGGCAATCAAAAATCACATGGGGGTGTCGATTCTCTCGGCCATCGCGGTCGGCGACGCCGTCCAGGCGGGATACTTGAAAACCGTGGCCATCGGCGGCCTAAATCTCAAGCGGTCATTCTACCTTACCCATCACCGTCACAAAAGCCTCTCCCCGGTGGGCCAAGTGTTCATCGACTTCATCAACAGCCGCTTCCCCGTCTAGGAACCCGGCAAACGGAAGGGTCAGCAGATGACTGCCGGCGGCTTGAGAGGCTACCTGCAGCTCGATCCGGGTTCCGTTTAGCGCCGTCTTGACCGTTTCCATGGCTTTCAGCGGGGTGTTGTTCTCCTCACTCAGGTGGGCCAGCACGACGTGCATCAGGCGCTCGTGCCGGAGGGTCTCCAGCAGGCAGGCCGCATCGTCGTTGGAAAGATGCCCGCTGCGACCGCGAATGCGTTGCTTCAGATGCCATGGATAGGGTCCGTCGACCAGCATCCGGGCATCGTGGTTGGCTTCCAGAATGAGAATGTCGCAACACTTCAAATGGGTGCTGACCATCTTGGTGACAATGCCCAGATCGGTAGCCAGGCCAATTTTGACCCCGCCGGTCGAAATGGTAAAACCAGCCGGATCTTCGGCGTCGTGGGAGATGGAAAAGGGATGAATGGTCAGGTCGCCGATGGTGAAGGTTCGACCGCATGCAAACGGGGCTATGGCGGACAGTTTACCCAAGGTGGCGCCTCCGGCCCGAAGCGTGCGGTCACTGATGTGGACCGTCAGGTCGAACCGCCGCGAGAGCACGCCCACGCCATGGATGTGATCGGCGTGTTCGTGGGAGACCAGGATGGCATCCAGGTCGGTGGGATCCAACCCCCGGGCGGCCATTCGGCGCTGGATCTCGATTCCGGACAGACCGGCATCGATCAAAATCGTCGTCCGGCCATCGGAAACATAGGTGGCGTTGCCCCGGCTGCCACTGGCCAGAACGCACACCGACAACCCCTTGTCAACAGCCCGGGGCACCGCGCCCACCCGATCCGGTCTGCCCATGATCATCGACCGGTATGGCCGAAACCGCCGGCACCGCGGGCGGTCTGACCCAGTTGCGGCACGACGTTGATCCGAGCCTGGTAGACGCGTTGAATCACCATTTGGGCGACGCGGTCACCCCGTTTGAGGGTCACCGGCGCCTGACCCAGGTTGATCAGCGCGACTTTCACTTCTCCGCGATAGTCGGCGTCGATGGTGCCCGGCGCATTGACAATTGCGATGCCGTGTTTTACCGCCAGGCCGCTGCGGGGACGGATCTGGGCTTCGTAGCCTTCCGGCAGGGCCATTGCAAACCCGGTGGGCACCAGGCCGATGCGCCCGGGCGCCAGAACCATCTCCTGCTCCAGGGCGGCGACAATGTCCATGCCGGCACTGTTGGCCGTCATATAGCAAGGGAGCGGCAGATCCCGGTTCCGGGCGGGGTCCAGTCTGAGAAAATCAATCGATGGTGACGAGTGCATGGCACGATTCCACAGGTTGGCATAGGTTGGGCGCCGGTACTCCCCCAAAGGGGCGCGGCGGTTAAACGATCACCCCACCGAAAGGGTCGATGCCTTCGGCATCGGGTCCCAGCAGCGACAGCGCCGGTTGGACACCGCTCCACAAATCGTCGGCCAGGGCGAGCAGATCGGCGGCGCTGACCGCGTCAACCTTGTCGATGACCGACTGCATGGGTACAAAACGGTCATAGTAAAACTCGTTCTGGGCCAGCCGAACCATCTGGTTGTCGGGATTCTCCTCGGCCATGAGCAGGTTGCCTTTGGTAAACGCCTTGGCGTCGCTCAGGTCGTCGGCGGACACCGGTTCGCTTTTCAGGCGGCGGACCTGCTGCATGATCAATTCAATACATGCCGCCACGTTTTCCGGGGCCACCGCCGTGTAGACACCCAGCATGCCCGCATCGGTGTAAGCGCTCAGAAAGGAGTAGACGGCGTAGGCCAACCCGCGCGATTCGCGTATGAGCTGGAACAGCCGCGAACTCATGTTGCCCCCCAAAACAGTGTTGAGCAGGGAGGCGGCGAAACGGCGGGAATCGGTCACCGGGACGCCGGGCAGTCCCAGGCACAAGTGGAACTGCTCCAGGTCCCGTGGACTGCGGATCATATCCCCGCCGCCCACGGCTGCTTGACGCGGCGCAAAGCCCTTGCCCGGTGTAATGGCACCGAAGACCGGCCCCACCTTGCCCACCAGCCGATCGTGGACGACACTGCCGGCCACGGCGATGACGATGCGGTCGGGCTGGTACAACCGTTTAAAAAAATTCTTGATGGTCCGACCGCTGAACCCCAGGACGTTCTCGCGGGTGCCAAGAATGGAGCGTCCCAGCGGATGACGCCCCCAGAAGGCGGACCCCAGCATGGTGTGGATCCACTCCTCGGGGTTGTCCTCCACCATACCGATCTCCTGGCAGATCACGGGCTGCTCACGGGCCACTTCGCGCTCATCAAAGATCGAGTTGAGAAAGATGTCGGCCAGGATCTCCACCATGGTGTCCAGGTGGGTATCGAGCACCCGGGCATGGTAGCAGGTGTGCTCCATGGCGGTGAAGGCGTTGGTCTGACCGCCGATGGCGTCAAAGGCCTTGGCGATCTGAAAGGCACTGCGCAGGGCCGTGCCCTTGAAGATCATGTGTTCGATGAAATGAGACAGCCCGCTTTCCGCATCGGTTTCGTCACGGGCGCCCACGTGGACCCAGACGCCCATGGAAACCGAGCGGACGTGGGGCATCGCCATGGAAACGATTCGGACCCCGTTGTCGAGGGTGGTCTTATTGACCGCCCGAATCACGTTCATCCGCCAGGACGGCTTTGTGACTGAGCCGTATCTTGCCATCCTTGGAGATTTCCAGGACCTTGACCTTGAGCATGTCGCCTTCCTTGACGACGTCGGTCACCTTCCCCACGCGGTGATTGGCCAGCTGACTGATGTGCACCAGGCCGTCCGTTCCAGGAACGATTTGAACGAAGGCCCCGAAATCGGTGGTCTTGACCACCTTGCCCTCGTATATGGTGCCCACTTCGGGCTCCATGGTCAAGGACTCGACCTGCAGCCGGGCCGCCTCGCCCTCTTCGGCCGAAGTGGCCGCGATTTTGACCAGACCGCTGTCGTCGATCTCGATCTTCGTGTTGGTTTCGCTCTGGATGGCCCGGATCACCTTGCCGCCGGGGCCGATGACATCGCGAATTTTGTCAGGGTTGATTTTAATGGTGACGATTTTCGGCGCAAACGGAGAAATGCTCTCCCGCGGCGTCGCCAGGGCTTCGCGCATCTTGTCCAGGATGTGCAGCCGTCCCACTCTGGCCTGAGCCAGGGCCTTTTCCATGATCTCCCGGGAAAGTTCGTGGATTTTAATGTCCATCTGGAGGGCCGTGATGCCGTCGGCGGTCCCGGTAACCTTGAAATCCATGTCACCGGTGTGATCTTCGTCGCCCAGGATGTCGGACAGGATCACCACTTGATCGTCCTGCTTGACCAGCCCCATGGCGATGCCCGAAACAGGCGCCTTGATGGGGACCCCGCCATCCATCATGGCCAAGGTTCCCGAACAGACCGTTCCCATGGACGACGAGCCGTTGGACTCCAGCACCTCGGATACGATGCGGATGGTGTAGTCAAAGTCCTCCTTGTCGGGAAGCACCTTTTCCAGTGCCCGGGTCGAAAGGCCGCCGTGACCGATATCCCGGCGACTGGGCGATCCCACGCGCTTGACCTCTCCCACCGAATAGGGCGGAAAGTTGTAGTGCAGCATGAAGGGCCGGTTTTCCTCGCCGCTGAGCGTCTCGACCCGCTGCTCGTCGCCGCCCGAACCGAGCGTCAGGATGCCCAGGACCTGGGTTTCGCCGCGGGTGAACAAGGCACTGCCGTGGGGCCTGGGCAAAAGCCCCACCTCACAGGTGATGGGACGGATTTCGTCGAACCGGCGATTGTCGATCCGGCGCCCCTCCTTGAGAATCATGTCCCGGCAGATCTGCTTTTTGAGATCGCCGAAAATGGCGTCGAACTCCCCGTGACGGTCGCTCATCTCAGCTTCCAAGGCAGCCAGCACGTCGCTCTTGACGGTTCGAACCGCCTCGTACCGTTTCATCTTCTCCGGAATGGTCAAGGCCTCGTGCAGTGCCGACGCCGCCTGCTCGCGCACCCTTTCCACCAGGCCCGGATCCTTCTCCGGCGGGACAAAGGGCCGCTTGGTTTTGCCCATGGCCGCCTTGAGCTGCTCCTGGATGTCGATGATGGGCTGGATGGCCTCGTGGCCAAAAAAGATGGCCGCCAGCATGTCCGCTTCGCTGACGGCATCACCGCCACCCTCGACCATGACGACACCGGTTCGGGAACCGGCCACGATGATGTTGATGTCACTTTGCGCAATTTGAGAAATCGTCGGGTTGGCGACCAGCTGGCCGTCGATCCGTCCCACCCGCACGTTGGCGATCGGCCCGGCAAAAGGGATATCCGATATCTCCAGGGCCGCCGAGGCCCCTACCATGGCCAGCATGTCCGGATCATTTTCCTGGTCCATGGAGAGCACGGTGGCGATGACCTGGGACTCGAAGCGGTACTGTTTGGGAAACAGGGGCCGGATCGGTCGGTCGATCAGGCGGGCGGTAAGGGTCTCCTTCTCGCTGGGCCGTCCGATTTCCCGCCGGAAGTAGTTGCCGGGAATGCGCCCGGCCGCGTAAACTTTTTCCTGGTACTCGACGGACAGGGGCAGAAAATCGATATCCCGTTCACTGTTTGCGGACACGACCGTAACCAGCACCACCGTGTCACCGTATTGGACCACCACGGAACCGGATGCCTGTTTGGCAACTTTACCCGCCTGGATGCTCAGGGTCTTGTCCCCGATATCCGCCTTGAATGTATACGCCATTGGAGTTCTTTCTTTTTGTGGATTGCGGCAATTGCGAAAACCATCCGCCCATTGCCGATAAAATGCCGGTTCGCCTGTCAATGACATCCCGAGAGGCCGCATCGTCATTGCCGATCCGGCAACGATCGAAACGGCTACCCGATCTTAATCCGGCAGCACTTTAAGGTTATATGAAATCAGGCGAGGCCGACCATTTCGGCACGGCCCCGTCGCGTCGGATGACCGGAATAAAACAGGTGCAGCGCAACAGCTGCGGCTCAACAAGGCCGCTTCGGGATGGACACGATCTGAAAAACCGGCCAGGCGGCCCCGCCAGGCAGGGTCGCCGCGGGTGACTCACGTTAGCGCCGCAAGCCGAGCGTTTCGATGATGGACCGATAGCGCTGAACATCGTTGCTCTTGACGTAATTGAGCAGCCGACGACGTTTGCCGACCAGCATCAGCAGCCCACGTCGGGAGTGGTGATCCTTTTTATGCAGCTTCAGATGTTCGGTCAGGTAGGAAATCCGGTGGGTGAGCAGACCAATCTGGACTTCCGGTGAACCGGTATCGCTGTCATGCTGTTTGTATTTTTCGATGAGTTCTCTTTTGGTTTCAGCTGAATAGGCCAAGGTTACGTCCTCCTTCAAATGGTTACTGGCGTTCTTTTCGTTCCCGTCGGTCAACATCGTGCTATTTATCCCCTTTACTCTGAAAAAACACAACAATAATTCAAAATTCCCGCCGGCGACGGTTCGGTCAGCACGGCGATCAGGCGGCCTTGGGGCGACAAGACTTTGAACCGCCCCTGATCCGATGGCGGCGGCAATCCAGGCAGATCGGCCGCCGCCAGTTTCCCACCGTTTTGAATCCGCTTGGCCAAGGGCATATCAACAACCATGCTGGGCAGAAACGACAGGGCCGCGTTCATGGAGACCACCGTCTCAGCCAGGCGGCCCTGACCGGCGCGCAGCGCCAATTCATCCAGGCCGATGGCGTCATCGATGGAAAAGCCGCAACTGGCCGTGCGGCGAAGCGACTTGAGGTGCCCGCCGCAACCCAGCTGTCGGCCCATGTCGGCACACAGGGTGCGGATATAGGTTCCGGACGAACAGGACACCGAAAATCGAACCGTTGGCAGCGCTACCTCGCTGACCGCCAGGCGGTATATCCGCACCGAACGGGCCGGCTTCTCCACGGCGGCTCCCCGCCGGGCCAGTTTGTAGAGCGGGGTGCCGCGATGTTTCAAAGCCGAATAGACCGGGGGAACCTGGTCGATCGCTCCCACGAAGCCATTGGCCGCCTCCCGTATCCGCTGCTCGGAAAGGTCGCCGAGCGGATGTCGTGCGACCACGGCACCGGTCGCATCCTGAGTATCGGTGACCGTTCCCAGCGTCAGTTCGGCCTCATAGCGTTTGTCGCCGTTGAGAAAGAACCGGGACAGGCGCGTCGCCTGGTTGAGACAGCAGATCAGCACGCCTGTGGCGGCGGGATCCAGGGTGCCGGCATGGCCGACTTTCCGGGCCCCGAACATATCCTTGATCCGGGCGACGACCCCGGCCGATGAAATCCCCCCGGGCTTGTCCACCACGACAATCCCGCTCAGTTCAGGTGGCATTGCCCGCAAAAATCATGGGAGAGGCGGTAGATCGTGGCCTTGAGTTCCGCCAAGCTGGCGTCCACCGAAAAACCGGCCGCACCGGCATGGCCGCCGCCCCCGAAATCCGATGCGATCCGCGAAACGTCAACGCTGCCATCCGAGCGCAGGCTCACGTGGAAGCGCTTATGATCACCCGATGTGCCGTTGCCGCTCTCCAATTCATGAATCAAGGCGGCTACTTTGACATCCTGAATCCGTCGGGCATAATTGATCAGACCATCGGCATCTTCGGGCTGGGTTCCGGTGTCAGCCAGCATCTCGCGGGTAACGGTCATAATCGAAAGGTGACCATTGCTGGAAATCTCGATGGAATCAAGCGCCAGGTTGAGCAGCTTGATCCGTCCCAGAGAGTAGGTGCCGTAAACGTGCCGGGCCACTGTGGAGGGCTTCACCCCCAGGGCCACCATGGATTCGCAGATGGCAAAGGCCGCCTGATTGGTATTGGAAAACCGGAAGGAGCCGGTATCCGTCAAAATACCGGTGTAGATCGCCGTTGCCATGGCAAGGTCGATGGGAACCTCCATGGCTTGAATCAATCGGTGCACCATTTCGGCGGTTGCACAGGCATCCACATCCACCAGATGATGCTGCCCGAATCGCGTATTGGTGGCGTGATGGTCGATATTGACAATCACCGGAATGGCGGCGATGGCGGCGACCGCCGCACCGACACGGTTCAGGTCCCCGCAGTCCAGGACCACCGCCGTATCGAATCCGTTTAGATCGGGCAGCGTATGTTGAATCTTTGCCACGGCGGGCAGAAACTGGTAAACGGCCGGGATGGTGCTCTCGTTGAAAAGCACCACCTCGCAGCCTTGGTGTTCCAGGGCGATCCCCATGGCCAACAGCCCCCCAATGGCATCACCGTCCGGATTGGCATGCGACGCCAGTAAAACACGCTTACTGTTCGTCAGCAGCTGGATTATTTTTTTCATCTTCGGTCCGTATGGATTTCAGCACCCGTTCGATGTGGGCGCCGTAGTCAAAGGATGCATCGTAAAAAAATCTTAAATCGGGCATGTACCTCAGCCCCAATTCACCGGCCAACTTCCGCTTGATATATCCTTTGGCGCTTTCGAATCCCGCCAGCACGGCCTGCTGCGTGTCGGCATCACCGTGGGCGGCCACATAAACCTTGGCGATCCTCAGATCCCGGCTCAAGGTGACGCCCGTTATAGTGGCCTGGGAGAGCCGGGGGTCGTTGATGCCCTTGCGAATCAAACCGGCCAGTATTTTTTGAATCTGACCGCCCACGCGCTCGGCCCGGTTAAACGATCTGGTTACCACGTTTGTCTCGCATCCAATCCCGTCGATCGGGTCGCAACCTGCGTTTCAAAAGGAGATAATCTCCAACTGGGCGTCGATCATTTCGGATAGTCCCAGCGCTTCGGCAAAATTAAACAGTTTGTCCAGCTTGGCATTGACCAGCCGCCGGTCGTTGCCCACCATGCTGACGCCAATCACCGCCCGCTGGTAGACATCGTTTTCGTCCACCTCGGCCACGGATACATTGAAGTGGTTGCCGATGCGGGCGACGATCGCCTTGACAACCTTGCGTTTTTCCTTCAAGGAGCGGCACTCATGGATCCTGAAGGTGATACAGCCCATGCCGACAACCATCGCAGCTCATCACTCCACTTCGGGTCGGATCTCTTCCATGTAGTAGCTTTCGATCACGTCACCAACCTTGATGTCATTGAATTTTTCAATGCCGATACCACATTCGTAGCCGGCCTGGACCTCCTTGACATCATCCTTGAACCGACGCAAACTGCTGTTCTTGCCCTCGTAGGTGATAATGCCATCGCGCACCAGGCGCATCAACTGGCCGCGCTGGATCTTGCCGTCGGTCACATGACAACCGGCAATCATGCCCACTTTGGGCACATGAAAGGTCTGGCGCACCTCGGCCCGTCCCAGCACGCGCTCTTCGAACACCGACTCCATCATGCCCACGATGGCATCCTTGACGTCCTTGATCACATTGTAGATCACGTTGTAAAAACGCATGTCCACGTGTTCTTCGGCGGCCAGCTCCTGCACCTTGGCATTGGGCCGCACATTGAAGCCGATGATGATGGCATTGGAGACCGCGGCCAAAGAGATATCCGACTCGGTGATGGTGCCGGTCGCCGCATGGACCACGTTGATGCTCACCTCGTCGTTGGACAGCTTGGTCAACGAATCCCTCAGGGCTTCGATGGAACCGTCCACGTCGGCCTTGATGATCAGATTCAGGTCCTTGAGCTCGCCCTTTTGCATCTGTTCGAACAGGCCCTCCAGGCTCAGCCGGTTGTTCTTGGCAAGCTCCTTGGAACGCTGTTTCTGCATGCGGTGCTGGCTGACCTGGCGGGCATCCTTTTCGTCAGCCAGGGCCACCAGCTCATCGCCGGCCATGGGCACCCCGGAAAGGCCGACGATCTCCACCGGCATGGACGGGCCGGCCGACGCCACCGTACGGCCCAAATCATCCTGGAGCACCCGAATCTTGCCGTAGTGCATCCCGCAGACCACCGAATCGCCGGCACGCAGCGTTCCCTCTTGCACCAGGACGGTGGCCACCGGTCCGCGGCCCGAGTCCAGCTTGGCCTCGACCACGTGGCCGCTGGCAAGTTTGTTCGAATTGGCTTTGAGTTCAAGGACTTCCGCTTGCAGCAGTATCATTTCCAGCAGTTCATCGATGCCGGTGTTCTGTTTGGCCGAAACCATCACAAAAATCGCATCGCCGCCCCAGGCTTCCGGCACCAAGCCGTGTTCGCTGAGCTCACGCTGAACCCGGTCCGGGTCGGCATCCGGCTTGTCCATCTTGTTGACGGCCACGATGATCGGCACGCCGGAGGCCTTGGCGTGGTTGATCGCCTCCACGGTCTGAGGCATGACCCCGTCATCGGCGGCAACCACCAGGATGACGATATCGGTCACCTTGGCACCGCGCGAGCGCATGGCTGAAAATGCCTCGTGCCCCGGGGTGTCCAGAAAGGCGATGAGGCCCTTTTCGGTTTCCACGTGGTAGGCACCGATATGCTGGGTGATGCCGCCCGCTTCGCCCTCGGTCACCCGGGTTTTGCGGATAACGTCCAGCAGCGATGTTTTACCGTGGTCCACGTGCCCCATGATGGTAACCACCGGTGGTCTGGGGTCCAGCTTGTCGGGATCTTCCTGATCGGTTTTTTTCAGAATCACCTCCTCCTCGAAAGAGGCTTTTTCCACCTCGTAGTCGAATTCACCGGCCACCAGCACCGCCGTTTCGTAATCGATGGTCTGGTTTACCGTGGCCATGACACCCATCCCCATCAGTTTGACGATCATTTCGTTGGCCTTGATGCCCATTCGTTTGGCCAGTTCGGACAAAACGATGGTCTCATCGACCTTGACCCGTCGCTTGATGGCTTTAGCAGTGGTGATCTGCGTTTTTTGACCACCCGCGGCCATTTTGGCCCGACTGCCCTTGCGCCCCTTGCGACCCCGCATCTTCCCACTGTAAAGGGCCGCACCTTCGACGATCTCTCTTTTGCGGAACCCGCCCTTCTTTTTGAAGAAGCGTTGATCGTCGCCGTCGGCACCTTTTTTACGCCAGCCCTTCTTCTTGTCTTTGGCGGAGACGCTGGTATCGCCCGCATCCGGCCCCGGGGCAAAGGGCCGGGGCGGTACTCCCGCAGGTCCAGGGCGCGGCGCCGGAGCCGGTCGGCTGGGTTTGCTCGGGAGCTTGATGATCTTGGCCGCGGCCTCTTTTTTGGCTTTTTTGGCTTTGGCCTTCGGCTTCGGTTCGGCGGTTTCAGCGGATGTTTCGGCAGGCGTTGCGGCAGCAACGGTTTCGCCGGCGGTCTCTTCGGGTTCAGTGGCCTCGACGGGGGGGGGCGGAACGTCGGCAGCCGGTGACAGTTCATCGGGAGAGGGCGCGTCTTCCGGTGGTGAGGGCGCATGGTCCGCATCGGCTTCAAGCGGCGCCGGCGGCACGTCGGGCGTCTCCGGCGGCGCGGGCTTGGCAATCACCTTGGCGGATGGGGCCGGCTTGCGCTTTTTGACAGCCGGTTCTTTTTTCACGGGTGCTTCGGGCGTCTGCGCGGGTTCCGGCGGCTCCGGAGCCGATGGCACAGGCTCGGCAGATACCTCCGGAGCGGCGTCCGTGGCGGGGGGTTCCGGCGTCGGGGGTGTCACGACCTTACGCCGGCGGATGACGGTCGGCTTGACACGCATCTCCTCCAGCCGGTCGTCTTTCAGTTCTCCGAAAAGCGCCGACTTGACCTTCGCTACCACATCTTCCTCCAGAGAGCTCATATGACTGTTGACATCGATATCCAGATCGCGGATCTTGTCCAGGAGTTCCCTGTTCGTCATATTAAGGTCTCTGGCAAATTCGTATACTCTAATTTTTGCCATCCATTCCCCCCGAAAATCATTTTGCCAGCGGTTCTATCCCGTTCCGTACCAGCACCCTATACCACGGTTAGGCCTCTTCAGCGGTCTCGGTGTCGGCAGCCGCATCCACATCCGGCCTCGTTTCCGGCGCTTCGGTCGGCTCCCCATCCGCACCGGTACCGGACAAGCCTGCATCCTGAGCGGCCTGGGCCTCCTCCTCCAGGCGCCGGGCTTCGGCTTCTTCTTCCAGGCGCCGGGCTTCTTCTTCAAGGCGCTGGGCTTCCGCTTCAGCACGCCGTGCTTCCGCCTCCCGAGCGGCCTGTTCAGCGTACTGTTTTGCGTTTTCAATCAACATCAACGCCTTGTCCGGCCCGATCCCACGAATTTCAACCAGTTCCTCGGGGATTGATTCGGCCAGCTCCTCGGCCGAGTATATTCCCCTTTCAAAAAATGCGTCGGCCAGACTGTTGCCGACGCCGGGGACGTTGACCAGGGATTCATATCCGGTTTTCATCATCTCATCGTAGTTGGACTCCGAGTTGACATCCAGATGCCATCCGGTCAGTTTAGACGCCAGTCGTACGTTCTGACCCCGCTTGCCGATGGCCACCGACAGGAATTCATCGGGAACGATGACCTCCATGGTTCGGTTCTCTTCATCGATGATCACCCGGGCGATTTCGGCGGGCGCCAGGGCGTTGCAGACATATTTGGCCGCATCGATGTGCCAGGTGATGATATCGATCTTTTCCCCGCGAAGTTCCTGGACCACATTTTGCACCCGGCTGCCTTTCATGCCGACGCACGCACCGACCGGATCGATGTCGGAGTCGTGGGAAGAGACGGCGAATTTGGCCCGGCTCCCCGGCTCCCGGGCAGCGCCTTTGATCTCCACGATGCCTTCGCTGATCTCGGGAACTTCGGTTTTGAACAGGTTGATCAGCAGGTCCGGATGGGTCCGCGACAGAACGATCTGGGGCCCGCGCGTGTCGTATAAAACATCCAGGATCAGCGCCCGCACGCGATCCCCACGACGGTAGTTCTCCCGGGGAATCTGTTCCCGGGTCGGCAGAATCGCTTCCGTGCTGCCCAGATTGACGATAATGTTGCCGCGATCGACCCGCTGGACGATACCGTTGATCACCTCGCCTTTGCGGTCGATGTAGCTGGAATAGACCGCATCGCGTTCGGCGTCTTTCATTTTCTGAATAATCACCTGCTTGGCCGATTGAGCGGCGATCCGTCCAAACGTAGAGGTGTCCATTTTCGTGCCCAGGCTGTCGCCGATCTCGCATTCGGGATCCAACTGCCGTCCTTCCTCCAGGCGGATCTGCAGATCCGGCTCGGTTACCTCTGCCACCACCTCCTTGAATTGAAAGACCTCAATCTCTCCGGTGTCGGGGCTGTACTGGGCCTCGATGTCGACATTGCCGCCGAACTTCTTTCTGGCAGCGGAACGCAGCGCCTCTTCGAGGGCACGGATCAGAATCTCGACGTCGATGCCTTTGTCCCGGCTGACCTGTTCCACCACACGTTTGATATCTGCAATAAACATCAGCTCTCTCCGTTATAATTGATCAGCCGTGCCCGGGTAATGTCTTCATAATTCAGACTGATCAGCTCGTTATTCACCAGGATCTGGACCACATCATCGACCACCCCGGCCAACACGCCGGTAAAGTTTTTTCGGCCGCCGACCGCCGTCGCGACGCGAACCCTGGCCCGCTGGCCCTTGAAACGCGCAAAGTCCGTCAGTTTTCCCACCGGCCGGTCGGGCCCCGGAGATGACACCTCCAGCCGATAGGGTGGCAAGTCCTCGATGTGGACATCCAACAGGTCGGTTAGTTGACGGCTGACGCCGACGCAGTCATCCAGCGCGACCCCGCCCGGTTTGTCCATGTAGAGGCGCAGGGTTAATCCACCCGGCTCGCGTTGATACTCGACCTGGACCAACTCCAGCCCCTCGGCACTGCACAGGGGATCGGCCAGGCGCGTCACCGCATCGACAACCAGCCGTTGTTGCCTGATCGTCTTCAGGTCCAGTTGGTGCGGTGTGGCGCGCGGGCCATCCGCTTTTCTCCGTTTTTCGGCACGCTTGGCCATCTTCCCACCGAAAAAAACAAAAACGGGCGCATAGCCCGTTTCCACGTTAAATCGATTATGGATACCGATACTTACCAGTCCATAAAACCACGCCGGGCGGAAAAACCGCCTTGCTTCCGGCAACTGCCGCCGGAACAGACGAAATCGGACTTGAAATGGAGCGGGCAACGAGATTCGAACTCGCGACACCAAGCTTGGGAAGCTTGTACTCTACCAACTGAGCTATGCCCGCTCAACCAAGAAGCAACTAATACGGCAAAAAGGTCTGTCTGTCAATATCTTTCTATAATGCTTCGACATACGGTTGTGGAAACCGTCGGTTTGCCGCACCCTGATCGTCCTGATTTATCCCACGGCGATCAGCGCTTGTCGATCAGGTCCCGTATGCGAATCAACTCTTGCTTGATCTCGGCAATGTCTGGTAGCGCCGCAACCGGCATGGGTTCCCGGACCGCATGCGAACGGTTGCGCAACTGCTGCCGGGCCCCTTCGATCGTAAATCGCCGGTCATATAAAAGATGTTTGATCTGCAGCACCAGCACCACATCACGCCTGCGGTAAAGACGCTGGCCCGCATCCGTCCGCTGGGGTTTGATCTGCCGGAATTCGGTCTCCCAAAACCTGAGCACATAGGGGGGCACCCCGGCGATATCGCTGACCTCACCGATCTTGAAATAGAACTTGTCGGGTATCTCGGATGTACTGGTGTCGTCTGCGTTCATCCTCGTGTCTACATTGGCGTAACGCCACCGGCCGTCAAAGCAGGATCAGGCTGGAAGCGCTGCGTCGAATTCGCGCACCAGCCGATGGGTCAGTTGGCGGTGGATCGTGTTGACGGCCTCATCTTCCAAGGTGCGGTCATCGGCCTGGTAAACCACCCGGAAAGAGACGCTCTTTTTTCCCGGCGGTATTGGACCACCGGCGAACACGTCAAACAATTGCAGGTCTTTGACCAAGGGCTCATCGAGCCGGGCCACCGCATCCAGCAGGCGCTTGGATTCGATCGCCGCATCGATGATGACCGTGACGTCCCTGGAGATGGAAGGGAAACGTGGAATCGGCGTCATCTGGCGCACGTCGTCAATCGAGCGCACCAATGGTTCCAGGCTCAGTTCAAAAATGAAGGCCGGCTGCTTGAGACCGTAGCGGGCGTTGACCGAATCCGACACTTGTCCAACCATGCCGAGCATCTCTCCTGACAGGTCAATACGCGCCGTGTGGCCGCTGCGGGTGTATCGGCAGTGTTCATCCGTCAGGGCCGTAAACGTGACACCGGCAACGCCCAGGGCGCGGATCAGGCCCTCCACGATGCCCTTGACGTCGAAAAAGTCGCAGGCCTTCTCCCGGGTGTGCCAGGCGGACGGTTGGCTGGCACCGCTCCACAGGCCGGCCAGCATCTCCTTCTCCAGGGGAAGGATGTCCGCTGCGCGGGGCAGAAACACATTGCCGATTTCATAGAGACGCAAGGTGGTCTGCTGACGGGAAATATTGCGTTGGGCGGCTTCCAGCATGCCCGGGATCAGGGTTGTGCGCATGACGGCCTGCTCTTCGGAGATCGGGTTGAGCAGGGCCACGTGGCGGCGGCGCGGGTCGTCGGCGGCCAACTGCAGCCGGTCGCCGGAATCGGCGCTGATGAAGCTGTAGTTGAGGGCCTCTGCAAAACCGAAACCGGCCAGAATAGACCGGATGCGGTTGCGTTGGACAACCTTCACGGACGGCGCGGTGCCGTGGGCCGGCAGGGCGGGAAAAGCGGTGGGGATACGGTCGTAGCCGTAACGCCTGGCGACCTCTTCCATCAGGTCCCGGGGGCGGGTGACATCCACCCGGAAAGAGGGTACCCCCACGACCAGGCCGTCGGCACCCTCGGGGGCCACTTCGAATCCGATCGGTTCGAGCAGACCGGCCATCTGATCGGGTTTCAGATCGGTACCCAGAAGGCGATTGGTGGCGCTCGCGCTCAAGGTCAGGGACGGCGGCGGCGATTTGCGGAAATCTTGGTCGATGACGCCACCCACCAGCCGGCCCTGTCCCAATTCGGCCATGAGGGCGGCGGCACGATTCAAAGCGTCGAGGGTGCCGTCCGGATCGACGCCGCGTTCGAAACGATGGGAGGCATCGGTGCTCAGTCCCAGCGCTTTCGAGGTTTTACGGATGCTGACCGGATCGAAGCAGGCGCTCTCGATCAAGACGCGGGTGGTGGCATCCTCGATCTCCGAATTCAGCCCACCCATGACGCCACCCACAGCGACCGGTTTCTCGCCGTCGCAAATCATCAGCGTCTGATCGGACAGCGTGCGGGCCTTCTGATCCAGCGTGGTGAACGGTTCCCCCGCCTGGGCGGTTCGGACCACGATACGATGGCCGGCCAGGTGATCAAAATCGAACGCGTGCAGAGGTTGGCCGGTTTCCAGCATCACGTAATTGGTCACGTCGACAAGGTTGTTGATGGGCCGTACCCCCACCGAGCGGAGCCGGTCCTGAAGCCAGAACGGCGACGGTGCCACCGTGATCTGATCCACCAGTCGGGCCGCGTAGCGGGGACAGTGGTCCGGCGCCTGGATGGTCACCGAGGTCAACGCCTCGATTTCACCGTCGGCGTCGGGTAGCCGGAATTTGGGGGGAGTCATGGCGACGCCCTGGATGGCGGCCACCTCCCGGGCCACCCCCATCAGGCTGAGGCAATCGGGCCGATTGGGTGTCAAACCGATCTCAAGCGTGTAATCGCTCAGAGAAAGGGCCGGCTTCAGCGGGTTGCCCGGCTGCAGCGTCCCGTCCAGCACCATGAGGCCGGAACCGTCCTGACCCAGGGCGAGCTCAATCTCACTGCACAGCATGCCTTGCGAGGCCTCGCCGCGAATGCGGCACGCTTCCAACAAGATGCCACCGGGCAACCGGGTGCCGGGCAGGGCCAGGGGTACGAGCATGCCTACCGCCACGTTGGGGGCCCCACAAACGACCGGTACAATGCCGCTGCCCCCATCGACCTGGCAAAGGCTGAGCCGGTCGGCGTTGGGGTGCGGCCGCACCGCTGCCACTTTTCCCACCACCACCGTTTCCAGAAAAGCGTAGCGATCGACGACGGCTTCCACTTCCAGACCCGCCATGGTCAATGCATCGGCGAGTTCCGTCACGCCCATGTCGATGGGGACATATTCGTTCAACCAGCTCAGACTCACTTTCATGGGCTCAGCGACACTTTCTAAAATTGACTTAAAAATCGATGGTCGTTGTCGAAATAGCGCCGGATGTCGTCGATGCCGAATTTGAGCATGGCAATGCGCTCCACCCCCATGCCGAAGGCGAATCCGGTGTAACGGCCGGTGTCATACCCGACATTTTCGAACACGGCCGGATGAACCATACCGGCGCCCAACACTTCCAACCAGCCCGTGTGCGAGCAAATGCGGCAGCCACCGCCCCTGCAAATCACGCAGCGGATATCCACCTCGGCGCTGGGCTCGGTGAACGGAAAAAAACTGGGCCTAAAACGCAAGGTGGTGCGTTCATCGAACATCTGGTGCACAAAGGCGGTCAAGACGCCTTTCAGCTGGGCAAAAGAGATGCCCTGATCCACCAACAACCCCTCGACCTGGTGAAACATGGGCGTGTGGGTCAAATCGGAGTCGCAGCGGTAGACCTTGCCGGGTGCGATAATGCGCACGGGCGGTTGTCGTTTTTCCATCACCCGCGGTTGCGTCGGTGAGGTGTGGGTCCGCAAAACGACGTTGTCCGACACGTAAAAGGTGTCCTGCATGTCCCGGGCCGGGTGATTTTTGGGGATGTTGAGGGCTTCGAAATTGTAGTAGTCGGTCTCCACCTCCGGTCCCTCGACCACATCAAATCCCATCTTGCCGAAAATGCTGCATATACGGTTGGTGATCTGGGTGATGGGGTGCAGCGATCCGATCGCGGGGGCGCGTCCCGGCAAAGAGACGTCGATGCGGTTCGTTTCGACCTGTTCGGACAGCCGTGCCAGGGCCGTTTTGAATTCCTCCTCGAGCGCGCGCTTGACTTCATTGGCACGCTTGCCCGCCTGGGGCCGCTGCGCGGCGGGCAGGCTGGAGATGTTGCGCAGAAAATGGGTAATGCGACCCTTGCGTCCGAGGTATCGGGTGGATAGATCGTTGATGGTCTCGGCATCGGCGGCCGATGCCAGGGAACGCTTGGCGTCGGCGAATATTTGCTCTATTGTTGTTTCCACGATCGTCGCTCTGTTGGTTTGAATTGTCGCCCCCCGGAACCGCCGGGGGCGGGGCCGGGGAATGACGTCGCGTTAGCGGGTCGGCTGCGAGGGGAACAGCGGGGGTACCGATGCGGAGCCTTCGTCGCGGCAGTGACCTCGGTTCAACCCGCCTGTGACGCCACGGCGGCAATCTGGGAAAATCCGGCCGGATCGGATATGGCCAGTTCGGCCAGCACCTTGCGATCCAGGCTCACGCCGGCCTTTTTCAAACCACCGATAAAGCGGCTGTAGGAAAGGTCGTTCATGCGCGCCGCCGCATTGATGCGGGCGACCCACAGGCGGCGGAACTGACGCTTGCGCTGCTTGCGGTCCCGGTAGGCATAATTGAGGGCCTTGTCCACGGAGTCGGCCGCGGTGCGGAACAGCTTGCTGCGACCGCCACGAAATCCCTTGGCCAGTTTCAACACTTTCTGGCGACGTTTTCTCGCCTTGAATCCTCTTTTGATTCGCATGATCTGATCTCCTTGCGGGCAGGAACTGCCGTGAAGCTACCGGCAGGGCGGTTCGAAGGCCGCCCCGGTAAGCAACCCTGCCTTAACGTGTCTTGTTGTCACTCGGGTCGTCAACCGTTGGGCAGGAGAAGACGGACTTCTCGCATGTCGCTCTGCTTGACCAACTGCATCTTTTTCAACGAGCGCTTTCGCTTCCGGGTCTTGCTCGTCAGGATATGGCTGTGATGAGACTTGGAAAAGGTGTATCGACCGGACCCGGTCTTCTTGAAACGCTTGGCCGCGGCCCGGTTGGTCTTGATTTTCGGCATGTCTTGCCTCCTTGTATGTCGATCGTTTGCCATCGCAACTGATGCCGAGGGCGGTCATCTCAATCGTCTGGGTCGATCCATCGCGAGAAAAGCCACATTAAAAAAATCGATGGCGTGAACGAAAACCATGCGTTCACGCCAGCTGAGGAAACCGTATGCAATTATCGCACGGGTGTCAAAAGGCGACACGGCCGCCGAAACGCCATCCGCGATCCGTCGATGCTACCGGGGTGCCAGCACCATCATCATGGTTCGCCCTTCAAACTTGGGGTACTGCTCTACGACGGCGACCTCTTCAAGTTCAGTGGCGATTTGTTGCAACAGTTCTCTTCCGCGATCTGAAAGCGTAATTTCCCGGCCCCGAAACATGACCGTTACTTTGACCTTGTCTTTACGGCCCAGGAATTTACGGATATGCCCCATTTTCGTTTCGAGATCGTGATCGCCGGTTTTTGGCCGGACCTTGATCTCCTTGAGCTGAAACGTGGTCTGCTTTTTCTTGGCCTCCTGCTGCTTTTTGGTCTGCTCATACTTGAACCGACCGTAATCCATGATCTTGCAGACCGGCGGCTTGGCGTTGGGTGATATCTCGACCAAGTCTAGCCCGTAATCGTTCGCCTTGGCCAATGCCTGGTGAATCGGAAGAACGCCAACCTGGTTGCCTTCCGGATCAATCAAGCGGACTTCCCGCACACGAATTCCCTGGTTGATCCGTGTGGTGTCGGGGCGCCTCCTATCCATTTGTCTACTGTATCTGGGGCCAGCTATGCTTCCACCTCCTGTATGCTGATGAGTTGATCTCCCGGCACTGACGCCCATCGACGGGCCGGCGAATTCCCCTCGGTACGACTCTGTGAATGGAAATCCAACACTAAACTTTTTTCAAATATATGACCGATTCAGCAATTGCAAGCGAAAAATGGAAAAGCGCCGAAAACCGATTACGGCAACTGCGCCTGATCCAGGGTGTAGCGACAAAGCTCACTGCCGGCCCAATAGCGGTTTTCCGGTGCGGCGAAAAAACGCTTGAACAACGCCAGACTCTGTCTCCGCAACACACCTGGAATCACCGTCAGTTGGGCATCGCGGTACAGACCGGGTAAAGTGGACCGGTCACACCGGGTGCCACCGCCCATAACATCCTCGTAGGCGTAGACGACCCTGACGATCCCGCTGAGAATAATGGCGGCAAAACACATCAGGCAGGGCTCCATGGTGGCGTAAACGGTCAGGTTGGCCCGGTCGATATCCGGGCGGTTCAGGCACAGCTGCCGGAGGGCATTGATTTCGGCATGATCGATCTCGTTTCCCGACCCTGCCGTGGTACCCGTGCGGTAGCCGCGGGCAACCACCCGGCTGTCGTCGGCGATCACGCAACCGACCGGAAACTCACCGTGGTCCAGGGCCTGCTGGGCCAACTCAAGGGCCGCCGCCATGAAGCCGGCTGAGCGCGAGGACGCCGTTTTTGAATTCATTCGATCCTGCAGGCGGTATCGTCGCAGGGACAACCGCCGTCAATTTCATAAGCGTAGACAATTCTGGCTTCCATTTCGGCCCGACTCGGCGAGATGGGGGTCAATTCGGTACCGGCCAGCTGGGTCGCCAGCACATCGCGTGATGGAATCCGGCCGATTCCCGACGACGTCAACTTGCCGCTTTGTCCGTCCAGCACATCCGCCGACTCACCATTGGTCACCACCGCGACCGGAATCTGGTAGGGTGCCATCAGCCGGGAAATGGCCAGGGTCGGCCGGTGGCGGGTCACCAGCGAGCCGGGCCCGTATTTAATCACCATGGCCACACGCCCGTCAAGTAGGACTAAAAAGTCGACCCACAAACGCCCCTTGCGGTTGCCGGCGCGAACCGTCAGCAAGTTGCGGGGTTGGATCTCCGATTTGGCGTAGCCCTTGCCATTTACCAAAAACCGCGCAATTTTCTGGCGATACCGTTCGTCATGCGTATCCAGCAACCGTTCACCGGTAATAAAATCATCGAGCGCTCCTAAAATCAGGTGGTGACCATCCATGGCGCATCTTCTCCCGACCACTATACGCTTTACAAAACGGGTTGTCTGTGAATAGATAACCACTTAAAAATAATACACCTATGGACAAACCACAACCGGTAACCATGAATATCCGCGAGCAGTTCGAGAACCGCGAAAAAAACTTCATGTCTCCGTTCGGCTGCCAAAGCGCCCAGAGCCGGGGTCGCCGCCGTGCGGAAACGCCCTGCCCCATCCGCACCGCTTTCCAGGTGGACCGTGATCGCATCGTCTACTCCAATGCGTTCAGGCGTTTGAAACATAAAACCCAGGTATTTCTCAATCCGCTGGGAGACGAATACCGCACCCGGCTGACCCACACCCTGGAAGTGTCTCAGATTGCACGAAACATCGCCCGGGCGATGTTTCTCAACGAGGACCTGGCTGAAGCGATCGCGTTGGGCCATGATCTGGGACACACCCCTTTCGGGCACGGCGGCGAAACCGTTCTTCAGGAAATCCACTCGCCGATGTTTTCCCACCACAAGCAGAGCCTGCGGGTGGTGGATGTCATTGAGAACAACGGCAAGGGGCTGAATCTGACCCATGAGGTGCGCGACGGCATCATCAAGCACTCCAAGGGGTATGGTAAAATACTGCCCGACAACCCCGACGAGCTGGCCTGCACCATCGAGGGACGCATCGTGCGGATTTCCGACATCATGGCCTATCTGAACCACGATCTGGACGATGCCATCCGCAGCGGTGTCATCCGCGCCGAGCAAGTGCCGGCCGTGTGTACCCAGGTTCTCGGCCGGACACACCAGGAGCGGGCCACCACCATGATTCGCGACCTTGTCTTTACAAGCCGTGCGGTCGACGGAGAACTGCACCTGGCCATGAGCGACGAGGTGTTCGATGCCATGACCGCCTTGCGGGCCTTTTTGTACGATAACGTCTACCGTTCGCGCCGGGTTCACCGCGAATTCGTCAAAGCCAAAAAAATTCTCTCCGAGCTCTACGCCTACCTGCTGAGCAACGATGCCGTCCTCGACGCGGAGCTCGACCGCATGGGCACCGACGGTTGGCGGCACAACGGCGATTCACGCGAGCAGGTCGTCTGCGATTTTATCGCTAGCATTACCGATCGGTATGCCATCGGTCTTTACGAAAGAATCTTCTTTCCTTCACCCACGGTTTAAGGGTATACCCAATCGTCATGAACATTCACCCGGAGCGGTTCCTGCCCGTCCGCCATCGTTATCGCCCTGTCTTGATCCAACTGGAAACCCTCTTTAACGACATGGACCGGGCCTATGCGGCCGCCGCTCGTCAATACGGATTTCAATGCCATGGCTGCGCCGACAACTGCTGCCTGACGCGCTTTTATCATCACACGCTGCTGGAATACCTTTTTCTGCTGGAAGGCCTGCGCAACGTTGAACCGGCAATGCGCAAGGTCCTTTGCGCCAGGGCCCTGGCCGCCGATTCGCAACAGTCCGCCGCCGCCCCGCGGGTCATGTGCCCGTTGAACCGGCAGTCGCGCTGTACCCTTTACGCCCATCGCCCCATGATCTGCAGGCTGCACGGCATCCCGTACGAGCTGCATCGTCCCGGCGCCGGCGCGACCACCTATCCGGGATGCGATGCTTTTTTCGATCAATGCCGTCAGCGCGGCCGGACCGATTATGCCCCGTTTGATCGCACCCCATTCTACCGCCGCATGGCTGACCTGGAAAATACCGTGCGCAGCCGTGCCGCCTATACCGGAAAAATCAAGCTCACCATTGCCCAGATGATGGTAGCCATTACCGAAAACAACCATGAAATCGATTGATCCAGATACGATAGCGCGGCTTCCGGGAGTTCCGCTCAAACCGAACGCAACCTTTTCCTTCCGGTGCCACCGTGACCTGGCCTGCTTCAACCGCTGCTGTCTGAATTTGAACCTGTTTCTCTATCCCTACGACGTGCTGCGCCTGAAAAAGCGTCTCGACATGGATTCGGACCGTTTTCTGGAAAGCCACGTGGACGTGGTGCTGCGCGAAGGCAACAGCTTTCCCGATGTTCTGCTGCGAATGGCCGACACCCCATCCCGGGCCTGCCCTTTCCTGAGCCGCGCGGGCTGCCGCGTTTACCCGGACCGGCCCGACACCTGCCGAACCTTTCCCGTCGAACATGGCATGTGGGTCAACGGGCCATCCGGCGAGTCGGAAATGGTCAGCTTCTTCAGGCCGCCGGACTTTTGTCTGGGCCAGTATGAAACACAGGCCTGGACCCGTTCCGCCTGGGCCGACGATCAGCAGGCCGTTACCTACAATCAGATGACCGCCCAGTGGGCCGCCATCAAGGCGCTATTTCAAAAGGATCCGTGGGGGGCCGAGGGGGTGAACGGGCCCAGAGGGAAAATGGCCTTCATGGCGGCCTACAACATCGACCGATTCCGTGATTTCGTGTTCCAGAGCAGCTTTCTCAAGCGCTATCGCCTCAAAAAAACGCTGGTCCGGAAACTGCGCACCAGCGACCGCGAACTGCTGTTGTTCGGATTTGAATGGATCCGGTACTTCACCTGGAACATTCCATCCCGTCATCTCCGCTCCTGACGCGATTTCCCACAGGGGCCCCGCCACGGGTCGACTCAGCGAGAACCAATCGGCGCCATCGGGTCGCAGGCGTTTTGATCCGGTTCTATTTTTTTCCGGCAACGGCTTCGGCAATGTTGAACGTGTAGTCGCCGATCTTTTCCAGGTTGGTCAGCAGGCTGACATAGATCAGGCCCTGATCGATGCCGCACTCGCTGGAGCGCAGCCGCTGGACGTGGTCGTCGCGAAATTTCTCGCGCATGGCGTCGATGGCGTTTTCGAGGCTGTCGGCCCGGTTCATGAAATTGGCCGGCCGCTGGCGCATGCCCGCAATGACCAGGTCCATGAATTCGCCCACCTTTTCCACCAGCTGATTGAGATCCACCATGGCATGGTCGGTGAATATCAATTGCGTTTCGATCATGTCCTCGATGGCCTGGGCGATATTTTCCACCGAGTCGCCGATTCGCTCGATATTGTTGGTCATGCGCATCAGGCTGGAAATCTCCTTGGCCTCGGATTCGCTGACATCGCCCTGGTAGATCCGGGTGAGGTAGGCGACGATCTCCCGCTGCATGTCGTCCAGGTGGTTTTCCACCTGCCGCCACTTGGAGAGTTTTCGGTAATCCCTGTCCATCAGCCGCTTGACCGTCTTGCGAAAGGTGTAACGGGCCGTTTCGGCCATTCGTAAAATCTCGCTGCGGGTCTCCACGATAGCGGCAATGGGGGTGTCGATGAGGCGTTCCCCAAAATTGGGCAAACGGAAGTGGTCGATCTCGGTCTCCTCTTGGGGAGAGAGCAAAATGGCGATTTTGATCAGCCAGGGCAGCACCAGAAGGAAAAATGAGGCATTGATCACGTTGAACATGGTGTGGCCGTTGGCAATGTAGCGGCTGATGTTGACCACATCTCCGCCCACAACCTGGTCCAGCGGTCCGGCCCCGAGTGCCAGGGTCACCGCCTCCACCAGTTTGACGAACACGGGGAAGATGCACAGCATCAACGTGACACCGATGACATTGAACATGGTGTGCGCCCTGGCGGCCCGATGGGCATTGATATTGTTGGAGCCGATCGTGGCCAGTTCGGCCGTAATGGTGGTGCCGATGTTCTCCCCCAGCACCAGGGCCATGGCACCGGGAAATTCAAGCAGCCCCTGGCTGGCCAATGTCATGGTCAGGCCGATGGTGGCCGACGAGGATTGGACCATGATGGTCAACACGGCCCCCACTACCACACACAGCAGCAGCCCACCCACCGAACTGGGGTCGAATTTGGTGAAAAAGGCCAGAAAGGTCGGGTCGCTCTTGATCGGCGAAAGCCCGAGCTTCATGACGGTCATGCCGTAAAACAAAAGCCCGAAGCCCAAGATCACCTCACCCAGGTAGCGCGTCTTTTTGCGCTGGGTGAAATATTTGAGCACGACACCAACCGCGATGGCGGGCAGCGCCAGTTTGGTTAGATTAAAGGCGATCAGCTGCGCCGTGACGGTCGTACCCACATTGGCGCCCAGAATCATGCCCACGGCTTGTTGCAGCGTCATCAGACCGGCCGTCACGAAACCGATCAGCATCACCGTGGTGGCGGATGACGACTGCACCATGGCGGTGACCACTGCGCCGGTCAGGCACCCCACCGCCCGGTTGGCGGAGACCGCGCTCAAGATGGATTTGATGCGCTTGCCGGCGGTCATCTGCAGCCCCTCGGTCATCATCTTCATCCCGAGGATAAACATGCCCAATCCGCCAAGGGTCGTAATAAAAACAGCCGTCATCGCAAACTCCGTCGGTTAGCCGGCATGGCATGCCGGCGGCTCCCGCCATCTCCCGCAACCCCTTGGAAACAGAAATAAATGTATATTTTTTCAGACAGTTAATCAGACGGGTGAAAAGTTGACCTGTTCTTACCACACGCCCGTTTAAAGTCAAGCCCCAAGGCCGGCCGCCGGGCACGGCCGGCGGCCCTGGGCGGCCTCAGCCCGAAGGGGGTCACCAGCGGTAGCCGATGTCGTAATAATCCACGTCGTCGGGATGAACGAAGGCTTCGGAAATGGCCTTGTCCCGCACGGATATCCCGGCCAGATGCACCGAGGCCGGGTCATTGGACACCAGCGGGTGCCAGGCCGGCAGGTTCTTGCCCTCGGACAAGCGCCGGTAAGCACAGGTTTGGGGAAGCCATCGCAGACGGGGTATCTGGGGCGGGGTCAGCACCAGGCAGTCGGGTACCAGGATGGTCCGGTTGCCGTAGTCGGTGCAGCGGCAGGAACGCGTATCCAGCAGGTAACAGGAGACCCAGGTGTAGGTCACCTTGCCGGTCTTGCCGTCTTGAAGTTTCTGAAGGCAGCAGCGCCCGCAGCCATCGCACAAGGATTCCCACTGCAGGCGGCTCATGCGTGCCAGCGGGGTAACCTTCCAAAAGGGCTGTGCCGCCGATCTAAAAGGGCGGCGATGGTGATCGATCATGGCCGGTCAGACTCCGTTTGAGACGTGGCAGCTGCTTTAACATGGTTCGGCCTGATCAAAAACGGAAAATTCGAGAATGATTGCTTTTCAGATAAAACCGCTTAGATTGGGTTTTAAATTCAAGCGTCGCCGATAGCGACGATTACCTGAGGCAGGTGTCCCATGCAAGGCAAGACGGCTTTGCTGAAACGATCCATTTTAATGAGCGGGTTGATGTGGGCCGTCATGGCCACTGCGGGCGTTGCCCACGCGGACCATGGCATCAGGGCCCACCACGACCTGACCGTCTCCCTGCTTCCCGAAAAGGCGCAGTTGACCGGTCGGGATCAAATCCGTATTCAGGGCCTCGAGGACGGGCCCGACGGCGGCGCCGTGACGTTTTGGCTCTCCCCCCGGTCACGCATCCGGGCCGTCCGGGTCGACGGTCAGGATCATCCCTATAGCTTTGCCAACGGGCGCCTGACCGTGAACCCGGATCCACACGGGTGGACCGCGTCCGTCAATCTGAGTGTCGACTACACCGGCCGGTTCGACGATCCGGTACCGCTGCAACCGCTCAACACCGACAACCCCGGGTACGGGGTCAGCGCAACCATCTCGGAAGCAGGCACCTTTATCCTCGCCGGTGCAAGCTGGTACCCCCGCATGCCAAAGGCCCACGAAACCATCGACCTTCACGTAAAGGGCCCTAAAGACACCGTGGCGGTCACCACCGGGAAACTGACAGGCATCGACCGAAAAGCGGATCACACCGTCAGCCACTGGCGCATCGACCACCCCCTGGACGGTCTGAGTCTGTCGGCCGGCCCCTACACCGTCGACCGGCAGTCAGCCAACGGATTCACCGCCATCACCTATCTGTTTCCGGAAAACCGCGGCCTGTCACCAGTCTATATCGAGGCCTCTTTGCGCTACCTCAAGCGCTTCAGCGACCGGTTCGGCCCCTATCCCTTCGAAACCTTCAGCGTGGTGGAAAACTTTTTTCCCACCGGATACGGGTTTCCCGGTTACACGCTGATGGGGGGCACGGTCCTGCGCCTGCCGTTCATTCCGGAAACGAGCCTTGCCCACGAAATCGCCCACAACTGGTGGGGGAACGGGGTTCTGGTGGATTTCTCGTCGGGAAACTGGTGCGAGGGCCTTGCATCCTACACGGCCGACTATCTGAACAAAGAACGGATCTCGCCCGAAGCGGCCCTGGATTATCGCCGCCAGGCCCTTCGCAATTTTGCGACCCTGGTGTCGCCAGAGACCGATATGCCCTTAACGCAGTTTCGCAGTCGCAGCGACCCCGTCACCAAAGCCGTCGGCTACGACAAGACGACCATGGTTTTCCACATGCTGCGCAAAGAGATGGGCGACGCGGCCTTCTGGGAGGCGTTGCGGGATCTTTACCGCGATTACCGATTTGAACGGGCCTCCTGGAAAACGCTGCAACAGGTCTTTGAGGGCCGCGCAGACCGCTCTCTGGACCGCTTTTTCCGGCAGTGGATCGACCAACCGGGCGCACCGCAGCTCGCTTTGGAAAAGGTCCGGAGTGAGGCCACCGATCACGGTTACCGCACCACCGGCAGCCTGATCCAAAAACGGCCTACCTACGATCTGGCAGTAGACCTGGTCCTGAAGACGGAAAACGGTCCGGTCGATCGGACACTTCGGATCACGGAGCGTCGGACGGCTTTCGAGATCACCACCAGCGAACGGCCCCTTTTGCTCACGGCCGACCCCGGCCATCACCTGTTCAGGCGGCTGGCACCGCAGGAGATGCCGCCAACGGTCAACACCGTCAAAGGGTCGGCCAAGCTCATGGTGGTGATCGCCAAACACCTGGGACCCGACGGCGAATCGGTCGCCCGCCGCTTCATCCACGCCATGGGATTGAATCCATCTCGACTGGTTGACGAGGCCGATCTCAATCCGGCCGATACCATCGGCCACGATCTGCTGTTGGTCGGTCTGCCGGAAGACCGCGGCCTGCTTGCGGACCGGCCCGGCGATCTGGACATCACCGGCGACAGCTTCCAACTCAACGGGCATCGGTATGACGACGTGGGGGATGTTCTCTTTCTGGTAGCTCGCCCACCCGCGCGACCGAACGCCGTGGTGGCCCTGCTGCATGCACGCGCTGCGGATGCGGCGATCCGCGCAATCAGCAAGATCCCCCACTACGGCCGCTACAGTTACCTGGCCTTCAGCGATGGGCACAATCGCGACAAAGGCACCTGGGAAGTGGCGGATTCGCCCATGATCGCGCGCATGAACGGTACGAAGACCCCTTAAAGGAGTTCAGGCATGGCCCCTTTGCAAAAAATCGGCACGCTCTTGTGCCCTGTCGTGCTGGCGCTGGTGCTTACGGCATGTGACCAACAAGCGACCAGCCCTGATCTGAAGCTGCATGACCTCGCTGCCGGCCAGACGGTCAGCGGGGCCGCCGCCATGACGGCCATCGGCAGCGCCAGCCTGGTGCTGGTGGGAGAGCACCACACCAATCCAGAGCACCACGAAGCCCAACTCCGGGTGATTCGCGCGCTGGTCGAAGGCCGGGCGGCCGTCTCGATCGGCCTGGAGATGTTCCGCCAGGATCAGCAGGCGGCGCTGGACCGATGGATCGCCGGCGAAATCGATGAAGGCGAGTTCGAGCGGATCTATCTGGACAACTGGAACTTTCCCTGGCCCCTCTATCGGGAAATCTTTCGATACGCTCGCGAAAACAATATCCCCCTGGTGGGTCTGAATGTCCCCCGGGGCATTACCCGCCAGGTAGCGCAGCAGGGATTTGCATCCCTGTCGGAGACGCAACGCGGCCAACTGGAAGGGGTGACGTGTACCGTGACGCGCGAATATCGCGACTACATTCGCCGCGCTTTCGGTGCCCACGGTCATGGCGACATGGATTTCGTGCGTTTTTGTGAAGCCCAGCTGGTGTGGGACACGGCCATGGCCATCAACGCCGTCAACCATCTGGAACGACACCCCGAACGGGTCATGGTGCTGGTGGCCGGCTCGGCACATGCCCGCAAGATGGGCATCCCCTATCAGGTGAAACGCCGCAGCGAGCTCCCGGTCAAGGTACTCTTGCCGCACACCCCGGCCCTCTTTGACCCTGACACGGTGACCGCGGCGGATGCTGACTTCATTATCATGCCATGATGTCGTGGATCAGGCCAGCTTGCGCAGGAATTCGTCCATCTCGGCTTTGAACTTTTCGTGAAACTTGAGCACTTTTTTGATGTAGAGCTGCGTGGCTCTAAACGGCGGGATGCCTTCATAGTTGCGAACGTGGCGGGAACCGGCGTTGTAGGCCGCCAGGGCCAGCCGCACGTCACCGTCGAATCGATCCAGAAGCGATCGGAAATAGCGCACGCCGCCGTCGATGTTCTCTTCGGGGTCGTAGATATCCTTGACACCGAGGGATTTGGCGGTCGACGGCATCAGTTGCATCAATCCGCGGGCCCCTTTTTTCGACTCCGCTTTGGGATTGTAACCGGACTCGGCAAAAATGATCGCCCGGATCAGGTGCGGGTCCACTTCGTAACGCCCGGCGACTTGGACGATAATGCCGTGATAGGGAATGTCTTTGCGCAGGGGCGACGGCTCGGCGGCCGAAGGCGTCCCGGCGGCGGCGGACGACACGGTGATCGGCACGACGGTGGGCTCTGGAACGGCTTCAAGCGGCGCCGGCAGTTCGGGTACCGTCAGGTAGGCCATCGCCAGATCAGGCGGCGGCAAAGGCGACAAGAGCGCCGGGTGGTCAATTGGGTTGATTGACTTCGTGGAAAACCAGCCGGCGGTCAAAAAAACGGTACACGATGCCACCGTCATCAAAAAAGCCACGGCATCTTTCAAATGAGAAGTGGTCTGGCGGGGGCAAGCGTCTCTGTTCATCGCATTTCACATGAGCATGATTGACCAAGTCCGTGAACCCGCTTGGCAATTCGCATCAAAAAAGCAACAATGGTGCCATATAGCACTAGAAAGATAAGCTTTCATTGTAAATCAAGGCATTTAAACCAGCGTCAACAGTGGCCCGGCCGGCGCAACTACGGCTATTTTGGGAAACTGGATTCCCTCGAGTAGATCTATTTTTTCACAATTGCCCCACCGGTGTCGTTCGGGCCGCCGGGAGTGTGTCGCCGCCTGGTTCCCTAAAAGAACATAGACGTGCCTCAGGCCAACGCAACCCTAAATGCCCAGATAGGCCTTTTTGACCGCGTCGTTGGCCAGCAACCGGGCCGCGCTGTCGGTCAATGTGATCACGCCATTTTCCATGACGTACCCACGGTGGGCGACCTTCAGCGCCAGGTTGGCGTTTTGTTCCACCAGGAAGATGGTGGTGTTGTTCTCGCCGTTGATTTTACGGATAATCTCAAATATCTGCTTGACCACCAAAGGGGCCAGTCCCAGCGAGGGCTCGTCCAGCAAAAGCAACCTCGGCCGGGCCATCAAGGCGCGTGAAATGGCCAGCATTTGCTGCTCGCCGCCGCTCAAGGTTCCGCCAGCCTGGCCGCGCCGCTCGGCCAAAATCGGAAACAAGTCGAAGACATAGTCCAGATCCGAATGAACGGCCGTCTTGTCTTTTCTCAAAAAAGCACCCATGTCCAGGTTTTCCAGGACGGTGAGATAAGGGAAAATACGGCGCCCTTCGGGAACCTGGCTGATGCCCAGAGAGACAATCTTATTGGGGTTCATGCCGGCGATGGACTGGCCCATGAAGTGAATGTCGCCGGCGCGCGGCGGAACAATCCCCGAGATGGACATCAATGTGGTGCTCTTGCCGGCGCCGTTGGCGCCGATCAGGGTGATGATCTCACCCTCTTGCACTGTCAGGCTGACCCCCTTCAACGCCTTGATATTGCCGTAATAGCAATGAATATCAACGAGGCTAAGCATCGATCTCCTCTCCGAGATAGGCTTTGATGACGGCCGGGTCGCGGCGAATCTCCGCGGGTATTCCCTGGGCGATTTTCTTGCCGTAATCCATTACGAAAATCCGGTCGGACAGGCTCATCACCAATTTCATGTCGTGCTCGATGAGCAGGATCGAAATGCCTTCGGTGTCACGTATCCTGATGATCAGGTCGTCCAGTTCCTGGGTCTCTTGGGGATTCATGCCGGCCGCCGGTTCATCCAACAGCAGCATGAACGGCTCCGTGGCGATGGCACGGGCGATTTCCAACCGGCGCTGGGCGCCATACGGCAGGTTCTTGGCAAATTCGTTGACGTATGGTGCCAGCCCGATTTTTTTCAAGATGTCATAACTTTTGCGGACCACGGCCGCTTCCTCCCGGCGGGTGGCGGCCCCCCGCATCACGGCGCCTAATATTCCGGCTTTCATACGGCAGTGGCAGCCGATCATGACATTTTCCAGGACCGTCATGTTGGAAAACAGGCGAATGTTCTGGAAGGTTCGCGCCACCCCTTTTTCGGTCACCTGATTGGGCTTGATACCGTTGATCCGCTGGGGTTTGGCACTGTCCGGCGGGAGAATCAGCACCTCGCCCCCGGTCGGGTCGTATATACCGGTGATGCAGTTGAAAAAAGTGGTCTTACCCGCCCCGTTGGGCCCGATGAGCGCCACAATCTCACCTTGGCGGACATCCAGGTCAACCCTGTCCAGGGCGCGAAGGCCGCCGAAATTCATGGTCAGCTGTTTTACGTCGAGTATCGATTGCATGGATTATCCAACGGTTATCGCGCTTAGTAGGACTGTTCCGGTTCCGTTTCTTTGTACTGGTAGCTTCTGCGCACGGTTTCCACGATGCCGCCGGGTCTAAATACCATCATCACCACCAGTATGGCGCCAAAAGCCAGGATGCGGTATTCGGACAAAAAACGCAGATATTCGGGCAAAAGAATCAAAATGAAGGCGCCCACGATGACCCCCAAGATGGATCCCATACCGCCCAGTACGACGACGCAGAGGATATTGATCGACTCCCAGAGGGTAAAACTGGCCGGGTTGATAAAGGTGGTTTTGGCCGCGAAGACAACGCCGGCCAGACCGGCCCAGGTGGCGCCCAAAGCAAAGGCCATCAGCTTGGTCTTGCGCTTGTCGATACCCATGGCCTGGCAGGCCACCTCATCTTCACGAAGGGCGATCCAGGCCCGGCCGATGCGCGAATTCTGCAGGCGGTTGACCACAAAGATGGTGAACAGGCTCAGTCCGATCATCAGAAAATAGACATAAATGATCGACTGTTCGATATTCATTTCAAGGCCGAAAAAACCCGGTCGGGGAATGTTGGCGATGCCGCTGGGGCCGAAAGAGAATTCGTTCCAGTTCTCCAGAATGAGACGGATGATCTCTCCGAAGCCCAGGGTGACGATGGCCAGGTAATCCCCTCTGAGCCGCAGTACGGGAAAGCCCAGGATAATTCCAAACAGGGCCGCCAGGCCGGCGCCGATACCCAGCGAAGTCCAGAAACCGATCCCGAAATGGTAGTTGAGCAGGGCGTAGGCGTAGGCGCCGACGCAGTAAAAGGCCGCGTACCCCAGGTCCAGCAGGCCGGCCATACCGACCACGATGTTGAGTCCCAGCCCCAGGAGCACATAGATCATGGCCGTGATCATGATGTTGGTTTGGTAAATGGAAAAAATGAAGGGGAAGGCCACCGCCACAATGGCGATGATGGCCAGGGCAGGCACCGTAAATCGCCGGTCTTGGAGCAGTCGCTGGCTCAACGGTTCCCGACCGGTCCCGGTCTCCGCTTGGTAAAGGCCGTGTTCCTTGCGGCGAATCAGGTAGCGCCAGAGGGCCGAGAGCACAAAGCTTCCCACCCCCACAAAAAACATGTTGGCCCAGCGCCACTGGATGACGTTTTCCACCGTGTTGACCCGGATGACCATGATCGGAAAGGTCAAGAACATGAACCAAAGCGAAACCCAAAATGATTTTTTCAGTTCATCTAGGTACATGGGCATTGCTATCTCACTTGACGGTTGTGGTCGTGGTGGTGGCCAGGCCTGCCGGCGCGATCCTGGCGGCCGTCCTGGTGGCCACGGGCTGGGCCGATTGCAAGCGGGACTACACCTTTTCGGTGGTTGAACGCCCCAAGATGCCGGCAGGCCGGAAAATGAGAATCAGCACCAGAAAGACAAAGGCGAAAACATCTTCGTAGTCGCTGGAGATGTATCCGGTGAAAAAGGACTCGGTCCATCCGAGCACCAGACTGCCCAGCACCGCACCGGGAATCGAGCCGATGCCGCCCAAAACGGCCGCCACGAAGGCTTTGATACCGGCAATGAAGCCGATGTAAAAATTGATCTGACCGATGTGCGAAGCGATCAGCACGCCGCCGATGGCCGCTGTGGCCGACCCGATGACAAAGGTTGCCGATATCACCAGGTTGACGTCCACACCCACCAGCAGGGCCATATCGCGGTCCTGGGCGGTGGCCCGCATGGCCTTGCCGATTCTGGTGAACTTGATCAAAAAACTCAGCAGGATCATGACGGTCGTGGTGGTGACCAGGATCACCAGCTCCGGCGATCCGATAATGTGGGCCACGGGCTCCATGAACGCAAAGTCGGGAATCAGGCCGGGAAAGGGCATAAAATCGGAGGTCTGCGCCAGCAGCACGTAGTTTTGCAAAAACAGCGACATGCCGATGGCGCTGATCAGCGCCGACAGCCGCGGGGCTTTACGCAGCGGCTTGTAGGCGATTTTTTCCATCGTGTAGCCATAGGCCGATGAATAGATGACGGCAACAACGGCGGCAATCAGCAAAATGGCGATCTCGTTCAACCCCAGCATGGTCAGCACGCTGATCACGATCAGGGCCGTAAATGCACCGATCATGTAAATTTCGCCATGGGCAAAATTGATCAGCTGCACGATGCCGTAAACCATGGTGTAGCCCAATGCGATCAGGGCATAGATGCTGCCGCGGGTAAGCCCCCCCAGAAAAAGCTCGAAAAAATATTCCATGTGGTTCGACCGCCAGTCTTTGGATTTGGTCCGGTTGTCCGGAAACGACTAAAATAGTCAGGGGACAGACGACGGCGCGTCTGTCCCCCGATCGATCATGGAACGGGCGGCACTACTTCAACTCGACGTAAACCCCGTCTTTGACCTGATACATGGAAAATCCGACGCCGATGGCGTCGCCGCGCTCGTCAAAACGGATTTTGCCCAAGGGCGTTTCCACGTCCTTGGTCCGAAGGGCTTCGGTGACGGCCGCAAAATCGGTGCTGCCGGCCTGCTCGATCGCGTTCAACAGCGCCAGCGTCGCCGCATAGGCGTTCAGGAAGAAGGCTCCCGGATCGGCGCCGAAGGCTTTTTGGTGGGCCTGTTCGGCGGCAACGGCCATAGGGTTGCTGGAGGTGTCCTTGGGGCCGGTGGCATACACGCCTTCCGCATTCTCCTGGGCGACCTTGATAAAGGTGTCGTCCTTGACGCCGTCGTCGGAGATGAAGATGGTCTCCATCCGTTTTTTGCGCATCTGACTTACAATTTTCGAGGCTTCCGGATGGTAACCGCCAAAGATAACGGCCTCGGCACCGCTGCGCTTGATTTTCTGGACAACGGCACTGTAGTCCACGGCACCGGGCGTGATGCCTTCATACAGGACCAGTTCCGCACGCTCGTCCGCTTCGATGAACAGCTTGGCAAACTCGGCCAGCCCTTTACCGTAATCGCCCTTATCGTGCAGCACGGCAATTTTTTTCAGGTTCAGCACGTCCAGGGCGAAGTCGACCTGCATGCGCGCCTGGGCGTCGTCGGAGGCGATGGTGCGGAAAAAGTTGGGATAGTCTCCGCTCTGGGTCAAGTCGGGATTGGTGGCCGAAGGCGACATGACCGGAATGTTGGCGTCCTTGTAAATGCCCAGGGCCGCCTTGGTGGCACCGGAGCAGATGTGGCCGAGAACCACGTGAACGCCTTCGGAAACCAGCTTGGTGGCGGTGTTGGTCGCCACTTCGGGCTTGCACACATCGTCTTCCACCAGCAGCTCGACCTGTTTGCCCAAGACACCGCCCTTGGCGTTGATGTCGTTGACCACCAGTTCGGCGGCTTTGGTGGTCGGAATGCCATAGGAAGCAAGGTCACCGCTGTGCGGTCCGGCCACACCCAACTTGATGGTATCAGCCGCCATGGCGGTGGCGCCGGCGACCATGCATGCACTCGTCACTGCAACGATAAGGATCCTGCCCAAACGATGTTTCATTTTACCTCTCCTTCTCAACTTGGTTTTGGTGAATGGCCCTCTCTGCATAAACTCAATTATATAGTAGAGATGATGGTGATCCGTCAAGACAAACAAATGCATGCTAAGTGTGCGAATCTTATAATCAAGCCCTTGCGCTTGCCCTGAGCGTCAAAGCCATGTATGACAGGGATTGAAAATGGCCGCGCATGCGATTCACCTCAGCGGCGGGTCGATTCGGCTAGGCCGTGCCTGGAATTGAAGATGCCCAAACCTTTTGCCAGCGGCAAACAAATCGGACTGGTTGTCAAAAACGAGGCTCACGCTCGCCGGCAGGCGGATCGCTTTGAAAAATGGCTGATCGGCAAGGGACTCGTGGTCATCCGCTGGCAAAGCACCCCGCCCGGGGGGATGCGATTCAAGGAGCCCCGCCGGCAGGCGCCGAAAACGCTGCGCTGTGTTTTCGTACTGGGCGGTGACGGCACCTTTTTGAGTGCCGTGCGCTGGATCGGTGACCAGCAGGTTCCGATCATCGGTGTCAAATTCGGTGAAGTGGGGTTTCTGGCCGAGACCACCGAAGACCGCCTGTGCGATGTGGCCGAGGCCATCCTCAGCGGTCATTTCAGCACACGGGCGCAAATGCGCCTTCAGGTCCGGGCCTTTCGAGAAGGCGTCGAGATTGCCCGCGCTTCGGCCTTCAATGACGCCGTCATCAATAAAGGCGCCCTGGCCCGCCTGGCGCGCATCCGCACCCACATCGACGGCCAGTTTCTGACGGAATACCGTGCCGACGGACTGATCGTGGCCACACCGACCGGTTCCACGGCCTATTCGCTGGCGGCCGGCGGCCCCATCATTCACCCGTCGGTACCGGGCATCCTGATTACCCCCATCTGCCCCTTCACCTTGACCAACCGCCCCTTGATGGTTCCCCAGTCAGCGACAATCCAGATTCAACTGGCCGAAGACACCTCGGATATCATGCTCACCTGCGATGGTCAGGTGGGATTGAAAATCGATGAACGGGATACGATTCGCATCAGCCAGAGCCCGACGCCGGTGCAGATGATCACCCTGCCCGACCAGAACTATTTCGATGTTCTCAAAGCCAAGCTCAGGTGGAGCGGCAGCCGGGTTTGAGCGGTGCAGCCACAGTCGGCTGAATAAGCGTTCACAAACAAATTGCGCTTTAATTAATTTTGGTGTTGTGCTAACCGTAATTGTCTTTTTGAAACACGAAAAGGAAGCGCTAACAGCTTGGTTCGGCAAGCCATTCCGAAAGCCTTGGGGACCGCCCGGGATCGAGCCGTTGCAACGAACCGACGGCCGCCGACGCCCGGAAGCCGATTTGTCCATGAAGCGGATCACGACAGAGATGATGACATCGCAGGTGGGGGTGGGGCGCCGCCGCACATGGCGGGGGCCATGCGCACGCGGCGCCGTCGATCAGGATAAAAATACTTTAGGATTGTCCATTCGGTTACGATAGTCATCAATGTCCCATGGAGCTGAACTTCAACAAAGGAGAACTCGAAATGACAGGACGCTTGAGCAGGTTGTGGGGGTGGGTGGGAGTAATCTCTTTGACGGTGCTGCTCTCGGCAGGCCCTGCCGCGGCGGGCGGGATCATCAACAAGGGCAACCAGAGCGCCGACTACATGCGTACGCTCAACCGCAACGCGGCCACGGATTATGCCGATATAGCGGTGTACAACCCCGCCGGCACGGCCCAGATGGAAGACGGGCTCTACAGCAAGCTGGACGTGATGTACTTTGGAAAAGACTACTACAACGACGTGCCCGGGTTCGGCAAGCTGGAGCAGGATGAGCCCTCGCTGATACCAGCCTTTTTTACGGTCTACAAGAAAAACAAATGGAGCGGATTCTTTGCCTTTACCGTTCCCGCCGGGGGCGGGGAACTGAATTGGGAAGACGGCAACGCCCGCACGGTGGCGCTGGCCTCGGGCGTCGCCGCCAATGCCAACGCCCAATTGGCCGCCGGTGGTGTACCGGATATGTTTTTCTACGATCAGATCGACCCCGGCCAACTGGAGGTCAAGCAGAGCAGCGTTCTCGGGTTCACGCTGGGCGCCGCTTACGCCATCAACGACATGTGGTCGGTGTCGCTCGGGACCCGTTACTCGACCGGAACACGCGAATTCGACGGCAGTGCCGCCATCAGCGCCACCAATCCACTGCCCGGCGGCCTTAACGCACCGCTTACCCCCAGCCTCAACATCGAGCAGGACGCCAGCGGCTGGGCCGGGATCGTGGGCGTCAATTTCGCACCCAACGACAAGCTCAACACATCTTTCACCTTCATCTCCAACACCAAGATGGAGTATGACGTGACGGTCAACCGCGACACCCTCGGCATCGCCCCGGCAATAGGCTTCGCCGATGGGTCCAAACGCCGGACCGACATCCCGGGCCAGCTGGGCTTCGGCGCCTCCTATCGTTTCCTGCCGGAGCTCAAAGTCGACCTCAACTACACCTTGTACCTGGAAGACGCCGCCGAGATCGACACCTATGAAGACGAGGGCGACAGCTGGGATCTGGGACTCTCGGGCGAATACACCTTCAACCCCAGCTGGAAGGCCAGCCTCGGCTACCTGCTGACCAACATCCGGGTGGCCGACGACCAGCAGATCAACGAGCCCGAAGAGCCCAAGCTGAGCGCCAACGCCCTGGCCGCCGGCGTGGTCTGGAGCGCGACAAGCACCCTGGATGTCACCCTGGCCGGTGCCTACATATGGTATGACAGCGTCACCGACAGCAATGGCATCGAGTACGGCAAGGCGGTCACCAACATATCGGCCGGCATTCAGTACAAGTTCTTTTAAATCCGGCCCCCCATCACCCCGCTCCCCGGCAGCCGCACCGGCGGCCGGGGGGTGGGTCTGCCGGCAGCCGGCGGATCACCCCGCGAAGGTCTCTTTCATCATCAGGGTACACCCCAGGGCGCCCAGGGCCGACACCAGCAGGACCAGGAACATCCAGGTGTATCCTTCCAGGGCATAGACACCGGCCGCCTGGCCTGGAAACGCATCCAGGATCTTGCCCAGCATGGGCATGTACAGCGCACCCCCCAAAAAGGGAAACAGGTTGACCGTGCCGACGGAGGTGCCGGCGATGTCGATGGGAAACAACTCCTTGGTCGTCGTAAAACCGACCACCACGATCGCTGACGCGCACACGGCAAAAAGGAAGAACGCCACGTAAAGCAGCGGCAGTGAAAGGCTTGCGGGGAAGAAATAAAACACCCCCAGCTCGAGCACGAGGATCGCCGTGCAGCCAATGAAGGGTTTTTTGCGGCTCTTGAGCACGCGGTCGGAAATAAATCCCAGCAGCGGACTGCCGACGATCATCCCCCAGGCGATCATGCTCAGCACGCTGCCGGCCGTCTCGCGCGACAACCCGTAAACGTGCATCAGAAACGGTCCCCCCCACAGCCCGCCAAACCCGAAGAAAATACCGCAATTGAGCAGGAACCACAGCGCCAGCGGCCAAAAGTGGGCCGTTGTCAGCACCCGCCGCACACCGGCCAGCAACCCCATGGCCGGCCGGTCCACAGGCCGGCCGCCGGGCGTCTCGGTCAAGTCGGCGATCGCCGGCCAGCCCTTGTCCTGGGGCCGGTCACGCACGATCACCCACACCAGAACGATGATGACGAAGGTACCGCCGCCGATCAATTGGAAGGAAAACCGCCAGCCGAATGTCTCGGTCATCACAGCCAGCAGCCAGGTGCCCGCCAAGACACCGATGCCGCCCACTGCATTGAGCAGGCCGGCCATGGATGCGAATTCCGAAGGATAATACCATTGCGAGAGGATTTTCATGGTCGGTATAAAGACCATGCTGACCCCAAAGCCCACCAGAATGCGCCCTGCGAATGCGGTTGCAATGGTCGACGCCAGGCCGAAGAGGATGCTCCCGGCCGAAGCGGCCAATAGAAACCAGGTCACCGTACGCCGCGGCCCCACGGAGTCCGAAAGCAGCCCGGCCGGCAATTGCATGGCCGCATAGCAGTAAAAATAGATCGACCCCAGCATCCCGATGGTGCTCGCGGAGCTGCCGAATTCGGCCATCAGCCGGTCGGCCACGACCGAAAGTGAGAGGCGGTGGAAATAGACGAAAAAATAGGCCAGGGCCAAAACGGTAAAAATCGACCATCGAAACCTGAAGATGGGGTGCGGCGCGGTCTGGTCCATGGTTGCCCTCCCTGGCAGTCGGTATACTGTGAAAACGGACTTTAGGCCAGCGGATATAAATAAATCCGCCAGAATTGCGCCGGATGTGTGCCGATCTTCAAGGCGCGACAAATGAAAGCGTATTGAAAACCGTGACATTTGGGGCAACACCGAAGACCGGCGCAAAGACAAGCAAAACGGTGGATTTGTTTATTTCCGCTGGCCTTATACCCTCCGGGCGATCGTGTCAAAGCGCTGGGATCATGACACCCGCAGCAGGGACTGAAATCAGATCCGCAGCATCCGGTCGACCGTGGTGGCTTTCACGATTGATGAGCGGTGGATTTAGTCGTATAGTCAGCCAGGCGCATAACCGCACGCAGCGATTGGAGGCGTGAATATGTCAGTCGATCACAAAACCGCCTGCAAACGCCTGGCGGTGGACGCGGCCCAGAGACGGCACCCGGCCGGCCGGCAGGTGCTCTCCCGTAAGCCAGCCGCCCTGCTGCTGGTAGCCGCCGCCGCCACTTTCGGCGCGGGGGGCCTGCTGGCCTGGCTGGTGTTTTTACTCTGGGGGCCGCCTTTAGTGGTCGACCTGGGCCTTGACAGCGCCGGCAGCCTGCTGCTGGACATGGCCCTGTGCCTGCTTTTTTTCACGCAGCACAGCATCATGGTCAGGCGCTGGTTTCGCCTGTGGCTGACCCGGCGCGTGCATGCCGATTTTCACGGCGCCTTATATGCCAGCGTTTCCGGCATCTGCCTGCTGGTGCTGACCGGCCTGTGGCAGCCCGTTGGTGCGGCGCTGTGGTCGCCCGCGCCGCCGATTCAATGGGCCATGCGCGGCATCTGCCTGGCAGCGGTGCTGGCGGCGTGGTGGGGCGCCCGGTCGCTGGGCGATTTCGATGCCTTGGGCATCCGGCCGGCCATGGACGCGCTGCAGCGCAAAAGTGCGGTGAGATCCGTACCGTTTGCCGTTTGCGGTCCCTACCGCTGGGTGCGCCATCCCCTCTACCTGTTCAGCCTGATCATCATCTGGTCCGGTCCGGTGTTTACGGTCGACCGGCTGCTGCACAACGGACTCTGGACAGTCTGGATCGTCATCGGCACCGCCTTGGAGGAGCGCGACCTGGTGGCCTGCTTCGGCGACGGCTACCGGTCCTATTGCCAACGGGTCCCCATGCTGCTGCCACGAAGTGTGAAGCCGCTGGTACCTCGATTCAAGGAGCCGTCATGCCATGACCGCTAGGGCCAACACCGAGCGGCCGATCAAACTGGACGCCGCTGTGGCCGGGCTGCTGTTCATGCTGGCCGCCGCCTTGTTGTTCACCGCACTCAACCTGCTGATCAAATTGATCGGCCCCCAGTACACCATCTGGCACATCGGCTTCTACCGCTTCTGCGGCGGCGCGGCCCTACTGCTCCTGGTTTTCGGCCGGCCGGGCAACCCTTACCGGGGCCACAACACCCGGCTGCTGATAATCCGCGGATTCACCGGTTCGGCGGCATTTCTCTGCATTGTCACGGCCATCCGCATGCTGCCGGTCTCCACCGCCCTGGTAATCTTCTACGCCTTTCCGGCTTTTTCGGCCGTGTTTTCCTACCTGATATATGGCGAACGGATCTCGAAGGCCGAAATCGGATGTATCGCCGTGGTGATCGTCGGCATCGCGGTCCTGTTCGACTTCAGCCTGCAAGGAAATCACGTCGGCCAGTTGATGGCCGTAGCCGGCAGTGCCTTTGCCGGGTTGACGGTAACCTTGATCAAGGCCCTGCGGGAAACAAACGGGCCGGTGGTCATCTATCTCTACTTTTGCACCATGGGTACGCTGGTGACGCTCATCCCCTTCGCCGCCAACCCCTTATGGCCCGCCTCGGCTGTGGAAGGCGCCATGGTGGCGGGCATCATCGTCGTGTCGTTAACGGCCCAACTGCTGATGAACCAGGGATTTTTCTACTGCAAGGGCTGGGAGGGCGGCGTGTTCATGTCCAGCGAGGTGATATTTACGGCCATCGTGGGCATCGTTTTTCTGGGCGATCCGGCGACCTGGCGCTTCTGGACCGGCGGTTTGCTAATCTTCGGCAGCGCCGTGGCGCTCAACCGGTTCAAGGCCAATCATGCCCGGCAGGCCAAAAAAAAGGGCGCGATCGACCTTCCATCTTGAGGCCATTGGGTGTATGACCGATATCAACACAATGCCAGCGCGAATCAACACGTCGTTTATGAGACACCTTATCGTCGGCACCGTCATCGCCCTGTTGGGCCTGCCCGCACCGGCGCCGGCGCTGATGGTAAACGGAAACCTGACCCAGGGCGGCCTGGCCATCTGCAAGGCCGCCCCGGGCGCGGCCGTCTATTTCCAGGACAGGCCCATTCGCGTCTCCCCCGAAGGCCTGTTTGTGATCGGTTTCGACCGTGATGCCGGGCCCGAGGCGACGATCCGGATCCACCAGGACTCAGGCCGTGTCGAGAACCACCCGCTGACCATCGAAGCGCGCCAGTATCTGGTTCAACGCATTGACGGATTGCCGCAGCGCAAGGTCGCTCCCGGGACGGCCGATTTGACCCGCATCCGCCAGGAGATCGCACTGGTCAAGGCGGTGCGCCTGAAAGACGATCCCCGTCAAGACTTCACCCAGTCCTTCATCTGGCCGGTAATCGGCAGGATCAGCGGGGTATACGGCAGCCAGCGAATTTTGAACGGGATCCCCAAACGGCCGCACTACGGGGTCGACATTGCCGCACCCACCGGAACACCGGTGAAGGCGCCCGCCGACGGGGTGGTGAGCCTGGTTCACGAGGATATGTTCTACTCCGGCGGCACCCTGATCGTCGACCACGGTCACGGTATCACCACCAGCTACCTGCACCTGGACACGGTTCTGGTAAAAGCGGGCCAGACCGTCCGGCAGGGAGAGGTAATCGCCCTGGTAGGGTCCACCGGCCGGGTCACCGGCCCGCATCTTCACTGGGGCATGAACTGGTTCGACACCCGCCTGGATCCCTCCTTGATGGTACCGCCCATGCCCGGCAGCAGGCCATCAAAAAGTTCACCGTAAAAGCGGCCGGCAGCACCGGACATGACAAGGCCGTTTCTTTTGGCTATAATGCCGCTGTCGCCCGAACCTTGAATCGACACGTCCAAGAGGCTGCCCCATGCCCGCCCCCAAAAACGCCATGGAAATCTTCCAAGAGCTGGACAAATCCAACTGCCGGGAGTGCGGCGAGAAAACCTGTCTGGCCTTCGCCGGTGCCGTTTTTCAAGGCCACCGTACAATCGATGCGTGTCCCAAGCTGGACCCTTCCATCATCGCGCGCTTTTCCACGCCGGGCCGGCAGCGTCACGGAATCGAAGAAAACCGGCAAGCCTCGATGGAGGCCATGCAGCGGCAAATCGCCGGCATCGACTTTGCCGAAGCGGCCGACCGGATCGGCGGACGCGTCCAACAAGGCCGGCTGACCCTGAAAATTCTCGGCAAGGATTTCGGTGTGGATCGCGGCGGCAGGCTCTATTCGGACATCCATGTCAATCCCTGGATCGCCGCCCCTTTTTTCGATTACGTGCTCAACGCCCAGGGCGCCGAACCGACCGGCCGGTGGGTCTCCTTCCGGGAGCTGAGAGCGGGCAAGGATCGCTATGCCCTGTTTCAAAAGCGCTGCGAAGAGGCCCTGCAGCACGTGGCCGACAACTACACCGACCTGTTCGACGACATGGTCCACCTGTTCGCCGGACGGCAGGTGGCCGAGCAATTCCAATCGGACATCTCCGTAGTGCTGCACCCGCTGCCCAAGGTGCCGATCATGATCTGCTACTGGCGCCCGGCCGAAGGTTTGGCGGCCAGCCTCAACATCTTTTTCGACGAAACCGCCGATCGAAATCTGGACATCGGCTCGATCTTTTCGCTGGGTGCGGGACTGGCGCTGATGTTTCAGAAACTGGCCCTCCGGCACGGATCCGACTGATGCCATCGGCGTGCTAAAACGCGCCCTCCTTGTCGATCAAAGCTTGTATCGTGGTACGGTCGTAGACGGTGTCCATGGCGCGCTGGGCCCGGTCCCACAATTCCATGAACACGCAGTCGCCCAGAAAGGGGCAGTTTCCCTTGGAGGCGCAGGCCATGCATGCCTCGGCCTTGTCCACCTGGTCCAGAACGCGGAAAATGTCGCCCACGCAAATGCGATCCGCAGGCCGGGTCAGCGTGTAGCCGCCGGCATACCCCCTTTTGGAATTCACGATCCCGGCCCGCTTCAACTGGCCCAGAATCACCTCCAGAAACCGCAGCGGTATGGCCTGCGCCTCGGCGATCTCAAAGGCCTTGACGGGTGCATTGCCCGGTTGCTTGGCCAGTTCGAAGATGGCCCGCAGGGCATACTGTTTTTTCTGGGTGACCAGCATGAGACACTCGACAATGGTGGAAAAAAAGATCCTCGCCCCAAGCACCTGCTTTGGGAAAATACCCGTATTGCCGGCAAAAAGCAATCCTGCAGGGCAACCATTGTGGGCATAAGCCCTTATAAGTCACTGCCGCAGCCCCCGCTCGACCTCCCCGCGGGAACAATAACTGCTTAAATATATTCGTGATTACATTTCTCCCCAAAAAATAAAAAAAGTAATTGACATTCAGCACAAATCCCGACTATTTAAGTCGAAATTTAACTTGATTCATTAGGTCAAGAATTAAACCGATCAAACAAGTCAAGAAGCCGCCGAATGCTGGTACCACCCAAAAAAAACCAGTATGCCCTGCGGGCCATCTTCGAACTGGCCAAACACATGGACCAGGGGCCGGTCAAGATCTCCGACATCGCCGCCGCGCAATCCATACCACTGCGCTTTCTAGAGGTTATCCTCAATCAACTCAAGGCCAGCGGGATCGTCGATTCCAAGCGCGGCTTCTATGGCGGCTACTTTCTGGTCAAACCACCCGGTCAGGTCTCCGTTGGAGATGTACTGCGATTTCTCGGCCGTGACCTGCCAATCGACGACTGCATCGCCTGTGTGTCGACATCCAACTGCCCGTTTGACGGACAATGCGCCTTTTCCACCTTGTGGACGCGGGTGAAAAAGGCCGCCTTTAACATATATGACGACACCTCTTTTCAGGATCTGATCGACCGGGAGCAAGCGGCCGGGCGCTCAGGTGCGCATTCAGGGCGGGGTTCCCGCCCGAACCGATGAAATGCTTACCCGAAGGATGTCAACAATGCGGAAAGGAACAGTTGATTTGAAAACATGCGGCGTGCTGATGGCCATGATCGTCATCTTTCTGCTGACGACGGGAGCGGTTAATATGGACGCGCCGGCCGGTGCCCCCGTGAAGACCGGTTCGGATCTGATCATGATCGATGCCATGAAGTCCCTGGGGCCTCTGGAGCGACCGCCGGTGGCCTTTTTCCACAGCCGCCACACCGAGGCCCTGGCCGAGATCAAGGGTGACTGCAGTGTCTGCCACATGGCCGACGAAAAAGGGCGCCTCTCCCCCAAGTTCAAACGCCTGGCCGACGAGGACCGGCAGACGGTAACCGACATCTACCATGTCAATTGTATCGCCTGCCACCGCGACATGACCCGTTCGGGACAGAAAAGCGGACCGCAGACCTGTGGCGGCTGCCACGTGCAAAATCCGGCGGTTGCCTCCACATGGCAGCCCACCGCCTTTGACCGCTCCTTGCACTATCGGCACATCACGGCCACGGAGCAAAAGTGCGAAAACTGCCACCACCAGTACGACAAACAGGCCGAAAAGCTGGTCTACGTCAAGGGCAAAGAGGGTGCCTGCATCTATTGCCACAAGGAGACCGCCGAAAACGACGACTTGTCGATCCGGGAGGCATCGCACTTTCAGTGCATCGGCTGCCACCGGAATCGGATGGCCAAAAACCAAAAGGCCGGCCCCATGGATTGTGTCAGCTGCCACGACGCCGACTTTCAGGCCGGCATGGCGGTGGTCACGGACGTACCCCGCCTGGAGCGCAATCAGCCCGATGTGGTGCTGGTCAAAACCGGCGAGGAATCCCTGCCGGAGGAGCAGCGGCAGGGAACCATGTATCCGGTTCCCTTCGACCACCAGGCCCACGAAACCTACAACGACAGCTGCAAGGTCTGCCACCACGCCAGCCTGGAATCATGCAGCACCTGTCACACCAATGCCGGCAAGCCGGAGGGAAACATGGTCAAGCTGGCCCAGGCCATGCACAGGGTGACCGCCGAGGCCAGCTGCATCGGCTGCCACGAACAAGCCCAGGCCGAGCCGGCCTGTGCCGGCTGCCACGCCTTCAGGAGTGCCCCGACCGCCAACGCCGGCCAGCAGACCTGCCGGGCCTGTCACATGGCGCCCCTGCCCGGCCACGTCAAACCTGACGACGGCAAGGCCACCGCGGCGGTGGCCATGCGACTCTTGCAGCAGCGCGATCTGGGCGTGAACACCTTCGCCGGCGACCGCCTCCCTGAAAAAGTGACCATCGGTCGGCTGTCCGAGCGCTTCGAGGCAGCCGTCTTCCCGCATGGCAAGGTGGTCAACGCGTTGATCGACAAAAGCCGGGACAGCAAGCTGGCCGGCTATTTCCACAGCGAAAAAGGGACCCTTTGCCAGGGCTGCCATCACAACAGCCCGCCCACGGAAAATCCGCCGGCATGCGCCAGTTGCCACAGCAACACGGTCGAAGGGTCGGACGCCTTCAGGCCCGGCCTGGTGGGCGCCTATCATCAGCAGTGCATCGGTTGCCACGACAACATGGGCATCGAAAAGCCCGCCGCACGGGACTGCAATGCCTGCCACGTGGAGAAAAACAAAGGATAGGGGCCGGATCATCCGGCCACAAACCGCAAGTCGAGGGTAAAACATGTCTCTTTCCAGGAGAAAATTTCTCGGTTGGATCGGCGCGGCGGGGCTTGCCACCGTCGCCGGCCGCAAGGCCTCTGCCGCCACCACCCGCCATTTCGAGGGCCACCCGGACTCCCTGGCGGTGCTTCACGACACCACCTTGTGCATCGGCTGCCGCCGCTGCGAAGGGGCCTGCAATGCAGTCAACGATCTGCCGCCGCCGGAAGTTCCCTTCACCGACCTGACCGTTCTCGACCATCGGCGTCGAACCGACGCCGAAACCTACACCGTGGTCAACCGTAAACCGGGCCAGGGCGAATCGCCGGTCTTCGTCAAGACGCAGTGCAACCACTGCCTGGAGCCGGCCTGCGCGTCGGCCTGTTTCGTCAAGGCCTTCACGAAATCCAAGGAAGGGGCCGTCACCTACGATGCCTCCGTGTGCGTGGGCTGCCGCTACTGCATGATCGCCTGCCCCTTTGAAATACCCACCTACGAATACGGCAGCGCCTTTTCGCCGCGGGTGATGAAGTGCACCATGTGCCACCCCCTGGTGCTGGAAGGCAAGCTGCCCGGTTGCGTGGAATCCTGCCCCACCGAGGCACTGGTGTTCGGCAACCGTGATGACCTGATCAGAATGGCCCGTCAACGCATCACCCGCCGGCCGGACGTGTATGTCGACCACATTTACGGTGAACGGGAGATGGGCGGCACCAGCTGGCTCTATCTGTCCGGCGTACCGTTTGAAACCATCGGGATGCGCATGGACCTGGGCGTCACACCGGCCCCGGAGCTGACGGCCGGCGCCCTGGGAGCGGTTCCCATGGTCGTCGGACTCTGGCCGATCCTGCTGACCGGCATCTACGCCATGAACAAGCGCAAGGAAAAGATCGCCGCCGCCGAGCAGGCCGAAGCCGTGGACAGCGCCCTGAAAGCGGCTGACGAACAAGCCACGGCCAAATTTGATACGGCCATGCAAAAAGCGCAACAGGAGAAGGCGACCGCCGTCGAAAAAGCCGTCAAAGCGGCGCTCGAGGCCGAGGCGCAGGCCAGGGCCAAGGCCGCCGCCGAAGCGGCTGCCCCATCGCAGCCGGAATCCCCAGACGACGAAAAAGACGCCTAAACCGATTCAGGGCCGCCTTGGTCCAAACCTTGCGGGAGGAACCGTTTATGTCTGAAGATGCAGCCACCATGGGAAAACCCAAGCTTTCCCCGTTCAAGATCGTGGCCTCGCCGTTCAATATCGTGGCCGGTGTCATCCTGCTGGTAGGGGGGGTCTTGACCATCCTGCGATTTACGCTGGGGCTGGATGCCGTCACCAATTTGTCCGACTACCACCCCTGGGGCATATGGATCGGCTTCGACCTGCTGGTCGGCGTCGCGCTGGCCGCCGGTGGCTTCGTGACCTCGGCCGCGGTCTATATTTTCGGGATGAAAAAATATCATGCCGCCGTCCGCCCGGCCATCCTGACCGGTTTTTTGGGGTACGCACTGGTCGTTTTGGCGCTGCACTATGACGTCGGCCGCCCCTGGCGGCTGCCCTACCCCTTTATCATGCAGAGCGGCACCACCTCCCTGTTGTTCGAAGTGGCCGCCTGCGTGGCCCTTTACCTGACGGTGCTGTTCATCGAATTTTCACCGGCAGCCCTGGAGTGGCTGGGACTCAAGCGGGCCCGCAACCTCGTTGTCAAGCTGACCATGCTGCTGACGATCTTCGGCGTGGTGCTCTCCACCTTGCACCAATCGTCACTGGGCGCCCTGTTCCTCATCGCGCCTTCAAAACTGCACCCGCTATGGTACAGCCCCTATCTGCCGATTTACTTTTTCGTCACGGCGGTGATCGCGGGGCTATCCATGGTGATCTTTGAAAGCACCCTCTCCAATCGCTATTTCGCCAACATGATGGATGAAACGCACCTGGCCGAAAAGGACACGCTGCCGCTGGGATTCGGCAAGGCCGCGGCGTTCGTGCTGGCCGGCTATTTTATCATCAAAGTCATCGGCATCAGCGTCGACAACACCTGGCACTACCTGGCCACCGGTTATGGCGCCTGGTATCTGGTGGAACTGCTGGGCTTCGTCGCGCTGCCGGCCTTTTTGTATGCCGTGGGCGTTAGGGACAAAAACATCAAGCTGATTCGCGTGACCGCCGCCTGGACGGTGTTGGGGATTGTCGTCAACCGCTTCAACATCAGCCTGGTGGCCTTCAACTGGCATCTGCCCTCCAGCGAACGCTATTTTCCCCACTGGATGGAGATCGGCATCAGCGTGTTCATCGTCACCCTGGGCATCGTGATTTATCGATTCATCGTGACCCGCATGCCGGTCCTTTACGCACACCCCGACTACGAACCCCATTGATCGCCGAAAGGGAATTGACGGCCATGGAGAATTTTCACACCCTGCACGAGTTCATGATGCACACCAAGAACGTCACCTATGTCCTGATCGTCGTCGCCCTGTTGGGCATCGCGGGATTCTGGCGGTTTCTGACCGACCGGGATAACGAGTAAACCCGATCGGCCCTGCAGTGTCGACATGTGGCATGGATTTCAAAGATTTGGTAATATGCATGTTTTCTAAAGGAGCGACCCATGTATGAATTGGTAACCGGTCCCCTCGCCTGGATCGCCTTTGGCATCTTTTTTTCCGGTTTGCTCTGGCGCCTGGTCTGGTACGTGCGAGGCTTGAACTGGCAGATGGACCGCGTGACTTACACGGTCAACGTGGCCTACGGCATCAAGGGCGCCCTGCGGTCCATCTTCTTCTGGCTGGTGCCCTTCGGCACCCACAGCTGGCGGTTTTACCCCGGATTCACGATCCTGGTGTTCGTTTTCCACATCTGCCTGCTGGTAACCCCCATCTTCCTGGTGGGGCACAATGTGCTGCTACTCGAACGCTGGGGGTTCAGCCTGCCCACGCTTCCCGAAAAGGTGGCCGATGTGATGACCATGGCGGTGATCGTCGCCGCGGTGTTCATCGTATTGCGGCGCATCGCCCTGCCGGAGGTGCGCATCCTGACCAAACCCTATGATTTTTTGATACTGGCCATTGCCGTGGCGCCCTTTTTAACCGGCTTGCTGGCCTACCACCAGGTGGGCAGCTACGATTTTTGGATCGTCGCGCACGTGCTGAGCGGCGAGGTCATGCTGGTCGCCATACCGTTCACCAAACTGTCGCATTTTCTGCTCTTCTTTCTCTCCCGGGCCCAACTGGGCATGGATTACGGCATCAAACGCGGCGGCATGAAAAACAAGGGGATGGCCTGGTAAACATTTAGAAATAATTGATAATTTGATTCTCTATGAATCGGGGGTGACACGATGCCCGAAGGCATTTTATGCAACAAGCAGATTGTCGACACCAAGGAAAAGCTGAACGCGCTGTTGGCGGACAAGAGCGGCAAGCAGTACTACGAAGAGATGAAACGGCTCGATGTGGACAGCGACGCCCTGGCGGCGACGCTGAAAAAGACCTGCAAGTCACGCATCCGGACCTGGCTGGAAATCTGCGCCCACTGCGGCATGTGCGCCGACAGCTGCTTCTTCTACCTGGCCAATGACCGCGATCCCAGGCAGGTGCCGTCCTACAAGATTCAGTCCACCCTGGGCGAACTGGTCAAGCGCCAGGGACGGGTGGACAACGATTTCATGCACATGGTCATGGACACGGCCTGGTCCAAATGCACCTGCTGCAACCGCTGCGCCACCTTCTGCCCCTTCGGGATCGACATGGGGGTGATGTTCGGCTACCTGCGCGGACTGTGTTTCAGCCAGGGCTTCGTGCCCTGGGAACTGAAAATCGGATCGGGCATGCACCGCATCTACAACGCCCAGATGGACATCACCACCGAGGACTGGGTCGACACCTGCGAGTGGATGGCCGAGGAGTACGAGGAGGATTGGCCGGGGCTGGAAATCCCCGTGGACAAGGAGAATGCGGACATCATTTACACGGTCAACGCCCGGGAGCCCAAACACTATCCCGAAGACCTGGCTGAAGCGGCGGTGCTCTTTCACATCGCCGGTGAGAACTGGACCGTACCCAGCCAGGGCTGGGAAGAGACCAGCCTGGCCATGTTCGCCGGCGACTGGGGAGCCTGCAAGATCCAGGTGGAAAGCGTCTACGCGGCCATGGACCGGCTCAAACCCAAACGCATGGTGGTGACCGAATGCGGGCACGCCTACCGCGCCACGGTTATCGAGGGGCCTTACTGGGCCGGGCTGAAATCGGGTAAAACTCCCATCGAGAGCTTTCACTACGTGGAGTGGGTGGCCGAGGCCCTGCGCACCGGTAAGCTCAAAATCGACCCGGCCAAGCGCATCAAGGAACCGGTGACCTACCAGGATTCGTGCAACTATGTCAGAAATGCGGGACTGGGCGATTGCGCCCGGGAGATCATGAGCTACATTGCCGAGGACTTTCGCGAAATGCGCCCCTGCCGGGAGCACAACTTCTGCTGCGGCGGCGGCGGCGGTCTCAACGGGATCGGCCGCTACCGCCAGGAGCGCAACATCGGCCTGAAGGTCAAGCGCGATCAGATCCTGGCCACCGGTGCCAAACTGGTGGTGGCGCCGTGCCACAACTGCTGGGACGCCATCCGGGATCTCGAAGAGGTCTACAAGGTCGGCATTCGCTGGTCATTTCTCAAGCCACTGCTGATCAGCATGGTAACGGTTCCCGAGCACCTGCTTCCCCAGGAAGAAGCGTAGCGTCGCACCATGGACCAGGTTGAGCTGCATATCGACGGCCGCATCGCCGCCATTGCCAGGACGGACCAGACCGCGCTTCTGGCCAGCCTGGCCCGTCAGGTGACGCTGGCCGACGGCTACACCCTGCGCAGCTTTTTCAAAATGCTGGCCACGTACGACACGTTGATGCACCTGAACGCCTTTTTCCCCGATCTGATGGATCAGTACCGCAGCGCGGCGCCGGCGGACTGCCGGGTGGGTGGTATCGACGAACTGGTCCTGGAAAGAACCGTGGAGATGATCGGTTTTCCCGGAACGCCGCGGCTCGAAATATATCGCAGCTTCAACGGGTGGTGCGACGGCAAGACCGTTCCCATCAAAGACTACCAGATGGACATGCTGCTTGACACGACGGTGCGTATGGGCAAGCTGAAACATGTTGTTTTCGGAGACCAGGTGGACGTCTTCGAGTTCGATACCGTCTTCACGCTCTTCGAATTCGTCGAGGGTATCGGATGGGAGCTCGGATTTCACGGAACCCCCCGGGAATGCCAAATAAGGAGATAACCCATGTTTAAAAAGATCCTCTTTGCCACCACGGCGTCACCGGCGTGCGACAATGCCGCCAAAGTGGCCTTCGACCTGGAGATGAAATGGGACGCTGCACTGTGTGTCTTTCACGTCCTCGGCCTGCCCAGCCGCGGCTACAGTTCGTTCGTGACCGACGTGCGCACCGGCGAGGACGAACAGATCGACCCGGACTACATAGAATGGGTCAAAGAGGAGATCAGGAATACCTATACCGACCTGCTCAAGGACAGCGACAGCGCCACCATTGAAGCGGTCATCGGCGTCCCGCCCCGTGAAATCCTGCGCAAGGCGCGCAGCGAAAACGTGGACCTGATCATCATGGGCGCCCACACCCGCGACGAGGACATCGGCGCCGCGCGCTATCGCAATGTGGTGGGCAGCACCATGCAGCGGGTGGCCAAAAGCGCCCGCTGTCCAGTGGTCATCATCAGTCGTCCCTGCACCACCTGCTGGAAACTGTTCTCCAACATCGTCGTGGGCACCGATTTTTCCAAAGCCGCCACCAGCGCCTTCCTCTGGGCGGCACGCCTGGCCAAAGAGGTCAACGCGCGCCTGCACATATTCCATGCCGTGGACATCAACAGCTCCGAACCCGGCAAGGTGAGGGGTCAAACCGAAATCGAGGAACACATCGAAGCGGCGCGTCAAAAGGTAGAAACCAAGTATCTGTCGCAGCTGGGATCATTCGATAATTACGAGGTCGGTATCCGCGAGGGTATGCCCTACGTGGAGATTCTCAAGTTTGCCCGCGAAAAACAGGCCGATTTGATCGTGATGGCCCATCACACCCGCGAGGTCGACCCGGAGCTGGCCCTGCTGGGCTCCACCGTGGAGCAGGTGGTGCTGCGGTCCGCCTGTCCGGTGGCCAGCGTCAACCACCCGGACAAGGTGCACGAGGAATCCGATTGAACCACACGGTTCGGCCAAGCGCGTTATGATCGGCAGATCCATGAAGCCCCCCAAATCCCACAACACGGTGCCCGCCAAGGGAACCGTCCTCATCGTCGATGATGCCATGGACATGCGGGTGTTCATCTCGGCCCTGTTCAAAACCAATGGCTATGAACCCGTAACCTGCCGGGATGGGTCGGCCGGTTTGGCCAAAGCGCTCGAAATAAAACCGGATCTGATCGTTTTGGATGTCATGATGCCGGGTACCGGCGGGGCCTTGATGTACAAAAGCCTGAAACTGGATCAGCAGCTGAAACACATCCCCGTCATCATGCTCTCGGCGGTGGAAAAACCATCTTTCGAACATTACCTGAAAATGCTCAACATCCAGATGATGACGCCCCTTCCCGAGCCGGACGCATACCTGGAAAAACCGCCCGATGCCAAGCTGTTGATCGAAACGGCGACGCGGCTGCTGGCCTGAGCGTGAGACGGCGGCATCGAGGCTTTGGGAACGTGTAGCGATGGAAACCAAAATCCTGCTGGTCGATGACGAGGAGGGCATCCGCAAGGTACTGGGCATCTCCCTCATGGACATCGGCTACCAGGTATTGACGGCCGAAAACGGCACCGAGGGGCTAGCGGTCTTTCGGCAGCATGCCCCCCCCATTATTCTCACCGACATCAAGATGCCCGTGATGGATGGCATCGAACTCCTCCAGCAGATCAAGGCCGAGAGTCCGGACACGGAAGTGATCATGCTCACCGGGCACGGTGACATGGATCTGGCCATCAAGTGCCTGAAGCTGGAAGCGACCGATTTTATCACCAAACCCATCAATGACGATGTGCTAGAAATCGCCTTGAAGCGGGCCAACGACCGCATCGACATGCGCAAGCAGCTGCGGGCCTACACCGAAAATCTGGAAAGCCTGGTCCAGACGCAAACCGCCCGGCTGATCAAGGCCGAACGGCTGGCAGCCGTCGGACAGGCCGTGGAAGGCCTCTCTTCGGCGCTTCGCGGCATTGCCGGCGATCTGGACAGTGGCATCAACTGCTTCAACGAGCTGCCCTGTTTCGTCGCCATCCACAACCGCCGCCGGGAGATTATCGGTATCAACGCCCTTTACCGGGAGCGGCTGGGAGACCACGTCGGCCAGCCCAGCGGCGCCGCCTATCCACCGGACAGCGCCGACACCATTCCGGTAGAGGAGACCTTCGCCATCGGCACCGGCATTCGCCGGCGCGTGACGGTAGGCTATGCCGACGGGACCCAGGGACCGGTCATGGTCCACACCGCCCCGATCCGGGACAGCCATGGCGATGTGGAGCTGGTCGTGGAGATCGGGGCCGATGTCGACGAAGTCCGGCGGCTCCAGGAGCGCCTTCAGGCCACGCAGCAGCGCTACCAGCAGCTGTTCGACGAAGCCCCTTGCTACATCACGGTGCAGGCGCCCGACATGACCATCCAGGCTGCCAACCGCCGCTTTCAGGAAGATTTCGATCTGATCCTCGACCGATTCTGTCACCAGATATACAAGGACCGCGACCAGGTCTGCCCAGAGTGCCCTGTGGCCAGAACCTTTGTCGACGGACAGTCCCACCAGTGCGAAATGGACGTCACCTCGAAACGGGGCGAGACCTATCGGGTACTCATTCAGACCGCCCCGATCCGCGACAAGGACGGCCAGATCACCCACGTGATGGAGATGTCCACCAACATCACCCGCACCCGCCGCCTGGAAGACCAGCTGGCGTCGCTGGGATTGATGATCGGTTCGGTCTCCCATGGCATCAAGGGGCTGCTCACCGGCCTGGACGGCGGCATGTACCTGCTGGATTCAGGATTCAAGCGTGAAGATCGGGAGCAGATCCGCGAGGGCTGGGACATTGTGCGTTTCATGGTGCGGCGCATCCGGGACATGGTCCTGGACATCCTCTACTACGCCAAGGAGAAGGATCTGAAGTGGGAAAAGGTCGAGGTCAGCGAGTTTGCCGAGGAGATCCTGCGCACCGTGAAACCGGAGATAATCGGGCGCGGCATCGCCTTGCACCACCGCATCGACGCGGCTATCGGCCGCTTCGAGGTCGATGCCGGCATCGTTCGCAGCGCCCTGACCAACATCATCGAAAATGCCGTCGAGGCCTGCCGGTCGGATCCCTCGGGCCGACAGCACGAGATCCGCTTCGAGGTGACGCAAGACGCCGACCACATCTTTTTCAATGTCTCGGACAACGGCATCGGCATGGATGAACAGGCCCAAGCCAATCTATTCACCCCCTTTTTTACCTCAAAGGGCGACCACGGCACCGGCCTGGGGCTGTTCATCTCCAACCGGATTCTGACCCAGCACGGGGGCGGCATCACCCTCCAGTCGCAACCGCAGCACGGAACGCGCGTTTCAATCAAAATTCCCAAGCGCGCATCGGGCCCCCACCCCCTGCCCAGCGCGCCCCTGTCTGAAAAAACGCACTAAAGCGCCCGGCAGCATAAGGCGCTATCTGCTTTGGGGACACTCCGGCGGAACGTAAACCCGCCGTTTGACCGCATAGAAAGCGGCCGCGGTGGCGGCGATCAGGGCTGCGGTGCCCATAATGGTCAGGCTGTCATACTTTTCGAAGTCGAGGATGATCACCTTGCGCGCGATGGCGATCAGGGCGACTTCGAGAATGATTTCGACGTGAATGATGTTTTCGAGCGCATAGACCTTCATGGTTTCCAGCAGCTCGATGCCGATCAGTACCATCAGGAAAAATCCGAAGATTTCCAACAGGTCGGCAATTTCCAGCAAAAAGACAGGCGGCCGCATCAGATCCTTGTAGATGATCCACCCCAGTTCAGCGGTGGATACCAGAATGACGAAAGCCAGCATGGCGATCAGCACAACCAGGATGAAGTGCTCCAATTTTTTAACGATGTAGGTCATCGTCCACCTCACACAGAATATCCGGGTTCAAAGGGGTATCATCGGATTGATCGCGGCAGCGGGCGCGCAATTCATCTCCGAGTTCGTCGATCGTGGTGCGGCGGCACAGTTCAATGCCGCGATGATAGGCGGCCCGGCCGATCAGATGCGCCGCCACCGGCGCGGTGAACAGCAGGAAAACGATGGCGGCGATGGCTTTCAGGCTGGTGCCCGGGTCGTTGGCGATCACGGCTTCCGCTGCCAGGATGCACCCCGCCCCCAGGGTACCGGCCTTTGTGGCAGCGTGCATGCGGATGAGCGTGTCCGGCAGGCGCAGCATACCCACGGCGGCAACCAGGCAAAAGAGGCTGCCGACGATCAGCAGGGCAGCGGCGATTATCGCACTCATGGGTTCCTCCGCGACTGGCGGGGCCGGCCATGGCGGTCACGGGAACGCAGCAGGTATCGGGACAGGGCCACGGTTCCCAGAAAGGCCACCAGGGCGTAAGCGATGGCTACGTCCAGGAAGGAGGTGTCACCGGCATGCACGGCGTAGGCGCCCAGAAAGGCCACGATGAGCACCGCGATAAGATCCAGGGCGACGATCCGGTCGGCCGCCCGCGGACCGCGCACCAGACGGACAAAGGCCAGCGCCATGCCGACGATCAACACCGCCAGGGTCAGGCGGCTGGCCCACACAACGAGGGTATGGCCGTCAACGCTCATCGGGTCACCTCCAGCAAACGCCGCTCCAGTCCGTCTTTGATGCTCTTGCGGAACCGGTCCGGATCGTCCAGGAACATGACGTGCACGTAAAGCGTGCGGCGGTCGTCGGACAGGTCTATGCTGAGCGTTCCGGGTGTCAACGAGATCATGTTGGCGATCAGCAGGATCTCTATTTCGGTTTCGGCGCGCAGCGGTACACCGACGATGCCGGGGCGGCTGATGTGTCCGGGCGTAATGACGTCCCAGAACACGCGCAGGTTGGAGTGCAGCAGTTCGAAAATGAAAGAAGCCAGCAGCAGCACACTTTTGGGCACGCGCTGGAAATAGCGCGATTTGCCGTACAACGGCTGGGTGATCCACAGGGCCAGGTATCCCAGGCCAAACCCGATCAACAGTCCGGACAGGGTCAACTGGCCCTGTACCGCAACGTAGCCCAGGGCGATAAAGGTGTTGATGAAAAACAGGTTCATCGAAGCGCCCCCATGACGGTGTAGACGTATGCACTCGGGTCGAGCAGTTCCGCGGCGGCCCGGCTGGCCAACTGGTAGAGCGGCCCGGGAACCAGCCCGATCAAGACGGTCAAGGCTGCCATGGCAACGACGGGAGCCAGCATCCAGCCGTCGATCCGGCCGGTGGCCGGAAGCGTCGGTTCGCCGCTGGACGGCTTCGGCTTCCAGAAGGCTTCGGCCCAGATTTTGGTCATCGAGTAAACGGTCAGCAGACCGACGACGGCCGCCACACCGGCCAGCAGAAATTGCCCGATCTCGAGGCTGGCTCGAATCAAGATCATTTTAGCCCAGAATCCGGACAGGGGCGGAAACCCGGCCAGCGAAAATGCGGGGATGAAAAAGAGCACCGCGACCAACCCGTGGCGCCGATACAGCCCGCCCACCCGCGACAGTTCGAAAGCCCCCCCGCAGTGCCGCATCAGGCCGCTGACGAAAAACAGGTTGGCTTTGACGATAATGTGGTGAATCAGATAAAATACCGCACCGGTCAGCGCCAGCGGGGTGAACAGCGCCAGCCCTAACACCATGTAGCCGACCTGGCTGATAATGTGAAACGATAAAATGCGGCGCACCTGGCTGTGGCTGGCGGCACCGAGCACCCCGACGAGCATGGTGGCGCCTGCGACCGCCATTACCAGGCCGCGCAGCCCGTTGTCCGCGAACGGAAACAGCAAGGTAAAGGTGCGAATCAAGGCATACACCCCGACCTTGGTCAGCAGGCCTGAAAAGATGGCCGACACAGCCACCGGCGGGGTGTGGTAGGAGGCCGGGAGCCAGAAGAACAATGGAAACAATCCGGCCTTGATGCCAAAGGTGGTCAGAAAGAGTACGGCGACCGCCGCCACCAGACCCGGATCGGCAGCCGCCTGCAGTTTAACGTGCAGATGCGCCATGTTGAGCGTACCGGTCATGCCGTAGATCAGCCCCAGGCCGGTCAGAAACAGCAGGGTCGACATGAGGTTGATGATCACGTACGTGACGCCGCCGGCCAGTTGCGCGCGGGTCCGGCCCAGCACCAGCAGGGCGAAGGATGCCATCAGCATGACCTCGAACCAGACGTACAGGTTGAACAGGTCCCCGGTCAGAAAGGCGCCGCTGATGCCACCCACCAGAATGTTGAGCAGCGGGTAGTATCCGCGCCGGACCCCGTCGGCATCGATGTCGGCCCGAGAGTAGACCGCGGCGGCCAGGTATACCAGGCTGGTGACCAGGATCATCAGCAGCCCCAGGTGATCGGCGACCAGGGCGATGCCGAACGGCGCCGGCCAGCCGCCCACGTGCAGCACGGTGATGCCGTTGTAGTAGACCCCGTGCAGCAGCCAGGCCCCGACCGCCAGGTGCAAAAGGGCCGCCAGCATGGTCACGCCGCTCTGGAAGCCGGCCTGCCGGCGCCCCACCAGCGCCAGCGCAGCGGCGGCAAACGGGATGATGATCGGTGCGACCAGGCCGTTGTTCACGACGGCTCCTCATCTGCAGATCGCTTGCGGACCACCATCGGTTCAGCATCGGTCATGGCTTCCGTATCCACGGTCCCAAGGGTTTGATAGGCCCGGAAAAAAAGAATGAAGATAAACACCAGCAACGAGAAACCGATCACGATGGCCGTCAGGATCAGCGCCTGGGGCAGACTGTTGGCAATCGCCGCTCCCGGGGCTGCCGCATCGGCCGGCACCAGGGGAGGATGCGACGATTCCAGGCGGCCGGAGGCGAAGATCAGCAGATTGATGGCGTTGCTGGCCAGAACGAGCCCGAAGATGAAGCGCACCAGATTTCGGCCGAGCATGAGGAAAACGCTGGCGGCCACCATGGCGCCGCACAACATGGCCAGGACGGTCTCCATGTCAACTCTCCTCCAACTGGAGAACCAGGGTCATGATGCTGCCAAAAACGACCAGAAACACCCCCACGTCAAAAACAAGCGGCGTGCCGACAAGGGTCGCACCCGGAGCCGGATCCGCCGGCCACCACACGCCGGTCAGGTAGGGCTTTTGGCCGATGACGGCGACCAGTCCAGACCCGGCCGCCAGCAGCAGCCCCCAGGCGACGAACGTCATCGGATCGACCCGCAGCGCCTGCCGGACCGTGGCCGGGCCCTCGGTAATGGCAAACAGGGCAAAACCGGTTCCAGCGACCAGGGCGGCGGCAAAGCCCCCCCCGGGCGCATTGTGACCCCGAAAGAGCAGATAGACGGCAAAGACCAGGATCAATCCAACCAGCATGCGGGTTGCGGCGCGAAGAATAAACGACCCCATGGTTTTCCTCACTTTTGCCGGCGGGCGATCAGGGCGAAACCGGACAGGCCGGCCGTGGCCACCACGGTGATCTCGCCCAGCGTGTCGAGACTTCGAAAATCGACCAAGATGACATTGACGATGTTGCGTCCGTGGGCGGCGATGACGCTGTTCTGCTCAAAAAAGGCGGTCAGCTGACGATCGATGTCACCGCTGGTGGTGGCCATGGAGAGCGTGGCCACCAGGATGCCGACGCTGACGGCCACCAGGCCATCCACCCAGCGCATTCCGGAGGCCGGCGGCATCGTTTTATCCAGGGGCGGCAGCCGCAGCAAAACGATCGATACGATGATCAGGGTCAGGTTTTCCACCAGCAGCTGGGTCAGCGCCAGATCCGGAGCGCCGTAGACCAGAAACACGAGTGCTGCACCGCCCCCGACGATGCCCAGGGCGCACACCGCCAGGATTCGTGATCGGGTGACGACCACGACAACGATGGCGGCGCACATAATGCCGACCAGAAGCCATTGGGAAAGCGGCAGGTCCGGTGGCCGCGGCGACAGGAACGCTCCCGTGGTGTTTCGCAGCCAGAACACGGCCGTGGTTACGGTGAAGACCGCCATGGTGATCAGCAGGTAGCGGTGCAGCGAACCGTTTTGCAGCGTGCCGGTAATGGCATGGGCACTTTTCAAAAACAGGTTCAAACCGGTCTCGTAGCAGCCCTGGGCGCTGAGGGGAAACCGCGCCGACATGGCCGACAGTCCACCGATGATGGCCTGGCGCGAAAAATAGATCAATCCCCCCAGGGTCAAGGTGGCGACGCTGAGCAGCAGCGGCATGTTGACCCCGTGAAACAGGGCCGGGGGAGCCTGCGCGCCGCCGCCGAAAAAAGCCCCCACCGCCGGCTGGATCAGGTTGGCTGAGACCCAGCCGGGAATGATGCCGAACAGCAGGCACAACCCGGCCATGATGTTCGGGCCGCAGCGCATGGGCCAGGGGGGGTCGTGGACCGCCGTGAGCGATTGCGGACGCTTGCCGGTGAAAGGGCCCAGCAGGAGCATGCCGGCCACGGCGGTCATGAGCGAATTGGCGAGCAGTGTGATGGTCGTGGCAAAAAGGGGCAGCACCTCCTCGGTCAGCGCCCCCATGTACATGATCTTCTTGCCGACATATCCGAAAAAGAGCGGGAAGCCGGCCATGGACATGGTGGCGAAGGCCACCGCCAGAGCGGTCACCGGCATGGCACGCCAGAGCCCGCCCAACTGATCGCGCCGGCGGGTGCCGGTTTCGTGGTCGATGCTGCCCACCGCCAGAAACAAGGCGGCCTTGTAGAGGGCGTGAACCAGCAGGAAGGTGGTTGCCGCGGTCAGGGAAGCGGCATTGTTGCTGCCCAGAAACATGGTCAGCATACCCAGGGCCATGATGGTCGTGTAGGCCAGCATGCGCTTGAGGTCACAAGGGCTCAGGGACCGCATGGCCCCCCAGATGGCCGTGACGCCGCCGATAACGACCAGGCTGCCCATCCAGGCCGTCGTGCCGCCCAACAGGGGATGCACGCGCATCAGCAAATAGATGCCGGCTTTGACCATGGTGGCGGCGTGTAAAAACGCGCTGATGGGCGTGGGCGCGCTCATGGCGTTGGGCAGCCAGAAGTGAAACGGAAACTGGGCCGACTTGGTCATCGCGCCCAGCAGGAACAGGCCGAAAATGGGCAGATAGAGCGGGTGCCGGCGGATCGTGTCGCCGGAGGCCGCCCAGTCGCTGAGGGTCATGGACCCGCCGGCCGTGTTCAGCAGCAAAATCCCCACCAGCAGTGCCAAGCCACCGGCACCCGTCACCAGAATCGCCTGTTTGGCGTTGTCCCGGGCCGTGGCGGATTCGTGGTCGAATCCGATCAGCAGATACGAAAAGAGGGTGGTCATTTCCCAGAAGACAAAAAGCAGGAGCAGGTTGTCGGCCATGACCAGGCCCAGCATGGAGAGCATGAACAGGTTCAAGAATGCAAAGTACCGCCCGGTGAGCGGCTTACCGGCCATGTAGCTGGATGAGAACAGGGAGATCAACATACCGCTGCCGGTGATGATCAGACCGAACAGCATGCTCAACCCGTCGAGCCGGAATCGCAGGTCGATGTCCAGGCCGGGCATCCAGGGCCACGCGACGGTGAAAACCCCTCCCCGGACAACCTGGGGCCACAGGCTGCACAGACCTGCAAAGAGCGACAGGGGCAAAAGCGCGTAGGCAAACCCGACCGGACTGGGGCCGCCCGTGCGGGGTCCGTGGTCTGGCGGCGGTGTGGTCATGCTATTGGGACAGGAAAAGCGGCCGGTCGGCCGTTTTGATGGTTTCCAGCACCGTGTCGCCCAACAGCTGCCGGACCAGTGTCTTGTGGACACTGTTGCCCATCACGATCAGATCGGCATCGATCTCCCGGGCGAACGGCAGCAGGTCAGTGCGCGCCTGACCGTCCAGCATGTCGGTCTGGACCGCAAAGCCGTGCGCCTGGCAAAAGTCGGCGGCATCCTTGAGCAGGAACGGTTCTTTGTCGGCACGCTCTTTAAAGTGAACGATATGAAGGGCGACATCGGGCCAGGGCTTCAGGTGCAAAAAGTGGCGGATGGCCTTGGCAGACTCCATGGAGCCGCTGTAGGCGATGAGCGCCTTCTTGACGGGCCGGTACTCCTCGGCAACCGCCAGAATCGGCCTGACGCCCTGGGTGACCAGCTTCACGATCGCCTTGTTGGGATCGCTGACAAACCCGTAATCGAATATGCTGCGCAGCCCGAAGATGGTCAGATCGTTGTAGCGGGCTTCGGCGATCATGGCCGTAAACGGATCTTCCTGCTCGTATTCGATGCGCCGGCACACCACCTGCTGCGCGCTGCAGCTCTGCTTGAAGGCTTCAACTGCGGCTTCGATACCTTCGCGGGTTAAGCTCTCGCGTTTTTCACGCATGCGCTCGGCATAGATCCCCGCCCCGGCGGGCACGGGCCCCACCTTGCCCAGTTTGCTCAGATTCACCACGGTCACACCGGTGGTCTGCGCTTGATGATAGCGTGCCAGTGCCGTGGCACAGTGGGTGCTCACCGTGGTGAAGGGCGTACCGCCGAGTCCAACCAGAATGCGCTTGATCATGAATTGCACCTCCCTTGCTCGGCGGCCTCGACCGTGTCCGCCATGATAGTGGTGTCAGGCGTATGCGGGGTGCGCAGCGCCCGGCTCGAGACGACTGAATCCGTTTGATCTGCGATGTAACCGCTTCCAGGGCGGCACTGACATATTCGGTGGCGACCGTTTGATTCAACGGGGTGGGCAGGTAACCATGACGCTGGGATTGGCCCGGCACCCGTTGCCGTTGCATTGTCGTGCTTTTGGGGCACCTTGTCAAGATGGATCGGCTCGATTCGGCTGGCCCGCGGGGCTCGTTTGGGTCGTTCCGGGCGGCGGGGATGCCGGCCCTGCCGGGTCGCCTTGCCCGGGGGGTCGATCCGTGTCGGGCACCGACGGCAACGGGGATCGCCTGTCCCGCCGAATCGATTTGCGGGCCAGTTCCGCCTCCAGTTTGACCGCAGCCTCTTCCAGGCTGGGCGCCATGACCACGGCGTCGTCGATGGCCATGATCAACCGCTTCAACTGCGGAATTTTCAACCGCCCCTCCTCCTGGAGATACACCGGCTGTATGTACAGCAGGGAGCCTTCCGTGGGTTCGATGATCATCTTGCCCAGAATCACCTCGGAGCCCTCCTGATCCCACAGCGTGAACTGCTCGGATATGATGACGTCCTGGTTGACCAGTGATTGGATCTGCGCAGGGCCATAAACCTGGTGGTCACGGGGAAAGCGGTAGGCGAAGATCTTGCCGTAATTCTCACCGTCGCTGCCGGCAATCATGATGGCCCGCAGGTTGTCGCGGCCGAACGGCGACATGGGCATAAAAAGCAGGAACTCTTCTTTTCCCGGTTCGATCAGGTCCAGGGTCAAAAAGTAGGGGTTGGCCGGTACCAGCTCCTTGCCCTGGGCAATTTTGGAAAATTCCCAGATGTCCTCCTGCCGGTAGAAGCGCTCCGGGTTTTCCTGGTGGTAGGTGGCGTAGATGGCAATCTGGGTGCGAAAGATGTCCTGCGGGTAGCGGATATGGTTTTTCAACGCATCCGGCATCGCCTCCGCGGGCTCGAATAGGCCCGGGTACATCCGGCGGTAGGCCATGACCATCGCATCGTCGGTGTCAAACAGGTAATAGGTGACGCGACCACTGTAAGCGTCGACAACGATCTTGACCGAGTTGCGAATATAGTTGAATCCCTCCTCCACCGGTGGGGCCAGCGGATATCGGTCCGAGATGGTGTAGGCATCTTGAATCCAGTACAAGCGCTCGGGGGTGGTGACGACGTAGGGATCCTGGTCGAGCTTCAAAAATGGCGTGATGTGCGTGATGCGCTCGATGATATTGCGGCGGAAGAGCAGTTGGCTGCGCTCATTGGTCTTGGTCGTAAAAAATATGTTGCGTTCCTTGAAGTAGATGGCCAGCAGCAGCTTGCGCCAGATCGAATTGACGGCGACACCGCCTTGGCCGCCATAGTGCACGATGATTTCACCGTCACCGGCGGTCAACTCGGTCTCTCCGGCATCGTTGGGCACAATCACGTAGGGCTTGTTCTCCTGCCCGAAATAGATCGAGGTCTGGTCGCTGACCAATCCGTAATCCGATCTGGGTGGAATGTCCTTGACGAACCAGGTCATAAACTCGTCTCCGGCCTGGGCCGCCGGTATCATGACCACGCCCTGGCCGTGGGTGTACTGCAAGTGCAGGTTGATCCAATTCTGCGCGGATTGGGGCAGCTTGGCAAACTGGATCTCGCGGGCGCCCAGGTAGACCTGGCGGTAGTTTCCCTCGACGGTGTAACGGTCGACATCGATGGTTGGAAAAGAGTAGTAGGTCCGGATGCCCTGCAACTCCTCGAAAACGCCACCCAGCATTTCCCGGTCCCAGACGGGTATGTTCTGCAGGCGGCGCAGCATGGCCGGATCATTGGCGTCGAACTCCGTCTTGTCGCCGGTCCGCACATCCTTGGTTTCGACCCTATCAAGCCCGTAAGCCGCCAGGGTCGAATGAATGTTGGCACTGATGTAAGGGCGTTCACGGGCTATCTGATTGGGCGCAACGACATATCGGCGAATGGCATCGGTCAGGAAATCGGCGTTTAGGACCACGAGGGTTACAACGAAAAGCAGCCCGAAAACGGCCGGCAGTTTCCAGCCGGAACGCCGGTTCACGGCCACCACCAACGAGATGCCGGTCGCTGCCAACGAGAGCATGGCCAGCCACAGCAGCGGCAGGATGATGCGCATCTCCACATATCCAGGTCCGAAAAAGATGGGCAAATTGATGGTGCTGTAGAGCAGTTCGTAGCGTTTCAGGAATAATCCCCAACACAGAAAGAGCACGATCATCAGTGCCAGGGAACTGATGTGGATGCGGGCGCGCCGCAGCAGCAGGTCGTCCCGGGCGGCCAGCAGGCGATGTTCGTACCAGTACATAAAGCTGACGACCGCAATCAAGATGACCGACATCACCAGCACTTCGCGCTGTATGAATTCGTAGACCGGCAGGCGGAACAGGTAAAAGCTGATGTCCTTGCCGAACAGCGGGTCGGCCGTCCCGCTGGCCGGCCCCATCAAAAACATCAACGCCTCTTCCCAGTGGGTGAACAGTGGCCAGGCAATCGGCACCGCCATCACCAAAGAGAGCGGGAGATAGAACCGGTGCAGCCCTTCGTGCAGCAGTTTGACCAGGTCCTTGGCGTCGCTGCTGGCGACGCCGACCGAGCGGGCGGCAGTCCAGAAGTTAAAGTAGAAAACCCCGAAGAAAAAGGCCGTGAAAAAAATGAAGACAACATAACGGTAGACCACCCGCATCAGAAAGTAGGCCGCCAGTTCCTGTGATTGGAACCACCAAAAGTCAACCACGAAGTCGACGAAGACGATCCACAGCACTATGGCCGCGACGCTTACGGCAGATACGATGACAAGGCCGTAAACTGCCTTTTTTTTCCACGATTCCATTGGCATGGAGTTCTCCGGGCAACGCTTGGCGGGTTAAACGACCCCCGAGCGTGCGTACTGTCATGTGATGTGACGCGGCCAGCCAACCCGGGGCCTTCTGATCACCAGATGCCAGGTCGGGGCAATCTATGGCGCCCGCATGATCAAACTAATCAACGGGAGATGGGTCAGGCAATAGGAGCAATCTGACCGCATGCTGACAGCCGCAAGCTACCATTTAGCCGTCGTTTTGGGTCGCATCGAAATGGCAACCCGTCGGTTTCCGCAACCCTGAAGCACATTTATAAGGTGTTGCCTCGAATTCGTCAACCAACACCATAACGGCTCGGTGGGGCGAGGCGTTTGGCGACCGTTCAGCCCAAGGTTGATTCCGCGATGAATGTACCTATTTTTTTTTGTGTTGGGACACCATGAGCAATCTTGAAGGAGAAAGGCGCGTAAAATGGCTGCCACCCACACCGAGGCTCCCCCTACAACCGTTGACAGCGACACTGCCATGGCGGTCCCGCCGGACACGCCCACGCCCAGCCACTACGTCGGCATTGGCGCATCCGCCGGGGGACTGGAGGCCATCGAGGCATTCATCAAAAACATCCCCCGTCAGAACACACTGGCCTTTATCCTGATCCAGCACCTGTCGCCGGATTACAAGAGCCTGATGGTGGAACTGCTCTCCAAGCGAACCCAAATGCCGGTCCACCGGGCGGAGAACGGAATGCCGGTGCAGGCCGGATCGGTTTACCTGATCCCGCCCAAAAAAAACCTGACCATTTTTCACGGCAAGCTGATCCTCAGCGACCCGGAACGGTCACGATCGGGAATCTTTCTGCCCATCGACATATTCATGCGCTCGTTGGCCAACGACCAGGGTGAAAAAGCGATCGGCATCATCTTGTCGGGCACCGGCAGCGACGGCATGCGGGGCGTTCGGGCCATCAAGGAGTCCGGCGGCATGGTGATGGTGCAAGAAGCGCGTTCGGCCAAGTTCGACGGCATGCCCAAGAGCGCCATTTCCACCGGACTGGCAGACGTTATCCTGCCGCCCGAGGAGATGGCCCAGCATCTGCTCGCCTTTGCCAAGCACCCCCAGCAAACCCGTTCGGCGCGCTCGGACACCATTTTGACCGACGAAGATGGTCTGACCCACGTATTCGCGCTCCTGCGCGACCGCCACAAGATCGACTTCACCTATTACAAGCCCTCAACGGTGGTACGCCGCATCGAACGGCGCATGACGGTCAACCACATCAACACCTTGCGAGACTATGTCAAGTACCTGGAAAGCTACTCCCGGGAGCAAACCATCCTCTACCGGGAGCTGTTGATCGGCGTCACCAATTTCTTCCGCGATCCCGAGGCCTTCGATTACCTGGCCAAGGAATACCTGCCGGCCCTGCTGCAGCGCGTCAGCAGCGGACTGGTCCGATTCTGGGTTGCCGGCTGCTCCACCGGCGAGGAGGCATACACCCTGGCGATGATCAGCCGTGAATGCATCGACGCCCTCGGCAGCCGGGTCGACGTCAAAATTTTCGCCACCGATGTGGACAATGATGCCATCGTGCACGCCGGAAACGGTATATACCCCGAAAGCATCGCCGCCGACCTGTCACCGCAATACCTGTCGAAATACTTCATCCGCCGCGACGACTCGTTTCGGATCGCCCGAAATATTCGTGAAATGGTGGTCTTCGCACAGCACAATCTGATCAACGATCCGCCCTTTACCAACATCGAAGTGATCACGTGCCGGAACCTGCTGATCTACCTGCAACCGGTTCTGCAGCGCAAGGTGCTCGACTATTTCAACTTCTCACTCAATCCCCAAGGGCTGCTGTTTTTGGGTCACAGCGAAACCACGGGCGATTTAGCAGACTATTTCACCCCGCTCAACCACAAGTGGAAAATATACCGCTCCAATGGAAAGTACAACGCCATCGGGCACGACCTTGAAATATCCAAGGCGCGCTACCCGCCCGGCCGGCTGACCCGCCCTCATTTTCTGGGACCCCCAAAGACCATGCGCTTTCATGAGGAAGACCGCATTTTGGACCGGCTGCTGGACAACGTGGCCGGCGACTACGTCCCGTTGACCATGGTGGTCAACGACCAGATGGAGCTGCTGCACGTGCTCGGCGATGCCACCGGCATCTTGCGCTACCCGTCGGGCCGTGTGGTCAACGACATCTCCCGCATCGCGATCGAGGACCTGTCGATACCGCTGTCCACGGGCATTCAAAAGGCCTTCAAGGGCAGTACACAGATCCGCTATACCAACATTCGCATCCGTGAAGAGCGCGCGACCCGGGTCGTGGACATGCGCATCAAGCCGTTTCGTGAAAAAAAGGGCCAGGAACCATTGGCGGCGGTCTTCATCGAGAATGCAGACAGCCGCAACTGCGCGGCTGCCGAGGCGGATGCCACCACCTACGATTTGGATCGGGAAGCCGCCCAGCGCATTCAGGACCTGGAGCAGGAGCTGCAGTTCACGCGTGAAAACCTGCAGGCCACGATCGAGGAGCTGGAAACCTCCAACGAAGAGCTGCAGGCCACCAATGAGGAGCTGCTGGCCAGCAACGAGGAGCTGCAGAGCACCAACGAGGAGTTGCAGTCCGTCAACGAAGAGCTGCACACCGTCAATACCGAGCACCAGCGCAAGATCATGGAGCTGACCGAACTCAACAACGACATGCGCAACCTGATGGAAAGCACCGGCGTCGGCACGCTCTTTCTGGACGAGAACCTGGAAATCAGGAAGTTTACTCCCCCGGTCACCAAGCTGTTCAGGATCGTCGACAGCGACATTGGCCGGCCGGCGCTGCACCTGCACCACTATCTCGAGGCGGTCGACCTGGCAGAGGCCATCGAGACAGTGAACGACCAAAACCGGCGCATGGAGCACGAAGTCCGGACCACCGACGGCAAGTGGTACATCATGCGCATCATCCCCTACCGCATCGGCTTGGAAACCTTTTCGGGGGTCGTGTTGACATTCATCGACATCGACGCGCTCAAGCAATCGCAGCACTGTCTGCAGACCACCGCCGATGCTCTGAGTGACAGCGAATCCAAATTCCAAATGCTGGCCGACCACATCCAGGACGTGTTCTGGATCAGGTCGCCTGATTTCGATCGAACCGTTTATGTCAGCCCGGCTTACCAAACCGTCTGGGGCCGGGACATTCAGGAACTTTACCAGGCGCCCCGATCGTTTGTCCGGGCCATCCACCCGGACGATCGCGAACGCGTCCTCGACCGGTTGAACCGCTACCGGCCGGGAGAGTGGGATGTGGAGTACCGCATCGTCAAACCCGACCAGTCCGTCTGCTGGATCCACGATCGCGGTTTTCCCGTTTACGACGATCAGGGAGGCCTGGCGGCCATGTGCGGATTCGCCGGTGACGTTACCGATCGCAAGCAGCGGGAAGCGCAGTGCCAGGTGAATCCATAGCGGCGATGAGGACTGATCGCCGGCGCTCGGTCGCGTCGGCAAAGGAGCAACACGCGGTGACGTCTGAAAGTGAATTCAGCAAAAAACGCACGCGTTTGCGCACCAGGGCGGAAACCCGTCTGGCCGCCATGGCGTGGGACAACGATCCGGAGATGAACCCGCGCACCCGACGCTTGCTGCACGAGCTGCATGTCCACCAGATCGAACTGGAAATGCAAAACGAGGAGCTGCGTGAAGCCCAACGCGATCTCGAAATGTCACGGGACCGTTACTTGGAGCTGTTCCACCATGCACCGGTGGGGTATGTGGTAACCGATGCCGACGCCATGGTGTTGCAAGCCAACCAGACATTCGCGCACATGCTGGACGAATCGCTCACCGATCTGCTGCATCAGCCGATTTCCGGCCTGATTCACCCCGAGGATCGGGACCTTTTCTTCGCTCGCTTCAAGGCGTTTTACAACACCCCCGAAGGCAAGCATCTGGAACTCCGCCTGGTAAAACGGGATCGGTCGGTTTTTTTCACCAGCATGGCCGGACGTCGAATCGGTGGGCGTGAATCATCCGCGTCGCCCGACGACCGCCGCGACCGTCTGTTTATCACCATCAGCGACATCACCCGGCAAAAAGAGAACGAACGCGCCGTGATGCGTGCCAAAACCCAGTGGGAGCAAACCTTCGACGCCGTGCCCGATCTGATCGCCATCATCGACCACAAATCCACCATTGTCAGGGTCAACCGGTCGCTGGCCGACCGCCTGGGCCTTGAGCCCAGCGCGTGTGTGGGGAAAAAATGCTTCGAAATCCTGCACGAAAACCGTGAACCGCCGCCCAATTGCCCCCACCGCACGTTCTTGAAAACCGGTCGCAGCAGTCGCAAGGAGCACTTCAACCGCAAGCTCAACGGCCACTTTATCTTTACCGTTTCATCGTTTAATGCCGGCGGTCAGGCGGCCGACTGGTGCGTCCACGTGGCCCATGACATCACCGATCGCAAGCGTGCCGAAACCGAGCGGCTGAAATTACGCAATCTCGAATCCATCGGCACCCTGGCCGGCGGCATCGCCCATGATTTCAACAATATTTTAACGGCCATCGTCGGGAACATCGAGATGATCGAAATCAGTCTGGCTCAATTCGAGAAGCGCCGTTTCTTCGCCGACACCGCTTTGAAAAACTGTTTCAAGGCCAGAGACCTGGCCAATCGACTGCTCACCTTTTCGACCGGCGGATTCCCCAAACGCCAGCCGATCCCGATCGGCCGGCTGCTCGAGGAAACCGCGCAACTGACCCTGAGCGGCACCAGTGTGAGCTACCAGCTGCACCTGCCCGATCGCCTGGCTCCGGTCGCCGTCGACGAAATCCAGATCAAGTCAGCGCTTCAAAATGTCATCAGCAACGCCATGGAGGCCATGCCCCGGGGAGGGGTCGTGCACATCACGGCGCGCCCGGTGGACGGGCAACCGGGCGAAAGCGCCACCTTGACCCCGGGCCGGCACCTGCGGATCGACATTCACGACCAGGGCAGCGGCATCCGGCCGGAGCATTTGGACAAGATCTTCGATCCCTATTTCACGACCAAACCCATGGGGGCCCAAAAGGGCATGGGGCTTGGCCTGGCGATCAGCCATTCCGTCATCAAAAAACACGCCGGCCGGATCGGGGTGCGATCCCATATGGGCAAGGGCACCACGGTTACGATTCACCTGCCGTGTGCGGCGTGGATCGAGGCACCGGTCTAGCCGCGCAGCGGGGTCGACGCCCAGGCTGGATGCGGAGTTATCTGTGTCGATCCCCAAATAGGCAAAATTGGTGGATGGCGCTATTTGTTTTCGGGACGATCACCCGCGGGCTTTTTGACAAATCCCAGCGTGACCATGGACAAGGCCGCCCAGGCAGCATTGGAACCAATCTTCTTTTGAATCTCCTGGCTGCAGTCGTATATGCGCGACGAGCAGGCCGACTCGATGGGCTTGAGAATATCCACGATCTCGGCCAGCGAGCCGCGTATGGCCGCATGGTCTTGGCCCGCAGCGATGTCGGTGCGCAATTGCGCCAGGCGATCGATCAGGTCGTCCCGCTTCTCATCGAAGGCGTCGTCTTCGAAAACATTTTCCGTCTGCCGGATGTATCCGATTGATCGGTCGATCAATGTTGCGGCCGCTTCCGGGTCCGCCGGCTTGGCGGCCCCGCCGCCCACCATCTGCTTCTCGGTGAGCGCATTGATCGCCCCGCCTTCGTTCAGGTCCCCGTACCGGCCGTGTGAGAACACTTTCCGGCCAAGGCAGGAGATGGCACTACCCCACATCTCCAATTCGTGCTGCAAGATGACCATCTCTTGGTAGGCCGGCTCATGCTCAATATTGTCCTTGTAGCTTTTGAACAGCTCAAAGGCCATGAAACCGACACCGATCAGGCCGCCCGCCCGTCCGAGAAGCTTGCCGCCGGCGCCCAATTTGCCGAGGGCTTTGGGCCCCAACCCCCTGGCAACATTCTGGGCCACCATGTTCCAATAAGATGCTGCCATGTCGACCTCCTGTTTGGTCGTGCCGATTTAAAAAAAAGTCTGGGTGTGCGGCCGCTCGTCGAATGTGGCCGCCCGTTCGCGGATCATGGCCTCGATCTTCTCCAGCGGCGTGCCCAAAACGATGGCACCTTCCGGGCATTCACGTACGCAGCTGCAGCAGCCAAAGCAGGTGTCGCCGAAGACGGGCAAGGGGTCCAGCACGACGGCACGCACCGGGCACACCTGCTTGCAGATGGCGCATTGCGTGCATTTTTCGACATCGACGGTTTTGGCAATGACCGCCGCCGGCCGATCCAATCTCCGTTTGATCTCGGCGCCGACCGACTCGGGTTGATAGTCGAGGAGATCCAGGGATAGATCACCAGCGCTCGAGGCCACCGTCCGGTTGATCACCCGTCCGACCAGGTCTTCGACCTGCCGGTCGTCATCGGCGTCGGGGCGTCCCTGCCCGACGGGCCGGTCTAACAACCACATCATGCTGTGGCACGCCATCACTTTGGCGGCACCGGCCAGGCGGGCGCCCTTGCTTGCCAGCACACGGCCCATCTGCCACAGGGCGATCCCGCTGTTGGCACCGCCCCAGGTGACAAAGGGCACGGCCGGGACCCCCGGCATGGCGGGCAGTCTGTCAAGAAAAGCCATCACCGGCGCTACGGCCAAATCCCGATAGACCGGCGATCCCACGAAAAGGCAGCCATCCGTTCCGGCAGCCTTCAAGCGATCAACGAATCCGGCAGGGTCCTTAGTGATGCCCAGGTCCAGCCGCTGCACCGAAATGGCGTTTTCAGACAACACGCCGGCGACCACCTGGGCCACGTGGCGGGTGGATCCACCCGGCGAGCAATAGACGACAAATGCAGTCTTCATTGTGATCTCTCTTTAGGCAGGCAAGGACGCGACCCCATGAACAACATCTCACTGCAGGACCATCGCCTGCTCGGGACAGATTTCCTGACAGCAGAAACAGGTGACGCAGCGCTGCATATCCACCTGGGGCAGGTCGCCCGCCATGCTCAGCGCTTCGGCCGGGCACTGTTCCACACAGGTGCCGCAGGCCGTACAGCCGTCCGGGTCCGGTCGGGGCACCAGCTGGATCTTGCTGGCGAGCAGCTCCTGGATGACCGTATTGCCCTGGACGGCCTCGCCGCCCAGCGGCGGCAGCGTGAAATCGTTCAGTGCCTCCAGGCGGCCGTCGATCTGAATGTCCGCCATGTCCCAGTTGCCCAGTCCGGCATCGGCGGCCTTGACGAGAAATCGCAGGCGCCCGGGGTCCAGGCCCATCATGGTGGCCACGACAGCATCTAGCGCCACGGCATTGTCCGACGCGAGCATCAGGCCGATGTCGCGCAAATCCGGCGAGGCCGGGCCATTGCCCTGCATGCCCACCACGGCGTCCATGATGAACAGGTCGGGGACCCGCAGTTTAAAAACCTCCACCACCAGATCGTGAAACCGGGCCGGTGTACCGGCACGCTTGTGCAGCCGGGCTTTCTGGGCGCCGGGTAAAAACCCGTAGCTGTTTTTGATCGCACCGGTCATGACCGTCAGGCCGTGGGTCTTGAATTTGGGCAGGCTGATAACGATGTCCGCCTCGACCACGGCTCGGGAGACATTGACCGTTTCCATGAAGTCCGGGTGCAGCGCCATGGCGACGGCGTCCAGGCCGATGTTGCGGTAGCAGCCTTTGGCGGCCGCCATCAGGCCGGTCTGCTCGAAGGCCGCTTCGTTGGCCCCGTAACTGAACAGGCCGGGGTTGTCGCCGACGACGATTTCAGCCGCGCCCAGGGTTTCGACGTTCGCCACCACGGCAGCCAGCACGGCCGGATGCGTGACGATGCCCTCGGCGGCTTGCGAGGCCCGCAGCACGTTGGGTTTGATCAGCACCCGTTTACCGTGAACCGCCAGGGGGAACCGTTCAAAGGCCCGGTCTACAGCTGGCCGGACGCTGTCATAAGTGGCCGGATGAATCATGACCTGGTGCATGGCGCTCCTTTGGCGGTATTGGCGAAATGCGGCTTTCCAGTTTCCCGAACGGGGGTTGGGTCGGCCGCTATTGCCCATATATCATGCGCATCAAGGTCCGGTCGCGATCGATGAAGTGATGTTTGAGCGCTGCCGCAGCGTGGACGGCAACGGCCGCTGTCAACACCACCGCGGTGACCTGGTGAACCTCCCGAAAGAACTGGCCTAGCGCCGGCGCCTGCCAGATGAGCCCCGGCAGCTCGAACCATCCCCAAAAAGAGACCGGATAACCGAATGACTGGGACATCAGGATTCCGATCACCGGCTGGAGAAACAGCAATACATAAAGGCAGACGTGCAGCACCCGTGCAAGGTAATTCAACACCGCCGACTGACCCAGCTCACGCGGCGGGGGATAAAAAAGGCGCCAAGTAAGCCGCAGGGCCGTCACCAGCAGGATGACGACGCCGGTGGATTTGTGAATGTCGTATATCAGGGTTTTGAAGCCGCTGGACGTCAAGGTCGTCATCAGCGCGCCGCCCATGAGCATTCCCGCCACCAGGGCAACGGTAAGCCAATGCAACAAACGAAAAAACAGACCATAGTGCTGGCCGGTGTTAACCATACCCGCTTCCTTTGTTGGTTGGGATGCCGGAGCTCGGTGATCACGTGGTCACAGCACCACCGTACCGTTCGACACGGCTGGGCCAGACGATGGGCGCCGAGGAACTGGGTTCTATCGTAGCCGAAGGCACCCGATTAGGCAAGCGGCGTGTAACGGATCCGATCGGTCAGGTCGCTTTCGGTGCGCGCCGGTCAAACAGGATGCGTCCCAGCTCGCGGTGGGTGAAATAGGGGTCGTCGTTGCGCAGGTAAGGCAGCAGGATCCGTTTCTTGCGCACGATGTCGCGCGAGACATCCGCATAGATGGTGTCGGCGTCGTAGAGGGCGGCCGTGACAAGGGGCTGGCCGAACGGGTTGATGATTTCACTGCCGCCCCAGAAGCGAAAGGGGTTGTCGTCCTCGGCCGCCATGCTTTCGTCCGAGGCCGGCCCATCGCCAGCCCGCAACCCTTGGAAGATTTCACACCCCACCCGGTTGGCGCACAGATTGTAGACCCCGAACACCCGGGAGTAGAAGCGATTGATGATGTTCCAGCTCTCGATGTTGGAAAACTCGCTTCCCATGGATCCCCGGGAGGAGTTGAACACGGTGATGAACATGTCGGCTTTCTGGGTGACCCCCAGGTATGGCAGGGAAGGGTGCCACAGGTCGTTGCAGATGAACGGCGCGATGGTCACGCCCTTGTGTTTGAACACCCGCACATGCTTGCCGCTGGAGAATATCTTGCGCTCTTCGAACACCCCGTAGTTGGGCAGATTGAGCTTGCGGGAGGCAAACACCACCTCCCCGTCTACGGCGACCAGGGCGGAGTTGTAGAAATTCATGGCCTGGGACTCTTCGATGAACCCCACCACGGCCGCCGTGCCCTCGGTCGCCTTGGCCAGCTGCCGGATCTGGGGTGAATCCATGCGCAGGGCCGCCTCATGGTAGCGCTCCCGGACAAAATAACCGGTCAGGGCCAACTCGGGAAAAACGGTCAGGTCGGAACCGTTCTCCCTAGCACCGTGAATCTTGGCGATGATCTCTTCCAGGTTGGCCTCGACATCCAGCAGCACCGGGTCGGTCTGGGCAATACACACGCGCATGGATACATCCCTTTCTGCGCCGTCAGGCGCGGCCATATGCTTGAAGTTTCAGGTCAAGCATCATATAAAGGTGCCCACATGGCTACCGACGACACCGCACCGACCCCGGAGGAAAACCATTTTAAGCGCCGCATGTCCGCCATCGGCATATCCCTGGCGGTGTCGGTGCTGTTGATGGCGGCCAAGTTCTACGCCTTTCACATCACCCGCTCCTCGGCGGTGCTGTCCGACGCCCTGGAATCGATCGTCAACGTCGCCGCCGCCGCATTCGGGGTGGTGAGCATCTGGATGGCGGCCCAGCCGCCGGATGCGGACCACCCCTACGGCCACGGTAAAATAGAGTATTTTTCGGCCGGTTTCGAGGGCGCGCTGATCATTTTTGCCGCCCTGGGCATATTCAAAACCGGCCTCTCCCACCTGCTGGATCCCCAACCCCTGGACAATCTGGAGGCAGGCCTGGCCATCCTGGTGGGCATTTCGGTTGTGAACCTGCTGCTCGGCATCGGACTGATGCGCGTCGGAAACAGCGTCCAGTCGCCGACCTTGATCGCCGATGGCAAACATGTGCTCATCGATGTCTACACCTCCGCCGGGGTGCTGGCCGGTCTTTTACTGGTTCGCCAGACCGGTTGGCTCTGGCTGGATGGTGCCATCGCCTGCCTGATCGGCCTCAATATCCTGCGCACCGGCATTCAACTGGTGCGTCAGAGTGTTTCGGCCTTGATGCACGCCTCCGATCCCGAACTGCTGGAAGAGATCACCCGGGTCTTAAAAACCCATCGCAAACCGCACTGGATCGGCATTCATCACCTGCGGGCCTGGCGCAGCGGACATGTGGTCAATGTCGACCTGCACCTGGTGCTGCCGCGGGAATACCGGCTCGACCAAGCCCATGCCGACGCCGAATCCCTGGAGCGCTTGCTGATCGACCACTTCCAGGGCAATGCCGGTGTGCTGATCCACATGGACCCATGCGGTACCCATCCGATCACCAACGGACAGGTTCCGTGCTGGCAAGGCTGCTCCGAGCGCGCATCCTGGCATCCGGAAACCGACGACGCCTCCTATATCAAGTTCGGGTCGCGATAGGCAAATACCATTTTACGTTCACGCCTGGGCCAGGGCCTGCGCCAGGTCGGCGACAATGTCTTCCGGATTTTCCAGCCCCACGGAAAGGCGGATCAGGCCATCATCGATACCGGCGGCGGCGCGCTCGGCAGGAGTCATGTGCTCGTGGGTAATGGTGGGCGGGTGCATGCAGATCGAGCGGCTGGTACCGAAGGTCACCGCGTGCACCACCAGTTTGAGGCGGTTCATCACCGCCGCCGCGCCCGGCACCCCCCCCGGGGCGACGAAGGAGAGCAGGCCGCCGTGGGCATGCATCTGACGACAGGCCAAGGCGTGCTGGGGATGCGATTCCAGGCCCGAATAGTTGACCCGGGCCACCTTGGGATGATCCTGCAGAAAGCGAGCCACGGCCAGGGCGTTGGCACTGTGGCGCTGCATGCGCATGGACAGGGTCTCCAGGTACTGGAGGGTCATCCAGGCCTCCATGGGGGCCATGATGGACCCCACGAATTCGGTCGTGTTCCAGCGGATGTCTTCCACCAGCGGCTCGGGGCCCACGATCGCGCCGCCCAGGATGGTGGCGTTGCCGGACATGAACTTGGAAATCGAGAGCAGGACCATGTCGGCTCCCAGTTCCAACGGCCGCTGCAGGGCGGCGGTAGCGGTGGTGTTGTCCACCATCAGCGGCACCCCCCTGGCATGGGCGACGTCGGCCACAGCCCGGATGTCGGTGACGAAGAGACAGGGATTGCTGGGGGTTTCCACCCACACCAATTTGGTGCGCGCGTCGATTTTCGCATCCCAGTCGGCCGGGTCGGCCGGATCTTCCACGAACCGGAAGTCGACCCGGCAGCGTTCGGGGAAAATGGCGGCCGCCTGCTTGTAGCCCTCACCGAAGACATTCAGCGAGGTGACCACGTTGTCGCCTGGGCGGGCGATGGTGAAGATCAGGTCGAACAGGGCCTGGGATCCGGACCCGGCGGTCAGGCAGGCCTGGCCGCCTTCCAGAGAGGCGATCCGCGCTTCCAATACCGTGTTGGTGGGCGTGCGCGTGCGGCCGTAAACCGGGCAGGGAATTTCGTCGAAGGTTTCGTAGGGAAAGGTGACGGACTGTACCAGCGGTGGTACGAAAGAGCGGAAATTGCCCTGGTCGTGCATGGGATCGAATCCGGCATGCAGCGATCGGGTCTCGAACCCGCCGGCGGCATCGTCACGGATAAGGCGGGGTCGCCGGCTGTCGTATACCCAGGGCTCCCTGAGGAAAAAATGCTTGTCGTGCGCCATGGCGGGTTCTCCTGTTGTGGGTTGTCAGGCGTTGCTGTCGATCCAGGCCTGTTCCCGTTTGACGATGGCTTTGATTTCACTTTGAATCGCGGTGGACAGCGGTTCACTCGTGTGCGTTTCCAAAATCCGGTCGACCTCCCGGGCCGCTTTGTCTTCCACGGTCAGGCGACCGTTTTTTTCCCACAACGAGTAGGGCCCCTTGTCGAACAGCCTGGAATAAAAGGGCTCCTTGTAGTGGCGCATGGTGTGGGGATGCTGCAGGAAACTGCCCGTGGGCCCAACCTCGTCGATGGCATCTAAGGCCAGCGTCTCCTCGTCGACCACCACGCCGCGCGTGGCGGCACGCAGAAAACCGATGGTCTCGTTGGCCAGCACCTGAAGCTGCAGGGAGCCCTGCAGCCCGGAATCCATGAAGCCCACGTCGTGGACGATGTTGGCGCCGTGCAGCAGGGCGGTCATGAGGCTGACGGTGCACTCCATGCCGGCCTGGTGGTCCAGGACCTTGGCGTCGGTCGAGCCGCCCAGGCCGAAGACGGGCAGGTCGTAGTACTTGCCCATGCTGGTCGGCACGCCCTGCTCGTCGGCCAGCACGTAGTTGCCCACCATGGTCTTCAGGTTGTAGGGGCCGCCGTTCCAGCCCGGCACGGCGATGGGTGCGCCCTTGCGCACCAGTTGGGACAGTACGACGCCCAACAGGATGCCGGCGTTCATGGAAGCCATGCATCCAGCGATGGTGGCCGGTGAATTGACCCCGCCGGCATTCAAGGGAATCCAGAGCTGGGGCAGTCCCTGCTCGGCCAGGTAGATGCACTTTTGCAGGGCCTCGGCATTGGCCACCAATCCCGACGTGACGTTGATGTAGCAGGTCGCAAAGGGATGGCGCCGGAAGGCGTCCATGCCGCCGGCCACCGCCGCGCACATCTCGACGGCCGCAACGCACCCTTGGAAATCCGGCGAGACGAAAACGATCGGTTTGGTGGTGTGGTTGAGCATGACCTCCATCTGATAGCGGTCGTAGATGCGCTGGTCCACGTCCTTGGGCAGAAACAGCGACATGACGAAATCGATTTCGGGCAGCGCGTCCATCACCCGGGTGGCCGCGATCACATCGGTCAGCAGCGGTTCGCGCCGCGTACCGGTGCGGTGGTCCAGCACCGCCAGGCAGTCCGATCCGCCCCCGTAGTAGGTGTTGTGGCCCCAGGCCCGGACAGCGGGCTTCTTGTGGCGGTCGTAGAGCGTCAGGCGGCGGGGTGCGCTCGCCAGGGCGCGGGTCACCATGACCTCGGGGATGCGCATGCGGATGCCGTCGGCCGAGGCGCCGCCGGATGTCAGGATGCGGCGGGCCCTTTCGTCGTGAACGTCCACGCCGGTGCGCTCCAGGATTTCGAGCGTCGCCACGTGAATGCGGTCACACTCCTGGTGGCCCATGCGTGCATAATGGGCGCTGGCCATGCGGTTTTCATGGGTGGGTATCATGTTCCTCCTATCCTTGATATATCTATTGACCAAATAACGACATCAACCACTAATTTAGAAACTTGATAATGTCAATCAGATGTTATATCTACTGGCGTGATCAGCCATTAATGGGCGCGACCCCCGATCACCAAGGAGCCGCCGATGCCGCCCCGCTCACCGGCACGAACAACCAAGAATCAGATTTACACCACGCTGAAAAATGAAATTATTTCAGGCGCTCGCAGGCCCGGCGACCGTCTGGCCATCGACGACCTGAAGGCCGGTTTCGGCACCAGCGTGACACCGGTCCGGGATGCCTTGCAGATGCTTGGCCAGGAAGGACTTATCACGATCAAACCGCGTGCTGGCTATTTCGTGACCCGCGTGACCCTTAAGGAGCTGCGCGATATGCTCGAACTGCGGGAAATTTTAGAAGTGGCCGCCGTAGCAAGGGCAGCCGAGGTGATCACCGAGTCTCAGTTGGAAGCGATGCAGAACATCCACGCCGGCTACACGGGCGACGACGACCGGGCCTATGCACGCTATACCGATGAAAACCGGCGCTTTCACTTCCTGTTGGCGCAGGCGTCGGGAAACCAGGCGCTGGCCGTGGCGGTGCGCAGCCTGCACGACTGCCTGGCACGATTTATGGTTATCCGACAGGCGGGCGCGGATCTGGAAAGCATTCACGCTCACCTGATCGACCGGTTGCGAGCCCGCGATGTCGCCGGGGCCACCCAGGCGATCTTAAAAGAGGTCCGCCACAGCCAAACCGCCATCTTGGATCGCGTGATGCAGGAAGATGCGGCCTCCTGGCATGTGGGCACGGGTGGCAGACACTGACTAAAAAATAAAGGCCTATGAAAGAGTGGGTCTGCCCCGGCGGCAAAGGACCCGAACACCATGCCAGAAGAACTCGGACCGGAATACGCGTCCGTCACGGATGAGCGTTTCAAACCCCGATACCGGGCGCGCTGCTTCTGCGGCGCCGTTCATTACGAAGTGCGTTCGGACCCCGTGGATGCGAAAATCTGTCACTGCCTGGCCTGCCAGAAACTGCACGGTGCGCCGATGCAGTGGGCGGCCATCTTTCACAAACGTGACGTCCGCATCACCGCCGGCATCGGGCACCTGTGCTTTTTTAACAGCGAGCACCAGGTAAACGAACGCATTCTGCCCTGTAAAGTCAGCTGTGCACGGTGTAAAACGCCAATCGCCGATGAAGGACGCCGAATGTGGCTCGCCTTTCCATCGCTTTTTGACTTCGGGGTGGCCGCCAGGGTCCCGGCGGCATTCAAACCGACCTGCCACATCTTCTACGGCATGCGGGTTGTCGACATCAGCGATGATCTTCCCAAGTGGTCCGGGCACAAGAATCATTCGCAGCGCCTTTAGCCCGGACGCCACTTGGAAAAACCACATCATCTCTCTCAAAATGAGAAATGTACATGAAAGCGATTGTATACAAGGAATACGGGCCGCCGGATGTTCTTCAGGTCAAAGAAGTTGAAAAACCGACCCCCAAAGACGATGAAATCTTGATAAAGGTTCATGCCGCAGAGGTAACGAAGGCTGACTGTGAACTGCGAAGCTTCAAATTCCAGGTGAAGTGGTTTTGGCTGCCGTTGCGGATCGCGTTAGGACTCACAAAGCCGAAAAGACAAATACTGGGAGGATACTTTGCGGGTGAAGTGGCATCCGTCGGCAAAAAAGTTGCGAAGTTTAAAAAGGGGGATCTGATTTTTGGCGCCACCCGGCTGCGGATGGGCGCATACGCTGAATTTTTGTGCCTGCCGGAAAGCTACACCCTTGTGCCGAAGCCTCATAATATCAGCTTTGAGGCGGCCGCGGCGGTGCCGCTTGGTGGGCTGAATTCACTTCACTTCTTGAGCAAAGCGAATATCCAGAATGGTGAAAAGGTATTGATAAACGGTGCAGGTGGCAGCATCGGTATTTTTGGCGTGCAGATTGCCAAAGCAATGGGGGCTGAAGTGACGGCAGTTGACAGCGCCATTAAGGAGGAAATGCTGCGCCGGGCCGGAGCGGATCATTTTATCGACTATGCTCGTGAAGACTTCTCAGAGAGTGGACAGACCTATGACGTAATTTTTAGCATGGTTGCGAAAAGTTCCTATTTAAAGTGCATTAACGCACTTAAACCAGGAGGATGTTATCTGATGGCGAATCCGCGCATCTCCGACATGCTGAGATCTGTGTTTACGACGTGGTTTACAGATAAAAAATCGATTTTTGCTTTTGCCGGCGAGAAGGAAGAAGCGCTGTTCACATTGAAAAGAATGATTGAAGATGGCAAGATTAACGCGATTGTCGATAAAGTATATCCCTGTGAACAAGCTGCCGAGGCACACCGACGTGTCGAGGCCGAACGAAGATTGGGGTCTATCGTACTCTCCCTAAATTTATTGTGAAAGTAAATTCTTACTATGGAAATACCTCTTTATCAGATAGATGCCTTTACATCGAAATTATTTGAGGGCAATCCTGCGTCGGTTTGCCCTTTAGAAGAGTGGCTTCCGGATGAAATAATGCAGTCTATCGCGGAAGAAAACAACCTGTCCGAAACGGCCTTCTTCGTGCCCGAAGGCGATCGCTTCCACATCAGGTGGTTTACGCCGAAAAACGAGGTCGATCTATGTGGACACGCAACCTTGGCATCGGCCTATGTTTTGTACAACATTCTTGGTTATAAACAGGATAAGATCACTTTTGATTCCAAGTCCGGAAGATTGGCCGTAACGCAGGACGATGAGCGGTTGACCTTGGACTTTCCGGCGCAACCGCCTGTTCCCTGTGATATTCCGGAGGAAATCCTTGCAGCGTTTGATGTTTCACCCGTTGAATGCCTTAAATCAGAGGATCTTATCGTAGTTTTCGGGCATGAAGCAGAGGTGGAATCAGCTGATCCGGATTTCAGTCAGCTGATGAAGCTCGAGTTACGAGGTGTCATTATCACCGCGAAGTCAAATCGCTGGGATTTTATTGCACGCTTCTTTGCACCCAAATACGGGATCCCCGAAGATCCCGTAACGGGTTCTGCTTATACGCAACTTGCACCGTATTGGGCTTCCAAAATGGGTTCAAAACGATTTCATGTAAAACAGGTATCAAAACGCGGTGGCGAATTAACCTGTGAAATGGTTTCCGATCGCGTCTTCATTTCCGGGAGGGCAACCAAATATTTGGAAGGTACCATCACAATAGATATATAACCCTAACGTTGCATAAAAAAATGCGAAAATTATCGTTACCATCTGAAATAATGAACAAAAGGAATGATTTAAGCCCATGTTCTGGACCTCGCCAAATGTGCAATCCAAGGCGTAACGATAATTTTCTCATTTTTTCACCCTGTCGGGAAAGCCGGAAGAAGCCAGATCCGCTGTTGCCAAGTGATCGCAGTAAAGCGCTACGGCTTCACCCTTGGCGCCTTGGCTCTGGCTCCCTCCGGTTTTTGCAACGATAGGGATAAGTCTGCTCAATCGAGGGCGGGCGGGGCAGCGTATACCAGAGATTCATTGCTTGTTGAGTCGTTGGGGGTGAAAAGCAGCCGAGGAATACATTGGCTGTGGCGCAATCCGAAGATTTGAAAGGCCTGATGACCGTACCTGTGAAATGAAAAGGCTGTATGTGCGCCCCTCAGCCAGGGGGCTTGGGGTTGGCAAAAGACTCGTCGAACAGCTTGTTCAAGAGGGGATACACTTGGGATACCGTAGGATGCTCCTCGACACGCTTGAAAAACTGGTGGCGGCAAAGAACTTATACAAGTCATTGGGTTTTGTCCCGATTGATCCATACTATGGGAACCCTTTACCCGATGTTTTGTACTGGAAGCTGGATTTGAATCATCGGATTATCGGCCCACAACAATAAGGCCTTACCCCTTGACCCCCACAACAATTCCATTCTATCTATAAATATTGGTGTTTGTTCACATACCCTTTCCTTTTCTGAGCCTACAGGGATTTCTGCGAAAACCTGCATGTGGCAACAGCGGCGTTCCGTTCAAGCGGCTCGTACCCGTGTCTGAAACACAAAAATCATAATGGATGTCGTTGGAGGGCCTATTTTGGCTGAAAAAAAATTCCAACGCAAACTGACCGCCATCTTTAGGGCCGACGTCGCCGGTTACAGCCTTCTCATGCGCGATGACGAGGAGCAACCGTGCGCACGATCACCGCCTACCGCAAGGCTCTCGCCCAATTGGTCCAGCAATTCAGAGGCTGGTTGGTGGACGCGGTCCATTAAAAGATCGGCCTGGAAAAGGAATTTCTCGCTGAGCAGGAAATACCTGCGTGATGGCACAAGCAAGGCCATCATCAGTACACTAATTACCGAAGTACTCTGAAAATCAGGCCTAAAATAAGTCTTTCATCATATTGTCAGACATGGGGAGGAAGTATGAACGTTTCTCATGTGATTCTGATACTTTGCTGTACAATTTCAATTGGCCTGGCATTTTGTAATCATCCGAAAAACGCGGAAGCCGAAGATGGCGGCCGCAGCTCCTGCATCAACTGCCATGCGAACCTGAATAAGCTGATCAGGTTATGCTGGAAAATCGAAGAAATACGACCGAAACCCCAAAAGTCGGCAGAAACCAGCTGGACCTGCCGGAATGGCCGCTATGCCGAACGTGCCACCCCGAGGGGGCCTACAACATCCCCATCCGCTTTCTGTCCACCGACATCGGTGAGAAGGGCTACAAGGAGATGGACAACCCCGACTTCGGCAAGGCGCTGCGGGACCGCTTCAACCCGGAAACCGACACCCTGATCATCTTCTGCCGCAGCGGCAACCGGAGCTGCAAGGGCTGCAACGAGGCCATCAAGGCGCGATTTAAAGAGGATAAGGTGTTCAACATGATGGGAGGTTTCGAAGGTGACAAGAACAAGGACAGCATTTACTATGGCAAACGGTGGGCCGGCGGCTGGAAACTGGAAGGTCTGCCCTGGACGTATGCATTGGAAAAAACCTGCTGTACCAACCGGATGTGAAAAAGAACGTGGCGTCTACCGATTAGAACACATCTGAAAAATAATGATCAGGGTTTTTGACAACCCAATGGGTGGCAGATATGGACGATACTGGCAGGCCGCCATCCTTTGCCGAAGACGACTCTAAAAATCCGCCGCCGCGGGGTTTTTTGGACAAACTTACCCGGCGCTATTCTCGCCCGGCCTACGCCATCGTCGTATTGCTGCTGTACCTGCTGGCGTCTACCGCTTTGGGTTTGGCGCTGGCCCCGGCTCTGTGGCTCTTTGTTAAGCTTTTCACATGGACCCAATCACTACCCGGAATTTTTCGCTGGACGACCATGGGCGTTGGGTTGGCAGTCAGTTTTTTCGTCTTCGGGTTCGCACTGTTGATTGTCGTGCCCATCTACAACTGGTTGCTACCGACACGGGTGAAACCATTCAAAGGGGGTTACTATTCCCTGAAAGCGGTGCCCTGGTGCTTGCACAACGGGCTGTTTTACCTGGTGCGGTTCACCTTTCTGCCCTTCGTGACCTTGACTCCCTTTGGCATCTGGTTTCTCAAGGCCATGGGCATGAAGCTCGGCCGGCATGCGTTCATCAATACGGAGTATATCTCAGACCCCCAGCTGATCAGCCTGGGCGACGATGTGGCCTTGGGCGGAAGCGTGCGAATATTTGCCCACTACGGCGGCCATGGCAATCTGGTCGTCGCACCGGTAACCATCGGCGACCGGGCGACCATCGGTCTGGCCGCCACGGTCATGGGCGACGTTCGGGTCGGCGCCGATGCGACGGTACTAGCCCACTCGGTGCTCATGCCTGGTAGCAGGGTCGGTAAAGGGGAAACTTGGGGTGGCGTACCGGCACGGCGAATCGGAAAGAAAGAAATGGAGCACTTTAAAAAAAAGATCAGCGACGACAGGGTAAACCCCACGCGTTGGTAAATGCCCAGTCTCATCAGAGGGCCCTGGGTGCGTCGTCATGTTGGCTTAAGAAGCCAATTTTATGAAGCAACTTTAAGCTGTTGCGATTGATGTCCAGATCGGCCACGTCGGCGGCTGCAACCCATCGTGCCGCAGCGGCATCATCGCGCGCCACGGGCGTTCCCCGGATGAAGCGCGCGGCAAGGTCGACGATCAGGTAGTGGAATCGAATCCGGTTCTCCTGGTCACGATGAATATTTTCAAACGTGTAAATGACCTCTCTGGCTTCCACCAGGACACCGGTTTCCTCCATGACTTCCCGCTCGGCCGCCGCCTGCAGGGTCTCGCCCAGCTCGACGCTGCCGCCCGGGATGGCCCATTGACCAAGCGCAGGCGGTTTGCCGCGCTTGACCAGCAGCACCCGCCCATCGTGAATGACAACCGCTCCCACGGCGACCCGGGGACGGTCAGGGTATTCGTTGGCAATCATTAGGGCTATGCCTTGTCAACCGCATGGTCGTAATCAAACGAAAATACCAGGCGCGCTTTCCCGGCAACGATCGACTGTTGCAGTCATAGGCGTTCACCATCCATAGCCTCAGCCAAAATCTCGATGGGATGCTGAACCGGATAGTCACTCATCTGGTTGAATTGCAGCCGGCAACTCAGACAATCGGTAATCAGGCGGTCCGGATTCAGCTGTCTTATTGTTGCCATCAACCGGCTGCCCATCTGAATGGAATCGTTGTGAAAATCGCGCTTGAACCCCATGATCCCGCCAATTCCGCAGCAGTACGCCGTGCTTTGGATGGCGTCCATCGACATTGCGGGAATCGAGGCCAACAGTTCCAGATAGGGCATGCCGATCCCCTGCTCGCGAAGATGGCAAGTCGGGCAAGAGCAGAGGATGTCATAACCGTCTGCCACGACTTCCGCCAGTTGTGAGATTGTTTGCCCGGCAAACCCTAACGTCGATTTCCGATCTCCTTCCAGCATGCTCGGCATGCCGCAGCAGATCTGCTCCGGATAGTAGACCGTGATGTGGTTTCGCCTGAGCACTTCCACGGCGGCTTTGGGGACATCCGGGAATAAGTGGCGGGCGGTACAGCCCGCAAAATAGGCGACTTTGCGTCTATCGTCAGCCGGAGGCTTCTCATTCAATCTGAACCGCTTGGCGAAGGACGGAAAGTTCTCATCAGGAAATTTGGGGAACTTCCGTCTGGGGTCGATCCCCGCGGCTTTTTTCAGGAGGGCGCTGGAAATTTTGTTCTGCAGAAACAAATTGGAAATCCGTGGAATGGCACCGCACCATTTCCCCACCCGCTCGACATCCTCCAGGGTTCGAATGCCTGGGTTCAGGCCATCCCGGTCGATAAACAGAGTTTTGGCGGCGATGATATCTTCACGAATGTTCGGACATGGGCACAATGCGCAATAGTTGCATAGATCGGCCAGACGGCGCAGCTGCCGGGAGGTCATCTGGAGGCCGGTTTCTTGCTCCCGATCCCACTGCTTGTATATTTCAGGGAAGAAAAGGCAATTGGCGTCCATCAGGTGCCGACAGATATCGCAGTCGGTACAGGCGTCGACCACCGTTCGCATCAAGCGCTCCGCCTTGTCCATTTTACCTCTCCGTTACCATGTTCCCCTGGTACGACCCTCTTGACACACCTGATATCAGAAAGTAAGGGATTAGCAAATCAGTTTGCGGGGGCTCGGAGAAACCGGGCTGAGACTGGTCCTTGCATCGTCGCTATGGAGCTGACCGTTGAACCTGATCCGGGTAATGCCGGCGCAGGGAAGCCGCGCCACCACGCCGCTCCGTTGCCGGGGCGGCTTTTTTGTTGCCCGGCACCACCGGATCCATTTCGAGCAGATCTAACCGCACCGTCCAAGGAGCGAAAATGAAACAACCGACCGACCAGGCCGCACAGAACCTACAGGCCATCCGCGACCGCAAACCGTTGATCCACAACATCACCAATTTCGTGGTGATGAACATTACCGCCAATGCGCTGCTGTGCATGGGCGCCGCGCCGGTGATGGCCCATGCCGTGGAGGAGGTCGAGGAGATGGTTGCACTGGCCGGAGCGCTGGTTTTGAACATCGGCACCTTGAGCGAGACATGGTCGAAGGGGATGATGGCAGCCGGCAGGTGCGCCTCACAGCGTGGCACCCCGATCGTTCTCGATCCGGTCGGCGCCGGGGCGACCGGATTGCGCACCCGAACCGCCAAGGATATCCTGGCGGCGGTCAATGTGACCGTGATCCGCGGCAACGCCTCCGAAATTCTGGCCTTGCACCAGGCCGGTGCCCACACCAGAGGAGTCGACGCCATGCACACGGTCGACGACGCCGCCCAAAGCGCCAAATCCATGGGGGCCGAACTGGCCAAAACGCTGGCGATTACCGGTGCGACCGACCTGGTGACGGATGGGCGGCGGGTCTGTCGAATCGAAAACGGCCATCCGCTGATGGCCTGTGTGACCGGTACGGGTTGCATGGCCAGCGCCATCGTCGGTGCCTTTCTGGCGGTCGACCCGGACCCGGTCAGTGCCGCCGCCACGGCCCTGGCCTATTTCGGGCTGGCCGGCCAGGTCGCCGCCGAAAACGCCCAGGCGCCCGGCAGCTTCATGGTCGCCCTGCTCGACGCCTTGTACACCATGACGCCCGAGACGCTGCGAACCCGGGCCAGAATTAGCACCGCATCATGACGACAGCCGATCAACTGCCTGCCAGGCGGTATTTATCCTTGAGCATGTCCAGGTTCATGTTGAGCAGAAAGTCCCAATCCGGGTTGCCGCACAGATGGATGCCGCGGGGCCGGTCGACCTGGGCGAAGAATTGATCCAGATCGCCCTTGGCCTTCAGGTCGCTGTAGCCGGCCATGGCCGAAAAGAGAAACTGCCGCCCCGGTTCGTCCACGACCCGGATGCATCGATCGGTGTGGATAAAGAAAACCATGGACAGTTGCTCGGGATTGGAATTAGACTTTGATCTCAATCCATTCAACCGACACAGGAGGAGCCCATGTTTTGCTACCAGTGCGAACAGACCGCCAAGGGAACCGGATGCACCCTTCAGGGAGTCTGCGGCAAGCAGCCCGACGTGGCCGCGCTTCAGGACCTGCTGCTTTACGCGCTCATGGGCCTGTCCCAGGTTGCCGTGCAAGGCCGCAAGCACGGCGTTAGCGATCCGGACGTAAACGTGCACACCGTCAAGGCGGCCTTTGCGACCCTGACCAATGTCGATTTCGATCCGGCCCGGTTCGTGGAACTGATCGCACAGACGGTCGATCATCGCGAGCGGCTCAAGACCAGCATAACGGCCAGCGGCGGTGACGTGAGTGCCATGGGCGCCGCCGCCGATTTCATACCTGCATCATCGACGGAAGCACTGGTCGATCAGGCCCAATCGTTCGGCTTGAAGTCCTACCCGGCCGACAACCCCGATATCCTGTCGCTCAAGCACACCGTGCTGTTCGGCATCAAAGGTGTCTCGGCCTACACGGACCACGCCCTGGTCCTCGGCCAGGAGGATGAGAGCGTCTACGCCTATGTGCACGAAGGACTGGCCGCCATCCAGCGCGACGACCTGTCGCTCGATCAATGGGTCGCCATGACCCTGCGCTGCGGCGGCGCCGCGGTCAAGGCCATGGCGCTGCTGGATCGCGGCAACACCGAAACCTACGGCCACCCGGTGCCGACCCGGGTGCCCCTGGGATATAAGAAGGGCAAGGCCATTTTGGTCTCCGGCCATGACCTGAAGGACCTGGACGAACTGCTCAAGCAGACCGAGGGGACCGGCATCACCATCTATACCCATGGGGAGATGCTGTCCACGCACGGCTATCCCAAGTTGAAGGCCTACCCGCATTTTTACGGCCAGTTCGGCACGGCCTGGCAAAAGCAGACCAAGGAGTTTGCCGAATTTCCCGGGGCGATTTTGATGACGACCAACTGCATCCAGCGGCCCAAGAACGACTACAGGGAAAACATCTTTACCAGCGGCATGGTCGGTTGGCCTGGCATTCCCCACATTGCCGATCTGAACTTCAAGCCGGTCATCGACCGGGCCCTCGAACTGCCGGGCTTTTCTGAAGACCATGTCGATCAGGAGGTGACGGTGGGATTTGCCCGCAATGCCGTCCTGCAGGTAGCCGACAAGGTGATCGAGGCCGTCAAGAGCAAGGCCATCCGGCACTTCTTCCTGGTGGCCGGCTGCGACGGCGCCAAACCGGGGCGCAATTACTACACCGAGTTTGTGGAAAAAGTGCCCCGGGACTGCATCGTGCTGACCCTGGCCTGCGGGAAATACCGCTTTTTCGACATGGATCTGGGCGACATCGCCGGCATCCCGCGCCTGCTGGATGCCGGCCAGTGCAACGACGCCTACTCGGCCGTTCAGATCGCCAATGCGCTGGCCGATGCCTTCGGCGTTGGCGTGAACGAACTGCCGCTGTCGTTGATTATTTCCTGGTATGAACAAAAGGCCGTCTGCGTACTGCTGGCACTGTTGCACCTGGGCCTCAAGGGCATCCGCCTGGGGCCGTCCCTGCCGGCCTTCCTGACGCCCAACGTACTCGACACCCTGGTCAAGACCTTCGACATCAAGCCGATCGCCACGGCCGACGAAGATCTGAAGGCCATTTTGGGGTAAGCGGTTTTGACGACTGGAATGGACAGCTGCAAGCCCTTGCCGGTTTCCACGGCGCCCAATGCCCTGGCCGAGCGGATCAAGGAGTTGAACTGCCTGTACGGCATTTCCAACCTCTTTGAAAACCAGGACGTGTCCCTGTCATGGATCATGCAGCGTGCCGTCGAGCTGATCCCGGCGGCCTGGCAATATCCCGAAAACGCCTGTGCGCGTATCCGGTTGGACGGCCGGGACTACCACTCCAAGCATTTCCAGACGACACGTTGGCACCAGAATGCACCCATCGTATTAAACGGCAATCATGTCGGCGACGTGGACGTCTATTATATTCATAGACCTCCTGTGTGCGATGGCGGACCGTTCCTGGAGGAGGAAGATCGCCTGTTGCGGGCCATAGGCGAGCGGTTGAGCAAAGTGCTCTGGCTGAAGCGCTCCGAAGCGGCGCTCAAAGAGAGCGAATCGCGTTACCGGGTGCTGACCGAGCAGGTCGCCGAAGGCGTCTCACTGGTTCAGGATCATCGCTTTTGTTACGTCAACCCGGCCTTTTGTCGACTATTCGACGTCTCTTCGGCCGAAAACATGCGCGCTGCACCGGTACACCATCCCCCCGGGGATGATGCCGGTGACATATCCAGGCTGTTCGGATCGATCGGTGACGGCACCCTTGCGGCCAAAGTCGAAGAGGTTCACCAGCTCGCCCGGTCCGAAAAGGTGTTCTGGATCCAGGTCTGTCACAGCCCGATCACTTACCGGGGCCGGCCGGCGCTGCTGTCGACCTTCAAGGATATCACCGAAATCAAAGAGCAACAGATGGCGGCCCAGCACATGGCCGACCTGTTGGACAGCGAAAACCGCGTCCTGCGGTCGTCATTGAAAGAACGTTATCGACTGGGCGACATCCTTGGCCGTGCGCCGGCAATGCAGGCGGTTTACGAGCTCATCTTAAAGGCGGCCGCAACGGACGCCAGCGTGGCCATCTTCGGCGAATCCGGATCCGGCAAAGAGTTGGTGGCCCACGCCATCCACGATCACAGCGACAGGAAAAAAGGGCGCTTCGTGGCGATGAACTGCGGCGCCATCCAGGCATCGCTCTTCGAACGTGAATTTTTCGGCCACCGCAAAGGATCTTTTTCCGGGGCGCACGCCGATTCGCCGGGCTACCTGGACATGGCCGATGGCGGGACGCTGTTTCTTGACGAGGTCAGCGAGTTGACCGTCACCATGCAGGCCAAACTCTTGCGCGCCATCGAGGGCGCCGGTTACCGGCCCGTCGGCGGCACCGAGGTCAATCTGGGTGATTTTCGGATCATTTCAGCCTCCAACAGCGCCCTGGACGACAAGGTCAACAGCGGGCACATGCGCAGCGATTTCTTTTATCGCATCCAGGTGATCCAAATACAATTGCCTCCCCTGCGCCACCGCAAGCAGGACATTCCGCTGCTGGTGGAGCACTTTTTGCGCAAGCTCAAAGGCCCCTCCGGCGCGACCAGCGTGCCCGGCCGCATCATGGACACTTTGATCGAGTATGACTGGCCCGGCAACGTGCGCGAACTGCGCAACGTGCTGCAGCGCTACGTCACCCTTGGCGACCTCGATTTTCTGGCGCCCGAGCCGAAGTCGGCCGGGGCACCGCTGCCGGTGGAGCTCGACCTGCGTCAAGCCACCCGGCAGCTGGAACAGGCCCTGATCGCCAAGGCCCTAGACAAGGCCGGCGGCAACCGCACCCGGGCGGCCGCCTTGCTGGGCATATCCCGCCGGGCGCTTTTCCGGAAAATGCCTCCAGCATAGGTGCCATATTCGCCCGTCACGGGCGAATTCGCCCGTAATAACTATACCCCCATTATTACGATGGGTTGCTAACTATTAATTTGATTTTAACGGGCGGCTATTTCCCATCCTCATTTCTTGCCTTTCCCGACCACTTCCTAAACTATATCTTTGATATCAACAGGTTAATCAGAACTTCATTGTTGGCACCGTCATTGCTCTGTCCCGAGGTCAGTCATCAAAAAATCAGGCTACGCACAGAAAAGGAGTAATTCAATGCGACACGATCCTTTTGGAAACCTCACCGATTGGGGACAGGTCCTGGACACCTTCGACGATCTGGCCGACAGCGGCAGATTGGCGGAATGTCAGCCGGGGTTGATTCGGATCCTGCGGTTCAAGGGCAACTGGCGACTGCGCGAGGAGGTGCTCAAACGCGTCGGTGAAATTCAAACCCCGTCCAGAGAGTTGGTTCTCCAGGTCCTCGCCACCGTGGCAGACGACAACATCTACTATGACGCCAGAATCATTGCCGTCGATGCCCTGGTTCAGCTGCTCAAAAATGGGCCCGCCGGTGCCCATGCGGAACTGGCCATGGCAGCGCAAAAGTTGGCCGAAAAGCTGAAAAGCACGCCCCAACCCCCCTTTTTCGATGAGGCTCTGGAGCGGCTGTATTGCGAAGTGGGCGTCCCCTGCGCGATGGCGAACTGACGCCACCGTGCCCCACATATCTCAAAGGAGATTTTCAATGGTTAAAAAACAATGTGGCCTGGGGTGTGGTGAGCAAGGTAACCCAGATGGGCGGCAAGGTCGTCACCCTTTCCGGCCCGGATGGATTTGTTCATGACCCCGACGGCATCGAAGGCGAAAAGATCGACTACATGCTGGCCATGCGCCGCAGCAACCGGGATCAGGTCGAGGATTTCGCGCAGCAGTTCAAGGTTGACTTCCATCCGGACCAAAAACCGTGGGGCGTTGCCTGTGACGTCGCTTTCCCCTGTGCCTGTGAGAACGAAATGGATGAGAAGGATGCCCGGAACCTGCTGAAAAACGGCTGCCGCTGTGTGACCGAGGCCGCCAATATGCCGGCCACGCAGGAAGCCATGGATGTACTCCTTGACAGTGCGATCCTCTACTCACCCGGAAAGGCGTCGAATGCCGCCGGGGTCGCCTGTTCCGGCCTGGAGATGGCCCAGAACAGCGCCAAGATTCGCTGGACCCGGGAAGAGGTCGACCTAAGGCTGCTGACCATCATGATCGACATCCATGAGACCTGCCTGCGTGCCGCAGCGCAGGCCGGGCACAAAGGCAATTACTTTACCGGCGCCAATATCGCCGGTTTCATCAAGGTCGCCCACACCATGATCGATCAAGGCAATATCTGATGTGCCATGCAGGGCAGCCACCAAAAACCTGATTTTTACTCAACAAGATGAGGTGAATTATGCTGATCGGGATTCCAAAAGAGATTTTGTCGGAAGAAAAAAGAGTCGCCGCCACACCGGAAACCGTCCGAAAGTACATTGACCTGGGCTTTGACGTGGTCGTTGAAGCATCGGCCGGAGAGGGTGTGTTGAACAGCGACGACGCTTATAAACTTGCCGGGGCGACCATCCTCTCCGATACACAGCGTCTGTTTGCCGAAGCGGATGTCATTTTAAAGGTCAAGCAACCGGTGTTCAACGAACAACTGGACGAACATGAAGTCAATATGCTGCGCGATGGCAGTGTCCTGATCACCTTCCTTCATCCGGCGGCACCGGAAAGCCACCAGATCGTCAAACGGCTTCGGGACAAAAACATCACCGCACTGACGATGGACGGCATCCCGCGCATCTCGCGCGCCCAGCGCATGGACGCCCTGTCGTCCATGAGCACGGTCACCGGCTACAAATCCGTCATCATGGCCGCCAACCAGCTGCCGACCTTCATTCCCATGATCGGTACTGCCATCGGGACGATCAAACCGGCCACGTTTCTGGTTGTCGGGGCCGGTGTGGTTGGACTCCAAGCCATTGCAACCGCCAAACGGCTGGGGGGCGTTGTCAAGGCCATGGACATCCGCCAGGACGCCTGCACCCAAGCCGACAGCCTGGGCGCCAAAGTGGTCGAATTCGAGATCCCGCAAGAACTGGCTGTCGGCAGCGGTGGCTATGCAAAAGCCCTGGAGGCCGAGTGGCTCGAAATCGAACAGCGTCTGATCGCTCCCCATCTGGAAAAAACGGATGTTGTCATCCTCAGCGCGTTGGTGCCTGGAGAAGTCGCCCCCATCCTGGTGACCGAAGAGATGGTTGCGAACATGAAACCGGGCGCGGTCATCATGGATGTCTCCATCGATCAAGGCGGGAACTGCGCCGTGACCCAAGCGGGGCGCTTTGTTCAACATTTAGGCGTCAATGTCTGCGGCATCCAGAACATCCCCGGCCGGATGGCCGTGCATGCCAGCTGGTTGTACGCCAACAATATGTACTACTACGTTGAAAATTTGTTTAAAAACGGTCCGGGAGAACCCGACCTGAATGATGAGATTGTCAAAAGTTCGCTGGTGACCCATCGCGAGACCATCCACCATCAGGGCACCCTCAAGGCCATGCAAAGTGGGTTGTCCAATTAGGCCGACCCCAATGGAGGAAAAGAGGAACAGATGGCAAACTTACTGCTGATGGCGAGCGTCTTTTTGTCGGCCTTTATTGTCGGATATCTGTTGATATCCAGAGTGCCGTCGTTGCTGCACACGCCCTTGATGTCCATGACCAACGCCATTTCCGCCGTGACCATACTGGGAGCCTTGATGCTGTTTTCTGTGCCGACTACGGTCGTGGAAAAGGTGCTGGGTGCCCTGGCCATTGTTACCGCAACCTTCAACGTCGTGGGCGGTTTTGCCATTACGGACAGAATGCTGCGGCTTTTCAAGCAAAAACGGTCGTCACGGAATAACCACTAATTGAAATTGATCGTGCCATGACACTTTTCGTCGACTTTTCGGTAATCTTGATCCTGATTGCGGGGATAGGGCTGTTCCGTGAACCCCGCCGGGCAACGTCTGGCAACCTGACGGCGGCATTTGCACTGTTGTGTGCATTGATTCTGGTTCTTTTGCGCCACGGGGTTGTCGATATCGGTACGGTTGTCATGTCACTGCTGATCGGTTCCGCCACCGGCTATGCGGTGGCAAGATCCGTCAGTATGATCCAGATCCCAGCAATGGTGGCATTCCAACACGGCGCCGGCGGCGTGGCCGCTTTTCTGGTCTCTCTGATTGAGCTGACACGCGCTGGGCACACGCTTACCCTGGTGAGCGAAATATCCGGCGTTTTGGGGCTGACGGTCGGATCGCTGACCTTTAGCGGCAGTATGATCGCCAGCGCCAAATTAGCCAACCGAATCAGGCAGACGCCCCACCTACTCCCGTCCCACAATTTACTCATGCTGTTGAATATGGGCGGTCTGTTTGCGGTCGGCGCGGCATCCTTTTATTTTAGGGCCGACTTGGTGTGGCTCGTCTATCTTGCCCAGATCGTGCTCTCCGCCCTTTTGGGAATCTTGTTTTCGATTCGCATCGGCGGCGCCGACATGCCGGTGCTGATTTCATTTCTGAATGCCACAGCCGGCTTGGCCGCCTCATTTTGCGGGATGGTGATCGGCAACCAGCTGCTGATTGCCTTTGGTGCAACGGTGGCGGCCTCGGGTTCCATTCTCACCCATGTGATGTGCAAGGCCATGAATCGAAATCTTTTCAGGGTGTTCTTTCCCGAACAAAAAAAACCAAAGGACCGGTTAGAAAAAAAGATGCAATCGACGGCATTGTCAACCCGGGCTGTGATTGCAGACACACAGGTGGCAGACGCGGCTCAAGATCTGAAAAAGGCGGCCGGCATCATTGTAGAGGCCCAAACCGTTATCATCGTTCCCGGCTACGGGATGGCCCTGGCCAAGGCCCAAATGGAAGTCGCCGAGCTCGCTCGCCGGATGACCGCCATGGGCAAGGACGTCAGATACGCCATCCATCCGGTGGCAGGAAGGATGCCCGGGCATATGAATGTGCTCCTGGCTGAAGCCGGTGTGGATTACGACATGCTGGTCGAGATGGAGACCATCAACCCCGAATTCCAGCACACCGACCTGGTGCTGGTCGTCGGTGCCTGTGATGTGGTCAATCCCGCAGCCATCGACGTCGAGGGGACGCCCATATCAGGCATGCCGATTTTAATGGCCCATCAGGCCAAGCATGTCGTGTGCTGCAACTTTGATGAAAAACCGGGCTATTCGGGCGTTGAAAACCCGTTGTACGAGATGCGCAACACCATCTTGCTGCCGGGTGATGCCCAACAGACCGTCCAGCAACTCCTGGAAAACCTGTCGGATCGACACGTACCGGAGCCAGTCGATGAAAAACCTGCTTCCAACAACACGACCGAAGCGGTCAATGCGCTGGTGTCGGCAAAAAATGTCGTCATCATCCCCGGGTACGGCATGGCGCTGGCCAAAGCACAGTTTGACGTCGTTGAACTGGCCTCCCTTCTGGAAAAAAGGGGGGCCAGCGTAAAATATGCCATCCACCCGGTTGCCGGAAGAATGCCCGGACATATGAACGTGCTTCTGGCCGAAGCCGAAGTCGACTACGATGATCTGCTTGAGATGGACGAGGTCAATCCGCTGTTCCCACAAACGGATGTGGCCATTGTCTTTGGTGCTTGCGATGTCGTGAACCCGGCGGCGATTCAAAGCGAAGGAACACCGATTTCGGGCATGCCGATTTTGATGGCCCATGAGGCCCAAAAAGTGATCGTCTGCAATTTTGACAAAAATCCGGGGTACTCCGGCGTCACGAATCCACTTTACGACAACGGCAATGCCATCTTGATGCTTGGGGATGCCAAAGCCTCGGCACAGGTGTTAATTTCATCCTTGCAATCGACGGATGGTTGACATGTCGTTTTATAATGAGGAATGTTGGTCGATAAGAACGCTGCATGGCATGGGACTGGATTGTCAAGGTGTACCGGCCGATCTGCTCGCCGTTGGGTGGCTGGCGGACCATCAATCAACAACCGAAAATAGTGGCTGGCGACCACCACACCACCTTATCTTGAAGCCCTGGACCGCCTGGCCGAGACCATCGCTGCCAGGCACGAGGAGAGTGGTTTCAGGAAAGGGTCCCTTGCCGTCTGAATAAAAGCGCACAGGCTGGCTGCGTTGAGCGAACTGAAAATCAAATACGGTCTGGATACCCGGCCGCCGGTTTTCGAAACCGTGGTCTTTGGCCTGCAGTGGCTGGCGATCGCGATGGCCACCGTCGTCATCATCGGCAAAGTGGTGGCCGGATTGCACTTTGACGAGCCTGTCCGCCAGCTGGTCTACATGCAGAAACTGTTCTTCGTCGTGGCGACGGCGCTTTTTTCGCAGGTGTTGTGGGGGCATCGGCTGCCGCTGATCACGGGGCCGGCAACCGTTTTGCTGGTGGGCATCGTGGCCGGCGCCGGGAGCCATATCGACGCGGTATACACGACCATTGCGGCCGGCGGCGCCTTGCTGGTGCTGTTGAGCGTCACCGGTTTGTTCTCTGCGTTGACCCGGCTGTTTACCTTCAGGGTCGTGGCAACGATTCTGATGTTGATTGCCCTAACCATCACACCCACGATTTTGACCCTGATCCTAACCGCTCCGTCCCATCAAATGGTGCCGGCAAACCTGGGGTTTGCCCTGGCATTACTGCTGGCCATGCTGACGGCCGATCGACTACTCACGGGGATCTGGAAATCGACCATGATCGTTTGGGCCCTTGTTGCCGGCAGTCTGGCCTACCTGGCCATGGTCCCTCCCGCGGCATGGCAGGATCGCGGCCAACTGGGAATTATTTCTAATTTTTTCAACGACCTCACGACCCGGCCAAGTTGGGACCCCGGCTTGTTGATCGCCTTTCTGGTCTGCTTTCTCGCCCTGTCCATCAACGACCTGGGCTCCATTCAGGCCGTCGGGCGCTTGATCGACCCACCCGCCATGCCGCGCCGGGTGACCGCCGGCATCACCCTCACCGGGCTGTCCAATATCCTGGCCGGTTTTTGCGGCGTCATCGGACCGGTCAACTTCTCCTTGAGCGCCGGCATCATCGCCGCCAATGGCAACGCCTCCCGCTTTACCTTGATCCCCACCAGCCTCGGCCTGCTGGCGATCGCCTTTTTACCGGGTGTAGTGGCGTTCATCTGGAACGTGCCCGCCGTCGTAGTGGGAACGATCCTGCTTTACATCATGAGCGCACAGCTGGCCGCCGGCCTGATGGTGGCCTTTGGAAGCGGCGGCTTCTCCTTCCAGGACGGGCTGATCATCAGCATCCCCGCGATGGTCAGCATCGTTGTGTCCTACCTGCCCGGCGCCGTCAAGGCGGCCTTTCCGCCGGTGCTGCTGCCGGTTCTCGGCAACGGGTTTGTCGTGGGCGTGCTGACGGTTATGATTTTGGAGCACGTTATCTACCGGCCGCGTCAACGGTGAAGGTAAAAAATGATGTAATCGTAAAAAGTCGCATTTCGGACGGATTCGTAAAAGGCCCGAGATCAAGGCTTGCGAATCCCTAGTAATGAGGAGCACTTATCATATCATCTCTTCGAGCTTGAATGGGGCAAGGGTTTAGTCTATCATTGGTTTCACTTGGCTGTGGGCGGTGTTGTCCCGGCACCACCCTGGTTTTGAGATTAATTAGATGCAAAAGGCCAGCGGTCTGGCTTAATGTGCATCTGCGAAAGGAGCGGCGTATGGATCTAAGCACTACTTATCTGGGCCTGAAACTCAACAGTCCTATCATTGCCGGCAGTTCCGGACTGACCGATTCAGTCGAAAAAATTCAAAAACTCGCCCGGTACGGCGCCGGTGCGATCGTTTTGAAATCAATTTTCGAAGAAGAGATCGTTTTCGAGACTGAGGACATATTGAAGGAGGCCGAAGCCGCCGGCGTCAATCTGGATCAGTTCGACTATTACGATTTTCATTTGAAAGGCAAAAAGCTGAACAGCTACATCGATCTGGTCAAGCAGTCCAAGAAAGCGGTCTCCATCCCGATCATCGCCAGCATCAACTGCACCTATTCCCACGAATGGATATCCTTTGCGCAACAACTTCAAGAAGCCGGCGCCGATGCCATCGAGCTGAATATGTTTTTCCTGCCGTCGGACTTCAGCCGATCCAGCCAAGAGCAGGAGCGCATGTACTTTAATGTGATCGAGCGGCTGTTGGATGCGGTCTCTATCCCGATCGCACTCAAGATCAGCTATTATTTTTCAAGCCTTGGCCAGATGATTAAACGCCTGTCCGACACGGGCGTTGCGGGGCTGGTTCTTTTCAACCGATTCTTCAGCCCTGATATCGATATCGACAAGCTGAAAATAAAACCGTCGTTCGTGTACAGCACTCCGGCCGAAATGGCCATCTCGCTGCGCTGGGTGGCGATCATGGCCAACAAAGTGGGCTGCGACCTGGCTGCTTCGACCGGCGTTCATGACGGCGATGCGGTCGTCAAACAGATTCTGGCCGGGGCCAAGGCCGTCCAGGTGGTCTCGAGCCTTTACAAAAATGGCCCGCAGCAGATCGGCGTCATGCAAGAGGCCTTGACAAAATGGATGACCGACCATGAACACACGCGTCTGTCGGACTTTCGGGGCAAGATGAGCCAGGAGGCGGCCAGCAATCCCGCCGTGTTCGAACGAGTTCAATTCATGAAGTATTTCAGCTGACACCGCCCCGATCAACGGGAACGCTCGTGCCTCTCGGTGAAGGGGTAGTGCATGACCCGGTTTCTTGAAATCAAGCGAACCAACACGATCCTTTACTGCCGCCGCTGGGACGAAACGGTGGCCTTTTACCGCGATCGCCTGCAGCTCGAAGTTGCCTTTGCATGTTCGTGGCTGGTAGAATTTCACCTCTCGGCAACGGCATTTCTGAGCATAGCGGACCAGTCCCGCACGACCCTGTCGAGCGCTGGCGGAAACGGCATCACCCTTTCGTTTCAAACCGACGATCTCACCGCCGTGCATGGGCGCCTTGCCGGCATCGGTGTGGCGCCGACCGACATTCGTTCCCGGGTCCTGGGGGCCGATGTTTTTTACATTTTCGACCCGGAGGGAACGCGCATCGAATTCTGGTGCCCCGTGCGGTGACGGCCCTGCCAACGTCCCGGCCACTGCGGCATGCACGCCAAAGAAATGATGCCCCAGTGGCGTGGACAAGTGATCCATCGGTACTTAAATTTATCCCATCGATGAAGACCGGTGATCCTGCGGTCACCGGTTTTTCTTTTGCAAAACAGATCCTTAGCAATGTGAATGTCCAACCGGCACCCCGCAGCGGCCTGCCGGTGGTAGCGATATGGAACAAAAAGATGAAGAACCACCCCAACGGGACCGCATCGCCATTGGCCCGACAATCCCGCCAGAAAAAGAAGCCGATCGAGCTGGACACCATCGAAGTCCGGGGCGCCCGCGAGCACAACCTGAAGCGCATCGACATCGATCTGCCCAAAAAGAAGCTGATCGTCTTCACCGGTGTGTCCGGCTCGGGCAAGTCCAGCCTGGCTTTCGATACCATCTTCGCCGAAGGTCAACGGCGCTACGTCGAATCGCTGTCGGCCTATGCCCGCCAGTTCATCGGCCAGATGGAAAAACCGCGCTACGACACGATCCGGGGCCTTTCACCGACCATCTCCATCGAGCAGAAATCCGCCAGCAAGAACCCCCGTTCCACGGTCGGCACCATCACGGAAATTTATGACTATTTGCGGGTGCTGTTCGCCCGCATCGGCCAGCAAACCTGCATCAAGTGCCACCGGCCGGTCGGCAAGGGCGACGCCCAGGGGATGGTCACCCGCATCATGGAGATGCCCGCCGGGTCCAAGGTGCTGATCCTGGCGCCGGTCATCGACGGCCGCAAGGGCGAGCATCGCGAGGTGATCACCAAACTTCAACGGCAAGGGTATGCCCGGCTGCGGGTCAATGGCGTGGTCCAGGAGATCGAAGCCGTTCAGGCCCTGGCGCGCTATAAGAAACACAGCATCGAGGCGGTCGTGGACCGACTTGTGGTGGCCGGGAGCGACGATTTCAGAAAACGGCTGACCGATTCGGTCGAGACCGCCCTCAAGCTGGGCGACGGGCGCCTCATCGTCCACCACATGGGCAGCGGCGACACGGCCATGAGCGAGGCCCGCTCCTGCTGCGGCATCGCCTACCCGGAGCTGGACCCGCCCCTGTTCTCCTTCAACTCACCCTTGGGCATGTGCCCGGACTGCAACGGCATCGGCTCCAAGCTGGCCATGGACGCCGACAAGGTCATCGCCGCCGATACCCTTTCGATCCGCCAGGGCGCGGTCATCCCCTGGCAGAACCACTTTTCCGGCAAGGGCCGCCTGAACGGGTCCTGGACAGCGGAGCAGCTGCGCGCCATGCAGCGGCAGTGGCAGGTGGACTTCGACACGCCCTGGAAGCGGCTTCCCAAACGCCAGAAGGATCTGATTCTCTACGGTTCCGGCGGGCGCGAACTGACCGTCACTTGGAGTGCCGAGAAAATCCAGGGCGCCTACACCACCACCTACGAAGGGCTGCTCAACACCCTCATGCGCCGCTACAAGCAGACCGAATCCGAAAATGCCAAGAAGTATTACAGCCGCTTTCTCTCCACGCGACCCTGCGACACCTGCGGCGGCCGGCGTCTGAAGCCCGAGGTGCTGGCCGTGCATGTCGACGGCCGCTCCATCATCGACCTGACCGAGATGACCATCCGCGAGGCGCAGGATTTTCTGACCGGCATGAAGCTCACCGGCAACCGCCGCATCATCGCCGCCGAACTGCTCAAGGAGATCACCGGGCGCCTGGGTTTTCTCATCAACGTAGGGCTGGACTACCTGTCGCTCAGCCGCAAGGGCCCGACCCTGTCCGGCGGCGAATCCCAGCGCATTCGCCTGGCCTCCCAGGTGGGGTCGGAGCTCACCGGCGTGCTCTACATCCTGGACGAACCGTCCATCGGCCTGCACCAACGCGACAACATCAAGCTGTTGAACACCCTGGCTCACCTGCGGGACATCGGCAACACCCTCATCGTGGTCGAACACGACCGCGAAACCATGGCGTCGTCGGACTGGATCGTGGACTTCGGCCCCGGCGCCGGGCACCTGGGCGGCGAAATCGTCGCCCAGGGGACCCCCAAGCAGATCATGCGGCGCAAAACCTCCCTGACCGGCCAGTACCTGAGCGGAAAGGCAACGATCGCAACACCGACCGTACGCAAAACCGCCGACAGCCGGCGCATTGCCGTTGCCGATGCGACCGAGAACAACCTGGACCACCTCAGCGTGGAGATCCCGCTGGGGCTGCTGGTGGCCGTTACGGGCGTGTCGGGTGCCGGCAAGTCCACCCTGATCAACCAGATTCTCTACCCGGCCCTGGCCGGCAGGCTGCACAACGCCCAACTGGAAATCGGCCGCCACGCGGCCATCACCGGCCTGAAGCACCTGGACAAGGTCATCAACATCGACCAGAAGGCCATCGGCCGCACCCCCCGCAGCAACCCGGCCACCTACACCAAGGTCTTCGACTTCATCCGCGACTTCTTCGCCCAGCTGCCCGAGTCCAACATGCGCGGCTACAAGAAGGGACGCTACTCGTTCAATGTCAAAGGCGGGCGCTGCGAGGCCTGCAGCGGAGACGGATACATCAAGGTGGAGATGCACTTTCTGGCCGATGTCTACGTGCCCTGCGAAACCTGCCGGGGCAAGCGCTTCAACGACGCCACCCTGGAGATCCGATACAAGGACCACACCATCGCCGACGTGCTGGGCCTGTCGGTGTTGCAGGCCCAGGCGCTTTTCCGGAACCATCCCCAGATCCGCCGCATCCTGGACACGCTCATGGATGTCGGCCTCGGCTACATCAAACTCGGCCAGGCCGCCACGACCCTGTCCGGCGGGGAAGCCCAGCGCATCAAGCTGGCCCGCGAACTGGCCAAACGGGCCACGGGCCGCACGCTTTACATTCTGGACGAACCCACCACGGGCCTTCACTTCCAGGACATCAAGCTGCTGCTGGCCGTTCTGCAGCGCCTGGTGGACAACGGCAACACCGTGGTGGTCATCGAGCACAACCTGGACGTCATCAAGACTGCCGACTGGATCATCGACCTGGGTCCCGAAGGCGGCAAGGGCGGCGGCCGCGTGGTGGCCCAGGGAACTCCCGAACAGGTGGCCCAGTCACCGGCAAGCTATACGGGCCGGTTTCTCAAGCAGATGTGGTCGGACAACGCATGAAGGCAAATCGGTTTCGCTGTCCGATCGAAGCGCTGGCATTGGCCGTCGGATCTGCCGTCACGCTCGCCGGGCAGCCGGCAGTTCGAACACCACCACCAACCCACTTTGTAACCTTGACGGGAGGCATCCATGCAGGCAATTCGAAAAATAGCGATGACCGCAACACGCCAGGCGACCATGGAAGGCGCCGGCGTTCAGCTCCACCGGGTCTTCGGTTTCCGGGAAGCACCGCAACTGGACCCCTTTTTGATGCTCGATGACTTTCGCTCCGACATCCCCGCCGATTACCTGAAAGGGTTTCCCTGGCATCCGCACCGCGGGATCGAAACGATCACCTACGTGCTCAAAGGCGATGTGGAACACGGCGACAGCCTGGGCAACAAGGGCGTGATCTCCTCGGGTGACGTGCAGTGGATGACGGCCGGCAGCGGCATCATCCACCAGGAGATGCCCAAGGGCGACGCCGACGGCGCCATGCACGGGTTTCAGCTGTGGGCCAATCTGCCCGCCTCCCAGAAAATGATGGCGCCGCGCTACCGTGACATCACCGCCGACCGGATACCGGTGGTCGAACTGGCCAACGGTGCCCGCGTCAAGGTAATCGCCGGACACTTCAGCGGGGCAACGGGCCCCATGGATGACATCGTCATCGATCCGGAATTTCTCGACTGCAACCTGCCAGCCGGTGAAACGTTCGTTCATGCAACCGATCCGGCCTACACGGCCATGATCTATGTCATCGGTGGTATCGGCAGCACCGATGACAAAAAGGTCGCCAACGGCACCCTGGTCCTGTTCGAAAAAGGCGACCGGTTGTCGGTCAGCGCGCAGGCGGACGGATTCCGGTTTCTGCTGCTGACGGGAAAGCCGTTGGGTGAACCGGTGGCCTGGCAAGGGCCTATCGTGATGAACACCCAGGCGGAATTGGACAGGGCATTCCGGGAGTATCGGGAGGGCACCTTCATCAAAGCAACTTAGAATATTCGGCGTATGGTGAAGCGCTCGAACAGGCCAATCAGCGTCTGGAAAAAGAGAACAAGAAGCAGCAGCGTACTGAATTCCGTCTGAAATCCAGCGAAATTGCCGGGTATGGAGCGCCCAATTGCAGCGTGAGCCCTATTTGTCTCCGTTGGGATAACCGTTACGATGCCTGGCAAATACGGCCTGCCGGTAATGGTCCGCAGGAAAATCATCAAGGGAGACCAAACGTGACCTGAAAGCTGAAAAGCCATTACGAACGGCAAAAATCATTTCTGGCGGACAGCGATGCAAAAATGCTGCTCGATTACATCCGTAATGCCTCGCAAATTCAAGATGCCTAAAGCGATACCGCCCATCTATGGTACCAAGGGCTTGAGCATGTGGGTGATGTCGCTTTCCCGTGACGGGTAAGGGGTCAGGATGCACTGACGGTAAAGGTCCGCAACGGGGATGCGGTTCATCATGGCCAGGGTGCAGGCATGGATCAGGCCGGTAGCGCTGTCCGAGATCATGTGCGCACCCAACAGCATTCCGTCCTCACCGGCAAGCAGCTTAAAGGCCGCCGATTTCAATCCCACCCGCCGATAGGTTGGCCATGCGAGTTGCTTGCCGAAACTTTTGCGGTAGGCCACATCCGCTTCTTTGAGCTGGCCTTCCGTAGCCCCGACCATTGCGTACTGGGGATAGGTGAACAAGACCGAGGGCACCACGCCGTAGTCCATCGTCCAGTCGTCCGGTCGGTCGCCCCCTTTCACACGGCGAAGCACGTCCGCTGCAGCCACATGCGCTTCCGCATCCGCCACGCGTGCCAGCTGCACGGTGGCGGCACAATCCCCTATGGCGTAGACATGTGGATTGCTGGTCAACATCTTGCGGTCGACGTCGATACCACTGTTCGAGTGACCGATATCGGCGCGATCCAGGGCCAGGTCGTCGAGGTTCGGGGTTCGACCGGCGCCGTGAACGACCAGATCTGCCTCGAAAGCATCGCCATCCTCGGTGGACACGGTGAATCGGCGGCCGTTTGTTGCGATGTCGGAAACCGCCGCGTTGCAGCGAATGTCGATCCCGTCGGCCACGGATGCTTCTTGCAGCAGGTCGACCATCTCTTCGTCAAAAGGACCCAGGGCACGCGATCCCGCCTCCAGGATAGTGCAGCGGGTCCCCGGCGCTCCCAGCCGCACGGTAAAGTGGGCGAACTCGAAGGAGATGAACCCGCCGCCGATAAAAATAATCTGCTGCGGCAGGCGGTCGAGTTCCATGAAGGCGTCACTGGTGATGATCGCCGGCGCCCCGTCCACAGGCAGGGCCATGGGGCGTGCGCCGGTCGCCAGAATGATAAACCGCGCCGAAATCGATCGACCGTTCACGCTGACCGTCTGGGGATCGTGAAATGATGCCCGGCCGTCCAAAAAATCGATGCCGGCCTCTTTCAGTCCCGAAATGGTGCTGGACGGCACGTTCTCGGTGAAACAGTTCTTGGCGTCGCGCAGACCCCGCCAGCTGGCCGTGGCCGCAGTGGTGATGCCGATGCCGGCCAGGTGTCGGGAGCGGGCCACGGTTGCCATGCCTTCGTAAAACCACTTTTTGGCCTGACATCCGGTTTGGGCGCAGGTTCCGCCCGGACGGTCGCTGTGCTCCACCAGACCGACGGAAAACCCCTCACGGTTCAGGGCGAAGGCTGCGGTTTGGCCGGCCGTACCGGATCCAATGATCAGCGCATCGTATTGCCGGGGCATTTCAATCTCCTCGTTGTCGCGGTTCGATTTTAACAACACCCCCTGTTCGGAAAGACGCAGCGCCTCTGCCAGACATCTCTTACCGGACTAGTGACCTTCATGTGAGCCGCAGATCGTCTGCGGGTGAGTCGATAGTAACGACGCACCTATACCTATACATCGCAGCACTCGTGCGGCCCTCATGATGTCCATCGAGACTGTCGCTTTCTGGGACGCCCCTTCTTGCCAACACCGTCGAAGCAACACGTTCGGCGCCTAAACGCAACCAACATCTACCAAACGGTCGACATCAGGTATTGATCCGCTGCAATCGCTTGCGCGCGGCGGCGCGTACATCTTGGTCGGAGTCATTCTGGATGACCTTTTTCAGGATCTCCCTGTTTTCCTCCGCCATAACGGCTTTTTTCCTCACCTCGGGGTTGGATCGTGCAATTTTGGGAAGAAAAATGTCTCTGAACTTCATCTCACGTTCACCTCCTTTGCTCGTTTCACGTCAGCCTACGAAAACATCCCAAAAATCTCAATGGGGTCAAGACCGTATTTTCCGGCTTTGAATGGCGGCAACGTGAACACATCGAACTTTTTCCGGAAACGGCGCTTCGATCTCTACTATCTGGACAGGGCAACTACCGCACAGCGCGAACGTAAATACGGGCACGACCCCATTGGCGTGTTGAGACGAGGTGGTAACATTATCTGCGACGGATTCAGGGTCACCACCCACCAAGAAAGGCGAACCATATGTGCGGTATCTGCGGCCAGATTGTTTTCAACGGGCGCCCAGCGGACGTTGAACCAGTTGTCAGAATGACGAGGGCATTGGAAATGCGCGGGCCCGACGCCTTGGGCCTGCATGTCCAGGCGGGCACCGCCTTGGGGCATCGGCGCCTGAAGATCATCGACTTGAGCGAGCGCGCCCACCAGCCCATGGTGGACAACACCTTAGGACTGTCAATCGTCTACAACGGTGCCATCTACAACTACGACACCCTGCGCGCTGAACTGGAAAACAAGGGCTACCGTTTCTTCTCAGACGGAGACACCGAGGTCATCTTGAAAGCGTATCATGCCTGGGGTGAGCAGTGCGTCAAACGCTTCAACGGCATGTTCGCTTTCGCGATCGTCCACCGCGACGACGGCAAGGCCTTTATCGCGCGAGACCGGTTGGGCATCAAGCCCTTGTACTATACCATAAGCGGCAACGCCCTTCGCTTTGCCTCTACACTGCCGGCGCTTCTGGTGTGTGACGACGTCGGCACCGATATCGATCCGGTAGCCCTGCATCACTACATGACCTTCCACTCCGTGGTACCGGCGCCGCACACGATGCTCAAGGCGATCAGAAAGATGAAACCGGGGACCACCTTGACCATCACGCCCGATGGCGCGGTCACCGAAAACACCTATTGGACGTTGTCATTCGGCGCGGTGGGCGAGGAGTCCCACTACCGCCTCGAAGATTGGGCCGAACTGCTGCTGGTTCGCCTTCGCGCAGCCGTAAAACGGCGCCTGGCGGCCGACGTTCCGGTCGGTGTGCTGCTTTCCGGGGGGCTGGACTCCAGCCTTGTCGTCGGGCTGCTGGCCGAGCTCGGCCAGGAGGGGCTCAACACCTTTTCGATCGGGTTCAAAGATGCCAACGGAGAAGACGGCAACGAATTCGCTTACTCGGACATCATCGCCCGCCACTACAGCACCGACCACCACAAGATCGAGGCGCGCGATAAGCAGGTGCTGCCCGCCCTGGACCGGTGCATCCGGGCCATGAGCGAACCGATGGTCAGCCATGACTGCATCGGCTTCTACCTGCTCAGCCAAACCGTGTCCAGACACGTCAAAGTTGTCCAAAGCGGCCAGGGTGCCGATGAAATCTTCGGCGGTTATCACTGGTACCCGCCCTTGGTCGACAGCGAAGACGGCCTTTATGATTACGTCGGCCATTTTTTCGACCGCCCCCACACCGAGTATGCCGCCGCCGTCAACCCCCGGTTCGTGGACGAAGACCACAGCCTCGATTTCGTCCAGCACCATTTCCAGCAGCCGGGTGCGCCCTCACCGGTGGATCAGGCCCTGCGCATCGATACCACCGTGATGCTGACCGACGATCCGGTCAAACGCGTGGACAACATGACCATGGCCTGGGGCCTCGAAGCGCGTGTTCCCTTTCTCGACCACGAACTGGTGGAGTTTGCCGCTCGCATTCCCGCATCGTACAAGGTCGAAAACGGCGGCAAACACGTTCTCAAGGAGGCGGCGCGATCGGTGATTCCCGCGGCGGTGATCGATCGGCCAAAAGGCTACTTCCCGGTTCCGGCCTTGAAGTACCTGGATGGAGACTATCTGGCGTTTGTCACCGACACGCTGGGGTCGTCCGACTGCCGGCAGCGGGCGATCTTCAATCCCGAGTATGTGGCCCATGTCCTCGATGCCCCCCACGCGCACATCACCCCGTTGAAGGGGTCCAAGCTGTGGCAGATGGCCGTGCTTGAGCGCTGGCTGACGCTGCAGGGCATCTAATTCTCGTTATGGTCGCCGATGGAGGAGCAACCCATGAATAACCAAGGCCGTGTAGACCGCCTGGAACGCATGAGCAGCCTGTCGCTGAAGAGTTGGCAGCCGGCCACGGGCCCGCAGGCATCCCAACTTAAAAAAGATACGGTGGTTGAGATGGGCTGGGGCCGGATCATCTTCGGTCAGACCTTCCAGTCCGCGGATACACTGTTCGCGGCCATCTGCGAAGAGGGCGCGGGCCAGCGGGACATTGCGTTTTATCTGCGTGATCCCCACGTCCTGCTGGCCAAGGGTCCCGACAAACTCTTTCTGGACCCGTCGCACACCTACCGCCTCTGGTTCCACGACTATCATCCGGGACGCAAGCGATGGCCGGCATTTACCATCCGACGGATCAGCCAGCAAAAAGATGTCGCCGCCATCAATCGAATCTACCGGTCGCGCAAAATGGTCAGCGCCGACCCGGACTTCTACCTGGATCGCTGCAGCTCCCGCCTGCGCACCTATCTGGTAGCCGAGGAGCTGAGCAGCGGGCGGATCGTCGGTACGGTGACGGGGATCGACCATGTTGAGACCTTCAGCGACCCGGAACGCGGAAGCAGCCTTTGGTGTCTCGCCGTGGATCCCCAGGCCAACGCGCCCGGCGTCGGGGAGGCCCTGGTTTGCCACCTAGCAGAGCACTATCTGGCGCGCGGCCGCGCCTACATGGACCTGTCCGTGATGCACGACAACGCCGAGGCCATCGCCCTGTACGAAAAATTGGGTTTTCATCGGGTGCCGGTGTTCTGCATCAAACGCAAGAACCAGATCAACGAGGCCTTTTTCACGGCATCTTCGCCGGAGGAGACGTTGAACCCCTATGCCCGCATCATTACCGACGAAGCACGGCGGCGGGGCATCGGCGTGGAGGTGGTCGACGAACAGCACAACTACTTCCGGTTGACGTACGGCGGCCGCTCGATCATCTGCCGTGAATCCCTGACGGAGTTGACTTCGGCCATTGCGATGAGCCGCTGCGACGACAAGCGCCTGACCCATCGGGTGCTGCGTGCGGCCGGACTGAAGGTACCGCGCCAATATCCTGCCAGCCTGCAGGACAACACGGCCAACAGCGCCATTTTGAAAAAACTGAAGCAGGCCGTGGTCAAACCGGCCCGGGGCGAGCAGGGCAACGGCATCAGCGTTGACGTGCGATCGTCGGAGGACCTTGAAACCGCCATCGCGTGGGCCAGTCAATACTGCCCGGACGTCATCATCGAAGCCTATCAAAAAGGCCAGGATCTGCGACTTATCGTCATCGACAACTCGATGGTGGCCGCCGCCGTGCGGCGCCCGCCCGAGATCGTGGGCACGGGGCAGCACCGCATTCGCGAACTGATTGACAAGTACAACCGCCGGCGCGCCGGCGCCACCGGCGGCGAAAGCCGCATCCCGTTCGACGACGAAACCCGACGCTGCCTGCAGCAGGCCGGCTATGACCTGGACGCGGTCATCCCCGCCGACGTGAAGATCAAGGTGCGCAAAACCGCCAATCTGCACACCGGCGGCACCATCGACGACGTGACCGGCAGCATCCATCCCGATCTGATCCGTGCCTCCGAGCAGGCTGCGGCGGCGCTGAATATCCCGGTGACCGGACTGGACATGATCGTGCCTGATCTCAACGGGCCCGATTACGTCATCATCGAAGCCAATGAACGCCCCGGGTTGGCCAACCACGAACCGCAGCCCACCGCCGAGCGGTTTGTGGATCTGCTTTTTCCACAAAGCGCCGCTTCGGCCTGAAAGGAAGGGCTGAACCCATGACCCGCGTTCCCATCGATCCGGACTACCTGAAACAGATTCTCTTGAGCTTGCTCAACATCCCCAGCCCCTCCGGCTACACCGACCAGATTGTCCATTTTGTCGGGCAGGAGCTGCTGCGGCTCGGGATCGCCCACAATGTCACCCGTCGCGGCGCCATTCGGGCAACCTTGAAAGGCCGCCGTCAGGAGACGCTGGATCGGGCGATCGCCGTGCACCTGGACACCCTGGGCGCCATGGTGAGGCTGGTAAAGCCCAACGGACGCCTGGCGGTTGCACCCGTGGGCACGTGGTCCAGCCGATTCGCCGAGGGCGGCCGGGTCACGGTCTATGCCGACGGCGGGCCGATTCGCGGTACGGTCCTGCCGCTGAAAGCCTCCGGGCATGCATTCGGGACAGCGGTGGACCGCCAGCCCACCGACTGGGACCATGTGGAAGTCCGTATGGATAAAAAGACGCCGGCAGACGACGCCTCCGCGGCGACCGGCATCCAGGTGGGAGACTTCGTGGCCTTCGACGCCCTGCCGGAGATCGGCGACAACGGCTTCGTCAATGCCCGCCATCTCGACGATAAAGCCGGCGCGGCCATTTTACTGGCGGTCGCCAAATCCGTCCGCGAAAACCGGATCGAACTGCCCATCGACTGCCATTTGATATTCACCATCTTCGAAGAGGTCGGATCGGGGGCTTCCGGGGCGGTATATGGTGACGTCGCCGAAATGGTGGTGGTCGATCATGCGCCGGTGGCACCCAATCAAAACGCCACGGAATATCAGGCCACCATTTGCATGATGGATCAAACCGGCCCGTTCGATTACCACCTGAGCCGCAAGCTCTACTCGATCGGCAAAGCCCATGGCATCGTACCGGTAAAAGATGTCTTTCGATTCTATCGCAGTGATTCGGCTTCGGCCATCGAAGCCGGCAACGATACCCGCACGGCCCTGGTGAGCTTCGGCATCGACGGTTCCCACGGCTACGAACGCACGCACATCTCCTCTCTGATGGCGGTCGCCGGTCTGATCGGCCTGTATGTCCAGAGCACCCCCACCTTCAGCCGCGACAAGGACGAACTAGCCACCTTGAACGGCTTCCCTCACCAGCCCGATCGGCAGGTGATCCAGATCGAAACCTGACGGCTGCCCTAGACATGGTTGCGCAGTTGCAGATCGAGCGGGTGGGGATTCAAGTAGGTTTGCTGCGCCAGATAGGGCTGGCGGTACTTGCGGACGAAGTGGTTCATCAAGGTGATCGGAACGATGAGCGGCAGATGTCCCTTGCGGTAGTTGTCGATCAACTCCAGGACCTCCTGTTTCTCATCGGCCGCCAACTGTTTCTTGAAGTATCCCAGGATGTGCATGAGCACGTTGGTGTGCTTACTGACGGTTCCTTTGAGATCCAGGGCCTTGAATAGCAACGCCTCGTAAGCGTCGTAAAGGTCTGCCGGGGTGCGTGCTTTTCCGGTAGCCACCAGGCGGCCCATCTCACGGTAGTGGGGCTGGCTGTGAGACATGAGAAGCAGCTTCTCGCGCGTATGAAAGTCAACCAGGCGGCCCAGGGTCCGCTTTCCTTCCAGCAGCTCACGCCACCGTTTCAGGGCGAAGACGCGCTCGATAAAATTCTCCCTCAGAACGGGGTCGTTCAGGCGGCCCTCTTCCTCAACCGGGATGCGTGGAAACCGCGCCGTGAATGCCGCTGCAAACAGCCCGCGGCCGTTTTTAACGGGCTGCCCCTTGTCATTGTATACCTTGACGCGGTGCAGGCCGCTGCTGGGCGAGTCTTTTTTGAAGATGAACCCGCACAGATCTGATTTTTCCAGGTCGTCCAGGCGGCCGGCCGCCCATTGATGCATCCGGACGGTGTGATCGACGCGTGTTTTGTTGGTCACCAGTCGGGGATTGGCGACCTCCCCGACCAGCCGCATGGCTTCCCGCGGAATGCCCAGGCCGCACTCGGACTCCGGGCAGACCGGAACGAACTCGAAAAACTGCCCCAGGACCTGGGTGATGTAACGGTTGTGCTTGTGCCCGCCGTCAAAGCGAACTTTTTCTCCCAGAAGGCAGGTGCTCACACCGAGTTTGATTGCAGTCGTCATTTAGTGGCTCCTCATGTCGGCGCAACGGCCGCCGGTTGGCAAGCACGATGCCCCAAAATCCCGGCACATCGTCACCTTCCCATCGCAGCATGGCCGGTCGGCACGTTAACCCCCGTTTCACTCGACCGATTCACCGGGGCCGATCAGGGGCAGTTCCCGGTCGACTTGAAAGGTAACCAGATATCGGACCGCGTCGGGATTGTCGTCGATCCGGCAGCGGCGGCACATCTCACGCACCAGATCGGTGCCGCTCTCTTCACGAAGTTTTGTCAGATGAAGGCGCAGGCCCTTGTAGCCCGAACCCTCCTCCCGGAACAGGTAGGCAGCATGCGGGTTTGAATCCAGGTTGTGGTGCGAGAGACGATCGCGCATGATGAAGGCCAGATGACCGTCCTCCAAAACATGCGGCCTGGCATACACCGCCGCGTTGACCGCGCCCTTGTCGTCGGCCGTGGACAACACCCCCATGCCCTTTTTCTCGTCAAAGTAAGCCTTCAGATTCATCTTCGACTCCTTGTCCTGTTGAGATTTCGGTTTGTAAACAACATCGCACCGACGGCACCGCACCGGTACGATGCCCCATGCCCCAAGCGAGGCCGATCCTATACGCCAGCCTTTCGGTGCCCCCAGACGGCGTAGACCGGGTCCGACAGGGGCAGTTCGCCGGCGTAGCGGTCGTTTTGGGGTCGCGGCAAGCCGCGCATGGAATAGGTCCCCAAGGCCTCGAATGCAGCGCTGCGCAGGAAGTATTCCGTGACCAGTCCCATCCGCTCGAATTCGTGAAGCTGCTCCCAGATGCGAACGGCCTTGGGTGGAAACCAGCGGTTGGAAAAGGTCACCACGAAGACGCCGCCGGGTTTCAGCACCCGGGCCACCTCCGTGAAGACCGGCAGCGGCTGGGTTAAATATTCAACCGAAACAGTGCAGACGGCCACGTCGAAATGCTCGCTGGCATATGGCAGTATCGGTCCGCTGTTCAGGTCATGCAACTGGATGTCCGTCAACACCGGGTTTTGCTCTAGCTCCGTACGGTTCATGCCCAGGCCGCTGACCTCAGCCGGCTTGACCTGCGGCGGCAGATGCGAGACCCAGCTGCTCATCAGGTCGAGCACGTTCATCCCATCCTTGACGAAGCGTTTGTAGACATCGGCCACGATGTCCCGCGCGGTTTCGTCCAGGTGGTGAACCAGTCGTGGCTTTTCGTAGAAGCGTGCATCCGCTTTTTCATCCTGTCGGACAAACGGCTGGCCGCTGAAAAAATCGGTCGGGTTTCCGTCCCAGCGGGCCTGCATCCCGGGACCATCGGTCAGCAGCCCCACCCAGTCGACGCTGCTGCCGCCGCGTTCGGTCTCCTTGGCGGCAATCTGGCCCATGGTCATGGAAAGGGAGAGCGGGTAATTGGACAGCGGGTGGGCGATGTCGACCTGCATGTGCCCGTTGTTGACGCCCACGCAGCGAAACGGCTGCATGTTCTGTGGAAACACCCCCGGAAGCCCACTCAACCGGCCTTTCGGATAGAAGCGGCCGCTGTGTGGTGTCATGCCAAAACGCTTGCGGTCTATTTTCATCGGCCGGTCGTTGGTGCCGAAAAGCGCACCGGATTCAAAATCGACCTGCACCTGCTCCCAGGCGCGCTTGCCCAACACGGCTTGCTGGACATCCGCGGGCAGCCAGTCCCGCCACAAGTTGACGCTTCGTGCCGCGTAGCCCTCGACGTGTTCCGCTGATTTGCTGTTCCATTTCAGGTGAAACACGATGTCCACCACACTGTTCAAGTCGATGTTCTCCATGATGCCCTCCAGTTCCGTTCGATTGGGTTTAAACACTGATTACCATAGTAAACACCCAACCGATGCGGGACCATACGAAACCGGTAGTGGCATACTGGGGGGTCAACACCCTCATTAAGAAATCGAAATTAGGTAGCTGCGCAGGTTGGTCTGACTATTGCTCAAACCGAACTTTTTGCGCAGGTTTTTGCGGTGAAAGTGAACCGTGGTTTCAGCGACGTTTAAAATGTCGGCGATCTCCTTGCTGGCCTTGCCGTCTTTGACCAGCGACGCCACCTGAATCTCCTGGGGGGTCAGGATGATACTGGCATTGGCCAGCTTTTGAATCATCGGCGAGACGATGTCCTGCAGATGGGAATCGATGATTTCTACCATGCGCTTGTCTTTGGGCTTGAGATTGACGCGCTTGAGCTTCTCGAGGTATGGCAGCACCATCTCCTTGACGTTGGTAATCACCTTGCGTTCCAGGTCGGACTTGTCGCCCTCACGTTGCTTGAGCAGTACTTTCAGCGCGATATTGGCCTCTTCCAGTTCGGTTTTTTGCCGGGTCAGCTGAGATTCGCTTTCGCGCAGGGCCGCCTCGGAGAGCTTTAAGGCCGTGATCTCTTCATGGCTGACGACCACCCGAACTGGCCCTTCTCCGGACATGCGAATGGCCCGCAGGTAGTACCAGTGGGGTCCGTCCTCGCTGTGGCAGGGGTAGTCGAACAAAAATTCGTCCAGCCGACCGTCGATTACCTCGCGCACGCCGGCGGCGACCGCCCTGGCATCGTTCCCATCGGGACCATCGGCGGCGTCGCAGATCTCCAGGTAGTTGTCGCCGATGGAATCGTATCCGTCGGGCATCCCATTTTCGACCGCATATTCCCGCCAGGCGCGGTTGGTGTCCAAAATCAGGCCGCTTTCGTCCACAATGGCGATGTGAGCGGAGAGCGAATCCAGAACGGTGCGGGCCTCTTCACTGGAATAGCACAGGGGCGATTCATCTTTGTGGGACGGTTGGTTCGTGTCGTTCATGGTCACCACCGTTTGTGTGCGTTTTGCCGCGATTGCATCAGCGCTCGGTCACTGTGTCGGATCGGTACCCGGCGATTGTCGCGGCCTGCGATTCGAGACGGTCATTGGCGATAGATAAACGTACCCACGTGCTCACCGTTCATGGCCCGCTCGATGTTGCCCGGCACCAGGCCGTTAATGATCTGCACCCGCTCGATAACCTCACTGTTCTGGATGATCTCGAGGCACGGCCGTTCGATAACCAGGTCATCCAGGTCTTTCGCCATCAAGTCCTGGGCCCCGATCTCGGGAATGAATTGGGCGTCGGGTTGTTTTTTGGGATCAGCCGTGTAAAGGCCGTCTTCGTCTTTGATGAAAAGGATCGTGCTGGACCCCAACAGATCGGCCAGGATCACTAGGCCCACGTCGGTGCGGTGGATGGGGATGCGGCCGGTCTTGGGCTTGATGGCAAAATAGTCGTAGGGCGGCATCCCGTGCATCACCGGAATGATACCTTCGGCGAAGTAGGTGGGCAGCTTGACGATGTCCGATTGGGACATCTTGATGCCCCCCCAGGGCGAGAGCAGGCTGGCGACCATCAGGGCGTTCTGTTCGGAGATCATGCTGCCGAACTTGGCGATGATCCCCGTGGGCATGCCCATCTCAAGCCCGATGGAATAGATGTGGCGGCTGCGGGTACCGCCACCAGTGGTGATCACCATCTTGTGCTCGCGGCGGCACTTGACAATCTCTTTGAGTATGGCCGGAAGGGCTTTGACACCACGGTCGCAGATGGACTGCCCGCCGATTTTCATGACGGCCACATCCGGATAGATCCGCTCCTGGGGAGCCACGTCCAGGCTATCGATGAATTCCCTGCTCACCAGGCTCTCCCCCATGAGCCGGCTTTTGACATGCAGGCGTTTGCCGTCCTTGTCTCTGACCAGTGACATAATCGCTCCTTACCTGTGTTTGCCCTTGCCGCCCCCGCCTTTGAGGGCAACCAACTCGGCGCCGGCTGCCGCGGCCAGTTGTTCCAGTTCGCCTAAACGCAAATGTTTGGCAAAGACTTTCAAGTCGACATCGCAAGCGGCCACGATCCGGAAGCGCGGCGTTTTGGCCCCGTCCTTGACCTTTTGCCGTTCACGGAAAAATATTTGCGCACTCATGATTTTCTCCTGTAGCGAGGGGTTGCGATTGACTGATAAATACCAGCGCAATGGTAAGACAAAAATGGAATGCTGTAAAGAAACCACCCCATAATACCCATCGGCAGGCATGCGCAACGATCCGATTTCCTTCTTGACGGTGGTGCCCGCGACCCATTAGTATTTCTGTATTTCCTGCAGCCAGCGAGGATCTTGATGCAATACGTGATTATCGGCAACGGCATCGCCGGGGTACGTGCCGCCGAAGCGATCAGGGCCACCGATTCGCAGGGCACGATCACGATGATCGGCGACGAGACCGTCCCGCCCTACAGCCGCCCCATGATCAGCCATGTGCTCGACGGCTCCCAGCCACACCGAAAACTGGCCATCCGTTCCGCCCGCTTTTACGACGAGTGCAAGATTACCCCTGTGCTCGGCCGGCGCGCCGAAGGTATCGATGTCGACAACCGACAGGTGCTGGTAAACGGCGGCCGAGTTGCATTCGACCGCCTGTTGATCGCCTCCGGCGCCGACCCCCGGCCCCATGCAGCAAAAGGCATGGAGCTGAAAAATATCTTTTACATGCGCACCCAGGACCATGTGCGACAGCAGCTGGCGGCCCTGGCGCATGCCCGGCGGGCTGTCGTGCTGGGCGGCGGGCTGGTGGGATTCAAAGCGGCCTATGGCCTGCTAAAACGCGGGCTCGAGGTGACCATGCTGATCACATCGGGCTACCCGCTGGCCATGCAGGTGGATGCCACCGCCGGCAACATGATTCTGGATGAGCTGGTAGGCCACGGCTTGAAGGTGATGGTGGGGGTCAGCGTGACCGCTTTCGAGGGCAGCGGATCGGTCCGAGCGGCCGTGACCGATGCGGGCACCCGGCTGCCCTGCGACATAGCCATCATCGGCAAAGGGGTGCTGCCGTCGCGGTCCTTCATCCCCAGGGATCAAATCGAGGTCGACCTGGGAGTGGTGGTCGATGCTCATCTGCAGACCAGCGTGCCCGGCATCTATGCCGCCGGCGATGCGGCCGAACTGGTCGACATCGCCAGAAATTGCCGTTGGGTCAACGCCCTCTGGCCGGAAGCGGCCTGCCAGGGCAGCGTGGCCGGGTCCAACATGGCCGGCCGTCAGGTGGCCTACCCGGGCAGTCTTAGCCGCAATGTCATGCGCGTATTCGATCTAGACATACTCACCGTGGGCGACCCCCATCCGCGGGCGGATGCCGGCCGTCGGGTCATTCAAACGGGGGGGCCCGACCAGGGAAGCTACCGCTGCCTGGTGCTTGACAAGGCGTTGTTGGTGGGAGCCGTAATGATCAACCGCATCGAGCAGGGTGGCGTGCTGCGTGCCCTGATCGAAAACCGGGTCCCGATCCGGCTGCCGCCCGAGGCCCTTGCCAAGCCGGATTTCAATTTCGGAAAACTGATCCGTTGACCTCACCCGACATCGGATACACGGAAGGAGACGCCATGAAACAAGTCGTCGTTCATCCCGAGCGCTGTGTGGGCTGCATGCAGTGCATGCTGGCGTGCGCCACGGCCCATTCACGCAGCGGTTCGCTGTTTGCCGCCACGCAGGAGAGGCCCAAACCCAGACCACGGATCCACGTGGGCGCCGGCCGATTCAACGAAGGCTTTCCCAACCGCTGCCGGCACTGCGACCCGGCGCCCTGCCAGGCCGCCTGCCTAACCGGCGCCATATACCGTCGCACCAGCACCGCCACGGTGATGGTCAACCCGGATCGCTGCATTAATTGTGCCTCCTGCGCCATGGCCTGCCCCTACGGCGTCATCCGCTTTCACGAGGACCCGCTGGGTCCGGTCGGGCGCGCCATGGCCGTGAAATGCGACAACTGTAGCGCCCGCAGGGCCAAAGGCCTGATACCGGCCTGCGTCGAGGTTTGCAAGGCCGGCGCCCTGACCTACGAAGCGCTGGACGAGGCCATGGGGCGCCAGAGCCAATCCGTGGCCCGCAGCATGTCGACTGACACGCCGGCGCCCACGGTTCCCGCCGGAATCGCCCTGCTCAAGTCTGTAAAACAATCCCAACTGGCACTGTGCGGTTGATGAAGGAGGAGACCATGTTTGATCCCAAAGTAAGTCTGTCGATTACCTCGGATGGCGATCGCCTCTATGCCAAAGCGCGCCAGGACGGCATCGAAACGGTGTGGGAGCGGCATGAGGCCCAGCAGCCCCAATGCGGATTCTGCGACATGGGGCTCTCCTGCCGCATCTGCATCATGGGGCCCTGCCGGGTGGATCCCTTCGGGGAAGGTCCTCAATCCGGTGTCTGCGGCGCCGATGCCGATGTCATCGTGGCTCGCAACCTGTGCCGCATGATCGCCGCCGGGGCCGCCTCCCATTCGGACCACGGGCGCGACCTGGTGGAGGTGCTGGCCGGCGTGGCCGACGGCAGCGCCGTGGGCTACCAGATTCGCGATGAAACCAAACTCAGGCGTCTGGCCGAAGAGTACGGTGTCGACGCCGGCGACAAACCAGCGCTGGCCGTCGCCAAAGAGCTGGCCCAGGCCCTGATGGAAGATTACGGCATGCGCCAGAAGGCCATTACCATGGTGGCACGCGCCCCCCGGAAGCGACGCGAGATCTGGCAACAATTCAACCTGACCCCCCGGGGAATCGACCGCGAAACATCGGAAATGATGCACCGCACCCACATGGGGGTGGACAACAACTGGCAGACGCTGCTGCTGCAGGCCATGCGCAACGCCCTGTCCGACGGCTGGGGTGGCTCCATGATCGCCACAGAGGTGTCCGATATTCTGTTCGGCGTGCCCACACCGCGCCCCACCACGGTCAACTCGGGTGTGCTCAAGCAAGATCAGGTCAACATCGTGGTCCACGGGCACAACCCGGTGGTGTCGGAAATGGTCTCAAAAGCCTGCCAGAGCCCGGAAATGCTGGATCTGGCCAAAGCCGCGGGCGCCGACGGCATCAACCTGGTGGGGGTCTGCTGCACCGGCAACGAACTGCTCATGCGCCGCGGCATCGCCATGGCGGGCAACCATCTCATGACCGAGCTGATCCTGTCCACCGGAGCCGTAGACATGATGATCGTGGACTATCAGTGCATCATGCCCTCCCTGGGCAAGGTGGCCGGCTGCTACCACACCAAAATGATCAGTACCAGCGACAAGGCCCAGTTTCCCCACATGGAACACCAGGAGTTTCACCCGCACAATGCCGAGAAAAAAGCCCTGGAAGTAGTTCGCACAGCGGTCGAAAACTTTCCGAACCGCAAGGACGTGTTTCTACCCGTGGCGCCGCAGGAAGCCGTGGGCGGTTTTTCGGTGGAGACCATCGTGGACGCGCTGGGCGGCACGCCGGACCCGCTCATCGATGCCATCAAGGCCGGCAAAATCCGCGGCGCCGTGGGCATCGTGGGATGCAACAACCCCAAGATCAAGCACGACTACGGGCACGTGACCCTGACGCGGCGCCTGATCGAAAACGACATTCTGGTGGTGGACACCGGCTGCGTGGCCGTGGCCACCGCCAAGGCCGGTTTCAAACTGCCGGCCGCCGCCGCGATGGCCGGACCCGGATTGAAGGAGATCTGCACCGCGCTGGGCATCCCACCGGTGCTGCATATGGGCAGTTGCGTGGACAACGTGCGCATCCTGGTGCTGGTCGCCACCCTGGCCAATGCGTTGGGGGTGGACATCAGCGACCTTCCCGTGGCTGGTTCGGCCCCGGAGTGGTATTCGGAAAAGGCGGTGACCATCGGCACCTATTTTGTGGCGTCGGGCGTCACCACGCATCTGGGTCCCATGCCGCCCATTACCGGCAGCATGAATGTGGTCAACCTGCTCACGTCGGGGCTCGAGGATCTGGTCGGCGCCACCTTCGCCGTCGAACCCGACCCCGAAAAAGCGGCCCTTTTCCTGCGCCGGACCATCGAAGCCAAACGCAAGGCGCTGGGCCTGGATGCAAGACCGGTCGACTGACGCGACGCAACACGCACTCCCACAACCCCCAAGGAGGAAACAATGGGCAATATGACGTTGAATTACGAAACCCTCATCAAGGTTACCCGATCCCTGTCGAAATCGAAAGATCCCGAAAAAGTCATCCGGATGACGGTGGAAAGTGTCAAGACCGCTCTGGGATTGAAGGGATGCGCCCTGTTCTTGATTAACAAAAAGTCCAAAGAGCTGGAAGTGGCCGCATCGACCGGCCTGAGTGACGACTACCTCAACAAGGGGACCGTGAGCGCGCTGCACTCGATTGCCGCGTCCCTTGAGGATGGCCCGGTCGCCGTCTACGATGTCACTGACGATCCCAGGATACAATACCCCGAGGCCGCCAAGAAAGAGGGCATCGCCTCCATCCTTTCCGTTCCCATTCAGGTCGGCGACGAGACCATTGGCACCATGCGGGTCTATTCGGCCGAGCGTTGGGAATTTACCCTGGATGACGTCAATTTCGTCCAGGCGCTGGCCCAGATCGCCGGGATTCTGATCGAGATGAGCCGGCTGCACAAGGGCCAGAGCGAGTACATCGATGTACTGGCCACCATGTGTGAATCTCCGGCGCTGTAAGTGGTCGCAGCCGGCAACCTGATCTGATATGGAACCCTTGCCCCCGGCTTCGCTGGTGATACTGTGGCTGGCCGGCCTGCTGGCCGGATTCGTGGATTCGATTGCCGGCGGCGGGGGGATCATCTCCCTGCCGGCCCTGCTGGCCACCGGCATGCCGCCCCACCTGGCCCTGGGCACGAACAAGCTTCAAGGCACCTTCGGCAGCATGACCGCGGCGCTCAACTACACCCGCAAGGGCCTGGTCAACCTGCAAGAAATTCCCGCCGGTGTGATTTTCACCGCGGTCGGAGCCCTGACCGGGACGCTTACCGTCCAGGTGCTCTCGGCCGATTTCCTTCAGCACGTGATCCTGCTGCTTCTGTTGGCAGTCTTTTTGTACACCCTGTTCTCGCCGGATCTGGGCCGGCTGGATCGTCGGCCATCCGTCGGCGCCCCGGTCTTTTACGGCTGCACCGGCCTGGCGCTGGGGTTTTACGACGGTTTTTTCGGCCCAGGAACCGGATCTTTCTGGACCATCGCGCTTGTGATGGGGCTGGGACTCAATCTCACCAAAGCCACCGCCCACACCAAAATCTTCAACTTCACCAGCAATGTGGTGGCGCTGGCGGCTTTTTTCGCCGGACAGCATGTGGTGGTGTCGGCAGGCTTGCTCATGGGCGCGGGTCAAATGCTGGGCGCATTTCTCGGTTCACGGCTGGTGATTCTACGGGGAACCGGATTCGTGCGGGTGTTTTTTCTGATGGTGGTGGCGGCCACCATCATCAAACTGGGCTATGCGACGTATGCCGCCCAATAGGGCAATGCCTGCCCCCACCCCACCGTTCTCCCAGAAGGAGCGGGAATCAAGGGAAGTCGCAATCATTGGCCGTTCAGAATGTTAAGAACCCTGGCCGTCGTCGGCTCACGGCATGAAGTTCATGTTCGGCCGCGTCACCGTCTCCGGCTCACGGTTGAAAAAGTCCTCCAGTTCGCTTTTTAATCGCTGCATATCGGGCGCATTGTTGATCCGTTTGGTGAAGCTGTGCGCGAACCTGAAGTTGGCCCCGAAGTAAAGGGCGAACTTTTTGTAGCGCCGCAGGGCCTGCCCCGCATCGAAATGCCGCTCCATCGACGCCAGCAGTGCCATGGCCGTGCGCCGGTAAATGTCGGGATCGGGCGTCATCAAACCAGTCATCTGGGCCATCACCCACGGCCGGGCAACGGCCATCCGCCCGATGGCCACGCCGTCGCACCCGGTGGTTTCCAGCATCCGCTCGCAGGCGGCGGCATCGAAAACGTCGCCATTGCCGAAGACCGGTATGGAGACGGCATCTTTGACCTGTTTTATGTAGGACCACCTGGCCGGCCGGGTGCGACGGTCCGGCGCCACCCGGGGGTGGAAGGTCAATGCATCGGCACCGGCCGATGCGAACCGTCGGGCCAGGTCGACCGGTATGGCCGGGTCGTCCCGCCACCCGGTACGGAACTTGACGAACAGGGGCAGGGTCACGGCCCGGCGCACGGCCGCCACGATGCGGGCCGCCTGGTCGGGCGTTTTCAACAAGGCCGCCCCGCAGCGCTGCTTGCAAATCGCGGCCACCGAACAGCCAAAGTTCAAATCCACACCAAACAGGCCGTTGTCTTCGATGATGCGGGCCGCCGTCGCCATCGTTTGGGGGTCCGCGCCGAAAATCTGCATCACCAGATGCCGGCGTTCGGCTTCCCGCCAGCAGAAGTAGGCCGAACCGGAGCGTGCTTCCTGTGGAATACGTCTGGCGCTACACATCTCGCCAAAAAGCAGGCCATAGCCGCCGAACTCGGCCAGCAGTTCACGAAAGGCGACATGCCCCAGAAACGTCATGGGTGCCAGGGTCAGGCGTCGATCGATCGAAGTCGATCCGATCGCCAGGGGCGTGTTCAGTCGTCGAGCCAGATCGGCGTTCAATCTGATTCCCCGGCCGGGCTCGTCCAGGCGAGACGTTCCGGATGGCAGTAGACCATCAACGTGTCGTTTTTCCCCAGCGAGGCCAGGGTCATGTTGAGCGCCGCTGCCAGTTCGACGGCCAGGGCCGTAGGCCGCGAAACGGCCAGGAGGACGGGAATCCGGGCCCGGGCAGCCTTCTGGACCAGTTCGTAGCTGATCCGCGACGAAAGGGTCAACAGGCGCGCCTGCCACAGATTGCCCTCGAGAAACAGGCGCCCGATGGCCTTGTCCAAGGCGTTGTGACGGCCCACATCCTCGCCGACAGACAGCAGGTTCAGGTCGCGGTCATAGATGGCGGCGGCGTGGGCGGCCCGGGTCGCATGGCGCAGGGGCTGATGATCGCCCAACCCAAGCAATGCCGCCACGGCGCAGGCACCGTCCAGCGCATCGCCACTATCCATTGGGGCCAGGGCCTGGACCAGGTCGTCGACAATGGATTTGCCGCAGATGCCGCAAGAGGTCTGGCTGATGTAGGTGCGTCGATCCAGGTGGGCGGCAATTCGCTCCCGCCGGGCAGCGGTCAGGGTGACCGTGACCACGTTGGTGTCGCCGCCGTCGCAAAAAGCGATGTTGACGATATCGGCAGGCCCGTCCGCGATGCCTTCGCCCAGGCAAAACCCGGCCACATGGGCCTTTTCATCGCCCGGGGTGCGCATGACCACGGCATAGGGGTTGCCCTGAACCCTTAGCGAGAGTGGTTCTTCCCCGATAAGGGCCAGGGCCTCGGATCGCCCCACTCCCTTTTCCATGACCGTAATGACCTGTTGGCGGCTGTTCGACACGCAGGCTCCTTTCGACGGACCGCAGGCACCATTGTCTTCTTGAACCGCAAGGATGGTTGCGTCTTTGTCCACGACGTTTCCCTTCCTCCACGAGAGCAGTTTTTGCTTGACAACGGTAGTGTAAAGTTTAATATTTCCTATTTTTTAGCGCAAGGCTAAGCTATTTGTATTTACAGGAGGGTGGAAACATGTACGCAGTGGTTGCCACAGGCGGTAAGCAATATAAGGTCGCGGAGGGTGACGTCCTCAGGGTTGAAAAGCTCGCCGGTGACGTCGGAGCGTCGGTCGCTTTCGACAAGATCCTTATATTTTCCGATGGCGAGAATGTCAAGGTCGGCCAGCCCGAGGTAGACGGCGTGACTGTTCACGGCCATATCGTAGCCCAGGGCAAGAGCAAAAAAATTATCGTTTTCAAATACAAGCGTCGCAAGCGATATCGTCGCAAACAGGGTCATCGCCAGCCGTTCACGGCAGTGCACATCGACCGTATTGAGGCGTAGTCCCAGATCCGCAACATCCGTCAAGGGCGGCCGCAGATTGCAAATCAGTTCACACGGCGCCCTTTTGCTATCGAGGAGCAAATCATGGCACACAAGAAAGCAGCCGGCAGTTCCAAGAACGGTCGTGACAGCAATGCCCAACGCCGAGGCATCAAACGCTACGGCGGACAATCCGTGGCCGCCGGCAACATCCTGGTCCGTCAGGTCGGCACCAGAATTCATCCCGGCACCAACGTCGGGATCGGCAAAGACTACACCCTTTTCGCCCTGATCGACGGTGTCGTCACCTATGAACGCAAAGGACGGGACCGCAAACAGGTTAGTGTCTATGCCGCGTGAAATTCATTGACGATGCGCGCATCACCGTTCAGTCGGGCAACGGCGGTGCCGGATGCGTCAGTTTCCGACGGGAAAAATATATCCCCAAGGGGGGACCGGACGGCGGAGACGGCGGGCGCGGCGGCGATGTCGTTCTCAAGGCGACTACCACCAAACGCACCCTCTACCACCTGCAGTTCAACCAGCATTACAAGGCCCAGAACGGTGCCGGCGGCCAGGGACAGAACCGGACCGGCAAGGGTGGCGAACCACTGATCATTGAACTGCCGCCCGGCACCCTGATTCGTGAGGCCGATACCGGAGACCTTCTCAAAGACCTCGTCGATCCCGACGAGGTCTTCGTCGTTGCACAAGGAGGACGGGGCGGCCTGGGCAACACCCGCTTCAAATCCGCGACCAACCGGACGCCCCGCTTTGCCCAGCCGGGCGAACCCGGGCAGATCCTGAACCTGCGCCTGGAGTTGAAGCTGCTGGCCGACGTGGGTATCGTGGGACTTCCCAACGCCGGCAAGTCGACCCTGGTGTCGGCCCTGTCCGCGGCCAGGCCCAAGATCGCCGACTACCCCTTTACCACCCTGACGCCCACTCTGGGCGTGGTGCACAGCCGCCGTCGGGAACCCTTCGTTGTCGCCGACATTCCCGGACTGATCGAAGGCGCCCATGCGGGTACCGGCCTGGGTATCCGGTTTCTGCGCCATGTGGAGCGCACGCGCATCCTGGTGCACCTGGTGGATGTCGCCGCCATCGATCCGGACCAGCCCCTGAAGGACCTCGATACCGTCAACCGGGAGCTCAGCCGCTACAGTCCAGCGCTCGCCCAAAAGCCTCAGATTGTGGTGTTGAACAAAATGGACGTGGCCTGGGCCGAAGATGCCGCCGCGCTCTTCACCCAAGCCTATGGAACCGCTGACCTGATTCGCATTTCCGCCGCCGCCGGCCAGGGGCTCGACCGGTTGACGGCAAGACTGTGCCAACAGCTGGACCAACTCGATGAACTGCAACCGCAAGAGCAACCATAACACCATCCGGCGCGCTGTCGTAAAAGTTGGCAGCAATGTGCTGACCGCCCGCAGCGGCCTGAATGTCGATGCCATCGCATCCATCGGCAGCCAGATCTGTCGGTTGATGGACCAGGGGATCCAGACGATTCTGGTCTCCTCGGGCGCCATGGCCTCGGGCATGATGAAAATGGGGTTCTCCAAACGCCCCGATGCCATCCCCAGGCGCCAGGCGATCTCGGCCATCGGCCAGGCCGACCTGATCCGGGCCTGGGAAAAATCCTTCGCCCGCTTCGATCGCAAGGTCGCCCAGATCCTGCTGACCAGCGACGACCTGACCAGCCGGAAGCGCTACCTGAACGCCAGGAACACCATGAACACCCTTTTGGCATGGGAAGTGGTGCCCATCATCAATGAAAACGACACCATCATGGTGGAAGAGATCAAGCTGGGAGACAACGACAACCTGGCGGCCATGATCGCCCTGCTGCTGGATGTCGACATCTTTATCAACCTGACTGACATCGACGGGCTGTACGACAAGGACCCCCGGGTCCACCCGGACGCTCAACTGATTACGCGGGTCAGCACCTACAGCAAGCGTATCGAAACCTTCGCCGGAAAGATTCCGGGCGCGTTGGGAACCGGCGGCATGCTCAGTAAAATCAAGGCGGCGCGCAAGGTCACCGCATCGGGAATCCCCATGGTCATCGCCCAGGGATTTCGGCCGGACATTCTGAGCCGCATCGTGGCCGGGGAGCCCCAGGGAACCTATTTCGTACCCCGCGATCACAAACTGACCCGTAAAAAATGCTGGATCGGCTACACGGTCAATCCCCAGGGCGTTTTGCGCGTCGATGCCGGGGCGGCCGGCGCCCTGCTGGAAAACGGCAAAAGCCTGCTGCCCAGCGGCATCGTCGCGGTAGAGGGCCGCTTTCCCGTCGGTGCCGCGGTGGCCGTGGCCACCCAAGGCGACCGCTTGATCGGCAACGGACTGGTGAACTACAATGCCGATGAGATCCGGATGATCATGGGGCTGAAAACCAGCCAGATCAAGCAGCGGCTGGGGCAGAAAACCTACGATGAGGTCATTCACCGGGATAACCTGGTGATTACCGAAGACCCTGACAACGCTTAAGGACACAACATGGACATCACAAAAACCATCCAACAAATGGCCCGGGATGCCCGCCAGGCTGCAGGCGCGATCGGTCGCTGCAGCACGGATTCGAAGAACCAGGCCCTGGAAACCATGGCCGACCTGCTGGTACACGAAGCCCAGACGATCATCCAGGAGAACCGCAAGGACCTGGATCGGGGCCGGGCGGCCGGTCTTTCCACTGCCATGCTGGACCGGCTCGCCGTTACCGAAAAAACTATTGCCGCCATGGCCGACGGACTGCGCGAAGTGGCCGCGGTCGCCGATCCGGTGGGCAGTATGGGTCCGACCCGGGTGCGGCCCAACGGGCTGCGGGTCGCCAGAATGCGCATCCCCTTAGGCGTCATCGGCATCATCTACGAGTCGCGGCCCAACGTCACCATCGATGCCGCCGGGTTGTGCCTGAAGTCGGGCAATGCCGTTGTTTTGCGAGGCGGCTCCGAGGCCATCCATTCCAACCGGGCCCTGGCCGACATCATCGGCCGGGCGCTGGAGGCGGTCGGCCTGCCGGTCCATGCCGCCCAGGTCGTGCCCACGGACGACCGTGCGGCTATCGAGATCCTGCTGGCGCAGGAGGAGTTTATCGACCTGATCATTCCGCGCGGCGGCGAAGGCTTGATCCGCTTCGTGGTAACCCATTCCAGAATCCCCGTACTCAAACACTACAAAGGGGTGTGTCACGTCTTTGTAGACCAATCGGCCGATCTGCAGATGGCCGCACGCATCGCCGTCAACGCCAAGGCGCAGCGGCCGGGCGTGTGCAACGCCATGGAGACCCTGCTGGTTCATCAGCAGGTGGCCGGCACCTTTCTACCGGAGGTGGCCCGGCAGATGGATTTGGCCGGCGTAACGCTGCGCGGCTGCCCGCGGACCTGCGACATCCTGCCCAGCATCGCCCCGGCAACGGATGCAGACTGGCCCGAAGAGTACCTGGATCTGATTCTGGCGGTGAAAGTCGTCGACGACATGCCGGCAGCCATGGATCACATAGCCCGGTACGGGTCGAACCACACCGAAGCCATCGTGACCGGTGATTACGCCCGGGCCCAGCGGTTTGTCCGCGAGGTGGATGCATCGGTGGTTCTGGTCAATGCATCCACGCGTTTCAATGACGGCGGGCAGCTGGGGCTGGGCGCCGAAATGGGCATCAGCACCTCCAAACTGCACGCCTTCGGCCCCATGGGTATAGAGGAATTGACCACTCGAAAATTCGTCGTTCTGGGGGACGGGCAGATCCGGGAATAAACGCATACCCCGTGTTGGGTGGCCGACACCCGCGAGGGCATTGGAAACATCCATGCGAGCAGGACTTTTCGGCGGCACCTTCAATCCGATCCACAACGGCCACATGACGGTGGCCGAGCAGTCCCTGCGAAACCTTGGCCTGGACTGCCTGTTCATCGTCCCCTGCCGAAGGCCGCCACACAAATCGCCGGCCTATCTGGCGCCCGCGGCGGACCGGCTTCACATGATCCGGCTGGCCCTGCCCGCCGATGACCGCTACCGCATCTCCGAGGTGGAAATTCGACGCATGGGACCATCCTACACGATCGACACGATCGAGCGGTTCAAGACCACGATCGCTCCTCGCAGCGATCTGTTTCTGATCATGGGCATGGATGCTTTTTTCGAAATCCACACCTGGAAGCGCTACCGCCAGGTACTCGAACGGTCCCAACCGGTGGTGGTGACCCGTCCCAGGGCAGGTGCCCGGCAGCCCGGCGACGTTGTCGGCCTGTTGGAAACCTACATCCAGTCGCACCTCTCCCCGAATTACCGCCACCTTCAGGGGCAATCCGCCTGGCAGCACACCGACGGCGCCTGCATCCATCTGCTGCCGATCGATCCGGTAGACGTGTCGTCCAGCCGGGTACGACAGCGGCTCGAGGCGGGAAAGGCCGTAAGCGACCTTGTTCCACCGGCCGTAAACGCTTATATTGAAGAAAAAGGACTTTATCGATGATGTCAACCGATCCGGCCGAGCTGGACGTTTACGTCCAGGCGGCCTTGGGCAAAAAGGCCCGCAACCCGGTCCTTCTGGACGTGCACCACTTGACCAGCCTGGCCGACGCGTTTTTAATCTGCCACGGCACCTCCAACCGCCAGGTCAGCGCCATCGCCGAGCACATTCAGCGAACGCTTAAAAAACAGGGGATCAAGGCCCTGAGTGTCGACGGTCTCAAGGAGGGCCACTGGGTGCTGATGGATTACGGCCATGTGTTGATTCATGTCTTCTTCGAAGGCACACGGGATTTTTACGACCTGGAGGGGCTGTGGTCGGATGCGCGTCGCATTCAGACGGAAAGCATGCAGCAGGCCGCCGATGTTCAAGAGGCGCATGTCCAGGCCGTGTTCGACGAGTCGATCTTCATCGAATAGCAATGCGAGGATAAAAAATGGCCCACAAGAAGACCCACATGCTGATCATCCTGGACGGATGGGGCATCGGTGATGACGAGCCCACCAATGCCGTCCAGGCGGCCGACACACCCTTTCTGGACAAGCTTGAGGCCACCTGCCCATCCACGCAGTTGCGCTGTTCCGGCCAGGACGTGGGTCTGCCCGACGGCATCATGGGGAACAGCGAGGTCGGCCACATGAACATGGGCGCCGGCCGCGTGGTCTACCAGGATCTGGTGCGCATCGACAATGCCATTGAAAACGGGAGCTTCTTTGAAAATAACCGGCTGGTCGCGGCCATGGATGCGGTGGCGGCCGGTGGTAAGGCCCTGCACCTGATGGGGTTGGTTTCCGATGGCGGGGTCCACAGCCAGCTCACCCATTTGTTGGCCCTGTTGGACATGGCGCGGCACAAGGGCCTGACAAAAGTCTTTGTCCACGCCATCTTAGATGGGCGGGACACACCGCCCGACAGCGGCGCCGGCTTCGTGAAGCAGGTGCACGACCACGTGCGTACCGCGGGTGTCGGTGCCGTTGCCTCCATCTGCGGGCGCTACTGGGCCATGGACCGCGATAAACGCTGGGATCGCGTGGAAAGGGCCTATCGGCTCTATTCCGAAGGTCTCGGACATTCGGAAGGCGACCCGCTGGCTGCCGTCGAAGCCGCCTACCGCCGCGGCGAAACCGACGAGTTTGTCCAACCGGTGATCATGGTCGACGACGGCCGGCAGCCGGTGGGGACCGTGGCCGACGGCGACGGCATCATTTTTTTCAACTTTCGTGCGGACCGCGCCCGCGAAATCACCCGGGCCTTCACCGAAACCGAATTCGACGGCTTTGAGCGTCGGGTGCTGCCCGCTCTGTGCACCTACACGACCATGACCCTTTATGACGCGGGTTTCGATCTGCCCATGGCCTTCGAACCGGTGCACCTGGATATGATTTTAGGGGAGGTCTTGAGCCGGCAGGGCCTGCGTCAGCTGCGGATCGCCGAAACCGAAAAGTATGCCCACGTGACCTATTTCTTCAACGGCGGGGAGGAGACGCCCTTCGAAAACGAGGAGCGCTGCCTGATCCCCTCCCCACGGGAGGTGGCGACCTATGACCAGAAACCGGCCATGAGCGCCGCCCAGGTGGCCGCCGAAACGGTGGCCAGGCTCGAATCCAACCGATACGATGTTATCGTGCTCAATTTTGCCAACATGGACATGGTGGGGCATACCGGTGTGATGGCCGCCGCCGTTCAGGCCTGTGAAACCGTCGACCGCTGCCTGGAAAAAGTGATCGGCAAACTGCAGGCGCTGGGCGGTGTGGCCCTGGTGACCGCCGACCACGGCAATTCCGAAAAGATGGCGGCTGCGGACGGCAAACCCCACACGGCCCACACCACCAATCCGGTCCGTCTGCTGCTGGTGGGGTCGGACCGCAAGACGGCAAGCCTGCGTGAAGGCCGCCTGGGCGATGTCGCCCCGACCTTGCTGGACCTGATGGGGCTGGAGATCCCCGCGCAGATGACCGGCCGCAGCCTGCTGATTTCCCGGTAGGGTCCTATCGGGTGCCCACGAACGCTACTGGTCGGACAAATTGATATCCACATTCAGGTCGTCGGCCACATGGGCCAGCCCGGCGGCGACCGGATCCATGGCCGTCCCGTTGGGAACCTGGACCTGAATATCCATCACGTAAAGGGCGGTTCCGCTTTCCGGCGAAGCCTTGACCGTGGACTTGAGGCTGACAATGTTGATCCGGTTATCGGACAGAAAACGGCTGACCTTGTAAACGATACCGGCCTGATCCATGCCTTCCACATGAATGGTGCGCGAGAAGCTGTCCTCGGGTTGGACGGTTTCCCGGGGTTCCACCGGGCGAAAGAAGGCAAAAATGCCCTTTTCCTGTTCCAAGCGTCGGCAGGCCATGGAAATCGGGCCCTCCGCGTCAGCCGAGCCGGCCGTGAACAACAGGATCAAGGTGAACTCACCGGCCAACAAGGTCATGGAGGTCTCTTCCAGATTGCAGCCATTCTGGTACAAAATTTCGGTCACATCGGCAGCGATGCCGGGGCGGTCCTTGCCGAAGGCGGTCATGATGAATCGTTGTCCCATGCAAACTCCTTTCCGATGGTATGGTGAAACTGACATTTGGCAATCTTGAAAGCAACTGATGGCTACGCCAAATCACGAATTCCGTCAAGCAAATGCGCCGCTTTCGGCGGACGATTGATTCGACCCATGCAAAATGAGTTCCCGCGACAAGTCAACCCGGCCATGCGCGATTCGGACAAGGCCGCGCTGGAAGGCGCCGTTCGCATCCTGGCCCGGCGGGATCACACTTGCACGGAGCTGGCGGTCAAACTGCGCAAGAGAGGATTTGGCCGTGCCGCCATCGAGGCCGCACTGGTGCGCTGCCGCGAACTGGGTTATCTGGACGACGCCAAAGCCGCCATGACCCTGGCCCAACACATGGCGGCCAGGGGTTATGGCCCGCTATGGATTCGCCAGGCCCTGGTCAAAAAGGGTCTCGCCGCGGATCTGATCGAAAACGCCCTGGTCTGCTGCGGCGATGAACGGGTCCAGGTCCGTCGGGCCCGGCGTCAGTTGGGCAAGAAAAGCGCCGTGCTGGCCCGCGAAGCGGACCCGTGGAAGCGCCGCCAGAAGGTCTTCCGCTACTTGACCGGCCGGGGATTTCCAGCGGCCGTCGTTCGGCAACTGTTAGCCGAGGTCTAACGCACGCGTGCTGTTTTATGAGGTAAAGAATATGGAAAAAACCGTCTTGGTCCCGGTTGCCGACGGGACCGAAGAGCTGGAGGCCGTCGCCATCATCGACATCCTGCGCCGGGCCGGGGCCGGGGTAACCGTGGCATCGGTGACCGGCAGCCGTCAAGTAACGGCCTCTCGCGGCGTCGTCATCGTGGCCGACACCCTGATCGAGGCCTGTGCGCAAAAGGACTACGACCTGGTGGTCCTGCCCGGCGGCATGCCCGGTGCCGAGCACCTGCGGGATTCGGCGCAACTGATCGACATCTTAACGCGACAGCGCCACAATGCACGCTGGTATGGCGCCATTTGTGCCAGCCCGGCCGTGGTACTCGAGCCCCACGGGCTGCTCAAAGGCCGCCGGGCCACCTGCCATCCCGCTTTTGTCGACCGCCTGACAAACCGCGACCGCGTCGAATCGCGCGTGGTAGCGGACGGCAACTGCCTGACCAGCCGCGGCCCGGGAACCGCCGTGGAGTTCGCCCTGGCCCTGGTGGAACGGCTTTACGGACGCGCCAAACGCGACGCGGTGGCGGCGCCCATGGTGGTTTAAAAAACCCGTCGCTACTTTTCAGGCATCGCACGGGCAGCGGCACGGCCGGGCAGGAAAGCGACCCTGCGGCCAGGCTGGGCATTGCCGCCTCTTAAAAGATGACGGGCTTATTGGTGCAGCACCTCAAGCTTGGCGTCAATCAGCTGTTTGTGGGACAGCCGCAGCAGGTTGGAGAGCTTGTTCATCAAGTAGTGCTCGTGTTGATCCATCTTGCCGTCAACATAGACGACCTGCCACAAGCGCCGGATGAGCGCTACTTTTTCATCGGTGCTGAAGTGCTCGTTGATGACCCGGGCGAACTGCCACAAATCGACGCTTTCCCTGAGTTCGCGATCGGCCTCATCGATCAGGGCGCTGGCCTGCTGGCCGGAAATCCCGTATTTATTCTGCAATATGGAAAGCACCTGGGCCATTTCGGCCGACGTGAACGTTTCATCGATGCGCCCCATCTCGACAAACAAGGCGCACACCGCCAGGTTGACGCGATCATCGGGGCCGGCTTCGTTGGCCGCCGCGCCATTGGGGGCCATTTTGTCGAATATGCGCCTGAACAGGTCAATCATGAATCCGCCTCCGTCAAGCTGCCGCTGTAACCGCACACACCGGTTCGGGGTGAATTCACCACCGGCAGGCGCATCTCCTCGTCACAGTCGTGGGCCGTTTCGCAATCCGCGCAAAGCCAGCCGGCCCCATTCCAGGCGCACTCGGTACAAATCGTCACCGCCGGGTTGGCCTCGCATTGGCTGCAGGGAATGATCGGCGGGGCATTTCGGGCCAGAAGCTGGATCTCCCCGTCGATGACGCCGCGATAGCGACCCATTGCCTTGATGGTCAGCTCCGTGGTGCTGCCGAAGTCATACTGGTAGTACAAACTCGGCAGGGATCCGAAAATATCCCCGCTGGTGGCGCGCATGTTGACCTCGTCACCGTAGCGCGCCAGGGAAAATGCGCTCATGTGTCCGCAGCACTCCAGCCAGATGTCCCTCAAATAGGTGTCCAACACCTCAAGGGGCAACCGGGCCCCCATCAGCAGGTGCAAAAAATAGTCTGGATTGAAGGTGTCCTGAACGTGCAGGTAGATGAGCTCCTTCGGTTTGCCTTTGGATGCCGCACGCAGGTGCTTGGCCAGGCATGACTTGACATGCCGGGTGATGCCCCGGCGCGCAAATTCGGCACCGCACAAGCGACAGGTGGATTTCGGGGTTTGGTAATCCATGAAACCTCCATGGCGACCTCTCGGTCAGGCTTGACGCATCGCGTGCTTCCATTTTTCCGGCAGGGTATTGAGCGTGTCGGCACTATCCGATGGTGTTCTTGACGATCCCCACCAGCTTTTCCGGATCGAAGGGCTTTTTCACGAACGCGATCGCATCCTTGATGGCGTGGTCGCCGTCGATGCCGCTGACCACGATGACCGGCGTGTCGCGCAGGGCCTTGTCCTTGCGCAGCTTGCGGTAGAAGCGGGGCCCCCACTCCCCGGGCATCTGCAGGTCCAGTGTGATCAGGTCGGGCTTTTCCTGCTTGACCACATCCAGGCCTTCCATGGTGCTGGACGCGGTGCAGGTTTCGTAGCCGTTGTCACTGAATACGGCTTCGAGGTATTTCACCACGATGGGGTCGTCGTCGATGATGAGGATTTTTTTAGGCATGGAAGCGTTCTCCTAATCGTTCCTGTGTAAAGAAAATTTTCACGGCTGGAAGCCGCTCCAACATCCAACAATTTTCGATAATCAACTTCGCCCCATTCGGCGTGCCCGGGGAAATGGTATAATGGTGTTCAGATCAAGGCCGCAGGGTTATTGCAACCAGATGCGTAGCAGCGCAACGTCGAGGATTGCGATAACACGAGAACGCACTGCTGGGCGCCAAGATGCCGTCTCCGCTCAAACACTACTTGATGTGGCACTCGCCACACATAATCGGCCCGCGCCCCTGCTCCTGGTGGCAGCCCTTGCAGTTGGCATGGAAGGCCTTGATCAGCGCCGGCTGATCTTTTGAGGCCGTCAGCCCGTGGCAATCCGAACAGCGCTGGTCCTCCGACGATTCGTCCGGCACCAGGTCGCCATCCTCGTAAACGTGGTGGCAGACGGCGCAGTCGAAGATCTCGGCCTTTTCGTTATGCTCGTCGTGGACGAATATGGAGGGCGACCGCTGGGGACGGTCGAAGACCGAGTTGTCGACCACGGTCATCTCATCCTGGGACCAAGCCGGGTTGAGAAGGACGATCCACCCGAATACCAGCGACAGTATGATCGGTGTGACGGCTTTCATGCTTCCTCCTGTCTTGCTCGGGGTCTCAAGCGGGCTTTTCCATCACCTCGTAGATGATGTCTCCGAAAAACTTGATGTCCAGACCGATTTCGTAGTGGTGCACGATATCGTGCAGGCCACTGTGGCAGTTGTGGCAAGGCGCCACAAGGACTTCGGCACCCTTGGTTTTAGCCCCGAAGAGCTGCTCGGCCTTGACCCGGTTGCCGGTAATGCGGGTCATTTTGAATGGGGGGCCGGTGTTGATTACCCCGCCGCCGGCGCAACAGCAGTAGTTGTGCTCCCGGTTGGGGTGCATCTCGATCACGTTTTCACACAGGGCGTGGGCGACGTAGCGGGCCTTTTCGTGAAGCCCGCCGCCGCGCACGACATTGCACGGGTCGTGCAGGGTGATGGGGGGTTCGTACTTGCGGGCGATCTTGATGCGTCCCTCCTTGAGCAGGTCGTAATAGAACTCGATGGCATGCACGATGGTGAAGGGCGGCGTGGCCCACCCCAGCCAGCGGTTGCCCATGTCGTAGACACTGCGGAAGGCATGCCCGCACTCGCCCATGACGATCTTTTTGACTTTGAGCCGGGCGGCGGTTTCGAAATGGGCCCGCTTGAGGCGCCCCATGATCTCGTTGTCGCCGGTAAACATGGCCATGTCGCTGTTGTCCCAGCCGACCGAGGCTGGCATGGTCCAATTGACGCCGGCCACGTGCATGATGACCGCCGCCTGATAGATCAGCTGAGCCTGAAATTTGGGCTCCGGGGCGATCACGCTGTACATGAAATCCGCACCCTCTTTTTCCAGCGGGATGCGCAGGTTGGGGATTTCGGCCTGGGCTTCCTCCTCCTGCCACTGCAGTGTGTCCGGCCACTCGTCGCCCTTGACCCACATCTGGTTCATGGTTACCGAGTGGCTGTGGGCCGTGTCCTGGATGTACAGCGGCGTGACGCCCAGCTTGTGGATGATACGGCGCACCACGCTCATCAGATAGGCGATGTCGATGCCGAACGGGCAGTACTGGGCGCAGCGCTTGCAGAGATTGCATTCGGTGTGGGCGATGATGGCCGCTTTGCGGATGAATTCCGGGCTGACCCGCCCTTTTTTTCTGAGCATTTCCCAGATGGTCTGCTTGACCTTGCCCACCGGCGAGTAGTGCGGGTCCTTGTCGTGGGAAAGGTAGTAGTGACAGGCTTCCGAACACAGACCGCAGTGAATGCAGGTTTCGACGTAGGTCTTGAGCCGTGCACCGGTCTCGGCATCGATCACGTCGTTGATGACCGACTCGATCTTCGCTTCGGTGAGCCGTGAAATGCCGACATCGATGCCATCGTCGATGACTTCTTTTTCAGCTTTGATTGACGGTTCCGCCATGTTGAAACCTCCTTTGTTAGCGCCGTGTCCGGACCCAGACCACTCACGCGCAATGGTTGCATCGACCGGTTGTGCGTTACCAGTCGCGGGCGCGCCGCACCTTGCCGAACTCGGAACCCATGTACGCCCGGGTAAATGGGGCGAAAAGCATGTGGCTCAGCCGCGTGAACGGAATGGCGGCCAGCATGATATTGCCGGACAGGACGTGCAGGCTCATCATCAGTGGATAACCAAACCACTGATGGTAGGCCAGAAAGCCGGTCACAAAGGGTGCCGCCACAATGGCCAGGATTACGAAATCGGATGTGGAGGTGACGAATTTGACTTCCGGCTGCGTGAGCCGACGCACCAGAAAGTAGACGGCCCCGAGGATCACGATCACGGTCATGGCATCGGCCAGGGCGTCCGGCAGGGTCCACCAGCTGACGCCAAAGGCCTCGTCCCACAACACCACGTGGGACAATAGGAAGATGGGCACCACCATCAGGCAGATGTGGAAGGCGAAGGTCACCACGGTGAGCACGGGCTGGCGCCGCCAGTTCACCGTCGCAAACGGCGTAATCCAGTGTAAAATGGACCGCAGGCTGTAGTGCCAGCTCATGTAGGTGAAAATGAACCGTTCCTTTGCGGCGACCATCATCAACATGTTCGCGATGCGGTAGAGACTGCCGCCGATAAAAAGCAGAAATGCAATCCATGCCAGCGGCCCGCTGACGAAATTGTAGAAGCTATGCATGACTTATCTCCCCATGATATCGGAAACGGGCACAACCCGCCGGACATAGTCGCCCGCTTCGATGGTGCGCAGCATCAGATGCTGGCCATCAGGGCTGAAGACCGGCTCCCAGGCGGCATCGCCGGCGCCGGACCAGACCTGGTCGTTCACCGTGTAGGTGCAGCGGCCCGCTTTCTCCACTTTGGCGGCGACATCATTCCCGTCGGGGCTGAAAACCGGCTTCCAGGCCATCTCCCAGGTCTGCGACCAGGGGGCGCCGTCAACCACCACGCGGAAGGTTTCATCATCTTTGGCCAGGGCGGCGATACGCTGGCCGTCGGGGCTGAATACGGCGTCGGTGACCAGGCGGGAAAACGTCGCTGCCCACGGTTTGCCGTCTACGGCTACGGTCCAGCGGCCGTAGCGGGGGGCGACGATGGCGGCCAGGCGGCTGCCGTCGGGGCTGAACATCTGATGCCAGAGCTGAACGAAGTGCTGGTCCCAGAGGGTTTTGCCATCTTCGGCTAGGGTCCATTGGCCCTTCTCGCGCACCGGGGCCACGACCGTTCCGGTGGACGGATTGAAGACCGGCTCCCACACCGTGGCGTAGCGCGAATCCCAGGGCACGCCATCCACGGCGATGGTATACTCGTAAAGGTTGAGGCGGACTTCGGCCGCCAGGTGTTGCCCGTCCGGACTGATGGCCAGGTTCCAGACGTTGACGAAGCGGGAATCCCAGGGGTTGCCGTCCATGGCGGCCGTAAAGGCGCCTTTCTGGAACTTGTGAATTTCACCCGAGTCCACATCTTCGGCCTGCACCGCACCGGCAGTATGCCGGCCGTCGGGACTTAAGGCAAAATAGGTCATATTGCTGAACCGTCGTTCCCAAGGCGACCCATTGAGCACCATGGCGTATTGCATATCCTGCTGGATGGCGGCGGCAATAGCGGCACCGTCGGCACTGAACTGCGGTTCCCAGATGTACCCGAATTTATTTTCCCAGGCCTGGCCATCCACAGCCATGGTCCACTCACCCATTTCCGACACCAGCGCGGTCAGGCGACCATCCGGTGAAAATCGCAGGTGCCAGATCTTGTCGAATACCGTTTCGCCCCAGGCCTGCCCGTTGACGCAGACGGTAAACTCACCTTCGTCTACATTGACGATGGCGGCAATCTTCTCACCGTCGGGACTGGCATAGGGTTCCTCAACCCATTGGTATTCATCTTTCCAGGTGTCCAGCGAAATCCTTTTTTCACCGGTCTCCCAGTCCCAGCTTCGGGAATCAGCCATGGTGCCTCCTCGTTGAAACGCTGGTGTTTGGACGCTCAGGTGTTATTGAATGCCGGTTTCGACCGTTTCGCGAGTGATTCGGAGCTACCGGTTGATGGCCATAATCGTGAATTCTATACTGATTCGAGTGCAAAACTGCAAGATCGTTTTTTGGACCCATGCACAAAAACAAAGGTCCTTAGACCTCCCGTTGCGGGGTTTCGACCGGGTCAGCAGCCTACTGGTTGCAGTGATTGACAGCGTGGCATATACTGATATTGGTCTTACCTCATAATTGTTACCATGATACCCAAATCGGGGACAGATGCAACGATTTCCTTTCCCCGTCCGATCGGTCCTGGGCTGACGGATCCATTGTGAATTCATCGTGCTATGGTTGACGCGCACACCATCTCCAAAACCACCTTGCCCGATCTGTCCCGGGTCATCGCCCGCCCGCGCCTGATGCGGCAGATCGACGATGCCGGCGCACTGCGGGTGATCCAGATAACCGGCCAGGCCGCCCAGGGCAAGTCGACCCTGGCGGCCGAGATCGTGCGCCGGCCCGGCCCGGTCGCTGCCTGGATGCACCTGGATCCCTCGGACAGCGACCCGGCCAATTTCTTCCACCTCCTGGTGCAGGCCCTGGCGGCGGCAGGCATCGGTCTGGGCAGTAGCCCTTTGATCAAACATCCGGCGGTCACATTTGGTTCCACATCGGTCGCGGAGCGCATCGCCGAGCGGGCCGATGGGCTCCTGGGCGCCGTCACGGCGCGCGAGCCGGTTCGCATCGTCGTCGACGGACTCGACGCGCTGCCCGCCGATGCCGACAGCATGATAATCATCGACCGGCTCATCGCCGCCGTGTCGCCGCCCAGCTGCCTGATTCTGGTCTCACGGGCCGTTCCGGCACTCAAGCTCGCCTCCCTTCGAGTGCATCGGGAACTGCTGGCCCTGGACAACCCCGATCTGGCGTTTACAAGCGATGAAATTTTTCATTTCTTCGCGGATCTTTACGGGCAGCCGCTGGCCCCACCCCAGCTGGCACGGGTGCAAGACATTACCGATGGGTGGGTCGGCGGCCTGGTACTGATTCGGGAAGCCTTGCGCCACGTGCCCCAGGACCATTGGGCCGCCTATATCGACAACGGCCTGCCCGCCGCCTTACAGGGTGAACGCCTGGCCTACTTTTCGGAAACGGTCTTTGCCGGATTGGATGAACAGACCCGTATGTTCCTGATACGATCGGCCATTTTCGACACGGTTCATCCCAAAAGAACCACCCATTATTTCGTGTCCCAGCCGGAAAACGTCGCCGAATCGATTCTGGCGCGAATGGTGCGGCAAAATCAATTCATTCACCGCCTCTACGACCCGGAAAACGGTTGGGGATACCGATACAACCGGCTCTTTCGCGATTTTTTGATGGATAAATTCTGGCGCATCCTCAGCAGCCGGGAGCAGCAGCGGCTGCTGGTCACGGCGGCCGATATCACCTGGGACAACGGCGACTTCGAAGAGGCCATTGGTTTTTTTCTGCAAGCCGAAAAGTTTCCGAAAGCGGCCGCGGGAATCAAGAAAATCGCCATGGGGTTGTGCGCTCAGGGCCGTTTTGCCGACCTGGCCGCCTGGATCGGCCTCCTTCCGGAAAGCATGATCCAGGACGATGCCTGGCTTGGGTTCTACAAGGCCATGGGGCAGCGCATCAGCGGCGGGCGCCGCAACATCCGGGCTTTTTCCAGGACCTACGACCAGTTCCAGCGGGACGCGGATCAACGTGGCCAACTGCTGGCCCTGGCCTATCTAATCGAAGCGGCCGTTTTTGTCGGCCATCCGGTGGCAGCCCTGAAGGATTGGCTGGAAACGGCCCAGGCCATGCTCGCCACGGTCAGCCACAACCGCTATTACGCCTTTGCCAAATCCTTGTTGTGGATGCAGGTGGCCTTCGGGCAGATGGCCGGCACCGGAAATCTCCACAAGGGGTTGTCGGCCAGCCGCAACGCACGGTTGCTGGCCGGCACCATCGCCGACGACACCCTGATCGGCAATGCCACCATTATCCATGCCTTCGGGCTGACCCTGGCCGGTCAATTCGAGGATGCAAAAAAGGCCCTGGCCGACATGGATCACCTGGCCACGGGCACCTATCCGGAATATCAGACCCTGACGAACAGCATTCGCGTGGAACTGGCCCTTTCCGGCGGTGACCTGGCGCAGGCCCAACGGTTGCTCAATACCAGCCGGAAGGATATCGAAAGGTTCGGCCTGCTGTTTCTCTACCCGCTGCATGTGGACCAGTCCGGCCGGCTCCAATTCCATCAGGGGTGCTTCGAAGCCGTGGGGCAAACCGCCAATCACCTCGAAGACGTGGCCATCCTGTCCGCCAATCCATTCTATCACGCCCTGGCCCTGCGCCTGCGTGCACTAAAACACTACCATCAGGGCCACTTCGACCGGGCCCGGATGTGGGCCCTGCAGGCCGCGGCGGCAATCGAAAACAGCCTAGGCGAAAGCATCCACCTGTATCGCTGCCGCATGATTCTGGCAATGGCGGCCTATCACCGCAACGAATTGGCTCTGGCCCGGCAGACACTGGCGGCCGCCCGCACCTTTTTCACTCGTGCCGGCAGCCACATCTGCGTGTGCGAGGCAAACCTTGGCCTGGCATTGGTGAAACGGGCCATGGGAAAGGAAAGGCAGGCGCAGCGGCATGTGAACACGGCCCTGGCCTTGGCAGCATCTCATGGATACCATGCGTTTCCCTTGTTATCCACCGCCGATGTCGCCGCGGCCTGCCGGCCGGCCGGTACCCATGGGCGCAAGGATATGGCCGGGATGGCCGATGACCTGACGCGGCGCCTGCCCCCCCCCGCCATCGAATCGAGATCACCAGTCGCGGTGGCAAAATCACGGCCGGGGCGACGATCGACGCCCGCATCCGATGCGGCCGTTCCGGTGCTCGACATTCGAACCCTGGGCGTATTCACGGTCCGCCGCCCCAACGGCGATCTCATTTCCAATGCCCAGTGGGCCGGCCATCGCCAGAAGCTGCTGCTCAAGGCCATCATCGTCAACGGCTGTCGTGAAATCCCCAAAGATGTCCTGATGGACGCCCTCTGGCCAGACAGCCCGCCCGCCGCGGCCTTGAGGCGCTTCAAGATCACCTTGCACCGATTGCGCCGCATCCTGGAACCCGATGCGGCCCACCATCCGGGATCGTCGGTTATCTTATTGAAGGACAATCTGGTTAGCCTGGATATGGCGCGCTGCCGGGTGGATGCCAACGAATTTCTGGCAGCCTGCGACCAGATCCGGCAGTTGCAGCGCGATGACGACGATGACCGATTGCTGTTGGCCTGCCGGCGGGCCACCGACATCTACGGGGGTGACTTTCTGCATGAAGAGCCCTACCTGAGCGGGGCCGAAACCAAGCGCGCGGCCTTGAAGGCGCGCTATCTGAGCGTGCGCCTGAGGTTGGCGGACTTTTGTGAACGTAGCGGGAAGCTTGAAGCGGCCGAACGGCATTACGCCGCCGTGATTCAGGGCGATCCCCTGGAGGAACTGGCCCACCAGCGCTTCATGCGCCTGCTTTGCCGCCAGGGCCGCCGCAGTGCGGCCATCAAGATCTACCGGGACCTGACCGAGGCGCTTTCCCGGGAGCTGGATACCGCCCCCGATCCGGCCACCACCCGAATTTACCACGAGATATCAGCACCGTGACGAATTTACACATCCGCATCTCAACGCAAGATCAAACCGATGGCCGCCCGGGTCGTGTATCCTGATTGTAACCCTGGCCATGGTAGTAATACCGGCATACATCTAACCTGTCATCTTTATTACCGGTTACCGGAAAGGAGATCCGTCATGGATGTGAACCGAAGGCAATTTATCCAGATCACCGGCGCCACCGCTGCCGGCCTGGCCGTCAGCGGGGTAGGGTTTGACCTGAGACCGGTCAAGGCGCATGCCGCCGCCCTGAAAACCCAGGATGCCAAGGAAACCAGCACCATTTGCTGCTACTGTGCGGTGGGCTGCGGGGCCATCGTCCACACCAGCAAAGAACCGGATGGCCGGGTGATCAACATCGAAGGCGATCCCGATCATGTGATCAACCGCGGCACCTTGTGTTCGAAGGGCGCCTCTTTGAAACAGCTGGCCGAAACCGAAAACCGGCTGACCGAACCCATGTACCGGGCACCGAATTCAACCCAGTGGGAAACCGTTTCCTGGGAGTGGGCCCTGGAAAAAATCGCCCACCGGGTCAAGGAAGCCCGCGATGCCAGCTTCACAACCACCAACGACAAGGGCCAGGTGGTCAACCGCACCACGGCCATCGCCTCGGTGGGCAGCGCAGCCATGGACAACGAGGAGTGCTGGACCTATCAGGCACTCATGCGCGCCTTGGGACTGGTGTACATCGAACACCAGGCGCGGATCTGACACAGCGCCACGGTTGCGGCTCTGGCAGAGTCGTTCGGACGCGGTGCAATGACCAATCACTGGATTGACATCAAAAACAGCGACTGCATCCTGATCATGGGAAGCAACGCTGCCGAAAATCATCCGGTCTCCTTCAAATACGTCACCGAAGCCATGGAAAATGGCGCCACCCTGATCAGTGTCGATCCCCGGTTCACCCGGACGTCATCGAAAGCGGACATCTACGCGCCGCTGCGCTCGGGCACCGACATCGCCTTTCTGGGCGGCATGATCAAATACATTCTGGACAACGAGCGCTACCACAAAGAGTACGTCGCCCTGCACACCAACGCGCCGTTCATCGTCGGGAACCGACTTCGATTTCATCGACGGCCTGTTTTCCGGCTACGAAAAGGGTTCGCAAGGCCCCTCAGGGCCGGTATGACAAGAGCCAGTGGGCCTTTGAAATGGATGCCAACGGCGTGCCCAAGATGGACCGCACGCTCAAGCACGAGCGCTGCGTTTTCCAACTGCTGAAAAAACACTTCAGCCGCTACGACCTGAAGACGGTCTCCATGATCACGGGAACGCCCGAAGCTGACCTGGTGCGGATTTACGACACCTACAGCGCCACCGGAAAACGCGGCATGGCCGGGACGATCATGTACGCCATGGGCTGGACCCAGCACACCACCGGCACCCAGAACATCCGCACCATGGCCATCATCCAGCTGCTGCTGGGCAACATGGGCGTGGCCGGCGGCGGCGTCAATGCCCTGCGCGGCGAATCCAACGTCCAGGGCTCCACGGATCACTGCCTGCTGTGGCACATCTGGCCCGGGTACCTGAAGACGCCCAGGGCTTCCAACACCACCCTTGCCGCCTACAACGAACAGTGGACGCCGACGAGCCAGGCCCCGTTGTCCGCCAACTGGTGGCAAAACTACCCCAAGTACAGCGTCAGCATGCTCAAGTCCTTTTTCGGAGAAGCGGCCGACGCCGCCAACGACTTCGGCTACGACTGGCTGCCCAAGGTGGACGACGGCGGGTCCTACTCCTGGTTCGACCTGTTCGACGCCATGTACAAGCAGCAGATCAAGGGCTTTTTCGCCTGGGGGCAGAACCCGGCCTGCAGCGGCTCCAACGCCGGCAAAATCCGCACGGCCATGGCCAATCTGGACTGGATGGTCAACGTCAACCTGTTCGACAACGAAACCGGGTCGTTCTGGAAGGGCCCGGGCCTGGATCCGGCCTCGATCAAGACCGAAGTCTTCATGCTGCCGGCCTGCGCCTCCATGGAAAAAGAGGGCAGCATCACCAACAGCGGCCGCTGGATGCAGTGGCGCTACCAGGGGCCCAAACCCATGGGCAACAGCCGGGCGGATGGGGACATCATCCTCGAACTGGGCAAAAAGATCAAAACGCTGTACGCCAACGACGGCGTTTTCCCCGAACCGATCCGCAACCTGAAGTGGGACTACGCGCACCGACGGCGTTTACGACCCCCATATGGTGGCCAAGGAGATCAACGGCTATTTTCTCAAGGATGTCACCATCAAGGACAAGACCTACAAAAAGGGCACCCTGGTGCCCAGCTTCGCCTTCCTGCAGGCCGACGGGTCCACCTCGTCGGGCAACTGGCTCTACTGCAACTCCTACACGGAAAAGGGCAACATGGCCGCCCGGCGCGGCCACAAGGATGCCGCCAACCGCATCGGTCTTTACCCGGAGTTTGCCTGGTGCTGGCCGGTCAACCGGCGCATCATCTACAACCGGGCCTCCGTGGATCCCAAGGGCGTTCCCTGGGACCGCAAAGACTGGGTGGTATACTTCAAAGGCCAGGTGGAGGACGGCAAGTATATATCCAACAAGTGGTTGGGCGACGTGCCTGACGGCGGCTGGTATCCGCTGCAGAATCCGGACGGATCATGGCGCGAAGATGCCAAGTACGCCTTCATCATGCGCAAGCACGGCCATGCGCCAGATCTTTGGGCCGGGCCTGGCGGACGGTCCCTTTCCCGAGCACTACGAACCGCTGGAGTGCCCGGTGGAGAAAAACTACCTCAGCGCCCAGATGACCAATCCCACGGCGGCGGTGTATGCAACCGAGGCCGATGCCCATGCCACCTGCGACCCGAGGTTTCCCTACGTCGGCACGACCTACCGGGTCAGCGAACACTGGCAGACGGGCCTGATGACCCGCACCCAGAGCTGGCTGATGGAGCTGCAGCCCCAGATGTTCGTGGAAATGAGCGAGGAGCTGGCCGATCTCAAGGGCATCAAGAACGGCGAGCGTGTCAACGTCAAATCGGCCCGTGGGCAGGTGGAGTGCAGCGCCATTGTCACCAAGCGCTTCAAACCGTTTTTGATTGGCGGGTTGACCGTCCACCAGGTGGGCATTCCCTGGCACTATGGCTGGCGATGGCCGGCGACCGGTAAAGAGGAGAGCGCCAACCTGCTGACGCCGCCGGCCGGCGATCCCAACACCCGCATCCCGGAGACCAAGGCATTCATGGTCAACGTGACCAAATTGTAAAAGGAGGGAATCGGCATGAGCAAATCGTTTTTCATCGACACCACCCGGTGCACCGGATGCCGGGCCTGCCAGGTAGCCTGCAAGCAGTGGCACGACCTGCCGGGCGAGGCCACCGAAAATCGGGGAACCTTTCAGAATCCGCCGGACCTCTCCTTTACCACCTACAAATTGGTGCGCATGAGCGAAGCGGAGATCGACGGCAACCTCAAGTGGCTCTTTTTCCCGGAACAATGCCGGCACTGCCTCGAACCACCCTGCCTGGAAACGGCCGACGACCCCGAGGCCATCTATAAGGACGATGCAACCGGGGCCGTCATCTTCACGCGCCGAAACCAAAAACCTGATCACGGACGACATCATCGAATCGTGTCCGTACAACATACCGCGCCCTTCGGCGGACGGCACCCTGGCCAAATGCGACATGTGCATCGATCGCGTCTCCAACGGACTGCCGCCGGCCTGCGTAAAGACCTGTCCTACAGGCACCATGAACTTCGGCGACCGCGATCAGATGCGCTCCCTGGCCCAACAACGGCTGTCCCAGGTGGGCAAAAAGCACCCCACGGCCCAGCTGGTGGACGTGGATGAGGTCAACGTGATCTACCTGATCTCCGAGGCGCCGGCGGCGTACTTCGAGTTCGTCATGGCCTCGACCGGTGCCCGCGGGATCTCCCGGCACATGGCCCTGCGAAAAATGGTCGGCCCCTTTACCCGCGCGTTGCGCCAGCTCACCTGAGCCTCGCCGTGCAACCAGGAGAGCGGGCTGCAGCCGCTCTCCTGGTTTGCTGTCAGCCGTGTCAACGGCCCTGCAAAAGTTATGAGCGCTCCGCGCATAGGACGGATGCCTGCCTGCAAATCTGGCGACCACTTTTTCAACCAACACGCCAAAGGAACCCAATGACGACCAGCGCCCCAGCATGGGATGCGTCGGCGATAGAAAAATCCGTCGCCCGATTGAGTGCCATCCGGCCCGCCTACACATCCATCCTCAGTTTTTACGGCCCGGTTTTCATCGCCCAGGCCAAATCAGCCCAACAAACCTGCCCCCCGGCGATCCAGGTGGACGAAGCCCTCGTGGCCATGAAGTACGAGGAGGGCTTTGCCATGATCGAGCCGGCGGCGTTTGGTGTCGACACCGCCGCGGCCGAAAGCCTGCTGACGCAAATCGCCGGTCTTGCCGCCGCGTCGGGGGAGAAATTGTCCCGGGCCGGGGAATCGTTGAACCGTGCCATGGACGAGGGCGTGGCGGCGGCGGACCTATTCGCGGCCGCCCTGGCGCAGAGAGACCGACTCGACGATCTTGCCGGTCAGATGGAGGTGGCGTCGGACATGCTGTCGCTGTTGCTCTATCTTGCCATGAAACCCAGCATCGAAGCCGGTGCCCGCAAGCTGGCCGAGCGGCTGACATCCGACCAGAAAAACCGTCGCAACTGTCCCGTTTGCGGTAGCGCCCCCCTGCTTGGGGAACTGGACGACCAGGGCGGCCAGTGGGTACATTGCCATTTTTGCTGGCACCGCTGGCCGATCGACCGCATGGGCTGCCTGCTTTGCAACAACCGCGACAACGATTCCTTGCGTTACCTTTTCAGCGATACCGAACCGGAATACCGCCTGAACGTGTGCGATGCTTGCAAGCACTATCTTAAAGTGGTCGACACCCGTAAAATGGACCGCGGGTTTTACCCGCCCCTGGAGCAAGTGGTGTCGATTCACCTGGACATGATTGCCACCGAAAAAGGATACAGTCACCCCATGGGCAGCGGGAATCCGCTATAAACGCCACGGAAAAGCCAGAAGACGTCCATTTTTCAAGGCCCAGTGGCCTGGCCTATAAAAAATATTGAAAATATCGATTTGACATTAGGACAAACTTACAGTTAATAACCTGGCGGGACATATCTTGATCTTTTCTGGCAACACGTTGCACGGCGCTGTGTCCCGCGGGAAACCGCCCCCCTCTTTTATGTTTTTCGCTGTTTAGACAAGGCTCCATACTGGGGCCTTGTCTATTTTGAACCGATAATGCATTTCACCGAGACCAATGCGTGATTCAAAAATCCTGATCGTCGATGATCAACTGAGCCATCTGCGAATTGTCAAAAAAATGCTGGAAAGATTCGGTTGGCAGGCATCGACCGCCGACAGTGCCGAGGTGGCCGAACTGATGTTGGAATATGGGCATGAATTCAGCGCCATCATCACGGACCTTAAAATGCCGTGGATGAATGGCGTCGAATTCTGCCAGATTGTGAAAAAGAAATATCCCCAAATCAAGATCTATGCACTTTCGGGGAATCTGGATCTGTATGACTACGATGAACTGAAAAACGCCGGGTTCGATGGGTTTTACTTCAAACCGATAACCATCGCTACGATTGAGAACCTGCTGGCTGCGATTTCAAGCGGCGCATCCGAGAATTGAAGGACCATTTCTTCTTTCAGCATCGGACACCTTCCCGGTTTGGCGGCGAAACCCCGAAACCACCACCGATCAAGCTCGACCTTGGATTAAAACGAATAAACAACTGAAAACCCATACACCAATTTCGTATCGCCGTCGGTAAAATCTACATTAAACTCTGGGACTAGAGACCATTGGGGTTTAAACTCAAGATCGTAGCCGACACCTATCCGAAAAAGCATGTTCCCATCACCGCCCTCGAACTCGACGCCGGGTGCAAGTAGGAGGTACCATTTGTCGAAAGGATGGAAATAGAGAGGAACCGCCGCCAACCAGGATCGTTCTACACTGCCAAAAGCGAATTCCAATATTCCGCCGATACCATAACCTTCAAAAAACAGATACTCATAACGCAAGCCAAGGGAACCGCCGAGATCGGAACTCTCCTGAGTGATCCCTCCGAAGACGCCGAGCTTATCTCTGCGCTCCATTTTCTCCGACTCGGCACATGCGCTATTAGGTCCTCCTATTCCGGCAAAGAGAAAGATAGAAAAAACACCCCATGTGATCAGAATCCTCTTAGCGACGTTTCCCATTGATTGACCCTTCCTTTTTCCATTGAGCCAGTTAAGCCTGTAAATCGGTCATAGGTTGTTGTAATCTATGGTAGTGTTGCAAAAGCCTATGGGGATTGGTCAGAGGCCTTTACCATCGCCCACCACCTTTTTACATCCATAATAACGAGCCCTATGGAGTACATAATAACGTACTTTACGGAGAAAATATAGATGAAACGAAATATGACAGCAACCGACGCCCGGCGCCGCTTTTTGGGTATCGTTAAAGGCGCCACTGAAAAACACCAGGTTTACAGAATCCAGCACCCGAAAGGTTCCGTTGTCATTCTTCCCGAAGATGAAAATGACCATCTTGTTGAAACACTTGAACTGCTGTCAATTCCTGGCATGCTGAAAAGCTTGGATCGGTCTGTTAACCAAATGAAAGATGGTGAGACCTATAAAATCGGCTTGGCGGGGTTAAACAATCCGCTGACGGCCTGACCATTCTCGGGCTTGAAGGCTATTTGGCAAAGCCTGTCACCCAGACCATTTCCGGTGGTTGCGGTGTCGAGGAAGATGAACATTTTTATTCCGCTGGTCTAATATTTTTCGGGCCATTGTTCCGAACTGAATTGACCCGCATAGAGACAGGAACGCTTAATAGTTCAGTATGGATTTGGTTCTGGATGATTTCTTGAAGACGCCCAACATCCTGGGTTTTGGTGTCCAGCCATGATTCATATGCATTTTGTTGAAGAATCACCGGCATCCTATGGTGGATCGGTTTGACAGAACCACTGGCTTCGCGGGTGAGAATTGTGCATGATCGATATTGCCTTTCCTCCTTCCCCTTGTTATCCCAGACTTCCCACAAGCCGGCGAACGCTAAGGGGTTGCCATTTGTCAGCGTCAGAAACATCGGCTGCTTGTGTCCCGGTACGCCCATCCATTCATAGAAACCATCAGCGAGGATTAGACACCGGCGCTTCCTGAAAGCGTCTCGAAAACTGGGCTTGGTAGCCGCTGTCTCGGATCTTGCATTGATCATCCTGTTCCCGATATTTTTATCTTTGGCCCAGAACGGCACCAGTCCCCAATTGAACTTCACCAGATGATTTTGATTTTCGTACCGAGCAATGGCAAGGACTTCTTGAGATGGGGCCACATTGAAATTTTCGGAAGCATCGACCTTGGAAACATCAATGGGAAAGTGTTCCTTCAATTCTTCGAGCGATCTGAAACCAACGAACCTGCCGCACATCTCAACCTCCGTTGACCTTATTCCGCAATTTACCAGAACACTTGAACGCCACCACTCGCCTTGGCCGCAATATCAAATCGTCACCTGTTATTGGATTTGGTCCTCTCCGATCAGCCTTTTCCGGTTCTGGTGGACTGCATTAAAGCCTATTTCAGCAAGACGACGCCCGATCTCGCCTGGATTTGATAAATTTGGAGATGCCCCCTGAACACTTACGATTTGCCAGTCAACGTTGTCACAAGCTTGCCGAAAAAACATTTCCAGCAAATTATACTTTGAACGGCCATTGATTGCGATTTCCGTTAACCCTCTCTCCCTGTGAAAAATGGATGGGGTGAGGGTTAGCAAACGAAGATTGTGGCCGTTCAAAGTATATCAAAAAAAACGCAGTCACTCCGCTAATCCCACCGAACGACCACCTTCCGCTCTCCCCATTCTTTCGCTCTTTCTGCATCCGTTCCCATGTATATATCAATTTTCCGAGTCCACCGCTTATTCATTTTGTCCATAACGATGTATGTACCATCTAATCCATCAATTGACACCTTGACACCATGGGACAATCCCAAATCAATTAGGTCTCTGGACACCGCTATGGCTTTTATGCCTGGTTTTAGCGTATCACCCCAGGCGGTAAGTGTTGGTGTGGAGTCTGTTTCATTTGCAGTGGAGGTATATGCAGATGCGGTGACTTCGATTGAATTGGATGGTTGGGTGCAACTGGATACAGCTATGATTGCCAAGAAGGCTATGACTAAATGAAAAATTTGCCTCACACTGTCAATTCTTTCCAAGGTATACTCCCTCATAATCCAATGTGCTCAACGCGATTTGGTCCTTTAATGACGCTGCATCAATAATCTTGCCTATGAATAGCGTATGATTTCCGGGTTTGTATCGCTCTACGATCCTACATTCCAGATGTCCGATAGCATCAGCTAAAATAGGTGATCCCGTTTCTCCTGATCTCCAATCAATCCCGGCGAACTTAGTGTTTGGATCAGGTCCTTTGAAACGGGTTAAATAATCCTTTTGATCCCGTGACAGAACATTCAAAGCAAAACAGCCACTTTTTTCAAGAAGCGGGTGGGAATACCGATTGGGATGAACTGCGGCCATAATCAGCGGTGGATCGTAGGAAATCATAGATATCCAAGAGGCGATCATCCCATTGATGGTTCCTCTGTGGGCGGTGGTGAGCACGTATATACCAAAGGTCATTTTACTGATTGCCTTGATCCATTCAGATTTCATTGTATATTTTCCTGACAGATTACTCTATATGATTTATTCCCCAAGAGAAACAATCGTCGTGTAAAATTATGAGAAAGTAGATATTTTTTCCTCGACATCTTCAGTCAGGCTTTATATGAATCGCCGCAATTCTAACAGGTACATTTCCCAGAACCTTTGTCTGATGCCCTTTGCCTGTTCTGTCATCAAGTAAAACTACATCACCTGTTTTACGGATCATTTTTTCACCGTCACCAGCCTCAAACTCGCATTCGCCTGTCATGAGTATAAGCCATTGTCGTACTGGAGTCCGGTGCCAATCTCCGCACCAACCAACAGGTAGTTCAAGGAATACGCAATTGTTTGCTGGTTCTAAAGCAGATGTCAACAATGGAGGCGCTGGTGGGGCATAGTCTTTCGTTTGCAACTCTATATTTTTCACCTCAAAATGGGAGCATCCATCTGAATCTGAGTAGATACGTATATAGCCAATATGTTTCATTCAGGTTGGGTATCATTTATAGCCGATAGTACCACCTGTTTTATTTTGGTTAGTGACAAATCTTGATAGGCAAATGACGTTTTTTGAAATAGTCTCAGGGTTTTTGGTACTCTAAAAAAACTATGATAAGTTAAGAAACATGGCTCTTAAATGAAGATATCAGATATAGATCGATTTTAATCGTTGACGACGACAAGATCATCTTGGACGTGCTGGCAAGATTTAAGCATTATAGTTTTAAGGTCTTTAAAGCAGAAAATGCCGTTGATGGTTTGAATCGATTTTTGAAGGAGCGTCCAAACGCTCTCCTCACAGATATTCGGATGCCGGGAGACGTTGACGGTGCTGAGTTGGCAAGCCTGAGCTGGACACACAGATTTTTGGTAAGTGTCTACGCGTGGACAACTCGTCTAACCACAGGAATTACTTGACCTGGCAGCGGTAGATGGTGGTATTGTAAATTATGATTACTAACAGCAATAAAGGAAACAGATCAACGACAGAAAAAGAAATCCAAAATATTGTTTCCAGACAACGTGAATATTTTAAATCAGGCGCTACAAAAAGCTATCAACGCCGAATTGAAAACTTGAACAAGCTTAAATTGGCACTCGTCAAATATGAAAGTGAGATAAATGCAGCCTTGAAACAGGATTTGGGTAAACCAGCGTTTGAAGCCTATCTCTCTGAAACTGGTTTCTTTCTTCTTGATATCTCTGAAACCATCCGTAAATTGAAACGCTGGATGAAGCCTAAACGGGCATTAACATCTCTGCTTACTCAACCGGGTTCCAGCCGCATTTATTACTCACCGCTGGGTGTAAACCTGATTATTGCACCTTATAACTACCCAATCAACCTGACTTTTTCACCGTTGTGCGCAGCCATTGCCGCAGGAAATACCGCCGTTATTAAAACGTCGGAGATGGCACCGGCCTGCAGCGCAGCCATTCGTAAATTGATCAGAGAAACCTTTGCTCCGGAATTTATCGCTTATATAGAAGGTGAAGTTAAAGAAACAACGTTTCTTCTTCAGCAAAAATTTGATCATATTTTCTTTACCGGTAGCCCGCGTGTGGGTTCTATTGTCATGAGCGCGGCAGCTAAAAACCTGACTCCGGTTACTTTAGAGTTAGGCGGCAAAAGTCCCTGTATCGTTCATGGAGACGCTAAACTGGATATTGCTGTTAAGCGTATTGTCAGTGGAAAGTTTCTTAACGCAGGCCAGACTTGTATTGCACCCGATTATGTATTGGTACACAAGTCCATTAAAGATAAATTTCTGTCCAAAATTAAAGACCGTATTATTAACGTATATGGTGAGGATGCCATTACAAGCCCAGATTTTGCACGCATAGTAAACAATAACCATTTTCAGCGCCTTTGCGGATTAATCGATCAACAAAAAGTTCTGGTAGGAGGTCAAAGTGATGCAACTTCCCGCTTTATTGCCCCAACCGTGATGCGTGATGTGATTTTGACTGACAAGGTCATGTCCGAGGAAATATTTGGACCGATTTTACCGGTGCTGGAATATGAAAAGATAGGGGAAGTCTATGAGATCGTGGATCAACTACCGCAGCACCCGCTGGCCTGCTATTTATATTCTGAAAGCACAGCGATTCAGAAAGAAATCATCAACACCATCCAGTCTGGAGGTGCCTGCATCAACAATTGCGTTTATCATGTTGCCAATCAATATCTTCCCTTTGGCGGTGTAGGCGAAAGTGGTATTGGAGCTTATCATGGATTTCATGGTTTTGAGCGCTTCTCACATAAAAAAGGCGTCCTGAAAACGGCTACTTGGATCGATATACCACTAACTTATGCCCCCTATGGAAATAAAATAAAAATCCTGCGAAAAATTTTAAAGTAAACAAGTATCAAAAATTTACGATAGATTGATCTCTTTGCATCGAATTATTACGATCTGAAAACTATGATTTATCCAACAACCATGCAGATATCAATTACGGAAAACAGATTCGATCTGAAATTCATGATAGTACTTCCACTTTTTTCATAGCCGATTTGAATAATGACCTTTTCACAACCGGAAATTTCATTTCAGCGATGTGAAGATGTGGTGATAGACGTCCGATATGTAAATGATGCCGATCGGCTTATTTTTTTCCAGTATAGGCAGACGACGATATTTATTTTTAACCATTTGGTCTAATATCACTATAATATGGTCATCTTGAGAAGCACTCATAACGTTTTGGCTCATCAATTGATTCACTTTTTTACCCTTTAGCGCAGCTACCAGTCCCTTCAATTGACCGGTCCACAAGAAAGCATCAGCACTTAAATTATAATTCAGAAAATCAGGCCTCAGGTGATAGAGAACATCGTACATGCTTACGACGCCGGCCAATTGGCCAAAATCATCCAAGGCAATTATACTGATGGTTTTATGGCCGGTCTTTCTCACCTTTCCGTCAAGAATCATATCGATGGCATTTTCGATGGGTGCATTTTCATTGATTGTTTCAAAATCGGTCGACATTACATCTTTTGCATAAATTGTCATGGAATGAAGCTCCTATTTATATCGAAACCCGCACAAAAGCACATTTTTTACAAGATGACCTAATCGTAGGAATAGACCCTGTACTCAGTCGACGCACCTAAAACAGCGTCGATCTTTCCTTCGATCTCTTTTCGTTCCGGTTTGGCAAACCAGCGCTCCCAATCTTCGATTGATTTCCAAGTACTGATCACCAGGTATTCGTACGAGTCTGCAACGTTGCGCATGGTTTCTCCTGAAATATAGCCGGGTTGTCGGAATGCCAAGGCTCTGGCATCTTCCAGCAAGGGCACCAACTGGGGTAACAGATCTGCTTCCATGCCACCAAACAAGCGGGGCATTTTTCGAACCATGAGCACGCGTATGGTCATTTTTTCCCTCCGATATTGTTGATTGTCGAGGTAACGAATGGCTGTCAATTCGTATAGCAAAAATGGGTGTGCTCAGACCACTAAATTTTTCAAGGTTAGCAGCACGCCGGCAGCCACCGCCGATCCGATCACACCGGCGACGTTGGGCCCCATGGCAAACATCAACAGCATATTTTCGGGATCTTCTTCAATTCCGACTTTTTGGCTGACCCGTGCTGCCATGGGCACCGCCGATACACCGGCGGAGCCAATCAATGGGTTGATTTTGTTAATCGAAAACTGATTCATGAGCTTGACCATCAATATACCGGATGCCGTTCCGATACTGAAGGCAATTATCCCAAGCAGCAGAATTCCTATCGTCTCCAAACGAATGAAGTTCTCAGCAGACAACTGCGAACCGACACCCAGACCAAGGAAAATGGTGACGATATTGATCAGGGCGTTTTGGGTCGTTTTGGACAGGCGGTCGACCACGCCGCATTCGCGCATCAAGTTGCCAAACATAAAAAAACCGATCAGCGGTGCGGCCGAGGGCAGCAGCAATATGCACAACCCCAGAACGATGAGCGGAAAAACAATTTTCTCAACTTTTCCCACGTAACGCAGTTGTTCCATGCGTATTTTACGCTCGGCCGGCGTGGTGAGAGCACGCATGATCGGTGGCTGAATGATGGGAACCAGGGCCATGTATGAATAAGCCGCCACGGCGATGGCACCCAAAAGGTTGGGAGAGAGCTGGCTGGCCAGAAAGATCGCCGTGGGACCGTCAGCACCACCGATGATACCGATGGATGCCGCATCGAAAAGATCAAAATGAATTCCGGGAACGATTTCTGTCAGTATCAGCGCACCGATGAGTGTGCTGAAAATGCCGAACTGGGCGGCGGCACCCAGAAGGGCGGTTTTGGGGTTGGCGATCATGGGGCCGAAATCGGTCATGGCGCCGACGCCCATGAACACGACCAAAGGGAAGACGCCGGTCGTGATGCCGATTTTATAGATATAGTAGATAATTCCCCCCGGCTCGGTGATGCCCGCCAGGGGGATATTGGCCAGAATACATCCAAAACCCATCGGGACCAGCAGCAACGGCTCAAATCCTTTGCGGATGGCCAAAAAGAGCATTAGCAAGCCCACGCCGATCATCAAGAGACTGCCGATCCCTTCGCTCCATTGGCCAGAAGCTGGGTTAAGGAAGCCATACAGCCCGGTTGATTTGGCAAATTCAGAGACCATGGTTCCCATGGGTGCCAACTCTTGATGCACTGGTTCCGCTTGCGCCGGTTGGCCTCCTGCAATTGCTGAGACAGGGATCGCCAGCAGAACGGCAACCATTACGAGACGGACGACTCCATTGTAGTTGTGCATGCTATCATCTCCCGAGCTTAGTGGCCGTGGGCATAAATACGATGGCATTCGACGGCCGATGTGCCCGGTCCGTCTGCGTTGCTGGTCACTCCCAGACCGAAAGGGTATGCTCGATCCTCGCGCCTTGCGGTCCGGACGCATCGGCCATCTCGGTGCGTCACCATATTTATGCCCATGACCACTAAGCGATGGTCGCGACCAGCTGGTTGGGTTTGACGACATCGTCTTTTTCCACTTCGATGGACGCCACAGTGCCATCGCAGGGTGCTACCACTGGCGTCTCCATTTTCATGGCCTCCAGTAACACCAGCGTGTCGCCGCGGTTTACGCGATCACCGACGGCCACATAAATTTCGCTCACAATGCCCTGCAGTTTGACCTTGACTTCGACCGAATTGTCCGGTTTCGCGGCTGGCGCCGGCGACACCGTTTTAACTTCTCCGGTAGTCGCCTCCACCGTGACCTGATAATTCTTGCCATCTACGGTCACCGTGTAGTCGGCCGGTGCGTTGGCGGCAGACGGCGCCGTGGCTGGCGCCTTCTTCTGTGCCGGTGCCTCCGCCCCGGTACCGATCTTGCGGACATTGATGGGTTTTTTGCCTTTCAAAAAGTCCAGCCCCTTGTTGCCGCCTGGCGTCGCCAATGCGCCTACGATAAAGATATTTTCGTCCGTGAGTGGCAGGCCTTCTTTCTCCAGGATTTGCTTGGCTTTTGGAATGCCGGGTTCGATTTCATCCAGCGGGTCGCCCTTGAACACCGGCTTGCCGATCTGTTCTTCGGCAAGCCTGACAATTTCCGGGTCCGGTGCAACGGGTGTACGACCGAAGTAGCCCAACACCATTTTACCATAGCCGTCGGTTATTTTTTTCCATGCGCCCTGGGTGACGTTGGCATATGCTTGTTGAAAATAAAACTGTGAGACGGGTGTGACCGAGGTCCCGAACCCACCACGTGCTACGCATTCGGACATGGCTTCGATCACATCCGGATAGAGATCAAGCGTTCCGGTATCTCGCATCATCATGGTGTTCGCCGTCAATGCGCCACCCGGCATGGGCGAAAGAATGACTTCAGATGACACCTTCTGGGATTCGGGAGGAAAAAAGTAGTCCTTCAGGCAATCTTGGAGCACACGGTTCGCGGACATAATTTTAGAAACATCGATATCCAGTGTGTAATCCGTGTCTTTCAACGCGTGCCACATCGAGAGTATGTCCGGCTGGCAGGTTCCTCCAGAAAGGGGGGAACGGGCCAGGTCTACCCCGTCGCAACCAGCCTCGATGGCAGCTTTGTATTGTGTGATACCAACGCCGGCGGTCTCATGCGTGTGTGCCCAGATAATCGTATCGTCACCGACGATTGCACGCGCAGCTTTGATCGTATCATAGAACTTCTTGGGATTGCATGTCCCTGACGCATCCTTGAAACAGATGGAATCGAACGGCAGTCCCGAATCCAGGATTTCCCGGAGTGTTTTGATGTAGAACTGCGCATCATGCGCTCCCGAGCATCCCGGTGGAAGCTCCATCATGCTGATTACCACCTGGTGGTGCAGACCGGCATTGGTGATACATTGCCCCGAATAAATAAGGTTGCGAATATCATTCAGCGCATCGAAATTACGGATGTGGGTCATACCGTGTTTTTTAAACATCTTGGCATGCAGGTCGATCATATCTTTTGGTTGTGCCGAAAGCGCAACCACATTAATGCCCCTGGCCAGGGTCTGAAGACGAGTGTCCGGCCCGGCTGCCGCACGGAAACGGTCCATCATGTCAAAAGCCGATTCTCCGCAATACATAAACAGCGCTTGAAAACGAGCGCCACCGCCGGCTTCCATGTGCTCGATCCCTGCATGAACGCCCGCTTCAACAGCAGGAATGAAATCATCGGTCAACGCACGGGCGCCGAATACCGACTGAAATCCATCACGCAGTGAAGTGTCCATAAAACGGATTTTTTTCATGATAACTCACTATCTCCCCAAAATATCTTAAATGAAAAGTCGCAATGTTTTACCTGACCTGCATTGTACGAGAACGATGCGCGGTGATCGCCGCGCTGATCACGGCAACCAGCACAGCGTCGTCCGTTTTCGCAACAGACCGCATCTTTTTATTCAATGCCGCGGCTTCAATCTCGGCGAGTTCCCTGGCGCTTCCTGCTGATAGGAAGCGGAAGGAAATTTTGACGGACAGAATCAGAACGATCAGAAATAAAAAGACTACCGTCATTCCCAAAAGTGTCAGTTTGGCTCCGGCAATGATCATCGTTCATCCTATATGTGCATTCCCGATACAGCCGACTTGGCAATATCGAAATAATTGTAATGGTTTATAATTAAAGTTCTACAATATGTTTTGAGCCAATTAGCAAAACTATCAAGGCCAGCTGAGCAAGTCAATCCATAAAGTTCTGATTCAGTCGTACAAATTTTTCTTACACACCCTTGCAGGATGAAATTGATCTCGTTAAAAAACAATTGGCTATCAAATCCGCTCAGGCCAGCGAAAATAAATAAATCCGCCAGAATTGCGCCGGATGTGTGCCGATCTTCAAGGCGCGACAAATGAAAGCGTATTGTAATACGTGACATTTGGGGCAACGCCGAAGACCGGCACAAAGACAAGCAAAGCGGTGGATTTATTTATTTCCGCTGGCCTTACTGGGCGGGTACGGTGCCTCAAGTCAATGGAGTTGGGTGGAGTGCTATGAATGGAATTACACATTTAGTCCTGGCCATCACCTTTTCCAGCGGTGTGGCAATCACCATGAAGGTTGCCAATGCAAAGCATCTTAAGCTGGGTCAGTTTTTGGCAGTCAATTATCTGGTTTGCAGTCTGGGGTTATTGGCTTGGGGCGCCTGGCGAACTCTCGGCTCTAATTCTCCCCTTATCTGGTCACTGGGGATTTTCGTTGGGGTTATGTATGTGCTTTGCCTTTGGCTGTTCAGTCGCGCCATATCGATTGGTGGGCTGGCACTATCGACCACCTTGATGCGTCTGTCCTCGGCAATCCCGACTCTGGGATCCTTGATTCTGTTTGCCGAACAGACCAATCCCTACCAACTGCTTGGAATTGTCCTTGCGTTCGTTTGCTTGCCCCTGGCGAGTAAGGAACCCCTGCGTCTCGGCCAGGCCGGCAAGGAGGCCTTGAAGGGCATGATCTGGGGGCTGCTGCTCTTTGCCGCTTATGGAATAACCGATTTTGTGTTCAAGGTGCAGGCCGAACTGGAACCCCTGGCAAATCCCAACGCTTTCATGGCGACCATATTCGGTACAGCGCTACTGCTTACCTTCCCACAGCTATTCAACAAAATTAGACCTACCAGGGCGTGTCTTGCCTGGGGATTTATCCTTGGCTCAACGAACGTTCTGGCCACTTATTTCTGGATCCGCACCCTGACCCATATACCAGGATCGGTGGCCTTTCCAACCCTGGCTCTGGGCGTGATTGTGGTTACCACTTTGGCGAGCCTGCTGATTTGGCGCGAAAAACTCCGCCCGGCGAACTACACTTTTCTGTTCTTGGCGAGTGTGGCGGTTTTCCTGATCAACCAAGGGTAGCAGCTATTTTAGAACACCACGGCATTCGCTGTGGGGTGTCACACCCCTCGGCAGGGATTGGACCATGGGGGGGCATGGGTGCCCCCCCGGTAGGTGTCTCCACGGAAACAAAAGCACCACTACATGGAAATAGACACACAGATTTTTGAAAAGTGTCTACGCGTGGACAACTCGTCTAATCAGGAATTACTTGACCTGGCAGCGGTAAGTGATGGTAATTTAAATTTTGTGGTACCGGTGATGATCTCAATAAATCTGCAATTTTTATTATTGAGTACAACCACAACATATCGTATTCACTTTAGTTCATGAAATTGAGTAATATTTATGAAAAATTTTTCGACAAATTTAGAACAATTAGGATTTAATATTCTGTTTTTTGATGAAATTGATCCCACAAAATTAATTGATCATCAAATTGCAAGAGTCACTACTGTAAATAAGGATAGTTATACCATTAACAACGGTAAGGGAGAAGTATCAGCCGAAGTAACTGGCAAGCTTATATTCAGTGCTGATTCGCCATTAGATTATCCAGCCACCGGAGATTGGGTGCTTGCCCAGTATTTTGATAATGATTCCTTTGCCATCATTAGTGAGATTGTTCCAAGAAATTCCATCTTAAAGCGTAAAACATCTGGTAAGAAGATCGAGTTTCAATTAATAGCCACTAACATAGACACTGGCTTGATCGTTCAATCACTTGACAGCAATTATAATCTTAGACGATTAGAACGCTATCTGGTTATGATAAATCAGAGTAATATCCAACCGATCGTATTATTGAGTAAAAGTGATCTACTTCCAGTTAGTGAAATAGATAAAAAGGTTGATGAAATTCATGATCTAAATCCTGACATACAGGTATTGCCTTTTAGCAATGAAGACAAGACTACGTTGAAACATGTCAAAGAATTGTTGTATCCTCGGAAAACTTATTGTTTGCTTGGATCATCGGGGGTTGGGAAATCAACCTTAATAAATAACCTTCTGGATGAAGTGCGACTTAAAACCCATAACGTTAGAGAAAAAGACGGAAAAGGGAAACATATAACAACCCGCCGTCAATTGATAATGTTAAAAAATGAGGTAATGATCATAGATACGCCAGGTATGAGAGAACTCGGAAATTTTGAGGTTGATACCGGTATCCATGGTACCTTCGACGAAATAACAGAGTTATCAGATCAATGCCGCTATCATGATTGTTCCCATACACAAGAGCAAGGCTGTGCAATATTGGCTGCCTTAAAAGACGGGGTTATTTCACAGGACCGTTATCACAGTTTTACAAAATTAAATAAAGAATCTGCTTTTTATGAAATGTCATATTTAGAAAAAAAGAGAAAAGATAAAAAGTTCGGGAAATTTGTTAAGTCTGTATTGAAAGAAAAAAAAGACAGAAGATAGGACCCAACTTTACCAAACTTTTCCAATTTGCAGGTTACTCCAACGAATCCTAAGTCAGGTCATATCCAGCTTAATACATTCTATCTTAATTACTGGGTGGTTCGAGCCGTCTTCGTTTACATATCGGCAGGTATGGCGTGGGAAGCACCGGTTTTGAGAGAGGCCCGTTTCGTGACAGTATCTCAATATATCAAAGCCGTCCCTCACTGCTTCATCAAGGAAGCATTGCCATGAAAGCGAGTATCAGATTTCTTGCGGCAGTATATGTATTCTGGCTTGGCCGTTAGCGTGCGAGTCTTTTCCCTGGAAAACAGTGGAAAACACCAGGGAAGGGCAAAGACCGGCCAGCTGGGTGGCCGCCGAATTCACCAACGAGTTGGGGATGAAATTTGTGTTGATACCCGCCAGTACCTTTATTATGGGCAGCCCGTTGAATGAACCGGGGCGTGACAGTGATGAAGGGCGGCATAAAGTACCTTAACCCGTCCTTTCTATATGCAAACAACAGAGGTGACCCAACGCCAATGGCAAGCGGTTATGGGAGCAAATCCCTCTCATTTCCGCGATTGTGGCGAGACTTGTCCGGTGGAGAAGGTCTCCTGGCATGACGCACAACGGTTTATCGCCCGTTTAAATAGTATGGCGGGAGACCATACGTATCGGTTGCCCACAGAGGCGGAATGGGAATATGCAGCCCGGTCCGGAAGTCAAACTGCCTTGAGCAACGGCATAATAACGGTAACTGGATGTGCTAATGATGCAAAGCGTGACCGCATCGGCTGGTATTGCGGCAATTCAGGCAACAAATCGCATCCGGTTGCTCAAAAGCAGCCCAATTCGTGGGGCCTTTATGACATGCACGGTAATGTATGGGAATGGTGTCAGGATTGGTATGGGGATTACCCCTCTGGACCTGTTACGGATCCCCAAGGACCCGCATCAGGCTTGATTCGAGTTAATCGCGGCGGTAGTTGGTGGTGGTTCGCGCGGTTCTGCCGGTCTGCCAATCGCATCCGCTACATGCCCTTTGATCACGCCGAAGATATTGGTTTCAGACTGGCGAAAATGCCCTAATCCGGTTTTAGGATGGTTTGAGAATCTGTGACAGCTCCAACAACCATGCAGATATCAGCCTTGGCCATTTTCACCGATGTCCGAAAATAATAGCAATGGGCCAAACCTTGCCAGAATGGGAACTCAGGTGGCATCGTGGGGATCACCAAAGCATATCAGGAAAATTTCGATAATTTCCATGGTAAGATGATCTCAATAAATCACAAGCCACCAGAAAAACTTGATATCTAAATAACCTGGCATGTAAACACCACTCAAGCGACCAAAATACCAACCACAACACAAAGTGTTCACAATACATTTGGCAGATCTTGAATCGGTACTTGACCCTCCACGCCAATCCATTCTATTTATAACTATCGGGAATAGTGAATCGTTCCTCCCTCCATTTGCTAAACCTCCACAATTCTTTCGGAAAGCGCCTTAAACAGCAGTAATCCCGATATCTTGCTTATTTGACGATTTACCCTTCGGCAATTCCAGGAGAAACCTATGGCGGAGAATGCAGATCACCGCAAATTAGCGGCCATCCTTTGTGCGGATGTCAAGGGTTACAGCAAACTGATGGGCGAAGACGAGTCATACACGGTCGGTGCCCTGAAAGAATGCCGGAAATTGTTTGCCGAGAATATCCAAAACCACGGGGGCCGGGTGGTCAACGCCCCTGGTGACTCTATCCTTGCAGAGTTTCCCAGTGTTGTTTCTGCCGTCCAGAGCGCCGTTGAAATCCAGAATCAGCTCAATGACCGAAACGCCGAATCTGCCCGACGAACGCAAGATGGTTTTCCGTATCGGTGTCAATCTGGGTGATGTTATCCAAAGCGAAAATGCCATTTACGGCGACGGCGTGAACATTGCCGCGCGCATCGAAGGCTTGGCCGAGCCGAGCGGTGTGTCAATTTCCAGAAGTGTATTCAACCAAGTGCGTAACAAGCTCCCTTTCGGCTACGAATATCAGGGCGAACATCAAGTCAAAAACATCACCAATCCTGTAAAGGTCTATAAACTACTAACCGCCCCTGAGGATGCGGGCAAACTGATCGGAATGGAGCCGACCGTTTCAGCGAGCAAGTGGATCTGGCCGACCGTTGTCGTTGCCGCCATCATTGTGGCGCTAATCGGTTATCATGTGTACCAGGAAATAGCGAGCTCCAATTTCGAACCATCATCGGTCGAAAAAATGGCATACGATCTTCCTGATAAGCCTTCTATCGCGGTTCTTCCATTTGACAATATGAGTGAGGATCCAAACCAAGAATATCTCAGTGATTCAATAACTGACCAAATTATCATCACACTCTCCAGGTTTCACGTTTGTTTGTAATTGATGGCGTCAACCTACTTTTACAAGGAAAAAACCGTAAAAATTCAAAAAGTATCTGAAGAGTTAGGCGTGCGGTATGTGCTGGAGGGGGGGGTCCAGAAGTCTGGCGAGAAAGTGCGGATTACAGCTCAGCTTATCGATGCAATTGCAGGTCATCAAGTTTGGAGTGAAAGATATGACCTGGATGTTAAGGATATATTCGCTATGCAAGATAAGATAGCAATGAGCATCCTGAGAGCTATGAGTATAGAACTCACGGAGGGAGAGCAGGCCCGTCGTTGGACTAAAAAAGGTGTAACCAACTTAGAAGCTCTTGAAATGCATTATCAAGGACTGGCCTTTTTTCTGCGCGGTACAAAGGAAGATTACAATAAAGCCCTTGAGTTGTTCGAAGAAGCGATTGCACTCGATCCTAATTTCACATGGCCTTACGTATATTCAGGACTTGTACATTTTACTACTGCGGTAACTGGATTGAGTGATTCCCGCGCTAAATCCCTTCAGTTAGCGGACGAATTGGCAGAAAAAGCCCTCGCTATCGATGACTCAAATGATGGTGCTCTTTCGTTAAAAGCCCGTATCTATACTCTGAAACGTCAATATGATAGAGCACTCCATGAGGTGGAACGAGCTGTTGCTATTAATTATTATTGGGCAGATGCATATCATGCCTTTTCGATCAATAATTGGCCAGATGGGCAGGTGGGATGAAAGCCTTTTGTTTGCCAAAAAGGCAATACGGCTCAGCCCGTACCCTGGACCTTGGTACTTCCTTGTCTTAGGTAGGGCTTATTTTATGACAGGGCAATATGAAGAATCCATAGCGACATTGAAAAAGATGATGCAGCAAGCCCCTGATAATTATGTAGTCCATGTTTATCTTGCCGCATGCTACAGTTCATTAGGCCGTGACGCAGAGGCCACCGCAGCAACAAAAGAAGTCCTTCGGATAAATCCTAAATTCACTGTCGAATCCTTTGCAAAAGGATTTCATTACAAGAATACTGCAGATAGTGAAAAATTGGTAGCTGCTTTGAAAAAGGCAGGACTTCCAGCAAACCCACCTCTACCAATACCAGACAAGCCATCTATAGCTGTCCTTCCTTTCGACAACCTGAGCGGTGACCCTGAGCAAGAATATTTTAGTGACGGAATTACAGAAGACATAATTACCGCTCTTTCAAAAACACCAAAAATGCTTGTGATTGCCCGTAATTCAACCTTCACCTACAAGGGAAAACCGGTAAAAGTTCAGCAAGTCGCAAATGAACTCGGTGTCCGTTATGTTCTTGAAGGTAGTGTTAGGAAGGTCGGAGAACGGGTTCGTATTACAGCTCAATTAGTTGATGCAAAATCAGGGCACCATTTGTGGGCGGAAAAGTTTGATCGGGATCTTAAAGACATTTTTGCCCTACAGGATGAAATCAAACGTAATCATAATATAATTGCAGTGAATCTGACCGAGGAGAGCAAGCATGAATTCTTGCAAAGGAGAAACAACCTTGATGCATATCTAAAATCGTTAGAGGCAAGAGAGCTTGTTACGCGATGGAACATCGAAGATAACCATAAAGCACGCCAACTTTATATAGAGGCCCTTGAGCTTGATCCGAATTATTCGATATCCTATTGTGGGTTGGCGATAACACATATTATGGATGTTTGGTTGGGCTCAACTAAGTCAAACAAAGATTCTCTCTTCAAAGCCACTGAGCTGGCCCAAAAAGCTTTATCTTTAGATAATTATTCAGGTTATGCTCATAGACAACCACGCATATTTATTATCAGAAAAAGCAATAAAAAAGGGAGACTTGAATTTGAAAAAGCAGTAGAGCTTGAACCTAACTATGCAGACGGATTCGCTTCTTTAGCGCGTAGCCTTGATCTAGTGGGTAGAACAGAAGAAGCTATACAAATGTCAAACAAAGCCATGCGACTCAATCCGATTCTTCCAGATATGTATATCATTCATAGAACGGCTATGTATAGGAACAACCAGAATTACAATGAGGCACTGATATGGGCCAAAAAGGCGGTCGAACGAGCACCCAATAATTTTTTTGCGCGAATGAATCTTTGCAGTGTTTATTCTCTATTAGGTCAGATGGAAAAGGCAAGAATTGAAGCCGATGAAATCATGAAGCTCAACCCAAAATTCTCATTAACTAATTATGAAAAGACAATCCCATATAAGGTTCCTGAAGTGAAAAAACGATATATTGACGCATTGCGGAATGCGGGGGTGCCTGATTAGCCAGACCGCAGATTTGCTTTTGATAGTACAGGCCTTTTTCGATCTTTAAACTTGCGATAGCTCTCTCCAACGAATCACAGGATCAGCCCACTTCCCCCAAAAAAAGGACAAGGCCCAGCTCGAGTAGGGCCTTGTTTATCAATGAAATTATAACCTTACAATAAGATTATCGACCGGCGGTGCCGGGCCTGAAGGCCCAGAGTGGCCGGGGGCTTTTTTGGCTTTTTGGCTAATGATTAGCCAAAATTGAAATAACAAGGGCTTACGGATAATCCGTAAGCCCTTGTTATTATTTGGTGGAGATGAGGGGGATCGAACCCCTGACCTCAGCGTTGCGAACGCTGCGCTCTCCCAGCTGAGCTACACCCCCATCGGTATGTGATGCGCCTGAACGGCAGGGATCGGATACTAAGCGAATTTAACCGTGGCGTCAAGCATGCTCAGTGCTTGTGGTTTAAAAGCACCAGATTGGTCTGCGACGCCAACAGGTTTTCTACCAGCAGCAGGCGTTCATCGACCGTCTTTTGGAATTCGACCAGCAGCTCAGGGCTCAAAGGCTTGCCCCGGCTTTTCTTGACATGGTTGGGGTTGATCGCCTTGCCATTGACCCGAACCTCGTAGTGCACATGGGGGCCGGTGGCCAGTCCGGTCTGCCCCACACGGGCGATGACCTCACCTTGATCCACCAGCTGGCCTCGCTTTTTCAACAGCCTGCTGCAATGGCCGTAATAGGTCTCGTATCCATTGGGATGCTTGACAACAATCACTTTGCCATAACCGTTCTTCCAGCCCGAAAAGGTGACCTGCCCGTTGGCCGTGGCGAATATGGGTGTGCCGGTAGCTGCACCGTAATCGATTCCCAAGTGGGCCTTATATCGTTTAGACACAGGGTGAAAGCGTCTGACCGAATAGGAGGAGGTCATCCGACCGAATTTTACCGGTATTCGCAAAAACATCTTTTTCAACGGTTGTCCGGTCTCGTCGTAGTATCCGTCGAACTGGCCGTCATTGAATAAGAAGGCGGAAAAGGTCTTGTGCTTGCCCACATAATAAGCCGCCAGTATGTCCCCGAACTTGACAAAGGCATCATTTTTGAAACAGCGCTCGTAGACCACCGCAATGCGATCGCCCTGGCGCGGGTAAAGGTAAAAATCGATATCCCAGGCGAAGATGTCTGCAATCAAAGTCGCGATCGCCGGATTTTCGCCGCTGTCGGTTACGGCCTGGCTCAGGGAGGAGTCGATGGTAAAGACATTGGCGACCACTTGCCGGTCCAGTGTGATCTCCCGTTTGAGAACCGTGTAGTCACCCTTGTCGTCCTTGACGGCCTCGTACTCGTCCAGGAGACTGGTCTTGTAGACAAATTTTTGAATCAGATTCTGGTCATCGACGCAGACCTGGTAAACATCTTTGGGTCGGGCGTGACGAAAATCGAAAACCGGTTTGAACGATTTCGAAAGTGCGAGTATTTCCGTAGGCGGGATGTCGCAGGCCACTAAAACATCATACAGGGTCCGATTGCGCAACTGCCCTTCCAGAACACTGAAGTTTTCGGTTGGCGGCGTGTCGGGCGCGAGATGTGCGTCGACGGGTAGGCCTTCCTGGAGGCCGGAAGCCGCACAAACCGGTATCCACATGCCCAGCCAGGCCGCCACCAGTACCGCACCAATCCGTCCCATCCGCAACAATCCATCACCGGGCATCTTGATCATCTCTTCAACCATTTATGCGTCATCATCGGGTGCATACTACCTGAACACAGTTTCGGCCATTTCTATGGATAGCAAAAGAGCACGTGGTAATCAACCGTTATTTAAAGCTTTTTTTAGGCCGGCAAGCAGGGCAAGCCCACCACGAAGGCTCTCAGGAGGTTTACCGGATGGTAAATTTTTGATGCCAGCGGTCGGCGCCCTCGGACAGCAGGATGTCCTCCCGATTGATTTTGACGACGGTGATGCCGTCGACGGCGCCCCCTTCCTTGACGAGATGGTCGTTGATCACAACGAAGCGCTCGGACGCTTCGGGGGCCCACACCAGGGCCTGCAGTTCGATCCGGGCGTCGTTGCGGAAGCTTTTTTCCGGCTTGGCCGGCTCGCTTTTGGATGGCCGTGCACGGGCTGTCTCGGTAACCGCTGCCGGGCGCTGAACCGGCAGGTCAGGCCGGGCGTTAACCGGCTCGACGTTCGACGACACCATGGGCGAGGTGGCTCTTTCCGGCAACGGTGTGGTGACACCCGGTGCAGCGGGCCTGTTCTCGGCTCGGGAAGGGTTGTTTTCCAACGGCGGCGGCACCGGCTGGGCATCCGGAGGGTTTCCGGGATCGACACCCCGGACCTCATCGGCGTTTCCAAAATGAGCCGTGGTGGGACCGCTGTCCGTCTGCGTTGGCGGCACCAATGGCTTGACGGTATTGACGCCAGCCGGTTCTGGTGGGTTGGTTTCGACCGCCGGATGCGTGTCCGCCGTTGCCGACGGTTCCAGGGACGTCGCTGCAATTGGTGGATTCGAAACAGGCCAGCTTTTCCAAAAAACAAGACCTGCCATGACGACAGCGATGACGGCACTTACGGCTACCCACCAGCCATAGCCGATTTTTCGGTCTACCGTCGATCGGCGCACGCCGACGGGCCATGGCGGGTTGTCACCACGAACCGTGCTGGATTCCCGTTCGGCCTTTTTCAGTGCCTCAAGTATCGAACTCAACGCTTCTCAACCTCACTCCCGGTCTGAATGGCACACTCGGTGCCCTTCGCATCGTCGGGGTTTGTGTCACAACGGTGGCACCGGCAAAGCGCTCAACCGTGGTATATTCAGTGATCGATCCTCATTGTAGAGTACAATTTGCGTCAAGGGCCCGACGATTCCGTCGACCGGCAGCCCGTTGCGGGCCTGAATGGTTTCCACGGCGAGCCGAGTGTCGATATCGTAGGCGGCGTCCATCTCCTCGATGGAAAATCCCAGGGCCTTGAGGTGCACTTTGAGGGCAATGATCGACTCGCCCGGAGAGGAAATTGGAATCGAGCCCCGATAATCGAAATGATTCTCCCAGAATATCCGTGCCGCGCCGCTCCACAGCCAGGCCAATGACGCCGGATCGATGGTAAAGGTGGCATCGCCGTCGGACACCCGGATTTCATTTTCGGCAAGGCCTACCACGGCTAAAAAGCGGGGGCTGTTGCCGTCCGGCTGCGGAAATTCCAGGATTGCCGGCATATTCAATTTCTTGATCAGATTCAGATGCCCCTGAACCCGAACGGTTTCCAGGCCGTTGAGCTGGGCCGCAAGACGAAAGAAGGTGTCGTCGTCCGCCTGGTCAACCGGTTGGGCATCCGGAAGGCGGTCCCGGTGCCACGTATTCAGAACCGCCCGCATCGCATCCGCGCGTGACACAGATGGGTCCATGCGCCGGATAATCGACTCTACATCGACGACGGTTGGCTGGGCTGCCAGTTCGATCGCCGGGGAGGCCGCGATCGGCGGCGCCGTGGCGATATCTGGCGGTGCCGGGGGCAAACCGGCCATGTTCGCGTCTGGTGCGGGAGTCGTTGCCGACGGGCCAGGTACGCTCGCCGACGGGACCGGTGGTTCAGTGTTGAGCGACGGCGTTGCCGAAAGCGAACCATCGTTGGCGCGGTTGCGCAGCATTGGGCCGACAAGCCATCCAGCGGCCACCATCGCAACGACCAGCGCCATAGCGGCCACCACTTTTCCCCGACGCCATCCGCCGCCCCAGGCCCGGTTGTGACGTTTTTTCAGGTCCAGTTCCCGGACGGCCTGCCTGGCGATGCTTCGGGAGATATTCAGCTTGCCCCGGGTATAGGCATGTAACAGGGCCCGATCGCAGGCGATGTTGATCAGCCGCGGAATCCCGCTGGAATAGTTGAAAATGACCCTGCAGGCCCCCGACGAAAAAATCGGCCCCGGTTTACTGGAGGCGATATGGATGCGGTGCCGGATGTAGGCCCGGGTCTCCTTGAAACTCAGCGGTTCCAGCTGGCAGCTTAAGGTGATGCGCTGGTTCAACTGGCGCAGGGCCCTGGACTCTAGCAGCGCACCCAGTTCCGGCTGCCCCACCAGAATGATCTGAATCAGCTTGCTGGTATTGGTTTCCAGGTTGGACAACAGTCGCAACTGCTCCAACACATCGGCATTCAGGTTCTGCGCTTCGTCCACCAGCAGGATCACCTGCCGCCCCTGGCTCTTTCTTTCCAGCAGAAAGCCATTGAGTCGATCGATGAGGGCCTTGACCGAGTCGGCCTCCGACGGGATGCCGAATTCATCATTGATGGCCTTGAGCAGCTGCACGGCATCGAGTTTGGGATTGAAGATGTAGGCCGCGTCGGTATTGTCGTCCAGGTTTTCCAGGAACATGCGGCACAAGGTGGTCTTTCCGGTGCCCACTTCACCGGTAATTTCGACAAACCCCTCTCCGTAGCCCACGGCATAGTTCAGGTGGGCCAGAACCTCTTCGTGGACCCGCGAAAGGTATATGTAGGCCGGATTGGGGACCAGCTTGAACGGTCGCTCTTTAAATCCGAAAAATCGATTGTACATGAATGCCTGCCGTAAAAACCGGAAAGCGCGGTTATCTCACTATACCATCTTGCACCTCGGTGCACGTCATCCGTAAAAAGCACCCGGTCATGATGGGCCGCGATGATTACGCTACTGGGCGATCATGCTGTTGCGGTTCTGGATGTATGCATCGCGAAAGGCGGCGTAAGGATCCAGTGCAGCCGCTTTTATCGCTTCGTAATCGCCGATGCGCAAAGACGTCTCGTTAACGATTCTGACACCAAAGACTATCACGTTTGTGCTGCCGGATGTCAATGCACCGGCATCCAGACTGATCAGCTGCATGAACGAAAACGGATTCAAGGCCCAGTCGCCGATGCCACCGGCCGTGTCACGCAGGGTCGACGGCCCTACCACCGGCCAGACAATGAAAAACCCGTTGCCGACACCATAAAAGCCGAGTGTTTGGCCCAGGTCCTCCTCGGGTGGATTCCATTCCGGGCGAATTTTGGCCGGGTCGTAAAACCCCAACATACCCACCGAGGTGTTGACCGTGAAACGGCTCACCTCACCACCGGCGGCCTTGAATTTGCCCTGCAGGAGGCAGTTAACCAGCCGAACCGGTGTCAGCAGGTTGAAAAAAAAATTGCTGATGCTCACCCGCACCGGTATCGGGGCTACAAACCGGTATCCGAGGGCAATCGGCTTCAACAGGCCAAAGTACAAATCGTCGTTGAGGGTGAACATGGCCCGGTTAAAGCCCTCGATGGGATCGGCCACCATATCAAGCAGTTGGCCTTCGTCGCCATATATATCGCCGGGCCCGGTTTCGAACGGGTCGTAGAAAAGATTTTCGTCATCGGCCGCAAGCGTCGGCGGTTCGTCCGATTGGGCCCATACCGCACCAACGGCCAGCACGAACAGAATTGCAACAATCAAGGACCACTGGGTCAATCTGCGCATGGATCGCTTCACCGCATACGAGGTTGGTAGGGTGGTGGGAATAAGCGCACGCCGCGACAGGGTCGCTATCCGTTATCGACAAGCTGCTTGTTTTGCTCCTGCAGTTTTTGGCTCAGCCGCTGGATGAGCTGCGCCGGCGTTTCCTTTTTGAGGATATCGGCAAACTGGGTGCGATAATTTTTGACCAGGCTGACACCCTCGACGATGATGTCGTAAACCTTCCATTGCCCGTTTTGATCCTTGAGCATGCGGTAGTTTACCGGAATCTCGATCGTTTCCCGGACAAGCTGGGTACGGACCTCGGCGTAATCGTCGCCGTGAAGCAACTGGTCAAGATAAATGACCTGTTCGTTGTGGTACTCACCTTGAATCTTGTCGATATACGTGTTGCCCAGAAATTGGGCGAACACATCAGTGAATTCGGCTTTTTCGGCATCGCTGAAGCCGCTCCAGTGACGGGCCACAGACCGCTTTGAGATCTCCTCGAAATCGAACATGGGGTTGACGACCTTCCAGATCTCCTTGCGCTGGGCCGATTTGGTTTCCGCCGCCATGTAGCGGGGATCGTTGAGAATGGCAACCACGGCATCGATGGGCGCTTTGATGACCGTTATCGGTTCCGTATTCACAGCACTGACCGGGGCAGCCACCGCCACCAAGGCCGCGATGATGGCCAAAAATCCGATCAAACGTTGAAAGTTCATGCAACTCTCCTGAAAATGGGGCTGGGCTAGTTCACGTCACCGAAAACATACTTAGACACCAATTCTTCAATGTCCAGGGCCGATTCGGTTTCGATGATCGTGTCGCCCGCCTGGAGGATCCGGTCCGAGCCGCCCGGTGTCAGCTGGATGTACTTGTCCCCGATCAGCCCGGAGGTCTTGACCGAGGCGATGACGTCATCGGTCAAGGTGACGTCCTTTTCGATCTTCATGCGTACGATTGCCACCTGCCGTTCATTGTCAAGGCGAATATCGGCAACCTGCCCGATTTCTACACCGGCCATATCCACCTGGGCGCCGCTCTTCAATCCCGATACGGAATCGAAGCGCGCATCCACCAGATAGTAGTTGTCACCGAACCACTCCATTTTTCCCAGCTTGATGGTCAGATAGGCCACGCTGATCAGACCAATCAGCACGAAAACGCCGACCGCGGTTTCAATCGATACCTTTTTCATTCCTCGTTCCTTACCATGTCGTTTGGCCAGCGCCGGGGGTCAACTGTCACCCGCGCCCATCTTTTTCGACGACCGCCCCCGGATGAAGGCCTGGATGACCGGTTCGTCAGTGTGCTGGATCGCTTCGGGGCTTCCCTCGAAGATGATCCGGCCCTTGTCAAGCAGGGCGATGCGCTGGGAAATCTCAAACACATCGGGTATCTCGTGGCTGACCATGACCCCGGTAAACCCAAAAGCGCCCTGATACTCGGCGATCATGGCATGCGCCGCGTTTTTGCGGATGGGGTCCAGACCGGTGGTGGGTTCGTCGAACAGCACGATCTCGGGGTTGGTCACCAGGGCCCGCGCCATGGCCACCCGTTTTTTCATCCCCCCGGACAGCTGGGAGGGATACTTTCCCTCGATCCCGACCAGGTCCAACTGGGCCAGCCGCTCGCGGACCCGGTCGGCAATCTCCTGGTGCGGCAGGCGGCCCTTTTCTTTCAGCGGCAGGGCCACATTGTCGTACACCGTCATGGAATCGAACAGGGCCGTGCCCTGAAACATATAGCTGAATTTCAGCTTGACAGCTTTGCGCACGCTGGCCGACATGCGATTGAGCGCCTGTCCCTGAAACACGATGTCGCCGGCATCCGGTTCCAACAGCCCGATAATGTGCTTGAGCAGGACGCTTTTGCCAATTCCGCTCTTACCGATGATCGTGGTCACCTGGCCGCCGTAGATGGATAGGTCGACCCCGTTGAGGACGACGTTGTCGCCGAAGCGTTTGTAAACCTGCCGAAATTGAATCAATGGTTCGATCATATCCACAATGGTCTGACCGTCAATTACAACAAAAAGGAGGTCAAGACGTAGTCGGCCACCAGAATGGCCACGCACGAGGTCACCACCGCCGAGGTCGTCGAGAGGCTGACCCCCTTGGCACCGAAGCCCTCCCGGCGCATGTGAGTCGTGTAGCCCTGATAACAGCAGATGGTCGCCACGAGAGCGGCAAAGCAAAAGGCCTTGATAAACCCGCCGTTGATGTCCGTCATGAGCACGCTGGATTCCACCCGGCCGAAATAGACCCCGGCGTTGATTCCCAGCAGCAGCGAACCGGTCACATACCCCCCTAAGATGCCGACCACGTTGAAAATGGCGGTCAGAAAGGGAAACGCGATCAAAGCCGCTCCCAGCCGAGGGCTGAACAGGAATCGGATCGGGTCGATATCCATGGTTTCCAGGGCATCGATCTGTTCGGAGATGCGCATGATGCCGATTTCGGCCGCCATGGCCGATCCGGCCCGAGCCACCACCATGATGGCGGTGAGCACAGGCCCCATTTCACGTATCAAGCTCAGGGCCACCGCGGCGCCCAGCAATCCTTCCGAACCGAATTTCACCAGGGTGTAATAGCCTTGAAGCCCCAGTACCATCCCCGTAAAAGCGCCGGTGAGACAGATGACGAAGACTGACCGCGCGCCGATAAAATAGACCTGGTCGATAATTTTGTCCCCTTGCAGGGGAAAGGAAAACAGATGGACGACGCCCCGGAAAAAAAAGATCGTCACCCGGCCCAGTTCCTGAACCGGGTCAATGACCATGCGGCCGAGTCTGGCCAGCAGCAAGGTAGTGCGTTCGGAATTTTCCATTACATCGCAGCCGGGTTTCAGTGTATAGTGGGTTGGCGTGGCTGTGTGGCTGAAAAGCCTGAATTTTATAAGACCTCAGAAGTACATGAAATCATGGATGTTGTAAAGGAACAAAGCGCATTGCCGGCAATGGGCCCGGATGCCATCGACAACCCTGAAGCGGGCGATCGGTCGGCCCGGGCAGCGGCAGTGCTTAGCCTGCAGCATGGCACTTATGGGTATTGGCCTGCCGCTCCCATCTGATCCATCTGCGACGGCCTCCGCGCTTTTCGACCTTCACCCGACTGACCAGCCAAGCGATACCGTCGCATGATCCGGCTTATGACCGGGTTTGCCTGGCGGCGGCGCCCACCCGGCCGCTTGCCGGCACCCGCCGCCGCTGCGACGCTATCCGTGAAAGGAAGCACAGCGATGACCGACACCCCTGAGACCATCGACGATCTGAACCAGGAGCAGGCCGCCCGCTTGGTGATGGACATCATGCACCGGACCATCGTCCACCACGCCCTCTGGTTCACGGAAATCCGCCACCAGATGGGCCTGCCAAAGGCCCTGGAAGTCCTTTCCACGGCCTCACGCAAAAGCCTGGAGATTCAGCTGAACCGGTTGTCCAACATTCTCGGCTTCGACATGCACGACGGCATCCCCAAGCCCCTGTTGAATATGGACAAGCCGAAGCTGATGGCACTTCTGGACGCTGCGGCGATCAACTGGCTGGCAAATGACGGCGTCTGGTTCCAGGCCGTGGAATTTACCAGCGGCATGAACGACGCCAAACGTTGCAACGACTCGTGTTGGGCCCACTTTTCCCCTTTCGAGGCATGGGCGATCAAGCGTTTTCTGGGGCTTGGCGACCAGCCCGGGTTGACGGGGTTGAAGCGAGCCCTGGCCTTCCGTGTCTATGCCCGCATCAACGTCCAGTCCATCAGGGATGACGGACCGGACGCCTTCATCTTCGAAATGAACGAATGCCGCGTCCAGGCAGCCCGCAAGAAAAAAAATTTGCCCGACTATCCTTGTAAATCGGCCGGATTGGTCGAATACAGCTACTTCGCCCGCGCGATCGATCCCCGTATTCAGACCGAATGCATCGGCTGCCCACCGGATCGACACCCCGAGTCTTGGTATTGTGCCTGGCGTTTCAGCCGCAAATGAGCAGGGCGCATCCGGCGGGAAATCCCTCAAAAACGACCATCTGAGACAGGTCAACAGCTAATGCTATCCGGCAAAATACCGATGTTCAAAATAGCATGCGATGCTGACAGTTGGACCGGTGCGGCGCAGTGTTATCGTTTCCATCAACAACGGGTGATCATCAATGGACAGCCTTGCCGATATATTAAACAAAGTAAATCAGTTGGACCCTATTCCCATGGTCATCCACAAGGTCCTTGCCCTGGCCGAAGACCCTGAGGCCTCCCTCAAGGACCTGGTGACCGTCGTCGAACACGATCCGGCGATCACGGCCAACCTGCTGAAAACGGTCAACTCGGCGTATATGGGATTGCCGGTCAAGGCCGACTCGGTCAACCAGGCGGTGGCCATGCTGGGGTTGCAGCAGGTCGTGGAGATGGTGCTGTCCCAGAACCTGTCCGGCAACCTGAACCGGGCCCAAAAGGGGTATGGCCTGGCAAAGGGCGAACTGTGGTTCCAGAGCGTCTCGGTGGCCATGGTGGCTCGCATCCTGGCCAGCCAGCGGGACTTGATGGGGCTCCCGGCCATCTACACCGCGGCGCTGCTCAAGGATATCGGCAAAGTCATTCTACATGAGTACGTTGCCGAAAAGATCGAGTTGATACAGCACCGGGTCGCCACCAAAGGGATGAGTTTCGTGGAAGCCGAAAACGATGTCCTGGGAATGGATCACACCAGCCTGGGCGGCATCATCGCCAAGGAGTGGCAACTCAGCCCCCACATGATCTACATGATCGAAAACCATCACCTGGCCAACCCCGCCTCGCGCAACGATCCGGCCACGGCCACGCTCTACCTGGCCGACCTGGTGGCCATGATGGTGGATACCGGTATCGGCGTGGACCGGCTGGCCTACCATGTCTATCAGGACATCTTCAATGACTTTTTCCCCGACAAGCAGCAGGTCAAGAGCCTGATGCTCACCTACAAAAGCGTCAAGCGCCAAATCAAGGGGTTCATGGAGGCCGACTGACCCGTTCCGGGTCCATGCCGATCGGACCACATCGATTGAATTAAAAAGGAAATCGCGAATCACCCGTGCCGGTGGGGCTGCTGCCCCATGAGGTGCGCGTGCTGATGGGTGTGGATGTGCAGCTCCTGATCGAATTGGATCCGGCCGTCTGCCATGGTGTAGATGTGCCGGGCCGTTTTCGATAGAAAGTCGAATTCGTGGGAAATCAGGACAAATGAAAGGTCCAGGCCGTTGAGAATATCGATCAGCGTCTCCTTGGTGCCGGAATCCAGCCCCGTGGAGGGTTCGTCAAGCAGCAGCACCTCCGGTTGCATGGCCAGCACCGTGGCCAACGAAACCAGTCGCTTCTCGCCGCCGGACAGCTTGTAGGTGACCCGCTCCTCGAACCCCGACATTCCCAGAAAGGCCAGGGTCTCTTTAGCCACGGCCACCGCCTCCTCTCGGCTCTTGCCCAGGTTCAACGGCCCGAAAGCCACATCCTCGAGCACGGTGGGTGAAAAGAGCTGATCATCGGCGTCTTGAAATAGCAGGCCGATACGTCGGCGCACCTCGACAAAGTCCTTTTCATCGCACCGTCTGGCCCCGAAGACCTCCACTGTCCCGGACAGTGGTTTGAGTAGTCCCATAACGATGTGGAACAAGGTGGTTTTGCCGCTGCCGTTGGGGGCCACCAGTCCGATGCGGTCGCCGGCATGCAGGTGAAAATCAAGCTCCCTGAGAATCGGGGGGCCTCCGGGGTAGCCATAGCTGATTTGTGAAAGATTGAGGATCACCGGGTCCATGAACGAACGCTTTCCATTTTATTTCAGCCACTCCAAAGCGGCCAAGCCTACCACCGCCAACACGATCGACACAATAAAAATCCAATTGCGGGGATGGGGGGCAAAGACGCGCAGACTGACAAACCGGCCGTTGAAACCCCGGCAGATCATGGCACCGTGCACCCGCCGGGCCCGCTCGGAGGCCCGGACGAACAGCATGCCCACCAGGTAGGCGTAGGTACGGTAGCTGTGCAGGTTGGTCGCGGGGTGAAAGTTGCGTATTTTCATGGCGCGAAGGAGGCGCCGGTACTCCTGCTCGAGGACGAACAGGTACCGATAGGTGATCAGCAGCAAGTGCACCATCTTGTCCGGCAGCATCAACCGGTTCAAGGCGTGGCCGAGGGTGTCCACGCTCATGGTGGCCACCATGGCCATAAAGGCCACCATCAGGGCGACGGTCTTCAGGCTGATCTGGGCGCACAGGAGCACTCCCGGACGCCTGATGGTCACCGGCCCGAAAGCTGTCAGCGCCTCGCCTTGATAAGACCATGGTAAAACGACCCACAACAAGGCCAAAAACGCAGCCGGTGCCGCCAGGCGGCGCAGGATCTGCTTGAAATCCAGCCGTGCCGCCAGGGCGGTGGTCAGTGACAGCAGCAACGCGCTGATAAGTGTCACGAAGTCGTAGGCAACGGCTACGACAACGGCAAACGCTGCGGCGCCGACGACCCGCAGCCGCGGATCGACCTGGTGCATCCACGAGCGGCCCTCGGCAAAAGAGGGATCGATCATGGATCGCGTCGGTCTTTACGAAAGCGCAGGTAGGCGCCCAACCCCACCAACCCGATGATGTAGCCGATACCGCCGATAATATCGCTGGGGGCCGGACCACGCTCCTCTCGGACCTCGGCGACCATGCGGGTCAGCGGCTCGAGCTTTGCCTCCAGTTGCCTGGCGACAATGGTATCGACCTCCGCCGCCGTCAGACCCGGGGCGCATGGCGCCGGGGGGGGGGCAACAGACGTTTCCAGGGCGGGCGGGGCGGTTTGGCGCCCAGTGGTATCGCTGCCAACGGGCCCCACGCCGCCAAGCTCGGCCGCCGACAACCGCCATGTGTTGCGATGTCCCATGCCAGCGTTGAGCACGACGGTTAAATCGCCGACGGCGGGCGCCTTGAACGAAAACGCGCCCCTGTCATCGGTGCGCCCCTCCAGCAGACGGTCGCCCTGGTCGTCGAACACCTCGATGTTGCCCCCCTGGACCACTTTGCCGCCGCTGAACTTGCTCTGCGTGTGGACCGTGTCCCCCTCGACCCACGCGAAAACGGTCACTTTGTGCGCTGCGGCCGTTGCCGCGCACATCAGCAACAACACCCCCGTCAGGAGGAGCGTCGGAATCCATCGCATGTGATTATTCTGCATGTCGGCCTTGACCTCGATCATCCAATTCCATCGCGTTTACATCCTTATATCCGGCCAGCATCTCTGGTTTGACCTTTCTCAAAAAAAGCACACAAAAGACCGTTATTATCCCTTCGATGGCCATCACCGGCAGATGGGCCGTCACGATCAATGCGGCCAGCGCCAGAAAGTTGCTCTCGGTGAACATCAGGCTGGCGGCCGCGACCACAGCACCAAAAAAGACGGCGCCGGCACCACAGGCAAAGGCCGCCGGCACCGCCAGGCGGCGTGATTTCAGAACGAGCGGACTGAAAAGATAGTAGCAGACCACCGCCGGCAGCGCCATGATAACCGTGTTGACCCCCAAGGTGGTGATACCGCCATACTGGAACAGCATGGCCTGGAGCAGCAAGGCCGTCAGGATAGCGGGAAAGGCGGCCCATCCCAGGAGCAGGCCGACGACACCGTTCAAAATCAGGTGAACGCTCGACGGTCCCACGGGCACGTGAATCAGGGAAGCCACGAAAAAGGCCGCCGCCAGCATGCCGGCCTGGGGTACCTGGTCCAGGGCCAGTTTTTTCAGGCCGACGGCCGTTCCACCCAGCGCCACGGCGGCACCGGCCGCGAGCACCGGACCACTCAATACACCCTCAGATATGTGCATAAGTTGGCGACACCTTTGTCAGTTGGCGTTCCAGTCGTGAAAGTACACCCATATCACGGCCCCGATCTCGACCGCTTTCTCTTGGCCGTCATACTCAATCGTATCATCGGCTGTCGTCAGGGCGGCGAATCCCCACCACCCGGCCGTCGGTGTGGCGTACGTGAAAAGACCGTTGGCGTCGGCCTTGATGGTCTGGGTAACCATAAAGTCGGTGGGCGCCTGCGCCTGCAGCGACTGGTTGTAATACTCCACCTCCACGTCGGCATGGGGCACCGGCTTGCCGTCCACCTTCACGACCCCCTGGAAGACGTTGCCTGCGTATAGACCGAACGGCTTGGAAATCGGTATGATTTCCGTTTTCAATCCCAATTCCCGGTCCCAGCCCTCGTCGTCACCGAAGGCGGCAACCACCGTCTTGGTAAAATGGACGATGTAGCTGTCTTCGACAGGCTCCCAGTAGGGCTGCGGCTCCATGTGGAAGATATAGACACCCGGCCGTTTGATGGCATAGTCGGCCTCCCAGGCCGGTTGATCCATGACCGTAGCCGGTTTCAATTGGCCGAGCAGATCGTGGTCGCTGCCGTTGGCCGATACCGCAAACCGTTTGGGCTTGACCAGTTCCATGCCGACCATCTCCATGGGATGCGAAAAGGAGAGCGTGACGGCCACGGTGCGGCTGTCGTCCTGCATTACCATGTTGTCCGACACAATGACCATGCCGAAGTGGGCCCCGGCCGGCACGGCCATCAACATTACCAGCAAACCCGATACCATTGCCATTGTCAAACCCGATCTGGTCGAACGCATTGTATTCCTCCCATTATTTCGATTTGTCACAAGATGCACCGATGCTCGAATGGTTCTAAAATTCTACGACGGCCCGCAGTCCCAGCGTCCAGGCATCGATGTCGGTGCCGGCCTCGGTATCCTCGAAGCGGTTGTCCTGGTATTGAACGTCGCCGGTCAGGGCCAGCCAGTCATTCATCACCAGGCGATAGTAGAGTTCGCCCACCTGGGCGTTTTCCAGCCCCGTGTTGCCGCCATCGATGTAGGCGTAACCGAGGCCGAGGTTGTCCTGCCCGCGCCCCCACAGGCCGCCGCCGATGTCAAGGCCGCCGGAATAGAGGTTGCTGGCGTCCACGGCCGCATCATCGGTACCCCAACCCAGGCGGATCCAGCCCCCGACATGCTCGCCGAACTGTTGATCGCAGCATAGAAATACGAGGTTGCGGTCCTCCAAGGTCGTTCCGGTGGGGTCCGGAAACGCGTTTTGGCCACCCTCATAGACGATCCGGTAATTGCCCTCACCCAGGCCGGTCTTGAGCAGGTAGCCGACCTCGGCGCCGAAAAAATTGTAGTTGATCCCGGCGGCGTTTTCGCCGATGTTCATCACGACCCCATTGACATAGAGGTTACCATAGGACCACTCGACGGCACCTCCCAGGTCGTATGATGGTGCGAACCCGTTGGGGCCGTTGACCAGGGCCGGATTCATGAACTGAGTGTACTCGTCGTTGGCATAGGCATTCTGGTCCAGGTAGGCGGTCGCGTCGATGATGCCGCCGGTGACGCCCAAGGCATGGGCCTCACCCAGGTCGAAGGTGTGCTTGTACCAGGCGGTCAGCAAATAGTCCCGGTCGCGTCCGTTGATGTTCTTGACATCCGCTTCCAGGTTGGCGGCCCACGGGGCTATCAGCATCTGGGTCGATCCGTTGAGGCCTTCTCCGGCCGGAAACCCGAACATGAACACGATCTCGTCCTGTTCCGTCGGGGTAATGGAAATTTCGGGCTGGAAGGCCAGGGCCCCCCGACCAGTCGATTCGGCATCTTCCGGCCCACTGGGAATCTCCTCCTGATAGGCGCCGGCCAGCACGCCGTGAACCGCGATTTTGTCCGTCCAGTGATTGGCCTCGAGTGCGGCAACACGCGCTTCCAGACTGGCCTCGGCACCCACCTCCTGGGCCACCGCCTCGCGGGCCGTTCCGGTGTTGGCGACATGCATGGCGGCCACGACCATCAACGACACTACCAGAATCCTGACGATTGTTCTCTTCATCACTCTCCCACTCCTTGCCAGCCCATCCACCGGGTGTCGGCGACAGCGCCGACCCACGGCACCGCAGGCTGCCGTTTGTACCTTCGCTCGTTGCACAATGAACTGCTGTCGATCCCTTAAGGCCCGTGGAAATAAATAAATCCTCCGCCTTGCTTGTCTTTGCGCCGGTCTTCTGCGTTGCGCCAAATGTCACGTATTCCAATACGCTTCCATTTGTCGCACCTTGAAGACCAGCCCAGATCCGGCGCAATACTGGCGGATTTATTTATTTCCACGGGCCTAACCTGCAGCGAGCCCACCGGTCTACCCCGACCCCAAAAAAGCAAAAAGGCCACGACGTCACCCGTCCTTGCGGACAGGAGCCTTCGTGGCCTTGATCGATGGTTGATTTCGCTGGTAACGCCTACACTGGCAAACTTCGGTTTGCCATTTCGCTTCGAGCTCTATCCCAGAGGCGTTTCAAGGTCAAGCCTTTTTTAGGAAGGCCGATTCGGCCCTGACACCCGACCGACCGTCCGGAGAATGTACTTTATGGGTTCGATGTGGTAGATGCGGAAAAAACCGCCGTTCGGGAAAACCGTGTCCAACGCAATCCACCATTCTCACCTAATCGTTTTCGGCCGCTACCCCGTGGTCGGTGCGACCAAGACCCGGCTGATTCCTACCCTGGGCCCGGTCGGTGCCGCGGCGCTTCAACAGCGACTCACCGAAAAAACCATCGCGGCCGCACGCCGGGCCGCCGCCGGAAAAGTGGTCCAGCTGGCCTTCTGTCATGACGGTGGCAAGGCCCGTCAGATCGAACGCTGGCTCGGATTCACGGAGCGCGACTGCGTTCCCCAGGCGAGCGGCGACCTGGGGCAGCGCATGTTGCGGGCCATGCAAAGCGCCTTCGACCAGGGCGCCGGCCGGGTGGTGCTGGTGGGCACGGACATTCCCGGTCTCGAAGCGGCGACGCTCAGGCCGCCTTCGGACGCTTGACCGACCATGACCTGGTGCTGGGACCCAGCACGGACGGGGGCTACTGGCTGGTGGGCATGTCGCGGTTTGAGGACATTTTTACGGGTATCACCTGGAGCCACACCGGATGTATTGGCAGACACCCTGGCCCTGGCCCGGCGCAACGGCATGAACCCCTGCCTGCTGGAGCCGATGACGGACATCGACACCCCCGACGACCTGGCCCGGATGACGGTGGGTCGGCAGGCGACGGCGCCCTATCTGTCGGTGGTCATCCCACCTTGAACGAAGCACCCAGAATTGGCGGCACCATTACCGCGGCCGGATGCACGGATGCCCAGATCATCGTCGCCGACGGCGGCAGCACGGACCGCACGGCGAGCTCGCCCGGGCCCACGGCGCGCGTGTCATCCACGCCAAACGGGGCCGGGCAGGCCAACAAAACCGCGTCCGCGGCAGTCGCGCACGGCCATGTCCTGCTGTTTTTGCATGCCGATACCCGGCTGCCTACCGACTATATCGCAGCCCATGTCTTCGACACCCTGATGGATCGGAGCACCGTGCTGGGGGCCTTTCGCTTCGCCACCGACATTCGCACTCCGGCCATGCGATGGATCGCCTTCTGGACCAACCTGCGTTCAAAGTGGCTGCAGCTTCCCTACGGCGATCAGGGATTGTTTCTGCGGCGGACCGATTTTCTGGAAATCAAGGTGGCTTTCCCGACGTCCCCATTGCCGAAGATCTTTACCTGGTTCGACGTATACGTCGAATGGCCGCATCGCCCTGGCACCGGGCCTCGGCCGTCACATCGGGCCGGCGCTGGAAAAGTGTGGGGCCACTGCGAACCACCATCATCAATACCATCATCGCCGCCGGCTGTCTGGCCGGTGTACCGCCGTCACGGCTGGCATCACTTTATCGACTGCCGGCCAGGAAGACCCTGATCATGACCCGAACCAGCCCATAGTAATCGAAAACGCAAAGCCGGCCCCCGCCCCTCCCCGGGGTGGCTGACCGCCGTGGTGGCCAACGCGAAGGGGGAGACTGTCGACCTGGAAGGATTCGCAGCGGTCGGCGCCGACGGCCCGCTGCTGCGAGCCATTGTCCACCGGCAACACCATCGCCATGCCCCATGGCAGCGAACTGATGTACCTGCCGGACCGTGTTCCGGTGATGATGGATCTGGCAAACGGTCGGATTGGCCCTGTCGAACGACATCCCGATGGCAGCGGCGAGCCGATCTTCCCGGTGGCGGCCTTCAACTCGCCCGGGGTGGTGCTGACCCATACCTGCGCTTACGAAGAACGCTCCGATGCCGCCATGCTGCCCCTGTTTTCCTATGGCGCCGTGGGATGGCGGCAGGACGGGTTTCGCTCGGCGGCCCTTGTCGTGGACACCGAACCCCGCCAGGATCTGCGCCGCATGCCGCGTGACAAGATCGTCTCCGGTGTCGAGGGCATGCGCACCCGCTTGCCCGGCAACCGTTTGGCCCGCCACCTGGAGCATTGCGCCCTGACCTACGGCTGCCCGGCCGGCAAGAACTTTTTCCTGGGCCGCTACGAAGCGCCCCTGCCGACGGCCCGGGCCTGCAACGCCCGCTGTCGGGGCTGCATCTCATTGCAGCACGACCGACAGTTGACCAGCAGTCAGAACCGCATCGGCTTCACCCCCTCGCCCGAAGAGATCGCCGAGGTAGCCCTGGCCCACATCGACCCGCGTAAAACACAGCTGTGGTCAGCTTCGGTCAAGGCTGCGAAGGGGACCCCCTCATGGCGGCGCGGGTAATCGTGCCGGCCGTCACCCTGATCCGCCAATCCACGGGGGAGGGCACCATCAACATGAACACCAACGCCAGCCTTCCCAGGGTGTTGGCACCGCTGCTGGACGCCGGGCTGGACAGCATCCGCGTGAGCCTGAACTCGGTGCGCGAAGGCTGCTACCGGACCTATTTCCGGCCTAAAGGATATGGTTTTGCCCAGGTGCTGGAGAGCATCGACATGGCCATCGCCAAGGGCAAACACGTGGCCATCAACTACCTCAACTGCCCCGGCTTCACGGACAGTGCCGAAGAGGCCGCCGCTTTGGCCGTCTTTTTGGAAAAGCACCCCGTGCACCTGATCCAGTGGCGCAACCTGAACTTCGATCCCGGTCGTTACCTGCAGATCATGAACGCGGCCGCCCCGCTGGGCCCACCCGTAGGCGTGCAGCCGTTGCTGCAGATGATCCGCAAACGGTTTCGCACCTTGCAGTTTGGCTATTTCAACCCGCCCAAGGAACGCTATACACAGGAATCGCCATGAAATGGATAGCGGCCACAGTGACCTTCGAGGGCCCCAACCCGGACCTGGCCGTCGATTTGATCGCCGACATCTTTTACAACCTTGACCTGAAGGGTGTTGTCGTGGACGACGCGGAGGCGGAGCCGGGGCTGGACTGGGCAGACGATGCCGTCCCGCCGGCGCGGCAGCACGGCGTCACCGGCTATTTTGCCGACACCACCGGGGCGGCCGACAAGTGCAGGACTCTGGAAGAATCCCTGCGGCGCCTGAACCGCAGGGTCGCAATCGCGGCCCGGGCGACCTTCGTGAGGATCGACGAACAGGACTGGGCCGAAGCCTGGAAGGAACATTTCTGGCCGGAAAAGATCACCGACACCATCGTGGTCAAACCGACATGGCGGGAATATTCGGCCGGGCCGCAAGAGATCGTCCTGGAGATCAATCCGGGCATGGCCTTCGGCACCGGCACCCATCCCACGACGGCCCTGTGCATTCGCATGATCGAACGCTATCTTAAGCCTGCGGACGCTTTTTTGGACGTGGGCACCGGATCGGGCATCCTGATGATGGCCGCCGCCAGGCTGGGGGCTGGACGCGTCCGAGGCGTGGACAACGACCCCGTCGCCACTGCGGTGGCCGAAAAGAACCTGACCGCCAACGGTATCCGGGAATTTGCCGTCAACGTCGGAAATCTCGTTGACGGCCTGAAAGGCACCTTTGACGTCGTCGTCGCCAACATCCTGGCCGAAGTCATCCTGGAGCTGTTGCCGGACGTCGCCACTGTGCTCGAGCAAAGCGGGGTGTTCATCTGTTCGGGTATCGTCTCAACCCAGCAGGCGACGGTGCTGGCCGGCTTGCAAAAAGCGGGATTTGAGGTTCTCGAGGTGTCGGACAGGGCCGGCTGGCTCGCCATCGCGGCCTCGCCACGGTAGGTGTGGCGCCGCCGCGGTGATGCCACGCGCGACATTCGGTGGGGGCGGTCCCGCCGGACCCGGCGATCACCCTTTTTCAATCCGCGATAAAATCTCCTTCTCGCCCTCGCGCTTCAGACGCTCGATTTCGTCCAGCACCTTGCCATCCAACGGCTCAGGCTGGTGCGTCTCTACGATCTGGCGGACCTCCTCTTGAACGCGGTCGGCCATGGTGGGGGCGCCGGCTTGTTGCCAGGCGGCGATGGTCTGGCGGTTGAACAGCCGCGTTTGCCACAGCTCTTTTCGCAGATGATCAACGGTGTGCCGCTGGGCCAGGAAGTTGCCGCCGGGCCCCACGGTCTCGATGACGTCCCGGGCCAGGGTGTCTGCGTTCACGGTAATCCCTTCCACGAAACGCTTGGTCATGCCGATGATTTCGTTGCCCATCACCAGTTGCTCGCATGAGCAGGCCATGCCGCTGGCCATGTAGCCCACATCATGGATCAGGTTAAGCCCCGCCAGGGCCTGGCTGAAAATAGCGAAGGTGCTCTCGATGCCGGACTGGGCGTCCAGGCATTTGGCGTCGGTGGCCCCGGCCAGCCCCCAGGTGGGCAAGCCGAATGACCGGGCAACCTGGGCCTGTGCCGCCAGCCCCAGGCTGCCCTCGGGTGCGCCCAGGGTCATCAGGGCGGTGGCCATGTCCAGCATGCCAACGTTGCCGCTCATGGCGACGGGACATCCCGGCCTGCGCAGCTGGGCCAAGGTGATGTGAATCAAAGCCTCGGCCGTCACCTGCACCACGGTGCCGGCCAGGGTCATGGGAGCGGTGGCGCCCGGCTGGGCCGTAGCACCGGGTACCTGGGGCAGGAAGCGGTCGGCGGCGATGAAGATGCGCTCGACCACGTCTCCGGGAAAGACGAAGGGCGAGATCGCCTCCGGGTAAAGCATCACGAACGGGCGCTCCTTCAGCCGCTCCCGGCCGCCGGCGACCACGGCCGCCATTTCGAACACGACCTCGCATCCCGTGGGGGTGTAGCCGATGAACACGGCCGGTTTAACGGTGTTGGTCACGACCGCTTCGAATTCGTGCAGGTCGGCGACCCGTCCGTCCACATCCTGGCAGGACCCCATGGGCATGACAAAATCGATGTTGGGCAGCGCATCGGCAACCCTGGCGCCGATGGCGATGTCCGCGACCCGCGTTTCATGGTACTCCCCGGTCAAGGCGTCCTTGGTGTTGGGGCTGGCCGTCGAGGTGCTGAAATGGCTCTTGCGTCCCTCCACCTCCATGGCCCGGCGGCCCCTGCGGTCAAAAATGGTCCAGCCCTGGGGGGCCGTGTCGAGGCAGCCTTGGACGATGTAGCGGGGAATCTTGACGCGCTCGCCGTCGACCACGGCGCCGGCACTGGCCAGCATCTGCCGGGCCGCGGCGTGGAGGCATTTGAAGCCCGATTTTTCGATCACCTCGAAGACCGCCTGGCGGATCTCCCAGACCTGGTCGTCGCTCAACACGCGCATGCTGACGCTGCGCGTCTGGGTGCGTGCAGTTTGCATCATTAGACGTCTCCTTTACGTGGTTGTAGAACGACATGGGAGCCAGCCGCTTAACCGGTTCAGCCGCTGGGTAATCCAATGGCCAGCCTTTCCAGGGTCACCGTCAAGGGGCGTCCGGTTGCATCCCACCCCATGGCGGCGTAAAACTCCAGGCGCATCTGATCGAGAACAGCCGATGTGAGCGTCTGGTGGCCTTGATCAAAAAACATTTCCGGAAGGCGGTCGTCATCCATGTCCGGGGCATGCTTTAAATTGAACAACCGTTCCATGGCGGCAATCCGGTCCCCGACATCAAACAGGTCGCCGGCGGTAAAGGCCAAGCCGGTCGCCGCCGATACCAGCGCCGCTTCATTTTCCAGGTCGAAGGCGCCCAGCAGCGACAGGGTCGGCACCTTGCAGAGCCCCAGGCTGTCAACGACGATATTGACCAGCACGGCCCGGCGCACCAGGCGCCCCTTGCCGGTCGGGCGCATCCGGTCGACCGATTCAAGAGATCCGAATTCGGCGGCACCCTTTTCGGCCGGCCAGCGGTGTTCCAGTGCGGCATAGACGTTGTTGTAGTCGCCGCCCCGGCTGGAAACGGCGTATCCCAGGGCGCTGCCCAGAATGGCCGCCGGATGATAGGCGGTCAACTCCAAACCCTTGACATGCGCCGCATATCGGGACGCGCCCCTGCCGATGGCCTGCGCCGCCCGCTTCACACCCTGGGCCAGCAGCCCTCCCAGTCCCGAACCGGCCGCCATCTGGCCGATGAGGGTCTCCATGGCCGCGGCATCACCCCACTTGATCGTCAGCCCTCCAGTGTCGGTTGTGGTCAAAATGCCCCGCTCGAACAGGTCCATGGCAAAGGCGATCGCCGTGGCCGCCGAGGTCGAATCCAGTCCCAGCCGGTTGCACAGGTTGTCCAGATAGACGATCGCCTGCAGATCCCCCAGGCCGCACTTGGCACCCAGGTTGATCATGGGTTCGAATTCCGGACGGGTGGCCGTCTTGCCCCGCAGGCGGCCGTGCTTGAATTTCAGATCGGCCTTGCACTGCACCGGGCACCGGTAGCAGCCGCTCGAACGCACTTTGTCCGCCAGCAGTTGCCGGCCATCCACCCGGTCGATCAAGTCGAAGCGGCGCTGGCGGTAGTTGCGGGTGCCCATGATGCCCATGTCGTCGGCCCATTTGAGGTAGCCGGCGCCGCCGTGGCGGGAAAAGGTCGCGAAGTCCGGGGAAGACCGGATCTGTTTGACGTAGGCGCCCACGGCATCACCGATCAGCCCGCGACGCTTTTCAAAGGCCTTGTCGGGGCCTTTGCAAATCGCCAGCGCCTTGAGTTTTTTGGCGCCCATGACCGCACCGAGACCCGTGCGCCCGGCTGCATGGTCCCGACCGGTGACGATGCAGGCGAAGCGGGCAGCGGTTTCGCCGGCCGTACCGATGGCAAGAACTTGCAGGTCGCCGCCGCCCGCGTCCTCGGCGATGCGGTCTTGGGTATCGAAGGCATCCAGCCCCCAATAGGCCCGGGCGTCGCGCAGTTCGGCCCCGGCTTCGGAAATGTACAGGTAGACCGGCCGCCGGGATCGCCCGCGAACGATGAGGCTCAAGATGCCGGTGGAACGCAGCCAGGCCCCGGCAAAACCGCCGATATTCGAGCTTCCGATCAGGCCGGTAAGCGGCGAAAGGGCGTTGATGTGCAGACGCGAGGCTGCCGGCACCCGCGACCCGGTCAACAGGCCGCAGGAAAAAACCAGGGTGTTTTCCGGACCCATGGGATCGGTCCCTGCCGGCAGGTGCGCGAACAGGTAGCCGACATTGAAACCCCGCCCCCCCAGCAGCCGCCGCACGACCTCCCGGGAATATGGGCGCCGTATCACGTTGCCATCGTTCAGGTTGATGTCGATGATGTCGCCAAAGGTGGTGGGGTCGTGGTCAATCATGTAAAGCCGCTGTATCGTGCCCGCAGTAAACGGTTCGTTGATCAGGCCCGGGTTTATTATGCAGGGCTGCGACAAAAGTCAAGGCGCTGCCGTCTCAGACAGTGGCCGACATCCGTGGGATTAGGATAAAGCGTTAAATATCAAATATTTATTTGACTATTTGCTGTTGACTTTTTTCAAAGGGTTTAATAAGGTGCTGATTTACATCACATCATTTCAACGCTTTGCCGCAATCAAATCAGTATCATACAGGGGACACCCATGGCAAAATTTATCGTCAGGCGCTTCTTTCTGCTGCTGCTGACCATGCTGCTGGTGTCGGTGGCGGTGTTTCTGATCACCGAAGCATCGCCGGGCAACGTTGCCAAAAATGTCCTCGGCGCCTTCATCACCCCTGAGCAGGAGGCCTCCTTTCTGGCCCAAATGGGATTGGACAAGCCGGTCCACATTCGCTACACCCACTGGTTGCTGGGTAGCGACTGGCTGGCCAGGCGCCATGTGGGACTGCCCTTGAGGCGGGTAACCAACGCAGACGGCTTTGTCGACTGGTGGGCCGTACGTCCCAACGGCGACCTGGTGCGCTGGAAATTAATCGGTGAAGATCTCAAGTCCATCACGATGCCGGCCGCCGGTGGCGATCCGGTCATTGAGCTGGACAACGAGCGCTGGCAGTCCGGTAAAAAAGGAACCCAGTATGCCTGGGGCGTGGACACGTCCAACAGTGTCGTGCGCTGGGAGAAAGGCGCCGACATGGAGGTCTGGACCTTTGTGGTCGGCACCGGCTGGATGAAAACGACCGGCGGCCCCGTCGAATACATCCCCTTGAAAAAGGGGTTCGTGCGCGGCGATCCCGGCACTTCCCTGCGCACCGGCCGACCCGTTGCCGACACGATTTTTACCCGGCTGCGCAATTCGTTGGTACTGGCCGGCATCGCTTTTGTGCTGGTCATGCCGACCGCCCTGATGCTGGGAATGATTGCCGGCCTGAAGGAAGGATCGCTCAAAGATCGCGTGCTCTCCATCGGCGGCATGATGTTTTCGGTCATTCCGGAGTTCGCCACCGGTATTTTCCTGATCCTGATCATGTCGGTCTGGCTGGATCTGGTTCCCGGGGCCACCGTGTTCGGCGAAAAGGCACCCTGGGAACGCCTGGACATGCTGATCCTGCCGGTGCTGACCCTGACACTGGTCGAACTGGGCTACATCCTGCGCATCACCCGCGCCAGTATGGTTGAGGTGATGAAATCACCGTATATTCGCACGGCCCATCTCAAGGGATTGCCCTATTGGCGGATCGTTTTCAAACACGCCGTCCGCAATGCCATGATGGCGCCGATCACCGTGATCATGCTGCACGTCAATTGGCTGATGGGCGGCATCGTCATCGTCGAGGTGGTCTTCGGCTATCCCGGCCTGGGCAAATACCTGCTGGAATCGGCCCTGTTCAAAGATATCAACGCCCTGGAGGCCGGCGCCATGATTCTGGTTCTACTGGCCGTGGGAACCCAGTTGGTGGCGGACATCATCTATACGTTTATCAATCCACGCATCCGGTATGCCTGATCGGCGAGTCCATCCGCCACTCAGTATGGCAAACCGGTAATGGAACCAAATGACGCGACCGGCTTAATCGAAGGGCTGAAAAAAATGATCCATTTTCGATCGCAGGCGAGGTAAACCATGTCAGACGTTGAAGCGCAAGCCACAGCCGACAATGCCATCGACGACATTCCCCCGTTAAAAACCGAGAGCCGCGGTTTTTTTTTCCGCATCACCGACGCGGTCCGGTTCCTGTGGGCCTCCAAGACGGCAACGGTAGGACTGGTGCTGGTGCTGTTCTGGGTATTCGTGGCCATCTTTGCACCCTTGCTGACACCTTACGGCCCACTGGAGCAGGATTGGAAAAACCCCAACAGCGCTCCGAGTCGCGAGCATATTCTGGGCACCGACGAACTGGGACGCGACCTGTGGTCACGCTTGATATACGGCGCCCGAGTCGTACTGGTGGTCATGCCCATCGGGGACAACATATGGATACCGGGGGGAACGGCGATATGGGGGGTCGTCGTGGCCCTGTTCGTCGGCACGACCTTGGGGCTGGTCAGCGGCTATCACGGCGGATGGATCGACGAAGTCACCATGCGGCTGCTGGATGCCATGATGGCCGTGCCCATCATTTTGCTCTACATGATTATCATGGCCGCCCTGGGCGCATCGGCCGTCAATGTGGTTCTGGCCATGACCATCGTGGGCACACCGGGAATCGCCCGCCTGGTGCGCAGCCTGACCCTGGACATTCGCACACGCGAGTATATCCGGGCCGCCGAAACCCGCGGAGAGAGCCCCTGGTTCATCATGTTCGTGGAAATTCTGCCCAACGCCCGCGGCCCAATCATCGTCGACGCCATGCTGCGCGTCGGCTACGCTATTTTTGCCATGGGAACCCTGGGGTTTCTCGGCCTGGGAATTCCGCCCCCATCGCCGGACTGGGGCTCCATGGTGGCCAAGGGCCGGGAATTCATCCTGTCCGGAAGCCCATGGGCGGCCCTGTGGCCGTCGCTGGCCATCGCATCCCTCGTCGTGGGCCTGAACCTTCTGGCCGACGGCATCCGTGAGGAGTCCATGCGCTATCAGTAAGGTCCCTTCCTAAAGGACCTGGTTCCGGACAGACCGACCCATCTAACACAACTGACGAACGAGAGATTCCTCATGGACGCGTTGGACGACGGAAAATCGGAAGTGGTGCTTGAGGTCGAGCATTTGAGTATCGCCTACGAAACCCGCAAGGGCGACGTGGAGGCGGTTCGGGATGTTTCCTTTTCGATACGCGAAGGCGAAACCGTGGGATTGGTGGGCGAATCCGGCTGCGGCAAGAGTACCATCGCCTATGGCATCGTCAACCACCTGGGGCCCAATGGCAAGATCACCAACGGCCAGATACGATTCCAGGCCACCGATCTGGTCAACCGCAGCCAGGCGGAGCTCAAGGCGATTCGTGGCAACAGCATCGCCATGGTGTTTCAAGACCCCATGCAGGCCCTCAATCCCTCCCTGCGCCTGGGTGAGCAGCTGGCCGAGGTGTTGACCTGCCATCGTAACATCTCCGAAAAAGACGCCTGGGAGCGGTCCATCCGTATGCTCAAACGCGTCAACATGCCCGACCCGGAAGATGTCATGCGCCGCTACACCCATCAGATCTCGGGCGGGCAGCAGCAGCGGGTCGTGATCGCCATGGCCATGCTCAACAACCCGGCCCTGCTGATCATGGACGAACCCACCACGGCCCTGGATGTGACCGTGGAGGCGGCCGTTCTGGACCTGATCGACGAGTTGAAAAACGACTTCAACGCAGCCAATGTCTTTATCACCCACAATCTGGGGGTGGTGGCCCGGATCAGTGATTTCTTGTGTGTCATGTATGCCGGGCAGATGGTGGAAAAAGGAACCGTGTCCAACGTGTTTAAACGGCCCTGCCACCCGTACACACGGGGCCTGATGGCGGCTGTTCCCAAGCTGGGGGAGAGCAAACTGGATTCGGTGCTCTATCCCATCCGCGGCCGGGTACCGGCGCCGGCCAACCGACCCCGGGATGCCTGCATTTTCGCCCCGCGATGCGATTACGCCACCGGCGAATGCCTGGAAGCACGACCCGCCATGGTACAGATCTCACCCGACCATGCCGCGCGGTGCTACTATGCCCTGGACATCGAGTCCCGGCCCAAAACCACCCGCCGCAAAACCAAGACCAAGACGGCCAAAGAGACCGCGGTTAGCAAGGCGGTGCTGGATTCGGAGAATCTGAAAGTGTGGTACCCCAAGGCTGCCGATTCGGTGGTGAGCCTGTTCGGGCTGGGCGAGAAAAAGTACGTCAAGGCGGTCGATGACGTCAGCCTCCGGGTCTCCAAGGGACGCACGCTGGGGCTGGTGGGAGAATCCGGCTGCGGGAAATCCTCCCTGGTCAAGGGACTGATCGGACTGGAGCCGCTCACCGGCGGCAGAATGCAGTTTCTGGACATCGAGGTAAGCGAGGGCGTCACCTCAAGGGCCGCGGACCTGATCAAGGAAATGCAGATGGTATTCCAGAATCCGGACTCGACCCTCAACCCATCCTACACCGTGGGCCGGCAGATCGCCCGCCCCATTCAACGCTTCCGGACGGTCCCCCGCGACCAGGTCAAGCCGGAGGTGATCCGGCTGCTCAATGCCGTACGCCTGTCAAAGACTTACTACGACCGCCTGCCGCGGCAGCTTTCCGGCGGGGAAAAGCAGCGTGTGGGCATCGCCCGCGCCCTGGCCAGCCGGCCGGACCTGATCATCTGCGATGAACCCGTCTCGGCCCTGGATGTGTCGGTGCAGGCGGCCGTGATCAACCTGCTGCTGGAAATTCAGCAGACGTTCGGCACGTCGATGATTTTCATCGCCCACGACTTGAGCGTGGTGCGTTATTTTTCAGACGACATCGCCGTCATGTACCTGGGGCAAATCGTCGAAATCGGGCCGGCGGAACGTATATACGATCCACCCTATCACCCTTACACCGAAGCGCTTTTGGCCGCGGTACCCATCGCCGATCCCGAAGCAGAGCAAAAAGAGATCCGCCTGAGCGGCAATGTGCCCAGCGCCCTCAATCCGCCCTCGGGATGCTATTTCCACACCCGCTGTCCGAGACGCGCGGAACTGCTTGCCGACGGCGGAAAAATCTGCGAAACCGACAAGCCACCGTGGCAGCAGAACGCCAGCGGACATCGCATCTTGTGCCACATCCCCATCGAAACGCTGATGACGGTCGCACCGGTGGTGCACCAGAAGGAGAAACCCTCAGCCGACATCCAGGCGTGATGGCCGCTGCGCCAGCAGCCCGCCGGATATCCCGGCGACCCATCGACAGGCACTGGACCGTACCAGAGGGCAGAAAGCGAGGCCGATCGTGAAATTTACCATCGATCACTTCAACATCAATGTGCTGGATCTTGAAAAAAGCCTGGCCTTTTATGAACAGGCGCTTGGGTTGAGGGAGGAGAAACGCAGCACCGCCGATGACGGCAGTTACATCATCGTTTTTTTGGGAGACGGAACGACAACCAACAAGCTGGAGCTGACCTGGCTCAAATCCCAGGAAAAACCCTACGACCTGGGCGACGAGGAGTTTCACATCGCCTTTAGAACACCCGATTTTGGGGCCGCCCACGCCCTTCACACCAAAATGAACTGCATCTGTTACGAAAACAAAGCGATGGGCATCTATTTCATCAACGATCCTGACGGGTACTGGCTTGAAGTGGTGCCGGCGCGATAGCTCGGGGGGCTCATACGTCAGGGCGTCGGATGCGGCCGGCGTGTTTTCCATCCCAAGCGCCCGCCAGGGTAAAATGGGGGAGGCGCCCAGGCGCCCCCCCTGCGGCAATCGTCAACCCTATCTGCCGTTGAGCATCACGAATCCAGCCAAACCTCATTCATCAGCAGCAGCAGGTTCGGGTGGGCCACCACATTTTTGATCTTCTTGTTGGGGCACATCCAGGTATTCATCCAGTAGGCGATGCCGATCGATCCGCGCTCCATCTGAATCTCTTGCAGTTTGCACATGACGGCCCGGCGTTTATCCACATCCAGGATGCCGCTGGCCTCGGCCAGCAGGTCGCTGAACTCCTGGTCAACCCAGCGGGTTTCGTTCCAGGGCACCGGCTTGCCGGCCTCGTCGGCCGTGAAGGCGGCTTTGAGCACCATGGTGCCCAGGGGGCGGTGGGTCCAGGGCGTGATGCCCAGGTCCACTTCGGTCCACTTTTCCCAGTACTGGCTGGTAGTCATGGTCTGGATATTGAGGCGAATGCCCGCAGGCGCGGCATCCTGCTTGAGCACCTCGGCGTAGCGAACCACATCCGTCCACTCGGATCCCACGGCGATGTTGATGTCGATGCCGTCCGGGTATCCGGCTTCCTTGAGCAGCTGCTTGGCTTTTTCGGGATCGTAGGCCGGAACCGGCTTTTCACAAAAATCAGGGTGCTTGGGGCAGACATGAAAGTCATGACCCTGCATGCCTTCGCCCTGATAGGCCAGTGCCAGAATCTTCTCACGGTGCTGGCAGAGCTTGAGCGCCTTGCGCACCTTGTTGTCGTCCCAGGGCTTGAGGTCCACACGCATGCGCAGCACACGGGTCGTTGCCGTGGTTACCGGGATGACCTCGATGTGCCCATCGCCCTTGACGGCCATCATGATGTCCGGGCCGGGGCTGTCGGAGGCGTCGATCAGGTCGATGTCGCCTGATTTCAGGGCTGCGATCTGGGGCGCCTTTTCGCCGCCCATGTCGATGAAGCGGATCTCGTCCAGATAGGGCAGGGGCTGGCCGTCGGCACCCTTTTGCCAGTAGTCCTTGCGGGCCTTGACGATGCAGATTTCACCCTCTTTGTAGGTGTCGAGGACGAAGGGGCCGGTGCCGTGGGGCGCCTTTTTCATGTCCCCCTCGAAGGTGCGGTGGTTGAGCACCTGAGCGGTGTACTGGTAGAAGTCCTCGGGAAGCGCGATTTCGGGACGGGTGAGGTGCAGCTTGAACTGGTAGTCGTCGACCTTCTCGATTCCCGAGGCGTTCAGATAGCTGCCGACAAACCCCTTGAGCGACGAGCCCACGGCATCGTCCAGCCACTGCTGGATCGTGAAGACGCAATCGTCGGCGGTGAAGTCATCCCCGTTGTTGAACTTGACGCCCTTGCGCACATTAAAGGTCCAGGTTTTCAGGTCTTCACTGGCCTCCCAACTTTCACAAAGGTACGGTTTGGAAATATTGTTTTCGTCGGTGAAGGTCATGTACTCCCAGACCTGGCGCGTGGCGTTGGAGGGCATTATCCAGGAAAAGCGGGCCGGGTGATCGATCTTTTGCACCTGCTGAGACACCCTGAGCACACCACCGCGCTTGATGTCGGCGGCGGCCGCCTTTCTGGGCAACGCCAGGCCGGCGATCTGGCCGGCGGCCGTTACGCTTAGACCCAGCAGGGCACTGTAGCGAATAAATTCGCGTCGGGTCAGTTTGCCCTTGTCCATTTGGTCCTTCAATTCCGGAATTGCTGGATGGATGGTACGCTTTTCGGTCATGTCACTCTCCTTGCCGTTGGTTGATTGAGGTCCATAGGTTCGATCAGGCCAAAACCGGTTGCCCTGAATCCGGGGAAATGAAAGTCAAACGCAGATCATCGCGCCAAAAGGCAGCCGAGCCGCCAGGCCGCGATTGCCTCGCCATGATCCGCATACCCGCCATTGGTATGGCACTGTCATTGATGGGGGTCGTGAGAAAAAGATCGCTGATCCGATAATTCAGCAAGCATAGTGCAAATCAACCGTTTTTGTCAATGCGGCAGCGCCCTTGAATATGTCACCCGGTTTGATTACTGTATGGCAGGCGGCCACACCCGGTTGAGACCGGCGAACCACGGGTTGCGACAGCCATCGGTGTGGTGTCGTATCATAGCGACCATTGCGAGCGTCCGTCCAGAAATCGGCGATTGATGGAGGAGCGCTTTCTACCAACTCACAGGAGGAACCAAATGACGGAAAACTACAAAGCGGCGGTTTGGGGTGCCTTTGTTTCCGATGCTCTCTCGCTGGGCGTGCACTGGGTTTACAACACCGGTGTCATCGACAAAAAATTCGGCCGGGTAGAACGGTACCACGATCCGCTGGCCTCTTATCACAAGGGCAAACAGGCCGGGGACTTTACCCATTACGGCGACCAGATGCTGGTGCTGCTGGAGTCCGCCGGGAGCACCCGAGGATTTGACGATGGCCGATTCGCACAGTCATGGCGGGCTTTTTTTGCGACCTACGAAGGCTATTTCGATCAGGCCACCAAGGCCACGCTGGCCAATATGGATGCCGGCCGGGAGCTGACCGCAAGCGGTTCGGATTCCGACGACCTGGCGGGCGCCGCGCGCATGGCCGCCCTGGTCGCCGTTTACCCGGACGACCGTCAAGAACTGGTCCGCGCCGCCCGAGCACAAACCGCCGTCACCCACAACAATGACCAGGTGATCGACAGCGCCGACTTTTTTGCCCGAACCGTCTTCAGCGTGCTGAAGGGGCAGTCACCGGCCACCGCCGTCGAACAGACCCTGAACGACCATTTTGCCGACAACCCAATCGCCCCGTTGGTGACCATGGGGTTGGAAAGCCGTGACCGCGACACCCGCCAAACCATTGCCGAGTTCGGTCAGATGTGCAGTATCGAAGCCGGCCTGCCCGGTGCGGTTCACCTGATCACCCGCTATTCCGGTGACCTTGCCACGGCCCTGGTCGAAAATGTGATGGCCGGCGGCGATTCTTCGGCCCGGGGCATGCTGGCGGGCATGGTGCTGGCCGCTGCCCAGGGCATGGCGGCAATTCCCGACACGTGGATATCGCAGATGACCGCTGCCGAGCGGATCGGTGGATTGCTCGACCCGCTTTGATCCAGGACAACGGCATCGGTCGCCAAAAACACACCGAGAAAACGGAGCAGCGCGCCTGTTGCCGCCGCGTGCCGCGGCCGCAGCGCCGGCATGTGTTGACTTATGGGGTGGCTTACCCTATAAAAATCCGGAAGGTTCCTGAACAATCGGCTAACCAATAATTGAAAACAATACCAACCTTTTACCATCGACTGGCAATCACCGTGGCGCTGGTACTGTCGGGCATGGCACCCGCGGTGGCCCAGGAAGCCCTAACCCAGGTACTGGTGACGGGGTGCATCGACTGGAGCGCGGCCACCGTTCGGGCAACCGGCGTCGCCACACCGGCAACTGTCGACGAGAGCGCTTCACCGGCGTCGCCGGCGGACCTTCTGGCCGCCGCCCGCCGGTCGGCGGAAGCCAATCTGGTAGCGACGCTTATGGACATCTGCATCGGCAACGACACCCAGGTTGCGAATCGCGCCGGCCAAGACGCCGCCTTTCACGCGGGGCTGATCTCGCTTGCCCAAAAGGCCCCGGTGACACACCAGGCCTACCTTTCGGATGGTACGGTCGAAATCGAATTGACCATGACTATGAGCGGCGGCTTCAGTCAATTCGTCCTGCCCGAAGAGATCCGTCAAATCGATTCGGTTACCACCCTTTTATCGTCCAAAGAGCCCTACGGCGGGGTTGCGGGCGAGCCCCACACCGGGTTGGTCATCGATGCCGGCGGCCTTGAGGCCCGGCCATGCATGGTACCGGTGGTGGTCGATGAAAATGAAAAGGTGGTGTACGGCCCGGCATTTGTCAGCCGCGAATTCGCCGTCTCCCAAGGGATGAGCGGTTTTGCCACCACCGTGGCGGCGGCCCGCAGTGACAAACGTGTGGGCGACCGGCCCCTGATTGTCAAGGCGATCCGCACCGGGCCGGCCGGCAATGCGAACCTGGTCATCTCCGGCACAGACGCGGCTCGCCTGCGAAGCTCGGTCGTGAACCTGAATTTCCTCAAAGCGTGCCGGGTCAGCATCGTGATTGATCCAATAGCCCATCGATAGGTCCGGACGCCTGGCCCGGAATTAGGCCCCGGGCCCTGAATGGGCTGCCTGCCAACGGCTGGTCAGCCCGAAAAAGGAAGTCGACATGTACCTGCGCATCCCGATTGCCCTGTTGACCCTCTCTTTGCTTTGTTTCGGCGGCTGCGGACCGGACACCATTTTTGTGCGGCCGGCCTTGGACACGCCCGCACAACATGTCCAGAATGGATACAGCTTTTTATCGCGCGGCAAAATCGATGCGGCCAGCGACGAGTTCAATCGTGCCATCAGCCTGGACGACGGTTTTGCTCCGGCCTATGTCGGCATCGGACTGGTTAAGGGGCATCGCGGCGATTTTGAAGCTGGATTCGAAGCCATGGCTCGCGCCGGGGAGCTGGCGGCCAGCGCCGAAGAGACCGCCGCCGTGGAACGCGGGCTGCAAACGCTCGAGGCCATGCAGGCCGAAAGCGGCGAGTGAGGCGCATGGATGTCGGGTTGTTACAGTTGGGCCCGATCCAATGGTGCACTGGGGTGGTGCGGATTGATGAACAGGGGGTGGCGAATGGCTCCCCATCCCCCTGTGCGGGTTTCTAATAGCGGTAGTGGTCCGGCTTGAAGGGTCCCTCCACGGGGACGCCGAGATAATCGGCCTGAACCGGGTTCAACGTGGTCAACTTGACCCCCAGGCGACCGAGATGCAACCGGGCAACCTCTTCGTCCAGTTTTTTCGGTAGCGTGTAGACGCGTTTTTCATATTTTCCCGAAGCCAACTCAATCTGAGCCAGGCACTGGTTGGTGAAGCTGTTGCTCATCACGAAACTTGGGTGGCCGGTGGCGCAGCCCAGGTTGACCAGGCGCCCTTCTGCCAGAACCAGGATGGATCGGCCGGATTTGAGGGTCCATTTGTCGACCTGAGGCTTGATGGGCGTCTTTTTCAAATCGGGATTGTTCTCCAGGTAGCCCATCTCGATCTCGTTGTCGAAGTGCCCGATGTTGCAGACGATGGCCTCGTCTTTCATCTGCTCCATGTGCGCGCCGGTAATCACCAGGTAGCATCCCGTGGCGGTCACGAAAATATCGCCCAGCGGGGCGGCATTTTCCATGGTCGTCACCTCGAAGCCCTCCATGGCTGCCTGCAGCGCACAGATGGGATCGACCTCCGTCACCAGGACGCGGGCACCATAGCCGCGCATGGAATGCGCACAGCCCTTGCCCACGTCGCCGTACCCGCAGACCACGACCACCTTGCCCGCCATCATGACATCCGTGGCCCGCTTGATCCCGTCGGCCAGGGATTCACGGCAGCCGTAAAGGTTGTCGAACTTTGATTTGGTAACGGAGTCGTTGACGTTGAAGGCCGGGAAGAGCAGATCACCGGATTGGGCCAACTGGTACAGGCGGTGAACGCCGGTCGTGGTCTCCTCGGAGACCCCCCTGACCCCTGCGGCAATTTTGGTCCAGAAGCCCGGGTTCTGGTCGTAGCCGGCTTTCAGGCGGGCCATCAACAGCCGCATGTCGGCCGAATCGTAGTCTTTTTCCAGCAGGGAGGGATCCTTTTCCGCGGCCACGCCCTGGTGAATGAACATGGTCGCATCGCCGCCGTCATCCACGATCAGATCCGGGCCGCTGCCGTCCGGCCAGACCAGGGCCTGTTCGGTGCACCACCAGTACTCCTCGAGGGTTTCTCCTTTCCAGGCATATACAGCGGCCGAGCCTTTACGGGCAATAGCCGCGGCGGCATGATCCTGGGTGGAAAAGATGTTGCACGATGCCCAGCGGATGTCGGCGCCGAGGGCCTTGAGGGTGTCGATCAGCATGGCGGTCTGGATGGTCATGTGCAGGCTGCCGGTCACCTTGAGCCCCTTGAGCGGTTGTTGCGGGCCATATTTTTCACGAACCGCCATGAGTCCGGGCATTTCGTTTTCGGCCAGTTGCAGCTCTTTTTCGCCAAAATCGGCCGATTCCAGATCGGCGACTTTGTAAGGCAGCGATCCATCGTAGGCCTGCGGGCCGTCGATCGCCACGACATTTTCAGCAAGTGTCATTGAGTATCCTCCAGTTGCGTCCGGGAAGTGGCCCCGGACCCTATTATTGATTACAAGCCCGCCTTTTCGCGGATGATATCGACCATGTCGGTTTGCTCCCAGGAAAAGCCCGGCTCGGTTCGGCCGAAGTGGCCGTATGCGGCGGTGTCGCGATAGATGGGCCGCAGCAGGTCTAGATTGCCGATGATGGCCGCCGGCCGCAGGTCGAAGACCTCCTTGACGATGGCTTCCACCCGCTCCCGGGGAACCTTGCCGGTGTTCATCAGGTCGATCATCACCGATACGGGTTCGGCGACCCCGATGGCATAGGCGATCTGGACTTCGCACTTGTTGGCCAGACCGGCCGCCACGATGTTCTTGGCCACATAACGCCCCATGTAAGAAGCGCTGCGGTCCACCTTGGACGGGTCCTTTCCGGAAAAGCATCCCCCGCCGTGGCTGCCTTGACCGCCATAGGTGTCCACGATGATCTTGCGTCCGGTCAGCCCGCAGTCTCCCATGGGGCCGCCGACGACGAACCGCCCGGTCGGATTGATGAAATAGCGCGTGTCCCCGTCGATCATATTGGCCGGAATGACCTTTTTGATCACCTCTTCGATGATGGCTTCGCGCAGGTCTTCATGGCTGACATCGGGCTTGTGCTGGCTGGAGACCACGATGGTGTCCACCCGGATCGGCTGGCCGTCATGGTATTCGACGGTCACCTGGGACTTGCCGTCAGGCCGCAAAAAATCGATGGCCCCGTTTTTGCGGACCTTGGCCAGGCGCTTGGTCAGTTTGTGGGCGTACATAATGGGCATGGGCATCAGTTCCGGGGTCTCGTCGGTGGCGAACCCGAACATCAGACCCTGATCGCCGGCCCCCTGGTCCTTGTAAAGCCCCTGGCCGGAATTGACCCCCTGGGCGATGTCCGGGGTCTGGTGGTCGATGCTGGTGATCACCGAGCAGGTCTGCCAGTCAAAACCCATCTGAGAGGAGTGGTAGCCGATGTCCTTGATGGTCTCGCGGACGATCTGGGGCATGTCCACATAACATTCGGTGGTGATTTCACCGGCGATAAACGCCAGACCGGTGGTGACCAGGGTTTCGCAGGCGACACGGCAGTTTTTGTCCTGGGCCATGATGGCGTCCAGGATGGCGTCGGAAATGGCATCAGCGACCTTGTCCGGATGGCCTTCGGTAACCGATTCGGAAGTAAACAGGAATCTGTTGGTCATTAAAATCTCCTTCTAAAGGTGATCGTCCCCCGTGCGATGGTACGACAAGGTGCGGTTTCGGAATCCGGTGCGCTGGAAATAGTGTACTGACCGCACCTTGTCAAAGCTGGCCCGGTTACGGTACGCGGGACCTTGCATCCCCAGTCATCATTTTTGGGCGCATCACGGCAAAATATTAGGAAGAAAAACGATAAGTCAAGCGGCCATGCCGATGAACGGCCTGGCCTCATCATGGCAGCCGCCGATGGCACGGACCACCCGCCGCCTTGATTGACGGTGGATCGATCAGGCCACAGACAAGGTCGACCGGTGAGTCGCCAGGGCGCAGACCGTATCCCGGGCCGCCTCCAGACTCAGGCGCCCCATGTTCAGGACCAGGTTGTACAGCATGGGGTTTTCAAAGTCGCTTTTACCCAGGCGCTTGTATAGGTTCGTCCGCCGCCGGTCTTCGTTGATGACCGCACGCTCGGCTTTCTTGTGGGTCATGTCATATTGGTCCATCATGAACTTGACGCGGTTGGCAAACTCGTTGACCAGCATAATGTGGATGGCATCGGGGTGGTCGTTGAGGATGTATTGACTTCCCCGGCCCAAGATCACCACATCGCCCTCGTCGGCACATTGGGCGATGATCAGCACCAGGTAGTCCAGGTAGATCTTTTCGTCCAGGTAGCCGCGCTCATCGCCCAGCACCCGGTCCAGCAGGCGCTTGGAAACCATGCTGGAGACGAATCGGGAGACCTTGCTGCCGGCCTCTTTTTCGAAAGACTCGACCCAGTTGGTAGAGACATTGGCCTCTTTGGCCACACGCTGAATAATATCGCTGTCGGCGAAGGTATACCCCAGCGATTCGGCGATCATTTTCCCCAGTGTAATGCCGCCTGCGCCAAACTGCCTCGAAATGGTAATGACCGCCATTGATGCCTCCTCAATATCGTTGCGGGTTTAATATCCTGGTTGGGTGTTGTCGGTTAGCCCTCATTCGGGGGGACCAGCAAAACCGGAAAAACGGACTGCTCCGCCAGGGCCTTGCTGATGCTCGTGCCCCAGCGATCCGTCCACAGACGCTTGCGCGGAGAGCCGGCGATGATCATGGAAGACTGGCACTCTCGGGCAGCCTTGTCGATCTCCTCGACCGTGTCGCCGACATAGACGTGGGGTTTGGCCATGATGCCTTCCGCCTCCAGTTCGTCGCACAGGGCTTCCAGCTTTTTGCGGTTTTCCTTGCGGGTCTTCTGGATGGCCATGGCGGTGGTCTCCTTGAGGTCTTTTTCGCTGGCCACATGGACCACGTCGATCTCGTGGATCACCGCTTTCAGGGACTTCAAGAAATCGATGGTCCGCTGGCTGGATGCAGACCAGTTGGTGGCCAGCAAGGGCTTTTCGAACGGGTTTTCCGCCAGCGGCCCCTTGCTGGAAAGATATTTGTACACCAGCACGGGGGTGGCGGCGCGGTGGACGATCTCGGTGATGTCCGAGCCGGAGTAAAGCTGCTCGAGGCGTCCTTTTTTTTCCGGGCTCAAGACGATGAGATCCACCGACTCCTTTTCGGCGGCCTGGATCACCTGCTGGACGAAGCTCCCCACCACAATGTAAACGCCCACCTCCATGCCCTGCTCGAAAAGGGTCTCGGCCCAGTCGATGAAACGGATGTTGGCTTTTTCCCGAAGTCGGATTTCGGTGCTTTTTTCATATCCCTTGCCCCGCCGCATGGCCACCTTGTCGCGCTCGATGACATTCAGGAACACCACGTGGTTGAGGTTGGCCTTCTTCAGGTCCATCAAAGATTGCAAGGCATCGAAGCGAAGCTTGTCAAACCGGGTAACGAACAGCAGTTTTTCTATCTTCATATTGGCTCATCCTCGCCGACCCAAAGGCGCCGTCCGGCCTGCGCACACACGGGTTTCAGCTTAAGAATTTCTTGATCTCCCGGGCCAGTTCATCCGGTTCGACGGGTTTTTCAAGATAGCTTTCCGGCTCAGGCACCGGTTTGTCCCCGAATTCCGTGAGGGCTTTCTGGGATCGCAAAAAGGTCCGCTTGGCCACCCCGGAGAGCATGATGACGGGAATGCCAGTCCACGACTTGTCGGTCTTTAATTCACGATAGAGACGAATACCGCTCTGCTTGGGCATCAGGACATCCAAAAGAACCAGATCCGGGGGATCTTTTTTGACCAGCGCCAAGCCCTCTTCCCCGTTGGCGGCTTCGATGGGTGTGTAACCGTTTTCTTCTACGACGGTTGCATTGAACAGCCTGACATCCGGATCGTCGTCGACGATCAACACTTTTTTGCTCATTTTTAAAGCCTCCTTGTCTGTTAATCGCGGTAGATGGACTGGACGGGCACCAGTTAGGCGGCATCGGCCAGTTGAGCCGGGAATCTGATGATAAAGGTGGTCCCCTGCCCTTCGGTGGAGTCCACCTCAATGGTCCCCTTGTGCTCCTCGATCAGCTTGGCCGTCACCAGCAGTCCCAGTCCGGTTCCCTTGACCCCCTTGGTGCTGAAAAAGGATGAAAAAAGCTTGTCGCGCACCGCTTCGGTCATACCGCAGCCGTTGTCCTGAACCTCGAAGCGGACGACGTCGTCACCCTGCATGGCGGTGGTCACGGTGACGTGGTGATCTTTGTCCACATCGGGATCAAAGATACACGCATCGATTGCATTTGTCACCAGGTTCATCAAACAGCGGTGCACCGTGCGCGGGTCTATCACCACGGACGGCATCGGTTCGGAAAACTGCTTAACGAGGGCCACATCGTGATCCTGGGCCACATTGTCGAGCAGTTCGCAGACATCTTCGGCGATCTCGTTGGGATCGCAGGATTCGTATTCCGGTGCGCGCTCCTTGGAGTAGGAGAGCAGATCCATCACCAGCCCCGATGTGCGGGCGATGTTGCGCTGGATCATCTCCCAGCCGCTCTTCAACTTTTCGGTGTTGTCCCGCTCCAGGCCCACATCCACCAGGTAACTGCCGCCCTTGAAGCCGTGCAGGATGTTCTTGATGCAGTGGGCCATGCCGGCAACCGTCTGGCCGACCGCCGCCAGCCGCTCGCTGTTGACCAGCTCGCGCTCCAATTTTTTAATCTCGCGCAGGTCCTGGAAAAAAGCCACCGTTCCCATCATTTTGCGTTTTTCGCGCAAGACCGTGCCGGAAAACCGGACCGGAATGGCGGCGCCGTTGCTGGCTTCGATTTCGGTTTCGGTCCACGGATAGGTTTCGTCGCCATCACCGTGCAGCCCGGTTGCATTCAGGGTTTCCTGCACCCACTGGGGCAGGTATTCCCGGGCATCTTTGGCGCCGATCACCTCCTGGGCCGAATAACCGAAGATCTCTTCGGCGGCCGGGTTGAAGATGACGGTCTGCCACTGGTCGTCCGTGGCGATGATGCCGTCATGGGCGCTTTTGATCAGTTTGGCCTGGAAGTTGGATTTGCGGATAACCTCTTCGTGCAGCATGGCGTTTTCGATGGTGGCGCCGACCCGGTTGCCCACCAGGTCCAACAGGTGCAGCTCCTCGGCCGAGAAGCGCTCGGTCGCCCTTTCGATGCGCATGACACCGAGGCCCTTGGACTCCTTGGCACTGATGGGAATATAGGCGAAGGTAGGACGCGATTTGCCGTTGGCGTCGGCAAGGCGGCCGTTGTGATCCGTTTCGTTGAAAATGATCGGCTTGTCGGTGTGAACCACCCGGCGCATCATTTCGGGTTCCGAGGCCGGCCCGGCATGGCCGTGACCCGGGTCGGCATAGCAGGCATTGAAATAACGCAGATCGAAGCGATCTTCATCTTCGGACATGTACAGGCAGACGCTGTCGGCGGCCATGAAGTCCCGGATTTCCAGGACGGCCCCTTCGATGCGCTGCTGCAGCGGCAGCGGTGCGTTCAGGGCCGTGTAGATGGAGCACAAGGTGGCCAGCTCCCGGTTGCGCCGGCGCTGCTCCTCCTCGGCGTGTTTGGCGGCGGTGGTGTCCAGCAGGGTCTCGATCGCCCCCACCAGGCTTCCATCGGCGGACTTGATGGGTGCGGCCGTGAACCAGCACCACCGCCCGCCGCTGCCCAGTTTGGGAAAAAACACCTCCGCCTCGTAGGCCCCGTCGATCAGCTCTGATTTCTTCCAATTGCCGCCGTACAGCTCCCAGATCTCGTGGTCGCTTTTGTGGTCCAGAATCACATCGGCCATGGCCGGCCGCTCGCTGTCCCAGAAGGGCGCCCACTGCCGGTTGGTGCCTACCATCTCCGATGCGGGGTGGCCCGTGAGCTTCTCCAGGGCCTGGTTCCAGTGGGTGATGACATGGTCACGGTCCAAAACGAAGGTGGGGATGGTACTGCCCTGGATGATCTGGGAGAGGGCCCGCTGGTTTTCTTCCAGCTTGCGGGTGTATTGCCGGCGGTCGGCTTCAGCCTGTTTTTTGACGGTGTTGTCCCAAAAGGTCTCGATGGCGCCGATAACGGTCCCATCGGCGGACTTGATGGGTGCGGCCGTGAAAAAAAGCCACTTGCCGTCGTTGCCCATCTTGGGGAAAAAGACCTCCGCCTCGTAAGCACCGTCGATCAGTTCAGAGGGTTTCCACTTGCCACCGTAAAGGTCCCAGATCTCCTGATCGCCCTTCTGGTCCAGGATCACATCGGCCATGGTGGGACGCTCCTTGTCCCAAAACGGCACCCACTGCCGGTTGGTCCCCACCATCTGGGAGGCCGGAAAACCGGTCAGCTGCTCCAGGGCCCGGTTCCAGTGGGTGACGACATGCTCGCGGTTGAGAACGAAGGTGGGGATGGTGCTGCCTTGAATGATCTGGGTCAGAGCTCTGCGGCTCTCTTCCAGATCGCGGGTGTGGCGGGTTCGCTGGCTTTCGATCTCTTTTTTTTCGGTGGTGTCCCAGAAGGTTTCGATGGCCCCGACGACGCTGCCGTCGGCCGAACGGATGGGTGCGGCCGTGAAAAAGAGCCACTTGCCGCCCTGGCCCATTTTGGGAAAGAAGACCTCCGCCTCGTAGGCACCGTCGATCAGATCCGATTTCTTCCACTGGCCCCCGTAAAGCTCCCAGATGTCCGGTTCACTGAGCCGATCCAGGATCACATCGGCCATGGTGGGGCGTTCCTTGTTCCAAAACGGGACCCACTGGTGGCGGGAACCGACCATCTTCATGGCTGAAAAGCCGCTCAGCCGCTCCAGGGCCCGGTTCCAGTGGGTGATCACATGATCGCGGTTGATGACGAAGGTGGGAACGGTGCTGCCTTGAATGATCTGGGAGAGTCGATTCTCGCTCTCCTCGATGCGCAGGATGTCCCGACGGTGCTCGGCTTCGATCCGTTTCTTCTCCGTGGTGTCCCACAGGGTTTCGATGGCGCCCACGAGCGTGCCGTCCGACGCCTTGATGGGAGCGGCCGTAAAAATGAGCCAGCGGCCGTTTTCCCCCATGTGCTCGAAAAACTCCTCGGCCTCATAGGCGCCGTCGACCAGCTCGGAAGGCCGCCAGCGGCTCCCGTAGTACTGACTGATTTCGCCGGTTTCGAGCTGATCGAGGATCACGTCGGCCATAATCGGACGGGCTTTCTGCCGAAACGGCTGCCAGTGATGGTTGGTGCCCACCATCTCCTCGGCGGTGTACCCGGTCAGTTTTTCCAGGGCCCGGTTCCAGTGGGTGACGATGTGATTGCGGTTGATCACGAAGGTCGGCGTGGTGCTGCCTTCGATGATCTGCGACAGGGCCTGCTCCTGCTCCTCCAGCTCTTTGACCTGGCGCCGGCTCTCCGTTTCGATGCGTTTGTTTTCGGTGGTGTCCCACAGCGTTTCGATGGCACCCACGACCGTGCCGTCCGAGGTTTTCAAGGGGGTGGCGGTAAACCAGCACCAGCGGCCCCCATCGCCCAGCTTGGGGAAGAAGGATTCGGCTTCGTAGGCATCTTCGATCAGGCTCGACCTGCGCCAGTGCTGGCCGTAAAGCTCGCGAACCTCCGCTTCGCCGTGCGGTTCCATGATCACGTCGGCCATGCAGGGCCGCTCGCTCTCCCAGAACGGCTCCCACTGGCGCTGGGTACCCACCATCCGGACGGCCGGAAAACCGGTCAGCTTTTCCAGGGCCTGGTTCCAGTGGGTGATCACGTGGTCGCGGCTGAGCACGAAGGTCGGTATCGCGCTGCCCTGGATAATTTGGGACAAGGTCCGTTCGCTCTCTTCGATCCGGTTGGTGTAGTTGCGGCACTCCACCTCCGCCCGTCGGCTTTCGGTGTTGTCCCAAAGGGTCTCGATGGCGCCGATGATGGTGCCGTCCGAAGCCTTGATGGGGGCGGCGGTGAAAAAAAGCCAGCGGCCGTCCCTACCCAGATGTTCGAAAAACTCCTCGGCTTCGTATCCCCCGTCCACCAGGGTCGACGCCCGCCACTTGGAGCCGTAGTAGTGATCGATTTCGCCGGTTTCCAACTGGTCCAAGATGACGTCGGCCATGATCGGCCGCTCACGCTTGCGGAACGGCTTCCAGTGGTCCCGGGTACCGACCATCACCTCGGCGCTGTACCCGGTGAGTTCCTCCAGGGCATGATTCCAGTGGGTCACCACGTGGTCACGATCGATCACGAAGGTGGGGATGGTGCTGCCCTGAATGATCTGGGAGAGGGTCTTTTCCTTTTCGTAGAGCTCGGTTTCGATCTGCTTGAAGCGACGGTTGCGGTGCGCCAAAATGTCGGCGGCCTTGCGAAAGCATTGATGCAGCTGCTCGCCGACCATTTCAGCGGTGACCCGTTCCGTGGCAAGGTCATCCAGGGCATCCTGGCGGATGGTTTCGAGCTGCATCAGATCCCACAGGTAGCGGGAGTCCTGGTGATCGATCAGGACCACGTCGCCCGGTTTGATCGATGCGATTGTGCGAGCCAGTTCGAGATCCCAGGTGACTTCGATGATGGTCTCCAACCCCTCCAGACGACATATCTCGCGGTAATCGCTGCAGGTGTGGATGCCCATTGCACGCGCGTGGGCGATGCCCACCGCGGCCGGGTCGATGTCGGCCACACCCAGCACTTCCGGGCGCCGGCCCTTGAAATAATCACCGAACAGGTGCCTGAGCAGTTTGTCACAGAAGCGACCCCCGCCGACAATGGCGATCTTGGCGTTTGCAATGTCGCGGATCATGGAATCGTTTGTCGACCCTTCACTGTTGGGTTCTTGTAAGCAAACGCATGGGCATCCGCCGCGTTTGACCGGATGTTCAGCCGGCTGGCAGCCGGAATCCCGCTAAAAGAAAATCAGGGTTACCACCACAAATGTCGGCAGCAGGAATACGACCGTGTATTTGAGAATGTAGCCGAAGAAGCTGGGCATGGTCGTGCCGGCCTCCTCGGCAATGGAGCGCACCATGAAATTCGGGGCATTGCCGATGTAGCTGCAGGCTCCGAAAAAGACCGCACCGGCGGAGATGGCTTTGAGGTACAAGGCTTTTTCGGTCATCAACAACGGCACCGCCTGTGCCTCGCTCATTCCCGGAAAGTGGCTGCCCAGGGCCGTGTTGAAAAAGGTCAGGTAGGTGGGCGCATTGTCCAGAAAGCCGGACAGGGCACCGGTCACCCAAAAGTAGTGCACCGGGGTATTGACGGCATTGATCAGAAAGGCCAGCTGCCCCTCGGCGCCGGCTTTCAGAATCAGCAGGCAGGGGATCATGGTGATAAAAATGCCCACGAACAGATAGGCCACCTCGATGATGGGGAACCAGGTGAAGTCGTTGTCTTCCCGGATCGACACGGCCGTGGTGGCCATGGAGAGCAGCCCCATCACGATCAGCAGGCCGTCCCGCACCCAGTCCTGGATGCCGCGGTGGACGCCCAGCACGTTGATGTGACCCCAGTCGACCATGCCGCTCATCAGCACGGCGCCGATGATGCCGGCCAGAAAGATGAAGTTGTGGACGCCGACCAGCCTCAAGGGCGTCTTGCGGTCGCCGGCGGCCGGGGCGCGCGCCGGTTCCTTCCGGTAGTGGTAAAGGTCCAGAAAATAATAGACCGTCAGCAGCACGACCACCACGACCAGCATGTGGGGGAGAATCTTGAGGGTCCAGAAGAAAGAGACCCCGTGTAAAAACCCCAGGAACAGCGGTGGATCTCCCAAGGGGGTCAAGGAACCGCCCACGTTGGCAACCAGAAAGATGAAAAAGACCACCATGAAGGTGCGGTTCTTGCGATGGCTGTTGGCCCGCAGGAATGGCCGGATCAGCAGCATGGCCGCACCGGTGGTGCCCATCCAGGAGGCCAGCATGGTGCCGATCAGCAAAATGATGACATTGACCCCCGGCGTGCCCCGCAACGAGCCCTTGAGCAGGATGCCGCCGGAGACGGTGTACAGGGACCACAGTAAGATGATGAACGGGACGTAGTCCGCCAGAATGATGTGGATGATTTCGTACAGGGCGGTTCCCCTGTAAACGAACAGGAACGGAACGGCCATGCTCGCCGCCCAGAATGCGGAAACCTTGCCGAAGTGGTGATGCCAGAAATCGGGCGCCACCAGCGGAAACAGGGCGATGGAGAGCAGCATGCAGGCGAACGGCACGCAACTCCACAGGGGCAGAACCGGTCCCAGGTCTTCATGCCCGTGATGGCCGCCGCTTCCGGCTGCCGCCGCATCGTGGGCCCCGTGCGCCTCATCGCCGGCCTGAGGATCGGCATCGTGATCCATGGCCGCCGCCCCGACGGCATGGGTGTCGGTCTGGTGTTGCGCCGTCGAGGCTTCCAACGCCGAGCCAGGGAAGCAAACGGCCAGGAGTACGACAGCGGAGCAAAGAGCAAGGCCGATCGAACGGTGGCAAGGGGTGCGCATAAGCTGTCCAACCTTTTTGCTGAATTACGAAGACCCGTCTGAAAAACCCTCTAACCATTAGATATGCAATAAAATGCAGGTCTTGCATACTACGGTTGTCCATTTGATGTCAACCGGTTTGGAAAGGCCCGCCGCCAGGGCCGACGCGGGATATGGCACGGCAGGCCCGCGGCCGATAGACCGGCATCCCCGTGGCCAAGACATCATTAAAGATTGATCTACCCGCCGGTCCCATTGTAGAAGCAGCCTATGCCAACTTGCCCCCCAGAGGATTCGTTTTGAGCGGCGGACAACGTCAGGCACTGGTCGAGATCCATGTGGCCGTGCTCCTGTTCGGTTTTGCCGGATTGTTCGGCAAATGGCTGACGCTGCCGGCCTGGTGCATTGTGCTGGGGCGGACCGGGTTTGCGACCCTGGCCCTGCTGACGGTATTGCCCTTTTCCCCGCCCAGGCGCTTTCCGGCCAACCTCAACGCAGTCGCTCTGCTGGGCTTGCTGGGGGTCTTGTTGGCGGTGCACTGGATGGCCTTCTTCAAAGCCATCCAGGCGGCCAACGTGGCCGTGGGACTGCTGGCGTTTGCAACCTTTCCGGTATTCATCACCTGTCTGGAGCCGCTGTGGTTTGGCGAAAAACGGCGCCGGGTCGACTATCTGACCGCGTTGATGGTCGTCGTGGGCCTGGGGATTATGATCTACCCGTCATCTTTCGGGGGACGCATCTTTGTCGGCGTCCTGTGGGGGACCTTCGCCGGCTTCAGCTTTGCCGTTCTGTCGATCCTAAACCGAAAATGGGTCCGAAATTATTCCCCCGTCATCATCGCCTTGTTTCAAAACGGGTTTGCAGCCCTGGCGCTGCTGCCGATGGTGCTGTGGACCGAAGTACGGGTCGACCCAGGCCAAATGGGATTGCTGGCCCTGTTGGGGGTGTTGTGTACCGCCCTGGCCCACACCCTTTTTATTCGGGGCCTCAAGTTCATACGCGCCCAGCTGGCATCGGTCATTGCCGCACTGGAGCCCGTCTATGGCATCGCCTTGGCTTTTTTGCTGCTGCATGAAATCCCATCGGCCTACACGCTGGCCGGTGGAACACTGATTCTTCTGACCACCTTGCTGGCCATGGGGCAGCGGGCGTCAGTCTAACGTGTCCGCCCAGAAATGACCAATTTGTCTATTTCTGGATGGACAATATCGGGCAGAGGAGACGCTTATGCCGACATCGACCAACCCCGACACCATCGTCGATTTCATCACCGGGAAAAATGTCGCCAATATCGGGGCTGAAGCCAATCGGCAATCGCTGGAGCGGGTCCTGATCGAAAAAAAAGCTTACACCCGCCAGGATCTCCTCATCGATGCGCCCATCGAGGTGGACATCAACGGTGACATGTACCGCTCGACGGTGGATGTGGTCGTCCAGATTGAAGGGGTGCCATTGATCGCCGTCAAATGCGCCGCCGGTTCGCTGGGATCACGCGAACGGGAAATCGTTTCCGCGGCGCGGCTGTATGCCGCAGCGCCCCTGCCGCTGGCCATCGTCACCGATGGCAGCGACGCGACCGTGTTGAACACCCAAACCGGAAAGCCGATCGGCAAGGGGCTCGATGCCATTCCGTCGCGCCGCGATGCCGCCAAGCTGGTCCACGCCGATCCGCTGCCCCCGATTGCACCGGAACGGTTGACCCGCGAAAAACTGGTCTTTCGTTCCTACGATTCGATGAACGTGAATGTACGCGGCCGGGGCGGGTGATCAGCCCCTGAAATCGTAGTTGTGCACGATCTTGTCAGCGAACCGTCCCCAAAGACCGCGTCGCTCGGCAGCATAGCGGCTCAGGCGCCGCCACCAGCGCTGGCCCACCAGTACCCGGTGAATCGAATAGTCCCGGGTATCCGTGATGCCGTCGATTTCAATCTGCTCGATGCCGAAGGCCGGGTAATCGGGCCCCAGCATCATGGCGGCGGCGATGACGTCGATGGAATGCGCTTTGGCCAAAACCCGGCCATAGAGTTTGGAAAGGGCTGCCGGCCGGCTGTCATAGCGCAGCATGCGGGCGATGCCTACAGCACGGTCGACCGTGAAGCTGTGCAGCTCCACCGGGCACCCGTAGTCTGTCTCCATGAGCAGGAAGGGCGTGTTGTTGGTGACCACCAACAGGTCTACGTCATTGGGCGGGCGGTCGCCCCTGTCACCGGCCAGGTACCGCGCCAGCGAGCCGAACAACAGCAGGGTTTTGGGGTGGTAATCAGACATCTCCGCCGTGATGCGCGCTAGGGCGGAAAGCATGATTTCCAGGTGGGGGCTATGTTCCGGCATGCCGCTGCACACCCAAAAACAAGAGGATTATCCCCAAACCGCCAATTGGCGAAGGTTCGGGTGGGGGTATGTAAAAAGGCCGCCGCCGGCCGAACCGCGCCGGCAGCGTGTCTGAATTCGTTCGTCCAGGTGCAGCCGACTATTGACCGGCCACCTCCTTGCCACAGTGCTTGCAGACCTTGGCCCGTTTTTTGATGATTTCGGCGCAAAACGGACATTCGCGTGTGAAGAAGCGTTCATGAATCTTGGCTACGGCCGCATTCACCTGCTCCTGCAGCAGCCGGTTCCCAAACTTGAGGTTGCGGATGGGCTCGATCGCTTCCAGTTCGCCGATGTCTCCGATCATCTCGGCCGCCTTCACACGCACGCGGACCGGTTCGGCGGAATCCATGAGCAGCCTCAGGATCGTTACGCCGTCGTGGTTTACGTAACAGTCGGCCAGGATCGAAAAGCCTTTCTTGATGTTCTGTTTGAGGGCCTCTTCTTCGGCGAGCACCTGGTCGTCGATGATCTGCCCCTTGGCGCCCACCGGGCTGAACACCGGAATCAGTTCGAATTGCTCGGTACCCGGAAAATTGATGCAGCGGTAGGAGGCATGGTGGGCGTAATTGTCCATCATGTTGTCCCACCCCTGTTTATAGAGCGTGCATTCGTCATTGAAGCACATGAAAAGGAACGGCGTGCCCCATCCCAGACCATCGCCGACGTTGATCGGGGGCACTTCCCAAATGCTCATGTGCTGGTTGCAGTGGGGGCAGATCGGCTTGTCCATCTCTAATATTTTCTCAAGGACTTGCTCTCTGGTTTCAAAGGCCATGTGGCGGCTCCTTGTTGGTCGCATGGTTGTTTGGTCGGGGAGCTCCCCGGATGCCCTCTTGTCGGACATCGCCAGTTAAATTAAGGCGTGGTTGCATGTTGTCAACGCGGTCACGACGATAGCCGTCATGCGCCTGCAAACTACCATCCCCAGGTTAAATACCGATGAATGGAATCGGCGGCCTTGCGGCCGGCACCCATGGCCAGGATGACGGTGGCGGCCCCGGTGACGATGTCTCCGCCCGCCCAAACCCCCTTTTGGGTCGTCTTGCCCGTTTCCGGATCGGCGACGATATAGCCCCACTGATTCAGCTGAATGTCGGCCGTGGACTGGGTCAGCAGGGGGTTGGCCCCGGAACCCACGGCGACGATAACCAGGTCGGTGTCCATGTGAAATTCCGACTCCGCGATGGGAATCGGGCGTCGACGGCCGGAGGCATCGGGTTCACCCAGCTCCATTTTCAGGCAGGTCATGCCGGTCAACCGGCCTTTGTCATCGCCTTTGAATTCGGTTGGGTTGGTGAGCAGGAAAAATTCGATGCCCTCCTCCTCGGCATGGTGAATTTCGGCCGCGCGGGCCGGCATCTCGTCGCGTGACCGGCGATAGACGATCCGGACACTTTCGGCCCCCAGACGCATGGCGGTCCGGGCCGAATCCATGGCCACATTGCCGGCACCCAGCACCACGACATGCTTTCCTTTCGGGATCGGTGTGTCCACGTCCGGATAGCGGTAGGCTTTCATCAGATTGGCCCGGGTCAGATATTCGTTGGCAGACAGGATGCCGATGAGATTCTCACCGGGCAGGTTCATGAAACGGGGCAACCCGGCACCGACGCCCAGGTAGATGGCCTGGTAGCCCGCTTCAAAAAGCTCATCCAGGCTGACCGTCCGTCCCACGACGGCGTTGACCTCGACCGTGACGCCGAGGCGTTCCAGGAAGTTGACCTCCTGGGCCACGATCGACTTGGGCAGGCGGAACTCGGGGATGCCGTACACCAGCACGCCGCCGGGCTTGTGAAAGGCCTCGAAAACGGTGACGGCATGTCCTTTTTGGATCAGGTCACCGGCCACCGTCAGGCCGGATGGGCCCGAACCGACCACGGCGACCCGTTTACTGGTCGGCGGGGCTTTGGGCGGCAACGCCCCGGTGCCGTTCTCGCGTTCCCAGTCGGCCACGAAACGTTCCAGGTTGCCGATGGCCACCGGTTCGCCTCGCTTGCCGACGATGCATTTGCCCTCGCACTGGATCTCCTGGGGACACACCCGGCCGCAGACGGCGGGCAAGGCGTTCTTGGACCAGATGTGCCGAATGGCGCCGGTAAAGTCGCCTTTTCCGATCAGGCTGATAAATCCGGGAATGTCCACGCCCACCGGACACCCTTCCAGGCAGCCGGGTTTCTTGCATTGCAGGCACCGGGCCGCCTCCTCCTGGGCCATGGCGACCGTATAACCGGTGGGCACCTCTTCGAAATTGCGCTTTCGACCTTCCGGAGCCTGTTCGGGCATGGCCACCCGCGCGGCCTTGCCCTTTTTTTCCCTCTCTTGCGACATCTTATGTCCTCCATCTAAAAACATCTAAAGTGATGCGGTGTTGCCGATTGAACACATTAATAACGGTGATCTGGCTTGGTACGAGTCCCGCCACAAACGGTAGATTTCGGTTCAGGCCAAGGCCGCAGGGAGGCTGAAACCGGAGGCGTAGCAGCACTACGTCGAGGATTTCAGTCGCGCGAGAACGCCGGCCTGGGCCGAAAGATGCCGTTTGTCGCGGGACTCAGCTTAGGTTGCATCCTCGAGCGTACAGTAGGCGTCATAGCAGGCCTTTTCTTCCTCGCAATAGGCCTGCAGGCGCAACATCAACTCATCGAAATTGACCTGGTGGCCGTCGAACTCGGGCCCGTCCACACAGGCGAATTTGGTTTCACCGCCCACGCTTACCCGGCATCCGCCGCACATGCCGGTGCCGTCGATCATGATCGGATTCAGGCTGACCAGGGTCTGAACGCCATAGGGCCGCGTGAGGTCGGCCACGGCCTTCATCATGGGAACGGGGCCGATGGCGACCACCAGCTTGACGTCTCCACCTTCCATGACATCGTTGAGGACGTCCGTGACAAAACCGTGGTGGCCGTATGACCCGTCATCGGTGCAAACCCGCAGGTCGTGCGACGCGCCCTTCATCTGCGCTTCTAAGATCAGCAGGTCTTTGGTTCGAGCCCCGATAATGCAGGTCACCTGGTTGCCGATCTGTTTCAGGGCGCGGGTGATCGGGTGCAGCACCGCCACACCGGTACCGCCACCGACGCAGACCACCTTGCCCACTTTCTCCAGGTGGGTCGGTTTGCCCAAAGGGCCGATGACATCCTGGAACGCATCGCCGACCGCGAGGGTTTTAAACAGGGCGGTCGATTTACCCACGACCATGTAAATAACGGTCAGGGTGCCTTTGTCGGGATTGGTGTCGGCCATGGTCAAGGGGATTCGTTCCCCCGCTTCGTTGGCCTTGAGGATAACGAACTGCCCCGGCTTGGCTTTCTTGGCGATCAGCGGGGCTTCGATCTCGTTTAGAATCACGGTTCCTTCGGCCATCTCTTCACGTTTGACGATTTTGAACATACCGATTACCTGTTCTCCCATACGTTTGGTTTGACGTTAGGGACAGTGGGGGTTGACCAACATATCCTTTATTGTTGGCGTCATTGCCGCTACTATAGTACCTTGATTTATGAAATCAAGCTCAAAAAAACAGCTGGCCGGATTTTCGGCAACGTGATTGGGGACATATTGTATTTTTTTGAATTAATAGGGAAATTAATCAATTCAATGAAAATTTTCGACAGTCATTGCCATCTGGACGACCGCGCTTTCGATAAGGACCTGCCCGCCGTACTGGAACGCGCCCGGTCGGCCGACGTCCACCGCATGCTGATCGCCGGCATCGATCGGCGCACGTCGGACAAGGCCGTGGCGCTGGCCAACGCGCATGCCGGTGTCCATGCATCCGTGGGGGTTCACCCCCACGACGCCCGTTCGTGTTCGGAAGCGGACCTGAGGCACCTCGCCGCCCTGGCCTCCCAGGCCAAAGTGGTTGCCTGGGGGGAGATCGGATTGGACTTCAACCGCATGTACTCTCCCCGACAGGATCAGGAGCACTGGTTGATCCGCCAGTTGGAGGCGGCCGAAGCGCTGAACCTGCCCCTGATTTTTCACGAGCGCGACAGCCAGGGGCGGCTGCTGGAAATCCTGAGAGCCTTTCCCGGGCAGCACCGCAGGGCCGTTGTGCACTGTTTCAGCGGCACGGCGGCGGAACTGGGCGGGTATCTGGAAATGGGGTTTTACATCGGGATCACCGGTATCGTCACGGTCAGCAAGCGGGGCCAGCAACTGCGCCGCCTGATTCCGTCTATACCGACGGAGCGGCTGCTGGTGGAAACCGACGCCCCCTACCTGACGCCAACCCCCCAGCGCAACAAATATAAACGCAACGAACCGGCCTTCGTTCGCGAGGTGCTGTTCAAGGTGGCCGAGGTGCGCGATGAGGAGCCGGAGGCGCTGGCGGCAACCGTGTGGGCCAACACCTGCCGGCTGTTCGGCATCGAGGCGGCTGAAGCCTGACAACCTGCCGGGGCCGGGCATGGGACCCTAGTTGACAGGGAGATCATTTAGGCGGCCATGAGGTGCTGGACGGCTTTTTCCAGCCCATCGATGGACAGCTCGAACATGGGAAAGATCTGGCGGATCATCATGATGGTACGGGTGTAGCCCCACATGGGGGCCGGCACCGGATTGAGCCAGACGCTGTGCGCAAAGGTGTGGACCAGCTGTCGCAGGCAGTCAATGCTGGCCTGGCCGCTGCGCTCCTGAACGTAAATCGAGCCGTCCTGAGACATCAGTTCGTAGGGTGCCATGCTGGCATCTCCCACCACGATGAAGCGGGTGTCCGGGTCCAGGCGCATCAGTTCAGCCATGCGCATGGGCCGGCGGTAGCGCGCCGCATCCTGCCAGATGGTGTCGTAAATAGTGTTGTGGAAGAAAAAGGTCCTGACCTCCTTGAACTGGGCCCGAGCATAGTCGAAGAGGGTCTGGACCACCGACACGTACGGATCCATGGACCAGCCGCCGTTGTCGATCGCCAGGATCACCTTGAGCCGGTCCTTCAGGCGGCGGTCGAAGGCGATCTCGATCTCGCCGCCGTTTTTCATGGTGCGGTAAATGCTCTCGTCAATGTTCACCTGGTCCCTGGGGCCGGTGGGCACCATGTTGCGCAGGCGCTTGAGGGCTTCGCCCACCATGGCCTGGGTCAAGGGGCCTGACAGGGAGTAGTCCTTGTAGCGCCGCTCCATGGCGACCTTGACGGCCGATTTGTTGCGCGACACCCCACCCACGCGCATGCCGCCGGGATGAACCCCGGAGTGCCCCACGGGCGACGTGCCGCCGGTGCCGATCCACTTGCTGCCGCCGTCGTGGCGGCCCGTCCTGATCCTTCAGGCGCTGCTTGAAATAGTCGATCAGCGCTTCGGGCGTCAGGCGGTTCAACTGGTCCTCATCCATCCCCAGCGCATCGGCTACGGTCTTGGGGTCCTTGAGCCACTGAGCCAGCAGGGCCCGGGCGATGTCGTCGATCTCCAGGCCCGTTGCATCGGGCAGGTCGGCGCCCTGGAAATTATGGGCAAAGACCTGGTCGAAAAGATCGAAATACCGTTCGCTCTTGACCAGAATGGTCCGCGAGGCGGTGTAGAATTCATCCAGGGTCGCGATGAGGCCATTGGCCAGGGCCCGGTGCAGGGTCAAAAAGGCCGTGGGGTTGACCGGCACGCCCACCTGTTTGAGCTTGTAGAAAAAGGTCAGGAACATGATCAGAAGCGCTTCCGGCGGTTGACAAAGGAGTTGGCGCGCTCATAGTCGCCGCTTTTTTTGAACAGCACCCCCAGAAAGGGGAGGTCGCCCTTGGCCAGCCGTTTGGGCTTGAAATCGGGGTCGGCATTCAGGGCGCGGATCCAGTTGATCAGTTCGCGGGTGGCCGGCCGTTTTTCAACCGCCTCCAGGTCGCGCATGTGATAAAATGCGGCAATGGCGTTTTCCATCAATTCATCGTGCAGATCGGGAAAATGGACATTGATGATCCGGCGCATCATCTTGGGGTCCGGAAAGGCGATGTGATGAAAGTTGCAGCGCCCCAGAAACGGATCGGATAGGTCCTTCTTGGCATTGGAAGTGATGATGATCACCGGGCGATGTCGGGCCGACACGGTCTTATCGATTTCGATGATGTCGAATTCCATCTGGTCGAGAACGTCGAGCATGTCGTCCTGAAAATCGGTGTCGGCCTTGTCGATTTCATCGATGAGCAGTACGGTGCGGTTCTCGGCGATGAAGGACTGGCCGATCTTGCCCATCTTGATATAGTCCTCGATGTTGCTGACATCCCGGCGGCTGTCGCCGAAGCGGCTGTCGTTGAGCCGCGTCAGGGTGTCGTACTGGTACAACGCCTCGACCAGCTTCATGCTGGATTTGACGTTGAGCACGATCAGCGGCATGTTGAGGCTCTCGGCGATGGCGTGGGCCAGCATGGTTTTGCCCGTACCGGGCTCCCCTTTGAGCAGCAACGGCATTTCCAGGGCCATGGAGATGTTGACGATCTGGGCCAGTTCTTCATCCAACACATATCGCGTCGCACCGGTAAATGGCACTTGCGAGGGTTGCGCGGTCATAAATGCCTCTCCCTTCGTATTTGATCAATATATATCGAATGGTTTCCCTGCCGCACCGGTCCATGTCGAGGCGGCCGGCTGTGCTAAACACGGCCGACGGGCAGGGATTACCGCTCGGCGCGAATCTTCGCCGCCAAATCCCGCGTCAGCATCAGCACGCGCTCGGCCAGGGCCGGGGGCAGGGAACCGACGCCGCAACTGGGGGTGATAAAGGACTGCTTGCGGATCGCCTCCGGATCGACGCCCAGGTCAGCAGCCTGATTCAGTCGCGCCTGCCAGCCGGCATACAAGGTTGCGACGGTTTCCCGTTCGATCTCGTCTGAATTCAAGGTGGGTACGATACCCCAGGCCAGGAACCGACCGGCATTCAGAAAATCCCTGATTTGATCGCCGTAAAGGATGAAGCGATCGAAATAGGCGAAGGCGTCGAAATTGACGATATCCGCACCGGACTCCAGCACCAGCGACCAGTCCGTATTGGCGCACACATGGATACCGGCCAGCCCGCCATCGCCGTGAATGGCGTCGACCACGTCGCGCAGACAGGCCAGGATCGCTTCCTTGGAGATACTGATCAATTCCGAGGAACCGAAGCCGGCCAGGGCGGGCTCATCGATAAAAACAATCACCGGGCACCCGGGTCCGGACAGGGTCTGAATCTGCCAACGGGCATTGAGGGACAAGAGCTTTACGGCGGCATCGCGCAGGGTTTCGTCGTAGAAGATCGCCCGATCGTTTTGATCCTTCACGCTGGTGCAAAAGGTGATCGGCCCGGTTACCTGCCCCTTGACGGCCAGGGGTGGATGCGCCATTCGGTGAAGGGTGTCCAGCAAGGCAGCCACGCCCCTGCCGGTCTCTTCGGTCAGGGCAAACCGGGAACCAGCCAGTCGGTCCGGTGACTCACCCAAGGCCATGTAGTCTTCGAAAAACGCCAGCAGGTCGCTGTCGTAGGAGGCTGCGGCAGTATCGATAACGGTTTTGCTATTTTGTTGCCTGACAGCCGGCATGCCCGGTAAAAACTGCGCCACCATACCCTCTTGCGGGTAAACGGGCAGTTGCACCCACAGTGGAATGTCGGGCGTGTAATCCATCACCAGCCGGGCGGCGGCCTGGTGATCGTTCAAGGGCATGCTGCCGATGAGCATGGGCCGGCAGTCGGGTACCAGTTTGGGACGCATCGGCGACTCCTTTCACCCGAGTCGATTCATTCGGGTCGGTATCAATTTGCGGTCGCCTGCCTTTTATCATGGGGACCGGGGTTTAACAAGAATGGACGCGGGCACCTTTGCCCGGCGCGCACCTGAAACCGCTGCCGGGACCTTGATTTTTCAGGTGCGGCCCAAAGGCCCTGATTGACACCCACAGGCCGCAATGATATTGTCTGGCCTTACCATTTGGAGCCTTCAGGCGGTCATGGAAGACGGAACATGGAAAAGATCATCTCCCTCGACAAAAAACGTCAACACGCCCAGGAACAACAAGACGCCATCGTCAGAAAAAGAAAATTGTTGGCCGTCAGAAAAATTTTCCGCTGCACCCATTGCGCCTCCAAATGCGAAAAATGCGGCGTGCAGGTGACGACGGAAAACGCGCCCCAAGCACCCGGTTTCAGAATCCCTTATAATTTTTGCGACACCTGTGCGGAAGAGTACATCGATTATATCGAGGCCCTGAAGGGCAGGCGGAACGCAGCGGTCTACTGGCACAATGACACATGGATGAAGGTATGGGCCACCTGGATCGAGCATCAGGGCGCCATTGACAGCTATTTGAAATCCAAAGAGTTCGAGCGGTTATTGGAGGAATTGAAACCCAATACCACCTGAGCGGGTCCCGGCACAGGTGCGCAAGCGACACAGGGCCATCAAAAATTACCATTGGACGTGGGTTACCACAGGAGGCGCATATGTTTGGTATCGGAATGCCGGAGTTAATCATCATTCTGGTCATAATTCTCATCATCTTCGGCGTGGGAAAACTGCCGGAAATCGGCGGTGGCATGGGCAAGGCCATCCGGAATTTCAGAGACGCCTCCAACAAGGCGGAGACGGAAACGCCCGAAAAACCCGAACCGGAAAAACTGGAGGAGGATAAAAAAGCCTGATTAACGGCACGCGGTTTGGATTGATAATCTGTTAAATCGGTTAACTACTCGTTTTTACGGTTTGATGCCCACCCATTCGCCCCTTCGCCCAGCGTGGTAACGGCCGATGTTGCCGCTGCCGTCAGACTGGCCGGGTCAAGCATGGCCTTGAAGGTCAGCGGATCGTCACTGTAAATGTCCAGGGCCTGATTGACGCCCAAAGTGGAGACCACCTCGATCGCGGGCCTTAACCATCGATATCTGGGCTGCTCCTCACGCTCGGTCAATGTGTCCGCCAAGAGATCGTGGGGACCTTGATGAACGTAGCGGGTCAGGATCTCGGGCATCACCTGCCAAACGACGCCACCCACAATTGCCTCTTCCACCGCCATCCAATCGTTGACGACCTGCTGCACCTGATCCAGTTGCGTCGGTTTGAATGCCGTCAACTCCGCGTTCATCGCGGTTTCAGTGAAGGGGCGCACCAGAATGTGCAGGGTCTCTTCGATGGGCACGATAAACACATTGAGTGGATTTTCGGCGCTGTTCTGCCAGACCGTGTAGGGTTCGCGGGTGAATCCGAAAGTATTTTCGGATTCGACTTTCAGGATGGACGATACCGATCCAATCTCGCCGCTGTAGCTACGATTGCTTAATTTGATTTTTATTTTTCGCTGCTGGTCGCTTCCATTGAAGAACAGGTACTCTTCGACGTATTCATCGACCAGATTGTGCACCAGGTAAGCGGTCATGCCGGTCGGCGGCATCGCCAGCGGAACGGTCGGCAAGGGCCCCTTGAGTGTCACAATCTGATCGTAGGGGCTTGGCATGTGGACCGTGTTGAGCAGGTAGTCCACGGCAACCCGGCAGTAGCGTTCGAACAACAGGGCGTATTCGTCCCGGGTTTCCGGCACCACCAACAATCGTTTCGAGGAGTTGTTCAATCGCCAGCTCGGCGTATCGCAGTCAAGGCGACTCTGGATGTTGTGGATGAGGTTCTGGTCCTGATTCAAATAGGCCAGATTCTCCTGGTTCTGTTGGCGATCGAACTCCTTTTGCGCTGCACCGAAAGGCACCAACGGATCCTGCAGATCCTGAAGCCTGATTAAACTGAGCAGCCGTGAAAAGTCCTGATCATCCATCGGGGGGTTATTGGCATGCGACGTGGCGGCGACGAAAAATAAAAAAAAACAACCAGCCAGAATCGTGGATCGATATGCCATGAACGCTTTCCTGTGTTTATGCCATGGGCGCTTTCAGCCGACGGACGTTTCGCTCAATTGCGGTCACCGACCGAAAGATTAAGCAAAAATCGCGCCTGATCGAAATTGATGGACTCGCCAACTGTCCCATTTGCGCCCGAACGTGTTCATGGCCACCGCCGCCTCCCTTAACCGCTTGTTTTAGAATGATTTTTTCATCATGAGAATGACCTGGACCCCTTTCAGACCGAATACTACGCATCGCTTGGCGTCGGTGGGGTGGGCAACGCGCCCTGTTGCGACTTGCAAAAAAATTGCAGATTGCACCAAGCGTGGCCTGGGTTGAACCTTCATTGACCGATGCACCGCAATCTCACGAAAATCCGGAACATTCCCGCAGGATCGCTTCAGCGGACAATGGCAACCCCTAAGCGGAAGGCATGGTTGCGTACGTTATAGTGAATCAAGGTTTCGGCATAACCGCTGAAATATTGGGCCTGCAGGTACAGGTTCAAACTCCTGCTCAGCAGCCGGGTCATGGGATAGGTCAGGTCCAGCTGCACCGTGGCACCTTTTCTGGCCCACCGCAAATGGCTGTTCAACGCCAGCCCGCCGGGGTCGAAGACCCCCAATTCCAGATCGAAATAGCCGATGTAGTCGACCAGGTCCGGGTTGGTATCGTCTTCGTTGGCGAAGATCGTGAATATCTTGGGGGCCACCTTGAGATGATAAGGTCCCGCGAGGTGGATTCCCATGATGGGTTTGACATAAAGGTAATTGGTGCTGCGTGAATCGTCGCCCCCCTCGCCGTTGGATTCGTGCTGCACCCCGCTCTGGATGCCAAAAGCGGAAACGCGGTCCATCTGCAGATCGATTTTAGGCACCAGGTAAAACAGTTCCGGCATGTAGCTGGTATCCTCAAAAGGTACGGATTCATTTTTGAGGTCCCAGATGGCCCGTTGGGTGTACGCGAGCTGAAACCCCTTGATCCAGGGTGCTTTCTCCGCCAGGAATCCGTCGGGATTGAACAGTCGGTATTGAAAACTGAACTGGAATTTACTTTGCTCCAAACCGGGAACGACGCCGAACAGAAAGTACATCGGCTTGTATACCGAGAGTTTGTCGACGAAGGATTGAAACATGGTAGGCCCTTCATCCAGCGGGACCTGATGGCCGCCCCAGGCGTCCGGGGGCGCTTGCTCCACCCACAACGTCAGCGAATTGGCCTCCAGGGTTTCCGGTACAAGCCGAACCGGTCCGACCGCGAAGACAGGTAGGGTGAGCGCATATTGCCGCTTGGCAAACCCCCGGCCGGGTATCTGCGTTCGGGAATTCAGGTCGGCATCCACGAGATCGGCGTCGGCGCTGAGTGTGGTCCGGTCGGTTTCGATACGTAACGAGAACGTCGTTGGAAATTCATGGACGACCGCATCATCGCTGTGGTTGTGCAGAAACAGGTCGAGCACCACAAGCGTGCCGCCTTGAATGGTTCCCTGCGGGGGTGCCAGCACAAACCGGGGGCCGTCGGCCCACGCCGCGGAAGCCGTCAGTGTGGCCACAAGCAGTACCGCAACGCAAACATCCCTGTGCATCCGTTTCTCCTTGTATCGATTCTCAATAAGCGCGCAAAGAGGCCATGGGGCCGTAATTGCACCGGCCATATATACTGGATTTTCCGACATCGTACTGTAGCACATCTGAATCCGATCCTCACCCATCATTGTGATAGCGGGTTGATATTGACGGGCGTTCGTGCCAACATGCGCCGCGTTCTTGCGAATCCGACGGAATTTGGGGCGGCGGCGTTGCCCAAAACGACCCGAAATCGTTTCTTGGAGAACCACTTGGCATCCGCCCCACCGGCATACTCGCCCGGCAGCTGCCGGGCAACTGGATGGATATGGATTACTTTCTGTGTGTCATCGGAATGGTGATGATCGTCGAGGGGGTTCCCTATTTTACGGCACCGGAACAGATGAAGCGCTGGATGGCGAAAATCATGGAGATGGCGCCGGCGGCCCTGCGGCGCTTTGGGCTGGCCATGATGATGGTCGGGTTGTTGCTGGTCTATCTGGGGCGCCGTTAGTGCCCGCTTTAAAAACGCGGGGCCTGAAGCGCTTTTCGCAATTCCATCAGTTGTTGTACAGGTCGAAAAAGGTCATCACGCGCTTTACATAGGTTTCGGTTTCCTGAAACGGCGGAATGCCGTGGTAGGCATCCACGGCCTGGGGACCGGCATTGTAGGCGGCCAAGGCCAGCGGCACCTGACCGTTGAACCGTTGAATCAGGGACTTTAGATAGCGCGTCCCGCCCATGATGTTCTGCCAGGGATCGAAGGGATCGTAAACCCGGAACGCATCGAGGTTGAATGGCATGATCTGCATCAGGCCAAGGGCCCCTTTGTGGGACACGGCTTCAGGATTGAAGGCCGATTCGGCCCGAATCACGGCTTTGACCAGGGGAAAGGCCACCCCGTGCACAGCGGCCGCTTCGTCGATGTAGGAATCGAACCGATCGGTGTCCACCCGGGTTTTACGTTCCGCAGAGCGGCCCTTGATATAGAGCTGGTAATTGCCGGTAGTGGGTGCGTTGGTAAAGTGCAGCACACCGCTGCTGTCCTTGCGCATATAGATGTCGGCTGCCGCAACCGGCGCCAACGCCAGCGACAGGCAGGCGACCATCCATGGAATTTGCCGCCGAAGGGAACAAGATCGTAACAAGGGGTGCATGGGTGCTTATCGTGCCTCCAAACGCAGCAAGCGGCGCCTTCCAACGCCCGATATAACCGATTATCGGCGCAACATCTGGATTTGTAAAGTATTTTCTTGCCCACCGGAGCCCTGCGGCCGTACCGGCCGGCGCTTGACACATGCATCGTTTCCACATATAGACCGGAGCAACTTTCCCGCCGACCCATTCTTCCAAAGGAGGTGCCATGGCTGTACCGCAATCCCCCACCGACTATGTGTTTCGCGCCCGTGACAGCCTGATCGGCGCCCAGATGTTGTTCGTCGCCTTCGGCGCCCTGGTGCTCGTGCCCCTGTTGACCGGCCTGAATCCCAACGTGGCGCTCTTCACGGCCGGTGCGGGAACCCTGATCTTCCAGCTGATCACCAAACGCACGGTCCCGATTTTTCTGGCGTCGTCTTTCGCCTTCATCGCCCCCATCATCCACGGGGTGAACACCTGGGGGATACCCGGCACCATGTGTGGACTGGCGGCGGCCGGCCTGCTGTACGTGGTGTTGAGCCTGTGCATCAAAACCTTCGGGACCGGATTTTTGCATAAGCTGCTGCCGCCGGTGGTGGTGGGACCGGTGATCATGGTGATCGGGCTGGTGCTGGCCCCGGTGGCCGTGCACATGGCCATGGGGCGCACCGGTGACGGCGCGGCCTGGCTGGCACCCCAAAGCTCGGCGATGATCGTGGCCGGCGTGGCCCTGCTGGTTACCGTCTTAACCTCACTGCTGGGCAAGGGTTGGCTGCGCCTGATACCCATTCTGGTCGGCATCGCCGCCGGCTACCTGGCAGCCCTGATCCTCGATGTGCTGGGCGTGTCCGCTTCCATCCAGGCCGGCTTTGACCCGGGGACCTTGCAGAACTTTACCGCGCCCACGCTGGTGAGTTTCACACCGCTGGTCGAGGCACCCTGGTTCGCCGTGCCTGATTTTGTCCTGCCCGAATGGAATCTGCAGGCCATCTTCTTTATCGTGCCGGTAGCCATCGCCCCGGCCATCGAACACTTCGGCGACATCCTGGCCATCGGCAACGTCACCGGCAAGGACTATGTCAAGGATCCGGGCATCCACCGCACCATGATGGGTGACGGCATCGCCACCTCCTTTGCATCCCTGCTGGGCGGCCCTCCCAACACGACGTACAGCGAGGTTACCGGGGCGGTAACCCTGACGCGCATGTTCAACCCCGGCATCATGACCTGGGCCGCGATTTTCGCCATCACCCTGGCCTTCATCGGCAAAATGGGCGCCCTGCTCCAGACGGTTCCGGTGCCCGTAATGGGCGGCATCATGCTGCTGCTGTTCGGGGCCATCACCGTGGTCGGGCTCAGCACCCTCGTCAAGGCCGGTGAAGACCTGACCCAAGCCCGCAACCTGACCATCGTGGCCCTGATCCTGGTCTGCGGGATCGGCGGCATGGTATTGTCGTTCGGCAAGTTCACCCTGGGCGGCATCGGTCTGGCCGGCATCATGGGTGTTGTGCTGAACCTGGTGTTGCCGAGCAACAAGACGACCTGATGGGGACCGCAATCGATCGCAATGCCCACCGGAAATTAGGCGCGCGCCATTTTTTCCAGTTCGTCCGCTATGATGGCATGCACATGATCGGTCAACTCCGCCAGCGACAGGCCGTGGAAGGCTTCGGGCGGGATTGGGTCCAGCAGGCGGATGCGCAGCTGGTGCCGTCCCTGAAAATCGAGGCGATGCTTGGGCAGCGCGGCATGGGTACCGCTGATCGCCACCGGCAGGATGGGAACCCGCATCTTTTTGGCCAGGATGAAGGCCCCGGGCTTGAAGGCCCCAATGGCACCGGTTGACGAGCGGGTGCCTTCGGGAAAGAGAAAGATGGAACTGCCCTGGGACAGGGCCTGTCGACACTCGGCAAACATCTGGACCACGCTGGCCTTGTCGCCGCGTTTGAGTTTGATGTAGCGGTTCAGCCGCATGTTCCAGCCGATGAAGGGCAGGTTGAAGACTTCCGCTTTGGAGACCCACTTGAAGGGAATCAACAGTCGGAAAGCGACCAGGATATCCAGCTGGGACTGGTGGTTGGACACGATCACATGGGCACGCTGCCAAGCCTCCCGACGCCGGCCCTCGACATGCACGGTCCAGTTGGGAACGACCCACAGGTAAAGGGATGCCCACACGCAAGAGAACAGGTGCAACAGGACCAGCCGGCGATCCACCCACACCGTCAGGACCCAGATCAGCAGCGCGACCACAAACAACGGGACCGACGTCAGGCCGATAAACAACAACAGCAGGGACGTTTTGATTTTATCGAGCATGCGCGCTAATGGTCGGGATAGCGGATTCTTGTCAAGCGAACGATCGCCGCGGCTGCCGCGATGACCTCAGAACGACATCCAGCCAAAGCAACCCCATGCGAAACCTTTGCTTGTCCGATAGCGGTCCGGGGCTTTTTAAATGGGCACCATAGCACGACCAGGAAGAGCGGCCAAACAATAATCGCCGGCATCGCAGCGGTTTTCGAAAAAGCGGTGCAGGGAGACGTTCCGTCTGGCTTTCCAGACCACGGTTCGAGGTGAATTAGTTTTTATCGGCAACCTGGATCAAGTCACGGAAAAAGCTGTCGTCTTCGCAATGGTTCAACCCGTCTTCGACCCGGATCAGCCCTTTTTTTACCAGCTTGGCAAGGGCCAGGTCGATACCGGCGAAATCGTCGCTGCCGGTCTGCATCTGGGCACGGACCTGGTGTGTTTTCCCCTCCCGAATGAAGCCTTTCATGCGTTGGCTGTTGACAAAGTACTCCAGGGCCAGAATGCGGCCCTTGCCCTCCTTGTGGGTGACCAGGCGCTGGGAGATGGAAAGCAGCAAGGACTCGGCCAGCGTCATGCGGATCAGGCGCTGTTCGAACGGTTCGAACATGTTGACGATGCGTTCGATGATGGATGTTGAATTGTCGGAGTGGACGGTCGAAAGGACCAGGTGGCCGGAATTGGCCGCCTGAAGTGCGATGCGGAAGGTTTCCTTGTCGCGCATCTCACCGACCACGATGACATCCGGGGTTTGGCGCAGCACATGGCGCATGCCCTGGGCGAAGGAGTCGACGTCCCGGCCGACTTCGCGTTGACTGACATTGCTCTTTTTGTGTTTGTGCAGGTATTCGACCGGATCTTCCAAGGTGATGATGTTGCACCCCCGGCGGGTGTTGATAATGTCCACCAGGGCGGACAGGGTCGTGGTCTTGCCATGACCGGCCGGGCTGGAAACCAGGATCAGCCCCTGGGGGCGCAGGGCAAACTTGGCCATCCAATCCGGCAGGTTGAGATCTTGCAGAGCCGGGATTTCGTCCATGACCGGCCGCAGGGCGATGGCCACCGAGTTGCGCTGGCGGTAGAGTGCGACCCGGAACCGTCCCAGGTCCGGGTAGGTGGCCGAAAAATCGTAGTCCGTCTTGGTCGCAAAGTCCTGCCAGGCCTCGTCGGACAGCATCTCGCGAGCGTAGTTCATGCAGTCTTCCGGGGTAAGTGCGGGTATGGCCAGCCGTTTCAACTGGTTGGCGACCTTCACCGACGGCGGCGAACCGGCGGTGAACACCATGTCGTTGGCGCCGGTATTTTTCAGGTAGCGCAGCAGCGGGAGCAGCCGGGGCGATTTTTCGCCTTTCTCCATTTCCACCAGTTGGGACAGTGCCTCCCCGCGCAGGTCCGAGTCTGGGTTGGCGGTAAGACTGCGGATGGCGCTTTGGATCATGAAGGCGGGCATCACGACCGGTCGCATTTTCTTACCAAGGGAAAACTCGAGCTCGCTGATGGTGGCAAAATCCTGGGGGTTGACCATGGCCAGCACCACGGCCTGGCCCTCCACGGCAATGGGCAATACCTGGCGCTCGACCATCTTTTCGACCGGCACCAATTGCAGGGCCTCTTTTTTGACGTTGCGCTGGTACAGGTTCATACCGGGCACGCCGAATTTACGGCTCAGCAGGTCCAGCAAGTCGTCCAAGGCGACAAAGCCCATTTCAATCAGAATCGAACCCAGTTGCCCGCCGGCCTGGGCTTGCCGCCGGAGCACCTGCTGCAGTTGTTCCGCGCTGATGAGACCATCGTCCACCAGCTGCTCACCGATTCGTCGTGGCCTCGATTTGTTGTGAACTTTAGCGTGTTGATGATCTGCCATGAACCAACCTCTTTAGTTTGGGTGATGACCTTGACGGCCGCGACGCACCACGGCGACCGGCAGCCCGACCAGCTGCACAGCGGCGCCGGTTTGAGCGATCCTGGGGGACAGCGGACATCCGATTAATATTGTGGGTCGTGGTCAAACATGCTAACGGGAGCGGCGGTTTCGCAGCTCGACGTTCAAAAAATGACTGCAACCGGTTCACGAGGCGCCCTCATGATGACAATCGTGTTGATGTATGTCCTGGTCGGGGTCATCGCCGGCATCCTGGCCGGCCTGCTGGGTATCGGCGGCGGACTGGTCATCGTGCCCATGCTGGTTTTCTGTTTCACGCGCCAGGGCATTCCCGACGATGTCGTCATGCATCTGGCCCTGGGCACATCGTTGGCCAGCATCATGTTTACCGCCGTCTCGAGTTTCCGGGCCCATCACCAACGCGGTGCCGTACACTGGGAGGTGGTGCGCAAAATCGTTATCGGCATATTGACCGGCACCTTTATCGGCACCTGCATCGCCGCCGGGCTCTCCACGCGCTTTTTGAAAAGCTTTTTTGTGGTCTTTTTATACTATGTCGGGGCCCAGATGCTGGCCAACAAGAAGCCCACGCCGTCGCGCCAGATACCCGGTCATGCGGCCATGTTCGGTGTCGGCAATGTCATTGGCGTCGTCTCCAGCCTGGTGGGTATCGGCGGAGGGACCCTCTCCGTGCCGTTCATGGTATGGTGCAACATGTCCGTTCATCATGCCATCGGCACCTCCGCGGCGATCGGCTTTCCCATCGCCATTGCCGGTACAATCGGCTACATCTACAATGGCATGATGGTTGAGGGCCTGCCGGAGTTCTCGATCGGGTATGTCTATCTGCCGGCCCTTTTGGGCATCGTGGTCACCAGCGTCATGACGGCCCCGTTGGGCGTCAGGCTGGCCCACAGCCTGCCGGTGGGCCGGCTCAAGCGAATCTTTGCCGTCCTGCTGCTGGTGGTGGGCACCCGCATGCTGGTCGGCATTCTATATTAGTCTTGACAAACAAAACATTCCCGAATAGTTAAGTCTACTTGGGTTTTTGATCCTTCCAGGCTATCTATCTGGTCATACAGATTGCGAAAATCACACTATCGAAAGGAGAATGAACACATGTCCAATCTTATTCCCCCGCATGGCGGCAAAGGCCTGACCGTTTGTCTGCTCGAAGGCGCCGAACTCGACGCCGAAAAGAAAAAAGCCGCCGGACTCAAGAAGGTCGAGATCTCTCCGCGCGTCAAAGGCGACCTGATCATGCTCGGTATCGGCGGTTTCAGCCCCCTGACCGGTTTCATGACCAAGGCGGACTGGAAAGGCGTTTGCGAAAGCTTCCTGACGGCCGACGGCACCTTCTGGCCCGTTCCCGTGTGCCTGGACGTGAGCAAAGACGATGCGGCCGCCATCAAAGATGGTGACGAAATCGCCCTCTACGATCCCGACGGGGACGAAATCATGGCGACCATGAAGGTCACCGAAAAATTCGAGCTGACCGATGCCGACAAGAAATGGGAATGCGAAAAGGTCTACATGGGCGAAGGCACCCCGACGGCCGACGAGTTCTGGAAGATCGCCGAAGAGGACCATCCTGGCGTCCAGATGGTCATGAGCCAGAAACCGGTCAACCTGGCCGGCCCGGTCAAGGTGCTCAGCGAAGGCGACTACCCCACCAAGTACGCCGGTGTCTACCACCGCCCGGCCGAATCCCGCAAGCTGTTCGAGGATCGCGGCTGGAGCGAAGTAGCCGCCCTGCAACTGCGCAACCCCATGCACCGGTCCCACGAATACCTGTGCAAGATCGCCGTGGAAGTGTGCGACGGCGTCTACATCCACTCTCTGGTCGGCAACCTGAAACCGGGCGACATTCCGGCCAAGGTTCGCGTGGAATGCATTGACGCGTTGGTGAAAAACTACTTCGTCGAAAAGAATGTCATCCAGGGTGGCTACCCGTTGGATATGCGTTATGCCGGTCCCCGCGAAGGCCTGCTGCACGCCGCCTTCCGCCAGAACTACGGCTGCTCCAAGATGATCATCGGCCGCGACCATGCCGGTGTGGGCGACTTCTACGGCATGTTCGAAGCCCAGACCATCTTCGACAAGATCCCGACCCCCGAGGGTGGCAAGGGCCTGCTCTGCCAGCCCCTTAAGATCGACTGGACCTTTTACTGCTACAAGTGCGACGGCATGGCCTCCTTGAGAACCTGCCCCCACGCCAAAGAAGACCGCGTGTTGCTCTCCGGCACCATGCTGCGCAAGATGCTTTCCGAAGGCGGCGACCTGCCCGATCACTTCGGACGCGACGAAGTCGTTGCCATCCTGCGCAAGTACTACGAAGGACTGACCGAAAAGGTGGAGATCAAGACCCACAAGGCCGCCACCGGCAATTAGTCTTTCGCGTAGTCTGTGAAACCGCCCGTCAAAGCGGGACGCACCACGGTGCGTCCCGCTTTTTTTTTCGATGGCATCTTTTACACATTGATAAATATCCTGACGTCCCTTCCCACCGGATAATTTTCACCCCACCTAAGTTCTATACAACCATTTGTATTTATTATTTTTTCATCACACACCGATGGCGCGTTGATTTGGCACATGCATTGCTCGTCCGTTTGTAGTTCGAAACGCCACTCGCTTCTCAATATACAAACGAAAGGAGCGCCCCATGTCAGAGCGAATCAAAATGATGGTGGCAATGGATCTGTCCGACTATTCGGCAATCATTGTCGGTTACAGCGTCTGGCTGGCCAGGCAGCTGAAGGCGGATCTGGTAATGGTCAACGTCATCAACCAGCGCGACCTGGACATGGTCCAACGGGCCATGATCGGCTATGAGGGCTTTTCCTATCCGAACTACCTGGCCGACCAGGAGCAGGAACGTGAATCCAAGATGAAGGAGCTGACCACGGCCGCCGGTAGCGACGCGTTGAACTGCCGCTATATCGTGCGCAGCGGCGTTCCCTATCACGAACTGCTCGATGCCATCGAAGCCGAACAGCCACAGATGGTGGTGGTGGGTACCAAGGGGCGCAGCAACCTGGCCGATGCCATCGTCGGTTCAACGGCACGCAAGCTGTACCGGCGCTCGCCCGCTCCACTGCTGGCCATTCCGGCGGGTTTCGACAAGATTCCCTGAAGCGATCCCCTGGTTCGTTTAAACGAATAAACCCGAAAGGAGACCGATCATGCTGGTCAGATACTGGATGAGCCAACCGGTGATTACCGTCGACAAGACCGATTCCATGCAGCGGGCGATCACGCTGATGAAAGACAACCGCATCCGGCTGCTTCCGGTGACGCACAAGGATTCGCTTTGCGGCATTCTCAGCGACCGTGACCTGAAACGGGCATCCGCCTCGGATGCGACCAGCCTGGACATCCATGAACTGCTCTATCTCATATCGAAGATCAAGGTCGCCGACATCATGACCCGCGATGTGATCACCGTGCATCGGGACCTGACCATCGAGGAGGCCGCCGATCTCATGCTGACACACAAAATTTCCGGCGCACCGGTGGTCGATGACGACCGCCGCCTGTGCGGCGTCATCACCCAAGCGGACCTGTTCAAGGCCACCTTGTACATCACCGGCTTGAAAAAGCGCGGGTTTCACCTGGCCTTCGTCCTGGAGGACAGGCCGGGATCGATCAAGGAAATGGTCGACATCGTGCGTCAGTTCGGCGGTCGCATGGCCAGTATCATCTCGACCTACGAACGGGCGCCGGCAGGGTACCGCAATGTCTACCTGAGGTTCTACGATCTCTCGCGCGAACGGGTGGACGAGATGCTGAAACTGTTCAAAGCCAAGGCCACGCTGCGCTACATCGTGGATCATCGCGAAAATCGACGCACCCTTTTCGAGAACCTGTAACCGGAGCGCATTACAAACGCCGCCATAAATAAGGAGGAGACCCGATGGCACCCAGACAAAAACGCCTGCTGCTGGCTGTGGATGGTTCCAAACGCGCCTTGCAAACCGTTCGCTACGCAGGGGAAGAAGATTCTTTCAAAGGCATGCGCATCGTTCTGTTTCATGTGTTCAACAGCATCCCGGAGGCCTATTATGACCTTGAAAAAGAGCCCAAGAGCGTCAAGGTGGTGCGGCACGTGCGCAGCTGGGAGGCGAACCAAAGAAAGGCCATGGACAAATTCATGCAGGAGGCCAAGGAGATGCTGATCGAGTCCGGCCATGCCGACCCCGCGATAGAGATCAAAATCCAGAACCGCAAGAAGGGCGTTGCCCGGGACATCATCATCGAGGCCCACAAAGGCTACGACACGGTCCTGATCCGCCGGCGCGGTGCCACCGCGCTCCGGAACGTCGTGGTGGGCAGTGTTACCGGCAAGCTTTTGGAAAAACTTACCTTTATGCCAGTCCTCATTGCCGGCCGCAAGCCGGTCAACAAAAAACTGCTCGTGGCCGTAGACGGCTCGGCCTGCGCCACCCGGGCCGTGCAATTCGTGGCCGACATTCTCGGTTCGCGAAAGGGTTACCAGGTACAACTGGTTCATGTCATCCGCGGCGGCCGCAAACGCGACCTGGAGTTGTTCCAGGAAAACGGCTTCACCGAATCGGGGCCGATTTTCAAGGCCACCACCGGCATCCTCACCGCCGGCGGGTTCGCCGAGGCGGACATCGCCACCAAAACCATCACCGGCGTGCTGAGCCGTGCCGGCGCCATCGTGGACGAAGCCGAAAAAGGCGGGTGGGGCACCATCGTGCTGGGCCGTCGGGGACTCTCCCGAGTCAAGGAGTTCTTCATCGGCCGGGTCAGCAACAAGGTGATTTATGCGGGCCGCAAGGACACGGTCTGGCTGGTGACCTAGTCGCCAACGCCGAGGGCAGCCCAACCGATTCAGTCGGCACCGTCAACCGGCGTGCCCATTTTCCCGGCACGCCCCGGGCTCCTGGACACAACCCGCAGCTGAACGTGGAGAAAAGTATGCCTATTGAACGGATCGGCAACCTGTTTCATCCTGACTCCATCGCCGTCGTGGGCGCCTCCGAGCGTCCTGGATCGATCGGGCTGGCCGTCATGCAAAATTTGGTCGAAGCCGGTTTCAGCGGCGCGATCCATCCCGTCAACCCCCACCGTGCATCGGTTATGGGGCGCCGGGCGTTGCCCGATCTGAATCACATCGAAAACCCACCGGACCTGGTGGTGGTGGCCACGCCCATCGACACGGTGCCGGCCATCATCGCCGACTGCGCCAGGCTGGATGTGGCCGGAGCGGTGATCATTTCGGCCGGCGGCAAGGAGACCGGGCGCACCGGACGGGAGACTGAAGAGCACATCCGGGCGGCGGCAACCGGGAGCGACCTGCGCATCATCGGCCCGAACTGCCTGGGCATCATGTGCAGCTCGGCGCGCCTTAATGCCAGTTTTGCCTCGCGGATGCCCATAGATGGCAAGCTGGCCTTCATCTCCCAGAGCGGGGCCATCTGCACGGCGATCCTGGATTTCTCGGCCAAAGAGCGCATCGGATTCAGCCATTTCATCAGCCTCGGCTCCATGCTGGACGTGGATTTTGGCGACATTATCGACTACCTGGGCGCCGATCCGAAGGTCGGCAGCATCGTCATGTACGTGGAGAGCCTGACCCGCCACCGCAACTTCATGAGCGCCTCCCGGGCCGTTAGCCGCATCAAACCCATCATCGCCCTCAAAGCCGGCCGGACACGCGCCGGGGCGGCCGCGGCGGCCTCCCACACCGGGGCCATGGCCGGCGAAGACGCCGTGTATGACGCGGCGTTTCAGCGGGCCGGCATCGTCAGGGTAAAAACCTTCGAGGAGCTTTTCGATACCGCCGAGATACTCTCGCGCAAGGGTCGTTTCTGCGGTCCGGGGTTGGCCATCTTGACCAATTCGGGCGGTCCGGGGGTCATGGCCGCCGACGCGCTCTCCGACTACGGCATGGAACCGGTCACCCTGTCACCGCAGACGGTCCAGGCCTTGAACACCGTGCTTCCCGATCACTGGAGCCGCGGCAATCCCGTGGACATCCTGGGCGACGCCGCCGCCAAGCGCTATGCGGACGCAGCCGCCATTCTGCTGGAAGCCAAAGAGGTGCAGGCCCTGTTGGTCATCCTGGCACCCCAGGCCATGAGCAACCCCGGTGGCGTCGCCCACGCCCTGGCACCGCGACTCGGCCAGAGCGTCAAACCGGTCATCGCCTCGTGGCTGGGCGGCATCGATGTCGAACCGGGGCGCGAAATACTCAACCAGGCCGGCCTGGCCACCTTTGACACACCGGAACGGGCCGTGCGGGCCTTCATGAACCTGCATCGCCACGCACGCGGCATCGAGCTGCTGCAACAGATCCCCCCGCGGCTCTCATCGCGCATCCAGGTGGACCGGGATAAGGCCGGCAGTTTGATCGAAGCCGGGCTGACCTCGTTCAACGGACTGCTGTCCGAAATAGCGTCCAAGGCCATTCTAAAGGCCTATGGAATCCCCATCAACCCGACCACCGCGGCCAGGACCGTCGACAACGCCCTGGCCCAGGCCGCAGCGCTGGGGTACCCGGTGGTGATGAAGATTCTGTCACCGGACATCATCCACAAGAGCGATGCCGACGGGGTCCTGCTGGACCTGGCAACGCCCCAGGCGGTCCGAAACGGCTTCGAGCTACTGCTGGAAAGGGCCCGGCGACACGTTCCGCATGCCCACATCGACGGGATAACGGTCCAGCCGATGGTGGATGGCGCGACCTGCGAACTGATCGTGGGGGCCAAACTGGATCCGGACTTCGGACCGGTGATTCTGTTCGGCATGGGAGGCGTTCTGGCCGAGCTGATCAAGGACAATGCCATCGCCCTGCCCCCGCTGAATCGCCTGCTGGCATCGCGCCTCATGGAAGGCACCCGGATCGATCAACTTCTCAGGGGGTATCGCAACCATCCACCGGTCGACCGTGAACAACTGGAGGTGGTTTTGATGCGCCTCTCCCAACTGGTGACCGACTTTCCGCAGATCACCGAACTGGACATCAACCCGTTGGTGATCCGCCAAGGCCGGCCGATTGCCGTGGACGCCCGCATGGTGTTGAAGCCGGCCTGGCGCCCGGCGCCGTTGCACTTGGCGGTCAGCCCCTACCCCACCCAGTATGAATCACGGGTCATTTTGCCGGAAATCGGAGAGCTGCTGATCCGCCCCGTTCGCCCCGACGATGCCCCCTTGCTGGTGGACCTGTTCCACACGCTTTCCCCCCAAAGCGTTTACTACCGCTTTTTTTCACCGATGAAAGAGCTGTCCCACGACATGCTGGCCCGCTTCACGCAGATCGACTATGACCGGGAGATCGCCCTCGTGGCCATTGCGGATTCGGGTGCTTCCGAAAAAATGCTGGGCGCCGCCCGCGTGATTTTGCAGCACAATTTAAAAGATGCCGAATTTGCCGTTCTGGTGGGCGACCCCTGGCAGGGCAAGGGCATCGGAGCCCATTTGCTGACCACCTGCCTGGAGATTGCCCAAGAACGCCGCTTCGGCATCATCTGGGGAACCGTGCTGGCGGAAAACAAGGGCATGCTGGCCCTGGGCCGCAAGCTGGGTTTTACCCGCAAGCGCGGTGACCAGTCTGGAGAGTTCGAGCTGACCCTGGACATGTCCCAATTACCGACCAAAGCGTCCATTGGCACCTGAACGCAACCCTGTGACCGTGCCTGCCGGCGGCCTCTGGAAAGATCACGTTGAAAACGGCGCCATGGTCTGTCACCAACAGATCCGACGAGAACCCGAGCGTGACGACACCGTATCCCAACCATTTTGGCCCTTCAGGCATGCGACAGACGACTATGGAAACCAGTTGGAAAATCCTCGTTGCCGATCGTAACCCGCACATCCGAAATTTTCTAAAGCGGGAACTCGCCGCGGCGGGATACAATGTCTGGATCGCCGAAAATGCCAAAGCGCTGCTAACGCACGTCTATGGCCACAAGCAGATCAACCTGCTGGTCCTGGATCCCGACTTTCCCGGCATCGACACCGCCGACCTGTATCGACAACTGGCCGTCCGACGTCCCCGGCTACCCGTGGTCCTGCACGGCATCAGCAGGAGTGACGACCATTTCGATGCCGCCGACAAAGGCGTGTTCCGTGTCGAAAAAAATGGCAGCAGCGTCGAAGTGCTCAAAAAGACGATTGGGGACATCCTGATGAGAGGCGGGAACCACCGGCCGGCGCCTTGACGGCACCGACCGCAAGAGGGGTTGAAAGCGTTGTAAAGCGGCCATCTCATATTGGGCGTCGCGGTACCTGCGGCGCGCCATGCCGTCCGAAAGTCATGATTTGACAGCCGCAGGCTTGACCGGTTCGCCGCTGGGAAATGATCAGCCGCCAGGCTTGAATTTTTTGTTGAACGCCAGGGCGACCATGTCGGTGGGGACGCTAAAATGGTCCAGATTCATGACCATGTCGAACTCATAGGGTTCGGCGGCCTTCTTGCCGAAGACTTTCTTGAAAAAGGCGGCCTGTTCCTTTTTTCAAACTATCTTTAATAATTTTTTCGGGTAGTTGAAGTATATTTCCAGGGATCGTTGTCCGACCGCGTTGTCAGCTCTTTTTACTACCTGGCAAAAGGCGTCGGGTGGTTGTGGATAGGGCGAGTTGTCCGTTGACATCTCGCCGCGCCCGGTTCAAAATGCGACCCATGCCGCCGGCCGGTGCGGATATCGCGAGCCGGACCGTGCCGCGCGGCGTCGGTTTCCCGGAAATAGCTGGGGATGCGGCCGGCTAGCTGCCGGCAGCCGGTTGCCCGTGTTCGCCACACTGGGCCTGACGAAGGAGCGGCCATGCAGGTCTCCCAAGCCGAAGCGAATGCCAAACTGATCGCAAAAGTCAGGGTGTTGACCTGCCTTTACAAGATCGCGCAAATGGTGGTCGATGACAGCGTTTCCCTGCCCAGCACGCTGCAGGCCATCGTCGACCTTATCCCCCAGGCATTCGCACATCCGCAGCGCATGGCCGCCATCATTCGGGTGGACGACAGCGCTTACCAGACGCCCGGCTTCACGTCATCGCAGCACCGATCCAGAAAGCAGATTGTCGTCAAGGGCGATGTGCGCGGCCTGGTCGAAATCGGAACCATCCCCGACGTTACTCCGGTGCCGGACGACGCCGGGGCCTATTCGGCCGAAGCGGTCGACCTGATGGCATCCGCAGCCCGCAAAGTCGCCTACATGATCGAGCGCGACGAAGCCAACGCGAAAAAAAAGACCCTGGAGGAGCAGCTCAGGCATGCCGACCGGCTGGCCACGATCGGGCAGCTGGCCGCCGGTATCGCCCACGAGCTCAACAACCCGTTGGGCGACATTTTGGGTTTTGCCCAGCTGGCCTCCAACTATCCCGATCTTCCCGAGCAGGTGTATGCGGACCTGGTCAAAATCGTCAAGTCGACGCTGTATGCCAGGGAAGTGATCAAGAAAGTGCTGTTTTTCGGCCGGCAGACGCTGCCCCGGGATGCCAGGACCAACTTGAACCGCTTGATAGCGGAATGGGTCGATTTTTTCGAATTCCGCTGCGCCCAGAACGACATCGAGATCGTTCTGGAAATGGCAGAGGCGCTGCCATCAGTCACCGGCGATCCGGCCCAGCTCAACCAGGTGCTCGTCAATCTGGTGGTCAATGCCATCCACGCCATGCCCGGTGGGGGCACCTTGACCATCCGAACCACGCGCAAGCCAAACCGGGTCGCGATGCAGGTACAGGACACCGGCCATGGCATCCCGGACACGATCAAAGACAAAGTCTTCATGCCATTTTTTACCACCAAGGCCGTGGACCAGGGCACCGGACTGGGACTCAGCGTGGTGTATGGAATCGTGAACGAACACAAAGGCACCGTCACCATGCACAGCCAAGAGGGTCTGGGATCGATGTTTGAAATCGAACTGCCGATCACGTGAGGTAAACGTCGACCATGCCAACGAACAAGCCCCATCGCCACCAGGTGCTGGCGGTGGATGACAACCCCAACGCCCTGGAGATCATCAAACGGACCCTGGCGGGGGTCGGCTACCAGGTGATCACCTGCGACAGCGTCCAGGCGGCCGTGGACCTGCTCGACCAGCACGCCTTCGACGTGGTGATCACCGATTTCAAAATGCCCAGCCACAGCGGGCTCGATCTGGTTCGGTATGTCAGCGACAATTTCAACGACATCGGCACCATCATGATCACCGGCTACCCCTCCATCGAGGGCGCCGTGGAGGCCATCAAGACCGGCGCGCAGGAGTTTCTGGCCAAGCCCTTTACCGAAGCGGAACTGCTCGCCGTGGTCCAGAAAGTCCTGAGCCGACCGCTGGCACGGCAGCACCGGCCGGAAAATGCCGAATCGGGCATGGTGGGCGGTATCGTGGGCCGTTCAAAAGCCATGCGACAGGTCTTCAAGCTGATCGCCAAGGCCGCCGCCCTGACGGCCAACGTACTCATCTCCGGTGAAAGCGGCACCGGCAAGGAACTGGTCGCCCGCGCCATCCACTACGGCAGCACACGCTCGTCGGCCGCCTTCGTGCCGGTCAATTGCACGGCGATCCCCGAAAGCCTGATCGAGAGCGAACTGTTCGGACACGAAAAGGGGGCCTTTACGGGTGCCCACACGGCCCGGGACGGTTTTTTTCAGGTCGCCGCCGGCGGCACCGTTTTCCTGGACGAGATCGGCGACGCCAGCCGGCGCCTGCAGGCCAAACTGCTGCGGGTGATGCAGAACAAGGAAATCATCAAGGTCGGTTCCAGCCGGGTGATCAAGGTGGACGCCCGCATCGTGGCCGCGACCAACAAGAACCTTGCGGATCTGGTGGCCAAAAACTGCTTTCGGGAAGACCTTTACTACCGCATCAACGTCATCGACATCGCCATACCGCCCCTGCGCGATCGCAGCGAAGACGTGCCACTGCTGATTCAGCATGTGGTTGACAACCAGCTCGGCGAGCACGGCGGCCGGCCGCTCTTTTTTTCAGACCGCGCCCTGCAGGCCATGATGGATTACGACTGGCCGGGCAATGTCAGGGAGCTTGAAAATTTGATCCAGAAGCTGGCGGTGACCGTCGACCGCGAAGTGGTGGATGTCGCCGATCTGCCCGAGCCCATGCGCTTTAGCATCAACCGCGAATCAGGTCTGAACCGGCCCCTGGCGGAAGTGACGGACGAGCATATCACCCGGGTGCTGGAGCACGTCGGCGGCAACAAGAGCCGTGCCGCCCAAATCCTGAAAATCGACCGCAAGACCCTGCGCCAACGCCTGCGCAAAATCGCGCCGGACGAATAGTGGGGCATTTCACCCCACTGGAACCATTCGCCCCACCCCAAAAGCCGACCCGACCGGCCCAGCCTCTCGACAGCAAGCCCTCCCCAAACATTGCGATTATATCTCAACCACATGAAATAACGTACTTTTTATAATATTCAACACGAACTTGACCACCGTGGGTCAGCCTGGCACCGTCCATGCTATGTTATGACTCCGTTGCCCGACCGACGCTTCCTGCCAACCAACTGGCAGGGCATGGGCAGCCCCAAGGAGCATCGATGAACAACGAGCAGTCCAAAACCCGTTACTACCGGTCGCTGTTGCGCAATGTCGTTTTGACCATTCTCTTGACCGCCATGACCCCCACGGTGATCGTCAGCCTGTTTATTCTGGACGAGTTCCGTTCTTCCTACCAGAAAAAGGTCTATGACCACCTGGAGCTGCTGGTCCGAAAACACAAGAAAAACATCGATCTGTTCCTGGATGAGAAATTGATGGACATCCGCATGCTGGCCAACATGAACAGCTTCGAAGAGCTTAGCGATGAAGCGGCCCTCAACAAGAAGTTCGAAGAATTGCAGCGCGCCTTCGATCGGTCGTTCGTGGACTTGGGGGTCGTCGATCACGAGGGCCGCCAGATCGCCTATGCCGGCCCCCACGACCTGACCGGCGTGAAATATGCCGACACGGACTGGTTCCAGCAGGCCATCCGGAATTCGTACTTCATCAGCGATGTCTTCAAGGGCGTGCGCGGGGCACCGCACTTTATCGTGACGGTGAGACGTGAACACAACGGCAATCCGTGGATCCTGCGGGCCACCATCGATTTCGGCGAGTTTAACAACCTGGTCGAGTACCTGCGCATCGGCAAGACCGGATTTGCATTCATCCTCAACAAAGCCGGCCAGTTCCAGACCAACCCCATCGCCAGTGTGAAGCCCGACCAGCTGATCGCCCTGCTCAAGGACATCGACCTCGTCGAGCGCCCCCAGTTCATCTCACGCAAAAAGAACCACGACGGCACGGAAGTTCTGCTCGCGATCACCTATTTGAAAAAAGGTGACTGGATCATGGTGCTGCAGCAGGAGGTGCAAGATGCCTTCGTGGACCTGAAAAACGCCCAGCAGGTAGCCCTGCTGATCATCCTGATCGGAGCGCTGGGCATCATCGCCACCAGTCTGGTCATGTCGCAGCGCCTGATCCGGCGGATTTCCAAAGCCGACGAGGAAAAAGCCCTGGCCGACAAGGAGGTCGATATGATGTCCCAGCAGGTCATCGAGACCGGCAAACTGGCATCCATCGGCGAGCTGGCGGCCGGCATCGCCCACGAAATCAACAATCCAGTTGCGATCATGATCGAAGAAGCCGGCTGGGTCGAGGACCTGCTCGAGGAAGTGCCGCCGGCGCCCGGCGAGAATCGGGAAGAGCTGTCCCGCGCCTTGCAGCAGATCAAGACCCAGGGCCGGCGCTGCAAGGAGATCACCCACAAACTGCTGAGCTTTGCACGCAAAACCGACTCACGGGTGATGGAAATACCGATCAACGCCCTGCTCGAGGAAATCGTCTATCTCTCTTCTCAGCGGGCCAAATACGGCAACATCACCATTACCACCCGATTTGAAGACGGATTGCCGCCCATCGTCGCATCCGAAACCGAGATGCAGCAGGTGTTTCTGAATTTGGTCAACAACGCCCTGGATGCCATGGAAAAGACCGGCGGCCAGATCGAACTGGGCACCAAAAAGACAGACAACGACATCGAAATATGGATTGCCGACAACGGACCGGGGATTGCCGAGGCCAACCTGGCGCGCGTGTTCGATCCATTTTACACCACCAAACCGGTCGGCAAGGGAACCGGCCTGGGCCTTTCCATTTGCTACGGCATCATCAAGAAGATCGGCGGCGACATCCAGGCCCAGAGCCAGAAAGGCCAGGGAACCACGTTCAAAATCAAAATTCCCTCAACCGGGAAAGCGCAGGAGCAACGGGAGCGCTCGCCGGGCAGCGACGCCGGCGCCGACACCACTGCGACATGAGCCGTAGGCGTTCAAATCGCACGCACGACGGCACCAAATGCCCGACCAGCCGGACGGCTGTCGTGGACGAGAAAGGAGACAGACCATGAGTATCGCAAAAATCCTCTTGGCGGATGATGAGCAACCTTTTGTGGAAACCATGATAAAGCGCCTGAAAAAGCGCGATGTGGAGGCCGTGCCCGCCTTCGACGGCAAGGCGGCCCTGGAATGCCTGGAGAAAGACGATGGCATCGAAGTCGTGATCCTGGACATCAAAATGCCGGTCATGGACGGCATGACGGCCTTGAAAGAGATCAAACACCGGCACCCCCTGGTGGAGGTCATCATGCTTACCGGACACGCCACCGTGGAGACCGGGATCGAGGGCATGAAGATGGGCGCCTTCGATTACCTGATGAAACCGTGCGACATGGAACAGCTGATCGCCAAGGTCGACGAAGCCGCCAAGCGCAAACGACGCCAGGAACAGAAAATCATGGAAGCACGCGTGCAGGCAATTACCCTGCGCCGCCCCTAGACGGTGCAGCGCAAGCATCTCAGCGGGGAAAAGGGTCATGGACAGCAATCAAGACACCCGAAAGGCACCGATCCGGATACTGCTGGTTGACGATGAGGTGGGCTACGTCAACGTCCTGTACAACCGGTTGACGAAGCGGCACTTCCAGGTGGGCAAGGCCAACAGCGGCGCCGAGGCCTTCCAGCTCCTCAGGCATCGCGATTTCGATGTCGCCGTCCTGGACCTCAAAATGGAGGATATGGATGGCATTGAAATTCTCAAGATATTAAAAAAGATGGCTCCGGAGGTGGCCATTATCATGCTGACCGGCCACGGCTCCGCCGAAGCGGCCCATGAAGGCATCAAACAGGGCGCTTATGACTACCTGACCAAACCGTGCGAGTTGGAAGAACTGATTGCCAAAATACGCGAGGCGCATGATCAGCGCCCGGCTTAACCAGGAGAACCACACGATGCACATCTGGATCGCGGCAACTGAACGGGAGAAAAATTGATGAAATCAATTCTAAAGTCCAGGAGTGCCCAACTGGGCATGGCCTTGCTGCTGGGAGTTTTCGTCCTGATGCTGCCCAGGCCCGACGGCACGACATTCAAGATTTCGGGCGACACGGACCAGACGTTCTTACAGACGGTCAGCGACCACTTCACCCTCGTACCCGATGCCGGAGCGGACCCCGACACCTATCTGGTGACGACCAAATCGACCGTAGCCCCTGCGGGCGTGTTTCTCAAAGAGCAGGCCGCCGCTTACCCCAACGCCGACATTCAGGTCGAATACGTCGACGGACTCTCGCCCAAAGCCAAACGGTTTTTGGCGGTGTTGGCGGCATTGGTCTTTCTGTTCATCGTGGAACCGATTCCACTGGAGATCACGGCCATACTGATCGGTGTATTGCTGGTCGTCATGCAGGTCGTGGACGTGAAAACCGCCTGGGCGCCCTACATGCACCCGGTGGTCGTCTTCATCATGTGCTGCCTGATTTTTGCCATCGCCCTGGACAAGGCCGGAATTACCAAGCGGCTGGGCTATTTCATCGTCGCCAAGGCCGGCACCAACGTAGTCAAGTTTACCTTCAGCATCAGCATCGGCCTGGGGCTGGCCTCATCTTTCATGCACGACGCCGCAGCGGTCTCCATCGGAATCGTCACCATGCTGCCGCTCATGCGGGCCGCGGGCATCGAACCGCACTCCCGTACCGCCAAGTTCATGCTGATTTCCCTGGCGTTCGCCTGCTCGTGCGGCGGCATGGGGACGCTGGTCGGCGGCGGGCGCACCATGGTCTCGGCCGCCTTTCTCAAAGAGTTCACCGGCATCGAAATCAGCTTCATGGACTGGATCAAATACGCCATGCCCATGGCCATCGTTACCGTGCCAGCGTCCGTGATGATCGTCTATCTGGTCTTTCGACCCGATCCCACGATTCATCTGCCCAAACTGGAACAGGATGCCGAACCCTGGTCGCGCCAGGAAAAGATCACCGTGTCGATTATCGGGATCGCTTTCTTACTGTGGCTGACCAAGGAGTTTCACGGCCTGCACTATTCGATCACGGGCATGCTGGGCGTGGCGGGACTGGTCCTGACCGGCATCTTGAAGTGGGACGACATCCATGAAAATCTGGAATGGGGCACGGCCCTGTTCATCTTCGGCGGCGGCATCTCCCTGGGGTTGGCCATGGGAAACTCCGGTGCGGCGGGCTATTTCGCCAACCTCTTTTTTCCGCTCGTCGAGGGCGGCGGCTGGCTGCTGCTTTTCGCCGGTGTGGCCGTTTTCGGTGCCCTGGTGACCAATGCCATGGCTAACGTGGCCGCAGCGGCACTGATTCTGCCCATCGTCATCCCCATGGCCCAGCTCGAGGGGGTTGATCCCAGGGTCCTGGCCCTGTGCCTGGGAACGGCAACCTCGTTTGCCATGCTGCTGGTCATCGGTTGCCCGCCCAATGCCATCGCTTACAGTTTCAAGGAGTTCAAGTCTACGGATGTCACCCGGGCCGGACTGGTGGCCACCCCGGTGCTGCTGATTCTGCTCATTGCAGTGGCCGCGGTGTGGTGGAACATCGTGGGGCTTGTTTAGGCAGTGTTCGCTTGGGCCTGGAGACCAAAACTGTGCAAACCGAGCTAATCAAACCGATTCGACTGCTGCTGGTCGACGATGAAGCCGATTTTCGGAAAACGCTGGCCAAGCGCCTTCTGAAGCGCGGGATCGCCGCACATCAGGCCGGGAACGGCGAGGCGTGCCTGGCACTGCTGGCGGATCACCCCATGGATGTCGTGGTGATGGACGTCAAGATGCCGGGCATGAACGGTATCGAAGCCCTCGAGCGCCTCAAGCGGCGCCACGCGGAAACCGAGGTGATCCTGCTGACCGGCCATGCCGCCACCCAGGACGGCGTGGACGGCATCAAGTCCGGCGCCTTCGACTACCTGACCAAGCCGGTCGAGTTCGACCATCTGCTGAGCAAGATCATCCAGGCCTATGAAAAGATCCTGGCGGAACGGGAAAAAGCGGCTGCGGCCGAGTACAAGGCCCGCATCGAGCAGCAGATGATCGCCACCGAGCGGCTGGCGGCCCTGGGAACCCTGGCGGCCGGTGTGGCCCACGAAATCAACAACCCCCTGGCCATCATCAACGAAGCCGCCGGCCTGCTGGACGCCCTGATGCAAAAGCCGGAACTGGCCGACATGCCGCACCGGGCAACCTTTGAAAAGGCGCTGCAGAAAATAGACAACAGCGTCAAGCGGGCCGGGGTCATCACCCACCAGCTGCTGCGCAACGTTCGAAAAAGCGAGTCCGTCCTGGCTGAAGTGGATGTGCTGGAGCTGGTCAACGAAACCGTCGAACTGGTAGACAAAACGGCCCGGGATAAAAACGTGACGATAGCAGTGCAGCCCGCCGACGGTGTCGACACGATATGGGCCGATGCCAACCAGATCCGGCAGGTATTGATCAACCTGTTGAGCAATGCCATTCACGCCACCGCCAGCGGCGAAGAGATCACCATCCAGGTGTCCCCGGCCGATCAGGGCGTTGCCGTTGCCGTGATCGACACCGGCCACGGGATACCCAAAGAGAACCTGGAAAAAATTTTCGAGCCCTTTTTCAGTACCAAAGCACCGGGCGAGGGGACCGGGCTGGGGTTGTTTGTCACCCGTGAAATCGTCGACAAGCTGGGCGGCAGCATGACGGTCGACAGCCGGGTCGGCCGCGGCACGCGATTCACGGTTCAACTTCCCAATCAGGCCCCCACGGCAGCAACGGGGGAGCCGGTGGCCTGAGCAGGTCTGAACCAACCGGGCAGGAACCCAAAGGAGCGTGACAATGATCAAAACACCCACGACTATTTTGCTGGTCGATGACGAGAAGGATTTTGTGGAGATGCTGGCCATGCGGCTCGAAGACACGGGCGAAAAGGTAACCTCGGCCTATGACGGTAAAATGTGCCTCGATGCCCTGAAGCAGGCGACCTTCGACGTAGTCGTACTCGATATCAAGATGCCCGGCATGGACGGCATCCAGACCCTCAAGCAAATCAAAGCCATGTACCCGCTGGTCGAAGTCATCCTGCTGACCGGTCATGGGTCCACCGAAACCGCCATCGAAGGCATGAAGCTGGGTGCCTTCGACTACCTGCTCAAACCAGCCGATTTCACGACGCTGCAAACCATCCTGGCCGGCGCCAAAAAGAAAAAGGCCGAACAGGACGAACGCATCCGCAAAGCCGAAGCCAGGCAGCTGCTGCGCCGGGGCGGCAACATATAAAACAGGACAGCGTGCCGCTATGACCCTGTGGCGCAAAATCAGCCTGAAGAGCCGCATCTACATCCTGCTGGCGGCCATCTTTCTGGCCACATTAGGCGGTGCGACGGCCATGTTCTGGTACTCCTTCCGAATCGAGGATGTGCTGACCCGCATCACCGATGAAAGCCTGGTCGCCTTTCAAAGCGCCGAATCGCTGGAGACCGCCCTGGTCAACCAGAAGGGATTCGTTTCGTACTACTTTCTGGACGGTAACCCGGACTGGCTAACCCGGCTGGAGTCCTACCGCCGGGTGTTCAGCGAACAGTTGGGACAGGCCCGGCTGTTGGCCCAAAATGCCGAACAGCGCGAAACCATCGATCGCATCGCCAGGTCCTACGATCAGTACATCCGCGAAAAGGACCAGGTGATCGCCTATTACGAGGCCGGCAAGATCGATTTCGGCACCCGGCTGCACCAGGGCGTGCGCAGCCAGTTTTTCGCCATTTTGCAGATGTGCGAGGATTACAAACATCAGCACACCCGTGAGATCATGACGGCCAAGCAGACAGCGCTGAGCGAGGCCACCCATCTGCGGGAGACGGCCCTGGTGGTGGTCGCCGTCCACTTGCTGCTCGTGGCCTTGCTGGCTTACCTGCTGGTCAATCAGATCCTGAACCCCGTGCGGGCGCTGATCCTGGAGACGGCCCGCGCCGAACCGGTCGATCTGAACGGCAACGATGTCAAGACCTTGAGCCATCGCGTGCGCGGGCTGATCGAGGATGTGGACCACACCCAGGTCGCACTGGAAAAGAGCCGCGAAAACCTTCTGCAGGCCGAAAAGATGGCCATGGTGGGCAAGCTGGCCGCCGGCATGGCCCACAGCGTCCGCAACCCGTTTACCTCCGTTAAGATGCGCCTGTTCTCTTTGAGTCGGTCGCTTGAGCTTTCCGGTACGCAAAAAGAGGACTTCGAGGTGATCTCCGAAGAGATCGACCATATCGATACGATCGTGCAGAACTTTCTGGAATTCTCACGTCCGCCCAAACTGCAGATGCAGACCGTCAGCCCCTCTACGGTGGTGGACACGGCCCTTTCGCTGCTGCGCTACCGGCTGCAATCCTACAACGTGACCGCCACTGTCCATCGCGACGGTATCCTGCCGGCCGTCAACGCCGACCCGGACCAGCTCAAGGAGATTCTGGTCAACCTGATCGTCAACGCCTGCGAGGCCATGGACGGCGGCGGCGCCATCGCTGTCATCGAGTTTGTTCTGGCGCGGCCGGGCCGCCCGCAGCAGGCCGTCATCCGCATCACGGACGACGGTCCGGGAATGCCTCCCGACGTCGTCGAAAAGGCGTTCGACCCTTTTTTCACCACCAAGGAAGAGGGGACCGGCCTGGGATTGAGCATCGTCGACCGGATCGTCCGGGAACATGGCGGCAGCGTCGACCTGGTCTCTACGGAGGACCAGGGCACGACCTTCACCATCGTGCTGCCGACGAAAGGGGGCTAGCTGTGAGCACGATATTGATCGTCGATGACGATGACCAATTGCGGATCAGTTTCGAGCGCCTTCTCAGGGAAGAGGGATATACAGTCCGCACGGCCGCTTCGGGAGAAGCCGGCCTGCGCATGATCGACGACGCCGTTCCCGACCTGGTGGTTCTGGATGTGCGCCTGCCGGGGATCAACGGCCTGGAAACCTTCGAGCGCATTCACCGCATCGAACCGAAACTGCCCGTCATCATCATGACCGCCCACGGCACCACGGAAACGGCCATCGAAGCCACCAAGATGGGCGCCTTCGACTATGTCATCAAACCCTTCGATATCCCTGAAATGCTCACCGTCATCCGCAAGGCCCTCGAGGTGGGCCGCTTCATGCGCTCGCCGGTGGATATGGACGCATCGCCCGATCAGATCCACGGTGAGGCCATCATCGGCAAAAGCCCGGTCATGCAGGAAGTGTACAAAGCCATCGGACGGGTGGCAGCCACCGATGCCACCGTACTTGTGCGCGGCGAATCCGGATCCGGCAAGGAGCTGGCGGCCCGGGCACTCTACCAGCACAGCATGCGATCGGAGAAGCCCTTTCTGGTGATCAACTGTGTGGCCATCCCCGACACCTTGCTGGAAAGCGAGTTGTTCGGCTACGAAAAGGGGGCCTTTACGGGCGCCGCCCACCGCCGCGTGGGCAAGGTCGAACAGGCCAGCGGCGGCACGATCTTTTTGGATGAGATCGGCGACATGCCCATCAACCTGCAGGCCAAGATGCTGCGCCTGCTCCAGGAAAAAAGCATCGAACGACTCGGCGGGCGGGAAACCATTCCGGTGGATGTGCGCATCATCGCCGCCACCAACCGCGATCTGGAAGCGCTGATCACCGCCGGGCGATTCCGGGAGGATCTGTACTATCGACTCAAGGTGATCACTATCTGGTTGCCGACCTTAGAAGCGCGCAGCGGGGATATCCCGTTGCTGGCCGACTATTTTCTGTCCCGCTTTTCCATGGAACTGGGCATGGAAAATCCCGGCATTACCAAAGCGGCCGTCGCGCTGCTGGTCGCCACCCCCTGGCCCGGCAACGTTCGCGAGCTGGCCAACACCCTTCAGAAAGCGCTGATTTTCAACCGGGGCGCCCCGCTACGGCCGGCGGACATCAGTCAGGCGACCGGCAGCGACATCAAGAGCCGCCACTCGCACGAAAATGCCGGCGACGAGGGTATCCGGGCCTGGATCCGCAGCCTGCTGTCCACTGGGGAGCAGGAGAACCGATTCGAGAACTGCCTGGATCGTTTCGGCAGCATGCTGGTGGGAGAGGCCCTGAACCTGACCGGCGGCAACCGTTCCCAGGCGGCCAAATTGCTGGGTATCTCCAGGCCGACGTTACACGCCAAGATCGACAAGTATGGCTTGAAAATCGAAACCAGTGTCAAGTAGCGTTCATGGACAACCGGCATCGGTGAGACCCGGCCCGGTGCGCGCAGCCTTGCCATTGACAAAACGCACGTCGGTTAACCCGGTTGGTCGAGTTCCAAGACCTGTTTTTTGATCCCGTATCGTTTCATGCGGTTCCACACCGTCACCCGACTGATGCCCAGCAGATCGGCGGCCTTGGACTGGTTTCCGTCGGTTTCCGTCAAGGCTTCGATCAGTTCGATCTTCTTGATCTCCTCACGGTCGAAGCCCTTTTGGGGCGGCGGCGCGTCGTCGGTCGGTCGATCCAGGACGGCCGGCGGCAGATGCTCGGGACGGATCAGGGGCCCGTTGCAGGTCACGCAGGCATACTCGAAGGCGCTTTTGAGTTCACGGACGTTTCCCGGCCAGGTGTACTGCATGAGCAGGTCCATGGTGTGATTGTCGATGCGTTTGATCGCCTTGCCGCTTTTGCGGCGAATTTTGCGGAACAACGCTTCGGCCAGCAACGGAATGTCGTCACCGCGCTCGCGCAACGGCGGCAGGTGAATGGGAATGACATTGATCCTGAAGAAAAAATCCTCCCGGAAGGCCTGCTGCTGCACCAGGTCGATCAGGTCTCGGTTGGTGGCGGAGATCACGCGGGCATCCACCGCAATGGGGGCCACGTCGCCGACGCGTTCAACGGTTTTCTCTTCGAGCACCCGCAGCAGCTTCACCTGGGTGGAGAGCGGCATGTCGCCGATCTCGTCCAAAAAGATGCTGCCCCCGTTGGCGGTTTCGAAACGGCCGAGCCGGTCGCGGTAGGCCCCGGTGTAGGCCCCCTTGACGTGGCCGAACAGCTCGCTTTCCAGCAGCGATTCAGTCAGGGCCGCACAGTTCACCTTCACGTAGGGCTTGTCCATGCGGGTGCTGAGCTTGTGAATGGCCCTGGCCACCAGCTCCTTGCCGGTGCCGCTTTCACCGTAGACGATGACCGGCGCATCGGACTGGGCCGCGTTGACCATTAGATCGTACACCTGCTGCATGATGGGGGAGGCGCCGATCAGCCCATAGAAACCATCCGTGGACCTCAGGTCGCGCTTGTAGGTTTCGATCTGGTGGTCCTTGCGGATCAGCTCCGTGATGTCGGTCAAGGTCTCCACGGCACCGATCACCTCCCCGCGGTCATTGTGCAGCAACGCGGCGTTTTTGAGCAGATGGACGCGCTGGCCGTCCTTGCGGACAATCGAGCAGCGGCGCTGGTTGAGTTCACCGGTTCGGAAAAGGGCACACCAGTGGCCATTGTCGTTCTCCCAGACCGAGTCGCAGATATCGCAGTTCAGGGCCCGACAGGTTTTCCCGATAAGCTCCTCCCTGCCGTATTGGAAAATCCGTTCAAAGGCCGCGTTGACGGATACGATGACACCATAATTATTGACAATCATGATCCCGTCCGAAATGGTGCTCACGACGGTTTGCCAATAGCGGTCCAGTTCGTGTTCAGTCATGGGGTCGTCCTGTTAAATTTTAAACATATGTTAAAAACGCGTCTTTAACACGTTAACCTTTTCCTGCCAATCCTTTTCGCCCCGCAGTCGGCCATCTCATCCTCAATATACTGAAAACATATTCTTATTCACCTTTCCGAGGGATTCAAGATGTGCCTGGCATCGCCCTTGCTATCTTACGTCGCCATGCAACGAAAACCTCTGGATTTGAATACCACCATCGAACACAAGGCCGACCGCAGGCTGGATTTCAGAGACTCGGTCACGCCGCTGGCGCTCTTGAAGTTAACGCATGTGTTCAATGAGATGAAATCGAATGAAATTCTGGAGTGCGTGGGCCAGAATCCCAAGACCATGGCTGATTTTTTCAAGGTGCTGCCGACGGTGTCGTATGAGATCGTCACCCAGGAGGAATTCGAGGATCACTATTACCGCATTGTCTTAAAGAAACGCGACACTTAGATTGAACTGCAAGAGACAAAGGAAAACGGAACCCATGAATTTTCAAAAACGCCTGTCCTCTGGAAAGTTTGTCGTTCTGGCCGAGATGCACACCCCCAAGGGTGTCGATATTTCGGATTTGGTCAACTGCTCGCGCGGGCTGAAGAGCCGCGTGGACGCCGTCATCGTACCGGACATGGACAATGGGGTGATGCGCATGAGCGCCCTGGCCGGCGGCTCGCTGATCAGCCGCGAAGGCATGGAAACCATGATCCATGTTTACACCCGCGACCGCAACCGGCTGGCGCTCCAAGGCGACATCCTGGCCGCCCATGTCCTGGGCATCCGCAATCTGCTGGTGGTCCAGGGGGTGGAGATGCCGCTGGGCGACCACAAGCATGCCAAACCCGTGGACGACCTGGATGAGATCGACCTCATCCGCACCATCGGCAAGCTTCAACACGGCAAGGACGACGCCGGCTTCGAATTGACCGGCAAACCCGCCTTCGGCGTCGGTTGCGCCTTGTCCCTGTGGGCCGACGACCGCGAACTGGATCAAGAGGTGGCCCTAACGGCCAAAAAGGTCGAGGCCGGCGCCCAGTTCGTCATCCTTCCACCCATGTTCGACGCCGGACAACTCGAAGGGGTGCTGGCCAAACTCGACACCTTGAAGGTGCCGATCATTGCCACGGTGTTTTTGCTCAAATCGGTGAGCGTGGCCCGCTACATGTCCCTCAAGATCGACGGCATTCAGATGCCCGAAGGCGTGATTCAACGCATCCGCAAGGCCGGCGACCGCGAAGACGAATGCCTGCGCATTGCCGGCGAAACCGTTGCCGCCTTCGGCAAGTTGTCCAGCGGCGTGCGTATCGAAACCATGGGATGGGAACACAAACTGACCACCATTCTCGATTACGCTGGCCTGTAAACCGTCGCCGCGGGGCCACGGCCCCGATTCAGTGGATCGGCAAGGCCGGACACCGACCGATAGGTCCGTTCCATCGCCCGACCCTGCCAACCAATAACCTCAGCAACGGGACAATTGACACACATGGAAGCAAACCGATCATCGCATCATCCGACGGCCCTTATCATCGGTGGCGGCATCGGCGGGATCAAGGCCGCACTGGACCTGTCCGAAGCGCGCAAGGATGTCCTGCTCATCGACCAATCTCCGGCCATCGGGGGCTTGCTCACCCAGTTGGACCGGACATTTCCCACCAACAACTGTGACATCTGTACCATGGCCCCCAACCTGTCGGCCGGGGCGCGCCAGAAGCACATCGACCTGATGCCGTTGACCCGGCTGACCGGCCTGACGGGGGAAGCGGGAAACTTTACGGTCACCCTGACCACCGCGCCGCGCTACATCGACACCGAAAAGTGCACCGCCTGCGGGTTGTGTCTGGACAAATACCCCAAATGGATCCGCTTCACCCCCGGCCTGGACCACCGCGCCCCCACCTGCATGCGCTATCCCCAGGCGACGCCCTACTCGTTTTCGGTCAAAATGGAATCGTGTGACGATATCGAGGCCCTGGCAGCGGTGTGTCCGGCCGATGCGATCCTGCGCCAGGCGCAGCCGACGGTCCAGGAGCGCCGGGTCGGGTCCATCATCGTGGCCGTAGGGGCCGATCTCTTCAGTCCCGAAATCCTGGACAACTACGGCTACGGCAAACTGCCCAATGTCGTCACCAGCCTGGAATACGAGCGCATCATGTCGGCATCCGGCCCGACGCTGGGTGAACTTCAGCGGCCATCGGACAGCCGCCAGCCGCGTAAAGTGGCCTGGATTCAATGCGCCGGCTCCCGAGGACAAAACAAGGGCGAGGTCTCATACTGCTCCAGCGCCTGCTGCATGATTGCCCTCAAAGAGGCCATCGTCACCAAGGAACGCTTCAAAGACGACATCGACACCACCATCTTCTACATGGACATGCGCACCGTCGGCAAGGACTACGAAATATACCGCCAGCGGGCCGAGGACGACTTCCATGTCCGCCTGAAGCGCTGCCGGCCCCACAGCATCATGCCGGCCGAGCCGGACGGCGATCTGAAAATTTCGTATGTGCAGGATGACGACAGCACCTTGAAGCACGAGACGTTCGACATGGTGGTGCTCTCGACGGGGTTTAGGCCGGCGGCGGAAACCACCCGCCTGGCCGACACCCTGGGGATCGAACTGAACACCCACCATTTTGCCCAAACCGACAGTTTCAGTCCGGTCAGCACCTCGCGCCCCGGGATTTACGTGTGCGGGGTTTTTGAAAGCCCCAAGGACATCCCGGAGACCTTGACCCAGGCCAGCGCCTCCGCATGCCTGGCGGGCAAGCACTTTTTTCAGCCCGAACGGCTTGGCACACCGGAACCGGACTACCCGCCGGAAAGGGACATCACGGACGAAGGGCCGCGCCTCGGTATTTTCATATGCGATTGCGGCAAGAACATCGGCGGGGTCGTGGACGTGGACGACGTGGTCTCCTACAGCCGCATGCTGCCCCATGTGGCCGTCGCCCAACCGGTGGGCTACGGGTGCAGCCGCGAATCCATGGCAACCATCCAAAAAACGATCGTCGACCAGCGGCTCAACCGGGTGGTCATCGGCGGCTGTTCACCGCGCACCCATGAGACATTGTTCCAGGGTGTGCTGCAGCGCGCCGGTCTGAACAAGTACATGCTCGAGATCGCCAATATCCGCGACCAGAATGCATGGGTGCATGCCGATCAGTTCATGGCGGCCACGGAAAAAGCCAAAGCGTTGATTCGCATGGCTGCGGCCGGCGTCGTCAAGTCCCATCCCCTGATCGACCACCTGCTGACGCTCAACAAATCGGCCCTGGTGTTGGGCGGCGGGGTCAGCGGCATGAACGCTGCGCTCGAACTGGCCGATCAGGATCACACAGTCTACCTTGTCGAACAGACCCCCCAACTGGGCGGCCTGGCGCGCCAGATCCAGACGACCATCGACGGACGCAACGTGCCGGCCTTCCTGTCCGACCTGATGAACCGTGTCAACACCCATGAAAACATCGAGGTGATCACCAATGCCATGGTGGTCGACCACGAAGGCCTGCCCGGAAAATTCAGGACCGGATTTCAGATCGCTCCCCAGATGTACTATCGCCAGATCGAGCACGGGGTGACGATCCTGGCCACGGGTGCCGCCCCCAACCGGGTGGACGACTACCTGCTCGGCCGCCATGAGGCGGTTTGCACCCAACTGGAGCTGGACAACCGTATCGCCGCCCTGCCCACCACCGCGGCCGCCTGGGAAAATGTGGTCATGATCCAGTGCGTCGGGTCGCGTACGCCCGACAACCCCAATTGTTCACGGGTCTGCTGCCAGGCAGCCGTCAAGAATGCGCTGCACCTGCTCGACGCCAACCCGGAGTTGAATATTTTCGTGCTCTACCGGGACATGCGTACCTATGGGTTCTTCGAGGACTACTATCAGGAGGCCCGCCGGAGGGGCGTCATTTTCATTCAGTACACACCCGAAGCGCCGCCGCAGGTACAAGGCGACGGCCAGCGGGTCGAGGTGACCTTCAATGAACCCATGCTGGGTAAAAAATGCATGGTGGCGGCCGACTGCCTGGCCTTGAGCACCGGCTTCAAAAACGACGACGAAGCCACTGAAGACCTGGCCAAGATTTTTCACCTGACCCGCACCGCTGACGGCTTTCTGCTCGAGGACCACACCAAGCTCAAACCCGTCGACCTGACCGTTCCGGGATTTTTCGTGGCCGGCAGCGCCCACGCCCCCAAGACGATCGGCGAGAGCATCACCCAGGCCCAGGCCGCGGCCGGACGCGCCATGACGGTGATGGCCCAGGACACCATGAACCTTGGGGCGACGGTCGCCCGCGTGGACCGTGAAAAATGCGCGACATGCCTGGTGTGTGTGCGTGCCTGCCCCTATGGGGTGCCTTTTATCAATGAAGATCGGTATTCGGAAATCGATCCCTCCAAGTGCCATGGATGCGGTACCTGCGCGGCCGAATGTCCGGCCAGGGCGATCCAGGTGATGCGCTTTGAAGACAGCGTCATGATGGCCAGACTGGAAGGACTACTGGAAAGGGCTGAATGATGAAACAAGTTGATCCGACAATCGTGGCTTACTGCTGCCACTATTGTGCCTACACGGCCGCAGACATGGCCGGCAGCATGCGCCTTAGCTATCCATCCGGCATCAAAATCATCCGCATACCGTGCACCGGCAAGGTGGACCCCATTTATGTGATGCGCGCCCTCCAAGAGGGCGCCGACGGCGTGCTGGTGGCCGGCTGCCTCGAAGGCGACTGCCACTTCAAAAATGGCAACATCAAGGCCATGAAGCGCATCGCCTACGTAAAGAAAATGCTGGACGAAATCGGCATAGACCCATCGCGCGTTGACATGGTCCTGATGTCAGCGGGCATGGGCACGCAGTTTGCCCGGATCGTGACCGAGTTCACCGAGAAAATCCGCCAACTGGGCCCCTGCAGCTTGAAGCGCACCGCCGCACCCGAGCCAATGTCGTCGGCCTGCGCCTAAATAGACCAAAGGAGACGTGTTAAATGATTACTGCCGAACGCAAACCCCTGGATGAAATCGCAGCGTACATTGAGCCGTACCATCGAATACTGCTGGTTGGATGCAACGAATGTGTCACGGTCTGCGCCGCCGGCGGCCGCAAGGAAGTCGCCATGCTCTCGTCCGCCCTGCAACTGGCGGCCATGAAACAAGGCAAAACCCTGAGCGTCAACGAGATGACCCTGGAGCGCCAGTGCGACCCCGAGTATGTGGAAACCCTGGCCACGCACATCGATGGCGTCGATGCCGTCGTGTCGATGGCCTGCGGCTGCGGGGTGCAGGAGATTGCGCGCCGCTTCGGGAAGGTGCGCGTCTTTCCGGCCGTGAACACCAAGTTCATGGGCGCCTCCGAACGGCCCGGGGTCTGGGCCGAGCGCTGCCAGGGCTGCGGTGACTGCCTGCTGGGATTGACCGGCGGCATATGCCCCGTCGCGCGTTGCTCGAAACGGCTGCTCAATGGACCCTGCGGGGGCTCGAGCAATGGCAAATGCGAAATCGGGCCGGATGTGGACTGCGCCTGGGCCCTCATCTGGGAGCGAATGAAGGCCCTGGGCACGCAGGATCAATACGAAGCGGTCATTTCCGCCAAGGACTGGAGATCGAGTCGAGACGGTGGACCCCGCAGAATTGTCAGAGAGGATTTGCAATAATGAAAACGAACAGCGTTCTTGAGAAAATTTTTGCGGCGGGAGCGTTCGCGGTGACCTCGGAATGCGGACCGCCAAGAGGCGCCCTGCCGGACGTCGTCAGGGAAAAAGCCGCCCACCTGAAAGGATACGTCGATGCCGTCAATGTCACCGACAACCAGACGGCCATGGTCCGCATGAGCAGTTTTGCGGCCAGCGTGATCATCAAACAGATGGGAATGCACCCCGTGCTCCAGATGGTCACGCGGGACCGTAACCGCATCGCCATGCAAAGCGACCTCATCGGCGCCTATTCCCACGACATCAACACGATGCTGTGCCTGTCCGGTGACCATCCCCATTTCGGTGATCATGCCATGGCGGCCAATGTCTATGACATGGATTCGGTACAACTGATCGAGACCGTCAAAACCATGCGTGATGAGGGCCGGCTCCAGGGCGGCGCGGAAGTCAAAAACCTGCCGCGCATGTTCATCGGCGCGGCCGCCAATCCGTTTGCCGACCCATTTGAACTGCGCGTGGCGCGCCTGGCCAAGAAGATCAACGCCGGGGTCGATTTTATTCAGACCCAGTGCATTTACAATCTCGACAAGTTCGAACAGTGGATGCAGGGTATTCGCGATCGCGGCCTGCACGAGCGGGTGGCGATCATGGCCGGGGTGACCCCCATGAAGTCGGAGGGCATGGCCAAGTATATGAAGAACAAGGTGCCCGGCATGGATGTGCCCGATGAGATCATCAAACGCATGGCCGGCGTCCCCAAGGACAAGCAGGCCCAGGAGGGCATCGACATCAGCATCGAGTCCATCCAGCGTCTCAGAGGAATCGAGGGGGTCAGCGGCATCCACCTCATGGCCATCGAGTGGGAGCACAAAGTGCCCGAAATCATCGAGCGGGCCGGACTCTATCCACGGCCGACCGTCGCCTAGCGGTTGTGCACCGGCGCCGGTCGGCAGGATCGGTTCAACCCCGTTGCAATCGCGATGATTGCAAAAACTAACCAAATACCAAAAAACAAACACCATCAATGGAGGTAACCAAATGAGCACACAACCCTTGATCCTCGTTGTCGACGACGACCCCGATCTGGTCGAATCGGTCTGCATGAAGCTTGAAAACGAGAACTTTCGCACGGCCAAAGCCTACGACGGCGTCGAGGCATGGGAAAAAATCAAGGCCGATCGCCCGGCGATGCTGATCCTGGACGTCATGATGCCCAACAAAAACGGATATCAGCTCTGCGATGAAATCAAGAAAGACGACGATTACAAGGATATTACGGTGCTTCTGCTCACCGCCGTGGCCGACGCTGTGACATCCACCAACTACACCCACGTTGACGGCATCAACACCCTGGCCGACGATTTCATTCCCAAGCCCATCGACATGGACAAGCTGATGGAGATCGTCAAGGACTACGTGGCCGACTGAACCGGCCCCCGCGAACCGGGGTGCAGCCCCGGATACCCAGGCGGGACGGGGCCGGCCTTGCCATGGGGTCGCCGGGAAGATGTGACGGCGACGCCATGGCGCCCGGCGCCGACGGGGACCGGAAAACCGGCCCGGTCGGGCGACGGTTGCGCTGCGTGCTGAAATGGCGTATTGGCCAACCCGATCCCTTCAGCGGCGCCGGGGAGCGATGATTGCATGACGTCAGATAAAATCACGGTAAAGCGGCTGAAATCGAGCGAGCCCATGGTGGGGATATCGATCGGCGGCATCCCCGGCCATCTGCGCATCAGGGAGGCATTGTGCCGTGTTTTCTCCGAAAACCGGGTCAATCTGACCTTCCTTTCCGCGCGGCGGTCGGCAGGACGGGAAGCGGTTTTCGGTTGCGTCGTCGCGCCGGACCTGACGGCGGCCCGACAGGCGATCGAGGTCATCTTGCCGCCACCGGACGAACGGGTTCAGATTATCCCGTCCGTCAGCTTGCTGAGTGTCTTCCCGCACCAATCGGATTTCCGCCTGGTGGGGCACCTCCTGCAAGCCTTGTGGGACGCTCGAACCGGTGTGCATGCCCTGGCGTCGTCGATCGCCGCGCTGACCTTCGTGGTGGACACGGATCGAATCGAGGCGACCGCCGAACGCCTCGAAAACCTGTTGGACGTGCAGCCGAATGGGCGCTCGAACTAAAACCGACATGGACAAGATGGAAACCGCCGCCAGATATACGGAAGCCAAAATAAAAACCTACGGTTTCGAAACCCGCCGGGATCGGTGTCTGTGCGAATTCAGCCTGGTGCCGGAACCGTGCCGACAACGGCATCGGCCGGACGCCGCCGACGGCATGGACGCCATCCCGTTCGACATGGTGCTCTTGGAACCGCCCGATGGGGACCGATACCCGCTGGCCGTCGTCGTCGCCGATCGCCACCGCTACACCCTGCAGCAGTTTGTGGCCGGCATGGGAACCCGGCCGGCGAGTATGGACATGCGATGCACCGCACCGGTGGAACTGCTCTACTTTTTCGGCCCCCATTTCGGCGACCGCTTCGGCATTGCCGATGCCACCTGTCGCGCTCTCGACCAAAACAACATCCGGTTGATTGCGTCCGCCTTTTCGAGCTCCTCGGTTTTTCTGGTACTGGCCGAGCACGGCGCCGAGATGGCCAAGGCGATCTTCGCCGATCTGTTTGAAATTCCAAAAACCGTACGGCGCTCATCTTTCATGCCCGCCGACCGCGGCAAGTGAATCTAAAAGGTGCTCGACACACCCCATGAACGCTAACATTTTAAATGAGATCGACTGGCGCATACGGGTTTTTGAATCCCTCTCCTTCCCGACCCTGATTCTCTCACCCCAAAAAAGAGTGCTGACGGCCAACCGCGTCTTTCTCGACAAGCACGACGTCACCCTCGATCAGATCGTGGGCAAGACCTGCAGCGATGTCTTCTACGACGGCAAAGGCTGCAAGGACAAGTACTGCCCCTTCGTCAAGGTCCTGCAGACCAGGACCGGCGAATCGGTGCTTCGCCGCCGGTTGACCCTGACCGGGAAACTGTTGTGGGAAGAGCGTCTCTTCTCTCCCATCTTGGATGACAAGGGCGACGTGATCTGCGTCATGGAGAGCGTCCGCGATGTCACCCAGTTGAAAACACTCGAGATCACGTTAAAAGAGACCGAAGCCTTCCTGGAAAAAATCATTCTGAACTCGCCGGTGGCAATTGTCGCCGCCGATCACTGCAACAATATCCTGCTGATGAATCCGGCCGCCGAAACCCTGTTCGGCTACCAGAATGCGGTGGTCGCCAAGACGCTCAGCATTGACCAGCTGCACCATCCGGGAACGGCCAACCGGATCATGGCAGCCCTGCGCGACGACGACGAACACGGCGTCGGCAAGCTTCACGGCCTGCACACCGACATTGTCAACGCGCGGGGAGAAACCATCCCGGCCGAGATCAACGCCTCGATCATCTATGAAGATGGGGAAGAGATCGCGATCGTGTGCCTGTACACGGATCTGAGCGAGCAGATCAAGATCCAGGAAAAACTGGAAGAGACCCGCGCACAGCTGGCGCAGTCCGAAAAAATGGCATCCATCGGTCAGCTGGCCGCAGGGGTGGCCCATGAAATCAACAACCCCCTGACGGGGATTCTGTTCATGTCGAGCCTGAAGATGGAAAACTTGGCCCCCGACGATCCGGAGCGTGAGGACTTGCAGGCCATGATCGAGGATGTGAACCGCTGCAAGAGCATCGTCAAAAGCCTGCTAGAATACAGCCGCCGGTCGGTTCCCACCAAAGGGACCATCGAGCTCAACACCGTCATTGAAAGCAGCCTCAGGTTGATCCGCGACCCCAAGATGTTTGGAAATATCAAGGTCACGCGCGATCTTTCAGCCGCCTCCATGCTGATTCACGTCGATAAAAACCAGATCAGCCAGGTGATCATCAACCTGGTGATCAACGCCATCGCGGCCATGGACGGTAAAGGCCACCTGACGCTGCGGTCATATCCGTCTCCCGGAACGGGCAAGGTCTGTTTCGAGATCGCCGACACTGGCAGCGGCATCAAAGCCGACATCCTCAACAAAATCTTCGATCCGTTTTTTACCACCAAGGAACAGGGCAAGGGCACCGGCATGGGGCTCAGCACAGCCTATGGGCTCGTCAAGGAGAACAAGGGCGAAATCAGGGTCAAGGAGACCCATGCCAGTGGTACGACGTTTTTAATCGAGTTCCAGGCCTATCGACCCGGTGGTGCGGCCAACGCAGCGGATGCTGAAGAACAGACGACAACGGATCGACAACCGATATGAAATTCTCCGACAGCGACCGTCAGACCCACGCTGAGATCAGCGTGCTGGTCATCGACGACGAAATGCGGATTCGCACAGCCTGCCTGGCCATGCTGCGTCAGGACGGATTCACGGCGGATGCGGCCGAAAATGTGGAAACCGGGTTGCAGCGCCTGACCGAACGGCACTTCGACATTATCCTGCTCGATCTAATGATGCCCGGTATTTCAGGGCTCGAGGGGTTGACGAGCATCCGAAACCGGCATCCGGACACGGTGGTGATCGTGATCACGGGGTACGCCACCCTGGAACACTCCATCGAGGCGATGAAAAACGGCGCCTTCGATTTCATCTCCAAACCGTTTTCACCCGACGACCTGCGGACCGTGCTGATCAAGGCGGTCGAACACACCCGCACGCTGCACGACCTGGCCAACGAGAAATCACGCATCAAGGCCTTGATCGACCATTTGGCCGACGGCGTCCTGGCCACGGATACCAGCGCCTGCATCGCGCTGATCAACCCGGCCTTTTTGACCCTGACGGGCTGCAACGCCGGCCCCGTGGTCGGCAAGCCGGTCGGGGAAGTGATTCCGGTCGAGGAAATCTGCGAGATGATCGCCGAGGCCCTCGTCTTGCCAACCGAAGCGGCGGCGGCGCTGGTCCGTGAGGTGTTCATCAAAGACAGCGATACCTGTCTGCGGGTACGCTGCATCCCCTTCCGCGACCGCCCGGGCCGAATCCTGGGGGTCGTCACGGTGGTCAACGACATCACCGCCTTGAAAATGATGGACCAGCTCAAATCCAATTTTGTGCACATGGTCTCCCATGAAATTCGCAGCCCCTTGAATTCGGTGCTGATGCAGATCAAGGTAGTAACCGATCGCCTGGCAGGCGATCTGACGGACAAGCAGGAACAGATCCTCAAGCGCGTGTCGGAGCGGGTCAACGGGCTGGTGAATCTGTCCACCGAACTGCTGGACCTGTCCAAGATCGAGTCCGGTACGGTCGCAGCGGAAAAAGAGGCGGTCGACATCGCCGAACTGCTGGTGGAAGAGATCGATTTTCACGCCCCCCGGGCCCGGGAGAAATCCATTGACCTGACCCTGACCCCGCCGCTGGCGCTGCCCCATCTGGAGCTCAACCGCATGGGCCTGGTGGAAGTGATCTCCAACCTGATCAGCAATGCCATCAATTACACGCCCTCCGGCGGCAAGATCGAAGTCGCCGCCGAGTCGGACGGCAATGTGCTGAGCATTCATGTGCAAGACACCGGCTTCGGTATACCGGCCGCCGAGCTGGAGCACATCTTCGATCGATTTTATCGCGTCAAAACCAAGCAGACCCGCCACATCGTAGGCACCGGGCTGGGGTTGGCGATTGTCAAATCGATCGTTCAGGCCCTCGACGGCAAGATTGACGTGGAAAGCATCGACGGCCAGGGCAGCCGATTTACGGTGACGTTGCCGCTTTGAGGTGTTGCAGCGAATTGTGTAGGACCGCTGATAGCGTTCTCGAGGCGCCATTGTTTTGATTGACAGCGGACCCGTGAAGGGCTTGGCGTCACCTTCTACGCCCGATCTGAACTTCGTATGGAAGCCAACTGTTGGGCACGCCTGAGCATTTGCTGTATCGCGTCGTCAATGGCGGCCCGCACCGGATCGGTTAATTGCATCCCTTTGGCGGTAGGCGGTGGTGATGCGATTTTGTCTCCCCCCTGGACACCTGCGGCTTTTTCTATTGCTTCCATCATTTTTCTCCTTTTCCTGTAGAGCGGCGGCCTATTCCATGGTCGATGGCGGAACCGCCTGCCGGCGGGCTATTTTTTCAACGGTTGGGTGCAAGCGTCCCTTCAATGATTCACCGTGGTGTTACAAGAGACAATGACCTGGCCATTGATGTAGCTGACCAGAAGCAGCCCTTGCCGAGACAAGTCGGAAAGGTACTTGACGATTACATAGCTGTCACTGCTGCATTGGTCGGCAATCTGTCGGATCGTGCACGGCTGTCGTTTCAACATCGACAGAATAATATCTCTGGTTGGTGGGTCTAAACATCGTGTAGCTTCCATTTCCTTTCGCCCCTCGGTGAAGGTTAAAGGATGGTATCTGAAACAAATCTCAGCAATGAACGTGCCATTCGCTCCCGCAAGCTTGGACAGGCTGGCTGGCCACCCGGAATTACCATATAATTTCAGATAGTAAGGACGACTATGGGGTGACAGTGGGATACCGTAGGGAGGGTCATCGGATCAGGTAAGGTTGCAATCTGCACGATTGTCACCTGTGGCAGCGCCCATCTACTTCGGGCACATCGATACGAAACGCCTTGATCTTCCGGTAAAGTGTGCTGGGATTGATGCCCAGGTCACGTGCGGCGCGCTTGCGATTTCCACGGTGCCGCTGCAGGGCCTCGGATATCATAAACCGTTGCATGGTGTTAAGGTCGACAGAATCAAGGGCGTCGCCGCCGGCCACTGCGGTGGCCCGCAATTCGGGTGGGAGATGATTCATTTCGATGGTCAAGCCCTGGCATAGCACGAAAGCCTGCTCGATAATATTCTCCAACTCGCGCACGTTGCCCGGATAGTGGTGCGACATGAGTCGTGCCATGACCCTGGCGGACACGCCGGAGATGTTCTTCTCTTGCAGCCGGTTAAACTTGTCGATCAAATGGTTCACCAGCAGGGGAATATCTTCCCGGCGACGGCGCAGATCTGGCAGTTTAAGCTGGATCACGCGAATGCGGTAGTACAAATCGTCACGAAAGATTCCCTTTTGAACCAGGTCGAGAAGATCCTTGTTCGTTGCCGTGACCACGCGAACATCGACCGGCACGGGCTTTTCGGTACCTAACGGCTCGACCAGACCGTCCTGCAGCACGCGCAGCAGGCGAATTTGCATTGCCGGAGAGATGTCACCGATTTCATCGAGGAAAATAGTGCCGTTGTGGGCCAGCGTAAACCGTCCGGCCTTGTCGCGTCGGGCATCGGTGAACGCACCGGCCTTATGGCCAAACAGTTCGCTTTCCAGCAGGGTGTCCGGCAGTGCAGCGCAATTGACCGCAACGAAGGGCTGCTTTTTGCGGGGCGATAGATGGTGGATCGCGCGGGCGAAAAGCTCTTTGCCCGTTCCGCTGGCCCCTTCGATCAAGACATTGCTGTTGCTTTTGGATATCAGCGGAAGTATTTCGAACAGCCGCCGCATTTCAATGCTTCGCCCGATGATGTCCTCGAACGTATAACTGCGCTGCAGCTGTTTCTGGAGCTGTTTGACCTGGCTGAGGTCCTGGAAGGTCTCCACCCCGCCGATGATGTCGCCGTGATCATTTCTCAAGATGGCCGCTGAAATGCGAATCGGTACCCGCTGACCTTGACGATTGATGATGAAGGCGTCGGCATTGACGATCGGCCGACCGGTGTTGAAGGTCTGCTTGAGGGCACAGTTGGCTTCACATATGTTGGCGTGGAAGACATCGTGGCAGAAGCGATGGATGGCATCCTGGCGAGAAACGCCGGTAGTGCACTCGGCGGCACGATTGAACGCGGTGATGCGCCAATTCAAATCGATGGTGAACACACCCTCGTTGATCGAATCGAGAATGACATCATGACCGCTGTTTTGCAGATGCGGTGCCATATGGTCGACTCCATTGAGCGGCCCCATTCGTGCAAGATGCACGCACTTGACACCTTAACTGTCGCATGCTGCACGACTATCGTCAACTCAATCTTGGGCCCGTGTCGATCCTAACGATACCGGTAATAGACCTCCTGACGCTTTGAATCAGCCCGGATCCGATCGTGCCGCATGAGTTGACCAAGGATCTTGGAGACTTCGTTGATATGCAAACCGAATGCGGCTTCGATCTGTTTGATGGTGCAGGGCCGGCGTTTGAGCATGGCCAGGATTTTGGCTTCATCGGCCTGGCCCTTTTGGGATCGCTTGGCGCTGAAGGCTGAGACGACCTGCGCGGGTGGGTCGAACAGGCCGGCAAGCGCCTCCAATTGCGCCGTAGGCACGGCGGCGGCAAAGTCCTCGGCCGGCGGCCGGGCGATGGTGTTCAAATGAATTCTGTCTGGCCGCAGCCCCGATGCCAGGCGGGCGATTTTTTCGACTTGCGGGGCCATGGCGTTGATGCCCGCCAGCAGGAACACCTCTATCCATAATTGGCCCGTGAAGCCCTCGCGGAATCGCGTGATGCCGTCAATCACCTGCGCGAACTGAAGTGCTTGGTGAGGGCGGTTGACCCACTCGAACGACTTCTGGTCCCAGGCACTCAACGACACCTTGACCACGCGGGCCAGACGGGCGGCCCGGCGCACCGCCGGCCGGCGCAAAAGCGTGCCGTTGGTCAGCAGGACGGAGGGAATCGGCTGGTCGCGAAGAAAGTCCAGCACCTCGCCGAACCGGGAGTGCAGCGTGGGCTCGCCGGAACCGGAAAGGGTCAGGTAATCGGCCTTGCCGTCAGCTTTGAGCCAAGTGGAAATTTCGGAGATGACATCGCCGGTGGGGACGTAGGCTTTGCGCTGCAGGGTTTTGGCAGGCGTCCGGCCCAGCTGGCAAAAGACGCAGTCCAGGCTGCAGGTCTTGAGCGGCGTCAGGTCGATGCCCAGCGACCGTCCGAAACGCCGCGACGGAACCGGTCCAAACAAATAAGTGTAATCGGTCTGGGTCATGAGGTTTTAAATTTAAACCATCTCCTTGATGCGGTTTTCAATGATCCCCAGTTGCCGCCGCAATTGATCGGCCTGCTGCTGCAGCCGGCCCATTTCCGACCCCCTGGACAACCCCGTGGCTGCCGTTGGTGCGGCGGCCTGGCCCGCCACGGCCGGCGCACTGCACCGGCGGCCCATGCCGCCGCCCATGCCTCGGCCGCCGCCCATGCCACGCCCACAGCCACCCATGCCGCGGCCGGTCATACCCGATTGGCGGACACCCTGGGGACCGTTCGCTGGAACACCTGATGATTCAAGAAGGGATTTTGGTTCGGATGGCGTGATCGCACCATTTTTGAACGCTTCGACCGCGTCGCCAACGAGGCCGTGTTGATTGAGGATCATGCGGATATTCGTTTCGGCAAAGACCTGCATGGCCTTGGGCCCGCATTTGCCGGTAATCATCGCTTCAACACCCGTGGACGCGACCAGGGCGGCCGATTGGATGCCGGCACCGGTCGACAGGTCGGCATTGTGGTTGACGACTGCTTCAAAGCGCATGTCAGCAGTGTCGACGATGATAAAAAAGGGACATCGCCCGAAACGTTCATCGATCGTGGCGTCAAGATTGTCTCCATTGGCACTGACGGCGACTTTCATGGGGTAACCTCCTTGCACACACGATCAGCCCTGGGAGGCGCTGACCACCTGTGCGGCAATGTCGTCGAACACGCGGCTGGCCGGCGCGTTCGCATAATGTTTCTGGTAGGAGATGCCAGCGTCCCCGCAGGTGACCAGGTTGGCGTCGAAAGGGATCTTTCCCAGCAGTTTCAACCCGGCCCGGGCAGCCGTTCGTTCCCCGCCGCCGGAGCCGAAAATCTCGACCGGTTTTCCGCAGTGGGGGCAGGTGAAACCGCTCATGTTTTCCACCAGACCGAGAATGTCCATCTTGACCGTCTTGCAGAAGTTGATCGATTTGCGGACATCGGCCAGGGCGACCTCCTGGGGCGTGGTCACGATGACGGCCCGGGCATCCGTGATCAACTGGGCCACGGTCAGGGGTTCGTCACCGGTTCCCGGGGGCGAATCGATGATCAGGTAGTCCAGGTCGCCCCAGGCCACCTCTCCGATGAACTGGCGGATGGCGCCGTGCTTGACCGGACCGCGCCAGATGACGGCATCGTCCTTGTTGGGCATGAGCGACTCGATCGAGACGGCTGCCAGGTTGTCAGAGTAGCGCATGGGATTCAGCTTTTGCTGATCGGGATTGGCGGCCAGCATGCCGGGAAGCCCTAACATCCGGGGAATGTCGGGGCCGTGGATGTCCACATCCATCAGGCCGACCTTATAGCCTTTTTCCGACAGGGCGATAGCCAGATTGACCGCGACACTGGATTTACCGACACCGCCCTTGCCGCTCATGATCATGATTTTGTTTTTTATGCGGGTCAGCGATCGCCTGGCCAGCTCGTCCGGGCTGGGCTCAGGTGGATTGTCCATGATGCCCACGCCAGTAGGTTCGTTTTTCATTGGTACTCCTCGATAGTTATGGTTCTGTGGGGGTCGTGAAACCCAAAATCCGATTCAAGTGCGTCATCAGGCGTGTTCCATCCGCCGTTTGCGGCGACGGCGGCAACCGCATCAAAATACCCAGACCCTCGCTGGCTTCGTGAAAGGCTTTTTCCGGCAGCGCGCTGACCAGCGCGCAGTTGATCATGGGATTGACCGTGACGATCTTTTCAACGAGCGCCAGACCGGTCATGTCGCCCAGATCCTCATCGACCAGCAGCAGATCCACGGCGCGTTTGGCGATGGCATCCAGCGCCTCGCGGCCAGAGGCGGCCCAGTCGATGGCAGCGTCCATGTTTTCAAAAGCCGTTACGATGCCCTTAAAATTGGATCGCTGCGGTGTCACGAGAAGCACTCTGCTCACGGGATCCTCCTGTCATTCAATGGGTTGCCGGGCGGCCTCGGCTTGGCGGGCTTGCGGGTCGCAGGGGATCCGTCGTGACACCCGGGCATGATAAAGGTCGGCGCAAGGGGCATCCCCTGAGCGCAAGCGGCCAGCACCGGCTCCACCTGACCGGCGATAAAAGGGACCAGTGTGACGCCGGCGGCGGTGAGAACGGTGGCCGGAACCTGCGACACCGCCCCGCAGATGAGCACCGGCACCTCGAGCCGCGACAGGATTTTGGCCAGGTTGGCCGGAAATCCGGGGTCGAAAATGACGTAGGACCGATCCACAATGCGGCTGTTTTCGATTGTCGCCACCAACAGCCGCCGGGATGCATCGAATACCGGCGAAATGCGATCCTCCCAGACAGTGACGGCGATTTTCATCGTTTATCCCCTTGCATTACCTGGACGTTGCCCCCCAAGGGTTGAAAGACGTCGACCATGCCATACTATGGCAAAGGGTGTGCCATGACCAGCTTGCCACCAAATTAATATCGATCAACTTAAATTACAGTCGGTTAGAAATCAGATGGGAATTGATCGGCCCCAATTGAATTGGGCGGTGTCGCACAAATGCAATGGTTGAAAGCCGCCGTATTGCGACTGTGCCATGGCGGTCACCGCCGCGGCGGTCCGATCGACGAACGGATCAGCAGCAGCACCGACGCGGCAGAGCAGCGTTTTTCCAAGATGTAGGCCTAATCCGCGGGTGCTGCCGGTCAGATGCCACCCAGTTGGGGCATAACCGCGGCGGCGAAGCTCAATACGAAAAAGAACCCGCACATGTCGGTGACGGTGGTCAGCAAGGGACTGGATACCAGCGCCGGATCAAGTTTGAACCGCTTGAGCACCAGCGGCAGCATTCCGCCGAGGGTCACCGAGACCAAGGTGTTGGCCGCCAGCGCACCGCCGACGACCAGGCCGAGCCATGGGTTGCCCTTCCACAGGAAGGCGACCCCGCCCAGCAGCAGACCCAGCACAAGGCCGTTTATGATGCCGACCTTGGCCTCCTTGAGCAGCACCCACAGCAGTTCCCCCGGACGTACCAGCCCCAGGGAAAGTTCGCGCATGGAGACGGCCACGGCCTGATTGCCTGAACAGCCACTCATGTCGCTGACCATGGGCAAAAAGACCGCCAGGGTGATGACCGCGGCCAGGGTGTCCTGATACAGGGCGATCACGCTGGCGGCGATGATGTTGAGCACGATGTTCATGCTTAGCCACGACAGCCGGCGTCCGGCCCGTGAATAGAGGGGCATGGTGCGGAACTCCTCGCCGCCGACGATGCCGCTGAGCCGCAAAAACGTCCGGGTCTTGCGCTTGTTGACCGCTTCTTCGACGGCGCTGGGCAGCACCACACCCACCAGCCGCCCCTCGCCGTCGACGACCGGCACGCCGAAGAGGTGGTGTTCGTCGAAGAAAGCCTCGAGCTCTCTGAGGGAGGCCTGGTCGGAGACGCTCAACGGCGTTGGAATCATGACCGAGGTTAGCCGGGTGGTTCGGTCGGGGAAGAGCAGGTCGTGCACGCGCAGCACGCCGGCAAGCCGTTCGGTCTCATCGACCACGTAAAAGTACTGCACGTGGTAGTCGGCATATTCGCCGCGGTTGGCTTGCAGGTCGTCCAGGACGCCCTGGATGGTTTCCTCGGTGCGGTAAACGAGGTACTCGGAAATCATCAGACCGCCGGCGCATTCGGTTGCGTAGGCCAGCAGCTTTCTGGCCTCGTCGGCATCTTCGCGGTCCATCCGCGACAAGATGGCTCGGCTGGCGTCGGCATCCATCTCCCCCAGCACGTCCACCAGGTGGTCGCTGGAGAGCTCCTCCATGATGGCGGCGGCCTGTTCCGAAGACATCTCTCCGACCAGTTCGGCGGCCTGGGCTTCCGGTATTCCTTCAATGAGTTCGGCGGCATCGGTGGGATCGAGAAAACCGAACAAGCGGCGCCGATCAGCGTCCGTCAGCCGCGAGACGATCCGGCCCATCTCGGACGGGCTGAGGGTGTCGATGAACCGGATCAGTGCCGAGGTGTCGGCGGTGTCGATCAGCTCAACCAATTTCTCCCAGGGGGCGGTGGGCACTGTCATCGTGAATCTCCATGCAACAATCGGCAGTCACCGGTACGCGGATAGCGATGGGGCGGCCTTCGGATAGGCATCGTTGGACTGGCGCTGCTTCGCGTCCTCGATGATCTCCTTGGCATCCATGGCGCGGTCGAAATGGGTGATCTGCTCCTGGGTAAGCAATAAGTCCTTCATGCCGTAGATCTGCATGCGGCATGACTGGGTGAAGAGGCGGTTGACCAGCACCAGGAAGGGGAAGCAGATGGTCACCTCGACCAGGTTGAACAAGGTGTGGAACAGGGCCAGGCCGGTCAGTACGATGGCGATGGTGGCCGCACTGGCCTGCATCAGCGCCGTAAAAAGGATGCCCACGATCAGGCAGACCCACAGCTCGTATTGGGCGAAGTCAGCCAGGCTGAAATCTTGGGCGAAACTCTCCACGCTGATCTTCATGAAGTCCAGGCCCCAAAAGAGAAAGCCGAAGCCGATGGAGAGCCGGGTCACCAGGGCCGGCCTGGTGGTTGGCTTGAAAAGGATCAGCCCGATGGCCCCGATGCCGATAAAGGACAAGGCCTTGACCGACGCTTCGATAAGCAGCATGCCGAAGAGGAAGATGCCCAGCCCGGCCAATAGTTTCCAGACATCCAGCGTAGATGACATATCGCTCGTGGTATCGATCCTGTTTCCCAGTTGTCGATCCAACCGGCGGCGCGTCAAAAAAGGTGATGGTTGACGGGTGCCGCCTTTTCCTTACATCCTGCTTCTCCCGGCCGGTGGTCCGCTCCACCGGCAGTACCATGGCGATGCCGGTAGCCGGCTCGCTGAGCCGACCGGCGGCCTTGATGGGCCAAGAATCGCGTCGACGCCCTTCTCTTTAGCCAGGATGAGCACCGGTTCGGCGTGGATATCCAGGCTGTGACCGAAAAACGTTTTGGCTTCGCCGGCATTTCCCGCGTTCAGCGGGTCATTGATCTATCCGGAAGCTGTGGACGCTGCATGTAAACGAAATGCGGCCCAAATACAAATGAAAACCGTCGGTTTACCCAGAACCCGGCGGATCGTCCGCGGCCAAAATTGAATTCGGCAGGGTAGCACAAATGCAATGGATGCCAGCCGCCGACCTGGGACTGCACAATGGCGGCCGTCGTCGCGGCTACCGGGCTAGCCAGACCGCTAGCGATCGTCGGCGGCGGTTGTCGAGCGTCCGTCGACGTTGGGCAGCGGGATGCCCAAACGCTTGATTTTACGGAAAAGCGTGCTTTTGTGCATGCCCAGCGCCGCCGCTGTGGCCAAGCGGTTGTAGTGGTTGGCCTTGAGCGCATTCATGATGGCGATCGCCTCGGTCGAGTCCAGGGTGCGTGTCAAGGAGGTTGGGTCATGCGAGGGCGCCGGTGGGCGCGTAAAACCACCGGGCAGGTGGCTGGTCTGGATCAAACCAGCATTGCACAGCACGAAGGCGTGTTCGATGATATTTTCCAGCTCCCGGATATTGCCGGGATAGTCGTGGCACATGAGCAGCTGCAGCACGTCGGCATCCACACCCGTGAGCGCCTTGCCGCGGATCATGTTCATCTTTTCGACGAAATGCGCGATCAGCAGGGGAATGTCTTCCTTGCGGTCGCGAAGGGGAGGCAGGCGCAGGCTGACCACGTTGATCCGGTAGAACAGATCCTTACGGAAGTCATCATTGGCGACCAGGTCGGCAAGGTCTTTGTTGGTGGCGGTGACGATGCGCACATCCGACTTTATTTTTTGAACCGTTCCGAGAGGGGTGAAGGCCCGGTCTTCCAGAACGCGCAGCAGCTTGACCTGAAAGGCGGGGCTGGTGTCCCCAATTTCGTCCAGCAAAATGGTGCCGCCCTCGGTGGCGGAAAAGTACCCCGGCTTGTCTTTTACGGCATTGGTAAAGGCGCCGGACTTGTATCCGAATAGTTCCGATTCGAGCAGGGTGTCCGGCAGGGCGCTGCAGTTGATGGCCACGAAGGGCTTGTGCTTGCGCGGGCTGGCATCGTGGATGGCACGGGCCATCAACTCTTTGCCCGTTCCAGTCTCGCCTTCCAGCAAAACGGTGCTGCCGCTTTCGGCCACCATGGGCAAGATGGCCAGAATGTCATGCATGGCATCGCTGCGACTGACGATGTCGCCCATCTGAAAGCGTCCGTCCAACCGCTTGCGCAGGGCCTCCACCAGGCTGTGGTCCCGAAAGGTCTCGACCCCGCCCAGCACCTCTCCACGGCTGCTCTTGAGCGGCGAGGTCGACACCGTGATGGGGATCCGTTTTTTCTGACCGTTGATGATGTAGGTAGCGGTGTTGGTAACGGTGGATCCCTCTTTCATCGTGCGCTTCAAGGCGCAGTCCGCTTCGCACATATTCGAGCGGAAAACTTCCCAGCAGTGGCGGCCGATGGCCTCTTCACGGGTAATTCCGGTTATCTGTTCGGCGGCACGGTTAAATGACATGATGCGCCATTCGTGATCGACCGTAAACACCCCGTCGGAAATGCTCTCGAGAATGATGTCGGTGACGTTGTCGGGAACGGCGGTCGGTTTGGGCTTTTTCATGGTTGTGGACGCTGGGATTCGGGTCAACGATAAGTGTGTCTATACGCTAGTTGACGATCAAGTTCCAGCGCCATCCACCAGATACGATCTTTCCCATCAGAGCACCGGTGTCCCGGGGATGGTGGTCACTTGACGCGGCGCAGGTGGTGGCTGGCGCGTCGCCATGTCTCGAAGGCATCGAGGGTGGCCAGCAGGTCCTGGCACTCCATTCGGAGCAGGCGTACCTGCCAGAGGGTCGACGGTGAAAGGCGGGATTTGAAGATGTAAAAGATGCTACCGCGGCCGCATGGGTCGAGTTGGTCCAGCAGGCCGATCAGCTTTTCGACGGTAGGGAAATAGTCGTTGATATCCAGGGGCGTGGCGACGATTTCAGCCGCCAGGGATTTCAGTTCCCGGTAAGCACGGTAGTGTTCCGAGGTGGCGGTTCGGGTCGCCGTTAAGGCTTTTTCCCAGCGGGTTTCGAGCTCGTTCAGGGTCAGTCGACGATCCATACTAGAGTTCCATGCAATCCGGTCTGCCGCCAGGTCGGTCAGACCGGTTTCGGTAAAAGGTCCTTTTGGGAATGATTCGGAAAGGATGCATTTTCGACGGATCCGTAAAAGCGCCGAGATCAAGGCTTGCAAATCCCGAGGTGCCCGCTATCGCGGGTGCCGGAGGCAGCGTACTTGCGGTACTCCGCAGTGACGCGGGATGAAGCGTAACGCAGATATCGGCGTTTTTACGGATCCGTTCGGGTTACATGGCCGTTTCCGGGTGAAACACATTGACCTCCTTGAGGTCGTCCCCGAGGTATTCGCGCTCATTGGGCCCCAATACGCCCAGCGAGAGGCAGATCAGGGTCCACAGGTGCACCACCGGGTAACCGCCGCCGTAGTGCTCGCTCAACTCGTGAATCTGGGCATGGCAGTTGTGGCAGCCGGCGATGCAGTAGTCGGCGCCGGTGGCCTTGATCTGCTGGTCCTTTAGCTTGCCGTACTGGAGGCGCTCTTCCTTGAAGCCGGATTGGAGGAATCCGCCGCCGCCGCCGCAACAGTAGTTGTTGGAACGATTGGGCTGCATGTCGATAAAATTGTCTTCGCCGACCACGGATTTGACCACGAAGCGCAGATCTTCGGCAATGGGGTCACCAAAGCTCTTGCGGACGATCTGGCAGGGGTCCTGAACCGTGAATTTGATTTTCAAATCCTTGTTCCAGTCTGAGTTGACCTTCAATTTGCCTTCGCGGATCCACTTGGCATAGTACTCGTAAATGTTTTTGACTTCAAAGTTGTGCTCGAGGTTGAATTTTTTCAGTCCGGCCCGGACTGAGAAGGTGACGTGCCCTCACTCGGTGTTGAGAAACGTTTTCACCCCCAATTTGTTGGCCTGGTTGACGGTCGTTCGGGTCACCTGTTCCCAGGAGTCGTTGTCTGCCAAAAACATGCAGTAGTTTTCACCGGCCCACCCGGCACTGCCGTAGGTCCAGTCGGCACCGGCCAGGTGCAGGACCTTCCACAGCGGCACCAGTTCGTCCGGCTCGGTGACCGGCTCTCTGGAATTCTGGTTCAAAAAGAATTCGGCGCCCTGCTTGTCGATGGGTGCCTGCATGTCGGCGAATTCCGGCTGGGCCTCCTGATACTCCTCGAGGACGTCCTGCACCACGAAGACGAAGTCGTCCGGCGCGGTGCCCATGGCACTGGTGCTTTCGTTGCGCAAGGCCATGTCGCACGAGGCCAAAATACCCTTGGGCCGTTCTTCCCGAGGCCGCAGGGCCCGGGCGTTGTAAGCCAGCTGCGGAATGTCGATTTTCATCGGGCAGACGTAAATGCAGCGTTGGCACATGGTGCACATCCAGGGCCAGTCGGATTTGGCGATCTCTTCATCCATTCCCAGAGCCGCCATGCGCAAAAATTTGCGGGGATCCATGCCTTCCAGGCCGGTTGCCGGGCATCCCGATGAACATGCCCCGCAGGTGAGGCAAAGATTCAAGTTGCCGCCTTCCGGCAGGATCTCCTTGACGTGGTCCATGAAGGTGCTTCGTTTTTTGCCGCCCAACCGAATGGGATCGTCACTCATTGATTCCGCCTCCTGATCAGTTCTCGTAGTTGTCGATGACAAACGGTGGCCGGCCTTCCACCCGCTCGGTATGGAACCGGCAGCCGCCGTGACGGGAATACGCTCCGGTAGAAGAACCAAGCGGAGCATAAAGTGTGCCCGGAAACACAAACACCCCGGTTTTTTCTAAACGATTAGATTTTCAGTCTAAATTCGAAGTTCAAAAAAACCATCGGCAGGGTTGTGTCGCTCTTTTGCGACTGAAGGGGCGCGCAAGTGTCTTGATCGCGCGACACCACGCCACCAACCGACCAAAAGCCGAATGAAACGCCATCCAGTGGTTCGGCAGGACATGCCAGCGTCCGTCGCTTTTGCGGGTCTGTAAAAATGCGACTGATCACGCGCCTACCCTTTATTTTGTGCATATGTATAAAAATTGCCTTGACCTCTTATGGGCTTATGCTTATTGTCGGCTTGAATCCCGACAGGGTCCCAGATCGACTCTGTCACCGACAACATGTCGACATCATAGTTGAATGGCCGGATCTGCAAGGAGGTTACGCCAGATGATAATCAGTATTGCCAGCGGAAAAGGCGGCACCGGAAAGACCACCGTGGCCACGAACCTGGCCGCTTCCGTGAAGGGGCCGGTTCAGCTGCTGGATTGCGACGTCGAAGAACCCAATGCGCATCTGTTCCTGCGGCCGCACATCGAAACGCGCCAAACGGTTTTCACCCCGGTGCCTGAAATCGACCCACACAAATGCGACGGCTGCAAAAAGTGCATGGAGATCTGCCGCTTTCGGGCCATCACCGTGATCGGGGAAACGGCCCTGGCCTTCCCGGAGCTGTGCCACGGCTGCGGGGGTTGCATGGCCGTCTGCCCGCACGGGGCCATTCAAGAAACCGGGCGTGAACTGGGTCTGCTGGAAATCGGGTCCGCTGGCGCCATCGCCTTCGCCCACGGGCGGATGCGGATCGGCGAGGCCATGGCGCCGCCGCTGATCCGACGTGTCCGCGAGTGTACCGCAAGTGCGGGGCTGACGCTGATCGATGCGCCGCCGGGCACCTCGTGTCCGGTTATCGCCGCCATGAAGGATACCGATTTCGTACTGCTGGTCACCGAACCGACCCCCTTCGGACTGCACGATTTGAAACTCGCCGTGGAGGCGGTCAAAACCCTCAAGATTCCCATGGGGCTGGTCATCAATCGCGCCGATCTGGGCGATGGCGCGGTCAAGGCCTACGCCCGCAGCGAAGACGTGCCGGTGCTCCTGGAAATCCCTTTCGACCGGCGGATTGCCGAAAGCTACTCTCGCGGAGAGTTGATCGCCCTGGCCCTGCCGGAATGGAAAACCCGCTTTCTGGAGCTGTTTGACGCCATCGTGCCCTTGTCGGGAACAGGAGGTGCCGAGACATGAAGGAACTGGTCATTTTAAGCGGCAAGGGGGGAACCGGCAAAACCAGCCTGACAGCCGCGTTTGCCGCCCTTGCCGATACCTGCCTGCTGTGCGATGCGGATGTGGATGCCGCCGATCTGCACCTGTTGATGCAGCCTGTGATTCGGCAGCAATCCGATTTCACGGGCGGCGGTGTGGCCGTCATAGACCCGCAGCGCTGCACCGGCTGCGGCACCTGCATCGATATGTGCCGCTGGTCGGCCATCGCGCCCGATTTCGTGGTCGACGAGATCACCTGCGAGGGCTGCGGCGTGTGCGTCGATTTCTGCCCCGAGCAGGCCATCGACTTTCCCGTAAAAACCTGTGGTCAATGGTTTATTTCCGACACGCGGTTCGGCCCCATGGTGCACGCCCGCCTGGGTATTGCCGAAGAGAACTCGGGCAAACTGGTCAGCCTGGTGCGCCGGGAAGCCCGGCAATTGGCCGAGGCGCGCAATATCGACCTGATTCTCACCGACGGTCCTCCCGGTGTCGGCTGCCCGGTGATCGCTTCGGTGGGCGGCGCCACCAGCGCCCTGATCGTTGCCGAACCGACCGTTTCCGGCATCCACGACATGGGGCGGGCCATTGACCTGTGCCGGCATTTCAAGGTGCCGGTGATGGTGTGCATCAACAAGTTCGACCTCAATCCGGAAAACACCATCACCATCGAAACCATGTCCCGCGAGGCCGGGTTGCCCGTGGTCGGCCGCATTCCCTTCGACCCGGTCTTTACGCGGGCCATGATTCAAGGCAAGACACTGCCGGAGTTCGACGGCAGCGGCCCGGCCAATGACGGCTTGCAAAAGGTGTGGACCAACATCTTGACATCACCGGCCATGACGGCCGACGCATCGACACGATAACCACGACAACATCATTTTTTTGAAAGGAGCGACACAAAACATGGAAAACGGAAGAATCGCCATCCCATCAAATGAAGCGGGGGGCCTCGACGGTACCCGGTCAGGACATTTCGGCCATTGTGACACCTTCACCCTGGTGGATGTGAAAGGGGGCACCATCGCAAAGGTCTCCACCATTGCCAACCAGAGCCATGTTCAGGGGGGCTGCATGGTGCCCGTGAACCTGCTGGCCGACAACCAGGTCAACGCCCTGATCGTGGGCGGCATCGGCATGCGGCCGCTGATGGGATTCCGCCAGGCCGGCATCGAGGTCTACCACGACGATCAGCGACCGGAGATCCGGCCGGTCGTGGAGGACCTGATTGCCGGAAAGCTGCCCATGATTGCCGACAACCAGGTGTGCGGCGGCGGCGGGGCCCACTGACGCATGCCAATCCGCAAAGGGCCTGTTTACGGACAGGCCCGGACTGAGGAGAACAAGCGATGAAAATTGCCGTTACATCCACGGGCCGTGACTTGGACGCGCCCGTGGATCCCCGTTTTGGAAGGGCGGCCTATATTCTGATCGTGGACAGAGACAGCATGGATGTCGAGGTCCTGGACAACGCCGAAAATGTAAACGCCTTCAAAGGCGCCGGTATTCAGGCCGCCACCATGATCAGCGACAAACAGGCCGATGTGCTCCTGACCGGCTATTGCGGGCCCAACGCGTTCAAGGCCCTCGATGCCGCGAATGTGAAGGTCGCCGGCGATGTCAGCGGCACGGTTCGCGAAGCGGTGGCTGCATTTGTGGAGGGCAAGGTCAAGATCGTCGACGCGCCCAACGCCGAGGGACACTGGTAACCGCAGTGCGCGAAATTGGCCTGCCCGCCGGACTATCAGGAAGCCGACATTATAATCATTTTGGATTGAGTCCGGCTGGTTGCGGCACCATGGGGGAAGGTCAGGCCAGCGTCTGCCGCCAGAAGCGGTGGACCAGGGCCTTGAGGTGCCGAAAGCGCCGGCCATCGACCAGGGTGGAGCGCTCCTGCAGATTGAGCCGGTGAGCAACCGCCCGGTAGATCAGGTAGGCATGCCGGAGCCGGTAGGCGCTGACCCCATCCAGGATCCCGGCTTCGGTCAAGGCCTGCAGCAGCCGCACGTTATCGGTCCAGCGCGTGAGCTGCGGGTAGGCCGCGGCGTGCTGCAACACCAGGTACTGCACTAAAAATTCGACATCCACCATGGCGCCGACATCCTCTTTGATGTCGAACTGGCCCGCCTGGCCGGCCAGGCGTTTATGACGCATTTTTTCGCGCATCTGTCCCACGGCGGATTTGAGCGCGTCGGCCTGGCGCGGCTGGCAGAGCACCTCATGTCGAATCGCACCAAATGCCCGTTGCAGCACCGCATCCCCGGTGATGGGGCGGGCGCGGATCAGGGCCTGGTGTTCCCAGGTCCAGGCCTCGCTCATCTGGTACGCCTTGAATCCGTTGACGTGACTGACCAGCAGACCCGAGCTGCCGCTGGGTCGCAGGCGCATGTCGGCTTCGTACAGCGTGCCGGCGGCCGTGTGGGCCGTCAGCATGTGAACCACCCGCTGCCCCAACCGCGCGAAGAAGTGGGCGTTGTCGATGGGACGCTCGCCCCCACGGGTTTCTCCGGCGTCGGCCGCGTGCAGAAAAACCAGGTCCAGGTCCGACCCATATCCCAGTTCGAGCCCGCCCAGTTTTCCGTAGCCGATCACGCAAAATCCGCGCTGGCAGGCCTGCCCCTCGAGGGTGCACGACGGACGGCCATGACGGGCCGTCAGGTGTCGCCAGCAGATCTCCACGACCGTGTCCAAAATGGTTTCGGCAATCCAGGAGAGGTGATCGCTGACCTTCATCAAGGGCAGGACACTGGTGATGTCCGATGCCGCCACCCGCAAGGTGTTCACCTGCCGGAAGATGCACAGGTTCTCCATCTGGTATTCGGGATCGTCATCCACAACGGTGGCCATGCGGCGGGCCAGGTCGGCCTGCAGGGTTTTGGGACCGGGCGGGGTGTAGAGGGTGCGCGGATCCAGCAGTTCGTCGAGCAGGACCGGGTGGCGACTGAGAAAGGCGGCGATCCAGGAGCTGACACTCACCAGCCGGATCAGGTGGTTCAGGGCGGTGGGGTACTCGAGCAGCAGGGCAAGATAGCTGATGCGCCGTTGAATGCTTTTCAGCAGCTGCAGCACCCGGCGCAGGACCGTTTCCGGATCGTCGCAACGGCCGGCGGCGTCCAGCACGCAGGGCATCAGGCGGTCCAGGCGCTGTTTTCCGACACTGCTCAGCGTGCGCGTGGCCGGCTCGGACCGGAAGCTGTCGAGCAGGGCGGCGGCCGCATCGCCGTCTTTAAAGCCGGCGCGCGTCAGCAGGCGCCGCCGCTCGTCCATGGGCACGGAAAGCGACCAGGCGTCGGCCAGATGGCGGGTGGTATCGCGACCGTCGGGTCTCGATCCCGAGTCGGCGTCTGGTTCTAGGAGCCGGTCGAAATGCACCCGCACTCGGCTGCGATGACGATCAAGGGCGGTTTGGTAGGCCTCCCAGTCGCCAAAACCCATGCTCCGGGCCAGCTGCAGGCGGGCCACGGCGTCTGTCGGCAGGATGTGGGTTTGCCGGTCATCGGCTTCTTGGAGCCGGTTTTCACTCATTCGTAAAAACCGGTAGGCCGCGGTCAGTTCACGGCAGACCGCCTGCGGAACAAACCCCTGTGCGCCCAGGGTTGCCAGCACCTTCTGAATGGCCCGCTGCTGCAGTTCGGGCAGAACACCGCCGCGGATCAGTTGGAACATCTGCCCGAAAAATTCGATCTCGCGGATGCCGCCGCTGCCCAGTTTGATGTTGTCGTGCAGCCCTTTGCGGCGGACCTCGCTGGTAATTTTGCGCTTCATCTCGCGCAGGGATTCGAAAACACCAAAATCCAGGTAGCGACGATAGACGAAGGGCTGCAGGCGCTGCAGCAGGGCCCGCCCCGCCGCCCGATCCCCGGCGACCACATCGGCTTTGATCAGGGCATAGCGTTCCCATTCACGGCCTTGAAACTGATAGTAGTCCTCCATGTGGTCGCAACTCATGACCAGGGGACCGCCGTCGCCATAGGGCCGCAGACGCGCGTCCACCCGAAAGACGAAGCCGTCGACCGTGGTGTCGCCGACGGCTTGGATCAGGTACCGGCACAGCCGGGTAAAAAAGTCTGCATTGGCCAGCGTTTTCCGGCCGCCGCGGGTCTCACCGGCGGCCGGAAAAGCGAAGATCAGGTCCACGTCCGAGGAAAAATTGAGCTCGCCGGCACCCAGCTTGCCCATTCCCAGAACCACCAGGCGCTGCGCGGCGCCGCTTTTATCCACCGGTGTGCCGTCGGCGGCGCACATGCGGGCATACAACAGATCCAGGGCGCCGTCGATGGCCGTACCGGCCACGGCCGTCAAATCGGCCGTGGTTTCGTCCAGATCGGCAATCCCAGCCAGATCACGCACGGCGATGCGCACCATCTCCCGCCGACGAAAGGCCCTCAAGGCCGCTTTCAGTTGGGCCAACCACGCCTCCAGGGAACCCGTGGCATCGACCCCGGTCAATGGCCTCAAGCGGTCGGCCAGGGCCGCGGCCATGCGGTCCGCGGTAGCGACGGTCAGCAGATCGCCGCTGCCGATCAGGTCCAGGGCCATGTGGGGATGGCGAAGACAGGCGGCGGCCACGAAACCGCTGTAGGCGAATGCGGTCGAAAGGGCCGCGGCACCCGCCGCCGGTGCGAACGTACGCCCGGTTTCGCGGACAGCTTGCTCGAAGGCGATCCAGTGTTCCTGCCGGCGATCGTTCAGACGCTCGGCCGGGGGTGTGTCGGGCGTGGCAGCCATGATGACAACATGATCCTTTGGGGGTTGAGACGGCTCCGAGGCCACAGCGTAGCAAATTTGCGTGCAGCTGCCAAGAAGTGTATTTTTTCGATAGGTTACCAAGGTTCCGGCCCTGGCGTCAGGTGATATACAAATTTGTATTTTACGGGCCCGATAAATTGCATTTATGTCGTTAATTGTTTGGCAGAAAAGGGGGACGGCCGGCTGTCGAATCAGGAAGCAATTGGATTTCTTAAAATAAAATGCTATGGTACGCAACTTGCTGAATTGACCGTAAAGCAGCTTGCGATCCACCCGGGCCCGGCATTGACCTGTCAATGCCGGCCTTTTTACCATCGGCCACCAAAGGAGTCATTCAATCATGTGCCGACTGTTTGCCATGACCAGCGAAACGCCCGTCTCCCCCATGATTGCCTTGGAGGCCATGGACGTGATGCGCGAAGGCCACGACGGATCCGGGGTCGGCCTGTTCCTGCGCGATCTGGGCGGCCCCTTCGAGGAGATCAAGGATGCCCCCATTCTCTCGGGCATTTTCAGCGAAACGGGATTGCGGCGCCTGGACGCCTTTATGATGGATGTCGGGTTCATGACCAAGTACAAGATCACCATCAAGGTGCCCAAAACCCCGCCGCCCGGTGTGCCCAAGCGGGACATCTATCTCATCCGCGCCTATGAGTACCCCGAGGACTGGGACGACTACCCCACGGAAAAGCGCTTCGACAAGCTGCTGGATATCCGCCTGCGCCTGCGCGCCATGGGCGAGGAGAAGCGCGACATGATCGTGTTCTCCTTCTGGCCGGACGTGATCATGCTCAAGGAGATCGGCGATCCGCTGACCGTGGCTCACTACCTGAAGCTGGACCGCAAGGAGCTTCACGCCCGGGTCATCATGGCCCAGGGCCGGCAGAACACCAATTACGCCATCAACCTTTACGCCTGCCATCCGTTTTTCATCCAGGGATACGCCTCCATGACCAACGGCGAGTGCACGGCCTTCACCCCCATCCGGGAATTTTTGCTGTCACGCCAATTCCCCGGCTACACCGGCTACCAGAGCGACTCGGAAGTCTTCACCCACATCCTGCACTACACCCAGGTAAGGCTGGGCCTTGATATTTCGGCCTACAAGCATATTATCACCCCGCTTCAGGACGCCGACATCGCCGCGCACCCCAATGCCGACCTGTTGAAGCAGCTCAAGCATTCGTGCCGGCGCCTGACCATCGATGGGCCCAATTGCGTCATCGGCTGCCTGCCGGACCATAGCCTCTTCATGGTTCAGGATCGCAAGAAACTTCGTCCCGGCGTCGTCGGCGGCCGTCCCGGGCGATATGCATTCTCCTCCGAAGTCTGCGGGCTGGATTTCGCGATCCCCGACCGGGACAAGGAGAAGGATTTTCAACCCATGCATCTGGACACGGTCATTGTCGGACCGGAGCGCCAGGAGGTTTCCATATGCAGCCAAACGCAGCCATTACCCCTTCTACACTAAGCGTCAAGGACCTGCCCTGGCAGATTCTATGGCACAAGGACAAATGCACCCTGTGCGGCCGCTGCACGGCGGTGTGCCCGGTCAATGCCATCGAACTGGGCGTGTTTCGCAAACGGCGCATCAAGGTCTCCCTGGAACCCCAGGGCAATCCCGCCAGCGCATTCGACATCTACCACGGCATTCGCCAGAAGACCGATCCGGCCTACGCCTGCGTGGGGTGCGCCATCTGCAGCCTGGTCTGCCCCAACGACGCCATCTTCCCCATGCATTCGGACGAGGCCGACAAGCTGCGCTACCACGTCAACCGCGGCGGACAGCCGCGCAGCCGCGGTGGCCGGCGCAACGAACCCGGCGGCCTTCTGGATCAGATCAAGTTCATCCGCATCTCCATGCTGACCGACCCGGCCCTGGATGCCGGCCGCCACGAATTCGAACTGCGCACCCTGTTGGGCCGGATCCTGCCGCCGGAGCAGAACCTGCAGCTCCTGCGGGAAAACGGGTGGATTCCACCGGTACGGGAGATTTATCCCCTGATCATCGGCGGCATGAGCTTCGGCGCCCTCTCCCCCAACATGTGGGAAGGGCTACAGATGGGGGTGGCCTACCTCAACGAGGAGCTGGGCATGCCAGTGCGCATGTGCACCGGCGAGGGTGGCTGCCCGCCGCGCCTGTTGCGCAGCCCGTTCATGAAATACGTGATCCTGCAGATCGCCAGCGGCTATTTCGGCTGGGACGAAATCATCCACGCCATCCCGGAAATGGTCGAAGATCCCTGCGCCGTCGAGATCAAATACGGCCAGGGAGCCAAACCCGGCGACGGCGGCCTGCTCATGTGGCACAAAGTCAACAAGCTGATCGCCGCCATTCGCGGGGTGCCGCCTGGCGTCAGCCTACCCAGTCCGCCCACCCACCAGACCAAATACTCCATCGAGGAGTCCGTGGCCAAAATGATTCAGTCCATGTACATGGCCTGGGGGTTCAGGGTGCCGGTATATCCAAAAATCTCGGCAACCTCGACGGCCATGGCGGTACTCAACAACCTGACGCGCAATCCCTACGCCGCCGGCCTGGCCATCGACGGCGAGGATGGCGGGACGGGTGCCGCCTACAATGTCTCCATGGACCACATGGGCCACCCCATCGCCACCAACATCCGCGACGGCTACCTCAACCTGGTCGAGGTGGGCATGCAGAACGAAATTCCCCTGTTCGCCGGCGGTGGGGTGGGCAAGAACGGCAACCTGGCGGCCAACGCCGCCGCCCTGATCATGCTGGGCGCCAGCGGCATCCAGACCGGCAAGTACATCATGCAGGCGGCTGCCGGCTGCCTGGGTTCGCAGACGGACCGCTGCAACATCTGCAATATCGGCCGCTGCCCGCGCGGCATCACCTCCCAGGACCCGCGCCTTTACCGCCGCCTGGACGTGGAGCAGGTGGCCGAACGGGTAGTAGACCTGTACCTGGCCTTCGACATGGAGCTGAAAAAAATCGTGGCACCGTTGGGGCGGTCGACAGCGCTGCCCATCGGCATGTCCGACGCCCTGGGCATCAGCGATTATCAGGCCGCCCGGCGGCTGAGCATCCAGTATGTAGTCTGATGACAATTCAACACGGTCATCGATCCGTTGTGCAGCGGCTCGCCTGACAACGGTTCGGCATCAACCGGAGATCTCACGATGACGGAAAGCGACCAATCCTTCTATATAAATGGTAAAATCGACAGCACGCGTCTGGACTCACGCGTTCTTGAAGAGCAGATTCAACAGGCCGTCACCGACGGCCATCGCCGGCTGACCATCAATGCTTTCGGCCAGCATGGCATCGGCGGACGCATCTGGAAAACCGGCGGCGACCCGGTCTACGTCACGATCGAAGGGCATGCCGGCCAGCGGGTCGGCGCCATGGGCTATGCCGGCAGCTACATCGATTTACGGGGCCCGGGATCGGACGACGTGGGCTGGCTCAATGCCGGTGCGGTCATCACGGTGCACGGCCACGCCGCCAACGGCACGGCCAACGCCATGGCCCAGGGCAAGGTTTACATCGCCGGCAATATCGGGGCCCGGGGCATGACCATGACCAAATTCAACCCCCGCTTCGAACCGCCGGAACTGTGGGTGCTGGGCGGTGCCGGCGACTATTTCGCCGAGTTCATGGCCGGCGGCGTGGCCGTTGTCTGCGGCCACGCCGCTCAGAATCCGGACAATGTGCTGGGATACCGTCCCATGGTGGGCATGGTGGGCGGACGGGTACTGTTCCGCGGCCCCCACCGGGGATTCAGCCACGCCGATGCCAAGATGGTCCCCATTGCGGACGACACCTGGCAGTGGCTCACCGACGGGATGAAAACATTTCTGGCCGCCATCGAGCGCCTGGACCTGCTGGCGTCGCTGACGGTGCGCGACCAGTGGCAGCTGATCGTGGCCCGGACGCCCCAGGACAAAATCGGCGTGCAGCGACGCTCCATGGCCGCGTTTCGACAGCAGGTCTGGGACAAAAGGCTCGGTCGGGGTGGCATCGTCGGAGACCTGACCGACATGAACCGCAGCCCGATCCCCCTGATCACCCAAGGCGATCTGCGCCGTTTCGTTCCCGTCTGGGAAAACCGCAAGTACAAAGCCCCGTGCGAATCGACCTGCCCGTCGGGGATCCCGGTGCAGGAGCGCTGGCGCCTGGTGCGCGAGGGTCGGGTGGACGAGGCCGTGAATCTGGCCCTGGCCTTCACGCCCTTTCCGGCATCGGTGTGCGGCTACCTGTGCCCCCACCCGTGTATGACGGCCTGCACCAAGGGGTCGGCGTTCATGACCCCGGTGGACGTATCACAGCTGGGCCGGGCCAGCATCAACGCCGATCTGCCGGAACTGCCGCCGCTGTCCGGCAAACGCATCGCCGTCATCGGCGGGGGGCCGGCCGGCATCTCCACAGCCTGGCAGCTGCGGCGCAGGGGCCACGAGGCCGTGGTATTCGACAACGCCCCCACCCTGGGCGGCAAAATCGCCTCGGTGATCCCCAACAGCCGCATTCCGGCCGATGTCGTCGCCAAGGAGCTGGATCGGGCCGCACGAGCGATTTCCCACGTCCATCTCCAGCAGCGGCTGAATCGGGCCGACACGGCCCAGTTGATCGCCGATCACGACTTCGTCATCGTGGCCGCCGGTGCCCAGAAGCCGCGAACCCTGCCCGTGCCGGGCAGCGAACGCCTGATCACGGCCCTGGACTTTTTGACCGATGCCAAAGAAAACCGCCTGCAGCCGGGTAGGCGCGTGGTGGTCATCGGGGCCGGCAACGTGGGCTGCGACGTGGCCACCGAGGCTTCGCGGCTGGGTGCCGGCGAGATCACCCTGCTTGACGTCCAGGAGCCGGCCAGCTTCGGCAAGGAGCGCGAAGACGCCGAAGCTGTGGGAGCCCAATTCCGCTGGCCGGTCTTCACGCGCCGGATCACCGCCCAGGGGGTCGAACTGGAAAGCGGCGAACTGATTCGGGCCGACACGGTGGTCATCTCCATCGGGGACGCCCCGGATTTGGATTTTCTGCCCGAAGATGTGGCCACCGAACAAGGATTCATTGTCGTCAACGACGATTACCAGACATCCAATCCCAAGGTTTACGCCATCGGCGACGTCGTAAGGCCCGGCCTGCTCACCGATGCCATCGGCGCCGGCCGGCGGGCGGCCGAGACCATCACCGAGATCCTGGCCGGAAAACGCCCCGGCGCGGACCGCAAAACGGTCATCGACATCAAGCGGATCTCCTTAGAATATCTGGATCCCCGCATCGTTGCCTATGAGGACATGGACCAGTGCGGATCCCAGTGCTCCTCCTGCGGCACCTGCCGCGATTGCGGCATCTGCATCGCCATCTGCCCCGAAGCGGCCATCAGCCGCCTAGACCTGGAAGGACCCGACTACGAATACGTGGTCGACCCGGACCGCTGCATCGGCTGCGGGTTCTGCGCCGGCGCCTGCCCCTGCGGCATCTGGGATCTAGTGGAAAACACCCCCATGGGGTGATCCCGGCCGCCAGCCGCCGTTGCCGGACAAACACGATCCATCCAAAAGCGATCGGGCCGGCCAGCCTTTTTTAGGGGGTTGATTTGACGGGTGGATATGGTAATTGACCACCTGACTCATAATTTTGGTTTCAAGCGAATTCACATGGAGGCCTGACCGGTCGTTGCCGAGACGATCGACGCCGGCCGGCCACCGGCCCCGCCGGGCAAATCATCTTGAAACCTGACGTGCAACGGAAATCCATGGACGCACTTTTGGCATTAGAGGATGGTCGCGCGTTTCCCTGCCGGTCTTTCACCGGTGCGGGCGAAGCCGCCGGCGAGGTGGTGTTCAACACCAGCATGACCGGCTATCAGGAGGTGCTCACCGATCCCTCCTACAGCGGTCAGATGGTCACCATGACCTACCCGCTGGTGGGCAATTACGGGGTCAATCCCGAGGATGTGGAGTCAGACCGGATCCAGGTGGCTGCCTTTCTGGTCAAAGAGTACCAGGACGCCCCAAGCAACTTCCGATCCACCGCAATCGTTGGCCGACTACCTTTCCGGCCAGGGCATCCTGGGCGTGCAAGGGCTGGACACCCGCGCGTTGACCCGCCACATCCGCAACGGCGGGGCCATGCGCGGCATCATCTCCACCCGCGACCTGGACCCCGCCGCCTTGAGCGCCCGCGCCAGGTCCATCCCCAGCATGGTGGGCATGGACCTGGCCCGCATGGTGTCAACCCCAAAACCCTACCGGTGGGCGGATAATCGCCCGGCCATGCTGGACGACGACGGGCTGGACCAGACGGTCTGGCGCCGGCGCGATGCGCACCCGTCGGTGGTGGCCATCGATTTCGGCCTCAAGTACAACATCGCCCGATGCCTGCAGCAGGTGGGCTTCGAGGTCGTGGTGGTGCCGGCGGAAACCGATGCGGCAACCATCATGGCCATGGCGCCCGACGGCCTTTTTCTGTCCAACGGTCCCGGCGATCCGGAGCCGGTGACCTACGGCATCCGCACCGTGGCGGAACTGCTGGGCCGCCGGCCCATATTCGGCATCTGCCTGGGCAACCAGATTCTGGGACTGGCCCTGGGCGGACGGACCTACAAGCTCAAGTTCGGCCACCGCGGCGCCAACCAGCCGGTCAAGAACCTGATCACCGGCAAGGTGGAGATCACCTCCCAGAACCACGGGTTCGCCGTGGATATGGACAGCCTGGCCGGCACGAGATGTCGAGGTGACCCACATCAACCTGAACGACAACACGGTGGAGGGAATCCGCCACCGCCGGTTGCCGGCCTTTTCCGTCCAGTATCATCCCGAGGCCTCCCCGGGACCCCATGATGCGGCCTACCTGTTCGATCAGTTCCGGGCCATGATGAAAACCGCCCGATGAATCGGTGCCACGGGGACATACAGGACTGATCCTTAACAACGATCCCAATTTACATGCCCAAACGCACGGACATCCATAAGATTCTGATCATCGGCGCCGGTCCCATCATCATCGGCCAGGCCTGCGAGTTCGACTATTCCGGCACCCAGGCCTGCAAGGCCTTGAAGGAAGAGGGCTACGAGGTGGTCCTGGTCAATTCCAACCCGGCCACCATCATGACCGATCCCGAAATGGCGGATCGTACCTACATCGAACCGGTCACCCCCGAAGCCGTGGCCAAAATCATCGCCCAGGAACGGCCCGACGCCCTGCTGCCCACCCTGGGCGGCCAGACCGGCCTGAACACGGCCGTCGAGGTGGCGCGCATGGGAAGCCTGGAACAGTTCGGTGTGGAGCTGATCGGCGCCTCCCTGGAGGCCATCGAAAAGGCCGAAGCCCGCGACCGTTTTCGCGAGGCCATGAACCGCATCGGGCTGCGCATTCCCAGAAGCGGCATCGCCACGACCATGGCGGAAGCGCGCGCCATTGCCGACGAGATCGGCTTTCCGCTGATCGTGCGCCCCAGCTATACCCTGGGCGGCACCGGCGGGGGCGTGGCCTACAACCCCGAGGACCTGGAACACATCGCCAAATCGGGTCTGGATGCCAGCCTCACCAACCAGGTCATGCTGGAAGAGTCGGTCCTGGGCTGGAAGGAGTACGAGCTGGAGGTGATGCGCGACCATGCCGACAACGTCGTGATCATCTGCTCGATCGAAAACATGGACCCCATGGGCGTGCACACGGGCGATACCATCACCGTGGCCCCGGCCCAGACCCTTACGGACCGCGAATACCAGATCATGCGGGATGCCTCGCTGGCCATCATGCGCGAGATCGGTGTGGACACCGGCGGTTCCAACGTTCAATTCGCCGTCAACCCGCAAAACGGGGAGATGATTGTCGTCGAGATGAACCCCCGCGTGTCACGCAGCAGCGCCCTGGCCTCCAAGGCCACGGGGTTCCCCATCGCCAAAATCGCCGCCAAGCTGGCCGTGGGCTACACCCTGGACGAGATCCCCAACGACATCACCGGCGAAACCCTGGCCTCCTTCGAGCCCGACCTTGGACTACTGCGTGGTCAAAATCCCCCGCTGGACCTTCGAAAAATTCCCCGAAACCCAGGACCTGCTGACCACCTCGATGAAATCGGTGGGCGAGACCATGGCCATCGGCCGCACGTTCAAAGAGGCCTTGCAGAAGGGTCTGCGGTCGCTGGAGATCGGCCGCTTCGGATTCGGCGGCGACGGCCGGGACCGTCTTGAGGTGGACGGCGCCTTACCCAGCGCCGATGAAATCGAACGCAAGCTGGCCATCCCCAACTCCCAGCGCGTCTTCTACCTGCGCCATGCCCTTGAAGCGGGCATGTCCATTGCGCAGATTTTCCAGTTCACGGCCATCGACCCCTGGTTCCTGCATCAACTGGAACAGATCTTCAGCATGGAGCAGGAGCTGCTCAGGGCCGCTCAAGCCGCGGGCGAGTGTACCAGCGCCGACGATGCTCCCTACCGCGCCCTGACGGCCGCCCAGATGCGGCGCGCCAAGGAATTCGGCTTTTCCGACCACCAGATCGCCCATCTGACCGGCACCTCGGAAGCCGTGGTGGCCCGGTCACGCAAAGACCTGAACATCCGGCCGGTCTACAAGCTGGTCGACACCTGCGCGGCGGAGTTCAGGGCGGCCACGCCCTACTACTACTCCACCTACGAAAGCGAATGCGAGGCCCGCGTCTCGGACCGCAAAAAGGTGATGATTCTGGGCGGCGGCCCCAATCGCATCGGACAGGGCATCGAGTTCGACTACTGCTGCGTGCACGCCTCTTTCGCCCTGCGCGAAGAGGGCGTCGAGAGCATCATGGTCAACAGCAACCCGGAAACGGTCAGCACCGATTACGACACCTCGGACAAGCTCTACTTCGAGCCGCTCACCCGGGAGGACGTGCTGCACATCGTGGAAAAGGAGCGGCCCGACGGCGTCATCGTGCAGTTCGGCGGCCAGACCCCCCTGAACCTGTCAACCCCGCTGCACCAAGAGGGCGTTCCGATCCTGGGCACCCAGCCGAAAAGCATCGACCGGGCCGAGGACCGCAAGCTGTTTCAGGCCATGCTCCAAAAGCTGGGCCTCATGCAGCCGGCCAACGGTACGGCGCTCTCCATTGCCGAGGCCCTGGTCATCGCCGACCGCATCGGCTACCCGGTCATCGTGCGCCCCTCCTTCGTTCTGGGCGGGCGGGCCATGAAGATTGTCTACAGCCCCACCGACATGGAAAATTTTACCCGCTTGGCGATCCTGGCCTCGCCGGGACATCCCGTGCTGATCGACAAGTTCCTGGAGGCGGCCGTGGAGGTGGATGTGGATGCCATCTGTGACGGCGCCACGACCATTATCGGCGGCATCATGGAGCACATTGAGGCCGCCGGCGTGCACTGCGGGGATTCGGCCTGCGTTTTGCCGCCCTTCAGCATCGGCAGCGACATGATCGATCGGATCGCCGCGGCCACCAAAGCCATGGCGATCGAGTTGCAGGTGGTGGGCCTGATGAATGTCCAGTATGCCATCAAGGACGAGCACCTTTATGTCATCGAGGTCAATCCACGGGCCTCGCGCACCGTTCCCTTCGTCAGCAAGGCCACCGGCGTCCCGTTGGCCAAACTGGCCACCAAGGTCATGCTCGGCAAAACCCTTGGCGAATTAGGTCTCACCCGGGAGATCGTGCCCACCCATCTGTCCGTCAAAGAGGCCGTGTTGCCCTTCGACCGCTTTCCCGATGTGGACACCCTGCTGGGACCGGAGATGAAGTCCACCGGCGAAGTGATGGGCCTGGGGTCCGATTTCGGCCTGGCGTATGCCAAGGCGCAGCTGGGTGCCGGCCAGCGCCTGCCCCTGTCCGGGACGGTGTTCATCAGCGTCTATGACGTGGACAAGCCGGCGATCCTGCCGGTGGCCAGGCAATTCGTCCAGATGGGGTTCGACATTCTGGCCACCGACGGCACGTGGGCTCACCTGAAGGCCAGCGGCATCGCGTCCGAACGCATCAACAAGGTCTCCCAGGGTCAGCCCCATGTGGCCGACGCCATCAAAAACGGCCGCATCCAGCTGATCATCAACACCGGCACCGGTGACGAACCGCGCCGGGACGGCTACACCATCCGGCGGACCGCACTCAAATTCAAGGTGCCCTATGCCACCACCGCCGCCGGTGCGCTGGCGGTGTGCCGGGCGGTTGCGTCGCTGCGCGAAAAGCCGTTTTCGGTAAAACCAATTCAGGACTACCATGCCTGACGGGGACCGTCGGCACCCGGTTCAACCCATATCTTTCAAGGCGAGCACCATGACATCAGCCAAGACCAACCTCCCGGAATCATATGAGGACGACAAGCCCCGCGAAGCCTGCGGCCTCTTCGGAACCGTCGGCCATCCGGACGCTGCCAAGATGTGCTATTTCGGCCTTTATGCACTTCAGCATCGCGGCCAGGAGAGTGCCGGGATCGCCGTCGCCGACAAGGGCGTCATCGACGAATACAAAGGCATGGGCCTGGTGCCCGACGTCTTCGACATGGACATCCTCGACGACCTGACCGGCCCGTCGGCCATCGGGCACGTGCGCTACTCGACCACGGGCAGTTCGGTCGTGGCCAACGCCCAGCCGTTCGTGGTGCGTCACCGCAACCGGGCCTATGCCGTGGCCCACAACGGCAACCTGGTCAATGCCCACCAAATCAAGGCCGAGCTCGAAGAGGCCGGATCCATTTTTCAATCCACAATGGACAGCGAGGTCTTTTTACACCTGTTCGTGCGCAATCTGAAACAGGGCTTCGAAGGCGCCCTGAAGGCCTCGGTGGCCCAGATGAAGGGCGCCTTTTCCATGGTGGTGCTGACCAGCCGAGGCGAACTGGTCGGCATCAAGGACCCCCACGGGTTCAGGCCCCTGTGCCTGGGCAAGATCAATGGCACTTACGTACTGGCGTCGGAATCCTGTGCCCTGGACCTGGTGCAGGCCGAGTTCGTGCGCGAGCTGGACCCCGGCGAGATCGTCATCATCGACGCCGGCGGTGTGCGCAGCATCCGCACCCAACCGAGCAGCCGGCGGGCCTTTTGCGTCTTTGAATTCATCTATTTCGCGCGGCCGGACAGCACCTTTTTCGGGCACAACGTCTACCTGACCCGCAAGGCCCATGGCCGGCGGCTGGCCGAAGAGTCGCCGGTGGATGCGGACCTGGTGATGCCGTTTCCGGATTCGGGAACCTATGCCGCCCTGGGCTATTCGGAAGCCTCCGGGATTCCCTTCGAAATGGGCATGATCCGCAACCACTACGTGGGCCGCACCTTCATTCAGCCCACCCAGAGCATGCGCGACTTCGGGGTGCGGGTCAAGCTCAACCCCATCAAAGAGCTGCTCAAGGGCAAGGACATCATCATCATCGAAGACTCCATCATTCGCGGCACCACGGCCAAGACGCGCGTCAAGGCCCTTCGGGATCTGGGGGTCAACCGCATTCACCTGCGGGTGAGCGGTCCGCCCCATCGCTTCCCCTGCCACTACGGCATCGATTTTTCCACCAAGGGAGAGCTGATCGCATCCAAGATGCGCGTGGAAGAGCTGGGCCGTTACCTGGGCCTGGACAGCCTGCGCTACCTGAGCCTGGAGGGACTGCTCGAGACCACCGGGGTCGCGGATCCGGGCAACCATTTCTGCAAGGCCTGCTTCGACGGCTGCTACCCGGTCGAATTTGACGAAAATCTGTCCAAAAACTGTATGGAGATGCGCTCGACGGGATCGATCGATTGACCGGTTCCGCTATTGGATGCCGGCCCGCATGCGACACCGTCGGGCTGGCAACGGCAGCACCACTGCTGGGGGAGGGATTTTATGATCGAATCCAAATACCTGAAGGAAAACATCGAAAACATTCAGCGGCTCATGACCATCTCGGCCTTGAAGCATTTCGAAACCCGCAACCTGGGCAAGCTGCTGCGCCTGAGCAAGATCCGCCAATACGAGGATGGGGAGGCCATCATCCAGGAGGGTGACATCGACCCCTGGCTCTACTTTTTGCTGTCCGGGGAAGTCGAGATCAGCAAAGAGGGTGAGGCGATCAGCAGAATCAGCAAAAAAGGGGAGATCTTCGGTGAAATGCGCATCATCGACGATCAGACCCGCAGCGCCACGGTGCGCTCCATCGGCAAGACCATCTGCATGGCGGTGGACACCTCGGCCGGCAGCCGGCTCTCCTCCAGCGATCAGAAAGACGAACGGCTCGACTTGCTGCTGCTGCTCTACCGGATCTTCGCCGAATACATGACCCACCGTCTGCGCCTGACCAACGAGGAGCTGATCCAGGCCCGCAAAGAGATCCGCCGCCTGGGCGGTAAAAGCGCTCAGTCTGCCGACAAAGGTGACGATGCCGACCTGGACGCCTTTATGAAGTCCCTGTGATGCGCCGCACCGTATCCTTTTCCCGGCACGCGGCCAACATCTTCTTCCACATCCTGACGCGCTGCAACCTGCGCTGCCGACACTGCTACATCAATCCCGGCCAGCACGGCCGCGAAACGCTGGACATCGCCACCATCGAGCGCTGGCTCGGCCTTTTCGCCCGGCGGCATCCAGCGGCCAACCTGATTTTCCTAGGCGGCGAGCCGACCCTGCACCCGGACCTGGCCGCGGCCGTCAAGCGCGCCAGGGAATTGGGCTATGGATCGGTCACCATCGACACCAACGGATACCTCTTTCACGACATCCTCGAGCGGGTGGCGCCCGAGGAGGTGGATTACTTCAGCTTCAGCCTGGACGGGCCCGATCCATCGGTCAACGATCCTTTGCGCGGCACCGGCAGCTTTCAAACCTGTACCCAGGGCATCCGGGCGGCCAAACGGCGCGGCTTTTCCGTCAGCGCGATCTACACGGTCAGCCGCGCCAACATCGAGGACCTGTCGCGCATGCCGTCCCTGCTGGCCGAACTGGGCGTGGATCGCTTTTTCATCCAGGTAATCGGCGTCAGGGGGCCGTGGGTCGCCGACGCCCAGCGACGCGATGCCCTGGCCCAGGTGGACCGGGAGACCTGGCTGGCGGTGATCCCCGAGGTGGCCGAAGCAGCCGCCCGGCGCAACATCGTGGTCTCTTTCCCCAAGGTATTTCTGGAGCCCGAAGCGCCCTTCGAATGCGCCGGACTGGTGGCGGACAACTACTTCATTTTCCCCAACGGCCGGGTCTACCGCTGCCCCCTGTGCGAAGACTATCCCCTGCACAGCCTGGCCATCCGCGACGACCGGCTGGTGGAAACGGCCAGAATCAACGAGATGGACCTGTTCCCCCTGACCATTGCCGACGGCTGCGTGATGAACCGCATCATTCAACCGCGCAACCTGCCGCCGGCCGACGGCGGCCCACCACCGTACCAGATCGCCTGCTGCATGCTCAAAGAAGAAGTCACCCCCTGAACCGACCCTCGTTTTATCGGCCAGAGCGCGTCAAGGGGCATCAAACGAAGGCAATAGGGAATGTTGCGGGTGCATCAGTGCGGCCCGGTCAGCTTTTCCGGCGACATCATCTCGGTCACCTGGGCGCGCGTGAGCAGTCCCTTGTCGACGATCAGGTCGGCGATGTTGGCATCGGTTTCCAGGGCCTCTTTGGCCAGCCGAGCGGCATTGGCGTAGCCGATGTGCGGAATCAGCGCGGTGATGACCCCCACGAAGGAACCCACCTGCTGGCTCAAGCGCGCCTTGTTGGCAACGATGCCGGCCACGCAGTTGACACGCAGGGTCGTCATGGCGGCGGTCAACCACTGCAGGGAGGAAAACAGAGAGTGTGCCATGATCGGCTCAAAGGCATTGAGCTGCAGTTGACCCGCTTCGGCGGCCATGGTCACGGCCATGTCCGCTCCGGCAACGGCGAATGCCACCTGATTCACGACTTCGGGGATGACCGGATTCACCTTGCCGGGCATGATGCTGGAACCGGCCTGTTGGGCCGGCAATTTGATCTCCCCGAGACCGGCTTGCGGCCCTGAGCCCAACAGCCGCAGGTCGTTGCAAATCTTGGACAGTTTCATGGCCGTGCGTTTGAGGGCACCGGACAGCTCCAAGAAGACGCTGACGTCGGTGGTGGCCTCGATCAGGTTAAGGGCGGTTCTGATCTCATATCCGGTGATCTTGGCCAGATGTTCGCGGACGGCTCCGGCAAACTTTGGATCGGCGGCGATCCCGGTGCCGATGGCTGTGCCGCCGAGGTTGATCTCGCCCAGCTGCCGGATCAGCGCTTCGAGATGGGCGTGATCTTCGGACAGCGTTACGGCAAAACCGGAAAATTCCTGCCCGAGCGTCATGGGCACGGCGTCCATCAACTGGGTTCGACCGACCTTCAACACGTCGCTGAATTCGGCGCCTTTATCGTGAAAGGCACCCTCTAAACGCTTGAGTTCGACCAGCAGCCGCTCGATCGACAGGCACAGGCCGATTTTGAGGGCCGTCGGATAGGTATCGTTGGTGCTTTGGCCCCTGTTCACGTCATCGTTGGGATCGATCGGGCGGTAGCTGCCCTTGGGCTGACCCGCGATCTCATTGCCACGATTGGCAATCACCTCGTTGACATTCATGTTGGTAGAGGTGCCGGCACCGCCCTGGATGACATCGACCACAAACTGGTCGAGCAGATCCCCGCCCTTAATCTCCTCGCAAGCCTGGTCGATCAGCTCTGCCTTGGCCGATTCCAACACGCCGATCTCGGCATTGGCCCGCGCGGCGGCCTGCTTCACGCACGCGTAGGCGAAGATGAAATCCGGGTAAATTGAAATGGCGCGCCCGCTGATGGCAAAATTTTCAAGCGCCCGGGCCACATTGATGCCCCAGTAGGCATCGACGGGGATTTCGATTTGGCCGATGTTGTCTGTCTCGACCCGGAACGATTCAATCTCTGTTTGAATCGTGTGAATGCTGTTTTTAAATGCCATGTCAGCGCGATCGTCCGCCATCTTGGGGCTCCTTTATGTCATTGTGTCCATCCCGCCTGACGCCTATGGAAGTGCCCGCCGAAACCTCAGCCATCGCCATGGCTTACCCTGCCGGCCGCCGGCAGCCGCGCCACGGTAGCTGAACGCGTGGAAAAGATTTCCCGCAGGCGCTGCAACTCACCATCGTCCCACCCGCCGGGCTCGCTCAGCGCCAGCCAGGCATCGAAATAGTGCTCGGGGGCGAAATCGTGTCCAAAACCGACCGGCGCATCCCCGACGGTCATGTCCCCAATCAAGGACAGGGCGGTAACGATCGGAAACCATTCAAGCTCCGGTGAGACGTCCGGCCCACGCGGTTCGTTCATCCAGTCTGGTTGGTGATAAAACGCGTCCGGCTCGAAAAAGGTGATCGAATCACTGGCGTACTGCAAAAAAGCGATGCGGAAAGCACCCCATGGGGCATCCAGCGCATCCAGGCCCGTTTGTTGGTTGGCAAAGCGCACCACGGAACCGCCCCGAAAACGCGGCAGCCAGGCCGGCGAGCCGGGATCGCGTCGTTTGGTGGCCGCCTGCCAGGTTTCGTGGTTAAAGGGCGGGCCGCTCCACAGGGCGCCCTGGAAAGGGTCTTCGATGATGTCGAACACCTGGAAGGACAGGTCCGAATTCAGGGCCCCCAGACTCAAACCGCACAGGTAGAGGGCCGGACGCTCCTTTTTGGGCAATTGGGTCCAATACCCGTAAATCGTCTCGAACACCACCTGCGCCGTTTCAAGGCCGTGATCGGCTTTGAGCAGCAACGACAAGGGGCTGGACAGATAGGAGTACTGCACCGCCACGCTGGCGATATCGCCCCGATGCAGGTACTCGACCGTGTCGATGGAACCTGCGTCCACCCAGCCCGTACCGGTGGGCGTATTCAGCACCAGCACGGCGCGTTCGAAAGCACCCACGCGGATCAATTCCTGCAAGGCCAGATCGGCACGGGCTTTGGGGGTCTCGGCACTGTTCAAGCCCACATAGACCCGCAGGGGATCCAGGACGCGGTGTCCCGGCGCGGCGGCACCCAGTTGTGCCGCCGTCGGCCCTGAGGAGATGTAGATGCGACCCTGCCGCCCGATATCGACCCAATCGATCAGCGATTCGCTGCTGCCGGTCCTGAATGGGGCGCTCGGCTTCTCGACCTCCGGGTCGAGCAAGGCATCGATCTCCTGGAAAGAGCGGTCGGCGATCTGCAGCCCCATCCTGAAAATAACGCCATTGATGACGGACCAGAAAAAGAGGAACGCGACCAGCAACCCCAGCAGATGGGAAACCCGCCGGGGAAGGAACGATTGCAGCCAGCGCGACAAGAGCTGGAAGGTCCATTTAAACAGGCGGGCCAGTAGCAGCAGGGCGGCGAGCAACACCAGCGCGACAGAGACGATTACCAGGGTCCTCACGTCATCGGTCGCCTCCATTCCCATGAGGGAGCGAACCGAATTCTGCCACGCGGCGGCCTGCCACAAAAAGACCACCGTGATGACGCCGCAGATGGCAGCGCAAAAGAGCTGAATGTACCGCTGAATCCGCAGTCGCGGCGTCGGCAGCTCCAGGTAGGCCCACACCCAGCGACCGAAAACGCCGATCGCGTATCCGGCTGCCAGCGACAGGCCGGCGATGACGCCTTGCATCCAATCATCGCGCGGCATGAGGCTGGGGGTTAACGAGAAGGCAAAAAAAAGCGTTCCCACCAGCAAGCCGCTGACAGACAATCGATTGGCCAAGCCCATCACCAAGTCCCTCCTTGTAGTTTAGCTGCCCGACACTGGGGGAAAACCCGTTCATCTGTCCTGAAAACTAAGTGTTCGCGTGGAAGCAGCAGAATAAATGGAATCGAGCCCAAAAATCAAACAGGAAATGTCGGGGACGCGTATAGACGATGGCGCAGCGGCCAGCCACGAAGGGCCGGCCAAAAGTCTGCCAATGCATCTGGTTCGACCGTGCCGTTGGGTACGGACAGGCCGGTATCGGGCGGTGAACAACGCCCCGGCGCAACCAGGGTCCTTTGATTTGCCTTGACGCAAGGCCCCCCGGCGGTTATGGAACCCCCACGGTTGGACAGATCGTTCACCGGTTACCATTGAGGAAACATCACCATGAGACTCGGCATCATCGGCCTGCCCCAGTCGGGAAAATCGACTGTTTTCGACGCCTTGACCCGCAGCATCACGGCCGACGGCAACCGGCGGGAGAGCCGCATCGGCACCATCACCGTCCCGGACCTGCGCGTGGACGTGTTGAGCGGTATGTACCATCCCCGCAAAACCATTTTCGCTCAGGTGGCCTACTTTCTACCGGGCAAGGGGGGCGAGCCAGGCGGGTCCCCTCAACAAGAGCAGGGCATCTGGACCCAGGTGCGCGACTGCGACGCCCTGATTCACACCGTGCGCAACTTCAGCGGCTACGGGCTCGAAGCGCCCACCCCCAAAGCGGATATAACCGCCATCGACCAGGAGTTGATCATCTCCGACCTGGTCGTGGTGGAAAAGCGCCTCGAGCGCCTGGCCCTGGACGAACGCCGGGGTAAAAAACCCGACCCGGAAGAGATCGCCCTGCTCAACCAGTGCAAAGCACACCTGGACAGCGAAATCCCCCTGCGCCGCTTTGCCGAGATCGCCGCGGCCAAGGTGCTGCGCGGGTTTGCCTTTCTCTCGGCCAAGCCCATGTTGATCTTGTTCAACAACAACGACGAAGACGATGCCCTGCCCGACGACGTCGTGCTGCCCGACGGGGGGGCCGACCTGGTGATCCGCGCCAAACTCGAGCAGGAGCTGGCCCAGATGTCCGCCGACGAGGCCCGTGATTTTTTGGCCGAGTTCAACATCACCGCCTCGGCCACGGACCGGGTCATTCAACGCTCCTATGACCTGATGGGCCTGATCTCTTTTTTCACCGTGGGGGAAGACGAAGTGCGCGCCTGGACCATCGGCCGCGATACGAGCGCCGTGGATGCGGCCGAGGTGATCCATTCGGATATCAAGAAAGGATTCATCCGCGCCGAGGTCCTAGCCTACGACGACCTGGTGGATACCGGCACCTATGCCGAGGCACGCAAGCGCGGCAGCGTGCGTCTGGAGGGAAAAACCTATCTCGTCCGCGACGGGGACATCATCAATTTTCGCTTCAACGTCTGAGCTGCACGCCTAAAACCAGGAGCGGTGGCTCCAGATATCCGCTTCAAGGCTTTTCTGATCTTCCTGCAGCTTCAGGAACATGGAGGCATTCTGGATGGCCAGGCCGCCCTGATGGGCCAGGGCTTCGACCATGGCCATGAAATCGGACGGGAAATCGCGCTGAACGGCGCTGTACAGACGCATCACACCAATGACCTGGTCCCGGGCCAGAATCGGGGTGACAATCATGGAGGCGATGCCTTCGGTCTTCATGAGTTCCTTGAACTGAATGCGCGTGTCCGTGGTGACGTCGCTGATCACCATGGTTTCGCCTTTCAGGGCGCGTTGGGCGGTTTCGGTGGTGACGCTGGCGCCCTTTTCGAGGAATTCATCGCTGAGCCCGCAGCTGGCCACCAGTTTGAGCGAGCCGGTGTCTTCGTCCAGCAAACGGATGTGCGCCGCTTTCAACCCCAAGGTGTCGCAGATGTTTTCGGTCAGGTTGCTGAGCACCTCCTTGATGTCCAAAGATGAGTTGATGCTGGACGACAGTTCCAGAAACAGCATGGTCAACTTCCGAATGCGGTTGAGCAGGCGGGTCTTTTCGATGGCGATGCCGCCCTGCTCGGCCAGGGCCTGCAAGAACTCGACTTCGTCGGTTTTAAACTCGCGACGCTCGCCCGTGTAGAGGGTCAGCACGCCGATGGTGCGGTCTCTCATCTTGACCGGAACGGTCAAGAGCGAGGCAATTCCTTCGGCCTTTTTGGCGGCGTGGTTTTCCAGGCGCGGATCGGTGGTGGCATCCAAAAAGGCCATGTAGCCCTCTTCGTTAAGGGCAGCAACGATGTCCCTGGCCTTGATGGGATTGGCGTGCAGGTAGGTTTCGGACAGGCCCTGCTGCGCTACGGGAATAAAGGCATCCGCTTTGCGATCCTGCAAAAACAGGCAGGCCGCCTTGCCCGACATGGTCTCGATGGCGCTGCTCACGATCAGATCCAGCAACGCCTGCTTGGTGATAGCCGTGCCAAAGGCCTTGCTGATCTTGCAAAATGTTTTGAAGTAGTCGGTCTCCCTGGTCATTCCTTGCCTCCTCGAGGTTTCATCTGTGGGCATTGCCTATTTCGGGTCGGGTCCTGCGGCGATGGGTGAACGCTTGGGTCCGGTCTTCCGGGACCTGCGTTTGGCAGGTGCTGCCTTGCGCGCGGCTGCTTTTTTGGATGCCGGCGTCATTTTGGCGGCAGGTGCTTTTTGGGGGGGGCGGTCTGTGGCTGGCTGCCCGTCACGTGCTTTCAGCCAGTGGACGATTTTAGGGGCAAAGGCTTCCTGGAATCTCGAGCTGACGTAAATGCCGATGTGCCCGGTTTTCAGACAGACGTCCTCCGTGTCGGTGCTGCCCACCCGGTCTACCAGCTGGTCGCACGCTTCGGGCGGCACCAGATGATCGTACTGGCCGTAGATATTGAGCAGCGGCATGGTCAGGTTGGCCAGGTCGACCCGCTGGCCGCCGACCTCCAGCTTGCTCTGGATCAGCTTGTTGCCCTGGTAGCAGTCCCGGATGAACTGGCGGAAGACTTCGCCCGGCAGGTCGGGGCTGTCGAAGATCCATTTCTCCATGCGCACGAAATTTTCGACAAACTGCTTGTTGTCCACATTCTCCATAAAGCCGACGTATTTATCGATCATCAGGCGGGCCGGGTTGAGCAGCAAAAAACCGAAATTCATCACATCGGCCGGCAGATTGCCGAAGGCGTCTACCACCTGGTCCACATCGAGATATTTCATCCAGACATGCAAAAGCCCCTTGTTGGTGTCGAAATTGGTGGGGGTGACCGTGGTGACCAGATTTTTGATTTTATCCGGGTGCAGGGCGGCATAGATAACGCTGAAGGTGCCGCCCATGCAGATGCCCATGAGATTGATCTTGGGGACCTGGTGCCGGTCACGGATAAAATTGACGACGTTTTCGATATAGCCGTTGATATGGTCGTCAAAACCGAGAAAGCGATCCTTGCGTTTGGGATAGCCCCAGTCGACCATGTACAGGTCGATGCCAGCGTCCAGAAAGCGTTCGACCACGCTGCGGCCGGGCTGCAGGTCCAACATGGTTTCACGGTTGATCAGGGCGTAAACCACCAGCAACGGGGTCTGGTAGCGGATTTCGGTACGGGGCAGATAGTGTTTCAGCCTGACGCGGTCTTCCTGGTAAACCACTTCATAGGCGGTCTGGGCCAGGTCGGTGTCCAGTTTGTCCAACAAGACTTCCGAGGCCTTGCGCGCACGCGATTGGGCCTTTTCGGTATCTTGGGCCAATTTCGACAGGATCAGGTCCACGGGAATTTTAGTCGGTGGCATGCACTTCCCCTTTGGCAACCGGGTTACTGGATCCGCGGCCGTCCCGAAATGGCGGCATGGACCGCATTTGGACGAGCAGCGGGTTATGGCTGATTGTTTTCGAGCTTTCGAACACGCTTTTTCAACTCATAGAGGTCGCGGGCCATGTCGTCCATGTCGCTCTTTTTGGCCAGAGGCAGCGAGCCGAGCAGGTCCTCCAGGGCGGCGTCCCGGGCGGCCGCAAAATCGGTCAGCGAATTGACGGTGCGGGTCAGGGTGTCGACATACTCCGGTGTCTGAAAAAGGGTCATGAAATGCCCTTCCAGGATTTTGACCCACATGTTGTAATACTCCTTGCTGTCATCGGAGAGTTCACCCTTTTCGGCCATTTCGCCCAGTTTTTCCTGCATGACCTGCATGGACCGGGTGAAGGGCATGCCCAGCAGGCTGAGAAACTCTGACAGGGTCGACTGAAACAGGTGGTAATTGTCGACCAAACGATTGGCCTTTTCCTGGTAGGTGCGCATCAGGCCGAGCTGGGGAATGTGGAAGAACTGGCGAAACTCTTTTTCGTAGATGTCGCTCCAGATGCGGTTGACGTTCGCTTCGATGTCCTCAAATTGGTAAGCCTTGGTCGACTCGCCCAGGCGGCCCATCCGATCGATCATGCTCTGCTGCAGTTCGATCAGGCTGTCCATGGAGGTTTGGGAAAGCTTGACCAGAATTTCGGGCATGGCGCCGCTGCCCTTCAACAGCGCGCCGACCGAATCCGGCGTCGTCATGGCGCCTGCCAGCGCCTGCCAGTTTTTCAAAGCGGCTGCCACAGCCACCTGGCTTTTCGGTGGGGGCTTGGCGACCGGATCGGGCGGCGGTGCGGATTCGGCCCGGCCGGCACCCGCTTGATCGGCCAGGCCGCCGAAATAGTCGTTCATTGATTTCATCCAGGCGGCGATGATGGGCGCCACGCCGAACGGATCTTCCTGTTTTTCATTCATGGCAGGTATGCTTCAGTTAGGGTGAACATCGTTTGGTGAAATTGCCGGCGCCCTGTTGACAGCGGACCGGTCAGGCGTCATCCTTGTCGGGGCGGCCGAGACTCTGCATGATGGCCTTGAACTGCTCGCTTTGATCCTGGAACGATTTTTTGAGATGCGCCATCAGCTCCGTGTACCCCAACCCCTCTCGGGTGAGCAAGCCGCGCAGCTGGCTGATGGTGGCCTGCTGGTCTTGAACCTTTTTGTCGAGGGCCGCACAGCGGTCCACCACCTGCTGGTGGTCGGCCTGGCTGACCCATCCCCACTGGGCGGCAAACTGGGCCAAGGATTGCTGGAAGTTGTCGATGGCCTGCTCCCAGGTGGCCGATTCGCCGGCACCGCCGGGGTAAGGCGTTTTCAGTCCGTAGCTGCGCCGAAAAAGCGACGACAACTCTTCCAGTCCCGCAAAACCCTGCTTCATCAGGGCCGTCATGTCGTCGAGCTGCTGCTGCCCACGGGCGGCGTTGCTGAAAAAGTTGCCCCAGAATTCATAAAATTGCCGGTTCATCGGCTCGTTTACCCCTTGTTCGGATGATTGTACGTTGAACGGCCGTTGATTGCAACTTACCTTGACGAATTCTCCCCGTGGGAGAAAGCTGGGGTCAGGGCAACGCTTTGCAGATCACCGCCGTTCACCGTACGGTCCGGATGCCGGCGGGCCCCTGGCAGCGCCCGTTTAGGCCTTGCGTGGACGCGCAGAAGGCCCGGGCTTGGCTTTTGCCTTGGCCTTGGCCTTTTTGGGTGCGCGGGAGGCCGCTGGTTTGGTTGTCCGTTTGGCTGCCGGTGAGGCCTTGGCGCGTCGGGCTTCGGCCCGCGGTCGAGATTTCCCAGCGCTTTTGGGCGCTTTTTCGGCTGACGCGGGCACCGCCGCCTCGGCCGCGGCAGGGCTGGATGCGGCGGCAGCCGGACGCTTGGCGTCGTCTAGTGCCGCGTCCATGTCCATGTGAAAGCGCACCGGCCCGCGGTATCGGCCGTCACCAAAGCGGGTGTGCAGGGCATATTTGGACTGCGGAAAGGACCACGAGGTCGCAATGGCCACATGCCCCTTGGGAAAGGGGGCCACCTCGGCCTCGACAAAGTCCAGGGGCGCCAGGGCGGTCTCCTTTTCCACCAGGTCGTCGTGGATCCCGTAGCAGATCAGCCAAGGTATCTTTTTGGCCTGCAGGCGTTTGATGGTCAGCTTGTCGCCGAACAGACGCACCGGCAGGACGCCGTCGTCGCTGATGGGTGTGTTGTAGGAGGCAAAACTGACGCGCGTGATTTCCACGGGCAGGTCGTTGCGCTCGTTCTGGAGCCAATAGTTCAAGGCGGCCGCAGTTTTGCTGATTTGGTGGTTTCCGTTTTTCTGGTGGGCGAACATCATCAGGTCACGATAGAAAGCCGCCGCCGGGATCTCCTGCTCGATGCTTTTGAGCTTGTAAACCCATCCCATGAGCAGGCCGTCGGCCACCTGGTTTCCGTTGGGCAGGGTTTTGGTGCCGTAGGCCAGATCGTTGAAGCGCTGCGGCAGGCGCGCCAGAAACCGCGCCAGCCCTTTGCTGCGGGTGCCGTCCATGGGTGAGACACAGGTGATGAAGGCGTCTACCAGGCCGTCCAGCACGCCGCTGGTCAAGGCGCACAGGGCGTTGTAGCCGCCCTGGCAATACCCGTTCAGGGTCACCGGTTTGCCATGCGCCTTCATGATGGTCTCGCAAAACCGGCGGGTGTCCCGGGCATCGTCGTCGGCGCTCATGGTCTGCAGGGCCGGTGTGTCGTCGATCGGCTTGAGAACCCGGATGTAGGTTGGAAAGCCCTGGTTGGCAAAACAGTGCGCATAGCTGCGCTGTTCGCCGGGCAGAAACCCCAGGATATTGGCCCCCAGGACATAGGGTGGGATGATCAGGACCGGTTTGGCGTCACGGCGCGTCGCGACGTTCGGCAGTGACGGGGCCACGCGGTAGAGCCAGAAGCGATCGGTTTGGTCGGCCAGGGCGTGTTGGTCGCGCTCGAAATGAAAGCCGTACTCGGATTCGATGTCAGCGATGGCTTGCGGGTAGACATTGACGACCATGTCCAGCAGTGCCGCCTGCCGCCGGGTGAATTCGACCATCTTGGAGGGGTCGAGTTCCAGCAGGCTCTGCCGCAGGGCATCGGTGAACCCGGCCGCCTCGTTCTGGAGGTAGGCTTCCAGCATTCTGCTGCTGCCGTTGACACTGCGCGTCATCAGTTCAAGGTTGTTTTCCAGCAGGCCGAGATAGGCATTCCAGCTCTCGTCGGGCGGCGCTTCCATCAGGCGCCGGGCCTCGACCTGCTGAAAATATTGGGTTGCAATCAAATAGGGCAGGTAGAAGTTTTGGGTATATTGCCCAAGTCCGGCAAGATAGGTCTGCGATGCCGTCATCAGGTTTTGGACTACGCTGAGAGCGCCACCCCAATTTTGCGCCACGGCATCGATGCCCTCGAGGGGTTGATTTACGCCCGACATAAGATCTCCTTCCTGTTTGGTAAGCCTGAATCCAGACAAACGGCGGCAAGCGGAAACGGTGAATCGGCGAACGAAAAAGCGTTCTTACACCTACTATTGTAGGACACTCACCGGCCTTGTCAACACCAACATGTTGCAATGCAATATTTTTGCTTGACACATTCTCTTCAAAATATAATTTTAAGCCATCGATTGGCAACCATAATTTTGTGCGTAGCACAATTTTCCGACCACCGCAACCAACACGAACGAGGGAGAAAAAATGGAACCCAAAGAGAACCTATACCGCATGCTCAAATTCAATCAAACCCTGTTCAACAATGCATTCGAAGCCTCCGTAAAGCTTCAGGATCAGGCCGAGAAAATCGGCAGCATGTTCCTGGACCAGGCCGGGTGGATGCCCTGCGACCAGCGCCAGGTTTACGACCACTGTCTGAAAACCTTCAAAACCGGACGCAGCCAGTTCAAGTCCTACATGGACGAAAGTTACCAGCAGGCCCAACAGTATTTCGTCTAACGGCCGGGATTCAAACACGTCCCCGAGGTCCGGATTTTCCGCCGGCAACCCAAGACCATCCCGCTGCCGCCACGGCCCGGCACACTTTGCGTGCCGGGCCGTGGCTCCTCATTTTTGCTTATATTTCATGTCGTTAATTTAACTTATTGACACTTCCACAACGAGTTCGCTATGGATCGGGGGGCGTCCGTGAAAGTAAGCGGATAATCGATCATTGCTAAGCGGAGACGAACGATGGGACTGCGTTTCATCGAAGGAAACGAGGCCGTGGCCTTGGGGGCCATGGCCGCCGGCTGCCGGTTTTTTGCCGGATATCCAATCACGCCGGCCACCACCATATACAATGCCATGCTCCGCTACCTGCCGCCCCAGGGCGGTGTCTGCCTCCAGGGCGAGGACGAGATCGCCTCGATCGGGTATTGCCTGGGGGCCTCCATGGCGGGCAGCAGGGTGCTGACAGCCACATCGGGACCGGGGATCAGCCTTTACAGCGAACAGATCTCCTTTGCCATCGGCAGCGAAATCCCGATCGTGATCGTGAATGTCCAGCGCCTGGGCCCGTCCACCGGGTCGGCGACCAAAGGGGCCGACGGGGACATTCAGTTCATGCGCTGGGGATCCAGTTCCGGCCTGCCGGTAATCGTGCTGGCGCCGGTGGATGCGGCCGACTGCTACCAGCTGACCGTGCATGCCTTCAACCTGGCCGAAACTTACCGCTGTCCGGTCTTCGTGGCGTCCAACAAAGAGATCGCCATGACGCGCGAGAGCGTCGATCTGGACAGCATTGACCTGCCGGAGCAAGTTACCCGCAAGCCGGCTGCCGGCGATGGGCCATTCTCACCCTTTGCCACGACCGCCGACGACGGCGTACCGGATTTTCTGCCCATCGGCGGCCGAACCCTGGTGCGACAGACCTCCTCCACGCATGGCGCCAACGGGTATATCACCGTGGATCCCGATGAGATCGGCGCCTTTCAGCACCGCTTGAACCAGAAGCTGCTGGCTCATGTGGATGAATTCACCCATTTCGATTCGGATCTGGACCCGCAGGCCGACACGCTGGTCATCACCTATGGCGTCACCGCCCGGGCCGCCCGGGTGGCTGTGCGCGCGTCCCGGCAGGCCGGCCGGCCCGCCTCCCTGTTGACGCTCAAAACCCTGTGGCCGCTGCCGCAGCGGCTGATCGTCGACACGGCCGCCGCTTACGACCGCGTCGTGGTGGTGGAGATGAACATGGGACAGTACCTGCGCGAGATCCAGCGCCTGCTGCCCGGTAAAACGATCGACTTTTTGGGCCGGATGAACGGGAACCTGATCAGCCCGGGCCAGGTCAAGGAGGTGCTGTGATGGGCAGCCTGCTCAACACGACCCGCCCACCGGTATTCTGCCCCGGATGCAGCCATGAACGCGTCACGCACGCCCTGGACAAGGCCCTGGTGCAATTGGACCTGGGCGGCCACCAGGTGGTGATTGTCAGCGACATCGGCTGTTCGGGCCTGTTCGACACCTTTTTCAACACGCACGCCTTTCACGGGCTGCACGGCCGTGCCCTGACCTATGCCACCGGCCTGAAAATGGCCCGACCGGACCTGAAGGTGATCGTCACCATGGGAGACGGAGGTCTGGGCATCGGCGGCGCCCACGTGCTGGCCACCTGCCGGCGCAACATCGACCTGACCCTGTTGATCCTGAACAATTTCAATTACGGGATGACCGGTGGCCAATGTTCGTCGACCACGCCCCAGGATGCCGCGGTCGCCTCCGGCTTCCTCAACCGGCTGGAAAAACCGGTCGACATCTGCCGGGTCGCCGCGGCCGCCGGCGCCGCCTATGTGAGCCGGACATCCGCCCACGCCCCGGACCTGGCCGATGCGATGGCCGACGCCATCCGCTACGAAGGGTTTGCGATGATCGACATGTGGGGCATGTGTCCCGGTCGCTACACCAAACGCAACCGCATTACCCCCAAGAGCATCGCGCAGGACTTAGCCGGCCTGCCACCCTTCCAGGGGCCGGTGCCGGAAAACCAACGCCTGGAGTACGGCCGTGGGTACCGGGAAGTGACCGACCGGCTGGCCGTTCCCTCGGGGCCGCCCCGCATCGAGGCCCAATTCCAGACGCCGGCCGAAACGCGCCAGGAAGTCCTCATTTTAGGAAGCGCCGGGCAGCGCATTGTCACCGCCGGTGAAATTCTGTGTATGGCCGGCATGACCGCCGGCTGGTACGCCACCATGAAAAACGACTACCCCATCACGGTCTTGCGCGGCCACTCCGTCAGCGAATTGGTCCTGGCGCCGCAGCCGGTAGATTATACCGGTATCGACCGGCCCGCAGCGGTGTTGGCCCTGGCCGAAGAGGGGGTGGCACGGCGCCGGAAAATGTTAAGCCGCCTGAACGGCCAGACCCTGATCCTCAAGGCCACCGACGTTCGCCTGCCCGACACGGACGCCACCCTGCGCGAGGTGGACTTCAAGGCGCACCAGGTCAAGCAGCCGGACAGGGCCCTGGCCGGCCTGGCCCTGCTGGCCAAAATGAACCGGATCATCACGATCGAGATGCTCAAGGCCGCCTTGCGCGTTCGCTTCAAGGCCCAAGTCCTGGACACGGCCATGGCGCTGGTTGAGCGCATCGCCGACACCCCCGATCCGGCATGACCCCACAGCGACCGCCCTGGATCAACTCGGTTACCGCAAGGCCAACCGCTAGCAGGGGCCCCTGACCCGCGCCCGCGAGTTGCCGCCCCCCAACCCAGGCCATGATCAAAGATCCCATTTTGGTAATCGACGATGCCCCCTATGGGCGCACACTGGCGCCCACGCTGGTGGCGCTGGGATATCGGGTGATTTCGGCGCGTACGCCCGCCGAGGGCGAGCGGGAGTTCGAAGCCAGCCGCCCCCCCTGGGTGGCGGTGGCCGCCGACCTGCCCGGAGCGGTGGAACTGGTGGATGACCTTCGCGCCCGAAGCGCCGCGACCCAGGTCTTGGTGACCACCGCCGGCCGGTTGGAGGCCGCCATGGCCGGGTTCAGGGGGCGGGCGGCTGAATTTTTAAGCCTGCCGGCGCCGCCGCTGCCGCTGGAAACGCTTTTGGAGCGCATGGAAATGGTGGTGCGCCTGCGGCGGCGCGTGCGCTCCATTTCCGAAAACCTGGCGTCGCACGCCAAAAACAGCGTCCACGGCATCATCGAAACCGAGCGCTTTCTGGCAGTGCGCCAGATTGTCGAAAAGATGTCCGCCTTCATCAGCCAGGTGGCCGCCGATGCGCAGGGGGGCATCCGCTACTTCAACGAACTGCCCTACTTCGTTTCCATTCACGACCGCAACGCCACGGTGCTGGCGGCCAACGCCACCTACCACCGCTACCTGGGCAACCGGCTCTACCAGGAGAGCTGGGGCATCTATGTCGGGCGGCGGGCGACCCGCAACGGCTGCCCCGTGGGCCGCACCCTGAAAAACGAGAGCGTCATGTCCACCCGGGCCCTGGTACGCTACGCCAGCGGGGCCCAGGTGCCGGTGACGGTGCACACCGCACCCATTTACGACAACGACGGCAACATCGAACTGGTCATCGAAATTTTCGCCGGCACCAAGGAGATCGAGCGCCTGGCCGAGGAGAGCCGCCGCACCCATCAGCGCTATGAACAATTGTTCAACGCCGTGCCCTCCAGCATCGTGGTCCTGGACCGGCGCTTTCGCATCAACGCGGCCAACCGGCGCTTCCGTGAAAATTTCGGCGAACAGACCGGACGGCCCTTTTTCGACGTATTCCGTCCCGGCATTTTTCCGGCATACCGCGATCCCATCTCCCGGACGGTGCGCACCGGCGACCCCCAGCAGGGTGAAATGGTGCTGACCAACAACGAGGGCCTCAAAACCAACGTGATGGCCTGGACCTCACCCATCAAAACGGCTGCCGGCAAACTGGTTCAGGTCCTGGTCATCTTTGCCGATGTGACCCAGCTGCGCAAGCTGCAGGCCAACCTGGTCAACCTGGGCTTGATGGTCAGTACCCTGTCCCATGACCTGAAAGGCAGCCTGACCGGTCTGGATGCCGCCTTGTACCTGATCGATTCGGGTTTCTACCGCAACCGGCCGGGGCGCATCGAAGCGGGTCTGGACACGGCCAAACTGATGGTCGAGCGCATCCGCAAACTGATCACGGACATCCTTTACCACGCCAAAGAGCGCGACATCCACCCGGTGGCAACGGACATCTTGCAGTTCGCCGGGGATGTGGCCGCCAACGTGGCCACCAAGGTCCGTGGGGCCAACATCCGCTTCAACCCCCGATTTCCCGGGTCAGGGATGCAGACGGAAATCGATGCGGACCTGATCCGCACGGCCTTGTACAATATCATCGACAATGCCATCGAGGCCTGCATCGAAACGCCGGGGACGACCGAGCATCGCATCGACTTCATCGTCGAGATCGGCCAAGCATGGCTAAAATTTATTGTTCAGGATACCGGTGGCGGGATGAGCCGTGAAGCGATTGGCAGCGCCTTCGATCTGTTCACCTCGACCAAGGGGCGGCGCGGCACCGGTATCGGCCTTTATGTGACCCGCAAGATCGTCCAGAAACACGGGGGCACCATCGACGTTCAGAGCGAACCGGGCCAAGGCAGCCGTTTTGAAATCGCGCTGCCGTTTGAATCGGCCGGTGATGTGGCGTGACGGTTTCAGGAGAGCGTCGGGTAGCCCGATGTCGGATGCGTTGTGGCGCTGTCCGACGGCGACGCGGCTGGGCGGTATGATTTGAACCCGGCGCTATTTGACCGGTCTGAGGTTGACGGCCTGCTTTCCCTTGGCAGTTTCTTTGATGTCGAACTCAACCGGGTCATCACGCTGCAGGCCGAAGTGACCGTACTCCTTGATGCCCGACACATGCAGGAAAATATCTTCGTTGTCTGTCGTGGTGACAAACCCGAACCGTTTTTTTTCATCGTACCACTTGATATGACCGTCCATGGGAAACCGCTCCTTGTAGTTTTCGCTTCAACGTGAAAGTTAACTCATCATAGGCCATTTGTCAGTGGATTGCACGCTGTTTTCCCGCATGGCGCCGGCCCGGCCAATTTACCCCCCTTTGTAAAATCAGCTGTTGAAGCGCATTGCCGGATCAGATCATCGTGATGTGGCTTCACTATCGTTCGGAGGGGTCGGGGATCGGGGAGCACAAGGTCTCGGTGAGGGATCGGATCACCTGTTTTTGCTGCAGGGTGAGCGTGCTGAAGCGGATCCCGATGCCCCCGGGATCCCGGCGGACCACGGTTCCATTGACCGCGCAGGAGCGTTCCAGCACCGGTGAAGAGATCGTTATGATCAGCCGCTGACCCACCTTGATGGGCTGTTCGGTTTCGATGTAGGCGCCGCCTTCACTGATGTCACGCATGTAGCACTGGTAGGTCCAGTCGCTGATGTCGTAGTCCACCCCCACCAGGCAGTCGTAGCGGCTGTACTGGCGCAGATTCGCACGCTGGCTCTGTTTTTCGTCCAACACCCGGCCGCTTTCCAGCAGCAGGTTCATCAGCGAGGTGGAAAACTCACGGGGACCGTATCCGGCACTGTAGTCGATGTCGATCAGCACATTCTGCCAGGTCAGGATATGCAGGACGGCGGGCTTGCCCGTCAGCGCTCCCATCTTGGCGGCAACCGGCTTGCCGCATTCGCAGCGGATGGTACCGGTTTTTCCTTTGGCGCTGACCAGCAGGGTGCACGAGCGTGCCTCCAATTCGAGCATCTGCAGAAACGAGGCCAGGGTCAGTCCCCTGATCTGGCCGCCGTGATCGATGTGGAGTTCCGTGAAGACCCGTTTGGTCAACAGGCTGATATCGAGGGCGTGGTCGAAGTGAATCACGGCGGCCATTTGCTTGATTTTGGCGCGGAACATGGCCGACGCGCTGTTGGTCACCACGATGACACGGGTGCCGGGATGGTCGGTGCTCAGCCGTGAGAGCAGCTCGAAGGTGTCCATTTCGGAAAGGTGCAGCCCCGTGATCACGATGGCTATGGCCTGACCGGCCAGGATATCGAGGGCGGCCGGGGTGGTGGCCGCCGTGTGCAGGTGCAGGAAACCGCTGTGGCTTTTCAATAATCCCGCCAGCGTGTGCAGCATGACGGAATCGTTGTCGACAATCAAAATGTGTTTCACCATACCGCCTCGGCGCCTGGAACCTGGCAGGGCCACCTCAACTGGGATCTTCCAATATGGCCGCCATCACGTCGTAATGATCGAAAGGCGGCATGATGCATGCGCCGGCGAACCGCTGACGGGCCGCGGCGACCATTTCGCGGGCGTTGGCAACGCCTTCGGCAATCGGTTCCGCGGCGCTGTGCATGCGCTGTCTCAACACGTCGGGCACGGTGATACCCGCCACCCGGGTGTGCAAAAAGTCGGCGTGGCGGGGGGTGCGCAAGGGCAAGATGCCCATGATGACGGGCAGGCCCATTCCCCTGGTCGCCTCTGCGATTTGATCGGCGCCGGCATCATCGTAAACCGGCTGGGTGACGGCGAACTGGGCCCCGGCGTCAACCTTGCGTTTTAAATGGTCGATCGCAGCGGCCAGGCCATTGCGCTCGGGGTGCGTGTCGAAGACGACACCGGTTCTAAGCCCTGCCTTGCGGGCCAAATCGACCAGGCCGTAAACGTCCATGTCGCGGACCGAGGTGGTGTGGCCACGGTCTTTCAGGGCCACGAAGTCACCCGAGGCAACCAGCACGGTCTCGATTCCCAGTGCCCGCGCCCCCCACAATGCACCTTGCAGGCTCAAGCGGTTGTGGTCGCGGGTGGTCAGGTGAAGAATGGCCGGTTTTTGGGTGCGCCGCTGAATCAGGGTACACAGGGCCATGGCGTTCATGCGGGGTTTGGCCACCGGGTTGGTGGCCACGCTGAACCCGTCAAACGGCAGCTCGCCCAGCGATGCCAGGGCGGCCAGGACCTTCTCCGGGTCCGGTCCATCCGGTGGAACCACTTCGATCGTGACAACAAAAGGCTTTTCGAACATGTCAGTGCCTCCCAATTCACCCAGCTTGTTTATCGGCCGTGTCGGGCCGCTTCATAACCGCCCGCCAAACGAAAGTGCAACTACCTTGCGTCCGGGTCCTCATCGCCGGGCGCCGGCGCATCGGAAGATGGTTTTTTGGGCGGCTCGACGCTCGGCTTGGGAAAGCCGAACAGTTCCATCATCTCTTCGAGAAAGGGTGCGCCGGGCATGACGTGCGGCATGCGCTTGGTCATGTCCATACCCATGTCCAGCCACTTGCCGAACTGCTGGTCGAAGGCGTTTTTGGTTTCGACATAATGAAAGAGGATTTTGTGAAAATATTTTTCGAAAAAATCGTTCAGGGCATTGTCGCCGTATCGAATGATCAGGTGCAGCACCGACACCGGCAGCAGGCTGTTGCGCTGCTTGGCCGCCTCGAGAACGATCTGAGTTAAGATGAATGCGGTGACATCTTCGCCCGAGGTCGCCTCTAGGATCCGGACCTGTTCACCGGCCCGTACCATCGCGGATACATCCTCAAGGGTGACGTATCGACTGTTACGGGTATCGTAGAGCCGTCGATTGCTGTACTTTTTCAAAACCAGAGGGTCGGACATGGGCTACGGTTCCCTTCATGCGTTGCCGCAGGGCAATAAAACATCCGTTAAGGCCGATCGGGTGCCGACGGCGCCGTCATCATCGCCGGTATGTCGAATGATTCCAAGGTGACCATCAGCGGCACCGATGAAATTGTGCAATGCAACATTTTTTTGTTGACATCGGCCCCTGAAAATCTATAGTGGATTATGCATACACTGCGAACGGCCATCTTGGCAAACAATCCCTGTACACGAAAGGAAACAGACATTGGATCAAAAACAAATTTTCAAACAGATGATCGAATTTAACAAAGGTGCGTTCAACAACGCCTTCAATGCCATGGTCATGATCCAGGATCAAACCGAAACTCTGGCTGAAACCATGCTGAATCAGGCCACCTGGATGCCTCCGGAGGGAAAAAAGGCCATGCAGGATTGGGTGAATTCATTTAAAAAAGGCCGGGACGACTACAAGAAGGCCATCGACGAGGCGTTCGTCAAGGTAGAAGAGTACTTTTAACCATCGTTTTTTTCCGGCATCCCAAAAGGCATCGGCCATGATTGGAAAAACCTTTGACCAGCTTTCCATCGGCGACGCGGACCGCTTTTCCAAAACCGTGACCGATGCGGACATTTACCTGTTTGCCGGTATCACCGGGGATTTCAACCCGGCGCACATCAACGAGGCATACGCACAGGAGACCTTCTTCAAAACCCGCATCGCTCACGGTATGCTTTCGGCAGGGTTCATTTCGGCCGTCATCGGAACCCGACTGCCTGGGCCTGGTACGGTCTACCTGCACCAGACGCTTGATTTTTTAGCCCCGGTACGCATCGGCGATACCGTCACCGCCGAGGTGGCGGTGGTCGAGAAGATGGCCGACAAAAAACGGGTTCGGCTGAAAACCATTTGTGTCAATCAAGATGGCGTCCAGGTGTTGGCCGGCGAGGCCCTGGTCAGCCCTCCCCGGCCACCGAAAACCGCCTGATCACCCCTGCCATCGATCTATTTGGATTCGGGGCGCCAGCACCAGTTTTCGTAGTAGTCCCAACCGACCATGCTGTTGAGTTGTTTAAGCTCGGCGTCCTTTTCCTGAATGGAGGCCTTCATGACATCGCCACCGGAAACCACCCCGATGGTCTGGCCCGCTTTTTCGATGATCAGGTGGCGCACCCGCAGGCCTAAGAATTTGTCCATCAGATTGTAGACCGTGTCGGTGTGCGGCGCAAATATAAGATCTTTGGTCATCACGTCCTCGATTCGGGTGGTCTTGGGATCGAATGCCGGATCGAGGATGTTTCTCAACAGATCGCGCTCGGTCCAAATGCCCACGGGCTTGTCGCTGCGCGTTATCAAAATCGCTCCCACGTTACGTTGATTCATCCGTTTCAACGCATCCGATACGGTGGTTCCCTCCGGAACCCAGAGAATCTCGTCTCCCTTGGCCTGGATCATGTCGCTGGCTGTTTTCATGTGGTACCGCCCTTGTTGGTGGTGTTGGCTCAACGGTCATAAAATAGCGTTGCGGCGGTAGTCTGTCAACGACCCCCGGCAGACCGATTCGAACCATCCGCAACGGCAGCGGCTCAACGCTTGACCCGCGTCATGTACTGCCCGGTTTCCGTGTGAACCCGGATCATCTCCCCGGCCGCCATGTACTCGGGCACCAATACGGTAACCCCGTTGGACAACGTGGCGGGCTTGTTGCGGTTGGTGGCCGTGGCGCCTTTGATGGCCGGAACGGTCTCCACGATTTCCAGGTCGACGGTCTGGGGCAGCTCGATGCACAGGGGATGGCCGTTTCGCAGCAGCACCGTAATGCCCTCCAGACCGTCGATCAGCCACTGGACCTGCCCTTCGAGCGCATCGACCGACAAGCTGTACTGTTCATAGTTTTCGCTGTCCATGAACGTGTACAGATTCTGGTCCCGATACAGAAAGCTTACCCGCCGCTTGTCCACAACCATCGCTTCCAGCAGATCCGCCCCTTTGTAAGTCTGGTCCAGTTTTTGACCGGTGATCAACGACGCATAGCGAACCTTGTAGAGCGTGTTGGCACCCCTGGCCGAGGGCGTGTGCACGTCGATCTGTTTGACCTGATAGGGGTGGTTGTCGATATTGACGATACTGCCCTTTTGAAGATTGCTGGCTTTTGGCACCCCTGTTCTCCTGTTTTGTCGCCGCTGGTGGTGGGGCCGGCCGCAACCATCGGTTGACACCGGCATGATCGGTCTTTATACCGTTTATACAGTTCCGGAGCAAGAGCGTTGGCGCCCGCAGGGTGCCCAACCGTATAGGAGTGGGTTAACCCAATGCGTGATCACCCGTTGTTGGAAAAACTGCGACAGGCCGACCTCAACGACGTCCAGCGGCAGCGGCTGTTGGGCATCGTTGCCGAGGCCCTGAAACAGGCCATCGCCGACCGGGCGCCCCGAAAACGACCGCCGGGAAAAGCCGGGCTCAGGGCCGAGAAGGGCTACTACCGGCTGCTCTACCTGGAAGACCGGTTCAAGCAAATGACCGCCGCCGAAGATGTCGGTACCCAGGCGGATCGCGCCCATTGGGAGCCGCTGACCGAGGCCATCGGCCAGATGAAGGATCTACCCGAGCTTCAGACCGAGATCCTGGCGGCCGTCGACACGGCGTTTGAGGCGATTGCACATCATTGACCGCCGTCGACCGCGCGGTCGGTTTCAATCCGCCTTGAAAAACATCTTCACCCCCGGGCTCAAGGCCTGCCGATCACGATATTCCGGCCGACTCTCCTGGACGAATCCGATTTGGGTATACAACGCTTCCAGGCGGGGGTTGTTGGTCAACGAGATGAAGCGTGAAAACCCCTGCGATCGCATTAGCGCCATGAATGCGTTGACCGTGTGGACGCCCACCCGCTGATTGCGGAAACGGGTGGAAATGGCCAGGGCCCCCAGCTCCACGGTTTGCACGTCGATGATTTTCTGTTCCACGCAGCCCACCACAATGCCATCGATGGCGGTAACAAAAAAACGGTCCCGATTTTTGTTCAGATAATGCTTCGTGCGCAGCTTTAAAAATCCGGAACGTCTGTACAGCTGTAAAATCCGGAAGACGATGGCCACCTCTTCGTCGGTTTGCACCTGACGAAAATCCTCCTGAAAGTCATTGGCGATCAGGGTTCCCGAACCTTCCACCGTGAAAAGTTCGTGCTTGATGGTATGCTTGCCCGCCGGAAGAATGTGGACGCGGTTGCACTGCCCGTTTTCGATCTTCTGACAGATGCACGCCATGGCGCCTTTGAAATTGGCGTTGGCGATCAGATCTTTGAAATCGGCCATGGATTCGCGCACCCGGCCGGTAGTGACGGCATTGATCTTGTTACCCTGACGGTCGACCAGAAAGCCGCGTTCCAGCAAGATGGTCTTGAACATGAATTTGCGATAATTGAACACCGCCCCGTAAAAATCGGACTCCGGTGGAATGCGCACCATCCGGGTGGCGGGCAGGCGATCTGACAGCTGCTTGATCAGTTTGCGATTGGCGAAGCGGTTGGGCAGGTTGTGCAGCAGGTGAGTTCGGGCGGTATGACGGACCAGAAACTTGACATCGGCCACGATCTCCTGGAGGTGGTCGCGCAGGATACCTTCCCGGCAGGCGATGTAGACCGACTTGCCGGCCAGGGCGCGTCCGTATTCCTTCAGGTAGAGCTTGGGCATCGCTAACAGTCGGGCACGCCGGTGTAGGTCTCCGGCCGGATGGCCAGCAGCTCCCGCTTGACGGCTTCGCTCACCTTCAGGTCGTCGATGAAGGCGGCAATGGCCGCCTGGTCGATGGCGGCGTGGGTGCGGGTCAGCGCCAACAGGGTTTCATAGGGTGCGGGATAGCCTTCCCGCCGCAAAACAGTCTGAATCCCCTCGGCCACCACGGCCCAGTTGTTGTCCAGATCCATTTTGAGGGCTGCTTCATTGAGGATCAACTTGTCCAGCCCCCGCTTGATCGATTTTTGGGCGATGAGGATATGGCCCAAGGGCACCCCGATGTTGCGGATCACGGTGGAATCGGTCAAGTCCCGCTGCAGGCGCGAAATGGGCAGCTTGGCTGCCAGATGCTCCAAAAGGGCGCTGGCCAGACCCAGATTGCCCTCGGCATTTTCGAAATCGATGGGGTTGACCTTGTGGGGCATGGCCGAAGAGCCGATCTCCCCGGCTTTGATGCGCTGCTTGAAATAATCCATGGAGATGTAGGTCCACAAATCCCGGCACAGATCCAGCAAAATGGTGTTGATCCGTTTCAGGCCGTCGCACAAGGCCGCCAGGTGGTCATAGTGCTCGATCTGGGTCGTCACCCGTGAACGCTGCAATCCCAATTGATCGTTGACGAAACGGTTGCCGAAGGCGACCCAGTCGATGTGTGGGTAGGCGACGTGGTGGGCGTTGAAATTGCCCGTGGCGCCGCCGAACTTGGCGGCGAACGGTACGGCTGCCAACAGCGTCATCTGGGCCTTGAGCCGATCGACGAAGACATCGATCTCCTTGCCCAGGCGCGTGGGTGACGCCGGTTGGCCGTGGGTGCGGGCCAGCATGGGCACCCGCTTCCATTTGGCGGCCATGTCCGCCAGGTCGGCGACCGTCTCGTCCAGGGCCGGCCGCAAGACATTTTGCCAGGCCTCCTTGAGCGCCAAGGGCATGGCCGTGTTGTTGATGTCCTGGGAGGTCAGGCCAAAGTGGATGAACTCCTTGTAGGCGGCCAGGCCCAGACGGTCAAAGGTTTCCTTGACGAAATACTCGACCGCCTTGACATCGTGGTTGGTGGTCTTTTCGATCTCCTTGATGCGGGCGGCCTCTTTCAAGGAAAAGGTTCGATCGATTTCAGCCAGGTGTTCCAGCATCGCCGGATCGACATCGCGCAGCTGGGGCAGCGGCAGACGGCACAGCTCGATAAAGTAGGCGATCTCCACCCGCACCCGGTAGCGGATCAGGGCGCCTTCGCTGAAATAGTCGGCCAACACGGCGGTCGTGCGTCGGTAACGGCCGTCCACCGGTGTCACCGCGGTCAGGGGGCTCAGTGTCATCAAAAAGATACTCCTGGCGTCGAGGGATTGCGCAAGCATCCGTTGTGTTAAGCACGCCGGCCCCCCACTGACGGCGCGCCGTCGATTACGAAATCGTAAGCGGGCAGGCATGACGCATTTTGGCCGGTTATAGGAAAACGACCGCTCAATGTCAATCAGGGCCACCCTGAACCGTCACCCCTTTTGATTGCGTCAGCAGCTCCCGCAGCGCGGTTTGCCGTTTGCCCGAGTCCAGGTTTCGCACCGCCATGCCCGCGGCCTGGCGGGTTCCTACCAGCACTGCCAAACGGCGGGCCCGGGTCAGGCCGGTGTAGAGCAGGTTCCTGAAGAGCATCTTGAAATGCTGGGTGAGCACCGGCAGGATCACCACCTCGAATTCGCTGCCCTGGGATTTGTGGATGGTAACGGCATAGGCCAGGTCCAGCTCGACCATATCCTCGCGCTGATAGACCACCGACCGGTTGTCGGGGGAAAAGGAGACCGTGCAGCACATGGCCTGATTGTCGATCAGCACGATCTTGCCGATGTCACCGTTGAAAACCCCCAGGTCATAGTTGTTGCGGCGGTGAATGACCCGGTCACCGACCCTGAACAGCCGTTCTCCCAGGATCAACTGATGCTTGCCGTCCATGGGCGGGTTGACCGCGGCCTGAATCATGGAATTCAAACTCGCGGTGCCGAGACTGCCCCGGATCATGGGGGAAAGAACCTGGATTTCGACATCGGGGCCGCAATATTTGGGAACCCACTCCAGGTAGAGCTTTTTGATGACATCCGCCGCCGCAAGTCCATAGTGCAGCGAAGACCAAGGATGGACCTTTTTGAGGAGGGCCAGCAGTTCCTGGACGCGGTTTTGGGAGCAGGCCACCCGGTCGAGGTCGACATGCTCGAATTTTTTGGGGATCGTCAATGCAGGGACATAGGGCACGATCGGCTCATTCACTCGAAATGCATAGGGATCCGCTTCGTTTTCCATGGAGGCCGCAGCGCCGTCTGGCCGGGCGTCATAGAGGCGCTTCACGCGGGCCACAAAGTTCAACTGGGCCTGGGTAGCCTCCTCGGAATCGATGAAAAAACAGTCCGCGCCGTTTGACCACACCGTCGGCTTGTGGAACGGTGAGTCGATGCGGGGCAGCTGGCCGCAGTTGATCTGATGGGCGTAATTGATGATTAACGAGGTTGCCGCCTGCCGGAAGATGCGCGTCAACCGAAAGCAGGCCACCCGGCCCGATTCGATGACATCTTGCAGCACGTTGCCGGCGCCCACCGCCGGCAGCTGGTCAGCATCGCCGATAAACAGGACCTGGCATTGCTTAGGCACCGCCTTGAGCAGCGATGCCGTCAGGCTGATGTCCAGCATGGAGCATTCGTCCACGATCAGAAAATCGGCATCGAGGGGATCGGCTTCATTTTTTTTGAACCGGCCAAGCTGCCACCCCAGCAGCCGATGGATGGTTTGGGATTCCCGGCCGATGACCTCGGCCATGCGCTGGGCCGCGCGACCGGTGGGGGCTGCCAGCAGCACGCGCCGGCCGATGGCCTCCAGCAGCCTGACCAGGACCAGGGTGGCCGTGGTCTTGCCCACACCGGGACCACCGGTCAGCACGGCGAATTGTCGGCTGGCGATGGATCGGACGGCGGCGGCCTGTTCGTCGCTCAAGGCAATCTCGTGTGCCGCACAATAATGGCCGATCCAGCGCTTCATCCGATCCATGTCAAGTGGCACGGCCCCATCCATGCCGCCAATTTTACGGGCCACGGCCAGCTCGTCGTAATAAAGCGATTTCGAGTAGTACCATGACTCACGGCGGCCCTGGGAGTCTTGGTGTTCCCGCACCATGACCAGATCCGCGGCAGCCATCTCGGCGAGCAGGAGCGGCAGGTTTGCACCGATCTGCAGGCCCAGCAGCGCCTCGGTCTGCTCCTGGATTTGGACCTGGGTGAGGTAGCAGTGGCCGAATTGCCTGCCGGCGGCCAGCACATGCGCGATCCCAGCCGTGATGCGCTGCCGGCTGTCGGTCGCCAAGCCGATGCTCAAGGCGACCTTGTCCGCCGAGAAAAAGCCGATCCCGTATACATCCCGGGCCAGCCGGTAAGGGTCCTGGGTGACCGCGGCGATGGCCTGGTCACCGTAGGTTTTGTAAATGCGCACGGCGAACAGGGTGCTGATACCGTGTGACTGAAGAAACATCATCACATCGCGGATGGCACGGTGTTCGATCCAGGCCGCACGAATCGTTTTCAATTTTCGGGCGGCAATGCCGGGCACCTCGGTCAGCCGCACGATATCCCCTTCGAATATGTCCAGGGTCTCGGCTCCGAAATGGCGGACTATCTTTTGAGCCGTTTTCGGCCCGACCCCCTTGATCAGCCCTGATCCGAGATACTTTTCCAGAGCGGCGCTGGTGGCCGGCCGCTGCTCGAGAGCGTGCCTGGCAATGAACTGGCGGCCATAGCGGGGATTGATCGCCCAGGTACCGAAAAAGGCCATGGTCGCCCCGGCAAACACCCGCGTCTGGTGGACGATGACCGTCTCTGGCTGGTGGAGGGAACCGGACGGGGACACCCGCAGGACCGACCAACCGTTTTCGGTGTTGTGATAGGTGACGCGGTCCACGATGCCCACCAGCCGTTCGGCCGTGCTATCGGTCGCGGGACCCGGATTGTCGGGTGATGATGTGGGCATGCCGCATACAATCAACTTGAAACCTGATGATCAAGAGATATATTATGTGGTTCTAGATTAATCCATCAGGGTTGCCGACACGTCACCATCATGGGCTACGTATTCGATTTTCACGATGCCAGACGCTATGATCGTTGGTTGGCCAAGCGCAAGAACCGCTTTGCCGCCGACCTGGAGAGCCGTCTGATGCTGGGAATGCTCGATCCGGTGGCCGGTGAATCGATTCTGGACGTCGGCTGCGGTTCGGGAGCATCGGCCGCGCCGCTGCTGGAACGCGGCCTCGACGTAACCGGTATCGACCCGTCCCCTTACATGCTGGATATCCTGTCCGCCAACCTGGGCGATCGCGTCTCCCTCTATCGTGGGTTCGCCGAAGACCTGCCGTTCGACGACAACTCCTTCAACCACGCCTGCCTGTTTACCAGCCTGGAGTTTGTGGATTCCCCTAAACGGGCGCTGGAGGAAGCTTTCCGCGTCGCCAAGGACCGCGTCTTCATCGGCTTTTTGAACCGCTACGCCCTCACGGGAATCGGGCGACGGGTGCAGGGGATCTTTACCCCGACCATTTTCAACCGGGCCAATTTTTTCAGCGTCTGGGAAATCAAAGGCATGGCCCGCGAGCTGTTGGGGCCGGTGCCGGTGTGCTGGCGCACCGTTTGCCAGTTTCCCGGTCCCTGGGCCGCATGGATGAAGCAGATCGAGGGCTCGGACTTGGTTCAGCGGTTCCCCTTCGGGACCTTCGCCGGCATGGTTGTCACCCTGGTACCCCGCTTTCGCACGCGCCCGCTGGCCATCCGCTACCAGCCCAATAGTGTCGGCAATGTGGCGGCATGTTCCGGAATGGCGCCCTCCAGCGGGTTTGGTCCTCCCCCTCCTTAGACGATCCGGACCCGTCGATTGGCGACCAGATCGCCGCGATGGCGCCGGAATGCTTTAATAAATCCGACAAACGGCTGTTTAAATTAGAAAAACTCAAGTATCTACCCGTCGGTGCCGATAACCACCCTAGCGTTGGTGTCCGCAGCCAAACTCGGGTGGGGAAAGGAGCGTGGCCCGATGGAGGCATGGTTTTATGAAACCATTGACAATCAGAAGGTCCGGTGCCGGTTGTGCTGTCACGAGTGTGTGATCGGCAGCGGCAAACGGGGTATCTGCGGCGTACGCGAAAACCAGGACGGCACCCTCGAGACGCAGGTTTATGGCCGGCTGATCGCGGCCGGCGACGACCCTGTCGAGAAAAAGCCGCTTTTTCACCTGCTGCCCGGCAGTCGCTCCTTTTCCATCGCCACGGTGGGATGCAATTTTAAATGCCGGTTCTGCCAGAACGCCGACATTGCCCAGATGCCGTCGGACCGCGGCGGCATGGTGGCCGGCGATGCATTCACCCCCCGGCAGGTGGTTACCGCCGCCAGGGATCAAGGTTGTGCCAGCATCGCCTACACCTATACCGAACCGACCGTCTTTTTCGAATTTGCCTGTGACACGGCTCAGATGGCTCACCAGCAGGCGCTCAAGAACATTTTTGTGACCAACGGATACATGAGCCCTGAGGCCCTCGAACGGATCAGCCCCTGGTTGGATGCGGCCAATGTGGACCTGAAAGCTTTCAGCGACGACTTTTACCGGCAGCAGTGCGGCGCCCGGCTGGAGCCGGTGAAAAGAACGCTGCGTCAGATGAAAAAGCGCAGCATCTGGGTGGAGGTCACCACCCTAGTCATCCCCGGGCTCAACGACGATCCGGCCGAACTGGCCCGGTTGGCCGCATTTATCGCCGGTGATTTGGGATCCGAAACGCCCTGGCATGTCAGCCGCTTTCACCCCACGTACCAGTTGACCGATCGGGCGGCCACACCGGTCAAAACGCTTCTGCGAGCCAGGGAGATCGGTGTCGCGGCCGGGCTCAAGTACGTCTACACGGGCAACATTCCGGGCATGGGCGGGGAAGACACCCTGTGCCCCGGCTGCGGTGAAACCGTGGTCGCCCGGCGCGGATACCGGATCGCGGATTATCACGTGCAGAACGGCCGCTGCCGCCACTGTGCGACCGCCATCGACGGGGTCTGCATGTAGGGGGCGCATACGGGTTTGACCGCTCTTTTTACCCGATACCGGCGCCGGGAAAAGCAAGCGTATCATGGGCCTTGACGGCCACTATCACGGGGCGTCTGTAGACAGGAGCGCAACACCGTATGAAAACCATCGGAAAACTCAATCTGGATCATTTGATCGGCCAGCAGGTGGGTACTGCCGTTTTGCTCAACAAACTGGGCCACGGGGCCATGTCCGCCGTCTTTGCCGCGTATCAGACCACCTTGAAGCGGCAGATCGCCGTAAAGATCCTGCCCAAGGCGTTGCTGACGGCAAAAGCGGCCGCCTTTTTCCAGCAGGAAGCCGAATCGGCGGCGATTTTGTCGCATCCGCACATCATTCCCATTTACGAGGTCGGCGAAACAGCGGACTTTCTCTTTTTCACCATGCAGCTGGTCAAGGGCAACTCATTGTCCCACCACATTCGGCAGGCGCAAAAAAATGTCGTTCCGTCCAGACGGTTGATGCCGCTCCAGCGGATCATCGGCCTGATGTTGATGATCCTCGACGCCCTGGGCCATGCCCACGACAACGACATCGTCCACCGGGACATCAAACCGGACAACATCATGATCGAAGAACACAACCAACGCCCCCTGATCACCGATTTTGGTGTGGCACGGGTGTCCAGGACCACGGGGAAAAGCGACCGCCTGCTGTTGGGAACGCCCATGTACATCGCTCCGGAACAGATCCTTTCCGGATCGGTCGACGGCCGAGCCGACCTTTACAGCGCGGGTGCCACCATGCTCGAAATGCTCATGGCCCACATTCCCTATCCCCCCTATCACAGTGCCATGGATCTGCTCAAAATGAAGCTGGCCCTGAAAGATCGGGTTTTTCGCCGACGGCCGTCGGAGGTCCATCCAGGGGCGGACCGGGCCCTGGATGAGACCCTGTTCCGGGCCTTGGCCTTCGACCGGGATCGGCGCTACGCGTCATGCCGCGATTTCGCCGCGGCCCTGAAACCATTTTTGGACGGCACAGTGAAACCTGCAAGGCTAGCGGCACGAGCCGGATGAGGGACCCATGACAACCGATGCCAGCACGAAAAACAAACTGACGCAATTCGGACGAACCATTGCACTGCTGTTCAACCGCGCCATGATGTATCAGCCCGACCACCCCTTTGTGCAGCAGTCCATCGACATGTTCCACGAGGGGGCCGTAACCCTTCTGACGCGCATCTCGCCCCTCGTGTTCATTCTCAACCGCGAGGAGTTCTTTGTGGATGAAGAGCCTCTCGATCCGCGGCTCAATGTGGGACGGCTGGTCATGCTGTTTAAAAAGAATGGCTTGCAATCCATATCCATCGAACCGGGTCTCGAAAAACGTGAAATCACGGCCTTTTTGGATGTGTTCGGAAATATCAGCAAATACCGCCATGCGGAAGACTTCCGGAAGGCCATTTTTGCCCGCGGCGTCACCAGCATCAAAGTCAATCATGTGCGTTACCGAAAGGTTACCGAAGATGACCAGGTCATTGCCCGCGATATGCTCAAGGAGCTGACGCCCCGGCTGATGGATGCCGAGGAGGAGGCCAAAACCCGCAAGATGTTCATGGATACGCTTCTCGAAAGCGTGCTCACCGAAGAGTTTGCCAAGACCTTGAATATCGAATCGCTGATGACCAATCCCGGCGCGGTTTCCGCCAACATGATCCAGGCCGATTTGGCCCACACGGCATCCCCGGGAATGGTTCCGGGGGCCGGCGGCGGCGGGGGTGGTGGCAGTGGAAGTGGCCGTGGTGGCGCACAAGCCCAGGAGAGTGGCGGGGCGGGGACCAACGGCACGGTCGCCGACAGCGGTGAAGCGGGCGGCGGCCCAGGGTCCGGAGCGCCCGCTCATCACGACGGCGCATCGACCGGCGGGGGCGGCGGACATGGCAATTTGTTGTTTCAGCAGCTGGAAGTGATGCGCCTGGAGGTGGAAAAGCACCTGGAGGGCCAGGGAGAGGTGGCCACCTCCGATCTGGCCAGCGCCGTTTTCGACATGAAAAAGCAGCTCCTCGAGGGTATCGAAGCTCAAAAAGCCGTTGGCATCGCCTATGAAAACGAGGCGGCCATCCTTGAGAACGCCAATGAATTGACCGACCGGGTGCTGGTTCAACTGGTCCGGGATGAATACCAGCAAGGTAAAATTACCCCGGCCCGCATGGCCCAGATTCTAAGGCGCCTGGTTCCCAAGCCCGCCGATCTCAAGCGCTTGATGCCCCTGTTGAAAACGGCCCTTTTGGAAGAGGGCATGTCCCACACCGAATACCTGGCACTGGTTCAGGCCTTGAGCAAGGAGCTGCAGAGCGAGAGCCTGGCCAACATCCTTGCCGAGAGCGGCGAGGAGATCGGCGTGGACGGCGATCAGCTGATCGCGGAATTCAAACAGAACCCGGAACAGGCGGCCCAGTTGATCTACCTGGCTTCCGAAATCCGCAAGGGCAGCGGAGATGAGGACGCCCTGGTCGACATTCTGGCCGGCTATGTGGAGCAGATGGGCGGTCGGCTGGCCCTGGACCAGGATCCCGACGGCGACTCCGAGCATCTGCAACAGGTCGTCGGCAGGATCGAGTCCGACATCGTCCGCCAACTGGGCAAAACGGATGCCGGGGATGACATCATCGCCAAACTGGAAGATCGCCTCAACACCCGCATGGAGGCGGTTCTGGACCAGATGCGGGCCGAATGGATCAAGGCCAGGCAGACCGCCGGCACGGACGGTGGCGCCGCCCCCGGCCACAAGACGCTCAGTGTGCTGCAAACACTGGAGCAGAGCGTCAGCGAACACGACGAGCTGGGGGAAATTCTAAAAACGATCCGCCAAAAAGTGGCCGCGGGCGAAATCGACGAGAATGATTACAAACGCATCCAGAATGAAATCTCCCATCAAAAACAGCTGATCAAGGAGAAGGAGGCCAAGCGGGTCATGCCCATGGGCGTCATCAAAGCCGGCGCCATGGCGTTCATCCTGGAAAAAGAGATCGCCCGGGCCAACCGATACGACTACGGATTTTCCACCCTGGCCTTTTCGATCGTACAAATCAAGCCCCTGGCCAAGGTCAAGGCCGGCACCGTCAACAACGACAACCTCATGGAAGCCGTTCTCGCCAGACTGGCCGACACGTTCCGCGAGGTCGACATTGTGGGCCAGCTGGGAAAAAACACCATCGTGGCGGTACTGCCCCTGATCGACCGCGAAGATTCCAAGAAGGCCTTGAACCGGGTCATGAAAGTCATGCAGGACGATCCCGTGGACGTCAACGGCGTTCCCGTGGCGTTCAAGTTTGCGGGCATTGCCATCACCTTCGACGGCCAGCACACACCGGACGCCAAGAGCTTCATGCGGGTGATGTCCGGGCGGCTGCAGGACATGGCCAACCGCCTCAAAAACATTCAATCCTTCATGTGAAACCGTCCGGCCCGCGCGGGCCCCTGCCCGTCGCTCCCCACATCCGCTGTGTCGGCCTACGGTTGGCGCGTTCAGGTTGCCGGATGCCCGAGCGCACCGCTTCGCCGTCTTGTCCAACGCTTTTTCAAATCGCTGCCGCCCGTCTGCGACGCGGGCGCCCGTAGGCTGGCGACCGGCTCACCGACGCGTCATGGTTGTGTTGAGATGAAAATTCTTGTAAAGCTTGTGTCCTGGCGCACACCATCCTCTTGATTGTCGTTGACAAACCGCTAAACCAAACTGGAGCGGAGCCATGCCCAATACCTTGTCCCGGCGTTCATTCATCAAGGCCGGCCTGCTCACGGTCGGCGCGGTCTCTTTTGCCGGCTTGCCCTGTGCCCGGCGCGCCGCGGCCGCCGAAACCGAGCTGTGCACCCTGTTGGACCTTAGCAAGTGCATTGCCTGCGGGGCATGCGTAGAGGCCTGCCGGGAGGTCAATGCAGACAAGTTTCCCGAACCTGAGGGCCCCATGCCCGACATGCGGCCTCGCAAAAAAGTCAAGATCGCCGACTGGTCGTCCCCGGCCAAGCGCGCGGTGGACGATCGGTTGACACCCTTCAATTGGCTGTTCATCCAGCAGGCATATGGAACCTATGGCGGCCAGGATTTTGAAATCAACATTCCACGGCGCTGCATGCACTGCCGCAATGCGCCGTGTTCCAACCTGTGTCCCTTCGGTGCGGCCTTTACCCAGCCCAACGGCATCGTGCGCATCCACCCGGAGGTGTGCATGGGGGGCGCCAAGTGCAAGGCCGTGTGCCCCTGGCACATTCCCCAACGCCAGTCCGGGGTCGGGCTCCACCTAGACCTGCTGCCGCAGTATGCGGGCAATGGTGTCATGTTCAAATGCGACCGCTGCTACAACCGGCTGGAAGAAGGCGACCTGCCGGCCTGCATAGAGGTTTGCCCAGAGGACGTCCAGAAGATCGGTCTCAGGCCTGAAATGGTCGCCAAAGCGCACCAACTGGCCGAAGAGATGGATGGGTTCATCTACGGTGAGACCGAAAACGGGGGCACCAACACGATCTATGTCTCCCCGGTTCCCTTCGACGTGTTGAACCAGGCCATCGCCGCGGGGCCCGGATCACCCCACCTGGCATCGACAGCCGACGTTATGGCCTCCCCCAACCGAATGGCCCTGGCGCTGGCCATCGCCCCGGTTGCCGGCGCCGCCGCCGCCGTGGCCCGCTTCCTGAGCCTCGGGAAAAGCGGCCCTGCCGGAAAGGAGGCCGGGAATGGCCCATAGACCAACCCCTTTCCTGAACCCCCTGTACCGTTTGACCCTGGCAACGGCCGCCTTCACCGGTTTCGGCAACATGCCCCTGTGGGGACGCTACTACGTTTCAGACATACCGGGCCTGGGATGGTCGCGTGATTTTATCGTCAACGTCAACATCCACATCCTGGCCGGCAGCCTGTTGCTGGGTATCGGCGTCTACTTGCTGACCGGGCGACTGGTGATGGGCGATCGTCGCTTCGCCACCTTGACGCTTTCCGGCGGCATCAAAGGCCTGTTGATGGCATCGACGCTGGCAACGGGAATTCTCATGGTCGTCAAAAACCTTCCGGGAATTCACTTTTCACTGACCAGCTTGTTGATTTTCAATTTTGCACACATGGCCGCCGCCGTGTTGTTCATGCTGGCGGCCCTGGTCGCCCTGATGTTCAGACAGCCCTGGACACGTCCGGGCTGATCATGGCCCCGCGGGGATCGCCGAATTGTTTCACTTTCTGGGTGAGGTAGCGGTGGTCTTCGGCATCTGGGCCGCGGCCCTGCCTACCGTCATCTTGTGGCTGGCCTTTTTTCTGTTGTGACACAATGGAGGCGATCCCATGACCTATCGCTACGACCCTCCCGACAATCTGGTCACCCTTTTCGAAGCGAGTGTCCGGAAATTTTCGAAAGAACCACTGTTCGGAACCAAGACCACCGCTGGCGACTACGAGTGGGTCACCTACGGGCAGGTGGGAGAGCGGGTGGACCACCTGCGCGGCGGTCTGGCGCACGTGGGCGTCCAACCCGGCGATGCGGTGGGCATCATCGCCGACAACTGTGCCGAGTGGGCCGTTTGCGCCTTTGCAACCTACGGCCTGGGGGCACGCTACATCCCCATGTATGAGCAAGAGTTGCCCCAGACCTGGCAATACATCATCAACGACGGCGATGTCCGCGTGCTCTTTGTCAGCTCATCCGCGATCCGCGACCGGATCGAAGCCCTAAACGATGCCGCGCCGCGGCTGGAGGCGGTGGTTCAGATCGAGGGCCACGGGGAGCACAGCATGGCGGCCTTGGAACAAACCGGCCGCTCGCATCACGTCCCGGCCGCCTGCCCGGGCCCCCATGATATCGCCGTGTTGATCTACACGTCCGGCACGACCGGAAAACCCAAAGGGGTGCTTCTGTCGCATGGCAACTTCACCACCAATGTCAAGGCCGGCGGCGCCCGCTTTCCGGAATTGGGGCAGGGCAGCCGCAGCCTGAGCATTCTGCCCTGGGCACACTCCTTCGGCCAGACCGCTGAACTGTACAATTTTATTCAATTCGGCGGTTCCATAGGCTTTGTCGGGGATGTCACCACCCTGGCCGAAGACATGGCCAAGGTCCGACCCACCTTTTTGATTGCCGTACCCCGGGTCTTCAACAAAATCCACGACAACCTGCAAGCCAAAATCGATGCGACCGGCAGTCTGGCCAAAAAACTGTTCGTCATGGGCATGCAAAATGCCCGCAAGCGCCGCGAAATGGCCGTCAAGGGGCAAACGGATTGGCTGCTCGACCTGAAGGTTCACCTTGCCGACAAGCTCGTTTTCAACAAAATCCGCAAGCGCTTCGGCGGCCGCCTGAGCGGCGCCGTTACCGGCAGCGCCACCATGAATGTTGAAATTTGTAATTTTTTCTTTGACCTGGGGATACCAGTCTATGACTGCTACGGCCTGACCGAAACCTCACCGGCCGTGACCATGAATTGTCCAGCCGCACACCGCCCGGGCAGTGTCGGTCGGCCCATCGATCAGGTGACCTTAAAAATCGACCCATCCATACTGGAGGCCGGCGCCGAAGATGGTGAAATCATCGTTTATGGGCCCAATGTCATGCATGGCTATCACAACCAGCCCGAGGCCACCCGGGCGGTGATGACCGCCGACGGCGGGCTGCGTACCGGCGACCGGGGACGACTGGATCCGGAGGGCTTTTTGTTCATCACCGGGCGCATCAAGGAACAGTACAAGCTGGAAAATGGAAAATACGTTTTCCCCGCGGCTATCGAAGAAGAGATCAAACTGCTTGCCTGGGTGGAAAACGCCATGATTTACGGAGAAGGACGACCCTTTAACATCTGCCTGGTCGTGCCTGATTTCAACGTGTTGGTAAATTATGGTCGCGCACGCCGGCTTGCCGGCAGCCCGGATCAGTGGATCGCCCATGCCGGCCTCCAGGAGATGATCGCCGAGGCGATCACCGGCCTCCTGGCGGCCAACTTCGGCGGCTATGAAATTCCCCGAAAATTTCTGTGGCTCCGGGAGAATTTCTCACTGGAAAACGGCACCTTGACGCAAACCATGAAGCTGAAGCGACGGCACGTGATAGAACGCTACCGCGACCGGATAGAGGCTCTGTACGCCCAGCGAGACGACGCCTGGGATTCCACGCGGCGACCGGACCCCGGTTTGGCGCCCGGCCGGTGACCCCGGTGAAATGGGCCTGGCAATGGGGTCCACGGTTCTTTTTGTCTGTTCGTTGATGGGCGTGGGAAACGGCTTTTACCCGCGGCGGCCGATTAACCTGTTGACCCCTGATGGCTGGGGTTGTTATGGATATGGGCACCATTACCGTCAGCATCAGCAGGGTTTAGCTCTCAGCTCAGGATAATGACCCAGATATGGAAGATACGGATCAGTCGGGCTTTGTGCCCGAATCCGGCGACAACAAGCCGGATGCCGCCAAAATCGCGTTTCCGGATCGTTACGCGGTCAAGGAGTCCGGCGCCAATCGGGTGCTGACCTGCCTGGAAACGCCCAACATCCAGGTCAGCATCAAATCCGGTATGACCGTCAGCGGGTCGGCCGCCCGTAAAGCTCCCCCGGGAACCATCTACCTGGACGGGGTCGCCCAAACCGAACCCTTTTTGGATCACGACAAAAAAGTCTACAACCTGGATCACCATGAGGGCTGTGTGCGCGCCTTCACCCTGGCGACCTGTGAGCAGGCCCTGATCATGTGTGTGAAAGGGCTGGACCTGCGGGACCGGGAATGGAAAATTTTCGCCAACGAACCGGACCTCGACACCATTCTGGCCGTTTGGATCATTCTCAATTACCAGCGCATCAACAACCGCGAGGCGATTCACCGACGCTCCCTTTTCGCATTGGTCCGCCTGGAGGGCGTCATCGACGCGCTCGGGTTGGAAATGCGCGAACTCAGCGGCCTGCCGAGGGATCTGCTCCAGAAGCTGATGCGGATCATCGACAACCTGCGCGCCGAAGAGCTGGATCTGAAAAAAGAGGGCACCTGGAGCAAAACCGATTATCTCGACTACACCGTGCGCGTGCTGCGCAAGCTGGATCACTTTCTGATCAAGCTAGGCGAGCTGGATGATTTCAAGGGCGTGGAGGAGTTGGCCCGCATCGAGTTGAACCCCAATCGCATCGCCGTCGCCGTGGAATCGGATTTGGGTATCTACGAACTGGAACCTCACCTGACCAAACTATACGGACACCGCTTGGGATGGGTGGCGCTGCGCAAAGAAAAAAGGACCTACACCCTGCGTCAGATGGACCTGTTCATGCCGGTGAGTCTGGAAAATGTGTATCAGCGCCTGAACTTCATGGACCCGGCCGTCAAGGGGCGCATGGGCGTCAACCGCTGGGGGGGATCCGATGACATCGGGGGCTCGCCCAGAGGTACGGGCACGCACCTGAATCCGGTCGAGATCATGTCGGCCTGCCGCGTTGCCGTTGAAAAGCGCAGCGATATCCGCCATGTCAAACGGTTCGCTGCCACGGCCCTGTTGGCGGTGCTGATCGTCGTCGCCGCCGTAGCCACCGCCCAGAACTGGGAGCCCACGCGATGGCTGGAACCAGACGCGCTGGGCGCACTGGGCGCGTTCGTCGAAAGTCCGGTCTTCGGGTTCTACGCGGCCCTTCTGGTGCTCACCGTCCTCATCCTGGGCGCCGTGGCCATGCGCCGACCATGGCAGTTTGGGATCATGATGCCGACCGGACGCGACTGGTGGCGACTGCTTCCCATCGCCATCTTGAGCGGCCTGACCGGTGAAATCTGGGTGCCGGATGAGATGCTGTTCGCCGCTGATCCCACGGTGGCCTGGGTGGTTGCCATCGTCATCATTCCGTTGACGCTGGAATTGCTGTTCCGGAGCCTGGTGCACGGCATGATGGCGCAGCTGGCCACGATCCAGGATTGCCAGAGCCGCTGGTTCCTTTCCAGCCCCACCATCGGATCTGCGATTATATATGCGGCCGTGATCGGTTTTCAGATGACCATGATGTCCAAAAACCCCGTGCTGACCCTGACCAGCGGCACCCTGATCATGCACGTGGTCGTGGCGGCCATCTTCGGCATCGGCGCCGGCATGATCCGGGAGCGGTCGCACAGTTTTATTCCGGCCTGGCTGTATCATGCCCTGGCCGTGGCGACCCTGCTGCTGGCCTATGGAGCGGGTTGACAACTTTGCAACCGCAAATGGCTGACCAAACGAACCTGATCCTGATCGGCATGCCCGGGGCCGGAAAAAGCACGATCGGCGTGCTGCTGGCCAAACACCTGGGGGTGGCCTTTCTGGATACCGACATCGTGCTGCAAACAGGCGAGAAGGGCCTTTTGCAGGATATCATCGGCCGGCACGGGATCGACGGATTCCGTCGCATCGAAGCGCGATACCTGCTCGCCATCCAGGCCGACTGCGGGGTGGTGGCCACCGGCGGCAGTGCCGTTTACAGCCGCACGGCCATGATGCATCTCAAATCTTTGGGACCGGTCGTCTATTTGGGGATCGGCCTGGCATCACTCGAACGTCGGCTGGGCAATCTGGATGAACGCGGCGTTCTGAGAATGCCCGGCCAGACGATCGAGATGATCTATGAACAGCGTCGCCCCCTTTATGAAAAATACGCCGACATGGTGGTTGCCTGCGACCGCTTGACCCCCGACCGGGTCGTTGCGGCCGTGCTTCGGCAGATTTAGAGGAATCATGAAACCCTACGAACTGGCCAAACTGATCCACCAAACGCTTTCACCAATTGCACCCCGGCTGTCCGGGGCCATCAACCGCGCTCTGGTGGACATTGGTGAAGGGTCAGCCCTGGTGGGGCTGGGACCCGGCACCCACGAAAACGACAATGTCTCCTTCCAGGAAACCGAAACCATCAATGCCCGGCCCGGCGAGACCCAGCAGGTCCTGGCCAAAATTCATGAAGCCATGTGGAAACTGGAGGAACACTCCTCCTGGAAAGTCGTCATCGATAAAAAACCGGGGCGACGGGACGAGCCGCTGGAGTTGCTGTATACGCTGATGAGGATGAAAAACGCTTGATCATCGCCAGCCTGTTCGCTGACGTTGGCCTATACGAAATGATTGCTATCAACCGGGGCCGTGCGCGACGGCCATAATCGACAACACCACCAGGAGGAGGAACGCAATGAAAAAAACGATCGCACTAATCCTGACCATTGGCGTGCTGTTCGGCTTCGGCACCACTGCCGGTGCCGTTACCCTGAAAATCGGCCTGGATGCCGATCCGGTATCCCTCGACCCCCATGTGCAGCTTTCCGGCGGCATGCTGCAATTCTCCCACTGGGTTTTTGACCCCCTGGTCCGATATGCCCAGGACATGTCCATCGAACCGCGCCTGGCCACGCGCTGGGAGCGCATCGACGAACAGACCATGCGCTTTTACCTGCGCGAGGGGGTCGTGTTCCACAGCGGCAATCCCTTTACGGCCAAGGATGTCAAGTTCACCCTGGAGCGGCTGAAAAAGAGCGTTGACTTCAAGGGACTGTTCGAGTTGTTTACCGAAGCGGCCATCGTGGACGACTACACCGTCGACATAAAAACCAAGAAGCCCTACGCCCTGCTGCTGAGAATGTGCACCTACATCTTCCCCATGGACAGCGCCTTTTACAGCGGCACCGATGACAGTGGACAACCCAAGGATGCCATCGTCAAGATCGGCCCGTCCTATGCCCTGGCCAACGAATCCGGCACCGGACCATTCCGGGTCGCCGAGCGGGAGCACGGCGTCAAACTGGTGCTGGAACGGTTTGCCGATTACTGGGACACCGATTCGCCCGGCAATGTCGACCGGATCGTTTTGACCCCCATAAAGGAAGACGCCACCCGCGTGGCGGCCCTGCTATCCGGCGACGTGGACTTCATCTCACCGGTGCCGCCCCAGGACTTCAGCCGTATCGAAAAAGACCCCCAGGTGAACCTGTTCACCTATCCGGGCGGCCGTATCATTACCGTACAGCTCAATCAGAAGCGCCGTCCCGAGTTCCGGGTGGCCAAGGTTCGCCAGGCCATCGTATACGCCATCAACAACGAGGGCATCGTGGACAAGATCATGAAAGGCACCGCCACGGCTGCCGGTCAGCAGAGCCCCGATGGCTATGCCGGCCACGACCCTGAGCTCAGACCCCGCTACGATCTGAAAAAAGCCAAGGCCCTGATGAAGGAAGCCGGATTCGCCGACGGCTTCGAAGTAACCATGATCGCCCCCAACAACCGCTACGTCAACGACGAGAAGATCGCCGAAGCCGTGGTGGGCATGCTGGCCAAAATCAACATCAAGGTCAATCTCAAGACCATGCCCAAAGCCCAGTACTGGGACGAGTTCGACGCCCAGGTGGCCGACATGCAGTTGATCGGCTGGCATTCGGACACCGAGGATTCGGGCAACTTCTCCGAGTTTCTGGTCATGTGCCCCAACAAGGAGACCGGCTATGGCCAGTACAACAGCGGCAACTACTGCAACCCCGAGGTGGACCGACTGACCCTGGCCGCCCAGAGTGAAACCGACCCTGAAAAGCGCGCCGAGATGCTGCAGCAGATCGAACGGATTCTCTATGAAGATGCGGCATTCGTGCCTTTCCATTGGCAGAACCACTCCTACGGCGCCAAGGCGAACGTGGATGTGGAGCCGATCATCAACACCATGAACTTTCCCTATTTCGGGGACATCGTGGTGAAATAGAAACTATGTTCGCCTTTGTCGTCCGACGCCTCACCCAAGCCGTTTTCGTCATGCTGATCATCAGCCTGGTGGGCTTTTCCATCAAGAACCAGATCGGCGATCCGGTCCGGGATATGGTGGGTGAGCGCGTCACACCGGCCGAACGGGAGGCCCTACGGGACAGACTGGGGCTCAACGACCCGTTCATGACCCAGTACCTGCGTTTTGTCCAAAACGCCCTTAAGGGAGATCTGGGGCTCTCTTTCTTCCACAAGAAACCCGCCCTGGCGGTTATCGCCGCCAAGGCGCCGGCCACCCTGGAACTGGTGTTCGGGGCGGCCCTGATCATCATTTTCATCTCCCTTCCCGTTGGCATCTTCGCGGCCATCTACCCCCAAAGTGCCTTTTCACGATTCACGATGGCCTTTTCCACCCTGGGGGTCTCGATCCCCGTGTTTCTAACGGCCATCATGCTGATCTTCATCTTTTCGGTCGAGCTGAACTGGCTGCCCTCCTACGGCCGGGGGGAAACGGTGGCCATCGGCGGGTGGGACAGCGGCCTGCTGACCGTCGACGGCATCTTGCACCTGATTCTGCCAAGCTTCTCTTTGGCCTCGATCATGCTGCCCCTGTTCATCCGACTGATTCGCTCGGAAATGATGGAGGTCCTGGAAACCGAGTATATCAAGTTCGCCTGGGCCAAGGGTCTGCGCCGCCAGCGCATCTGGTTTATCCACGCCTTCAAGAATACCCTGCTGCCGGTGATCACCGTGTTCGGTGTCCAAATCGGCATCATGTTCGCGTTCACCATCCTGACCGAAACGGTCTTTCAGTGGCAGGGCATGGGTTTCATGTTTCTGGAAGCCGTCGAGCGCTCCGACATCTCCTTGCTGGTGGCCTACCTGATGGTGGTGGGGGCGGTCTTCGTGCTGGTCAACACCGTGGTGGATGTCATCTATGGGCTGGTCAATCCCACGATCCGGATTGCGGGAAGAAAATGAACCGAACCTGGCAACGCTTTAAATCCTCTTATCTGCTGTTCAGCTTCAAACAGGACCGGACCGCCATTTTCAGCTTCGTGGTCCTTCTGGTGCTTTTGATCACCGGCCTGCTGGCGCCCCTGGTCTCCCCCTACAACCCCTACGATCCGGCCAATATCGATATCATGAATTCCGAGATTCCACCCTCGTGGATGGAATCCGGAGAACCCGATTTTTTACTGGGAACCGATATCCAGGGACGGGATCTGCTCAGCACCATGATCCACGGCCTGCGCCTGTCGATCCTGATCGGCTGCGGCGCCGTGATCTTGCAGGGGCTGCTGGGCGTGGTGGTGGGCCTGCTGGCCGGCTATCTGGGGGGCAAGATCGACGCCCTGCTCATGCGCATCGCCGACATCCAGCTCTCCTTTCCCTATCTCATGGTGGCCATTTTCATCAGCGCGATCTTTCAGGTGGCCTTCGGCATCGGCCGCTATGCGGACATGGCCGTACCCCTGCTGATCGTCATCATCGGTCTGGCGGAATGGCCCGTGTATGCCAGAACCGTGCGCGCCTCGGTCATGGGTGAAAAAAGCAAGGAGTACGTGGAGGCGGCGCGGGTCATCGGCCTGAACCGCTGGCGGATCATGTTCAGCCACGTGCTGCCCAACACCATGACGTCGGTGCTGGTCATCTCCACCATCCAGGTGGCCAATGCCATCATGAGCGAGGCCGCGCTTTCGTTTCTCGGTTTGGGTATGCCGGTGACCAAACCGTCGTTGGGGTCGTTGATTCGATCCGGTTTCGAATATATTTTTTCCGGTTCCTGGTGGATCACCCTCTTTCCGGGCATCTTTCTGGTATTGTTGGTGCTGGTGATCAACCTGCTCGGGGATTGGTTGCGAGATGTGCTCAATCCCAAGCTTTACAAGGGGTAAAGCAGTGTCAACGGCCATCTTCAAATTGTCGAATGAAGGCATGCTGCCTTTTATGGACAGCATTACCATCCTTCAATTGCCCGTTGACGGTCGACATTGCTCGGGACGATTTTATGCCACACTTGCTTGAAGTCAAAGACCTCGAGGTCAAATTCGGCCTGCGCTTCGGCGACCTGACCGCCATCAACGGGATCAGCTTCACTCTGGACCAGGGCGAACGCATGGGCCTGGTGGGAGAGAGCGGGGCCGGTAAATCGGTCACCGGGTTTGCCCTGATCAACCTGATCAGCAGGCCGGGATTCATCTCGGGCGGCCGGGTTCTGTTCAACGGCCGTGACCTCACCACGCTTTCCGCGGAAGCGATACGCGACATCCGCGGCAATCACATGAGCATGATCTTTCAGGACCCCATGATGACCCTCAACCCGGTGCTGACCATCGGCACCCAAATGGTCGAGACCCTGCTGGCCCATCGCCGCATCACTCGGAACGAAGCGGAAACCATCGCCTTTGAAAAATTGCGGAAGGTTCAGATCCCGTCACCGGAAAAGCGATTGTCCCAATACCCCCACGAATTTTCGGGCGGCATGCGCCAACGCATCGTCATCGCCATCGCCCTGCTCACCGACCCGGAGATCATCATTGCCGACGAGCCCACCACCGCACTGGATGTAACCATCCAGGCCGAGATCATGGATCTTCTGCAAGAGCTGTGCGAATCTGAGCAGACCGGTTTGATTCTGATCACCCACGACCTGGGGGTGGTGTCCCAGGTGACCGAAAAAATCGCCGTCATGTATGCCGGTAAAATCGTCGAGTCCGGCCTTACGCAACGGGTGGTCAACGATCCGAAGCATCCGTACACACAAGGGTTGATCGAGGCCCTGCCCGGCAGCCTGCAGCCCGGCGCGCGCCTGAACCAGATTCCGGGGATGATGCCCACGCTGACCGACATACCGCCCGGGTGCGCCTTCAACCCCCGCTGCCCGCTTTGCCAGGAGATCTGCCGGGATCAGGAGCCCTCGTTGATTCCGGTCGATCATACGCAGCGCATAGTGGCTTGCCACATGGTCACACCCGAACCAGGCAGCGGCGCGACATGACGACCGAGAGGACAACGGGCAAGATGGACGCTCAAACCAGTCTGCTGGCAATCCAAAAGGTGGTCAAACACTTCGACATTTCAGGCAGCTTGCTGGATCAGCTGCGCTTTGAAAAGGGTCGGTTCACCCGCCGCCGCACCACCGTCAAGGCACTTAATTCTGTCAGTTTCGCCATCGCCCCAGGTGAAACCTTCAGCGTGGTGGGGGAAAGCGGGTGCGGAAAATCCACCCTGGCCCGCACCGCCATCGGCATCTATCCGCCCAACAGCGGCAAGGTGCTCTACCGGGGAGAACGAATCGACAACAAAAGCGCCCAGCAAATGCTCCCCTTTCGCCGCAAGATGCAGATGATTTTCCAGGATCCCTATGCTTCGTTGAACCCCCGCAAAACGGTCCGGCAGACCCTGGAAGAACCGATGATCTTTCACAACCCCGCCTTGCCTGCCGATCACGTCGTAGACCGGGTGGCCACGGTCATGTCCCAGGTGGGCGTGGATCCCAAGTGGGCCGGCCGGTATCCGCACGAATTCTCGGGTGGCCAGCGCCAGCGCATCAGCATCGCCCGGGCCTTGATGGTAGACCCCGAATTCATCGTGGCCGACGAACCCGTGTCGGCCCTGGATGTCTCGATCCAGGCCCAGATTCTCAACCTGCTCATGGATGCCCAGGCCCAGCGCGGGCTGACCTACCTGTTCATCACCCATGACCTTTCGGTGGTAGAGCACATCAGCACCCGGGTGGCGGTCATGTACCTGGGGACCTTGTGCGAACTGTCACCTGCCCGGGCCCTGTTCGAATCTGCGCGCCATCCTTACACCCAGGCCCTGCTGTCGGCCATTCCCAGGCTGGGACAAAAAAAGAGCGGCCACATCAAACTGCAAGGCGAAGTGCCCACCCCCATCGACCTGCCAAGCGGATGCGTCTTCCATGGGCGCTGCATTCACGCCAACCGACGCTGCGTCGAAGAAATCCCCCAGGCGCGAAGCGTGGAGAACGATGTTCGCGTTGCCTGCCACGGGGTCGAGGACGGGCGGCTTTAAATCGCCCTCGAGGACCCCTTGAAGCAGCGCCCTGTCGTCAACACGGCCAAAACGGTTGCATCCAGGGCGTGCCATCTCAATAAAACGGTATTATGTTAAGTGGGTAGACCGGATTTTGGGCGGTGCAACCGTTAAGGGCGCCCGCCCATGGTACCATTAATTCAAAACGCCAGACCAGGAGGTGACCCATGACCGATGCCCACACGACTTCCCAGACCGCCGTTGACCCCGTCTGCGGCAAGACCATCGATCCAGGCCAAACCCAGATCACCAGCAAGGACGACAAGGGTACCCACTATTTCTGTTCGGAGGGTTGCCGGAGCCGGTTCGAAACGGCGGACCCCAAAACCAAGAAAGGGTTCTGGGCGCGCTATACCGAACGCCTGAAGAGCACCCACTGTACGCGCACGCCACCCGAATGCCGATGAGCCTGCCAGGCCACCAAAGAGGCATCGATCAGGATCGACAGCTCTTTTGACCTTAGCCTGATATGACCATTTATCGGTGGGCAATCGTCAGAAGTAGCGCAGCAGACTGTCAAGGTCGTCAATCTCCTGGTCGGTCAGGGCGGTCGGCGCCCTTTCAACAGCCCGATCGCCGTCGGAGAAGTGATGCCACACCGTTGATTGTTGATAGCGAAAACGGTGCAAGACCTCTCGAACCGTTTGGGCCGACCCGTTGGTGAACAGCGGGCGCTTCAACCAGACCCGGCGCAGGCTGGGCACCCGGGCGCCGGTATCGGCAACGTAAGGCCGGACACCGGTTCGGGCCGAAAACGGGGCACCCCAGACCAGGTCGGCGTCTTCACGGGTCAGCCAATCCGGCCACTGGTCGAAGTCGACACCTTGCTGGGTCCGTGTCGACACCAGGGGCTGGTGGCAGTCGGCACAGCGGTCTTTAAAAACCGTCAGTCCGCGCCGGGCCCGATCATCCAGGATCGGGTGCGCCGCGCGCCACGGGTTCGGCGCGGGATTGAAATGCACGAAAAAAGAGAGCAGGGCCTTACGCAATAACAGCGGCGAGAGCGTCTCGGGCCAGGCGCTGCTGACCGACATCCAGGGGTGGCGGTCAGAGGGAATGGAAAAAAAGCCCTTGCGGTTCTGATTGGCGGCCTCAAATTCAGCCATCACCATCGACGACAGCGTGTCGTCCCCGGCCCTGCTGAACAAGGGGATGTTGTTGGCCAGGCCGTGCAGCGGCTTTGTGGTCGCGTGGATATTCGCGCGGCCGGTAAAGTGCGTGCGTCCGTCGACGAGTCCCTCGAAATGGCAGGCTTCACAGGTAAAGCGCGACAATTGCCCCTGGCTGGAATTGTCCGGCGACATGAGATCGGTAAAAAATAGCATCTCCCCGAGATGCGCCGCCATGGCCGGCGGGGATGTGCGGGCTTGATCGAATGCCAGTGTGTTCAAGACACGCCCGGTATCGACATCCACCGTTGCGACGCGGTCAAGCAGGTCACTGGCGTAGGTCAGACCGGCGCCGCTTGAATGCGACGAGAGCAGCCCGTCGCTGATGCCGGGCATCACCTCGAGTTGACGGTTCACCCTAACGCCGTTGGCGCCAATGGAAAATTCGGCGGCCCGTTCGCTGCCGTATCCGGTCACCCACAACCGTTGCGCCTGGGCGTCCGATGGGGTGAAACGCAGCGCCTTGGGGGTCAAGATGCCGTGTGACGACAAGTTGACAGCCCGGTAGCGCCGCCGGTTCTCACGGTCGCCGGAATGCCAGCGGAAGCGACCGTGTTGATCCTTGTGCAGCGTGAAAAGGTACAAAAAAGAATCGATGTAACCGAATTCACCCATCCCGCGGCTCAATGGGTGGTTCTCGACGCCCCCGGCCGCAATAACCATCGTCTGCCCGGCGACAGAGACGTCCATGGACCACAGCGGTCCCGCATTGACGATTTTCGAGGCCTGGCCTAACTCCGGCACACCGGCACGCAGCGGAATTACCAGGAGCGTGTGGTCCAGCATCAGATTGACGATGAGGTGATTCTGGACGCCGCATATACGTAGCGGACCGGCGCCGATGGGAAAGACGCGCGTTTCGACCGGCCACACCGGCCGGGCACCTGCAAGCGACGGCAGCCGCACCTGCACCAGGTTGCCGGAAAAGCCGTCCAACAGAAAAAGGCCGCCGGTTTCCGGCACCGCCACCAGGTCCCGGACCGAAACGACACCCGGCAGTTCGATGGCGGGAAGCGCCCGGATGCGGTTATCGGTGATCTGGTAGGGCTGCAGGGTTCCGGAAAATTCGCCGCCGACGATGACCACATCCGCTTCGATCAGGCCGAGGGCGACCGGGCCGCGCGGTGACGCGGCACTGGCGAGGATTTCGAGGTTGCGGTCGCACAACACAATCCGTGAGGCGTTGCGCAGAAGGATCAGAATGTGGCCGGTGGCCGGGAGTTGAAGCAGCCGAACGGGGTCGGCCCCGAATATATGCTGCGGCCGGCCGGCCAGTCCGGCCTGTTCCCCTGGGGCGGCAGGACCGGATGTGAGGTCGGCCTCGGTTTCCAACAGTGCCCGCACATACGCCTCGCCGCCGACCGGTGGGGTACGATCGGTCGGGGCGTCAAATGCCAGGCACCCACCACAGAGCGCTGCCAGCAACAGGACCCGGCATGATGCCATCATGGCATTACCACCCCGACTTGGAAGCCTTTTTCTCCATCGGTCCGACGGTGACCTTCTGATCGCCGTCGACGGTGTCCACGACGACGGTCGACCCGGCCAGAATATCCTCGGCCTGCTGATCGGACAAGTTGATCTGGAAGGAGGTGTCGGCCGACGCGGAGACGACAAAATCGCGTTGGCCGTTTTTCAGGGCCTCCAGGGAAAGATCACTGCCATGCGCCTCCTCCGCCTTCCAGGATGCGCCCCCGATGGTCACCTTCAGTGCCTCTGCGGCCATGGCGGCGTTTGCCGACACCTGAACGAGAGCGAAAACAGATACCAGACATAGGCCCCATACCACCGGGCTGATCGTGCGTGCTTTCATCGCATGCTCCTTTCGTTGGTCTCATCACCGATCATTTCGCACGGGCCGCTTCAAGGGAAATCAGCACATCGACATCTTTTCCCACCACGCCCATTTCATAAAACTTGCCATTGCCGACGTTGTACGCCAGCCGATCGATGGTCAGGTGCGCCTCGAACCCGGCCACCTCGGTTTTGTCGTCAAAGGGATTGGTCGCAACACCCAAAAACGTGAACGGCACCTCAACGGTCTGGGTGGCATCCTTGATCGTCAGTTCGCCCTGGACGATGTACTGATCCTCCTCGAGCTTTTTGACGGCCGTGCTTTTGAAGGTCATCGTCGGGTACTTTTTAGAATCGAAAAAATCAGGGGAATTGAGATGCCCATCCCGCTTGCTGTTGCCGGTATTGATGCTTTTCACGTCAACTTCGAAGTCGAAACGGCTGCCTGCCAGGTCGTCGGGGGAGAACATCACCGTGCCTCTAAAATCCTCGAAATACCCTCGAACGGTAGAAAAGATGTGGGTGATGCCGAAGTAGAAGCCGGAATGGGCCGGGTCCAGATCCCATGCGGGTGCATCCGCCTGGGCATGGGCCGTAAGTGCCAGGATTAAGAGCAATGCAAACAAAGATCTTCGAAATAGCTTCATGGTCACGCCTCCTGTCTGGTCGCAGCCGTCTGGTCGATCGATGGCGACCAGTTGCCTCATGACGCGCGTTAGCGGACAAAGGCTTCGGTGAAAATGGAACGGGCGGAAAAACCAAGGCCGATCAGGGCTGACTTGACCTGCCGCATCATCTGCGGCGGGCCGCACAAGAAAATCGCTGCGCTGCGGCCGCATGTTCCAAGGTAACGCTCCAGTGAGATTCGGTTTAACCGTCCCGAATGCTCAGCCGCATGTGCCGATTGCGTAAATATATGAACCCGGCGCAGACCTGTCAATCTGGTCTCCAGGTCGTCAAGCGCTTCGGCGTAGACCATGCTGGCGCGGCTGCGGTTGCTCCACAACAAGGTGATCCGACGACGGTCACCCTGGTCCGACATAAAGCGCAGCATACTGAGCATGGGCGTTACACCGATGCCGCCGGCAATCAGAATCAACTCTCGACCCGGGGCCGTCAATAGATGGCTGAAGCGGCCAAACGGCCCCTGGATCATGGCGTGGTCGCCAATCGCCAGCCGGGCGACGCTGCGGGTCCAGTCCCCGCAGGCCCGAACGGTAAGTTGCAGCGTGTCGGGCCGGCTGGGTGTGGATGAAAGGGTGAAGACATGCGGTTCGCGGGAAACCTGTGGTGATCGAAAGGCAACAAACACAAATTGACCGGGGACATAGGCCAAGCTGTTTGTTTTGCTGGGCCTCAGTTCGATGCGGGTGCAATCGGCGCTGGCGGGGGCCACGCATGCAACCCGGTAAGGGCGGCCGCTTGCCCGCAACCATCCGGTACGCACCCACATCCAGACCAGGGCGGTGACAACGGCGGCAATCTGCACGCCCAGACGCGGCCGGCCAGCCTCGATGAAGGTTTCGCTCACATAAAGGACATGGATGATCAGCAGTGTCGTGATCAGCACCCCCAACATGCGGTGGGTTGGCATCCAGAAATGAAAGGCCATTCCCAAGCGCCTGCGCCACCAGCTGCTGATAAATTGAACGGCCACTGCAGCCAGCAGCCCCACACCGGCCCATTCCGGCCAATAGCGCATCTCCAACGGTACCGTCAGCTTGCCCTCGGGCAGCAGGATGCACAAGGGGTGAACCAGAACCGCCAATACGATGATCCATGCATGCCAGTGGTGCTGGCGCATCAGACCCGGCAGCGAGAAGATGCGGTCAATAAGCCTCAGGCGGCCGGCCAGCGGAAGCTGGAGCAAGATCAGCAGCCCGGCTCCCAACCCCAGCACCTTGCCGATCCGCAAACTGGTTTTTTCGATCCCGAATTTGTACCACATCGACGGTGATTCGAAGTAGAATGGAATGGCAACAGTAACGGCCAGCAGCAGCAGCAAGGGCAAGATGACACCGGCCGCCAGCAGGCGACGTGCACCGAGCTTGAGAAAGGGCCCGACCGGGGGAAAGTCTGACCGGCAATTGGGCATGGGGGCCGCCTATGAATTCATGCAGGAAAGGTTGTTGCTTGAAGAGGAGGAAAACGGAGTTGAACACGTCAGGCTAATAAACCGGGGCATCGCGCCCTATTGGGCAGGATACCCCGATTTCGATTTCGTGTGATCCGATCAGGTTGATTTTCTCACATTTTTCGCTTCAGGACCGCGATCGCTCTCTTCCACGTCAAACATCACCGTTTCCCCTTCGGCGAGGGTTTTGAATCCCGGCATGTCGATGGCGGAAAAGTGAACGAAAACGTCCCGGCCTTCCTCATGGTTGATAAAGCCATACCCCTTTTTGTCATTGAACCATTTTACGATACCGTTCGCCAAAACACTGACCTCCTCTTTTCCTCGTTGAATCCCCTCCAATAGTGCCCGATTGCCTCTCCAGATGATACTCCGGCGACAGGAAGCATTCCACTCAGAAGATGTCAGGTCAGGGAGAACAATGGCCAAATTATCATCCAAAAAACCATTAGCCAATGCGGTACAGTGTGTCAAGAAAAAATCTACAGCGGAAAGCGCTGAATATCGGCCTGTTCCGTCAAGGTTTTCAGGTAGTCATCGATCTTCTGGCGTTCCTGTTCCTGCCGCAGGTGCGTGGCGATGTCATCCTTCACATCGTTGAAGGCCAACGTTTCCGGCGCCTGGCGCTCGGTCACCCGGATCAGATGGTAACCGAAGCGGGTTTTGACCACCTCGCTGACCTGGCCCGGCTGCAGGGCGAAGGCGGCCTGGGAAAAGGGCGGCACCATCTGCTCCGGACCGAAGAAACCCAGGTCACCGCCCTTCTCCTTGCTGGGGCAGTCCGAGTACTCCTGGGCCAACGTGGCGAAATCTTCGCCCTCGGCGATGCGGCTGGCCAGTGACTGGATCGTCGCCAGGGCCTCGGCTTTTTTATCTTCATCGGCGTCTTCGGGCACCTGAATCAAAATGTGGGAAGCCTTGACCTGCTCCGGGCGGCGGAACTTGTCAGGGTTGCCCTCGTAGTAAGCCCGAACCTGTTGGTCGGTCACGTTGACCTGTTGAATCACCGTTTTGTCGACCAGGGCTTTGATGGTCAACCCATCCTTGATCTGGACGTTGAGCTGCTCCTCGGTAAAGCCCATCGCGGACAATGCGTCGCGGTAGGCCTGCTCGTTTTCGAATCCGGCCTCAAATTCATCTTTGGCCTTGGTCACCAGCCCCGCATTGGCTTCGATCCCCAAAGACTGCGCCTGCTGCAGCAACAAGGTCCGATTGATCAGGGTGTCACGAATCTGGTCCTCGTAGCGTTTCAGCTGCTCGGCATCCATCGGGCGCCCCTGACGCTCCAACCGCATCTTGACCATGCCCATTTCACGGTCCAGATCCTGGCGCAGCAACTCGGTGCCGTTGACCGAGGCGATTCGCCCGTCCGGGGCTGTTTGGGCATTAACGACAGTCGGTGTGCTGCAGAAAAGCGCCGCGGCGGCAATGGCGGCGGCAACCAACATTTTGGTATTAACTGGCATGTTCGATCTCCTTGTAATCCATCCGTAAAAGTTCACTTTCCCAGCGCCTGTGCCGGAACGGTCGGGTCGGTTTTTTCGATGCGAACCAATTCGCCGGAAAAACTGCCTACGACCACCTTGCTTTTCAATTTTATCGGCAAACGCCGATGGTCGGCCGAGACCCAAATCTGAACCCGGGCATCCGGGCTTTTCTCAAACACGCCACCCACATGGGCCAGGTCCGGTTCAACGAGATAGGCATCGAAAGTTCCCGCCGCTACGCTCACCGTCTCTCGCCCAACCACCGTTGCCATCCCGGACACCTGTTTTTTGCCGTCGGTCACCGGCCGGTGAACCTGCATGCCGACCGACAGTTCCGCCAAGCGAAACCAGTAGAAGATCGACAGCGGATCAAAGGTCCCGGCCGTGATGGCAATCGGTGCCCGGGCCTCACCTTGGTTAACGTATTGGGCCGTCATCGCATCCCAGTCGAAAATTACGGCCACATCACGCCGGGTACGCCCTTCGTGCTGCTTTTTGCGGTAGTGCAGGGATCGGCTCATACTGCTGTCCGCCCATGCGTCGATGCGATCCCGCACCATGAAAAAGGCGTCCACGAAACTATTGGATCGGGCGGTGAGCACAAAGTGGTGGGCCTCGTGTCCGGCCATCCTTTCGACCGGTAACACTTCCAGGACCGCTTCACCGGCCGGCACGAAAGTCCATTTCAGCACAAAGGTCAACCGCTCACCCGGCCCGAAAGCGCGGCTTTGGGACCCCGCGGCGCTGTGGTCGACCCAGGCGAGACCGCTGACAAACAGGCAGACCACCCCGATGGCAACGGCCTTGCCTGGGACCAGGCCCGTGAAGGTGCGAAGTAAGCCGGGCCGGGCGGCCTTTGGCGTGAAAACCGCTCGCATCAGCCGCCGTCGATCATGTTGCGGCTGCCGGCGGTCAAGGGACGGATGCCATGGGCATGGCGGCGCGTCCGGGCCCACAACCAAAGCCGGTACAGATGGGTAAATACCATCGCGGTAATCAGGCGCGGAATCCACAACCAGAAGGGGTGAATACCCATGGGTAGAAACAGCACCGGGTCTTCCACCATGGCGTGGTTGATGCCGATGGAAATGTGAAGCGTCCGCAGCCGATGCGGCGTTATCTGGCGCGCATTGGCGTCCGCCACGATCACGGCACCACCGTAAGTTATCCCGAACACGGCCGCGGTCATCCACAGCATGCCCACCTGGCGGTCCAGGCCCAGCAGGTAAAGACACGGCTTGATGAGGTGCACCAAGTGATCGATCACATGGTACTGTTTCAGGATTTCCATGAGGATCATCAAGGTCGTGATGATGAGAAGCATCTTCAGGCACAGCCCTACCATGTCCACGGCCCATGCCGTCATGGCCGGGCCGAATGCATGCACGGCTGCCGGTGACGCCGGGCCGGCGATTTTTTGGGCCGTCTCCGGTCCCAATATCCACCCTATCCCCCAGACCGTCATGACGGCGGCCGTCAGGCGGACGGCCGTCGCCATCCAGGCCGGGCAGCCGGACCGATGCTGGACCACCCCTTCTTGAACCAGGCTGTGCGCAATCAGCAGGAAGACGGCGATCAAGGTCATCTGATCGACGCTGAGCGGCAAAACGGACATGGCGGCAATCGCACCGTATATGCCGGTCAGCAATCCGGCCAACAGGGGCAGGGCCGCCACGGCCGGCAGATGAATCGCTCCCATGAGCGGTTCCAGCAAGCCGTCGATTCGGCCGAGCCACCCGGTGTAATCGAGCAAAAAGGTACCAAAGGAGACCGGCAGGATAATCTTGATCATCCAGAGAAAGCCCCGCCATCCTTTGGCGGTACCGTCTTTCACACATGCCGTGATGGGATGGGCAACAAATGTCATGGGTGCAACACTGTCATAGGTCGATAGCGGGGGCGGCAACACCGCGAGGCGGCACCATCGCCGCTGGCCGGCATGACGGGTTGGCCGGACACAACCCGTCGATAACGACACGCCTGGATCGTGGGCGTCGGATCCGGTGACGCCTGTAGTGGCTTCTTGGCTTTAATGGTTGACCTGACCGATCAGGGCATTAAATAAAATCCCAGGGCAGGGTCGTCTGGTTCATTGGGGTGAAAGGCGGCGCCGACTAAGGTTCCACTGACGTTGCGCACGATAACCCGCTTTTCCATGGGTGTTCGTTTGCGGTCATCCAGTCGAAATTCCACCAGCAGCTTGGCGCCGACAGGGAAGGCGCGGGGAACCGTCATTTTCAGCTTGAGTCCAGTCGTCGAGATGTCCACGACTTTAACCAAGCCGGTATCCGCGGGGCCATCTTCGCCCAGCAGCGTAAATTTACCGGGCAGGTTGGCGCCTTTCCGATATTGTTTGCGCTTTTCCAGACGACAGCGGAATCGGTGGCCGCACGTGCAGGTGCAGTTGACCGTAATTTTCTGATCGGTCACGGCATATCGACTGACATCCGAAGTTTTGGCCTTGCCGCATTGCGGACAGCGGAAGGTGGCGGTGTTGTTGCTCGATATGAATACGGTTTGATCCATTGATGTTTGCATTCGCTCCATCTTATGGCGATTCGGTTTGCGGCAATACCACGGCCTCCGCGGACGGCGGTCGGTGCCTCCTAATTTTTACGATTTCGGGTGTATAGCGGGTGTTTTTTTCCAGATGCCGGCCGGTCATGCGGATGGCAGCGAATGCCAGCCCGAAAAAAAGGCATCCGACCAGAACGGCCAAACCGGAGGGGTCCATCCCGCGCTGGACCGCCACCGTCTGCCCGAGAAAGCTGCCGGCGATCATGGCCAGAATCGGAAAAACGTAGAGCAGAAAGGTGGCTTTTAGCAAAGAAGCGGTTTCGATGCTCAAAAGGATGCGATCTCCCACCCGGGCGTTGGCCGTGTTGATTGCCTCCACGGTCATCTCCTCACCGGGGCCGTCAGCGTGGCAGGCATTTCTGGATGCACAGCCTGCACAGGCACTCGAGCGCATGGTTTTGACCCATGCGGTTCCCCTACCGGGTGTACCCATTTCAAATACGATCCCTTCTTCGGTGGCCATACGTGTTCCTCAACGGCGCAGCCGCATCGCTGTCGCAAACGCCGTCAGGCGTTGACGGCATCCTTGATTGATTCCAATGAGCGCGCCTGGGTTAGGTCCCGATAACAGATGAGTCCACAGTTGAGGCACCGGTTGGCCTCCTCCTGGGCCGCCTTGGTGTCGAAACCCTTTTCCAGTTCCATGCGCTGGGCCAGGTCCCGGCTGTCCGCAAGGGGCATGACCCGCCGATTACCGGCCGACACATCTTCCACCTGGTGCACATTCTGAATCACGGAATCCGGTTTCAGGAGGTTTTCCGGCAGATCGACCGGCAGGTTGTAGATCAGGTGGTGGATCGTGGCGGCGGCCCGGCGACCGGCACCGATGGCCTTGATCGCCCCGCTGAAATCGGTCAGGGCATCCCCAGTTCCGAACAGGCCGGCATCGCTGGGCCGGTCCGGCTGCTTATATGGCGGCACGGCCGTCCAGGTGGCCGTGAAACCGTCGCCGTCATCGGCGGTCGGGATAAAAACCAGTTCGGGAAACCGACCTGCCGAAAAAACCACGCTTTGTGCCGCCAGCCGGCAGGTCTCACCAGTGAGCGTGTCGAGCACCTCGATGTCGGTCAGCGAAGCCCCGTCTCCAAAAAGGCGCAGGACGCCGCCGCCCGGGATAACCCGTGCACCGGCCTCGGCAAGCGCGGCCACAACGGTCTTGTCGGGCGCTTCGCGGAATATGAAGGTAACGGCTTGGGCACCCAGGTCGCGGGCTTGTATCAGGGCCTGCCCGGCCAGGGCCTCTCCACCGACGATCACCACCTCTTGGCCGCACGAGAGCGCCTCATGGCCGTCCCGGCCCGATCGCAGCATGTCCAGCAGCAGGTAGCCACCGGGTATCGGCGACTCGATGACTTTCTCGGCGCCGCGGGCCAGGCGGCTGTCCCAACCGCCCGTGGCCAGAAAAACGGCTTCGTAGCCCTCATCCAGAAGACCGGCCACCGTCAGATCGCGACCCAGCATCTGTCCGGTGCGGGCTTGCACACCCATGTCCAGGATGCCGTCGATGTCCCATTGCAGGATCGATTCGGGCAGCCGGTATTTGGCGATGGCCGTATTGAGCAAACCGCCCAGCCGGTCCGTGCCTTCGTAAACGGTGGCCGCATGGCCCAGCCGCGCCGTAAAAAAGGCGGTTGACAGCCCTTCCACGCCGCCACCGACAATGGCCACCCGGCGACCGGAATCCGGCGCCGTGAAGGGCTGGATACGTTCATTCTGGAGGCACTCATAGTCGGCGGCAAAGCGCTTCAGATAGTTGATCGCCACCGGTTCGTCGACATATTTTCGCCGGCAGTCCTCTTCACAGGGACGAGGACAGATCCTGCCGATCACGGTGGGGAAGGGATTGCGCTCCTTGATGGTTTGAACCGATGCGTGGTAATCGCCGTCGACGATCTCCTTGATGTACTTGCTGATGTTGATGCCTGCCGGGCACCGGCGCTGGCAGGGGGTCGTGCAGTCGTCGGTGGTGTACTCCTTGAGAATCCGGCGGGTGACCGAAGACAAGGTGATGATGTGTTTGGGGCAGACCCGCTCGCAGGTCCCGCAGCCGGTGCACTTGACCTCGTCCACCACGGGCAGCCCCTTGGGCCCCATGACGATGGCATCGAAGGGGCACACCGCGGCGCAGGTACCCAGCCCCAGGCACCCGATGTTGCATACTTTCATTCCGCCGGCCAGCAAGGCGGCCGCCCGGCAGTCGTTCAACCCGTCGTAGGTGTATTTGACGTCTGCGTCGGCCACGCCATACGTGCAGCCAGGCAGGGCGATGTCGGGCTCCTTGGCTTCGACGCTGACGCCCAGGATAGCGGCGATGGCCAGGGCCACGTCTTCCCCGGCGGCCACACAGGAGTTGGGCGAGGCCTGGCCGGCCACGATGGCTTCGGCATTGGCGCTGCAGCCGGGCAGGCCGCAGCCGCCGCAGTTAGCCCCGGGCAGGACATCATCGACGGCCATGATTTTGGGATCCACGTAAACGTAAAAGATCTTGGAGGCCAGCGCCAGGCCGACACCGACAACGAGCCCGAGTCCTCCCATGAGTATGATCGCAATGGTCATGTCAATACTCCTGTTAAAAAATGGCGTCAAACCTGCACTTATCGTAGCAGGTCAAACACTTGATACACTTTTCCTTGTCGATTCGGGCGATTTCCTTCTTTTTCCACTCGACGGCATCGGCCGGACAGGCCCTGAAGCACATGCCGCAACGGGTGCAGGCCGCAGGGTCCACTTCAAATTTCAGCAGGGCCACACAGCGCTTGGCCGGGCAGCGCTTGTCATGGATGTGGGCTTCGAACTCGTCCCGGAAGTAGCGCAGGGTTGAAAGCACCGGGTTGGGGCCCGTCTGCCCCAGCCCGCAAAGCGCGGCGTCGCGGATCGTAGCGGAGAGCTCGACCAGGTGGTCGATGTCCTCTGGTTCGCCGCGGCCGTCGCAGATTTTTTCAAGGATCTGGAGTTGGCGGCGGGTACCTTCCCGGCAAGGGGTGCATTTGCCGCAGGACTCCTCCTGGATGAACTCCATGAAAAAGCGCGCCATGTCCACCATGCAGGTGTTGTCGTCCATGACGATAACCCCGCCGGACCCCATGATGGCGCCCACCTTGGCGATGGCTTCGTAGTCCACCGGCGTGTCCAGGTAGGCTTCGGGAATGCAACCCCCTGACGGTCCGCCCAGCTGAACGGCCTTGAATTTGCGTTTTTTGGGGATTCCGCCGCCGATATCATAGATGATGCTGCGCAGGGAGGTGCCCATGGGCACCTCCACCAGCCCGATGTTGTTGACGTCTCCGGACAGGGCGAAAACCTTGGTACCCTTGCTCGTCTCGGTTCCCACGCTGGCATACCAGGCGCCGCCGTTGACCATGATCTGGGCCACGTTGGCCAGCGTTTCCACGTTGTTGAGGATGGTGGGCTTTTCCCACAAGCCCTTGTGGGCCGGAAAGGGCGGCCGCGGCCGCGGCATGCCGCGCTTGCCCTCGATGGACCGCATCAGGGCAGTCTCTTCACCGCAGACGAAGGCACCGGCGCCCTGATAGATTTCGATGTCAAAGGAAAAATCCGATCCGAGAATGTTGTCTCCCAGTAAGCCGTAGGCCTTGGCATGCTCGATGGCCAGCGCCAGCCGCTTGATGGCCAAGGGGTACTCCGTACGGGCGTAGATATAGCCCTTGTGGGCGGCGATCGCCTTGGCGGCGATGATCATTCCCTCCAGCACGGCATGGGGGTCCGCCTCCAGGATGCTGCGGTCCATGAAAGCCCCCGGGTCGCCCTCATCGGCGTTGCAGAGCACATACTTGACCGGATCGGGGCTCTTGCTGGCAAAATCCCATTTCACACCCGTGGGAAAACCGGCGCCGCCGCGTCCGCGCATGCCGGAAAGCTTCATCTCGGCGATGATCTGCTCAGGCGTCATGTCAAACAGCGCTTTGCCTGTACCGATGTAACCGTCGCGACCGATGTATTCATCAATGGATTCGGGGTCGATCAGCCCCTTGTTGCGCAGGGCTCGGGGCATCTGGTTGGCAAAAAAGGGTATCTGGGTCTGGGCGGCGATTTTGGCCTTGGAGACCGGATCCTTGTAAAGCAGCCGTTCCACCGGTTTGCCGTTGATCAGATGCGACTCCACCAGCTCGGGCATGTCCGCAACGGTCAGTTTTTCGTATAGGATGTCACCGGGATGCACCACCAGCAGAGGCCCCAAGGCACAGAAACCGTTGCAGCCGGTTTCGATCACGGCGACCTTGTCGTTGAGACCCTTGGCATCGATTTCGGCCAAGAGCGCATCCTTGACCCGGATGGATCCGGTGGCATGGCAGCCGGTACCGCCGCAGATCAGCAGGTAGATTTTGTCCTGAAACGCCAGCCGCGACTGCTGCGCGGCCCTGATCCCCTCCAGGTCCTGAATCGTCAGTTTTGCCATATTCATCCAATCTCCAGCAGGTTTACCAGGAACCGTCAAGCCCCCTGATGCCATTCATGTAGAGTCGGCCGCAAGCCACAAACAAGGAGTAGTCGGTCACCATCAGCGGGATTTCAAAAGAGGCGGCCATTTCCACGAATTGCGCCGGCGGCGTTTTGCCTCTGACGATGACAATGCCACCCACACCGACGATTTTGGCTGTCCGGATAACATGATCGGTCGTGACACCCGTCAACAGGGCACAGCCCTTGGCGGCTGCGGCCAGCACATCGTCCATCAGGTCCGCGGCACCAGCGGCGACAATGACCGTTTCCATCTGGTCGTCGCCGCCGAGCATCCTGCCTTTAAGGATCTCCTTGATTTCAGCGATTTTCATTTTTTCTTTATTTTATGGGGAGTTATGACGCAATGGCCGTACTATTGATACTGGTCGAGCAGTTCGATGACCTTGTCCGAACTGACGGCACCGTGCGTGTCTTCATTTACCACCATAACCGGCGCCAGGCCGCAGGCGCCCAGGCAGCGCACGGCCTCGAGGGTGAATCGTCGATCCTCGGTGGTACCGCCCGCCTCCACATGGAACGCGTTTTCGATGCGGCTCATGGCTTCCTTGATGCCCTTTACATAGCAGGCCGTTCCCAGGCACATCTTGATCGTGTGGCGACCCTTGGGAACCATGGAAAACAGGGAGTAGAAGGAGGCAACGCCGTAGACGCTGCTGGGCGGCAGATTTAGGCCCTGGCCGATGTAGTCCAGCAACTCGACCGGCAGGTATCCGGCAACATTTTGGCATTCGCGCAGCACCGTGATCACGGCGCCGGAAACGGTGCGGTTCTTTTCGATGACCGCATCGATCTGCGACCACATGTCGTCATCGATGTCGGGATGGTGCGGGTGATGATTCCGAGTCATTATAGCAAGGCTCCTTTGGACGGACACTATCTATTTCAATCGTCAGCGTCTTCGATTCGGTCACGGGCAGGACAGCTGTGGATACCGCGGGTAACCGCGTCGCAGCCTTTCATAATAATGGTTAAATGTCAACGCTATCATGCGGGTCTAAACCGCACAGCACCGTGCTTGACGCAGCAGCGCAAGCTGGTCTATAAATCCGGTGATCCCCAAGGCCGAGACAACGCCCGCTATGGCCGCCAACGGGTATGGCCGCTTCAGCAATGACCGCATGGACACCGACATCCGGAGGCCCCCTTTGAATTCAGAGCAAGATGCCGTCCGCGAAGCGTCCCGATTTATCCAATACCAACTTTCCCGTTCAGCCAAAGCAGGCCTGCCGGACACCGGCCTTATCACGGGCACCGGACTGGGCCAGGCCGTCGGCCCCCTCGCCGACGCCGTGCTTCTGGACTACGCCGACATCCCCCATTTCCCCGTTTCGACCGTGAAGAGCCACGCGGGTCACCTGTTGACTGGCAGCCTGGACGGGCATCCGGTAATGGTAATGCAGGGGCGCTTTCACCTCTACGAAGGCTACACACCCGCCCAGGTCACCTTTCCCGTCCGGGTGATGCGGGCTTTGGGCGCGCGGCGCCTGATTCTCTGCAATGCCGCCGGCGGTATGAACCCTGCCTTTGCGCCGGGAACCCTGATGATCATCCGCGATCACATCAATCTGACCGGTGAGAATCCCTTGATCGGCCCCAACGATGACCGCTGGGGCCCGCGCTTTCCCGACATGACCGCCGCCTACGATTTTGGCCTGGCCCAGTTGTGCCACCGCACGGCCCATGACCGGGACATTGCCCTGAAAAGCGGCGTTTATGCCGGATTGAAGGGACCCAGTTTGGAAACGCCGGCCGAGATCCGGTTCCTGAAGGTCATCGGTGCCGACGCGGTGGGCTTTTCAACGGTGATGGAGACCATTGCTGCCGTACACGCCGGCATGCAGGTCCTGGGGCTGTCGATCATCACCAACATCAACGACCCGGATTGCCCGCAGCCGGCGGCGCTGGACGAGATCGTGGCCGTGGCCGGCCAGGCGGCGCCTCTGCTCGGCGAGTTGATTCGGTCTGTCCTGGATCGGATTCACCAGGAAGGGGCGGCATGACCTCTGCCCCCGACCTGCTGATCAACAACGGCATCGTCATGACTATGGATGCCGACAACCGCATCATCGCCAACGGGTCGGTAACGGTCTGCGGCGACACCATCACGGCCATCGATACGGCCACCGAAGGCGATCCGGCAATGGGTGGGCAGGTCATCGACGCCGATGGCGGCATCATCATGCCCGGTTTGGTCAACACCCACACCCACGCCGCCATGACCCTGTTTCGGGGCCTGGCCGACGACCTGCCGTTGATGGAGTGGCTCAACGACCACATCTTTCCAGCCGAAGCCCTGCTCGACCCGGACAAGGTGCACGCCGGCACCCTGCTCGGCTGCACCGAGATGATTCTTTCCGGGACCACCTGCTTTTGCGACATGTACCTGTTCACCGCCTCGGTCGCCCAGGCCGCCAAAACTGCCGGCCTGCGTGCGGTCGTGGGAGAGGTGCTCTACGATTTTCCATCACCCAGCTACGGTCCCATCGCGGCCGGCTTCGCCTACACCCGCCGGCTGATCGAGACCTGGCGGGACGATCCGCTGGTCAGCATCGCCGTAGAGCCCCACTCGCCCTACCTGTGCGCGCCGGAGCTGCTGAGCGAAGCCGCCGATATGGCCCGGGAAAATGGAATCCGCATGGTGACCCACCTGTCCGAAACCCAGCAGGAGGTGGACCGCATCCAGTCCGCCTACCAGGCGACCCCCGTGCAGCACCTGGCCAACCTGGGCCTCCTGGGCAATCATCTCCTGGCCTGCCACTGCGTGGTTCTCAGCCAACCGGACATGGCGCTGCTGGCGCGGCACGAGGTGAACGTGTCCCACAACCCAGAGAGCAACATGAAGCTGGCCGCAGGCGTCGCGCCGGTGGCCGACCTGATCACCCTGGGGGTCTGCACCGGCCTGGGTACCGACGGCTGCTCCAGCAACAACAACCTGGATCTGTTCGCCGAAATGGACACGGCCGCCAAGCTCCACAAGGCCAGCCGCCTGGACCCCACGGTGATGGATGCGGCCACCGTCCTGCGCATGGCCACCATCGACGGCGCGCGCGCTCTGGGGCTGGATCATTTGACCGGCAGCCTCGAAGTCGGCAAAAAGGCCGACATCATCGTCATCGACACCCGCAAACCGCACCTGACCCCCATGTATCACCCGGCCTCCCACCTGGTCTATGCTGTGGGCGGCGGCGATGTGAGCGCCACCGTGGTCAACGGCCGCGTCCTGATGAAAGACCGCCGGCTGCTGCACCTGGATGCGGATCGGGTAATGGCCGACGCCCGGCAGATCGCCGCAGCGATCCAGAGCCGCTGAATGGAGTTCGACGCAATCATCTACAACGGGACCGTGGTGACCGGGCCCGACCCCGGACGCATCATCCCCAGCGGATGGCTGGGGATCAGCGGGGGCCGGATCCGGGCTGTGGAATCCGGGCCGCCGGGACTGCCGCCAGGCACCGTGCCGCTGGCCATCGATGCCGCCGGCGGCATCGTCATGCCCGGCCTGGTCAACGCCCATGCCCACCTGCCCATGTCCCTGTTCCGTGGGTTGGCCGACGACCTGCCCCTGGCAGCCTGGCTCGATGACCACATCTTCCCAGCCGAAGCGCGCTTCATCCGTCCGGAAACGGTGCGCTGGGGCACCTTGCTGGCCGGTGCGGAGATGCTGCTTTCCGGCACCACCTGCTGCGGCGACGGTTACTTCTACGAAGATGCCGTCGCCCAGGCCGTCGCCGACCTCGGCCTGCGAGCCGTGCTGGCCCAGGGGGTCATCGACTTCCCGGCGCCCGGCCTACCCGATCCGGCCGAAAATGTGGCCCAGGCCCGGCGCTATGCACAGACATGGCGGCACCGCAGCCACCGGATCACACCATCCATCTTCTGCCACGCGCCCTACAGCTGCGGTGACGGCACCTTGAAAGCCGCCAAGGCGGCGGCCGATCAAATGGGTTTGGTTTTTCAGATACACGTGGCCGAAACCCGCCTCGAACGGGACCGGTCCCTCGAGGAAAACGGGCTCAGCCCGGTGGCCCATCTGGACCGGCTGGGACTGCTCGACAAGCGGACCCTGATGGCCCACTGCGTCTGGGTGGACGCCGCCGACATGGACATCATCGCCCGGCGCGGCTGTGCGGTTGCCCATTGCCCGGAGAGCAACCTGAAGCTGGCCTCGGGAATCGCCCCGGTCACCGACATGCTGGCGGCGGGCATTACCGTGGCCCTGGGCACCGACGGCTGCGCCAGCAACAACAACCTGGATCTGTTCGGCGAGATGGACACGGCCGCCAAACTGCACAAACTGGCCACCGGCGATCCGACGATCCTGAATGCGGCCGACGTGGTCAGTATGGCCACCCTGGCCGGCGCCCGGGCCCTGGGTTTGGCCGAGCGCATCGGATCACTGGAAATCGGCAAGCAGGCCGACATCATCGTGATCGACACCCGAACGCCGCACCTGACCCCCATGTACCACCCCGCGTCGCACCTGGTTTACGCGGCCAGCGGCGCCGATGTTCGCCACGTGCTGATTGACGGCCGCCAGGTGGTCAAGGACCGGCAGTTGATGACCATCGACGTCGACGCCGTGATCGACCGGGTCAACACCATCGCCGACGACATCCGATCCCAGCTTACAGGGAGAGCCCAATGCCAACGCCCAACCACCAATTGAAAGATGGGGCCCATTTGACATCGCTCACCGCCGCGGCGCGCGGCGATGCGCCGGTGGATCTACTGTTGACCAACGCGGCCGTGATCAACGTTTTTTCCGGTCGCGTGGTGAACGGCGACATCGCCATCAACAAGGGATTCATCGTCGGCTTCGGTGACTACGAAGCCGCCGAAAGGCTGGACCTTGGCGGCCGGTACGTCTCACCCGGGTTCATCGATGCCCACGTGCACATCGAAAGCGCCATGGCCTGCCTGGCCGAATTCGCCCGGGCTGTGGCGCCGTGCGGAACCACGACGGTCGTGGCCGACCCCCACGAAATCGCCAATGTGCTGGGAACCGCCGGGATCGATTTCATGCTGCAGTCGGCCGAAGACCAACCCATGGACTGCCGCTTCGCCCTGCCGTCGTGCGTGCCGGCCACGCAGATGGAAACCGCCGGCGCCCGGTTGACGGCCTCGGACATGGAGCCTTTTTTCAACCATCCGCGCATCGTGGCCCTGGCCGAAATGATGAACTATCCGGGTGTCATTTTCAGCGACCCCGAAGTGATGGCCAAGCTGGCCATGGCACGCCGCCACCGCCGGGTCATGGACGGACACGCCCCCGGCCTTTCGGGCCGCCGCCTGTATGCCTACGTTGCCGCCGGCATCGCCTCGGACCACGAGTGCACCCGTGCCGCAGAGGCACTGGAAAAAATCGAAATGGGCCTGCACATCATGGTGCGCGAGGGTACCTGCGCCCGCAACCTGGAAGCCCTCTTGCCCGTTGTCAACGGCCACACCCGGCAGCGCATGATGTGGTGTACCGACGACCGGCACCCCCACGACCTGCTCGATGAAGGCCATGTCGACGCCGTCATCCGCAAGGCTGTCACCATGGGGTTGGACCCGCTCACGGCGATCGGCATGGGCACGATCAACCCGGCCGAATACTTCGGCCTCACGGATGTCGGCGCTATTTCCCCGGGACGCAGGGCCAACCTGGTGGTCTTTTCCGATTTGAAGGAGATCCGAGCCGAGCAGGTCTTTTTCCAGGGCCGGCCGGTAGCCGCCGGCGGCCGCATGCTGCCGGGCGTTTCCAGGCCCGCGGCGCTGCCGGTGCCATCAGCCATGAATCTGGCGCCGGACCAGTTGGATTTTGCCATACCGGCCCGCGGGAAGCGCATGCGCGTCATCCGCACCATCGAGGGTCAGGTGGTCACCGGCTGCGACATCATGGCGGCGACGGAAAACAAGGGCATGGCTGTGGCCGATGTCGACCGGGATCTGGTCAAGTTGGCCGTAATCGATCGGTACAGCGGTCAGGCCCGGACCGGGTTGGGGTTTGTCACCGGACTGGGGCTGCGGCACGGTGCCATCGCATCCAGCGTGGCCCACGATTCCCACAACATCATCGTTGCGGGGACCAACGACGCCGACATGCGCGCGGCGGTGATCACCATCGTGCAGATGGGCGGCGGCCTGGTGGCCGTCAGGAGCGGTCAGAGCCTGGCCGAATTGCCCTTGCCCGTGGCCGGGCTCATGTCCGACCAGCCGGTGGAAACCGTCCGGCGGCAGCTGGACGGCCTGATCGCCGCGGCACGATCGCTCGGGTCGACCGGCGCCGACCCCTTCATGACCATGGGATTTCTGGCCCTGCCGGTCATTCCCGACCTCAAGCTGACCGACCGGGGACTGGTGGATGTGAACCGTTTCGAAACCGTGGCCCTGTTTGTTTGATAATCGACGCGGGCGGCCTGTTGGCGAGGTCCTTTTAAGAATCAGCCGCTATGAGCTCGACATATCCGGTATCTCCGTGCACCCGGACCGACTGCCCGGTCTTGATCTGCTTGGTTGCATCGATCACCCCCACGACCGCAGGAATACCGTATTCACGGGCCACGACCGAGCCATGTGTCATCATGCCACCGACTTCGGTAATCAGGCCTGCGGCATTGACAAACAGCGGTGTCCAACCCGGATCGGTAAACGGCGCAACCAATATCTCCCCTGGATTCAGTACGCCTACACGGGGATCAAGGATAACCTTGGCCAGGCCCTCGACAACGCCGGCGGATACCGGACTGCCCAGCAGCGCACCATCAGGCGCCTGTGCACGCTCCAGGTGAACAGGGGGGGCCTCGCCCTCACTGGTAATTACACGGGGAGGCGTCAGATGCCGATAGTGGTCGAAATCACACCGTCTTTGGGATACCAGGCCCCTCAGATCACGTTCGCCTGATCTCAAGGCTTCAATCACCTCGGCAACGCTTAAATACCATATCGCATCGGATGAATCGATTCGGCCCCTTTCCTGCAGTTGGCCCCCAACTTTTTCGAGTACCATTTTCAGTTGTGACAGCAGACGAACCGCAAGAAACTTATGGTGTTCTCGCAACGGTGCCAGGTTGCGGTATAAGCGTATCAGTCGCTGGGCTAGTCGACCTTGCAGCCATCCAAAACGACCGTCGTTTGCCGTGGCAACGAGGTTGCGGGCCGCGTTGCTACCCTCGACTGTCAAATGCCGGTAGTGAACATGGTGGGCTCCAGGCTGGCGGTGACCCATTGCATTGACAACCATTTGCAACAAAGAGGATGGATCTTCAGACCACCGCGGTTGGCTGAGATCGATTTCAGAAGGACCCCGTGCACCATAACGGTGCAAAAAATCGTTCCACTTTTTCAAAAACGCCTTTCCTCCCGGAAATGCGGCCAGGCCAGCCAATCGCGTCTTGGCATCGATATCTGTCTGACGAAGGTGCGTTGCCACGCTGCTGGAAACGCGTGCCGCATCGGCAAGGTCTCCCACGGCCAGGTTCATTTCCGTGGCGACATTGCCTTGCAACCCTCTTTGTATCGCGGACAGATCGTTTGGGTCCGCTCTCTTGGCCATCATTTTTTGCAGCAACGCTCCTGCCACCATGCCTGCGATCCAGTAAGGCACCCAGGTCAGAACCGGTTGGCTGAGCTGGTGCAATTCTGTGATGGCAAGGTCGAGTTGTTCCGGCAAGTCATTGGTTGCGTCCAGTTTTAACGCAACGGACTGCACGTACCGATCCATGTAAGCCATCGCTTTTTGGGAAACACCTTCAGGCCGCCCCCACAGCAGCATGCCAAGCGCTTTGATCACGGCCGGCAGCAGCGCAGGCACCATCCGCAGCGGATTGAAACGATCCCCACGAGCCAGAAATTCAGGGCGTTCAACCAGATTCGAAAGGGCGCTTACCGCAAGCTGATCAGCGCTTTGAAATGCCTTGAGAAGGATATGTTTTCCTATGGGATGTCTCAGGATGGCGGCAAGGTCTGCATAGAGGCGACCACCAGCGGTTTGCACGCTTGTGCTTTCGATTTGCCCTGGACCACGTCCAACCGGGACGATGGTCCGCATTGCCGATAGGGATAACGGCGGCATGGCATTTGTCATCACCTGAAAATGCGACAAGCTGAAATAAATGTGCAAGGCCTCATCTTCGGGCTTGGGTTCGGGCAATGGATAAAGCGCCGTGATCGGTCGTGATTGGGTGATGTACAAGGTGTTTCCCGCAAGCGCCCATTCAATGTCTTGCGGGCTGCCGAAATGGGCTTCGACACTGCTGCCGAGTGTGGACAGGGAGATTATTTGATCGTCCCCGAGAACTTTCCGGTTGCGTTGATCGGCCTCCAGTTCCACCTGCTCCGTACCGCCTTCCGGCAAGGCGCGAATGGCAACATGCTTGGGCGCGATCTGCTGTTTGATGATATTCTGGGTTTTCTTGTTAACCTGATACAAATCTGCTGAAACGATGCCGGATACTCGGGCCTCTCCCAATCCAAAGCTTGCATCGATTGAGACGATGTTGCGATTGCCGGTAACCGGGTCCGCGGTAAAGAGAATACCAGAGACCGTTGGTTGTACCATTCGTTGTACAATCACGGATATGGCAACCTTGCGATGGTTGAATCCGTTTTGTTGCCGATAGCGGATGGCACGATCCGTAAACAGGGAAACAAGGCAATCCTTAACCTTTGCCAAAAGCGCTTTTTCGCCTCTGACGTTCAGGAAGGTGTCTTGCTGGCCCGCAAAGGAGGCCTGCGGCAGGTCTTCAGCGGTCGCCGAAGAGCGAACCGCGTAGGCGTGGTTCGCGCCAAGATCATGCCAGGCCGCGACCACCGCCTCCACGACCTCTGGCGGAAGGGGAATAGCGGTCAAATCGGTTCGGATCGAAGTGCCGGCGCAGCGAAGATGGTCGAGATCATCGGGTGCGATGTCATCCAGGCGACGGTAAATATCCGGGCCCATTTTGGCAATAAATGCTTTAAATGCGATGGTGCTCAGGCAAAAGCCCGCGGGGACCTTGAATCCGGCTCGGGTGAGTTCCCCTAAATTGGCGCCTTTGCCCCCCACGGTAAGAAGGTCTTCGGTACCGATTTCGTTGAAATGCAGGATTAACCGGTCCATAAGTGACATCCTCGTTTCAGTGCGGGCAGCAACGGCAAACGGCGTGGCAAAGGGCAGGGTCGACACCGATCCTGGGCTTTGGTTTAAATAGGTACATCGCGAGGAAAGGGTCAGACACATCCAGACAGCGCCTGCGCCAACCGCAGGGCCTCTTTCCGGTCGAGCGTCACGGCCGCCTTGCCGCCGCCGGGATGGGCGATGGCCAGGCGGCAGCCATTTGCGGTGGGCGTTACCGACCATCGCTGTTTTCCGGTGAACTTTACGGATGCATCCAGAAAATCGTCGGCGTTGAATTCGGCGATCTGGATCAATACGCCGAAGGCGTCACGGGGATGGATGAACAGCTCCTTCCAGTATGGGTCATCTTCGCGGAACCCGAAGTGGGGAATCTCCTGCGCAATCAAGCTTGCTCGGGTCCGCCGGATGTCAGCCGTCTGCAAGGTGATGTGATGGACCCCGCCTGCCCGGTTTTTTAAGAACCCGTCCAGAAAGCTGCCGGTTCCGGTGGGATGAATCAGCTCCAGGCGGCTCAGATCACCCAGTGAAAAAATCTGCCAGCGGTATTTGGTGGTCTCATCCACGGCGGCTGCGCCGGGGACCGCCCCCATCAGCTTTTCAAAAAAGCGCCGGGCCCGCGCCGGGTCCCTGACGGCGATCGAAACGTGGTCGACACGTAAAATCATGCAGATGTTTCTCTACGTCGAAGGGTCGATAAATAATAAGGCCCCTGTTGGGCACATTAACCCCATGGGAGTGGGCCTTCGTGCTTGCTTCTTTTTGGAATCATGTTTAACATTCAGAAAAAATTAAGTAAACTGATAAGGAACCTGAAATGACCATACGAACCAAAATCGTGGCGACCATCGGCCCGGCCTCGAACACCCGCGCGATGCTCGACAAACTGGTGCTTGCCGGCATGAACGTGGCCCGGCTCAATTTTTCGCACGGCAACTACGAAAGCCACTCCGAGGCGATCCGCAACATTCGCTCCATCTCGCGCTCGTTGAACCGGCCGGTCAGCATCCTGCTGGACCTTCAAGGTCCCAAAATTCGGGTCGGCAAGCTGGAAAACGGCACACCGGTGCGCCTGGCGGCCAACGCGGATTTTGCAATCACCGCCAAAGCCATGCTGGGCTCGGCCCAGATCGTGTCGACCACCTACCCCAACCTGACCAACGACGTTCAGCCCGGCGACACCATCTTGCTGGACGACGGCCTGATCCGGCTGCAGGTGGTGTCCAAAACCGCTGACACGGTCCACGGCAAGGTCATCAATGGGGGGCTGCTGAGAGAGCACAAAGGCATCAACCTGCCGGGAGTGCGCGTGTCGGCCCCATCGCTGACCGACAAGGACATCCGCGATGTGAATTTTGGCATCCAGAACGGCGTGGATTACTTCGCGCTTTCGTTTGTGCGCTCGGCAGGCGATCTGGGCACGATCAAGGCGATTATCGAAAAGCAGGGGTCCGCCATTCCGGTGATCGCCAAGATCGAGAAACCGGAGGCGGTCGAAAACCTCGAGGCGATCCTGGACGCGGCCGACGGCATCATGGTGGCCCGCGGGGACCTGGGCGTGGAGATGCGCCCCGAATTGGTGCCCATCATACAGAAAAATATCATCTCGGCGGCGCTGCGCAAAAACAGACCGGTGATCACCGCCACACAGATGCTGGAGACCATGAGCGTCAACCCAATTCCCACCCGTGCCGAGGCCTCTGATGTGGCCAATGCCATTTTCGACGGCACCGATGCGGTCATGCTTTCCGGTGAGACGGCTTCCGGGAAATACCCGGTCCAGGCCATCCAGATGATGGTCAAAATCGCCGAACAGGCCGAATCGTCCCCATTTTTAAAAGTCAATCTCTACCATGAAAGCGAGTCGGAAGATTCGGTGGCCCACGCCGTGGCCCAAGGCGCCGTCAAAATTCTCCAGGATGTCAATGCGCGCTGCATCGTTGCCTTCTCCGTTTCGGGCACCACCTCCAAGCTGCTTTCCAAGCAGCGCCCCGCCAAACCGGTGTATGCGTTCACGTCGCAGATGGAGACCTACCATCGCCTCTCTCTGCTGTGGGGGATCACGCCCATGTTCATCGCCGAGATTGAAAATGCCGCCCGCTTGGTGGAGGCCAGCGAGAGATTGCTGGTCAATAAAGGCTGCCTGGATGAAGGCGACCTGGTGGTCATCGTGATCGGCATGGGACTCAAGGCCGGATCCACCAACATCATCAAGGTGCACCGCGTGGGGCATGCCGACTGATCTTCCCCGGACGGGCGTGGCACATCAGGCGGATCGACGGTTCAGCCGTCGGCCCGCATTTCATCCGAGCTGGTCCCGGATCTTCTTCTTGAGCTGCTGAAACCAGTTATTGCCTGCAGCGGACGCTGCTTCGGGCGTAATGCAGGCCCGCGCGAGGAATTGCCCGAAATCCGGATTGGCTTTCCCGAATCGAACGATCCGGTCGATTGAGAGAAGGTCTTCCAGGGTTGGGAGCGTCATCTCCATATCCGACTCCCGGCGGATCGTTTCCATGGTAATGGAAAGCGCATAGATGGTCACGTGCTCCGCCAGCGCCTCGGGCGGCAGATCGTCATGGGATCCAGCATTGTGTCCGAGAACTTCATGGACGCAGGCCACCAGAAGGGGGTCTCCCGTATCAACGGCGTCGGTGCAGTGGTCGACGGCAAAATTGCTGTCGAGAAAATCGTCGGCGCGCTTTTGCAGGGTTTCGAGCCACCCGGCGCTCAGGTTTTGGGGCAGCAGGGCGCTGGCGCCGCGCGACAGCACTTCGTTTGAAAATCTGGAGAGCATGCAAACGCTCCTTATGGTTGACAGGCCACCGAGGGCATTCAACCCGTTGCGGTCGTCACTCGCCTGGCCTGCCCGTGCCCGGGCGGCGACTACCACCGAGGAACAAAGAGTTCGAAATAATTGGCCGGGCGCACGCAGGCCGGGCATTTGTCCGGCGCCTGCCGGCCCTCATGAATGTATCCGCAGTTGATGCAGCGCCAGACCTGCTCGGAGCGGCGCCTGAAGGCGCTACCGGTCGCTACGTTATCGGCCAGGGCACGAAAGGTTTTCTCGTGCTGAACCTCTGCCACCGAAATGGCGTCCCACAAATCCGCCGCCCGTGTGTAGCCTTCTTCACGGCCGATTACCGCAAAGCCCGGATACAAGTCGGTGTGAACGGTGTGTTCCAGATCCGCCGCGGCGATAAGGTTGTCCACGGTGGTTTTGACCACGCCGGTGAGAAAACGGCCGGTCACCTCCAGTTCGCCGCCGTTGAAGAATTTAAAAAAGCGCAGGGCGTGTTCGCACTCCTGACCGGCGGTCTCCTTGAAAATCGAAGCGACCTGCACAAAGCCGTCTTTGGTGGCCTGGTCCGCGAAAAAGGTGTAGCGGGTGGTCGCCTGGGATTCGAACGCATACGATACAAGCAAGTTTTTGGCGGTCTGACTCTCTCTGAATATGCCCATGCACACACCTCCACCGGTGTGAATCACCCGCCAGTGACAATGTTAACATGCCCCGGCGGGTGCGATCGCTAATCGTCGATAACGGTGATGGCCTCGGCGCCGCATTCACCGGCCGCCTGCCGGACGACCGCTTCATACTTTTCCGGGATGACATCGAATTTGACGGTCGATTTCAACTGGTCTTCATCGTATTGGAAGACTTCGGGGCAAAGGTTGTTACAGTTTCTGTCTCCCATGCACTGGCTGCTGATGGTCACTTTCATCGCCTCTCCTCCTTTTTGAAACGGGGTTTAAAAGATTGGCCAGACGGTTGTTTGAACGCTTAATGAACGCACTGGATACGAACCAGCGCCGCAAAAACCGTCGAACCATATCTCAAATCGAGTGAGAATTCAATGATCCGACAAGATTTGGTAGTGCAGCACGACGACGGCGTCTTCGCCGGCCTGTTGGCCCAGCCCGATCACCCCTTTTCCCTCGAGCTGCACCGCATCCCGGCGCAAGAAAATGGTACGACCGCCTTGCGGTGAAAAGTAGGTGCCGTTCGTGCTTTGATCGATCAGCATAAAACGGCTGCGTTGAAATTCGATGCGGGCATGAACACGGGAAACCAGACGGCTGCTGATAGCCAGATGATTGGGGGCGCCTCTGCCGATGGTCAGAATCGGGTTTTCGCGATTGACGAGCACGCGCTGCTGCAGGTAGTCGACTTGAAGAAAATCGTTAGCTTCGGTCAACGAGGCAAGCATCTCTTCGGTAACACTGCATGCCATGGTCATCTGTTCGGGCACGCCCCAGACCAACTCATGGATTTCCATGATGTCGTCTTTTCCCCGAACCCGGGTGCGGTCCACGATTCGCGCCCGGCAGGCCAAGTGGGGTTTCATAATGCCCAGCGTTTCCTTATTGGTTATGATCTGATCACTTTTCGACAGCGACACCATGCGCGCGGCCACATTTACCGCGTCCCCGAACACATCGGCAGGCTCACGGATAACCTCGCCGTGGTGAAATCCGATTCTCAGGTGGATGTTGGCCTGTACCATTTTTGGGTTCGACGCAGTCGTTTCCTGCATCTGCATGGCCGCTTCCGCGGCGAGGTTGGGCGATGGAAAGGTGCACATGACTTCGTCACCGATGGTTTTGACAACGGCGCCATCGTGGTCCACGGCAAGCGCCTTGAGGCGGGACAGGCAGTCGGCGACCAGCGCTCTGGCCTTGACATCGCCGAACGACTCGTACAACCGGGTGCTGTTGGCGATATCGGCAAACAGAATCGTCAGCTGATTGGTGGGCAGGGTCTCCATAAAAGGATTCCAATCGTGGCGGCACAAACCAATGGTAATGCACTTTCGCACGGTCACCCGGGGTTGTCAAGATTGGCTCGGATGCGCCCTGACCGCCGCTGCCTCCGGGTTGTCCGAGCGCTTTCCGGGCTTTTTCCGATACAGGGCATAGTAGGTTACCGGAATCACCACCAGGGTAAAGACCGTCGAAGCCAGCAGACCGAAAATCAAGGTCCAGGCCAGGCCGGAAAAGATCGGATCCAGGGTAATCGGCCAGGCCCCCAGTGCCGTCGTGGCGGCGGTCAACAGAATCGGCCGCATGCGAATGGCGCCGCTTTGCAGGATCGCTTCGTCAAAAGGCATTCCCTGGTCGATCGCTCCCTGGATGAACTCGATCAGCACGATGGAATTGCGGATCACGATACCGCCCAGGGCGATCATGCCGATCATGCCGGTCGCGGTGAAAAAGACCGGATCGGCAAAGCCACCCACGCGGTTGCCGGTGACCAGGTTGAGCAGCCAGAAACCGGGCATGGCGCCGATGAGGGTCAACGGAATGGCCATCATGATCAACAGCGGCATGAAGAACGAACCCGTCTGGATGATCAGGAGGATGTAAATGCCGGTCAGCGCGGCGGCAAATGCGATGCCCATGTCCCGGAACACGCGCAAGGTGATCTTCCACTCCCCTTCACCGGCCCACTCGGCCCGCGTGCCCCCCGGCATGGAGTTGGATTCGAGAGCGTCGATCATGTCCAGCACGGCTTCACCAGGAGCCCTCCCGGCCATCTCGGCGGTGACGAACACCACCCGCTCCAGATTCTTGTGATAGATCGGCTGCTGATGGGCAACGCGCACGGGATTCACCAGCTCGGCCAGGGGCACCATCACGCCGGCGGCGCTTTGCACGGGGACCTGGCGCAACGGCACCTCGCCGGAGCGCTTGTAGCGCGGAATTCTGGTCTTGATCGTCAGCGGCTGGCGCTCTGACGGCAGGTGTACCGTTGCCGGCGTGTCGCCGCTGAGCGCGGCCCGCAGGGTCTGCACAATCTGCTCGGTGGAGACCCCGTGCAAAGCGGCCTTCTGCTTGTCAACCACGAAGTTGATCCGCGGCCGATCCGCTTCGGTCGAGTCGTCGATGTCGGTGACGAACGGTTCAGCGGCCATGATGGTTTTGACGTGCACGGCACCGTCGATAAGCTGCTGGTAGGACACATCCCGGTCCCCGTAAATTTCGGCCACCAGGGTGGCGAGCACCGGCGGGCCGGGCGGCATTTCCACCAGTTTGATGTCGGCCCGGTGTTCGCGGGCGATCGTTTCCAAGTCCTTTCGCAGCCGCAGCACGATGGCGTGGCTTTGCTGCTGGCGGCGGTCTTTGTCGGCCAGGTTCACCCGGATGTCGGCCAGGTGAGGACCTTCCCGCAGGTAATAGTGCCGCACCAATCCGTTGAAATCGATCGGCGAGGCGTTGCCCGTGTAGGTGATGTAGTGGGTCACTTCGGGAACGCTGCGCAGGTAGGCTTCAAAACGTCGGATCACGGCGTCGGTGCCCTCCAAGGTGGTGCCTTCGGGCATGTCCACGACAATCTGGAATTCGTTCTTGTTGTCAAAGGGCAGCATCTTGAGCGGGACCAGCCGTAGGACGACCAGGACGACCGGCACGATCAACAGGACCAGGATGGCCGCCAGCAGGACATAGCGCCGGACGCGCGAGGCCAAAAAGGGGGCCACGACGGCACGATAGACGCGGTGGATGCGAGTGCCGCCGCCAGCCGACGGCGCGGCGGTGCCGGCTTGCAGCGCGGCGGGGTGATCTTTGAGCAGCAGGTAGGTCATCCAGGGAACGATGGTCAGGGCACACAAGGTGGAGAAAATCACCGTCATGGGCACGTTGGACGCCATGGGGGCCATGTACGGACCCATCATGCCCGTGATGAAAAACAGGGGCGTAAAGGAGATGATGATGGCAATGGTGGACATGATCACCGGTGGCAGCACCTCGTTCACGGCGAACAGCACGTTGCCGATGGCACCGCGTTTTCCGGTGAACATGTGGCGCTGGATGTTGTCGACGTTGGTGATCGGGTCGTCCACCACCAGACCCAACGAGAGAATCAGGGCGAACAGGGTTACCCGGTTGATGGTGTATCCGAACAGGTAGTTGACGAACAGGGCCAGGGAGAAGCTGATCGGTACGGCCAGGGCGACCACCAGCGCCTCGCGCCAACCCAGGGACACGGCCAGCAGGATCACCACGCTGGCAATGGCAAAGGCCAGCGAGCCGAGCAGTTCATTGACCTTCTGCTGGGCGGTTGCGCCGGTGTTGCGGGTCACCTCCACGTGCACGTGGTCGGGCAGCATCTCGCGCTTCAGGTTGTCGAGTTCGAGCAAGATGCCATCGGCCACGGCCACGGCGTTGGTGCCCCGTTTCTTGGCCAGCGCCAGCGTCACCGCCGGATAGGCCAAGGGCGCCTGCGTCAACCCGTGCGCCTGTCGATAGTAGTGGGAGTAACCGATGCGCGAATAGGTGTCGGCCTCTCGGGGGCCGTCGATGACCGTGGCGATATCCTTCAGGTAGACCGGACGGCCGGCGTGTACGCCCACGACCACGCTGCCCACCTCGCCTGCCGAAGCGATGAAGGCATTGGCCGTGACGGTGATGGTCCGGTTGGCCCGCGAAAAGGATCCGGCCGTCACGGAGGCATCGGCACCCGCCAGGGCCCGGTTGACCTCGGGCAGGGAAATCCCCAGGCCGGACATGCGTTCCGGCAGCAGTTCCACCCGGACCTCGCGCGGCCTGCCGCCGACGATCTGGGTGCGCGAGATATCCTTGACCGCCGACAGCCGCGCCAGAACCTCCTCCCCCATGCGGCGCAGCGCATGATCGTCGTATTGGTCGGAAAAGAGCGTCAGGTTGACGATGGGCACGTCGTCAATCTCGATCGGTTTGACCGTCCAGCCGCGCACGATGGCCGGGGCACGGTCCTGAAACATGGCCAGGCGGTTGTGGATTTTCAGAATCGAGTTCTCACGCTCTTCTCCCACGAAAAACCGAACCGTCACGACGGCCCGATCCTGACTGGAGATGGAGTAAACATATTCGACACCGTCGATCTGCCACAGCAGCCGTTCCAGGGGTGTGGCCACCAGCGTTTCGATCTCCTCGGCGGCGGCTCCCGGCGCACTGACAAAGATGTCGGCCAGGGGCACCACGATCTGGGGATCCTCTTCCCGCGGGGTGACCAGTATGGCGGCCACACCCAGGCAGAGCGAAAGCACGATCAGGATGATGGAGAGCTGCGAGGTGAGAAAACGATGCACGACCGCGGCAATGAACCCCGTGGGCGCCGATGCCTGATCAGCCATGGCGGGCCACCTCCCGGCCGATGGTTTCCGAACCGTCCAGCCCGGAGAGGACCTCGACGTCGTCACCCCGGCGGGCGCCGGTTTTGATGAACCGTAGCTGCCAGCCCGCGGCGGTCTCCACGTAAATTAATTCCAACTGGCCGACCCGACGGACAAAGACCCAGGGAACCGTGACGATACGCTCGCGGTCGACGGGAATGCGCAGTTTGCCGAACATGCCCGGGAAGAGATTCTCGACGGCCGGCAAGGCGGCCTTGACCAGAAAGGTGCGCGATTGGGGATCGGCATAGGGGACGATCTCTTCGACGGTGGCCACCACCTGTCGACCCAAAGTTTCGATGTCCACCTCCAGGGACATGCCCGTTGACACTCGGGAGATCAACCCCTCGCGAACAAAGGCCTCGAGCCGCAAGGCGCCCGTCGTGCGCAGGGCCACCAGCGGCTTGCCGGGCACGGCCAGATCGCCGGGCTCCACGAAGCGTTCGAGGACGACGCCGTCTTCAGGCGCCAGGATGCGGCCGAACTCCAGCGAAACGGTGCTCTCGGCGACCACCGCCTGGGCTTGGCGGATGCCGGCTTCGGCCGCAGCCAACCCCTCCTGGGCCCGTTTGAGGCCGGCGTCGGCCTGCCGGTAAGCGGACTCCGCCGCCTCCAGCTCCTGGGCCGTGGCGGCCTGTGATTCAAAATAGACTTTATAGCGCTGGTAGTTTGCTTCGGCCTGCTTGAAGCCAGCCCGGGCGGCATCCACGCTGTGTCGGGCCTGTTCGCGGCCGGCCTCGGCGGTTTGCAGGGCCTGCTTGGCCTGATCCACCTGGGAACGCGTCTGGCGATTGTCCAGGGAGACCAGCAGGTCGCCTTTGGCGACCGGGTCGCCGGGGTTGACGGGCACGTCGAGCACCTGCCCGGTGACCCGGGCCTCGATGCGGGTTTCGGTTTTGGGGCGGACGGTACCCACTGCTTCGGCCCACTGGTCGGCTTCTTTTACCTCGGCAAGGGCGGTTTGGGCCGGGATGAGCGGTTTTTTTTCAACGGCGGTGAATGCCCCGGGTTCGATCTTGCCGCAGCCGCTCAGCAGCAGCGCGGCGGCAGCGGCGAAAAGGCCGGTTCGCCAGATCCCATGTCGCATTTTCGGTTTCATCGGATTACCCCTTTGTGGTGTCGATCTCCGGCGCGCCGGTCCAGAAGCCGATGGCACGAGCGATCTGGGCCCGGGCTTTCTCGCGGTCAAAATAGGCGTTGGTCTCGCGCATGCTGGCACGGCTCAAGGCCAGTTCGGCTTCCAGGTAGCGGGTGATGTCGGCCGATCCCCCATCGTACTGGTGCTTGACCAACTGGTAGGTTTCCCGGGCGGTCGCCACATTGGCGGTCGCCACCGCCAGCCGCGCCTCGGCTTCAGCGAGGTTGAGGTAGGCCCGCTTGACATCGAATTTGACCGCCAGCAAGGCCTTGCGATCGGCGGCCAGGTCTTCCTGCAGCTGTGACAGGGCTTCGGCCCGTTCGCTCCTGGTGGCGAAGCCATCAAAAATGTTCCAGTTCAGATAGAGACCGGCGGTCCAGTTGGCCCGGTCGGTGCTGTATTTCATTTCCGGGTCGCTGGCGTAATAGTGGGTCAAAAAATCCAACTGCGGTAGATACCCCGCCCGTGATGCGTCCACGGCCATTTTTGAACGGCGCAACTGCTCGCGGACGCTGGCCAGGTCCGGTCGCTGGTCGATGGCAGTTGCCAGGGCTGCCGTAGAATCCTCGGGAATCACGACGGCAGCGGGCTGGGCTGCTTCCACCTGGAGCAAGGTGTTGGGTTCCACACCGAGGATTTCCGCCAATGCCGCCGTGGCCAGGCGCTCCTGGTTGCGGGTTTGAACGAGAATTTCTTCGATTTCGGCCACACGCACCTGCAGGGAGAGCAGATCGGATTTCAAGGCCCCGCCCGAGCGATAGCGAACTTCCATGACCCGCAGCTGCGCGCGGGTGGTTTCCATGGACGCCTCGGCCACGCTGACAAATTGAGCGGCGGCGAGGATGTCGTAGTAGGTGCCGATGGCCGCCGCCATGACCTGGTTCTCGATGCTGTCACGATCCAGTTGAGAAATGACCAGGCCGGTTTTGGCCATCTCCCGGCCGAGCCTGTCCCGGCCGCCGTTGAACAGGTTGATTCCGGCCCGCACCCCGCTCTCGTAATTTTGGAACCAGCCCGGGTCGTTGAAGTCGACGTCCGGTGGCAACTGGCGCTGGTCTATGGTCTTGAACAGGTAAGCGGACGGGGCGTCACCTTGAAGGTATTCGGTGTAAAGGTCGACCTGAGGGTAGAAAGGGGCGGCGGACTTGTCGAGCATGGCCCGCGCCCGTTCGATGCGGGCCATGGCCATGAGCAGATCCGGGTTGTTGGCCCGGGCGAGCTCCAGGACTTCCGCCAGGGTCAAAGTGCCGCTGACCGCACAGGTGGCCGGAGATGTCTCCACAGCCCGCGATGGGTCCAGCGGGCAGATCAGATCGGCGTACTCAGCCTTGATCGCATCGTAGCGGTAGTGCCTGTCGGATGCACATCCGATGAGCGCTATGGCCAACAGCAACGCATAGACAGACACCGGGGGGACCGGGCGCCGTGGCATATGCTCCTCCTCTATCCATAGGTGACTGGAAACCGTTCAGAGCCCCTGGCCGTCGACAGGTTACAAATCGGTCACGGCTGCTCCGGGTACCGGGCTGCTTCGGCAACGGCCGGGCGGCCAGGCAAGACCGTACCGCCTTGCGCAGCAGGTGTTCGGGCAGCGATGGTTCAGGTTTGGAAGTGGAAAATGAAAATCGGTGTTACCCCTGGTTCTCTCACCGATCAGCACCCCCACGCTCGTCCTGATCGGGCAATCCAAGACAGCGCCTTTGTTTTTAAAGAATACGAGGTAAAAAATCAAGTGGCCCGCCATCTATGCAACGACCCCGACGTGTCGCCGGGACCGCTGCACCGAACGCTATCGATGGTCACCGTTGGGGTTGCTTGGGCGTTTCCGCGACACCGGTTGTCGTGGCGATGGCCACCCCGCCAAGTATCAACACACTTGCGACCACCAAGCGCATCGATATTTTTTCGCCCAGGCATGCCACGCCACCGAAGGCGGCCAGGACCGGCACCAGCAGCTGCAGCACCGACGCCTGGGTTGTGCTCAGGCCGCGCAGCGAACGATACCAGAGGGCATACCCCAACCCAGAGGTCACGGCACCGGAACAAGGTGTTCGCCTGATCTCAATGCCGCCCCGATCATCGTCACCTGCACGGCTCCGAAAAGAATCAGGGCGCCCATTCCCGCATCGAGCGAAATGTAGGCCAGTGAGAAGGCAGCGGCATAAACGAACAGGGCCAAACCGGAACCCCATGAGCCGGTCGCCCGGCGTGGTCGGTTGTTTTCACCGATCAGGCGGGTCAACACCATCAGCGATAGGGCGCCGCTGGTGAGTCGAATCGTGGTGAACGACATCGGGTCGATCAGGTGTTCGCCCAGGGCCATGCGGCAAAGCAGGGAGTTGGCGGCAAATGCGATCAGCGTAAACGCGGTCGAGACCAGCAGTGACATGGCGTCTTCAGGTGATTGGTCTGGAACCCGATGGTTGATACCCGTTGCGTCGCGTTGCCATTGCCAGGGCCGCACCGGTCAATTCGGCCACGGTCGGTCGGGTCATCTGCCTCTGGCGGTAAAGCCGCAACGGGGCCTGGTCGTCCAGACGGGCTTCGATCAGCGGGCGGATGTCGTTGGTGATGATGGGACCGGCCGCCCAGACGGCGGTTCCCCGCAGGTATGGATCGGCAGCGTCGAAAAAAGCCGCCAAAAAAGGGGCGGCCGGGGCGGCCCGCAAGGGGCGGGCATGGGCCAGGCGGCCGACGGCCCACAACGACCCCCGCTGCAGGGTTTCGTGTTCGAGAAAGTTGCCGGCGGGATTGATGTACGAAACGATGATGTTGGCAAACTCCTTGGCCAAACCGGCGTGCACCGCGGCGATCTCCCCCATGGCTTCCGGCGATCCCCAGCCGATGCCCCCCGACTCGTCGTTCAGGTTCCACATGAGCCGCCGCATGACCACGCGGGCCGACTCCATTTGGGTGTCCGCCATCTGGCCGACGACCGTCCCCATGGCGGTGACGGCCCGCCAGCGAAGCGTCTCATCGCCGGAATAGAGAAGCGAGAAGAGCGGATTGACGGCCTGGCGTCCGGGGATCGACCGGATGATGCCCAGGGCGCTTTCCAGGTCGCCCTCGACTAGCAGTCCTTCGATTTGGATTTTGCGTTTCCGAAACCCCATCGATCCATCACCCTAAAAGGAGATGACCGTGTAGCCGTCATCGATATACCGGGAGATGGACGGATGGCCGGACATGTCGTCCAGCAGGTTCAGGCCCTGTCTGACGGCTTCATCGACGGTGCCCATTTTGTGGGCGCACCCCTTGCAAACCCCGTCGATCAGATTGTGGGATTTGGCCTGCTGCCATAACTGGTGCAGCGGATTGCCCGATTCGGCCAGTGCGGGCAGCAGGGCGGTCGCGGCACCCTCCACGACAATCCGGCCGCCCATGCCCTTGGCGTGCATGTCCAACCCGTTGAGCAGCACATGAATGAAGCAGACCGGGTCCCCGTTAAACACAAACAGCGCCATTTTTTTCATGCGTCCTCCCAGCTGATGCAGTTTTCCGGGCAGTACTTGATCGCCTCGTCGACCGCCGCCTGGGGATAGCGATCCAGCTCAGCCACCGCAATGTACCCGGATTCGTTTTGTTGAAACACTTCCGGACAGACTTCCACGCAGCCCATGCACAGAGTGCAGGTGCCGATGTCGACAACCGGTATTTTCATGGAAGCACCGGCGGCCTCATGACGTAGGCTGACATCATCCGGCATTGACGGCGTCACCGATCCGCCTGCCGTAGTTCACACAGGCCTCGATGCCGGCCTGATCGGGAACATACTGCAGCCGGGGGCCCGGGTCGATCAGGTTGAAATTCATGCCCGCCAGTTCGGCCGCCACCAACTTGACCGCTTCGCCGCTCCACCCATAGGAACCGAAGGCACCGCCGATTTTAGGGGCGGGCTTGAGTCCCTTCATGTAGGTGAGCACATCGGCCACCGTGGGAAACATCTGGTTGTTGAGTGTCGGCGAACCGACCACCACCGCCGCGGCGTCGATGACGTCGGTCATGATGTCGCTGCGGTGCGAGCTGCGAATGTGGATGGGCTTGACGCGGACACCCGTCGCGGAGATGCCTTCGGCGATGGCGTTGGCCATGGTTTCGGTGCTTTTCCACATGGTGTCGTAGATGACCACAGCCTTCTTCTCCGGCTCCTGATGGCTCCACCGCAGGTAGGCCTCGATAATCGCGGCCGGATGCTTGCGCCAGATGACACCGTGATCCGGGCAGATCATGTCGATGCGGATACCCGACGCGACCACTTTTTCAACCAGTTTGAGGATACGCGGGGCGTAAAGCAGCAAAATGTTGGCATAGTATTTTTTGGCCTGAACCATGACATCGGTGCCGGCCTGATCGTCAAATTTCTCGAATCCAGCATAGTGTTGACCGAACCCGTCGCTGGAAAAGAGGATCGCATCCTCTTTCAGGTAGGTGAACATGCTGTCCGGCCAGTGGATCATGCGGGTTTCCATGAAGGTGAGGGTGCGCCGACCCAGCGAGAGGGTTTCGCCTTCTGCCACCGGGTGATACTTCCAGGCGTTGGTAAAATGAGCGGCCAGGTTTCTGGCCCCCATCTTGGAGCAGTACAGGGGCTTGTCTTCGCCGACCTGTTGCATGATCTGCGGCAGCGCGCCCGAATGGTCCATTTCGGTGTGGTTGCTGATCACCACGTCTATTTTCCGGGGATCGATGATTTGCGATATGTTGGCGATCAGCTGGCCCGCAAAGGGTGCCTTGACCGTATCGATGAGGGCCACTTTTTCGTCGACAACCAGATAGGCGTTGTAGCTGGTTCCCCGATCGGTTGAGTAGCCGTGAAAATCCCTGATGTTCCAGTCGATGACGCCGACATCGTAGATGCCGGCTGCAATTTTGGTTGGTTTCATGGGCCGTTTCCTGTTTTGCGGTTGCTCGGTTCGGCTGGCCGCCAAGGGCTCGAACGTGCTGAGCCGAATCGACCCTGCCCGTCACCTGGGGCAGGTGTCGCTGTCCAATGAGATGGTGGTATGCGTTGAACGGTCACCGATTGCGACTTTCGCCAACGCGCTCTATTGTTTGGGAGCGGGTTGGCATCCGAAGATGATCGCCGTGCACGGTGTCGGTCAAAAATCGAGATGCCCTTTCCCGTGAACTGGGAAAGGGCATTCGGTGCCAGTGCCGTTCAGCGTAAAACCCAGTCAGAATCGAGATTCTAGGCCTCTTTTTCGAAATCGTCCTTGCCGGCGCCGCAGACTGGACATTCCCAATCCGCGGGGACGTCTTCCCACTTGGTACCGGGTGCCACGCCATTGTCGGGGTCGCCTGCTTCCGGGTCGTAAACGTAACCACACAGCGTGCAAACATACTTGTCCATAGTTTCCTCCCTGATTGTAGTGCGTTATAGATGCCGCCACGGGGCGGCGGTTGGTACCTGCTCGGTGACCGTGCCGCCCAGTACCGCAGCGGCTGTTGGGTCTTCAATTGAGATGGCGGACCGGTCTGGCGGCCCCCCATGGATGCCCGTTATCCCAATGGCTTGAACATCTTTTTACTGGCGCCGCAGATAGGGCACTTCCAGTCCTCGGGCAGATCGTCGAACGAGGTCCCTTTGGGAATTTTACCCTTGCGGTCACCCTTGTCGGGATTGTAGATGTAGCCGCAGTTGGAGGTCTGACACTGGTACATTTCATGCGGTTCAGCCATAGTCGACTCCTTTGTCTGTTTTACGGTAAGCCCACAAGGGGCATCAGCGTGTCCATGCGGGCGGCGATCGCCCGGTGCAGGCCGTCCATGGCCGCATCGTCTGACCGCGCCGGCTCAAAAAGCGGCCAGTGCGTCGTTGGCACCCCGGCAATCGGTGCCGTTGCGTCACGGCCGCCAATGTCGATAACTGCATCGGCCCGGCCGCCGGCAAAAGCCGCCGCCACGGCCTGCGGCCGGCGGTAGCCCATGTCCACCTTGAGCCGTCGCATGGCGGCAACCATGGCCGGCGAAAGCGCCGCCGCCGGTGAGCGGGCGCCAAAATCGGTTCGAATGGCCGCACCAAAGCGCTGCTGGGCGATGGCCGCCGCCATGGGTGCCCGGCAGGCGCCGCGGTGGGAAACAAACAGGACCTTTTTGCGGCCGGCCAGCGGAAGAACGGTTTTTTCAACGGCCGCATCGATGTCGTCGGCCAGGCCGGCCTGCCGCTCAATGGCGCCTTTGGCCTCGACGCCCCGGTAGGTCAGGGCGTGTTCAAAGTGAGCATCGATGGCATCGAAGAAATATTTTGCGGTCAGCTGAATGCCGTCAAACAGCTGCCGGCCGCGCGACGCCGCGACGCTGAGCAGAAGGCCCTTACGCGTGTGCGCCAGCGGGTCTTTGAGCTTAAACACATATTTGCGGGACCACAGGGTCTGACTCCGGTCGATGAGGCCCTTGAGTTGGGCGGTAATACCGTAAAAGAACACCGGCGACGCCGCGACCACCAGGTCGGCCTGGCGCAGCAGCCCGAATATCTCAGTGGACATGGAGTCGTCGGCGATGACGCAGGTGCCGTGCTTTTCACAGTAGCCGCAGCCTTTGCAGGGTACGATTCCCGCCCGCGCCACCTGAATGCTGTTAACGGATGCACCCGCCTGAACGGCCTTTTCCAAAAATGCAGCCAGCAGGGTGTCTGTGTTGCCGCCTTTGCGGGGGCTGCCTTGCAGTCCTATAATCAACATGGCTTATTTTTCGTGACAGCTGGTACACGTCAGGGGCCCATAGGGATTGCCGGCCCTTTTTTCTTCCTTGTGGCACTTGATGCACTGCAGGTTCATCACTTTCTTGGGCTTGAGCGTTCCCTCGTCCTTGAGCGTTTTGATGGCATCGGTCTGCTGTGGAAAGACGCTGTGACAGGCGTTGCAGTCGGCAATGCGCTCCTGATGCTGCGCATGGGGGAACGGGACCTTGCCGCTGCTCCCCCCGTAGATGTCGATTTGGCCCGGCCCGCGGTTGGCTGCAACGGCCACGGTCATAACACCCAACAAGCTTGCGGCAAGGATGCCGACGAAAATTCGACGCATGACAGACTCCCTTTCCAATGAGTGTGCGTAAGGTTCAGACCGTATCGGCCGCCGCTACGGACCGCCATCGATCCGCGGCGGTGGCCGATAACGTTTAGTACATCACCTCGTGGCTCAGATCGTCTTTGGTCACCTTGACGCTGAACAGCCGGTACGCCCAGACCTGGTAGGCCAACACCACGGGCAAGAAGAGCACCACGACAATGAGCATGATTTTCAACGTCAGCGGGCTCGACGAGGCGTTAAAGGCCGTCAGGCTGTAGGCGGCATCGATGCTGGACGGGAAAAGGTTGGGAAACAGGCCGATCACGCCGAAGAAGGTGCAGCTGACAATGGTTACCGCCGAGGCGCACCAGGCCAGGTAAGCGCTCTTTTTCATAAGGAAATACTTGATGCCGAAGATTCCGGCAACCGAAACCGCCGGAACCAGAAATAGGGCCGGGTAGGCCAGGTAGTTGTCGTACAATGAGGTGAAAACGAATGTCGCCACCAGAAAGACAACCGCCACGCCGGTCAGGATGGGCCACAGTTTGACAGCCAGGTGTTCGGCCCGCCGGGACAGATCGCCGTCGGTGCGAATGATCAGCCACAAGGCGCCGTGGACCAGAAACAGGCTTAGAAAGAGCAGGCCGCCCAGCAATCCATAAGGGTTGAGCAACGTCAGCAAGGTGCCATGGAAAACGCCGTCCTGGTCGAAGGGGATGCCCTGGAAAATATTGGCGAAGGCGACGCCGAACAGCAGGGCCGGTAAAAAGCTGCCAACAAAAATACAGCCATCCCAAACCTTTTTCCAGGCGGGGCTGTCGACCTTGTTGCGAAACTCAAAGGAAACGCCGCGCAGGATCAGGGCAAACAGGATCAGCATCAAGGGTGAGTACAGCGTCGAAAACATGGTCGCATACACCTGCGGAAAAGCGGCGAAAGTAACGCCGCCGGCGGTGAGCAGCCAAACCTCGTTGCCGTCCCACAACGGACCCATGGCGTGGATCATGGTACGCTTGTCCTGCTCCGACTGGCCCAGGAAGGGATAGAGCGTTCCAATCCCCAGATCGAAGCCGTCCGTCATGAAAAAGACGGCCCACAGCAGGCCCCATAGAAAAAACCAGACCGATTGCAATTCCATTATAACCCCCGTGTTTGTTCTTGGTTGGTCAACCGGTGGCGCCGATCAGGTCGCTTCCACCGCCGGCTCAGGGCCCTTGATGGCGAATTTGGCCATCAGGTAGAAACCCGCCAGGCCCAACAGGCCGTATATCAGGATGAACCCGGCCAGTGTGGTCATCACCTGGATGCTTGCCACCGGCGAAACCGCATCGGCGGTCTTGAGCAGGCCGTAAACGATCCAGGGCTGGCGTCCGACCTCGGCCAGCACCCACCCGGCCTCGATGGCAATGTAGGGCAGCGGGATGGCGAAGAGCATGATCCACAGATACCAACGGGATTCGAGCAGCCGGTTTCTCAGAAACATCCCCACGACGGTCAACAGGATAAACAGGGTTCCCAAGGCAACCATGATTCGAAATGAGGCAAAGGTCAGGGCAACCGGCGGACGTTCGTCTTTGGGAATGTCCTTGAGCCCCGTTACCACGGCGTTGGGGTCGTGGTGTCCCAGCAGGCTCAGCATGCCGGGCACGCGGCCGATTTCGATGGCGTTGCGCTCGTTTTCGGCGTCGGGAACGGCAAACATGACGATGGGGGCCTGGGGCTGCGTTTCCCAGTGCGCTTCCATGGCGGCCAGTTTGGCCGGCTGAGTTTCGGTCACGTGCACGGCATGCAGATCACCGGTCAGGGCCACCACGATGGATGAGACCAGGCCGATGACCAGGCCGATGTTGAACGACCGTGTAAAAAAGTCGATGTGCTGCCGTTTCAGCAGGTGCCAGGCACTGATGCCCATCACGAAGAAAGCGGCCAGCAAAAAGGCTGAGGGAATGGTGTGAGCTATTTGCAATAAGCCGAATTCATTGGTCAGAACGGCCGTGAAATCGGTCAACTCCGCACGTCCGTTGCGGATGGTGTAGCCGACCGGATGCTGCATCCAGCCGTTGGCCAGCAGAATCCAGATGGCCGAGATGTTCCCGGCGCCGGCAACCAACCACATGACCGTGGCGTGGGCCTTTTTGGACAACTTGTTCCAACCGAAGATCCAGATGCCGATCAAGGTGGATTCCAGGAAAAAAGCCACGGTGGCTTCGATGGCCAGCAGCGACCCGAAGACATCGCCCACATAGGCGGAATAACGAGACCAGTTGGTGCCGAACTGGAATTCCAAGGTGATACCGGTGACCACACCCAGGGCAAAGTTGATCAAAAACAGTTTGCCCCAAAATTTGGTCATTTTCATGTAAACCGCCTCCCCGGTCCGCACATATTGGGTCTCCATGTACGCTACCACAACGGACAGCCCCAAGGTCAGGGGAACGAACAGAAAGTGGAACATGGTGGCGGCGGCAAACTGGAGCCGGGATAGCATGACAACGTCCATAAAGATTCCTCCTTGCACGACTGCCGCCAGCCGACCGGCAACGATACGACGGCCGACACGGGTTCGGTTTGAAGCGCCGGCTCACATCCCCTGGTCGCAGCGGTGGCCCATTTTGCGGCGTTATGGCCGAACGTCATACGTCGATGCACGCCGTTGTAGGGGAAGGCGGGCCAATGCAACCGGTCCTGGGTTCAGGTACTCCCATCCAAGGTGCATTGCGTAAAGTCAATCGGTTTGCCGCATTTACCACAGGTATGATCCTTGCTGAATTCGTCCGAGAAGATCTCTTTGCTCTCACCGCACTCGGGGCACTTGCAGATAAAGGATTTGAGGTTTTTGAAATTTTCATAACCGGGGCAATGTTGGGGTGTAGACATGATGGCCTCCTTGATGTTTAGCCTTGCTGGTCCATTGTCAAAAGGGGTTCACGTGCCGCTGCCTGCGGAGCGGCCGACAGCACTGGGGTATGCCGTTGACGCCACGGGTCACCGGAAAGAGGGCGTTTTGGGGGCTCAACCGAGCCGGGCGGCGATCTCGCGGCCGTAGTCCTGGGCCATTTTCAACCCGCCCCCCAAGCTGGACGACTTGAGCCGCAGTGGGGCGCCGACCATGTTCATCTCGAAGATGTTTTTCATGGTGTCGAAAATTCGGTCAGGGGCCTCACCGCTCCATCCGAAGGCACCGAAGGCGCCGCCTACCTTACCCGCCAGGCCGGCTTTCTCCGCCATGAACAACAGGGTTTTCATGCCCGGCACCATTTCGCCATGATAGGTGGGCGAGCCGAGTACCAGGGCATCGCATCCTTCCAGATCGGTCGCCTTGTTGATCTGCGTCATCTTGACCACCTCGGCGTCGTGGCCTGAAAATCGCACACCCTCGGCGATGAGGTTGCCGATTCGTTCGGTTTCACCGGTGCGTGTGGTGTATACGATCAGTACCTTTGCCATCTCGTGCGTCCTTTTTCGAGCAATTGGTCAGTATCAGGGGCTGCTATTTGATCCGGTGATCCTTGCCATCGTACTGGCAGTCGGGCGTGTAGCAGGTGTTGTCCAGAAATTCGCATTTTTCCTTGCAGGATGGACACTTCTCGGGCGGTCTGTCCGCCTGAAGTTCGTATCCGCAGTTACCGCATTTCCAGCTGCCCATGGGGAACCTCCTTGTCGTCCACGGCCGGGCGTGGGATTGGATTGGCGGGCGACGGCGATCGATCCACGGCCGTCGCCCATGACTCCGGCTACCGGTTTACGCTTTCCACAACCCATGCAGGTTGCAGAACTCTCTGGCGGAAACCGAGGCCGCATCCACCTTGAACAGGGCTTCGGGTTTCTGACCCGGGTCGAGAAACTGAAAATAGGACTTGCCGTCCGCGATCAGCTCGATCCACTGGATCCAGTGCTTCTCTTCCATGGGGTGCGCCGTGCTGCCGACTTTGACGCTGTAGCCGCCGTCGACTTTTTCGATCACCGGTACGTGCTTTTCCTTGGCCGCATCAACCGTATTTTCGGTCAGCTTCTGCATCGGCTGCCCGCAGCAGACCAGTTCGCCGCCGCCGCCAACCAGTACCTGAACGATGTTGCCGCACAGATCACACTTGTAGACTTCATACCGTTCCGCCATTTTTGCTCCTCCTCGGGTTTACCAGGTTAATTGTGGATTGATCATCACTTACCAGTTTTCTTCCAGAATTTCAAAATGCGAAATCCGTTGTTGCCGATGGTGTGCGCTGTCAACGAGTCCGCCGGGCATGGTCAGCAGCGTTCGTCCCACCAGCCCTTGGCGATGTGCTTGTGCTTTTCGTTCTCGGCCAACTGCTTGATCTTGTATCCTGAATCGCGCAGCATGCCGTAAAGGATGCCGCAACCGATGTCTTCACGGTCGCCGTCGCCTTTGTCGGCCAGTTTGATCATGCGTTCGGCCAGCAAAATGGCTTGCTTCAGATTGTGGTCACACGGTTTCACGGATTGAGGCTCTCCGAAAGGGTTGGAACCGACCGCCCGGTCAGGGTGCACCGGGGTAGAACCGGAGCACGAGCCCAGGAACATCAAAATGCATGCCAAAACCACAACCGGTGCACATGGAGAGGTACTGGAAGTCCGCCCAACAGGTCACAGAACAAGGGGCCGGGATGGCCCCGTTGCGCGGCCAGCGGCCTGAGCGATCCCCGGTCAGCGCTTCGGTGAAACCGTCCGACCTACTGGTTCCAACGGATGCCGGGAGGCGGCCGCCCCGCCGGGGCCCGGATCGCGCCCGTGTTTTATATGAAACAAAGATGTCTCGTAAAGCTGATCATGGGACGGTTTCGGCAACATCAATCGCTGCCCGGGTCGTTAATCGCTTCGAGCGCATCCACCACTTCTTTCAAATCGGGGCGCCGGTTGATGTCGGCAACCGAAATGAAACGGATGATGCCTTTTTTATCAACAACGAACAGGGCCCGCTCGGCCGTCCCGTCGCCGCGCAGCACGCCAAACTGACTGGCAACCTCGCCGTGGGGCCAGAAATCCGACAACACCGGAAACCAGAGTTCACCCATTTGGCCGGTCCAGGCATGCAAGGTGGGCAGGTTGTCGACGGTGATCCCCAGCAAGATGGCATCGTGCTGCGTAAAAATATCCTTGGCGATGTTGTATCCGGGCCATTGGTCCGAACAGACCGGGGTCCACGCGGCGGGAACAAAGGATATCACCACATTGTGGTTATCCCGAAAGTCCTCCAGCGCAATGGTTTCACCCGTCAGGGACGGCAGGGAAAATGACGGTGCCGGGTCACCGACGGCGACGCGCAATTCGCTGTCGACCGGTTTAAGCGGGCCGGGATCGTAAATCATCGATCGCAGACCGGCGCCCTGCTGAGCCAGGCCGCCAACGGGAAAAAGGGCCGCCAGCAGCATGGCGATACCAATCATGGCCGTTGCGGGACCCATGGGCCGATTCATTGGGCATCTCCTTTGGACAGGAACGCCTCCAGGCGCTTTAGGTAGGACGCCAAAGAATCCATTTTTCCCGCCTCAGTCCACAAGATGAGGCCCCTGTCGGCTGCGCCCAGGTCGACAATCAGGAAGTAGGGGGTGCGAACCTCGCCCAGCGATTGGTGGATGACAAAGTCTTGGTCGGGAAACAGCGGAAAGGGGATCTGATAATGGTTGCGAAAATGGTCGACTTCATAGGTGGAATTGCCCACACCGATGCCGATCATCTTGACCTGCCCGCGTAGTACGTCCGATGCCTCGATGGCCTCGTACAGGCGGTTGACCGATGGGGCCTCACGCTGGCAGTGGGGGCAGTACATGCTGAAAATCTCGACGATAAGCAATCGACCGGATACATCCAGGATATCGAATTCACCGGCCTCATCCAGCCCCAGGTAAGCCCGGCGGGTCGGATCTTCCGGGGCCATCAGGCGCAGCCCTTCCAGACGATCCCCGGCTTCCGGCGCAGCCGTGCCGAAAACCGCTGCGGGCGCCGCCGCAACGAGTGCTGCCGCCAGCCACAGGCCGATTTTTTTCATGGCGTTACCTCCATGCAAAGTTGGAACAATGGTGTCTCAAAATTCACTTGGCTACCGGGTGGCGATCAGGCGGCGGCTGAGCATGTTGATATGGGACATCTCCTCCTTGATGATGCCTTCCAACCGGGACTGTCCCAAGGATTCGGGAACCAGGTCCTTCATTCCCAGATAAAAAACGATGGAATCCTTTTCCGCCAGGATGGCCGCTTTTAAAATGGCCTGCATGGAGTCCGTGTCGAGCTCCTTTTCAAAAAAGATGCGCGTGTCGGCCAGGGCTTTCAGATAAGATGCGGCCTCGTTACTGGGATCGAAGACCGTGGCTGACCGATCGGCTTCCGAGAGCCCTTTTCGCATGGCGGCAAACGTTTTTTCATGATCGTCTTCCATGGCCGCCAGGTCCAGCAGAAAGCGTTTGGGCTCGGCATCGGTGACGCCGGCGGCGGCTTTGCGATAAAAATCAGCCCCATTTTTTTCGATCTGCTCGGCCATTTCAAACACATCGTCGGCGTTGAAATCGTAACTCATGGTTGGTTTTGCCTTTCATTTTCACGGATTCGTCATTTTTCATTCATGCGGCACTCGTCATCCCATTCAGGACAGGCGCTTTTGCGTTCGGCGTCAAATTTAAGCATGCACTCACCGCACTCCAGTTCGATATTGGGTGTGTCGCCGTAGCGCTTTTTAATCTCTTCCTTGGACAATACCTGCGCGAAACTGCATCCACACTGGGGGCATGCGGATTTGATGTGATATCGTTGGTGACCCATGGTTTGCCTCCCGGTAATTTGAAGTTTTCAGGAAATGTGTTAACTTGGGTGTTAAACAGCAATATCAATGCCATCGAATCAATACAAGCTTAATTGTTGGCACATTTATTGTTAACCAGTAAAAGCCGTCTGTTTGCATGCCACGCGGCTGCATGAAGATCCGAACGGTTCGCCGCAACGCGGCGTCAGTTCAACTATCGAGGCCCCATGCCCGCATATACCGGAATCAACCACCTGGCCATGGTCACCAACGACATGGAACGGACCATCCGCTACTGGCGGGACCTGCTCGGTCTGCGCCTGGTGGGCGGCTTGGGTAGCCAGGGTTACCGACATTACTTCTTTGAAATCTCGGAATGGGACATGATCGCTTTTTTCGAGTGGCCCACAGTCGAAAACGTGCCGGAAAAGGATCATGGCGTGCCGGTGAAGGGCCCATTTGCATTCGATCACGTTTCTGTGGGCGTTGCCGGCGACGACGACCTGTGGGAGTTGAAAGACCGCCTCGAAGCGGCCGGCTTCTGGGTTTCGGAGGTGATCGACCACGGCTTCATCCACTCCATCTATAGTTTCGACCCCAACAACATCCCCATCGAGTTCAGTGCACCGGTCGCCCGGGTCGCGTTGCGGACGCACCCGCGCATGCTGGATCGGCAGCCATGTTTGGCGGCCCGCGAGGGGTCGGCGCCACAGGCCGGTCGTTGGCCGCCCGTCACGCACCCCACGCCCGAAAAGGAGCGCACCGTTTTTCCCGGTGAAGGCACTCGTTTTGCGCGGAATCGCGAGACGGCGCCACCGGGAGGCAAACCCATGCGCAGATCATAACACGTGTCTGTCCAGAAATGAGGCCTACTGGTGGATGGGCACTGACAAGGAGAGCCGATGGCCAGCGAAAGTGCTCTGATACGGTGTAAAAAGTGCGGCGCGCGCAACCGCATCCCCGTGGCGCGCCTGAAGGACGGCCCCCGTTGCGGGCGCTGCCAACATCCCTTTCCGCCCATTCCGATCACCACCCGGCCGGTGGTGGTGACGGATCGAACCTTTGCCGGTGAAGTGATCGGCAGCCCGTTGCCGGTGATGCTGGACTGCTGGGCGGCCTGGTGTGCACCCTGCGGGGCCATGGCACCCATCCTGGAGGACCTGGCCAAAACGTACGCGGGCCGGCTGAAGGTGGCCAAGCTCAACGTGGATCAAAACCCGGCCACGTCCAGCCGCTACAACGTCATGAGCCTGCCGACGCTTTTGTTTTTCAAAGACGGCAAGGTGGTGGACACGGCCGCCGGAGCCTTGCCGAGGCAGATGATCGAACAGCATCTGTGGCGCTTTCTGGCCAAATAGCCCGCTTGCCTGGCTGAAAATGGATGGGAAAAAGGAGTCGACATGAACATTGTCATTGCAGGTGCATCCGGATTTGTCGGCACGGCCCTGAGCCGGTTTTTGCTGGAAGCAGGCCACCAGGTGATCGGCGTGGGAACCCGTGCCTCCCATCCACTGCAAAGTTCCGCGGCATTCGCGTGGATCGCCGCGGACACCACCCGGCCCGGCCCGTGGCAAGATGCTGTCCGCAAGGCCGATGCGGTCGTCAACCTGGCCGGGCGCACCATCGCCAAGCGCTGGTCCCGGGCCTACAAGGCAACGATCGTGGACAGCCGCATCCTCACCACGCGCAACATCGTCGATGTCATGAGCGGCCAGGATAAAATCTTGGTGAGTACATCGGCGGTCGGCTACTATGGCGATCGGCGCGAGGAGATCCTCACCGAAGCCTCGCCGCCGGCGGACGATTTTCTCGGCCGCTTGGCCGTTGACTGGGAAAACGCCGCCCGCCACGCCGAAACGCAGGGCGTCCGGGTGGCCATCATGCGCTTCGGCGTGGTCCTGGGTGTCGGCGGCGGAGCCCTCGCACAAATGGGGCCGGCCTTCCGCCGCTTCGCCGGCGGCCCGCTGGGCAGCGGGCGGCAATGGTTTCCCTGGATCCACATGGCCGACCTGTTGTCCGCGGCGCAGTTTCTGCTTGACCGCCAAACGGCCCAGGGCCCCTACAATTTCTGCTCGCCGGGAGTCGTCCGGCAAAAGGCGTTTGCAGAGGCATTGGGGGCGGCCATGGGCCGGCCGGCCGTGATGCCGGCTCCTGCAGCGGCACTGCGCCTGGTGATGGGGGAGATGGCCGGCATACTTCTGGCAAGCCAGCGGGTGCTGCCCGAACGGCTGCTTGCCGAGGGCTTCGCGTTTCGTTTCACAGACGTGGCGCCCGCCCTAACCGATCTGGTCAACCGATCATGAAACCAATCCCGCCGACCGCTGCGGCATATCACCGGGCCACCAGCTATGACCGCCGCCAACTGACCCCCCACAGGCTCGATTGGGCCCATCAGCCGCGGCTGACCAAGACATACCCAGGCTCTACCCGGGTGCCCCTGGACCCCGACCCGACCTTGCCAGCCGTCGACTTTTTCAGTCTGTGCCACCACGCTGCCGTCGACAACGGCCGGCCGGCAGGTTCCGTCGATCTGAAGACCCTGTCAACCCTTTTGCACCTGACCCACGCGATCACGGGCCGCAGCATGCACGGCGGCCAGCCGTTTTACTACCGCAGCGTCGCCTCTGCCGGCGCCCTCTACCCGTTCGAAATTTACCTGGCCGCCCACCGCATCCCAGGGCTAAAAGCGGGCGTGTATCACCACAACCTGTTCGATGGCGAACTCACCCGCCTGCGCCAGGACCCGATTCCGGTCGACCCACCGGTGGACGGGGCCGTTGCGGCCACCGTTTACATAACGGGTATTTTTTTTCGCAGCGCCTGGAAATACCGCAGCCGTGCCTATCGTTACGTGCTGCTGGATGCCGGCCACTTGCTGGAAAATTTGCGTCTGGCGTTGGCGGCATTGACGATTTCCCATTCCGTCCACCTGGATTTCAACGACACCCGGGCTGCCGGCCTGCTGGGAGTCGATCCGGACCAGGAGGTCTGCCTGATCGCGGTCCACCTGCATGCCGAACCGGGATCGGAACCACCGCCGGAGGCCGTCGATACCCCGGCACCCGCGGCCGACCGGCTGACGGCGGCCTCGACGGTGTCGGCCAAAACGGTTGTCTATCCCGAAATCCTCGAAATCCACCGTGCCGGGAACACGCGCGGTGATGAAACCGTCGACGCCGATGCAACAATGCCCCTTTTTCAAAAGACACCGGCATCCTGGACCGACCTGCCTGCACCGGGGCCTTTCGCCGCGGCCGATTATACCGATGTACTGCGCCGCCGCCGGTCCCGTCGCAACTTCATCGCATCAGCGACGGCCGCGGGCGATTTCATGACCTTCATGAACGCGCTGACCCGCGGCCTGGAGGCTGCCACGGCCAGCCCGGCCGTCTGCGGCCGCGCGCTGCAGATGGGCTTTTTGGCGGGATCCGCAATGCCGCTTGAGCCGGGATTCTACCTGCTGGACCCGGACGGTCGCCGCCTGGGACAAGTTTTCGCGGGCGATTTCATGGATCCCATGGCAGCGGCCTGCCTGGACCAGATGTGGCTGAAGCAGGCCGGCCTGCACCTGTTGTTCATGACCGACCTGCAGGCGCTGGACCGCAGTTGGGGCGCACGGGGGTACCGCTATGCCATGATCGCGGCCGGGCAGCTCGGCCAACGGGCCTACCTGTGCGGCACGGCCCTGGGATGGGGCGCCTGCGGGATCGGGGCCATTTATGACCGGGAGGCGGCCCAGCTGTTGCGTCTGACTGCAGACGGATCTTTATTGTATCTGATGGCGGCGGGTCCGGTGAAGCGGCGTTGACCCGACGCCCGGGGTTGTCCACCAGGGAGCATACCAAACCAATGACGTCCGATCTGAAGCTGTTTTCCGGCGGCGCCAATCCGCAATTGGCCGCATCGATCTGCGATTCGCTGGGGATCGACCCCGGCCGCCTGACGATATCGCGCTTTTCCAACGACAATCTGTTCGTTCAGATCCACGAAAACGTGCGTGAAAAGGATGTCTTCGTCGTGCAGCCGTTCACCGCGCCGACCGGCGACGTCATCCTGGAACTGTTCATCATCATGGATGCCCTGAGAAGCGCTTCGGCGCGGCGGATCACGGCGGTGATTCCCTACTTTTCCTATGCACGCTCCGACAAGAAAGATGCGCCGCGCATCTCCATCACCGGTCGGCTCATGGCGGATCTGATCCGCACCGCCGGCGCCGACCGGGTTCTGACCATGGATCTGCACTCGGACGCGGTGCACGGGTTCTTCAGCGTCCCGGTCGACCACCTCACCGCAATTCCCCATTTCGTCGACCACTTCCGACGCGTTCTGGACTTGGACAATGCCGTGGTCGTGGCCACCGATGCCGGCGGGGCCAAGCGGGCCGGACGGTTTGCGCAGCGCATGCATCTGCCCCTGGCCATCATCGACAAACGACGCACGGCCGACACGAAGGTCGTCCAGGGATTGGTGGTGGGCGACGTCGAGGGACGCGATGCCATCATCTTCGATGACGAGATCGCCACCGGCGGCACCCTGGTGGCGTCGGCCGGCACCCTTACCTCAGCCGGGGCCAGGAGCATTCATGTGGGCGCCACCCACGGGGTGCTGTGCGGCCCCGCTATAGGACGGCTGGTGGACTGTCCGATCGCATCGGTCATGGTGACCGACACGGTCAACATCCCGGCCGACAAACGGGTCGCCAAGATCGGGATCATCTCCGTGGCAGCGCTGTTCGCCGAGGCCATTCATCGGATTCACACCGGTGCAAGCGTCGGTTCGCTGTTTGATTGAACGGCACCGGCGCAACCGGTTTGACAAGCGGCGCGCGTTTGTGCGCACATGCCGGACAGCGCGCTGTCAACTTGCAGATAGCGTGAGGTAGCCGCATGCCCCAAATGAACGCCATGATGCTGGAAGGGCTCCACGATCTGAACCGGACCCAGGCGCCCCTGGTGTCGAAAACAATACCGATTCCCGTACCCAGTCGGCATGAAATCCTGATTCGGGTGGCCGCCTGCGGGGTCTGCCATACGGAACTGGATGAAATTGAGGGCCGGACGCCGCCGTCGCGATTTCCCGTGGTTCCCGGCCACCAGGTGGTTGGGCGGGTGGCGGCAGGCGCCGTCGATGCGACCCGCTTTTCCATCGGGCAGCGGGTGGGCGTGGCCTGGATCAACCGGTCCTGCGGCCGCTGCGATCAGTGTCGCGCCGGCAACGAGAATCTGTGTGCCCAGTTTGCCGCCACGGGACGGGATGCCCACGGCGGCTACGCCGAGTTCATGACCGTGCATGAAGCGTTCGCCTATCCGATACCCGAGCGTTTTTCCGATGCCGAGGCGGCGCCACTGCTGTGTGCCGGGGCCATCGGATACCGCTCCCTGGCCCTGTGCAACCTGCACGACGGGCAGCGCCTGGGCTTGACCGGGTTCGGCGCCTCCGCCCACCTGGTGCTCAAGATGGTGCGGCACCTTTTCCCCGGCACCCCGGTTTACGTGTTTGCAAGGAGCCCCGGGGAGCGGGATTTCGCACGATCTCTGGGAGCCGTGTGGGCCGGGGACACCACCACGACGGCGCCGGCCACTCTGGATCGAATCATCGACACCACACCGGCCTGGACGCCGGTGGTGGCGGCCCTGCGCAACCTGGGTCCGGGCGGGCGCCTGGTGATCAACGCCATCCGCAAGGAGAATGCCGATCAAACGGTTCTGCTGCAACTCAACTACGCCGACCATCTGTGGCATGAAAAGGAGATTAAGAGCGTCGCCAACGTGGCGCGTGAAGATGTTGCCCGGTTTCTGGCCCTGGCCGACGAAATCCCGATCGTTCCCGAAGTCCAGACCTTTGCACTCGCGCAGGCCAACCAGGCCCTCATGGAGTTGAAGCACAAAAAGATTCGCGGCGCCAAAGTCCTGATAACAGAGCATCCTTAAGTGGAGCGGACCCGATGCCAACGCCTACCCAAGCGCAACCGACACTGACACCCGTGCAGGGAGCAGCCCTGGTGGCCCTGGCCCGCCGGACCCTGGCCAGCCATTTCGGCCAAGCCATCGATCCCGCCGGAGCTCACCACCAGAAAAGTCTGCTCGCTGACCAGGCCCTGCAGGCCCACAGCGGAACCTTTGTAACCTTGACCATCGACGGTCGGCTGCGGGGGTGCATCGGCAGCCTGTCGGCGACGACCCCCATCGTCTCAAGCGTGCGCGACAACGCGCTGAACGCGGCCCTTCACGACCCCCGGTTTGCGCCTTTGCGCCGGCGGGAACTGGCCCTGGTCCACATCGAGGTCAGCGTGCTCTCCGAACCGGTCGCTTTGGCCTACACCGATGCCGACGACCTGCTATCCAGGCTGCGTCCGGGCATTGACGGGGTGATCGTCAAAAAGGGGTCCGCCAGCGCCACCTTTTTGCCCCAGGTGTGGGAACAACTGCCCCGGCCGGAAACGTTTCTCGACCACCTGTGCACGAAGGCCGGCCTTTCGCCCGGCCAGTGGCGACGAGGCGACCTGGCGGTGCAGGTCTACCAGGTTCAATACTTTGAAGAGGCCGGTTGACGACGATCTAGAAAAACCTTACTCGTTGCTGCCGTTCACCAATCCAAAGATGGCAACCTTCAATTTCATGGAAACGGATTCGGGCACCTGATCGCTTTCGAGGTGTCTGCACAGGTTCACCGTCTGTTTGAGGGTGTCCAGGCAAATCCGGCAGGTTTGGCAGGCCTTGATGTGAGACTCGATGTGGTTGCAGGTGGGCGTGTCCAGCTCTTGATCGATATATTCGCTGAGGCGTTCGAACAAGGCCATGCACGGATGCTCGGGGCCGCAGGAGTTAAGCCGATTCATAATAGCTCTTCAGCGCATCTCTTAGAAAAAGCCTGGCCCGGTGCAAGCGTACTTTGACATTGGCAGGGGTCAGGTTCAATATGTCGGCCGCCTCCTGGGTGCTGAATCCTTCCAGGTCCCGCAAGACGATCACCAGACGGTATTTTTCCGGGAGTTCCATCAGGGCCTGCCTGATGACACCCTTGAGCTCCTCGTCAAGCAGCCGCGCCAGCGGCTGGGTTGCCCAGCGGGGCACCTGCATGGCCAAAGCCGATTCGTCCGCGGGCAGGAAGGAGTCCAGGGAAAGCTCCCTGTCCGGGGCGAATTTGGAACGGCGCTTTTTCTTCAGGCAGGCGCTGGTGGCGATCCGATAAAGCCAGTTTTTAAATTTCGTCTCGTATCGAAACGTATCCAGGTATTTGAATACGTTAAGAAATGTGTCCTGGACCATGTCTTCGGCGTCGCTGGGGTCATTGCACATCCGCAGGCCGAAATTGTACAGGCGTTTCTCGTAGCGCCTGACCAATTCATAAAAGCGATCCTGTCGGCCGGCATTGATGGCCTGAACCAGTTCGGTGTCGACATCATCGTTGTTCGGTTTCTCCGGAGGCATCGCCATTCGATTTTTTGCTTGTCACCTGACAGGCATCCCGCATTCAGGTGGAGATGCCGAATTTCGGCAGGATGTAGGCCTGAAGCAGAATCCAAACGCCCACCACGGCCACCAAAATCAATATTTCCTTCATGGGTTCCCCTTTCATTGCGCTTTCAACAGGATTGGTTCGCGATCACGATCTTTGGGCTGCCAATGCACCAATGAGACGGAAAGGGGCTTTCGGTTACAAATAAGCGTCAATGCCTGGCCTTGATGCTCCCGGCATCAATGCCGTATTTCTTGATTTTGTAGTGGATGGCCCGTCGACTGATACCCAACACTTCAGCCGCCTCTTTCTGAATGCCGCCCGTTTTTTCAAGTGCCCGAATGATCGTATTTTTTTCACTCTCTTCCAAAGAGAGGCACGTGTCCTGGCCCTGGACAGTAACCATTCCCTCGGGAATGCCGGTCAAATGGAAATCCGAGACCCACAGCTTGTGGTCCCGACACAGCACGATCCCGCCCTCGATCGCGTTTTTCAGTTCACGGACATTGCCTGGCCAGGGGTACTCGCAAATCCAATTCATCGTTTTTTCGGGAATCTCGACCGGATCGACCCCATGCTCACTGGAAAATTGACGCGCGAAATGTTCGGCCAGGATGGGAATATCCACTTTGCGCTCCCGCAGGGGGGGGATGTTCAAGGTGACCACCCTCAGGCGAAAAAACAGATCTTCCCGGAAGCGTCCATCGCTGATCGCTTCTCCCAAATCGGCATTGGTGGCGGCGATGATCCGGCAATCTACCGGCGTCCCCTTGAGCCCGCCGATTCTTCGGATGGTCCGGTCTTCGATGAAGCGCAGCAGCCGGATTTGCATCTCATGGGAAATATTACCGATTTCGTCAAGAAAAAGCGTGCCGGTATCGGCCGTTTCGATGAGTCCCTTTTTATCGCTGACGGCATGGGTGAAGGAGCCTTTGACATGCCCGAACAACTCGCTCTCCAGCAATCCGGCCGGTGTGGCGCCGCAATCCACGACGACGAACGGCTTGTTCCGGCGGGGGCCCAGCTGGTGGATGCGGTTGGCAATACGCTCTTTGCCCACACCACTTTCACCGAGGACCAGCACATTCACATTGCTGCGGGCCACCTTTTTGACCAAGCCGTAAAGGTTTTTCATGGCCGGGCTCTTGAAATGGTCGCTGATTTCGCCGTCCAGGTCCGTGCCGGGTGTCGGCCCGTCCGATGGATCTTCCATCTCATCGAGCAGCAGGTGTATTTTTTCAGTCAAAAACTTACCGTCGAAGGGTTTTTCAACATAGTCGACGGCGCCTGACTTGACGGCTTTGACCGCATCGGGAACGTTGGCGTAGGCCGTCAGCAAAAGGACCGGCAGCCCCGGCTGAACCCGGATGATCTCCGACAACAGTGCCATGCCGTCCATTTTGGGCATTTTGACATCGGAAACAACCAGGTCGACCGGCTGGGACTTGATGATCTGAAGGGCTTTGCGTCCGCTTTCCGCCTTGTATACGGTCAGACCGCTGCTGGTCAGCCGCGCATCTAGCACCTCGAGAACGTTGGGATCGTCGTCCACGACCAGGACGCATTGCATTTTCTGGTTGTCGTTCATCATTTTATTCGCTGGGCGTCGATATTTCGGTTTTTTTCTTTTGAATATTCTGATCGATCGCTTCCAGGGCCTTTATCTTTTCCTTTAGGATACGATTTTCAGCTTCGCTTTCGTTCAGACGCTGCTGCAATTCAGGCAGTTTGGCCGCCTTTTGCTTCATGGCGGACAGTTCATTGCGAAGCTTTTGAACCTGCTGCGAACTGGCGGGCGGGTCAGCCGGCGTTCCGGTTTTGTCCTGGGTCGGTGCCGGTTTGATTTCGACAACCTGGGTGGTGACCTTGGGGGTCATGCGCACGATCAATGGGTCGAGAAGGGACAGTTCCCAAGCGGACTCTGGGTTGGGCACCCGCCGGTTGAATTCGCGCCACATATCCACGGCGGCGATATATTCCGCTTGCGTTTCGGCCAACATTAGGCGGCTGCATATTTCGCCCAGCCGTGCCTGTCGACCAACGGTGTTATCGGTGCCGGCGGCGGCGAGCGCCTCAAAGCGAACCAGTGCGTCGGCAAACTCGCCGGCCTCGTAAACGGCGATGGCCTTTTGGAGTGCAGCGGCGTCCGCTCCGGACCGCTGCGTATCCGTCGCACCGGCGAGATTGCGAGACCCGGGCGCGCAGCCGCTCAGCACGGCGGCAACAAATGCCAGTATAACCAAAACGCGTAACGGATGGTTGCATGCAGTTGTCATGTGACTCCCATTTTCCTTGATCCACCGTTACCGAACATTCATCGGTCATCCTTACTCACCATCGTCCCACAATTCAAGCTAATTTATTGCTCTCGATCGGTTTGCGGGCTCAGTGCTCCTGAACGCAGGGAAGGGTGAATCCAAAGGTACTGCCCTTTCCCAATTGACTGTTGATCCACACGCTGCCATGGTGGGATTCGATTATGTTTTTGACGATACTGAGCCCCAATCCGACCCCTTCCAGGCGTTCACGTTCGGCCTTGCCGCGATAGTATTTGTTGAACAGGTAGGTCTGGTCCTCCTCCAGGATGCCGGGGCCGCTGTCTTGGACAAAAAAGGAGAGCCGGTTCATCGAGCGGTGGTGGTAAAGACCGATGGTGACCGGATTGTCGGGTTCGGAAAATTTGATTGCATTGGACAGATAGTTCAAGAGGGCTTGCAACAGCTGCTTCTGGTCGCCGACGATCCGGGGCAGCCGGGGCGGCGCCTGGATGATCAGTCTAATCTGCTTGGCCTCAGCGGCCAACCGGATGCGCTCGGCGCACTCGGTAATCAGCAGATGGGGATCGATCGGTTCCAGCTGGATGTTCAACAGGCTCGGCTCCAGTCGGGAGGCCTGCATCAGGTGGTTCAACAGGTCGCTGATCCGGCTGATTTCCGAACTGGCAATTTTGAGGAATTTTTCCTGGCGGCTGTTGACGGGGCCCATCACCTCCTCCCGGATCATGTTGACCGATTCACGGATCGACGTCAGGGGGGTCCGAATCTCGTGGCTGAGCATGGATATGAAATCCGAGCGCATGTGCTCCTCCTTGCTCAGACGATTGGACATCTCATTGAAGGCGTGCGCCAATTCGCCGAACTCGTCCTTGCTGCGAATCTCCATGGGGGTGCTTCGCCGGTTGGAGGAAATATCACGGATGCCCTCCATCAGTTCCCTCAAGGGGCGGATCATGGAATAGGCCAGGTAAAGAATGCCCAACAGCCCCACCACGCTGGAAACGGCCAGGCCGATCAGGCCGTTTTTAGCGGAAAGACGGCCTTTCTGGTGCAGTTTACGGGTCGTTTTTTCGATTTCACGCTCATTTTGGACGCGTTCGCTGGAAATCTTGCTAATCCAGTCGTTGATGACCGATTCGGGGATCCAAAATGAATTCACGATGGCCGGATCCTTGGATTCACCGGCCAGGTAGGTGGAGACCTCGGCGGCGTTGGGGTACGCCCGGTATTGATCGGCGATGTCCAGCCACGTGCGGGGGATCTCGTAACCCATGGCGGCCAGCAGGGTCACCTGCGTCAGGCTCTCTTCGAATGCATGCTGCGCTTCGTTGAAAAAAACCAGGTAATCGAGCTTGTTGAGCAGCACGTACTTTTGTTTGCTCTCCTCCATGCTGAGCAGGGTTTCAGCCATTTTTTTGGTCCCGGAGGCAATGGTGTAGTTTTTCTCCACGATGGCTGCGGACAAACCGACCACCTGCTGCACGTCGATGTAAAGGACCAGGATGGTTCCGTAAAAAATGACGATGATGGCGAAAAACCAGATCAGCAGTTTTCCGGTGATGCCCAGCTTGAAATTCATGGATGGCGGTGGTTGGGAACAGGTCTGGTCATAGGCCGTTTTCCGGTTCGGAGAGAAATCGGCTCACGACGAAGGCGGTGATGGCCGCCGTGTCGTCGGCCGTAAAGCGCGGCACGGAGAGGCTTAACGGAGTGTCGGAAACCAAGGCCACCAGGGTGGCGTCGTCAAGGCAGGCCGGCTGCCGGTGCCGCTCAGCCCGGAACACCTCGATCTTGGGGGCCGCGTCCCGCTTGAAGCCTTCCGTGATCAGCAGGTCCATGTCCTCGAAATAGGCAACCAGATCCTCCAGGCGTTCACCGGGCATGTCCTTTACCAGGGCCATCTGCCCGGGCGAGGCGATCATGACGCTGTTCGCGCCGGCCTGGCGATGACGATAACTGTCCTTGCCCGGCTGGTCCAGATCGAATCCGTGGTGGGCATGTTTGACGACACCGACCCGATACCCCCGGCGCTTCAATTCGGGGATCAATTTTTCGATAAGGGTGGTCTTACCGGACTCCGATTTGCCCACAATGGAAAGAACGGGTGGCAAGATCGTCTCCTTGTTGGTTTGGCTGGTACAGATTCAACGGTGCCCTTTTTGTCGGCAATCTCGCGGCAAAGCTACGCCGGAGGGGTATCGATGTCAACCCCAAGGTTGGCGGTTTCGAGCAAAGACCCCGCCTCACGCAACTGCCGGCGGCAGGCAAGGGCGAAATCCTCCGGGTAGTGTCCGTTGATCCAGCGCAGTTGGGCCTCACTGAATGCGCCCGGCGATTCGGGCAGTCTGGGCATCAGGGCCATCAATAGCCGCTGGTCGTCATGGCCGTCGACGACGGATTTCGAATACTCGATGGTCGTAATCATGCGGGCTCCCAGGGCCGTCAGCACCGTTGCGGCCACCAGCAGGCCGCGGTCCAGGGCACGGCGCATGGCCGTGTCCGCCTCGACGATGTTTCCCAGGGATGTTTTCGGCATCAGCTGCAGCTCCCACTGGGAGGTCTGGGCCTTGGGAACGAAGAGCATCACCCGGCTGTCTTCGAAAACCACCAGGCTCCGGGCCGGTCGATTGGTTCCGTCCATGCGCCGATTCGTTTCGATCGCGCGCTGATAGCACTTAAAAAAGTCCTTGCCGGTATCTTGCCGAAATGCGGTCACCACATCGCCCACCAGGTCTCCGCAAGCATAGGCCGGCAGCACGCCGTCGGCCGCTTCCGAGGCCACTACTGACGGAATCAGCGCAAACTGCTGGTGAATCTGCTGGTGGGAGGCATGCAGACGATATCCACTGGGGGCGTAGTCGAATCCATAGTTCCAGCCCCACAGCGTGCGATCAAAGTCGAGGGGCTTTTTTGGGGCCAGTTCCGCTGCGATGGCTTGCCGCAGCGCCTCGAGTTCGTCGACGGACAAACGCCGCCGCTTGACGGCACAGGGGATTTTCAACAGATCGGCCAGCCGGGTGTAGGTGCGCTGGTAGTATAGATGGCGCAGGCCGGTCATGTCCTCGAAAGTCAGGTCCCCGGCCCGATAGCGCACACTGTCGTCGGCCATGTTGGCGGCATAGTGGCCCCAGGGAATGTAGGAATTGCGCCGCAGGTATTCGAAGACATGGCTGCCCGGCCCGACCCATTCGCCCACGATCTCACTACCCCCTTGGACACCGGGCCGAAGCACCATGGCCACCTTGTAGGAATCGGGGAGATGGCGGTTGTTGGCCACGGCGTCAAACAGGGCCGCATCGGCAATTTTGGCGCGCATGCGTCCATCCGGGTGCTTTTCGTATGCCAGGCCCCAGGGACGCCCGCTGGAGGCGTCCATGCACAACGTGGCAGCCAGATGGGCCAGGCAGCACAGATCGCGCGGGTCCGTCGTCGTTAACGCCAGGGCCAGCCGCAGCGGCGGGGGCAGTTGGCGGATGGCACGGGCGGCCGCGTGTTCGTCGGGATGCTGCGCGAAGAGGGAAACCGTCGGCGCGTCGGGCAAACCGATCGATTCGGGCCGCCGGGCGTGCCCATCGGCCCAGGCCTTGCCGATGTAGGTGGTGCCGCGGAAGGGAAAGGCGTTGGGAACCTCGTAGATCCAATCCGCGTCCGGTTCGTCCACCGTCCCGGGGGGAAAGTTGACCGCATTGCGGTGTCGGCCGCCGTCCGGAAGTTCACCCAGGTCGGCCAGGGCATCGGTCTCACGATAATTACCGGCCCTGAATCGTGGACGGTGTAAGCCGTAAATAAATCGGCCCGCCGGTGAAATACAGGTACGCAAGGTCATTTTTTGCTTGTCCTTTTATTATTTTAGGGTTGATGTGCAAAAGGAAGTCGGATAAAGGTATAATACACAATATATGGTATAATACCTCGGTATACAACGGCAACATCAAGTATACGCTTGCCCAGGCAACCAATGCGCTTCAGCAGAGATGCGTTGACCGGCAAAGAAAGGCGACCATGACCGACCGGCTTCCGGTTTCGCCAATCGCCGTGATCGGGTTGGCATGCCGATATCCGGACGCAACCACACCCCGTCAATTGTGGGAAAACATCCTGGCACGCCGGCGGCAATTTCGCCGTATGCCGGACTGTCGGCTGCCCCTGGCCGACTATCACGATGCGGACAAACGGGCTCCGGACAAAACCTACGGACGCCAGGCGGCGGTCATCGATGGGTTCGATTTCGATTGGGCGGGGCACCGCATTCCCCTTTCCACCACGCGCACCACCGACATCGTTCACTGGCTGGCCCTGGATGTCAGCCTGGCCGCCGTCGCCGACGCCGGCTACACCCGCGACACCCTGCCTGGCAAACGCACCGGCGTCATCATCGGCAACACCCTCACCGGCGAACAGACCCGCGCGTCCACCATGCGGCTGCGCTGGCCCTTTGTCCGCCGGGCACTGCACAGCGCCGCCCGGGCCCAAGGCATGGATCCGCGCCAGGTTCAGCTGCTCACCCGCATGCTGAAAGAGCGCTACAAGGCCGCATTCCCGCCCGTGGACGAAGACACCTTGGCCGGCGGCCTTTCCAATACCATTGCCGGCCGCATCTGCAACTTCCTAAACCTGATGGGCGGCGGCTTCACCGTCGACGGCGCCTGCGCCTCTTCCCTGCTGGCCGTGGCCCATGCTGCCTCGCGCATGGCGGCACAGGAGCTGGACCTGGCTATTGTCGGCGGTGTCGACATCAGCCTGGACCCCTTCGAACTGGTCGGCTTCGCCAAAACCGGGGCGCTGACCGACACGGATATGCTGGTTTACGACCGCGGTGGCAAGGGGTTCATCCCGGGCGAAGGGTGCGGTTTCGTCGTGCTCAAACCCCTGGATGCGGCCCAGCGGGACAACAATCCCGTCTACGCGGTAATTCACGGCTGGGGGATCTCTTCCGACGGCGGTGGCTCCGGAATCACAGCCCCCAATGCCGCCGGTCAGGCCCTGGCCTTGGAGCGGGCCTACCGCGTCGCGCCGCACAGCATCGTGGATCTGGATTTCATCGAGGGCCACGGCACGGGTACGACCGTGGGGGACCGGACCGAACTGGAAGCCATTGCCCGGTTGCTGGGGCGGGAACCGATAGCCAACGGCCACCTGCGGCCCTGCGGCATTACCTCCCTCAAGTCAATCATCGGCCACGCCAAGGCGGCATCGGGAATCGGCGGACTGATCAAGGCCGTCATGGCGGTCAACCGCCGCGTGATTCCGCCCACCGCCGCCTGCCGCGAGCCCCACCAGGCCTTTGACGGCGCCGCACGGCGGCTCTATCCCGTTCGTCATGGCCGACAGGAAGCCGCCGACAGGTCGTTGAAAGCCGGTGTCTCCGCCATGGGATTCGGGGGGATCAATTGCCACATCACCCTGGCGTCGGCCGACCCGCCCGACGATCGCCTGAAGCCAGCGCTTGAAGAAGGTGCGCTGCTGGCCTGTGCCCAGGAGAGCGAACTGCTGGCCCTGGGTGCCGCCACCCCGGCCGCCATGTTGGAAAAAGTGAACGACCTGCGCCGCGTGGCCGACGGCATCAGTATCGCCGAGCTGACCGATTTGGCGCTCGATCTCAGCCGGCAGGTACCCGCCGACGCACCCATCCGGGCCGCCGTCGCCGTCAGCCATCCCGACGAGCTGCCGGGCCGACTCGAAGCGTTGGAAGCATCCCTGCGCAACCCCGATGACCGCAGTCGGTCGGCCCTCGCCCTGGGGCCGGACTGTTGGCTCGCAACGGGCAGGGCCGACCCCCGCATCGCTTTTCTGTTTCCCGGCCAGGGCGCCCAGCAGCTGAACATGGCCGGCATGCTGGTACGGCGCTTTGCCTGGGCGCGGGCCCTGGTCGACCAGGCCGATCAAATGACCCGCGAATTGAACGGCATTGGCGTCAGTCAACTGATTTTTCAAAACCCCGATCAGGCACCCGGGCCCGAGGAACGTGATCGATGGTTGGCGACGCTCTCCCAAACCGAAAATGCCCAGCCGGCCATCTGCCTGGCGTCCGTGCTATGGTTGACATTTTTTTCCCGTCTGGGTGTCAAGCCCGTTGCGGTCGGTGGACACAGCCTGGGGGAGCTGACAGCCTGTTTTGCTGCCGGCGGCCTGGACAAGGCGACGCTGCTGGGATTTGCGGCTCACCGCGGACGGCTCATGGGCGCACAAAATGACGCTGCCGGCGCCATGGTCAGCCTGCGATGCGACGAATCACAGGCAAACGTGTTGATCCCGCATGTCGGCGGTTATTTGACTGTGGCCAACCTCAACAGCCCCCGGCAAACGGTGGTGTCGGGCGAATCGGCCGCCGTGGACGAACTGGCCAACATTGCCCTCAAAGAGGGCATCAGTGCCCGAATCCTGCCCGTCTCGGGTGCATTCCACAGCCGCCTGGTCGCGGCGGCCGCCCAACACGTGGGCTGTCTAAAGATGCTCTCAAAACCCCTGGCACCGCTGTCGTGCAGGCTCTTTACCAGTATCGACGGCACGCTGCTGGAGGCGGGGCTGCCGTTGAACGATCACTTTTCCCGCCAGATTCGATCCCGCGTCGATTTCATCCGGATGGCAACCAACCTGGCGGCATGCTGCGACCTGTTGGTAGAACTGGGCCCGGGTCGGATATTGACCGGTCTGGTTGGCGATCTGTTGGGCGACGCACACGCCGGTTGTCTGCCGGTGGAAGGTACCGCCGGGGGCACGTCGGACATGAACCGCACCATCGGTGCCCTGTTCGCCCAGGGGGTCGCCATCCAGTGGGGGCGACTTTTCGAGAACCGCCTGACCCGGCCCTTCGTCCCGGCCAGTGAAAAATCGTTTATCGTCAACCCCTGCGAAACCCTGCCGCGAGCCGACGGCAGCGAACCCGTTGACGACCGGGACATCTCCACGAACCTCACCCATGGCGTGTTGGCCGACGCATTCACCGGTGTTCCCGAGGGGCTGGTCCAGCGCTACCTTGAATCTCGAGGCGCCTTTTTGAACCAGGTCGTGCAGTCCGATCTATCTTTTTTTAATCCGGACGCCGGCCCGGTGGAACCCGTTGAGACCGCCGGTCGGACAGATTCCGTTCGGGCGGCCACCCCGGACGGCATCCAAGCCATGCTGTTTCAACTGGTGACCGAGACGACCGGCTTTGCAACCGAAATGCTTTCCGGTGCATCCCGGCTGCTGGACGATCTGAACCTGGATTCCATCAAGGCCGGCGATTTGATCGGCAAGTTTGCACAACAGGTCGGCGTCACCTTTCCCGATCCGACCTTGCTGGGCAATACCACCCTGGGCGAGCTGGTCGACGCCGCCCACCGGCTTCAAGTCGACGTCGCCGAGCCGGCCCCGGCGACGGATGCCCTGAGCGAGCTACGCCAGCAGGCCAGACGGATCACCGGTTTCGCCGGCGACACCTTGGATCCGGATCTGCCGGTTGAAAGCGGCCTTAAAATCGGTCTGGACAAGTTGAAAATGTTGGTCCAGCGTACCGCCACAGCCCTGCAAATAGAAGCGCACGTGGATCTGGAGCCCCTGTTGACCCGCAACCTGCGCCAGATCGGCCAAATCCTGGACCGCATGATCGCCCAGCAGCACGCCCGGAAAGCCGGCGGGGACAAGGATGGTCCCGTGCTCCCGGCGGCCGACCAGCCCACCTGGGTTCGCAATTTTGCCATGGATCTGGTGGAAAGCCCTTTTCCGGAATTTCCCGACACCTGGCGCATGCGCTCGGAAAACGACTGGCAGAGAGCCCGGGTGTTGATCCTTCACAGCGACGATGCGATCGACGTGGCCGAAACCCTCGGCCAGAATTTCTTCCAGCGCGGGGCCCTGACCCAGGTGGTTTCGTTCGAAGATGAAGATGCCGCCGCGGCGGCACAGGATCCTGCATTTTCACACCTGGTAGCCATCTTGCCCAAAAACGGGCACCGTGAAGACGATCGATCGGCCCTGCTGCGACGCATGATCCGCATGCGCGCCAGTGTGGTGGCCGTCCCGCCGGCCGCCCGAACGCCCAAGCGGCGCACGGCCGTGGCGTGGATCCAGTTCGGCGGCGGTTTCTTCGGCCGCGATCCGAAATTCGCCCGGCTGGATCGCTGCGCCGCCATGGCACTGGCTGCCAGCGTGCACCTTGAACGGACCGACCTGAGGGTTCGAGTGGTGGACTTTTGTCCGGCACTGCCGCCTGAAGTCGTTGCCTGGGAGACCATCGCCGAGATGAGCACCCAGGAGGATTTTGCCGCCGTCGGCTACGACCTCGACCGCACCCGTCGAACCTTGCGTCCGCAGCTGGTGCAGCCGGCCGGTTTCGCCAAGCGGGACATTCACTGGTCTGGCCACGATGTGATTTTGGTCACCGGCGGTGCCCGGGGGATCACGGCCGCCTGCGCGCTGGCCGTGGCCCGGGAAACTGGCGCCCGCCTGGCCCTGGTGGGACGGACCTTGCACCCGGACCAGGCCCCGGCAGATCAAGGGTCCCGTGCAATTGGAACCCTTTTGGACCAGTATGCCGCAGCGGGCCTGACGGCCGATTATTTCACCTGCGACATCGCCGACCGCGATGCGGTGGCCGCCATGATCGCCGCTATTGTGGGGCGCGGCGGTCCCATTACCGGCGTCATCCATGGGGCCGGCCTCAACCGGCCGCGCCTGACCGGCCACGTCGATCCGCAGCAGGCCTTTGCCGAAACCGCGCCCAAGGTGCTGGGCCTGCTTCACATACTGGACATCCTGGCCGCCCGGCCGCCCAAACTGATCGTCGCGGTCGGTTCGATCATCGGCATCAGCGGCATGCCCGGCAACGGCTGGTACGGATTCTCCAATGAAGCCATGGACATCGCCCTGCGCGGTTTTTCGGCCGACCATCCCCAGACTGCGGCCGTCGACGTCGCCTTCAGCATCTGGGGTGAAAAAGGGATGGGGGCCCGCATGGGCAGTGTCAAACTGCTCCGGGAAAAGGGCATCGACGCGATTCCCACGGACGAAGGGGTCGCACGATTTTTGAAAATCTTCACCCACGATCCGGCCCGGCGGCAGGTGCTGGTGACCGCCCGCATGGCCGGTCTGGACACCTGGCGTCCGTCGTTGCCCAAAGCGCCTCCGGGATGGCGGTTTCTGGAAACCCGACGCCACATGACACCGGGGGTGGAGGCGGTATTTGCAGCCCACCTGTCTCTGGAGACCGATCCCTACCTCAAGGACCATCATTTCCAGGGCTCCTATCTATTTCCGACGGTATTCGGGCTGGAGGCCATGGCCCAGGCAGCGCAATACCTGCTGGACCGAACCAACCTGTCCCGGATTCAGATCCGCGATGTCCGTCTCGATCGCCCCATCACCGTCGACCCCGAAACCGGCGCCGATATCGTCATTCGGGCAGTTGTTGTCGAAACGCCGGCCACAGACGAAACCGTGGTTCACGCTGGCATCGTCAAAACCGGCAGCGGGATTGAGGCGGACTTTTTCCAGGCCAGCCTGGTTTTCGAACCCCAAAACGGTGCCCCGGAGGTCTCTTTCACCCTGCCGAAGGTACCCACACCGCTGGTGCCGCAAACCGACCTGTATCGGCCCAGCCTGCTTTTCCAAGGCCCGCGCTTTCAGGGCATCCGGTCCGTCTGGAGCATCCATGCCTAGCGACCAGGGGGCCGCCGAAGCCATTTTCACCTCGCACCCCACCTCGGCAGACCGTCTGTCAAACGCCACTTTCGGCGAGAATGAGCCCCGGCATCTGTGTATAGGCGATCCGTTTTTTCTGGACACGCTGCTTCAGAGCGCGGCGCTGCTGGTTCCTCAGGACACCAGCCTTCCCGTGGCCATCGACCGCATGGACCTGTTCTCCGAATTCTTCAAGGACACCTCGCCGGCCGCGGTCCAGGTCACACTGCTCGACAAAACCGACCGGGACCTGACATTTCAGGTGGTGGCCGTGGGCGAAAACAATGTGGTGCGGGCGGTTCTGGAAGGCTACCGGCTCAGGATCCTCAAACACCACAATGAATACCCGACCGTGGCCGATCTGGTCCGCCCCGAGGCGCGCGACCGGGACCTGGTCGACCAGGTGCTGGCAGCGGCCTGCCGCGACCTGTCGGTAACGCCGCCCCTTGTCGACCTGACCACCCTAGCCGGCATCCACGAACTGCCCAAAGCGGCTCGCCACGAGTTGGAAAAACCGCTCCTGGAACGGGCCCTGGCAGCGGCGGGCCGGCAGCACGGCACAGCCGAGTCACCCTTGCGGATTGATTGGCAGGCCACCGGCAAGCCCAGCGTGGCCGGCGTGGACCGGGCGGTCTTGGATGTCGCCCTCACACACGAAGATCGCACCTGCCTTTGCGTCTGCGCGCCGGGTCCGGTGGGCTGCGATCTGGCCGCCGTGACGTCCAGATCCCGTGAACAGTGGCAAGGCCTGTTGGGTGATGGGCGGTCAGCCCTGCTGGAAGCGCTCGTGGAGCACGGCGATGATCGGGACCGCGCCGGCACGCGCATCTGGGCCGCGACCGAAACCCTGACCAAAATTACCGGCCGGAGGGGCGGTGGCCTTAAGGTGCTGCAGCGCACCGGCGATGCGGTCCTGTTTCACGACGGTGGCGACATCGAAGAACGCTTTCATATCCTCACGCTGCCCATCCAACTGACCTGGGGGGCGCACCAGATCCTGGCGCTGTCGGTAACACCCGAGGTGGTACCGCGGGTGCCGGAACACCTGTTGACGGCCGACTACCCCGGATACGAACCCCTTTACGACACCCGCCCCTTCGAAATGATCGAAGGGGGCCCCCAGGGGCAGCTGGTCTTCGTCCAACGTCTGCCGGTCACCTTCCAACCCAGCGCCAACTTGAGCCGCACGATCTACTTTGCCAATTTCATCAAATGGATGGGCAACACCCGCGAGGCCTCGGCCTGGCCGGTGCTGGCCGAAATGTCCACCCAGTTCGCCAGCGGGCGCTGGGGCGGCGTCACCAACTACGGCCACCTGAAAATCCTGGGTGAAGGGCGCACCAGCGACCAGATCGAAATTCTCATGTGGGTGTCGGACAACAGCGGCCCGCACAACTCCACCATGACCCTCTCCTACGATTTCCGGCAGATGTTGTCCGAGGGCGGCTACCGGCGCCTGGCCTATTGCCGGCTCCAGACCACCTGGGTGGAAATCCTGGGACCGGGTCTGGCACGTCCGGCCCCCTATCCGGCCTACTATGGGCAGTTCATCGAAGACATGTGCCCGCGGTTCGATGCACCGGACGCGCTCGACCCCATGGACGCGACGTTGGCCCACCTGTTCGAGGCCGACGACGACCCCGTCGTATACACGGCGCCCTCAGGCGCCATGGCGCCGCCCATCGTTCGCGAACAGACCTTCGAGACCTCCCTGGCACATGCCAATCTGGTGGGCAACATTTACTACGCCAACTACTATGACTGGCAGGGGCAGATCCGGGACCGTTTGTTCTACGATCTGATTCCGGACTATTATGGGGGGGTCGGGGAAAAGGGTGAGCTGCTGACCCTGGAAAGTCGCGTGGATCACCTGCGCGAGGCCATGCCCTTTGACACCGTCGCGCTGACCCTGGCCATCAAAGAACTGCGCCGCTGCAGCGTGACCTTCCAGGTAGATTACTATCGACTGGAAGCCGATGGCGCACGGGTGAAAATCGCCACCGGCCTGCACCGGGCGGTGTGGGTGGTGCGCGACCACAAGGGCCGGGCGGTGGCGGCCGCATTTCCGGACAACGTCCGGCACGCTTTCGACAGCGCTGTCCAAAAGGCGATCTGAAACACCGGCGGCCGGCCCTACCCTTGGCCGGCGGCCAGCAGCCGGTTGGCCAGCATGTGGCCCAGGACAGCCTGGCTTTCGCCATCCAGATAAGTCGATGCGCGCTTTTCGAAAAGCACGGAAACGGCGGCCGGAAAAGCCTCGTCAGCGTCGTTGAAGACCAGCAGCAGGGGAACTTTGGGCAACGGGGTGAAGCGCCGCACCAGGTCGCATGAAATATCCATTTCCGGCACGATGCCGCCCAGCGCATCACAGCTTTTTTGCAATGCATCCCGGCGACCGGCAAATGCTTTCGCCAAGGTGCCTTCGACGGTGTCGGCCCAAAAGACCGTCAAGGGGCCCGCGTCGGGAAAATCGCGGAAGGCGACCCAGTTCGTCTTTTTAGGTTCGAACGACGGGCACATGATCAGGTAGCGGCAAATGACGACACAGTCGGCAAACGCCGGCCGCCGACCAGCCTCGTCTTCGAGCCCATACGGTGTCAGCCGGACGGTGCGCCCGAAATAGGGCACCGCCACATCATTGCCCGCCAAGGTAACGCCCAGGACCGCTTCCTTACCGTCGAACCGCATGGTCTTGAGGCGGTCAAGGTAGCGCCGGTAGGTTTCATTGTAGACCGGTCCACTCGCATCCGTACTCATGGGGAACACCTCATGCCACTGATGGCGGGGTCTGTTTTTTGGCCCGGTCCAGTTGGTACAAGGTGGCCCCCACCGGCGCAAAGCTCAAAAAGACAACGTTCAAAAAAGGGATCAGAAAGGGGAGGCCAAAACCAAGATGGAAGGCCAGCGATTTGCCCAGGGACCGAAACCGTTTGCCAAACGGTTCGAGGTTGCGGGCCGGCACCAGGTCGGTATTGTCCCAGGCCAGAAAAATGACCGCTGCAGCGGTCCCCACAATGGTGAGCACCGGTCCGAGTGGGGTAAACCAGCTCATGACCATGATCAACAGTGTGAGCATCACGGGTAAGATGTTGCGGGGCACTTCCTGGCGGATTAAAAAGCCCATTTGGGCCATGAGCGATGCCGCCGGGGAAGCCGCTGCCGATCCCGTGACCACCCGCTCGGTGATGCGGGACATGAGGTCCATGATGAATACCGCAAACAGCAGCTGGGCCAGCACATAAGCGATCACGGCCGCGATGCCCATCAACAGCAGGCTGAGCAGCCAGGAGGCCAGGTGCCACAACCAAGCGATCCAGGCACTTTCGGGCTGCTGCCACAACAGCTCCAGGATCGCGGCATGTTTGGCCAGGATTACACCGGCAAATGCGACCGTCAAAATGGCCACGACAACGAAGCGCAAGAAACCCAGCAGCATCAGCCGGGGGGTTTTGATGCCCAGCCAGACGCCTTTGAAATTGTAAATGATACCGGCAAACACGCTCATTGTTAAGGCTCGATCTGCTTACTGGGCGCTTACCCCTGCTGAAAAGCCACCACTTTTGAGGCAACGGTCAGCGACACCGCGCTTTTCAGTTCCGGCAGCATCTCTTTGAGCACTTCTAGCGTCACCGGGTGCGGGTGCGCAATGCCGATCGCGTAACCTTGCTGGTTGGCCCTTTCGATCAGCCGCTTGAGTTGTTGGCGTACGAAGGCCGGTGTTTGAACGTGATCGATGAAGACGTCCCGCTCGGCAAAGGGCAGTCGCAGCAACGCTGCCGACGGCCGACAGAGGGTATCGGCCGAGGTCCGGCTGTCGACGAAAAAGAGATCCCGCTTTTTCAAAATAGTGAAAACCTGGCGCATCTGCTCGGAAGATGCGGTCAGCTTCGAGCCCATGTGGTTGTTGACCCCTTTCACCTGGGGAAGGCTGTCCAGGTTGGCGTTGAGCTGGGTGATGAGTTCGTCGGGGCTCATGGTGGTCAGCAAGGCCCCCGGCCCTGGGTTGACGCTGGGATAATCGATCGGTTCCATGGGCTGGTGAAGCATGATTTCCACATGGTGTTGCAGGGCCTTGTCGATAATCGGCTTGTTATAGGAGCCCTCGGGAAGCACGGAAAAGGTGAGCGGCACGCCCAGGGCCAGAAATCCTTCGGCCGTTTTACGGTCGTAGCCGACATCGTCGATGATAATGGCGACCGGGATACCGTTGGTCGCCGGCTTGATCCGGGTGATGGGCGGCGGCGGCGGCACCTGCTCACGGTGAAAGGCCTCGTAATCGGGCACGCTGTGGTGGGCCGGGCCGCTCTCGGGTATCGCAGGAGCGCTCGGCTTGGGTTTGGATGCCACCGGCGGCGACGGCCGCATGAGAAATCGGTTGACCAGCAACCCGGCCGTAATGACCAGGCACACCAGCAGGGCCGTTCCCGCCACGATCTTCATTAGCTGAAGTTTGGGGTTGGCGCCTGCCTTTTTCCTTTTTTTTCGGGCCCGGGGCTTCGGTTTAGCAGTGCCCTTTTTAGCCATTTTTCAGATCTTTAAAAATATCGTAACTGATCAAAATGTCCAGCGCCCGCAGAACCTGGTTGTCGGTTAACAGCGCCTCCCGGTCCAAGGGGCTGTGTTTGGACTTGAATCGCTTGAGCGCCGGGGGATCCTCGACCTCTTGCACCTGGGGCACTTCCGGCTCGTCCCGGGTTGCGTCGAAGTCGACCCCCGGTTCGGCATCCAGGTGGTTTTTCAGGTCCTTTTCCTTGATCATCCGCTCCGCACTGGTATCAGCCTCGGCCAGGGGGCGGGGCATGACCTCCACATCGGGCGCGACGCCCTTGGCCTGGATGGAACGGCCCGACGGGGTATAGTAGCGGGCAATGGTAAACTTGAGCCCGTAGCCATCCCGCAAGGTTTCCACGGTTTGCACCGATCCCTTGCCGAAGGAGGTCGTCCCCAGAATCAGGGCCCGCTTGTGGTCCTGCAGGGCGCCGGCCACGATTTCCGAAGCGCTGGCGCTGCCGCCGTTGATCAGAACGACGATGGGATAGTCCCGCTGGGTGGTATCGGTACTGGCTTCGAAGACCTTGGTGTTGCGGCCGTCACGCCCCTTGATGCTCAGGATTTCACCGCTGTCCAAAAAAAGATCCGACACCTCGATGGCCTGGTTGAGAATGCCGCCGGGATTGTCGCGAAGGTCCAGCACCAATCCTTTCAGGGGCGCCTGTTCAACCGCCATGGCCTCGAGGGCATCGATCACGTCCCCGGTGGTGTTCTCCCTGAAGTTGGTGATCCAGACGTACCCGTAGCCCGGCTGGAGCAGTTCGGCCTTGACGCTGTATATCGGGATGACGTCGCGAACCAGTTTGAATTCCAGCGGTTCCGGGGCACCCTGCCGGATAATGGTCAGTACGACGGGGGTGCCTTTGGGTCCGCGCATGCGCTTGACAGCGTCCTGGAGGTCTTCGGTGGGTCGGCCGTCGACCTGGATAATTTTGTCCCCGGCTTTGACACCGGCCTCGTAGGCCGGCGTGCCCGCGATGGGGGAGATAACGGTCACCAGATTGTTGCGCATGGTGACGTGGATACCGATGCCCGAGAACTCACCGTGGGTGTCGATCTGAAGTTCGTTGAGCGCCTCCGGGGGCAGCAGGGCGCTGTGGGGGTCCAGGCTGCGCACCATGCCCTGAATGGCCGCTTCGATCATCTTTTCGGTGTCCACTTCGTCCACATAATTTTTCTGGACGAGCTCGATGACATCGGTAAATAGCTTCAAGCCCTTGTAGGTTTCTTCGTTGTCCGCGAACAGATTGCGGTAAAAGCCGTGACCCAGTACCAGCGTTGCCACAACCAAGGCCATTGCCGCCCACAGCTTCAGGTGTCGGGTTTTTCTGGCTGTCATGCGTTTCTCCTCTATCCTTGCTTGATCCAATCCATTGGATTCATGGGTTTTCCATGGTGGCGAATTTCAAAATGCAATCCAGCGCCGGCCATCGCGCCGGTATCTCCCACGGTTGCGATGACCTCGCCGGTTTCGACCGGATCGCCCGCAGACTTGAACTGCTCTTCCAAGTGGGCATACACCGTGTAATAGTGGTCGCCATGATCGATGATCAGCATGTTACCGAAACCCTTGAACCACGATGCGTAAAGTGTGCGGCCGCCAAACACGGCCCGAATGGGTTCGCCTCTGTCCGCCTTGATGTTGATGCCGCTTTGAATATGGGTCACCTTTGACCGGCGGTCTTGGTAATTACCGAAAAAAGACACTATTTTACCTTCCACTGGCATCATAAGCAAGCCTTTAAGCGCCCCAAAGGACTTTTCGGTCGGCGCGGCATCTGGCGGCGGATCGGATTTCAGGGACGCCACCGAGCGGTCCAACTCGCGCGCCGCCGATCGGAGGGATTCGATGGCCGCCAGTTGCAGGCTTTTTTTGTCACGGATCTCCGCCAGCAGCGTCTCGCGCCGGGCCTGCTGAGCCCTCATCTCGGCCATGCGGCCGGTCAGGTCAGCCGTGGCGGCCTGCTTGGCATCTCTTTCGGTGCCCAGCCGGGCCAGCAGCGACTGCATCTCGGCCTTGTCGGCGGCGAACTGATCCATCACGGCCTCGTCCTGGGCCAGGATCCGCTCCAGGGCGCGCTTGAGCGTTATGAAATCGAACACGGATTTGGCCGACGCCATCAACTGAAATTTTCCGAGCCAGCTGAGCTGATAAAGCGCCGTAAGCCGCCCGGCAACGTAGTTTTCGTTGCGTTCAGCGCGTTTTTCCAACTCCCGGTAACGACCTTCCAGTTCACGGATGCGCAGCGTCACGGCATCGAGTTCGGTCGCGAGACGGGCCGCGTTTTTGCGGGCCTGGTCAAGTGATCGGTCGGTCTCATCCAGGCGGTCGATAACGGCCGCCGCTTCACTTGAAAAAGCCGCCACCTGATCCGAGGAAGCCTCGATCTTTCGTTTCAGTTCCGCCGCCCGGTCGGTTTGCACACCAACGGAGGCCGGGTCACCGGCCGATCCCGTGCCCGGGCCGGCCGCCGGCAGCATCCGGGGGGCGATCAGCAATACCAGCAGGCACAGCGTCGACAGACCGGTCACGGCCGACCCGCCGCACCGCCGGCCGGCGCGGTTGCTGTTGAAAGCCATTATCGGAGACATTACCCTTTCATAAACTGCCGGAGTGAAAAAAATGAGCCCAGCAGGCCCGTTGCCATTCCGCAACCAACGATGACGGCACAGATTTGCGGCCCAAAGAACTGTATGGAGATCATCTCCGCCGACAGCGTGGGCCCAAACCGGGATCCGATGGCGAAATAGGTCGTGTACAGGAGCGCCAGGCCGATCAGGCTGCCGAAAAGCCCCTGCAGCATACCCTCCAGGTAGAAGGGAACGCTGATAAACGCATCGGTGGCACCCACCAGCCGCATGATGTGGATCTCCTCCCGGCGGGAATACAGCGACAGGCGGATGGTGTTGGCCGCGATAAAGACGGTGGCCATGAAAAACAGGGCCCCCATGGCATATCCGCCCAGCTTGAAGAGATTGAAAAAGTTGCTGAACCGATCGACCCACTGCCGGCCGTACTGTACCTCGGCCACCGACGGCAGCCCCTCGATACGCTGGGCGACAAACTCGATTTGTTCAAGCGCGTTGGATGCCGGCACCACGGTAATTTCAAATGCGTCCGGGAGGGGGTTTTCCCGCAGGCGGTCCAGCAGGGTCGACTGCCGCGGCATGCGTTCTTGCAATAACGTCAATGCTTCCGATTTGGAAATGAACCGGATGTGCTGGATGCCGGTCATGGCCTCAACCTGGCGGCGGGTCAGCTGACGCTGGGATTCGGTGGTTTCCGGTTTCAGGTAAACCATGATGCGCACGCCCTTTTTCCAGGCCTCGAACATGTCCTGCGCATTGACGAAAAAGAGGCCGAAGGCGCTGACGATCAGGACAGACAGGGCGATGGTGGCGATGGTGACCCCATTGAGAAACGGGTTCTCGAAAATGTCCTTGAGTGCGCGCTGGGTGTATCGGATCATCGCTTCACGGATTCGCCGGTGTTTCCAATCGCCCCTGGTCGATATGCAGCACCCGTCCGGTGGCGCCCTCGATGAGCGCCTTGTCATGGGTGGCCACCACCACGGTCGCACCACGGCCATGAAATCTTTTGAGCAGCGCCACGATAACGGCCGCCGACAGTTCGTCCAGGCTGCCGGTCGGTTCGTCAGCCAGGATGATCCGAGGATCACCGACGACGGCCCGGGCCACGGCAATGCGCTGCTGTTCACCGCCGGACAGGCTCGGGGGATAGGCCGTGCGACGGTCTTCCATACCGACGATCCGCAGGACGCTGTTGACTTTTTTTTCGATGAAGCGCTGCTTTTTTTTCTGGGCTTCGAGCACCAGCGCCACATTCTCGTAAACCGTCCGCGTGGGTATCAGTTTAAAATCTTGAAAGATGATGCCGAACTTGCGGCGCAGCAATGGAATGCGGCGCCGCGAAATTCGCAAAAGGTTCAGGCCGTCAACCAGAATGTGCCCTTCGGAAACCGGTTCGGCCAGGTAGAGCAGTTTGAGCAGGGTTGACTTTCCGGCCCCGCTGGGCCCGCTGATGAACAGAAACTCGTTTTTGAAGATGTCCAGTGAGGCATCCACCACCGCCAGCTTGGCGCCGTAGCGCTTGTGCACGTGAAACATGCGGACGACCGCGTTTTTTTCAGAAGCACCGGTCATGAAACCTCGGCGATGTCGGTCCAGGTGTGTTCCGGCGGGCGGTTTGACTGCTTTCCCGGGATTGGCATTGACCGGCAACCTCGCAGCTGTTATGAAATGCACCACGCTTAAGGAGTGCTGTTCCCAGTTTTCCTTGCCGAAGCCTCCACTGAATCCCAATGACGGGCTTCTTCCAATTCGGTGGAGGCTTTGTTATCCGATAACCCCCTTAAAATCAAGTATTTCTTATAAATCCGGTCCTCTGGGAGAATTCCATGAAAAACGAGCTCATTGCACTGCTGTGCCGGAAATCTTTCAAATACAATCCATCTCCGGCATTCAAGCTGGTGTCGGGCCGCATGAGTCGATTTTACGTCAACTGTAAACCGACCACCATGAGCCCCCGCGGCATGTTTTTGACCGGTCATCTGATGCTGGACGCCATCGCCGACAGCGGGGCATCGGGCGTCGGCGGGCTCACCTTCGGAGCCGATCCGATCGCCATGGCAACCGCCTTTGCCTCGGAGTTGAAAGCATGCCCGGTGAAGGCCTTCTCCATTCGAAAAAACCGCAAAGACCACGGCATTGTCAAATGGGTGGAAGGGGACATCCGGCCGGAAGAACGGGTGGTGGTCATCGACGATGTGGCCACCACCGGCGGATCCACCATCAATGCCATCCAACGGGCCCGTTCGGAAGGGCTTGACGTGGTCCGTGCCGTAATCCTGGTGGACCGCCAGGAAGGGGGGCTGGACAATATTCGGGCCCACGTTCCCGATGTCAGGGCCATCATCACCCGGGACGAACTGGTGGCCTGCTGGAAACAACTGCAGCCTGAATGAAGAACGACTGTTCTGGAGGAAAAACGCGGCAGCGCGTTTTTTATTGCGGCGTGTAGGTGGCGCAGGCGTCGTCCGACTCCCAGGTCGTCACCCGACTGACGGTAACCCCGGGTTCGTCAATCAACTCCTGCAGGCTTTCGGCAATGTACACCGCCAGGTTCTCCGAAGAGGGCGCCATGTTTTCGAAATAGGGCAGCTCGTTTAAAAAGCGGTGGTCCAGCCGGCTCATCACATCCCTGACATGTCGCTTTAAAATTCCAAAATCGACCAGCACCCCGGCGTCATTGAGCCGCTCACCGGTGACGCATACCTCCACCTTCCAATTGTGGCCGTGCAGGTTTTCACATTTTTTGGCCACCATGGTCAGTTGATGGGCCGCCGCGAAATGGCTGAGAATTTTCAATTCGAACATGTCGATTCAACTCCTGATTCCGAGGACACGATTTTTTCACACGAACGCAGGTGGTGGGCAATAGGCCATTGGTTGGCGGCACTAATTGGCGGCCCTGGTCGGCCCACTTTTGAGCAGGTGCTTGAGCTTGCTGGTGAACTTGCCCTCTTCCAGCGAAGCGAACTCTTTGAGCAGGGCCACCTGCTTTTTGTTCAGATTGGTGGGGGTCTTTACGCTCACCTGGACCACCTGGTCGCCGCGGTGGCCGTTTCTGAGCGAGGGAATACCTTCTCCACGAAGCCGAAAAAGCTCTCCGGGCTGGGTTCCTTTGGGGATTTCCAGCGCGGTTTCGCCTCGCAGCGTGGGAATGGTAATGCTGTCACCCAGGGCCGCCTGGATAAAAGAGATCGGGATCTGGCAGATCACATGGGAGTCTTCCCGCTTGAAAAATTCGTGGGGTTCCACATGAACGAAAACGTAGAGGTCGCCGTGGGGCCCGCCGTAGGCACCGGCTTCGCCTTCGCCAGTCAGCCGCAGCCGTGAGCCGTTGTCCACGCCGGCCGGAATTCTGACAGAAACCTTCTTGCGGGCCAACACCTTGCCCTGGCCCCGGCAGGTGCTGCAGGGATTGGAAATGACCTGCCCCTGGCCCCGGCAATGTCCGCAGGTGGTGCGAACGGTGAAAAACCCCTGGCTTCGCCCGATCTGCCCCGAGCCGCCGCAGTGCGGGCAGGTGTCGATCCCGCTTCCGGGGGCGGCCCCGGCACCGCTGCATTCCCCACAGGTTTCGGCTTTTTCCACATCGATCTTTTTCTCGGAACCGAACGCCGCTTCAATGAAGGTGAGCTGCATGTCATAGCGCAGGTCGGCACCGCGCTGCACATGGCTGCGCGAGCGACGGCCGCCTCCGAAACCGAAAAAATCTTCGAAAATGTCTCCAAAACTGGAAAAGATGTCTTCGAAGCCACCAAACCCGGAGAACCCGGTGCCCTCGAGCCCCTGATGGCCGAACTGGTCGTATATCTGGCGCTTGCGGCTGTCCCGCAGCACGTCGTAGGCTTCGGCCGCCTCTTTGAAGCGTTCCTCCGCTTCCCGGTCGCCCGGGTTGCGGTCCGGGTGGTACTTCAGGGCCAGTTTACGGTAGGATGTTTTGAGATCCGCATCCCCGGCGCTCCGGTCTACGCCGAGTACTTCATAATAGTCTCTTTTGGCAGCCATGGATCGTCCTGAAAATCGGTTCCGCTTGGTATTGTCACAACTTCATGGATATGTTAATTTTTCGGTTTCTAAATGATGCACTAACGTAATGCAAGCTGAAAGGTTGTCAATGGAGCGCCGGGAGTTGCCGTTTATCCGCCAGATGTTCGACAGCATTGCCCCCCGGTACGATTTGCTCAACCGTCTCCTCAGCCTCAGACAGGACGTCGCCTGGCGAAACGCGCTGGTGTCGGCGATGGCCCCTCCCGACAACGGCCGGGTGCTGGACGTGGCCTGTGGCACCGGCGACGTGGCGACGGCGGTTTGTCGACGGATAGGGCCGACCGTCGAGGTGGTCGGCCTTGATTTTTCGATCGGCATGCTGGAGCAGGCCAAAGCAAAAATCGAACGCATCCCCAACGGTGCGGTCACACTGGTGGCCGGTGACGCACTGGCGTTGCCGTTCAAAAAAGCGATTTTTCATGCCGTTACCATCGCCTTCGGCATTCGCAACATTCAGGACAAGCCGGCGGCATTGCACGCCTTTGGCGAGTGTCTCACCCCGGGCGGACGATTACTGGTGCTGGAGCTGGCCAATCCACGGCGCGGTGGCTGGGGAGACCTTTATTTGGCCTACTTTCGGAAAATCCTGCCACGCATCGGCCGTCTGTTTTCAAAACACGCCTTCGCCTATACCTATTTGCCCGATTCGGTCGCCCGGTTCCCCGCCGCCGCCGATTTCATGGCCCTGATGGCCGCAGCCGGGTTTGAGCGGATCTCCTGCCGCCGCCTGACGCTGGGTGTCGCCAATCTGTTTGTGGGGGTTAAGCCAGAGATGGCAAGTCGTTGTCAACGAGGGTGGCTCACGGCTGCAAAACAGTAGGGATCCGGAGCGCCGAAGACATCTTTGCCCAATCCGTGCATCACCGCCATGCAACCACGGCAAAGCGTCCGGATGGTGCAGTCCTGGCAGCCGCTGGGGCCCTTGCGATATTGCCGGGCACGCTCGCCTTCGTAAATCTCAAGCAGGCTGTTTTCAAAGATATTGCCAATGGGGGAATTGAATTTACGACAGGCATCCACCTGGCCATCGGGCAACAGGGAGATGAAATTAAAGGCGGCACCGCAGCCGTAACCGGCACACCCGCTGTAAAATTGATCGCTGCCATCTCGCAGTTGGATCAGGTTAAAGAGGTTGTCTTTCAGGCCCATGATGGGGTTTTGCCTGGCCGCCGCCAGGTATTTCCGTAAAAAATCCGAATAGGTATCGATATCAGCGGAAGCTAAAAAGGCGCCTTCACCGACCATGGCGAGTCGATTGAAGTTGAAATGGTCGACCTTGTCTCTCAGCAGCTCGGCCAGTTTCAGGACCTGGCCGCTGTTTTCACGGGTCAAGGTCAGCATAACCATCGCGTAAATGCCGAATTTGTTGAGCAGGGGTAAGAACTGCATAACCCGCTCAAAGTGCCCCGGACCGCGTATATAATCGTTGTGTTCGCACAATCCCTCCAGGCTGACCTGGTAAAAAGCGGGTTTGCCAATGGCAAGGAGTGCTTCTAATGTTTCCTGAGATGTGGGATTGCCGAGAATGGCCGTCAAAAACCCCCTCTCTATGGCCGCCCGGTAAAGCGCCATGAAATCGGGATGCAACAGGGGGTTGCCGCCGGTGAAGGAGACCTGGCCGTAAACGAACTGGGCGCGGCAAAAATCGTAAAAATCGTCCAGGATAGCGATGCCCTGGTCGAGGCTCACGGCTTGCCGGTGGCTGCGATCGTAGCAGTGGCGGCAGGAAAGGTCGCAATGTTGGGTGATGTGCCACTGCAGGGTGAAAACAGGTGAAGAGATGAACTGTTCGTCGTTGATGGCGCTGGTGAAAAAATCGTCCGGGCGGCGGATCCGAGATGGTGGACGGATGAGAATCCCTTTTTCGGCTGCCCGGTAAATGATGTCGTCGATATGGCCGAGGGTCACCCCGTGCTCCGCTGCCAACGGCCGATATTTCAGGTCTTCGGCGATGATTTTGATGGCCAACAGGTCGTGTGGGTGGGCGTCGTGGATTTTGATCCGGTCGCTTGCCGGCGGGCGATAAACGAGGACGAAGCCGTGTTGCGGCTGCGGGCGATGGTCGATGTCCGTCAACACAAGCGGTAAGCCGCAATAGGCAACATCGAGCAACTGAAGTTCAGGATTGACCACAATCGCTGATCGTGCTTGGTGGGCATGGATCGGGGCACCGTTAAGCTTGCCAATGGCCTCTTCGACACGCCCCAGATCGTATAGAAAAGGGCGTTTTGCAAGCAGGGTCGGATGGGCGGCAAAACAGCGCTCCAACGCTTTGCGGGAGTCGATCGCAACGTGCTTGGCCTGGCCCATCGCGCGGGCTATCAGGGCCGCGCAAGTCGGATAGGTTCCGGTGGCCTCGGTAGCTTGTGTTTGTTCTGCCATAGGACGCCTACAGATTTTTTGCCCGGTTCACAAACAACGGCCGATGGTCTTTGAACCATCGGCCGTTATTCGTTCAGCTGAATTGTGCGAACCGCACAGATTAGATCAACTTCAACCACTTTTTCCGGTTTTTTTCTTGGGTTCTTCGGCTTCTTTTTCATCAGCGCTACCTGCGCTGTCCGATTTGTTGCCTCAGCCGCTTTTCCCAGCTTCTTTTTGAATGGCTTCTTCGGCTTCCTTTTCATCAGCGCTACCTGCGCTGTCTGTTTTACCGCCTCAGCCGCTGCCTTTGGCTTCGACTTTCTTGTCGGCACTGCCAGTGCCGGATTTACCACTTCACCCGCTGCTGCCAGCATGAGCGCTGCTACCAATAAGTCCGCCGACCCCCAGCAGACCAGCCACGCTCAGTCCGGCAACGATCTTTTTTAGCTCTTTGAGATCCATCGCTGCCTCCTCTTCACCAATATGAGAAAATACAACCCGCCTGACACCAGACGGCGTTTCTTATACCATTCTGGATGAATCAAGGGGCGCATGTCAACGTAAACATATAAAATCCGGTTTTTTCGTGAAAATCCACCGTTTTCAGTCCACCCAATCAAAGGTCCGCTGGACGGCCTTCTTCCATCCCCGAATGCCGGCCCGGCGCCTGCCCTCGTCCATCTGCGGCTGCCAGGTCTTGTCCACCGACCAGTACTGCTTTAAATCATCCATGGAATTCCAGAACCCCACGGCCAACCCGGCCGCATAGGCAGCACCCAAGGCCGTCGTCTCCGTGATGGTTGGCCGGATGACCGGCACCTCGAGCAGATCGGCCTGAAACTGCATGAGCAGCTCGTTTGTCACCATCCCGCCGTCAACCTTGAGGCTGTTGAGCGCCACTCCCGAATCGGTTTGCATGGCTTCCATGATGTCCAGGGTCTGATAGGCGTTGGCCTCCAGGACGGCACGGGCCAGGTGGCCCTTGTTGACGTAACGGGTCAGGCCGGCAATGACGCCTCGCGCATCGGAGCGCCAGTAAGGGGCGAACAGGCCCGAAAAGGCCGGCACGATGTAGGCGCCGCCATTGTCGTCAACCGTCCTGGCCAGAGCTTCCACCTCCGCTGCCGAGGTGATCAAGCCCAGGTTGTCCCGCAACCACTGCACCAGTGCCCCGGCAACGGCAATCGATCCTTCCAGGCAGTAGACCGGCTTTTCGCCGCTGATCTGATATCCGACGGTCGTCAGCAGACCCTGGGTGGATGCAACCGGCGTCGTGCCGGTGTTCAGCAGCATGAAGCACCCGGTGCCATAAGTATTTTTAGCCTCGCCGATCGCAAAGCAGGTCTGGCCCACCAGCGCGGCCTGCTGGTCTCCCAGGGCGCCGCAGACCGGCACGGTTGCTCCCAACGGACCGTCTCTCAAGGTGTGTCCCCAGGTATTCTTATCGATGGAGGGAACGATGCGCGGCAGCATCTGTCGGGGGATGCCCATGATGCGGCAAATTTCGTCATCCCACTGCAAGGTGTCCAGGTCCATCAGCAGCGTGCGCGAGGCATTGGACACATCGGTGACGTGCGCACCGCCGGCAACACCGCCGGTAAGCTGCCAGATGATCCAGGTTTCGATGGTGCCGAAAAGGGCCTGGCCCTTGTCCGCCGCAGCCTTGGCTTCTGGAACGGTGTCCAGGATCCATTTGACTTTCGGCCCGGAAAAATAGGTGGCGATGGGCAATCCGGTCGTTGCCCGGAAGCGGTCCTGACCACCCTCTAGCGCCAGAGCACCGCAAATCTGATCGGTGCGGGTGCACTGCCAAACAACCGCGTTGAACAGCGGCTTGCCGGTTTGCCGGTGCCAGACAACGGCCGTTTCACGCTGGTTGGTAATGCCGATGGCGGCAATCTGCCGGCCCTTGATCCCGGCTTTTCCCATGGCGCCCTTGATGACCCGGCCGGCGTTTTCCCAGATCTCCAGCGGATCGTGCTCCACCCATCCAGGCCGCGGAAAAATTTGGGTGTGCTCCATCTGATCAACGCCGGCAATCTGCCCCTGATGGTCGAAAATGATGAACCGGTTGCTGGTGGTACCCAGATCCAAGGCGCCGATATAGCCGTCCATGTGTCGCTCCTTTCCCGAAGATGGCACTTTCATTGATACAGAAACAATCTATCGCTTTTTGGAACTTCGGGCAACCGGACAAGGGTCGGCAGCGCTAGCGGTCGAACCCCGTCACCAGTCCTTCGATGGCCCCATACGCCGTGGCCACGGCAAGGCCGGTGCCGCTTTTGGTGCGCACCCAATCCTGGTGAGCCAAAATGGTGCCGGCCGCAAACAGATGCGCATCGATCAATTGACCGGCGGGCGTTACCGGCCGGAAGCGATCATCCACTTCTAGACCGGCCAGGTTGATGGCATGTCCCCGCGGGTCCAGAAACGACTCCCGGTGCCAGCCGCTGCGGTTGTCCGGTTGCCGGAGCGGCAGGTCCATGAGGGTTTCACGGATACCGCGCCGGTCGGCCGCCAGCCCTTTACCCAGAAACCGGCCGGTAGCCAGCAGCACGGCGTCGGCCAAAATAGTGGTGTCCGGTGTGGTTTGACCGATCTCAACGCTGAAACGGCCGTCGGAACGGCGCCGGACGGCGCTGACCGTGTGGTGAAAATAGGTTTTGATTCCCAATCGTGGCAGGTGTGTATCGAAACTCTCCTTGAGTCGCACGCCGGCAACCGCCGGCGGCATGGTGGGAATCTCGAAAACCGGTCGTCCAAGATACTTTTCAATATCCTGGCAGACACCGGCCGGGTCCTGCATGCCCAGAATCGCCGGCAGCCCCACAACCGCCGCCGCTCCCAAATGGGGTCCAATGGCATCGGCCAGTTCCCGGCGGGCGGCCGGCACCTCCAGCCCGCGGGCGATGTGCTCGGCATATTTGGGTCCCAGGCGGCTTTCGCGGGGCAGGTCGATGGTCGCCGCTCTCAGGTTCGGCCAGCCCGGTGCGAGGGTGCTCACCATCTGGTTGGCACTGAAACCGCGCAGTCCCCGAATATCGACGATCAAGCCGGCGGCCTTTTCTTCCAGGGCCCGCACGCCGGCCCACATGCTCGCCGGCACCCGGAAGGTCCGCTTGATCGATCCGATGGGGGTGATCAGGCGGGCGTTTTTGTCGGGATAGCCCATGTAGGGTTGGCCGATGTCACCCATGAACGACGTCAACTGGTCCATGGCGGTGCGGATCTGGTCGATACGAAGGCGCGAAAACGGGTGTTCAGGATGGTCCTGTTTGAGCTGGCGAAGCCCCTGCCAGGGGTCGTCGACCAGAGCCCGGCTGTGGGAAACGCCGTACAGATCGAACAGGCCGCTGGCATACAAGGTCTCACCGGTGCGGCCGACCTGGGCCGTGTCGATACCGCGGCGGGCCGCAAAAAGTGCCGCAGCCACACCGGCCATACCGGCTCCGATGATCACCAGTTGGCATGAATGGGCGAAATTGTCGGTATTCATCTGTCTCGTGCCGCGACGCGATGGCATGTTAACGAAAAGAACCGTCAGACCGGTTCATCAACCTCGAGATTCAACAAGCCACAGTGCAGGGCCTCCTGCAGCTCGGCCTGTGAAACGGCCGAACCCCACAACAAGGGTTGAATCCCGCGCCAGCGTTCGTTGAGAAAATCCTTGAGTTCGGCGACGCCCTGCCTGTTTTTAAGCATGCCTTCGTTGTACATGTGCGCGGTCATGCGCAGGCTGCAAAAGGCCCCCTGGCAGGGTCCTTTTCCAACCCGGCTGCGCTGGCCCATCTCCCGCAGGCCCGGTCGAAAACCGTTGCCGCTCAACGAGGCCGCAATTTCGTTAAACACGCTGGTGGGCACCATCTCGCACTCGCAAAGCAACAGATCCGACGGGTCCTTTTGTCGGAACCACATTTTCGGTGTGAAGCCCGGCTCGGTGTAGCGGGCGACATCGGAGACGGGCAACGGCTCCTGGGCGGTGCGGCAGGCGCGGGCGACACCCAGCCGCTGACAGACCAGGTCGGCGGTCTTTTCAGCCATGAGGCGATAGGTGGTCAGCTTGCCGCCGGTGATGGAGATAAAGTTGTCCAGGCCGTCGGCATGGTGATCCAGCAAAGAGAACCCGCGGCTGACGGCCCGGTCGTCGAGACCGCTGCCGGACTGCACCAGTGGGCGCACACCGGCGTAAGCACGGATGTAACGGGTGTCGGCCAGCTTGGGAATCATGGCCATGCCGTCGTCGACCATGGCATCGATCTCGGCCGTGGTCGGACGGCAGTTGTCCGGGGCGTCGATCCGTTTGGAGGTGGTGCCGAAAATGGAGACGGTTCCCGCCGGCACCAGGATGTCGGCATCGGCCGCCCCGCGCAGCCGGTTGATCACCCGTTCGCCCAGCCGCATCTGGCAGACAATCAATGTTCCCTGGGAGTAGACCATGCTGATGCGGGCACCGGCCAGGGCGGCCACCGCGCCAGCCCATGCGCCGCTGGCATTAACGATCTGGTCGGCGTGAACCCGGCGCTCGCTGCCACGGCGGTGGTCCATGAGCCGCACGGCTGTAATTCGCTGCCCGCGCTTTTCAAAGCCGACCACCTGGTGGTGCAACAGGTGCGTGGCACCCAGCGCTCCGGCCTGGGCAAGGTTGTCCAGCGACAGCTTGAATGGATCGATGGAAGCATCTGCCACCGCGAAAGCCGCAATGGTATCGGTAGAGAGGCAGGGCTCCATCTCCATGGCCGTTTTGGGGTCGATGGGGACAGCGGCAATACCGCATTGGTCGCAGCGGGAGGCAAAATCGGCAATATATTTCTCGTCATCGCCGCGAACGGCCACAAAAAGTCCGCCGGTGTCGTCCACGCACTGCGGGGCCAGGCGCTTGATGATCTCTCCTTCGGCGCGGCACTCCCGGGCGGCGGCCGGGTCCGAGGCGATGTACCGTGCACCGCTGTGCAGCAGGCCGTGATTGCCCCCCGAGGCACCGGCATTGATGTCCTGTTTTTCCACCAGCATGCAGTCGACGCCGCGCAGGGCAAGGTCGCGGGCCAACCCCGTACCCGTGGCACCCCCGCCGATGATCAATACCTGGGTCGTCAACGCAGCCTGCATTTTTGCCAGCCCCCCTTGGTCGGTCCGTCACGCGCCGGGCATCCCGCGTCGCGGCCACACGGCCGCCCGCAGGCATATTTTCGCTTGTGAAAAAACAACTGATATGCTATCAAAAAACATCAAATAACATATTTCAGGCTGAACAATATTACAAATGCCCGCATTTGTCACGCCCTAAATGTTCGTTTATGCACAAACTAACGGGCTTAATTTCTTAAACGAAAACATATTGGCCGCAAGCCCTAACGGTTATGTTCAAATGACCAGTGCAACAGCACCTATCGACAGACCGCGGAAAAGGCGACCGGTCGGCAGGGCGATGCCGGTGCGCAAGCGCCACGACAAGATCAGGGAGATCGTTCAGGCGCAACGCTTCGTTACCATTGAGACCCTGGCCCAGGCCTGCGCGGTAACCCCCCAAACCATCCGCCGGGACATCCACACCCTGAGTCGCAAGGGCTGGCTGACCCGCTACCATGGCGGCGTAGCCGCATCCACATCCGCCGAAAACGTAGCCTACACCCAACGCAAGGTGCTCTGTTTTCGCGAAAAGCAGAAAATCGCCCACCTGCTGGCCCAGCACATCCCAGACAACGCCTCCCTGTTCATCAACATCGGCACCACCACCGAGGCCATTGCACATGCCCTGGGCAACCACAAGCGCTTGCGGGTAATTACCAACAATCTGAACGTGGCTTCGATCATGAGCACCAACGAAAACTTCGAGGTCATCGTGGCCGGAGGGCTGGTTCGCCATCGCGACCAGGGCATCATCGGCGAGGCCACCATCGACTTCATCAGCCAATTCAAGGTAGATTACGGCATCATCGGTATCAGCGGCATCGACGCGGACGGTGCCCTGCTCGACTTCGACTATCGCGAAGTCCGCGCCGCCCGCGCCATCATCGACAACGCCCGCCGCGTTTTCCTGGCGGCCGACCACACCAAGTTCGGACGCAACGCCATGGTTCGCCTGGGCAGCATCGCCGAGATCGACGGCCTGTTCACTGACCGTCGGCCACCCGCCGGACTGGCCGAAATCATCGCCGCCGCCGAAGTCGACCTGCACGTGGCTTAAGGCAAAAGATGTTCGTTTTTGAAAATTTACGGCATCATGCTCGTATCGGCAAACAATTACTTTTCACTTGAGAAAACCAATACGAAATGTTAGCGTGGTGTTAGCGGTTCACGCGTTCGAGTTCATTTCCGACCCCAGCCACATACCGGAGTCCGCACGATGGGTTTGACGCTCCAGAACGTCAACAAGGTAGTGGACGGAGAGACACACCTCCGGCAGATCAATCTCGATTTTGAAACAGGGTCCCGCAACGTGCTGCTGGGTCGAACCCTGTCCGGCAAGACCTCGCTGCTGCGCATCATGGCCGGACTGGACCGGCCCACCGTCGGAAAAATCATCGTCGATGGCCGTGACATGACCGGTGTTTCCGCCCGAAAGCGAAACGTCGCCATGGTCTATCAGCAATTTATCAATTACCCTTCCATGACGATCTATGACAACATCGCCTCGCCCCTGAAAATCGGCCGCACGCCGAAAAAAGAGATCGATCGCCTGGTGCGCGAAACCGCCGAGATGCTGCACCTGGAAGAGATGCTGGACCGCACGCCCGCGGAACTGTCCGGCGGCCAGCAGCAACGCACCGCCATTGCCCGGGCGCTGGTCAAGGATGCGAAACTCCTGTTGTTGGACGAACCCCTGGTCAACCTGGATTACAAGTTGCGGGAAGAGCTGCGCGTGGAACTCCAGGAAATTTTCCGCAAGCGGTCGGCCATTGTCGTTTATACCACCACCGAGCCCGGCGAGGCCCTCATGATGGGGGGCAACGTGGTCGTCCTCGATGAAGGCGAGGTGCTGCAAACCGGCCCCACCCCGGCAGTTTATCAGCGACCCGAAACCCTCAGAGCCGCCGAGGTGTTCAGCGACCCGCCCATCAACGCCATCAACAGCTTGGTCCGTGCCGGGAGCGCCGTCATGGGAAAAGAGATCCCGGTGCCCATGACCGGTCATCTTGCCGACCTTGCCGACGGATCCTACCGCTTCGCCTTCCGGTCCAACCACCTGTGGTTGAACCGTCGGGCGGAGGGTGACATCGCCATTGCCGGCAGGGTAGAACTTTACGAAATCAACGGTTCGGAAACTTTTGTCTACGTGACTCACGGCACCAGGGCCATCGTGCTGCAGCAAGAGGGCATCCACCCGGTCGCCATGGGTAGCCCCATCACCGTCTTCATCAACCCCCAACACCTTTACGTCTACGACACCACCGGCCGGCTGGTAGCCGCGCCTACGCCCGCTGGACACGTCGATCGGCCATCCGCCGGGAGATCCTAATGGCGCGCATAGAATTCGATCAGATCGCCCATTCCTATTACAGCAACCCCACAACGACGGCTGACTATGCCCTCAAGGAGATCAATGCCGTCTGGGAGGATGGCGGCGCCTATGCCCTGCTCGGACCCTCGGGCTGCGGCAAAACCACCTTGCTCAACGTGATCTCGGGGCTGCTGACGCCGAGCCGGGGACGGGTGCTTTACGACGGCACCGACGTGACCGCAATGCCACCGGAAAAGCGCAATATCGCTCAAGTATTTCAGTTTCCGGTGCTTTACGACACCATGACGGTGTTCAACAATCTGGCCTTCCCGCTAAAAAACCGGGGTTTCAACAAGAGGGACACCATCAGGCGGGTCATGGAGGTGGCCGAGATACTGGACCTGATGCCGGACCTGAACAGGAAAGCCGCCGGCCTGAGCGCCGACGCCAAGCAGAAGATCTCTTTGGGCCGCGGCCTGGTTCGCAGCGACGTGGCCGCCGTGCTCTTCGACGAACCCCTGACCGTCATCGATCCCCACCTGAAATGGCATTTGCGGCGCAAGCTCAAGGAAATTCACGAACAGCTGAAACTGACACTGATCTATGTCACCCACGACCAAGTGGAAGCGTTGACCTTCGCCGATCAGGTCATCTTGATGTATGCCGGTGAAATCGTTCAGATCGGCACACCGGAGGAGCTTTTCGAGAATCCCGGGCACAAATTCGTGGGATATTTTATCGGCAACCCGGGAATGAATTTTCTGCCCTGCACGCTCGAGGGACAAGCGGCCCGGGTCGATGGCGCCACCATTGCCCTTGCCCCGGATGCTGCCGCCCGCGGTGCCGACGCCGTCGGCGCGCTGGAGTTGGGAATCCGCCCCATGCACCTGCAGGTCCATGGATCGGCCGTCGCCGGCGGCGTGCCGGTCACACTCAAAACGGTCGAGGATCAGGGCAGCTTCAAAATTCTGACCACCACGCTCAGCGGGCACATCCTGAAAGCCCGCGTGCCCGAAGGGCACCCGATTCCGGACGGCCCGATATGGCTGTCTTTTCCACCGGAGCGCATCCGGCTGTTTGCCGACGAGCGGCTGGTCAAGTAGCCTTCAAGCGGAGGAGATCATGGATAAATGGGCCGACAACCGGGCCTGGTTTTTGGTACTGCCGGTATTTGTCGTGGTGGCCTTCAGCGCCATCATACCGCTGATGACCGTGGTCAATTACTCCATCCAGGACATTTTCGGCCCCGGCAACGCCGTTTTCGTCGGCACGGAATGGTTCGAGGAGATGCTGACCGACAGTCGCCTCCACGACGCCTTGATGCGCCAGTTCCTCTTTTCGGGTTTGGTCCTGCTGATCGAGATCCCCCTGGGCATCCTCATCGCGCTGGCCATGCCCAAAAAAGGATGGGGCGTCTCCGCCAGCCTGGTGACCCTGGCCATTCCCCTGCTGATTCCCTGGAATGTGATCGGCACCATCTGGATCATCTTCACCCGACCGGACATCGGCCTGTTCGGCGTCGGCATCAACAGCCTGGGGATCCTCGATGTCCCTTTTGACCACACCGCCCGCCCCTCCTACGCATGGGTCACCCTGATGGCCATGGAGGTGTGGCACTGGACACCCCTGGTGGCCCTGCTTTGCTATGCCGGACTGCGCGCCATCCCGGAAGCCTATTTCCAGGCCGCCCGGATCGACGGGGCCTCGTCTTGGGCGGTGTTCCGCTATATCCAACTGCCCAAAATGCGCGGCGTTCTGACCATCGCCATTCTGCTGCGCTGGATGGACAGCTTTCTCATCTACGCCGAGCCATTCGCACTGACCGGCGGGGGGCCGGGCAACTCGACCACCTTTTTGTCGATCTATCTGGTCAAGCTGGCTACCGGCCAGTTTGACCTGGGGCCGGCCGCGGCCTTTTCCCTGATCTATTTTCTGATCGTTCTGCTGTTCAGCTTTATCTTTTACCAGGCCCTCCTGAACGTCGGCAAAGGAGAAAAAATATAATGAGAATTAAAAAGAGAACCGCGGCCCTGCTCTTCTATTTCCTGGTGCTAGTGATCCCCATCTACTGGATGCTCAACATGTCCTTGCGCAGCAACGCCGACATCCTGAACACCTTCTCATTGTATCCCGCCGACATCACCTTTAAAAATTACATCAAGGTCTTCACGGACCCCACCTGGTATTCGGGATACATCAATGCCATGATCTACGTCAGCATGAACACCGTCATGTCCTTGGCCTTTGCCCTGCCGGCCGCCTATGCCTTTTCACGCTTCAGCTTCCTGGGCGACGGGCAGATGTTTTTCTGGCTGCTGACCAACCGCATGGCCCCGCCGGCGGTTTTCCTGCTGCCCTATTTTCAGCTTTATTCCACCGTGAACCTGATCGACACCCACCTCGCCGTGGCATTGGCGCACGCCTTGTTCAACGTTCCGCTGGCCGTGTGGATCCTGGAGGGATTCATGTCCGGCATACCCAAGGAGATCGACGAAACGGCCTTTATCGACGGGTACAGTTTCCCGCGCTTTTTCGTTACCATCTTTATTCCGCTGATCCGCGCCGGCGTCGGCGTGACGGCCTTTTTCTGCTTCATGTTCAGCTGGGTCGAGCTGCTGTTCGCCCGCACCCTGACGGTCACCGAAGCCAAACCGATCGTGGCCACCATGACCCGCACGATCAGCGCCACCGGGCTGGACTGGGGCCTGCTGGCCGCCAACGGCATTTTGACCATCGTTCCGGGGGCCCTGGTCATCTGGTTCGTGCGCAATCACCTGGCCAAGGGGTTTGCCCTGGGACGCGTCTGAAAAAGGAGGTCGCATGCGTTTTGACTGGATGTACTGGACCGTGCCGACGGCGATCTTCTTTATCACCATTGCCTTGATGATCGCCGGCATGCTGGTCTGGGAACTGGTGTCGCCGACCATCGCGCGCCGCGGATTCCTGCAGGTGCCCACGACACGGGGAACACGGTTCTTTGTGGGTTTGCTGGGAACGGCTTACATCCATCTGGCCTGGATCGGGCTCACGGATTTGAACCTGTGGTACGCGCTGCCAATTTCAGTAGTCTGGATCGTCATCGTGATGCGCTGGGGGTAATTCCTGTTTCGGGTGACACGGCCAAGCGGCCGCTCCGGACACACACGCATGACGATCAGCGCCAAACCGCTTCACCCCAATAACCGGGACGTGTGCCTCTCGCGTGGCGATTGCCGCCTTCACGCCCGCGATGCCGCCCAACAACCCCAATCCCACCCCTGAAGGCGTAAAGGAGAGAGAATCATGAAGAGAAAGATGTGCCGGACGATGCTGTCCGCCGTTGCCCTGGCGATCGTGCTCGCCATGACAGCCGCACCGGGCATGGCAAACATGGACGCTGCCAAAAAGTGGGTCGACGAGGAGTTCCAGCCCTCGACCCTGTCCAAGGAGGAGCAGCTCAAAGAGATGGCCTGGTTCATCAAGGCCGCCGAACCGTTCAAGGGCATGAACATCAAGGTCGTCTCCGAAACCATCCCTACCCATGAATACGAGGCCAAGGTGCTGGGCAAGGCGTTCGAGGAGATCACCGGCATCAAGGTCTCCTTTGACCTGATCCAGGAAGGCGATGTCATCGAGAAACTGCAGACCCAGTGGGCGTCGGGCGAAAATATTTACGACGCCTGGATCAACGATTCGGACCTGATCGGAACCCATGCCCGCTATGGCTACGTGGTGCCGTTGTCGGACTTCATGGAGGGCGAGGGCAAGGACGTGACCCTGCCGACGCTGGATGTCGACGACTTCATGGGCAAGTCCTTTACCACCGGGCCGGACGGCAAGCTGTATCAGCTGCCCGACCAGCAGTTCGCCAACCTCTACTGGTTCCGCTACGACTGGTTCAAGCGTGACGATTTCAAAAAGCAGTTCAAGGAAATCTACGGCTATGAACTCGGTGTGCCCGTCAACTGGTCGGCTTACGAGGACATCGCCCAATTTTTCACCGAGCATGTCCGTGAAATCGACGGCAAAGCCGTTTTCGGCCACAACGACTATGGCAAGAAGGCGCCCGATTTGGGCTGGCGGTTTACCGATGCCTGGCTCTCCATGGCCGGCGCCGGCGACAAGGGCATCCCCAACGGCAAGCCAGTGGATGAATGGGGCATCCGCATGGAAGGCTGCAATCCCGTGGGCGCAAGTGTCGCCCGCGGCGGGGCGGCCAATGGACCGGCGGCCAAGTATTCCCTTCGTAAATATATGGAATGGCTGAGAAAATATGCACCTCCGGGGGCTCTCGGCATGGATTTTTACACCTATCTGCCCTTCCTGGCCAACGGTACCGTCGCTCAGCAGATCTTCTGGTATACCGCCTTTGTTCCCAGCATGGTCGCTCCGGGGCCCACGGTCAATGAAGACGGCACGCCCAAGTGGCGCATGGCTCCTTCACCCCATGGGCCTTACTGGGAAGAAGGCATGAAGCTGGGGTATCAGGACTGCGGGTCCTGGACCTTCATGAAGAGCACGCCCCTCGAACGCCGCAAGGCCGCCTGGCTGTTTGCCCAGTTCTGCGTGGCCAAGACCACGTCGCTCAAAAAAGCCCACGTGGGCCTGACGCCCATCCGCGACAGCGACATCAACCATGAATCCTTTACCGAGCGCGCCCCCAAACTGGGCGGCCTGGTCGAATTCTACCGCAGCCCGGCCCGCGTGGCCTGGACGCCGACCGGGGTCAACGTGCCCGACTATCCGAGGCTGGCCCAACTGTGGTGGCAGAATATTGGCGAGGCCGTGTCCGGTGAAGTCACCGTGGATACCGCCATGGACAACCTGGCCCAGGAGATGGACAAGGTCATGGAGCGTATCGCCCGCTCAAAAACCCAGGGCGAATGCGGGCCCAAGCTGAACCCGGAAAAGGATGAAGCCTACTGGCTGAGCCAGCCCGGATCCCCAAAGGCCAAACTCGACAACGAAAAACCCCAGGGCGAGACGGTCGATTACGACAAGTTGATCGAAGCCTGGCGGGCGGGTAGAGTGAAATAGTGCCCAAAACGCCTTTTCACAATGATGAGCAACGGGCCGGCCCAGGGATGGGCCGGCCCCGATTGTTTGGGACCTGCCGCCTGAGGTTGGGTTGCGGTTCGTCGGCGCCATGGTAGGGGGCGACCGATCCGAAAAAAGCGCCTGTCGCCAGCCCTTGAAGCCCTGATTTGCGTTTGACTTTGACTACCGCCTTGGTTAGTGTGCGGCGCAACCATCGACCGATCACGAAAGGACAACACATGACCGATGCCGATAAGAGTGCCGGTATCTCGCCGGTGCGCCTGGGATACGGCAGCCAGTTCAAATTCAAATGCCACCCCGGGGTGCCCTGCTTTACCGAGTGCTGCCGGGGCATCAATATTATCTTGACCCCCTTTGACATCATCCAGCTCAAAAATCGTCTCAACCTCTCTTCCCGCGAGTTTCTGGCCATCTACACCGAACCGCACCTGCTGGAAAAAACCGATCTGCCCATGGTAACGCTCAAGCTGCTGGACGACGAGCGCGAATCCTGTCCCTTCGTCAAGGACCAGGACGGCTGCCTCGTCTATGCGGACCGGCCGACCTCCTGCCGCTACTACCCTTTGGGCACGGCCACGCTGCAGCACAAAGAGGGTGCCGACGACGACGGTTTCTTCTTTTTCGTCCACGAACCCCACTGCAAGGGCTTCGAAGAGGATGCCGAGTGGACCGTGGCCGAGTGGCGCGAAGATCAGGGGGTCGACCTGCGCGACGAAGTCAATCGCGAATGGACCGATCTGGTGGTGCGCAAGCGCTCCTTTCCGTCCAACATCAAACTGACCGAAAAAGCCAAGCAGATGTTTTTCCTGGTCAGCTACGACATCGACAAGTTCAAGGAGTTCGTTTTCGACAGCTCCTTTTTAAAGCGCGTCGACGTGGATGCGGCCACCGTGGAAAAAATCAGAAACGATGAAATCGAGCTGCTCAAATTCGGTCTGGAGTGGCTCAAAGGAATCCTGTTCAAGCAGACCGACCCGGATCAGCAGGCAGCCAATGCCGTCGATCGGGCCAGTTCGAAGTGATGTGTTCCTCATAAAATAACAAGCGCCGGCCCCCAAAGCGACGCGGGCGGGCGCTTTTTGTGTACGCCTGGTTTGTGTTCCCGCTAATAGGCCGGGTAATACAGGCCCTCCAACAGGCGGTCGTTACTGAGCCGCGACTCGACGTCCACGTTGAAAAATTCGGCCAGGGGGGCCAGGATCTCCGGGTTCCTGGACTGCACGGTCCGGGCGATCTCCAGCACCTTCTCCAAGCCACCGCGGCTCATCTTCCCCAGCGGCGGGCGGCAGGGCCCCGCCGGCATCCCCAGCAGTCGCATCAAGGTTTTCAACGCCAGCGGATTGCGCGCCCGGCAGACCACCGGACCATGGGGGCTTTGCTCCTGGGTGGTCACCGTCACCAGGCCGAACAGCGGCTTGAGGGCGTCGGCCAGTTTCCGGGCCGCGGCGATCTCTTCATCCACCAGCAGGCGCACCAGATCGCTCATGGCCCTGGGCGCAAGGTTGGAAACGACCGAAATCACGCCTGCCGCGGCGATCTTTTGATCGGCCATCATGTCGAAAAGCAGTCCGTCGTCACCGGAAAGAATGGTGAATTCGGTTCCGCAGCAGGCCCGGGTGCGCCGCATGTTGTCGAGATTGCCGGTGGCCTCTTTAACGGTGTTGACGTTGGGGTGATCCTTGAACAGCATGGCCAGGTCTTCGGGCAGCAGCTGCGCGCCGGTCCGGCCGGGGATGACGTAGGGAATGATTGTCGTATGGGGAAAGGCCGACGCGATCGGCGCCACGTATTCCCTGCGGATCTCAAGGGAACTGGGGCCGTTGTAATACGGATCCACCAGCAAAACCGCATCCACACCGGCCGCGACCGCGTGGCGTGTGGCCGAGAGTGCTTCCCGGGAATTGTTGCTGCCGGTTCCGGCGATGCACAGGCATTTACCTTGGGCCTGCCGCGTGTACCGCTCGATGACCCGGTGGTGTTCCTGCCAGTCCAGCGTGGGGCTTTCACCGGTGGTACCCACGGCCAGAAGGCCGCTGATGCCATTTTGAACCTGAAAGTCGGCCAGACGCACCAAGCCGGCCTCATCGATCCCGTTGTCGTCGAAAGGCGTGATCATTGCGGTGTAACATCCTGGGTTCATGCTACCTCCTGACACTGTCCGTCTTTTGGAGAGGGTGTGGAAATGCGCGCCAGAAAAGGCGTTGTCAGCAAACAAAAGATAAGAAAGATTAAAAAAAAGTGGCCCTTGAAGTCAAGGAAAAAGGGGGTTGCATACGATTATTTTCCTTGACACCGGCAATCGGTCAGGCTACGGATTTTGGTTTTATCGTGAAACGCCATCGATGAAGCCATCGGAAAAGGATGTTACCATGAAAAATTCAACCAAAGCACCCAATGCGGAAGCGTTCATTGAGCAGCAACGACGGGCCATCTCCGCCAACCCCGAGTGCGGCACGTCACACTACAATCTGGGCGTGGCCCTGCTAGGACAAGGCAAGATCGAAGAGGCCGAGCAATCCCTGGCGGCGGCCATCGAATGCAGCCCAGGACTGGCCGAAGCCTACGTACAGATGGGCGGTATCTGCATGAAGCGCGGTGATATGGACGCCTGCCTGGATTGGAACCAGCGCGCCGTGAAGGTCAAACCCGGCTTTTCGGAAGGGTGGGGCAACATCGGCTTCGTTCTGCTCCAGCGCGGCGACGTTGCCGGGGCGATCAAAGCCCTGGAAAAGGCCACCATGTTCAATTTCAGGTTTATTCAGGCCTTTGCCACCCTGGCCAACGCCTACCTGATGAACGGGCAGGTCAAGGAGAGCATCGAAACCAATCTGAAGGCCTTGAAGCTCTCTCCGGAGTTTGCCGTGGCCCACAACAACCTGGCCATCGCCTACCTGGAAGACGGCCAGCCGGGCCTGGCGGTAGAGCACGCCGACAAGGCGCGCGATCTGGGCTACGACGTGGCCCCCGAGATCCTGAAAGAGCTCGAACCCCATCGCAACTGACCCGTTGGGCGGGCGCCCCGATCAAGGCCGCCGCCCATCCGGGTGCCCGTTTCATGCCACGCCACACCGGCCATCCATGCCGACCGTCGACTATTTCCTGTCCACCACCGCTGATCGCATGGATGCGTCGCACCCACTCTGGCAGCGCCCGCTACCTGAAAACCGCCGGGGCCAAACGGCCGCCGACCGGCCACCGACCAACGATACGCTGTCCTATGGCCGCTACTTTACGGCGGTCCACCACTTTTGCCAAGCCAATGGATGGTCCCGGCTGATTGCGGCGGTCTCCCGCCGATTGGCGCAGCCCATTACGGCCAGCGACCTGCAGCACGTGTCGATCTATTTGGAAAAACACGGCGCCGTTTACCATCCGGCCCGGCTCCGGGTCATGGCGGGCGAGCACCCGCTCTCGTTCGTGGTTAACGTGGCCGCCTCCGCGGCGGGCCGGCAAATCCTGCCAATCGAGGTCCGTGCCCTGGAGCGGCTCAACGACCAGCGACCCTTCGGCTGGCTCCCCACGGTGTATGGTTATGACACGACCGAACCGCCCCTGTTTTTGGGAGACTGGTTCGAGGGCTTCCACGAGTTTCACCTGACCCGGCCGCCCGGCAGTGCGACCTCGGCCGTCGTGGTCTGGGACGGGGCGCGAACCCCACGGCTGCTCTCGACAGATCAACAGGCAGATTTGTATCGACAAGCCGCCATGATACTGACCGCCTGCTATGACCCAGTGTCGTCATGCCAGATCCAGCCCTGGCATCATGCCGCCGGGGACTTCGTGGTCCGGGTCGATCAACCGCGGCTGGCAGTCAGGCTGATCACGGTGCGAGGCTACACCCCCCTGACCATGGCCGCCGAGGGCGGCGGCGCGCCCGACAACGAACGTGCGCTGCTGGACGCTCTGGCGGCATTTTTCATCCAGCTGACCATCCGCATGCGCCTGGATCGGCTGGATGGCGTGGCCCATGTCGCCTGGGCCCCGCCGGCCAGCCTGACAGCCACCGTCGATGGATTTTTCCAGGGATTGGATCTGACGGCCCGCCTGAGCGGTTTTCCGGAAAGCTTTCCAGAAACCTTCCGGCGCTACTTCAACCACATCGGCCCGGCCGACCTGTCCGTCACCGCCCGCCGGATCACGCAAGCGACGTTCCGGCACCGGTCCGAGGAACACGCAGTCACCCAGCGCCATTTGACCGACCACCTGGTTGCGGTTGACCAAACAATGCGCCGCCCGGCATGCACCGGGCCGATGCCGGGATGATCGCCGGGTTGCCAAAAAACACTACATGGCGGCTATTGTTCACGACTCGCCACAACATTTTGTATTAAAGCAGAGCAGGGATTCCCGCTGCGACTTAACCGCGCGAAACCATGCTTTTTTATTGACAAGCCCCATGATTGATTCTATATCTGCTCCTTGCAGTTCTTGGCTGTGAATACCACGAGATTATAACAATCCCGACATTATACGCAGAAAAAAATTGAGAGGAGGTGACCTCGAAACTCCCCCGTCGGGGATGGTTTTATTTCTATTGGCAGGTTGGTTTACTATTAATTTAAATGGAGGTAAAAGATGGCAAAGCATGCAACCCCTTTGTTGGACCAGCTTGAGTCCGGTCCGTGGCCGAGCTTCGTGTCCGATCTGAAGCAGGAAGCCGCGCACAGGGCCAAGAACCCGAACAACGTGCAATTCCAGGTCGCCCAGGACTGTGTCGAAGACATCCTGGGGGTGTTGGAGCTCTCCTACAAGCACGGCCGGACCCACTGGAAGCACGGCGGCATCGTAGGCGTTTTCGGGTATGGCGGCGGCGTTATCGGCCGCTACTGCGACCAACCGGAAATGTTCCCCGGCGTGGCGCACTTCCACACCATGCGCGTGGCCCAGCCCGGCGGCAAATACTACACCACCAAATTCCTGAAAAACCTTTGCGACCTGTGGGAGTTCCGCGGCTCCGGCGTCACCAACATGCACGGCTCCACCGGTGACATCATCTTCATCGGCACCTCCACCCCCCAGCTGGAAGAGATCTTCTTCGAGCTGACCCACAAATTCGATCAGGACCTGGGCGGCTCCGGCTCCAACCTGCGCACCCCGGCCGACTGCATCGGCTCTTCGCGTTGTGAATGGTCCTGCTACGACACCCAGGCCATCTGCTACGACCTGACCCAGGAATACCAGGACGAACTGCACCGCCCGGCCTTCCCCTACAAGTTCAAATTCAAGTTCGACGGCTGCCCCAACTGCTGCGTGGCCTCCATCGCCCGTGCCGACATCTCCTTCGTGGGAACCTGGAAAGACGACATCAAGATCGACCAGGAAGCCGTGGCCGGCTACGTCGGCGGCGAATTTGCCCCCAACGGCGGCGCCCACAGCGGACGCGACTGGGGTGCGTTCGACATCGACAAAGAGGTCTGCGACCTGTGCCCGACCAAGTGCATGAAATATGACGGCGGCAAACTGCTGATCAACAACCGCGAGTGCACCCGCTGCATGCACTGCATTAACGTCATGCCGCGCGCCCTGCACATCGGTGACGACCGCGGCTGCTCCATGCTGGTCGGCGCCAAGGCCCCGATCCTGGACGGCGCCCAGATGGGCTCGTTGCTGGTACCTTTTGTCAAGGTCGAAGAACCCTATGACGAGATCAAGGAAGTCATCGAAGCCCTCTGGGACTGGTGGATGGAAGAGGGCAAGAACCGCGAACGTATCGGTGAGCTGATCAAACGCCAGGGATTCCAGAAGATGCTGGAGGCCACCAACATCAAGCCGATGCCCCAGCATGTTCAGGAACCGCGCCACAATCCCTACATCTTCTGGAAAGAGGAAGAGGTAGAGGGCGGCTGGGATCGTGACATCAATGAGTTCAGAAAAGACCACAAGAGATAGAGGGGAGGATTCACAATGGCATTTGTTTCTTCAGGATACAATCCCGACAAACCGATGGAAAACCGGATCACCGACATCGGTCCGCAAAAATACGACAAATTCTATCCGCCGGTCATCGCCAAGAACAAGGGCAAGTGGCTGTATCACGAAATCATCAAACCGGGCGTGCTGGTGCACGTGGCCGAAAGCGGCGACGAGTGCTACACGGTGCGCGTGGGCGGTGCCCGCCTGATGACGGTCACCATGATCCGCGAGATCTGCGAGATCGCCGACAAGCACTGCGACGGCCACCTGCGCTTCACCACCCGCAACAACATTGAGTTCATGGTCGACAGCAAGGACAAGGTCGAGCCCCTGATTCAGGATCTGGAAAGCCGCAAGTTCGACGCCGGCAGCCAGAAATTCCCGGTGGGCGGCACCGGCGCCGGTGTGACCAACATCATTCACACCCAGGGCTGGATCCACTGCCACACCCCGGCCACCGACGCCTCCGGCCCGGTCAAGGCCACCATGGACGTGCTTTTCGACGACTTCAAGGACCACCGCCTGCCGGCCCAGCTGCGCGTTTCCCTGGCCTGCTGCCTGAACATGTGCGGCGCTGTGCACTGTTCCGACATCGCCATCCTCGGCTACCACCGCAAACCGCCGATCATCGACAACGAATACCTGGACAAGATGTGCGAAATTCCGCTGGCCATCGCCGCCTGTCCCACCGCGGCGCTCAAGCCGACCAAGGTGAAGGTGGGTGACAAGGAAGTCAAATCAATCGCCGTCAAAAATGACCGCTGCATGTTCTGCGGCAACTGCTACACCATGTGCCCCTCGCTGCCCTTGGCCGACAAGGAAGGCGACGGTATCGTCATCATGGTGGGCGGCAAGGTCTCCAACCGCATCAGCAAGCCCATGTTCTCCAAGGTCGTCGTGGCCTTTTTGCCCAACGAGGTGCCGCGCTGGGAGTCCACCACCGCCTGCATCAAAAAGATCGTCGAGGCCTACTCCGCCGGCGCCAACAAGTACGAGCGCGTGGGCGACTGGGCCGAACGTATCGGCTGGGAACGCTTTTTCGAAAAATGCGAGCTTGAATTCACGCATCATCTGATCGATGACTTCCGTGATCCCGCCTACTACACCTGGCGTCAGACCACGCAGTTCAAGTTCTAGTCCGGTTCATATGAACGTACCTGTGCAGGGGGAGGCCGCGCGCCCCCCCTGCCTTCTTTAGAAAAGAGGTTACCATGGAATACGAAGAGGCAAAAAAGCTGATCGTTGACGGACTGACCAAAAAGCAAAAAACGAAAAGCAAATTCTACTTCAACGACCTGTCCAAGATCCTGGACATGAAACCCCGAGTAGCCAAAAAGATTGTCAACCAGCTGATTGAGGACGGTGTGCTGGAGTACTGGTCTTCCGGCAGCACCTCCATGTACGGCCTTCCCGGAACCGGTAAACAAGCCGGGGCCGAACACGAAGAAAAATAATAAATCGCATTTCCGCGGCGGTGTTCCCCACGAGTCGGTGATCCTGTCGCGATGTGTACGTTATTGAAACAGGCGCCACCACATCAGACCCCCCGGACAACACCGGGCGTCGTCGTTGCCGCCTTGCGCGGGGGTTCGGGAAAGACCATTTTTTCCGTCGGCATTATTGCCGCACTGAGGAGCCTGGGCAGATCGATTGCGCCGTTTAAAAAAGGTCCGGATTATATCGACGCCGGCTGGCTTGCCCTATCTGCCGGCCGGCCCTGCTACAATCTGGACACCTTCCTCATCGACCGGGACACTATTCTCGGATCTTATCACACCCACACCCGAGACACCGACTTCACGATCATCGAAGGCAACCGCGGTCTCTACGACTGCATTGACACCAAAGGCGAGACCAGCACCGCCGAACTGGCCAAGCTGTTGGGCCTGCCGGTGATCCTGTGCGTCGACGCCACCAAGACCACCCGCACCATGGCGGCGGTGGTGGGCGGGTTGGCGGCCTTCGACCCGGACGTGCACATCGGCGGGGTGGTCCTGAACCGGGTGGCCGGCAAACGGCACCAGTCCATTCTGACCCGCAGCATCGAGGAGTACACGGGCATCCCGGTTCTGGGGGCAGTACCCAAATTGAAGGAGCAGCGCTTTCCCGAGCGCCACATGGGACTGGTGCCCACGCCCGAACACAACTGGGCCCAACCCGCCATCGATGCCATCCGGTCGGTCGCGCAGGCGCACCTGGACCTGGTGCGCATTCAGCAACTGGCCGCGACGGCGCTGCCTGTCGAAAAGAGTGGTTTTGCGACCACGCCAACGGTGATCGCCGACGATGCCCACCGGCCCACCATCGGCATTTTGCGCGACGCCGCCTTTCAATTCTACTACCCGGAAAACCTGGAGGCCCTGCAGGCCGCGGGTGCCCGGCTGGTGTTTACCAGCCCCCTGACCGACCGGCACCTGCCGAATGTCGATGCCCTTTACATCGGCGGGGGCTTTCCGGAGACCCACGCCCGGGAGCTTGAACGCAACGCGGACTACCGCAACGCGATAAAGCGGTTGGCCCAAAAGGGCCTGCCGATCTACGCCGAGTGCGGTGGGCTCATGTACCTGGGCCAGGCCCTGCACCTGACGGACGGCGAGTTCCAGATGGCAGGGGTTTTACCGGTGGTGTTCGGTTTTTCCAAACGCCCCCAGGGACATGGCTACACCATCGTGCGCGTCGAACGGGACAACCCCTACTTTCCCAAAGACACCGTGCTGCTGGGCCATGAATTTCACTACTCCAGCGTCAAAACCTGGCAGGGCGGCGACACCGACCTGGCTTTCGGCATGCAGCGCGGCGTCGGCTTTTTAAATGGGTTGGACGGGGTCTGCGTCAACAATGTTTTGGCCACCTATACACACATTCACGCCCTGGGAACACCGGGATGGGCGGGTGCGCTGGTCGATCAGGCCAGTCGATTCAGAAAAGCGCTGTCTTTCAATAAGGATTGAACGCCTTCAACGGATCCTGTTGCTTTCCGCAAATCTTTTGCAATCATAAATGCCGTTACGAAATCGCAGCGCTTGAAATCAGGTCCTTTTCAGGCAGATTTTCACAATACCATTCTTGGTTTCAATGACATACCAGTAAGCGCAGCCAGGGCTGTTTTGTTGAAATGCCACCGGGCTGACTTCACGGATGCCCTCCTCACTCAAGTTCGGAACGATATCAACAGTATATTCATTCCCTGTCGCTTTGCTTGCGTGAAGCTCTTTTTGATCAATGGGCTCTACCCAGAGAATTTTCCCTTCTTTGAGATATAACCTCATCTCCATAATTTCTGCACCGTCACTCATCTCCTTGGCCTTTGCCTCCTCTTCCCTGGCAGCATTCGTCCTTAGCACCGTCATTTTGTGTCTCCTTTCAAGTTGGGTTTATGGCGACTATAGGGCCAGCGGAAATAAATCCACCGCTTTGCTTGTCTTTGCGCCGGTCTTCGGCGTTGCCCCAAATGGCACGGTTTCCAATACGCTTTCATTTATCGTACCTTGAAGATCGGCACACATCCGGTGCAATTCTGGCGGATTTATTTATTTCCGCTGGCCTGACTGAAAAGTCTTTCAGAAGCTAAGTGTTAATCGGCCAAGTATCATCCGTTCAGGGTAAATGGTGGGATTGGCCGGGTCGGTATCCTGGAAGTTGAATTCTTCATCAAAAAGATTTTTAAACTCAACGGTCAGCAACCCATAGCGTTTCGGCAAACGGTAACCCACAGCGGCATCGACGACCCAGAATTGATCGCTGCCTTCCCACGTCAGATTTCCACCCGTCCCCCAGAATTCTCCGCTTTGATCTGCATAGGTCGCCTTTATCCGAGCGAAAATTCCTGTTGGATGAAAAAAGCTGCCACCCAGCCCCAGCCGGTGAGTCGTAAGCGTCTTGATTCTATCAATACTGGTATATTCATCACCTCTATCCCAATCTTCATATAGATATTCAACGCTGCCCACCACCCACGGGTGGGGTGTCCAGTAAAGATACCCGCGACCGATGTGTTCATTCCAATCAATGTGACGCACTTCGGTGGCGGTTGCGTTGATCTCCTTGTAGGGGATATCCAAATCTCGCAAGGTCAATTCGACGCCCCCATAAACATCGGTGCTAAAGCGTTGGTCCACGGCCCCACCGTAGGACCATATATCCGCTCCGGGCGTATCCCTGAAGAACTGATTAAATCCGGCCACCTGTGTGGGTTCCACCGTTTGGTCATTGAGCAGCGTTCGTGTCAGCACGCGAAAAGCGGCAGCTCTGACGGTTGTTCGGTTAAAAGGCTGCCATGTCAGGCCCAATTTGGGATTGATCTGCTCTGTATCCACGATGTCTTTGGCGAAGTCATCATAACTGATGCCCGCATTGATGACCAGGTTGTCCAGGGCTTGAACCTGGGAGTAGACATAGACATTGCCGTGACGAATATCCGCATCATCATTTCGCGTGCCATCGATATCGCTCGGAGGGTCGCTTGCGATAACGATCGTTCCCTCGAAATCCCCATCCACAACCCCAGCACCTGTCACCAGATTAAAGCGTTGCTTTTGGTAAATGTGCTGAAGCTCGATGCTGTGGCCGCCTGTTTCTTCTTTATTTTCGATGGTTGTGTTGATGTCGAAGCTAAGGTCTAAAGGGGGCGGGATATAAATCGTCTCGGATATCCGATCATATCGCGCTTCACTATCCTTTTGTCCAATGAAGGATGCGATGAGCTTTGAACCCGGAGAAAAAGCATAGCGTCCCCCCAGTCGATAGCTGGTTACCTCCAGGTTGTTTGTCAAGTTGGGCTGGAATTGTTCCGGGTCGAAAAGCAGCTCCAGATCGCCGCTTTCGGTATCCCGGGAGCGCACTTCAGCCTGAATGCTTGCCTTGGATGTCAGGCTGGCCTGGACAAAGGCATTGTAGATGTTTTGCTTGAGGCCATTGTTTTCTCGAAAACCATCCGTCTCCTGATGGAACTGGCCAAGGCTGAACGACAACCGATCATACACGCCGGAAAGGACCACCTCGTTACCCCACGTGCTGTTTTCACCGACCACACCACTGGCCTGCAAGGCGGCCCGGTTGCGTTCAAATAAGGAATTGAACTCGTTGAACGACGGGCTTGTCGGACCGGAGCCCTGGAAAACGCCCAATTGACTTTCCGCTTGATTTGGTCCGACCGGATTGATGTTGATCGGCTGCAGCAATTGAGCCTGAAGCAGCTCGCTGACACGGGCGATTTCGTGTCGCGGCAGGACCGAATAGGAGTCGGCTAAAAACCGGTGCGCCGAAAAGTTGCTCGGATCGGTGTTCAGGGATTTCCATCCTTCCACCAAAGCCAGTTGTTGAAAACCAAGGTCGCTGTAGATTCGGGCTAACCCGGCACTCCTGGCGGCCAGGTCTTCATCCAGCAGCAGTCGAGACCTGAACACGGCGCGGTTGTCATTCAAGGCGATGGATTGCTGCAAATCTTCCAGGGCCTCCACCGGGCGGTTGATGGACTGCTTGCGGATCGCATCGTAAAACCAGGGCGTCGGGTCAGCCGGATCCAGCGCCTTGGCCGTCACCAGCTGCGCTGCGGCCGGATCGTCGCGCTTCTCCTCGTAGTAGGCCTTGCCCAGGTAGCTGCGGATCAGAGCGTTGCTCGGATTTAGCGATGCCGCGATCTCGATCTGGCCCCTGCCCTGGGCCAGCTGGCCGCTGCGAATCTTGGCCAGGCCCAGGCCCAGGCGTGCCAAGGGAGCCGCCGAATCGATGGCGATGGCATCATTGAAGGCCTGTTTGGCGTCGTCGATCCTGATCTGGGCCAGGTGGGCGAACCCCAGAACACTCAGGGTGTGGGCCAGGTCAGGCTCGAGCGCACTCGCCCGCCGGGCCGCAGACAGGGCCCGGGTGCGGTCCCCGGCCGACAGGTACAGTTCCGCCAGCCGCGCCCAGGCAAGGGCGTTGCCCGGCGCTTTTTGGGTGGCCACCGAGGCGGCGTCTATGGCGGCATCCAGGTCGAAGCCGGCCTGCTGCACATAGGAACTGGCAATATACGCGGCACTGCCGGCCCCGGGCTGGGCCAGGGCTTGATCGATCCAGTCTCGCGCCGTTGCTTTCTGGTTCTGCACCAGCGCCGTTACCGACAGCAAGGCCATGGCATCGCTACGCTGGGCCGGGGATGACAGGGCCTTTTCAAGATCCTTCACGGCCTGGTCGGCGCGGCCCACCGTCAGGCGCAAAACGGCCCTGTAGAGCAGCCAGCGCGGGTCGTCCACCGTTTCCGGAACCCGCTCAAGCTGGGCAAAGGCCTGGTTCAACTCGCTCCGACGCCAGGCAGCCACCGATTGCCGAGCCGCCGCGCACCAGGGTTCACCGCAATCAACGTCATCGGGTTTGAAATCTACAATCGCCGGATAATACAGCGTCCAGTGGACCGCATCGCGCGGCCGCACCACCGCCATGGCCACCGGCGGCTTTTGGGCGGCCGCAACCACACGCTGGCCCTTGCCCAGGTCGACGCGGCCCTGGGCATTGAAAACCTTCAGGTGCCCTTCGAACAGGGTGATGGTCGTGTGATCCTTTTCCACACGGGCAAAAAATTCAGTCCCCTCCACGGTGCCATTGACAAACGGCGTCACCAGATGCAGGCTGCGGTGCACCCGACTGAAAAAGTGTACCGCTCCGTTGAGCAGTTCAATCAGAAACGGCTGCTGCGGTTCGGGCTCACTGAAAACCAGGGTGGACTGCTGGTCAACCCGCAGGGTGCTCTCGTTTTTCAGTACAACCCCCGCCCGGCTGTTGGCGCCCACCGTGACCACATCGCCGGCATGAAACCGGTCATTCAGGCTCACCCACCGCCACTGCTGGGTCCCCCGCTTGCGCACCTTGACCTCGCCCTGGATCGAAACGACCGTGGCCACCCAATTGCCACCGGGATCGGCCACCGCTACCGGCGACCCGGACGCCAGGAAAAGGCCGACAGCCACTATCAGGGCGATGGTGATATCTCGCCCGGGCCTCAGAACGGTTTCAATGGCTGGGACCATTTTTCCTCCCCCCATCTATTTTGCATCCATAACGACCACGCCGTCCCAGTCCTCAGCGGGCGGCTTTCGCTTGAGGCGCTCACAGAGCCGTTTAAAAAAAATCGATGGTCCGTCGGCGCGATAGATGGCCAGTGATCGGTCAAACGCATCGATGGCATCGTCCCAGCGTTGGCCATGGTAGGCACGCAGACCCGCCTCGAAGTGACGGCATAGCTCATGCTGGTCGTGGCTGGTGTCACGGGCATGGCCCAGCAACTCGTGCAAAGCAACGGCGTTCGATTTGCCAAATGGCAAAAACCGGCCCAGCCGGCGGGTTGAAAACCCCTCCAGGCGGTGCAGCACCTGATCGGAAACCAGCATCCGGGTGCCCAGATAGCGGTTCATGCCTTCGATGCGCGAGGCGGTGTTGACGATATCCCCGACCGGGCGATACTCGAAATGGTCGACGGCGCCGATGTTGCCGATCAGGATGTGCCCGGCATGCATGCCGATTCGGGTGGGTAGGTTGAACTTTGGATTTTCCCGGTTAAAACCCCGGATCGCTTCACCAATGCCGATGGCGGCCTCGCAGGCCGCTGCCCTGAGGGATGCATCCGGTTTGGATTTGGCCCAGATGGCCATCATGGCGTCACCCACCACATCGGATACGATGCCGCCGTGTTTTCTGACCGGAACAAAGAGCTTGCCATAGTAGCGGTTCATCAGCTGGCTCAGGGCTTTGGGGTCCATCGACTCGGACAGCGCGGCATACTGCTGGGCATCGGTGTGCAGACAGATGCCATAGAGCACCTGGCTGTTTGCATCCAGGTCGTCCAGATTCTCGGCCAGCTGATCGATCACCGCATCGGGCAGGTAATAACCGAAGGCCTTGCGGATGGCTTCACGCTCTTTTTTGGCCGTGCAGTAGCGGCATACGACCGTGCCGACTAGGGCCAGGGGCGTCAGTATGAAAATCGGCACGATGACGGGCAGCCAGACGGCCCAGATGGTGAAAATCAACACGGCCCCGGCCAGGTAAACCGCGCCGATGCCAGTGACCGTGATGGTCGCCAGGCCCATGGGCAGGGCGCAACAGGCGACTCCCAGCAGGCATCCAAAGGCGAAAACGATCATCCGGTGCACGGGCCACTCAAGGAGCGTCAGGGGGCGGTCCTCCAGCAGATTGGCAAAGGCGGTGGCCGCAATCTCCACACCGCTGATATCGGTACCGTTCTTTTGGGAAAAAACCGTGTGGTACCCATCCTGCCGCTGGGGTCGCAGGTTCTCGGAAAGTCCCACGAAAATGACCTTGTCCTTCAAGCTGGCGGTGGTCATGGTGCCATCGGTGGCTCTGGCTGCATTCGATTGGGCACCGAGGGCCTGGTAATACGAGTGCGTATCGATGGTTCCGGCCGGCCCGTAAAAATTCAGATAGCGGCTGTCACGGCTCTGTAACATGCGAATCAGGCGGCGCAGCATGTTACGCTCATCCGGGAGGCCGTCGCGACCGTCGACGTCCGCCAACTGATCGAGCATACGCCGGGCGAGCGACGGATCGCGGTTGAATGTCTCCCGCAAGGCAACCAGGGCGTTTTCGATACCGCCGCGGGCGGCAAGCGGTTCCCAGTGCGCTGGAATGCCCGGCACGCGATGGGTGTGTTCGTTTGTAAGAATTTGATAAAACGGCGCATAGTACGGCGAGGCATAGATGAAAAAGGCCACCACCGGCAGCGTCGGCACGTTGCCCGCACCGGCTTTGAACATCCAGAATTGGCTGAGTTGAACGGGCACCTTGGGCAGCGGAAACGGCGCCGTGGCCAATGCGGCCGCTGCCAGATCCGCTATGGGCGGGACCACGGTCTCGATGTTTAAATCGGCAAGGTATTTCCCGCTCGCATTGGTGATCGGGAGCTGTTCGCGCCGAATGGCCGCGCACAGGACCACCCGCTGCGAATCGGCCAGCGACCGCGCAAAGGCCGCGTCCGTCGCATGATCGTGATCTTCGTCAAACAATATGTCAAATACGATCAGCCTGGCGCCCTGGCGGGTCAGTGTTTGAACCAGCTGGGCATGCAGGGCCCGGGGCCATTTTTGAACTTTTCTGGAAACGTCGAGCGCCTCGATGGATTCCCGATCCATGGTGACGATCATCACTTCCGGCGGTGGTCGGCGCGGTCCCCGTAAGGTGAACAGCAGCCGAAGCCCGTAATGCTCCTGCAGGTCCAGAAAAAAGGGCAGGATGGACAGGATGACGCCAAGCAAACCGGCACCCAGGCCGACCCCCAATATGGTCACGGATCGAGACATGGCCTGTGCATGAGATGGTTAGGTCACATCATCAACAGGTCTAACGCCCGAAGGGCATCTTCGCGCTGACAGTGCTTCTGTCGAAAATTCTAAAGACCGGCGGATCAACAACGGTTTGAATCGGCCGGCAGGGGTGGTCTTTCGCCCCACTCCCGGCCCTTCATTGAAACCGTTTGCCGCACGATGCTGCCCGTGACAGCATAATTAGATCAGGTGGATCAGAGGTGTCGAATTGGTTTACTATCGTGTTTTTGAACGTGAAAAAAATCTACCACCATCGTGGTTGGCTGTCAACCGCGGGGCTGCGGGCCGTTATGGCAATCCTGGTGGGTGCCGGTGGTTTATGCTGTGGTCGCCAACGTGACCGGTGTCGGCCATTTTGGCAAGAACTGATTCTGAAATCCAGGGGGTGGTGGGGTGCAAAGAAAAAAAAGCGGGACAGCGTCGGGGTTGGCGACGTGGTCCCGCTGAATGTGCCGATCGCACGGGTCAGGCGATTACTCTTCTTTGGGATGGCACTTGGTGCATGACGTGGGGGCGTCCTTGGTGTTGTTTTTCTTGTTGAACTCCTTGTGGCAGGAGATGCAATTGCCATGGATGGCCTCGGCGTGGAACTCCAGCTCCTTGGCATCGATCTCTTTCTTTGAGGCCCCGCCGGCCTTCATCTCTTTTTTCATTTCACCGGGCATCTTCCCGGGAATCTTGTGACACTCGATGCAGGACTGAACCTCGTCGCCCAGCTTCAAGTCGTTCAACGGTTGGCCCTTGTCATCATGATGGCACTGGCCGCAGCCGATCTCATACTCTTCGTTGTGCTTTTTGTGAGTGAACTCGACAATCCCCTTGGTGTGCTCCTCGTAAGCCTTGTTCTGCATCGTGATGACGTCCTGGACCTCTGTCGCCGCATACAGCGTCGCGGCGATAAACAAGAACGCCAGGCAAATCACCGACAGCACAATAACGTTTTTTCTACCCATAACCGCTACTCTCCTCTCCCATGATTGATTAACAACCCAACGTGATGGTGATAAAAACCTCTATCAATCCTTACCGCTGCTGTCAATGGGAATCCCAAATTATTGTTTATAATGTATTTTCAGGTAATTATTAAAAAGCCGCGCTGATCTCCGGCTGCAGGGGGCGACGTTTTCCAAGAGGTCTTGCGAACGTGCCGTCAATCGTTGGCGGCGTCTGCTTCGGCAGCGTCCGGCGCGGCCTCTTTTTTACCGAAAATGCGGGCGCCGATAATGCTGATCTCGTACAAGACCATCAGCGGCAGGGCCATCATGACCTGGGTTACCACATCGGGGGGGGTTAAAATGGCGGCGCCCACGAAAAAAAGCAGCAGGGCGTATTTTCGATTCTTTTTCAGGAAGGGGACCGTGACGATCCCCAATTTTGCCAGAAAGGTGATGACCAGGGGCAGTTCGAACACCAGGCCGAAGGCCAGCAGCAATTTGGCCGAGAAACTCAGATACTCCTTCATGGACGGCAGCGGACGGATGGTTTCCGTGGCAAAACCCAGGAAAAACTCGAACCCGAACGGGAAGACGATAAAGTATCCGAAAAGGGCACCGCCGATAAAAAAGAACGACGAGAGCAGGACGATGGGGATCAGCAGGCGCTTTTCGCGATCGTACAGACCCGGGGCGACGAACATCCAGAACTGGTAGATAATCACCGGCGAGGCGATCATGAGTCCCGACAGAAAAGAGACCTTGAGAAAGGTGAAAAACGCTTCCGGAAGCCCGGTGTAAATTAAGGTTTCGCCCTCCTCCATGACCGAGATCAGCGGTTGGGTGAGAATGTCGAAAAGCCGCTCCTTGAACCCGTAGGAGAGCGCAAAGCCAACGCCGACCGCAATGAAGCAGATGATCAGCCGCCGGCGCAGCTCTTCCAGGTGAGCGGTAAAGGGGATTTTGTCGTCCGTATCCGTTTCAGGCTCTGCCACTGTCACTCGTCCTTGGGTTGTTTGGCGTCGCGCTCGGCATCAACTGACGGCTCGGCACCGCCAGTGGTCGTGTTCTCGACCGATTCGGCGTCCGCATCACCCGGGTGGTGACGATCGAAGGCTGCCTTGAGATCATCCATGGCGTCCCCGGCACCCTCGGTGGATGCCCCGGCATCCGCCGGTGACACCGGTTCGGCCGTGGCGGCCGGTTTATCCTCGGTCTGGCCGGTTTTTTGCCGGGCGGCCGGTTTGTCCTCCCGCTCCAGGTTGTCGAAGGTGGTTTTGAGATCCTTGAGTTCCGTATCGATCTGCATGCTGTCTTTCAAATCGCTGGCGGCCTTCTTGAACTCCCCCATGGCCTTGCCCAACGATTTGGCCAGGTCGGGCAGTTTTTTGGGCCCGATGACGATCAGGGCCACCGCCAGAATCAGGATCATTTCCGGCATTCCGATACCGAACATGAACATCTCCTTTACAGCGCGTTTACGGCGAGGGTTTCAAAACAAGAAACACTACTGGTTTTGGCAGGGGGTGTCAAGACAAGAGCGAAAGCGGAAACCGCCAAAATAAACGATCATTTAAGGCGCTCCGGGATCCAGAACCAACAGGTAAAAGGCCCCATTGTGCTGCATGTGACCGGCGGCGATCTCCGCGTAAGGGCCGTTGCCCCAGAAGAGGTCCACCCGGCCGGGACCCCGGATGGCGCCGCCGGTGTCCTGGTTGAGGGCGAAGGCGGAAAAGTCGATCCAGCGATCGATACGGCCATTGCCGTCCACCACCGGAATCTGCGTTTGCAGAAAAGCCGGCACGGCCATGGGAAAGACCCGTCGATCCACGGCCACGGAACGGCCCGGCGTCAGATCCACGCCGATGGCACCGATGGGACCGGAGGTCTCCGTTTTGAAAAACACATAGCTGGGGTTGTGGTTAAGCACATCATCCACCTCGGCAGGGTGATCCCGCAGATAGGATTTCAGGCGCTGCATGGACATCTCGCCGCGGGGTATCTTGCCCTGGTCGATGAGCAGTCGGCCGATACTGCGGTAAGGCCGGCCATTGGCGCCGTGGTAGTGCACGCGGATGAAATCGCCGTCGGACAGGTAGATCCGTCCGGATCCTTGTATCTGCAAAAAGAACAGGTCGACGCGGTCATCCACCCAGGCCAGGGGCGCGGCTTTGCTGCCAAAATCGTCGTCGGCGTCGATGGTACGGCGATCCGGATAGGGCACCACGGTATTGCCGTCAAGACGACCGATGATGCGCTTGCCGCTCAATTCCTCGGCGAAGGCCGACAGGTCGATGACCATCAGGTCCGCGGGCATGGCATAAACCGGGTAGCGGTAGCGGGCGTCGGGGGTCAGGCTGCCCCGCAGATGGGGTTCGTAGTAGCCCGTGAAAAGCACCTGGCCGTCTTCCGGTCGGCCGACCGATCGATAGACGCGGAAGCGTTCGCCGATGAAACGGTTCAGTTCCATGGCATCGGGCCGTTTTTCCACCAGGTCGCCCAGCGCCGCCAAAGATCGCATCAGATGACGCGCGCTGTAAGTGTCCGCTCCAAAGCGAAAAGTGCGTTCGGGCGGCAATTTGTTTAAATATTCTAGACTCTTGTCGATGCCGTGAGAGAGGTTGTCAAAAAAGAGGCCGTCGGAAAAATCGGGATAATCGGTTTTGTCCAGCCGAAGCAGCTCGGGCTCCGGGATTTCGGGCGCACGCTCCGGTCCGGGCAGCAGGGCGCACCCGGCCATCATCAGCAGCGCTACCCCAAGCAGAACCAGACGGCAGTTGGCGGTCATGGGAGGCGGCGTTGGCGCTCGAAAGAGCCGCTTTTCCCGCCCGATTTTTTGAGCAGGCAGATGTCGGTGATGGTCATGGATTTGTCGATGGCCTTGCACATGTCGTAAAGTGTCAGGGCCGCCACGGATACCGCGGTCAGCGCCTCCATCTCGATGCCGGTCTGGTCCACGATGCGGGCCGCGGCTTCGATGCGGATGGTGTGATCGGCGGCATCGGGAAAAAAATCGACCTGCACGTGGGTCAGGTTCAGGGGGTGGCACATGGGAATCAGATCGGCGGTTTTCTTGGCCGCCATCACCCCGGCAATGCGGGCCGTCTCCACGACATTGCCCTTGGATACGGTGCCGGCAGCGATGCGCTGGAACGTGTCTGCCTTCATGTGAACCACGGCCTGGGCCACGGCGGTGCGCCGGGTGGCCGGCTTTTCGGTAACGTCCACCATGCGCACGCGGCCCTTGTCATCGATGTGGGTCAAGTCGGACATCGATCGCTCCCGCTCAACATGATCCGGTTTTGAGGGCGCCCATGTTCAGGCAAAATACTCGGTTTTGGCGGTAACCGTGGTTTTGATGGCGTTGAGGGTCTCGGTCAAAGATGCAATGACATTTTCCCGGATGTCCCCGGCCACCACCAGCATCATCACGTCATCCCCGACGGTCAGGTCCGTGTCGGCGGCAATTCGCACCTGAATGTCCACAATCCCCGGCCGAGAGCGCTGCTCGGTCAGCACGCGGGACAGCTGTTCCCGGTCCACGGCCACGCGCAGTCCGGTCACCTTGCGGCCGTCACGGGAGGTGGCCCGCACGACGCCGTTGTGGCACAACACCATGCCTACCCGATCGTAGTCCGGATGGGATTTGACCGCTGAAATCAATTCGTCGGCATTCATTTTAATTTGGTCTCCTTGGCTCACCATCGACCATGGCTTCGGCCGTGGCGAGGTCGTCGGGCGTGTTGACATTGAACAGGGAAACCAGCTCGGGGTCCACCGCCCTGAGCTCCGCCTCCCCAACCGTTTCGACGCGCAGCTTGCGAAACAACGCCTGGATTTTCAGGCGGTTCGCTTCGAGTTGCCGAGCCATGGCCGGCAGACAGGTTTTCTTGTATATGGCCAACATGGGTTCGTAGCCGGCCGATGTGGAAGGAATGATGATGTCCACTTTGCGCTCGATACGCTCCAGCAGGCAGCGCACCAGGGCGCCATCCACAAAGGGGTTGTCGCATGCCGCAACGAAGGCATAGTCGTGAGCCGCGGCAAACAGGCCGGCATGCAGGCCGTTGAGCGAGCTGCGCACCGGATAGTGGTCGCTGACGATCAGGGCGTTGATGTCCATATAGGCGGCCGGATCGTTGGTTACCAGAACGATCTGATCGAACAGCCGGCCATAGACGTCCATCAGGCGATCGACGATGCGCTTTCCGCCAATGCGGATGAAGGCCTTGTTCTTGCCGTCGAACCGTTTGTTTTCTCCGCCGGCAAGAATCACGCCGGTGCAGGGCGTTTGCATAAGATGATCCCGCGCTATCAGTGTCCGTCCAGAAACTGGGGATCTTGGTCGAGATCAAGGCGCGACAAATGAAAGCGTATTGGAAACCGTGACATTTGGGGCAACGCCGCAGACCGGCACACAGACAAGCAAAGCGGTGGATTTATTTGTTTCCGCTGGCCTAACATGCAACACATGGCCAACATAGGGAAAACGCTCTATAAATGCAAGAAGATAAGCGCATTCTTCACTTGCCATGGCCAATCGGGTGGCTTACCTTTCAGCGTCGTCAAAAATGCAAGACCTCCTTGAATTGGACGAATCGATCGGCAACCACTCACGGAATCCCGTTCACAAATCGGCAATATGGCCGCTTGCGAATGGGCACAAGGCAGGCAATCATGGGCGTACATCAGCACCGCAAAGCGGCGATAGCTTCCTTACGGATAGGCATTGTCTCGGTGTCCACCACCCGAACGATCGAAAATGACGAAAGTGGCCTCTGGATGGCCAAACGCGCCGTTAGGGAGGGCCACGCGGTTGGTTTTCACCAGGTGGTCGCCGACGACATGGCCGCCATCCGGGAAACGGTCTTGAAGGCCATGCGAGATCATGACCTGCAGGCCCTGATTGTCACCGGGGGCACCGGAATGACGCCCTTGGACGTCACCATCGAGGCGGTCAAACCGCTCTTCGCAAAGGAGATGACCGCCTTCGGGGCCATCTTCGCCCAGCTCAGCTATGAGACCATCGACGCAGCAGCGATCCTCTCCCGGGCGACCGCCGGGGTGATCGGCCGCACGGTGGTGTACTGCATACCCGGCAGCAAGAAGGCCTGCCAGTTGGCCTGCAAGGCGCTGATATTTCCGGAGTTGGGGCATGTGGTCGCCCACGTGAAAAAATGAGTGAATCAGTACCGGGTCTCCGGCGGGCGCTGCGCGGACCTAACATTTCATAAATGGAATATTTTGCAGAATTGGGACATGTTGGTCTTTTCATCGTTGCATTCTTAGCAGCGACGGTTTTACCGCTAAGCTCAGAAATTGTTTTAGGTGCTTTATTGCTGAGTGGTCTATCACCCATTTCGCTCGTAATTATCGCAACGACTGGAAATGTATTGGGCTCAACTACAAACTATTTTCTTGGTTATTGGGCTAGCTTGGTTGTGATAAAAAAGTGGCTAAGGATGTCAGAAGATGATTTCGTGCGAGCAGAGCAACGTTTTATGAAATACGGCATGTTATCCTTATGCTTTGCCTGGGTTCCAATAATTGGTGACCCATTAACCGTTATGGCCGGTGTTTTGCGGGTTCGCTTACAGTGGTTTATTGCTTTGGTAACTGCCGGTAAATTGCTGCGGTATGTCGTAGTCAGTTATATGGTGCTGCAAGCAATAGAAGAATTACGGTAGGTTCCGGTAGATATCCTTGCGGTGGCCGATTTTGACAATCAGAATTACAAGGACCTGCTCTTGAACCTCATAGATGATGCGATAATCACCAGTGCGGACTTTGTGAAAAGGGTTCTTCCCTTTCATCTTAGTCGTGTCTGGATTCGGAAGATTTTCAGCCAAACTATCAATCTTTTCGACAATTCGTGTTCTGTCTGGTTTTGGAATTTTCTTGAGTGCTTTGGCGGCAGACCGTTTAACCGCTATCCGGCAGCTCAAATTTCAAGTTCCTTTTTCAGATCTTCCCAGGGGATTGGTTCGCCGGGTTCAGTTTTTACTTTCCAAGCATCGTCAATATCAATTTGGTCCTCTATTTCCTGCAACAGCTTCAATTCTTTTATAGAAACCAGGGCGGCCATGGGCTCACCGCGACGAGTCAGAACGAAAGACTCATCTCCAAAGGCCACCCTATTGATTATATTAGAAAATTTTTTTCTGGCGTCAGCCATCGTAATCTTGTTAAGCATAATGGATACCCCATAGGTACAATATGTTCACTTTGTACAAAATGTACGCATCGGTGACAGTATTGTCAACTTACATGTTTTAGTGCAATTCAAAATATGCTGTCGCGTTTATAGGACATGAATGCCGCACAGTGGGAGATTGCACGGGAAATGGGGATCATAATTTTGGATCGTAAAAAGCCGGGCCCGCTGAAGAGCAACGTTGCGCTAATGGATGCTTTGAATATATTGTCAGGAAAATTCTGTGGACTACTCTAAAATCATTGAAGAACTCAGCAAAGCGTCATCATTTGATCTATATCGATTGAGGGTTGCGATCAATCAACAGTTGGAAAATCCTCATCGACTTTCTGAAATCAAAAAATGTTTAAAACCCGGCCAAAAAATCAGCTATTTCGACGAAACAGAAAACAGGCTGATGGAAGCAAGTATATTAAAAACCATGAGGACAAGATTGTTGGTAAAAAATTTTGATGACCAGCAAAAAAGAAACAGGAACTTAAAGAAAAAATGGTAGTTGTAGCGTTTGGAAGCACGAAATATATTTAAGCGATATCAGGCAATCAGCGCCGGAAAAGTGGAAAACCCTTGTCATGAAGAAACATAACAAGGCAAATGCAACCATCGCCAAAAAACGGCGCGGCTGATTTGCAAAATTAGCCGCAAAAGGAAGAACCATGGTGAAATTCGGATATACAATCGTTTACGTAACATCCGTAGAAAAAACCCTGGAATTTTACAAAAATGCGTTCGGGTTTGAAGTAAGATTCATTCATGAGTCAAAAGACTACGGCGAGCTGGAAACTGGCGAAACCGTATTGGCCTTTGCCTCTCATGAACTCGGAGAAATGAATCTCAACGGGAACTATCTAAAGGGAAAAATAGATGAAAAGCCCTTTGGTATCGAGTTGGTTTTCGTAACAGATGATGTTGAGGCTGCATACAAAAAGGCAATTTCCGCCGGTGCAATCCCACTCAAAAAACCCGCACAGAAACCATGGGGGCAAATTGTCGGTTATATCAGGGCGCTGGATGGTTCGCTTATCGAGCTTTGCTCACCCATCAGTGGCTAAGGCCGCCCCAGTCTGCCGCTTGCCGCGAATGATATTAGCAAGAAAAATGAGTAAGCCAATGCTAAAGGATATCAGAAGTGCGCTGCTTGCGTTCGCCAATGAGGCGAATGCCAAGGCGGAGGCTTGCTGTCGACACGAACGACTTGATTCATAAAGCAGTTGGATGGATGCTTAGAGAAGTCGGCAAGCGAGATTTAAGCAAGGAAAGTGTTTTTCTGATGAAGCACCATCGAACTATGCCGCGAACCATGTTGAGATCTGCCATAGAAAGATTTCCCGAGGAAACACGGCAGCAGTATCTGAAAGGTACCGTAATTTAGGGAAACGTGGTGAATCAATATATCGAGAGCTGGATTCGGCTTGAATTTTGGCTTGTGTTCCATCGTTCCTAAGTGTAGAAAGACCGTTCCCATCCACCGTTTTATGACAGACCAGAGAACCTGATCCTTAGCGTCGTCGAGGGCGGCGAGGTTAACGCAAGGCGCCATCACTGGCCTTAGAGAGCCTAAAAAATGACCTCGGACAAAACGCTGACCGTGAAAGCGCTTCAGGCCACCGTGGATTGCTGGATAAAGACCTACGGCGTGCGCTACTTTTCCGAAATGACGAATCTGGCCGTGCTCATGGAAGAGGTGGGCGAACTGGCGCGCATCATATCACGCACCTATGGCGAGCAAAGCTTTAAAGGAAACGAAACCCCATCGGACCTGGGTGATGAAATCGCCGATGTTCTTTTCGTCCTGGTGTGCATCGCCAACCAGACCGGGGTTGACCTGGAAACCGCCATTGCCGAAAACCTGCGGAAAAAAACAGCCCGGGACCGCCGCCGCCATCAGGACAATGCCAAGCTGCGATAGCCGCGCGGCAACCGTTTCCATTCATGTTTTGGCCGCCAAGGCCCAGTCGGTCTTTAGCGCTCGTCCGGGCTCGAGACGGGCACCACGCTCATGCGGAGCGCATCGGTGAGCCGGGGAGCGCCAGCATTCCGGCAACTCATTCCGGCGAGGACGACCGGATCGACTGGCGGTATTCCTGCCACTCCATGGGCAGCAGCTGCTTTTTGCGGTTGTTGCACGCTTTGCATGCCGGAACGACATTGCCCTTGGTGCTTTTGCCGCCCCGGGCCACAGGGACGATGTGGTCCATGGTCAGCTCGCCCGCCGGCGTGGGTCGACCGCAGTAGTGGCAGCGGCCCTTGGCGCAGCGGCGCTTCCACCACTGGGACTGCCGCAGTTCCCTGGCCTTTTGGCGCTCCCGCCTGAGATCGCCTTCATCCAGGTCATAGGCATCGGGTTTCATGACGAATCGCCGCCTGTCGTCGCAGGCCGGCGTACCGCCATTCCCAGCCCGGCCAGCCAGTGGTCGATTTCGGTGCGCAGGATGTCGTAAAAACGATCCGAGCCTCCCAACCCCTGGCGGCCGAAGAAATAGTTGATTTCCAGCATCAGCGGCTGCGGGTCGCCGTTGGCGCTGTTCCGACGCATCGAAAAGAAGATCCAGCCCGGCCAGATCGATCTTTACGCGCCGGCAGAATCGCCGGGTCAAGGCGACGGCTTTTTCGCGACGGTCCGGGTCCGATGCGGTGTCGATGCGGGCACCTGTGGACAGGCTGGTGCCGAAAACAGATGGGTCCTTTTGAACACGCCAATAGGCCACCTGGGTCTGACCCACAACGGCCACTCGCAGCGTCCGACCAGCGTGCGGCACGAACGCCTGCACCACAAAACCGTTCTGGCCGGACCGCTCGTAGGCACCAGCCCGGGCAAGCGCCCGCGCCATGTCGGCGCGGGACCGCAGCAGCATGACCGTCTCGCCTTCCCCTCCCCAATCCAGCTTGAAAACCAGCGGAAAGCCAGCTGCGTCCATCACCGTGCCGGCGCGAGCGAAGTGCGCCGTGTTCTCAAAGACCCAGGTGCGGGGATGGGGCATTTCCACGTCGGCAAACAGCCTGGCCTGACCCGTTTTTCCCGGATACCGAAAGCGGGCGTCATAATTGGGAAAAACATGCGCACAGTGATCGCGGGCCATGCGGTAAAGGGCCGGCCGGCAGCCTTGGGGCAGCACAACGGCCGCGGCCGCGCGAATGGCTGCCAGATCCGTGTCGTCGGGCGCCCTGCCGGCGCACAGAATGTTGGCGTCGCCGTCGTAGCAGGGGTGAAAGGAGAGGAGCATCAGTATCCGAACCTGCGCAGGGCGCGGGTGTCCCGGGTCCAGTTTTTCTGCACGCGCACAAACAGCTTCAAAAAGACCCGCGCCTCCAGCAGGGCCTCGATCTCCAACCTGGCGGCCTCGCCGATCTGTTTGAGTTTGGCCCCCCGGCGGCCAATGACGATGCCCTTTTGAGACTCCCGCTCGACGTGGATCGTGGCATGAATCCGGACCGGCGCACCCGGCTGCGCTTCCTCGAAGGTATCGATGGTGACCGCTACCGCATAGGGGATCTCCTGGCCGGTCAACCGGAAGGCCTTTTCCCGGATCATCTCGGCGGTAACGAAACGGGTGGGCAGATCGGTCAGGCTCTCGGGCGGGAAAAAAGGCGGACCGGCCGGAAGGGCGTTTTCCATGACATCGAGCAGGCGGTCCACCTGCTCTCCGCTTTTGGCGCAGACCGGAACCACGCCGATGAAGGCAAGCGCCGCCGACCAGCGTTCGATCAACGGCAGGATCGCCGGACGGGAAATGCGGTCGATTTTGTTAAGGGCCAGCAGGACCGGCAGTGACCGCAGGCGAAGCCGGTCGAGCAGCAACCGTTCCGATTGCCGATCCGGGGTGTGCGCATCGATCACCAGCAGGATCAGATCCGCTTCCTCCAGGGTGGCCAGCGCCGCGTCCACGATGCGAACATTGAGCGGGTTCGTGGCCCGGTGCACGCCGGGGGTATCCAGAAAGATCACTTGGGCCGCCGGGCGGTGAACGACACCGAGGATGCGGTTGCGGGTCGTCTGGGGTTTTTGGGAGGTAATGGCCAACTTCTGGCCCAGCATGCGGTTCAAGAGGGTTGACTTGCCCGCATTGGGCGCCCCGAGGATGGCCACGAAACCGGATCGAAAGGACGTTGGGCTGGTGTCAGGCGGAGTCATGCGGCACCTCGCCGAGAGCCGATTCGATGGCGGACCAGACCTCCGGGCGCCCCAGCCCGGATTTGGCGGAAAAGAGAATCAGATCCCCCGCCGGAACGCCCAGCGTCTTGCCGATGGCCGCACCGTGTTGAATCCGGGCCGATTTGGACAGTTTGTCCGCCTTGGTCAGCACCAGGATGGGCGCACGTCGGTATAGCGCCAGCCAATCGATCAGGTTTTGCTCTTCGAGGCCCGGGGTGCGGCGCACATCCAAAATCAGAACGACCGCCTTGAGGGTTTCGCGGCCCTTCAGGTAGGTCTCGATCATGGGTCCCCACTGGCGCTGCACCGCGGCCGGCACCCGAGCGTAGCCATAGCCGGGCAGATCCACCAGCGCAAGGGCTCCGTTGACCGTAAAAAAATTGATCAGCTGGGTTCGGCCGGGCGTTGCACTGGTTTTCACCAGCCGCTTGCGGTTGACCAGGGAGTTGATCAGCGATGATTTTCCCACGTTTGAGCGTCCGGCAAAAGCCACTTCCGGCAGCTGTGCCTCGGGATACTGGTGCGGCTTGACCGCGCTGGTGACAAATTCGGCCGACTTGATAATCATTCCATCACCGCGCCTTGAGGTAGGCTTCCAACCGATTCATGCCTTCGATGATGTTTTCCATGGAGTTGGCATAGGAAAAACGCAGATACCCTTCGCCGTGGCTGCCGAAATCGATCCCCGGGGTCACCCCGACACAGGCGTTTTCAAGGATGTCGAACGCCAGGGCGTAAGAGTCGTTGGAAATGTGCCGGGCGTTGGCGAACACGTAGAATGCCCCGGTGGGTTCGACGGTAATGCCCAGGCCCATCTCCCGCAGCCGCCGCACCATGAAAACGCGGCGCTCGTTGTAGATGCGTTTCATGCGCGCCACGTCCTCGCCGGCTTCCTTGAGGGCGGCGATGCCCGCCTTCTGAACCATGCTGTTGGCGGCAATGAAAAAGTTCTGCTGAAGCTTTTGAATGGGGCGCACGAATTCCTTGGGCGCAATCAGGTACCCCAGGCGCAGGCCGGTCATGGCGAACAGCTTGGAAAACCCATTGAGCACGAAGGCGTGGTCGCTGAACTCCAAAATGGAGTGTTCCCGGCCTTCATACACCAACCCGTGGTAAATCTCGTCGGAAACGATCCAGGGCGCCATCTTGGCAATGGCGGCCATGCGCACCTTGGAAAGCAGGTTGCCGGTGGGATTGGAGGGCGAATTGATAAGAATTGCCCGGGTGCGCTCGGTAAGGTTGGCCTCAATGGCCTCGGGGCGGAACTGGAACCCGTCTTGCTCGTGAACCGGCACCATCACCGGTTCGCCATCGACAAACTTGATGAAGTTGGGATAGCAGGCGTAGTGAGGATCGGACAGGATCACCTGGTCCCCGGGTTCGAGCAGGGCGGCAAAGGTCATGAAAATGGCCGGCGAGCTTCCGGAGGTCACCACCACCTGGTCCGGCTCCACGCCGACACCATAGGTCGCATGGTAGTATTCGCAGATGGCTTCGCGCAGATCCAGCATCCCCAGGCTGTGGGTGTAATGGGTAAACCCGCCGGTCAGCGCCTGACATGCGGCGGCCTTGACGCATTCCGGCGTATCGAAATCGGGTTCGCCCACCTCCAGGTGCACGATGTGCTTGCCCTCACACTCCAACTGGCAGGCCCGCTCCAGAACGTCCATGACGATAAAAGAGGTCATCTCCTCGGTGCGCTTCGATGCCATGCCACAATCCCCTTGTCTTCGACGCCGACGGTGTTGGGCTCTTGCCCATCCACAAATGGTTATTTTGGCCGATCTCTGTGTTGCGTGAAAATTTTTTTCCTCAGAATATCAACTATATGCCTCCGGAAAAATTTTTCACGCGCCTTGATCTCAACCCAAAGTCCTCATTTCTGGACGGGCAATAGACTATATCACCTTGTTGAGCGGATACTCAATGATCCCCTCGGCGCCTTGTTTGAGCAATTCGGGAATCAGTTCGCGCACCACCCCGGTGCCCACGACGGTCTCCACGGAAAACCAGTCGGACTGATACAACGAGGCGATCGTGGGCGCGTTGAGGCTGGGCAGCAGCTTGACGATGCGCTCCAGCTTGTCGTGGGGCACATTCATCTTGATGCCCACCATCTTGTCACCCAGCAGGGCCCCTTTGAGCAGCAGGGCGATCTGCTCGATCTTCTCGCGCTTGAACCCATCTTCCCATACCCGGTGATTGGCGATCAACTGTGTGTTGGTCTGCATCAACTCGTGAATGATCCGCAGCCCGTGCGCCCTGATGGTGCTGCCCGTTTCGGTGACCTCCACGACGGCGTCGGCCAGGCCGGAGACCGCCTTGGCCTCGGTGGCGCCCCACGAGAACTCGACCGTTACGGTTATCCCGCGCTCCTGGAAATAGCGTTTGGTGAAGGCCACCATCTCGGTGGCGACCTTTTTGCCGCTCAACGCCGCCAGGGTCTTTATGGGCGAGTCGTAGGGCACCGCCAGCACCCAACGGGCCGGCCGCGCGCTGACTTTGGAATAGACCAGGTCCTCCACCACGCGGACATCGGAGTCGTTTTCGGCGATCCAATCTTTTCCGGTAAGACCGGCATCCAGGGTGCCGTTTTCCACATAGCGGGACATCTCCTGGGCCCGGCAGATGGTACAATCGATGGTTGGATCGTTGATTTCGGGAAAATAGCTGCGATCGTTCACGTTTATCGTCCACCCGGAGCGCTTGAAAAGGGCAAAGGTGGCGTTTTGCAGGCTTCCTTTGGGAATACCCAGTTTGAGGGGCTCGGTCATTGTTTGTAGACCTCCTTGGGATCGAAAACCGGCGCCCCGACGGTGACCAGTTCGCCGTTTGTCACCCGTTGATGAAAGCAGCTGGCAAACCCGGTGTGACACGCCGCCCCGCCCACCTGCTGCACTTTCAGTAGCACGGTGTCGTTGTCGCAGTCCACACGGATCTCCTTGACATGCTGGATGTGCCCGGACGTGAGCCCCTTGACCCACAAGGTGTCACGCGTGCGGCTGTAATAGGTTGCCCGTCCGGTTGAAAGGGTTGCTTCCCAGGCGGCCCGGTTCATGAATGCCAGCATGAGCACGGCGCCGGTTTCGTCATCCTGGGCAATGGCCGGAACCAGCCCGCCCATTTTCTCGAAATTCAGCTGTATCATTTGACGTCGCTCCAAACGTAGGCACGGCCGCGCTCCTCCGCCTGGTCGCGCCCGCAGCTCCAGAAATTTAACCTAAAACCGAACTATCTAATCATGTCGACCACGGGAGTCAACGCATTTTTTTTGCAACTGTGGGATAATCTTGCGAAAATACTTATACTCTGTTAGGTATTCGTTAACTGAAAAACTCAACCTGGATCCACTATGCTCAAAAAAAGAAGCACCGCTCAGATTTTGAAAAACCGGGCACGCCGCCAATCTGGCGCATCGTTCGGCCGTCTCATGAAATGGTCGCTGATCTTCGCCCTCACGCTCATGCTGTCGGGGACGGCAGCCCTGGTCGGAATCTATTTTTATTTGAGCGATGACCTGCCGAAAATTACCTCGCTCAAGGATTATGAACCATCCATCATCACCACGGTTTATTCTGACGACAATCGTAAAATCGCCGAATTCTACAAGGAAAGACGCATCGTGGTGCCGCTTTCCCAAATACCCGTTCAGCTTCAGCAGGCGTTTATCGCCGCCGAGGATGCCCGCTTTTACAAGCACGGCGGCATCGATTTTTTCAGTGTGGTGCGTGCGTTCATCAAGAATCTGGAGGCCGGAACCATCGTCCAGGGCGGCAGTACCATCACCCAGCAGGTCACCAAATCGTTTTTGCTGACGCCCGAGCGAAGCTATGAGCGCAAACTCAAAGAGGCCATCCTGGCCTATCGAATCGACAAGGCCTTCACCAAGGAGGACATATTATACCTTTATCTCAACCAGATCTATCTGGGCCACGGCGCCTATGGGGTGGAAGCCGCCGCGGAAAATTACTTCGGTAAAACGGTCAGCGAGCTGAACCTGGCCGAATGCGCCATTCTAGCGGGGCTGCCCCAGGCGCCCAGCCGGTATTCCCCGTTTCAATTTCCGGATCGCGCCAAACAGCGCCAAATCTACGTCTTGAACCGCATGCTGGCCGAAGGGTTCATCGACAACACGCAAGTCACCGAGGCCATCGACGTCAAGATGGACATCAAACCCCGGCGCAACTGGTATATTGAACAAGTCCCCATTTATACCGAGCACATCCGCCGGTACGTCGAAACCAAATACGGCAAAGCGGCCCTGTACACCCAGGGCTTGAAAATCTATGCCGCCGTGAACATCGAGATGCAAAAGGCCGCCCGTCGGGAAATTGAAAAAGGGCTTATGGAACTGGATCGGCGCCGGGGATATCGCGGGCCGGAAGCGCATCTCGCACCCGATGAAATCGAGCCGTTTTTGGGCCAATTGCAACTCGCCTTGCTGGATGAACCCCTGGCCGAGGGGCTGTCGACGAAGGGCGTGATCAGCGAGGTGAACGACAAAAAAGGGGTTGCCGTGGTTCAGATGGGTGCGGCCAAAGGGGTTATTCCGATCGAGGACATGCGCTGGGCCCGGCAACCCAATCCCGATCGGACATCGAGACAGGACCCCGTCAAAAAGGTGAGCCAGGTGCTGACACCCGGGGACGTCGTCCTGGTCAAGGTGGTCGACAAACCGGCGGCATCCGACGGCTTGTGGGAGCTTTCCCTGGACCAGGTTCCCGACACCCAGAGCGCCCTGATGTGTCTGGAAGCGGAAACCGGACTGGTAAAGGTAATGGTGGGCGGCCGGGATTTTATGGAAAGCCAGTTCAACCGGGCCATTCAGTCTCGGCGCCAGCCGGGCTCGGCCTTCAAACCGATCATTTATGCCGCCGCCATCGACAAGGGATTAACCCCGGCCACCGAGATCATCGACTCGCCCATCGTTTTCACGGACGAAGCCAACGACTTCACCTGGAAGCCCAAAAACTACGGGCAAAAATTTTACGGGCCGACCCTGCTTCGCAAAGCGCTGGCCAAGTCGCGCAATGTGGTCACGATCAAGATCCTTCAGGAAATCGGGATCGACTACTGCATCGATTACACCCGCACGCTGGGCATCGAATCCGAGATGTCCCGCGACCTGTCGATTGCATTGGGCTCGTCGGGCGTTTCCCTTTTGGAGTTGGTCAACGCCTATGCCGTTTTCGCCAACCAGGGGTATCTGGTCGAGCCGGCCTTTATCACCAAGATCGAAGATCGCTATGGAAACGTTCTGGAAGAGATGAATCCATCCCGCAAACGGGTCATCGACAAGAGCACGGCCTATATCATGACCAGCCTGATGGAGAGCGTGGTCACGGAGGGAACCGGCCGGCGCGTCAAACGCTTGAATCGGCCGGTGGCCGCCAAAACGGGAACCACCAACGATCTTCAGGATGCCTGGTTCGTCGGCTACACGCCGCGCTTCATCACCGGCGTCTGGGTCGGGCACGACAACGGGCATACCCTGGGCCGGGGTGAAACCGGGTCACGTACGGCCAGTCCGATCTGGCTGGGTTTCATGGAGGCGATCTTAAAAGGCACCCCGGTGCAGACCTTTCCGGTTCCCGAAGGGGTGGTGTTCGCCAAAATTGACACGCAAACGGGGCTGCTGCCGATCCCCGAATCCAAAACCACCCGCTATGAATGTTTTAAAGAGGGGACCGCGCCGACCGAATACACACCGACCCCGGATACCATCGTGGATGCCGAATCGTTTTTCAAGTCCGACATGTAGCCCACAATGAAATTAAGATCCATCCTGCAGATTCTTTCCCTGCTGGCGTTCATTTCGGCCAGCAGCGCCGGCATCATCTATTACCGATTTTTGAAGGAGTACGCCACCAAGGAAGCCGAACGCCACATCACCGAGCGTCTGCAGGCCACCAAGAAAAACCTCTCCACCTTCTTTTCCGAAAATGTCAAACCCGTCCGCCTCCTGGCCGCAATGCCTCCCCTGGTGGATGCCATGGATCAGACCACACCCGAGACCTTGCGCCAGGCCAATGCACTGTTGGATCTATACAAACAGCGCCTGGATGTCGAAACCTGTTACCTGATGGACGACCGCGGCAACACCATTGCGTCATCCAACCGCAATTCGCCGGACAGTTTCGTCGGCATCAATTTTTCGTTCCGGCCCTATTTCCAGCAGGCCATCCAAGGCTTGCCGTCCAGTTACCTGGCGCTGGGCACGGCGTCGCGCAAGCGGGGCGCTTACTACAGCTATCCGGTGTATCGCGAAAACGAAGACACCCCTTTGGGGATCGTCGTCATCAAGGCATCGATCTATTTCGTGGAAAAGGAGCTGACCCAGGAGCCGAGCAGCATTCAACTGGTCGTCAGTCCGCTGGGCGTTATTTTCATTTCCAGCCATCCCGACTGGCTCTACCACTTGTTGTGGCGCCCCGGCCCGAACGACCTCCAGCAGCTACGCAAAACCCGCCAATTCGGCAACGGCCCCTGGCGATGGACGGGGCTCAGCAAAAACGGCCGCCGGCAGGTGGTCGATGCATCCGGAAAAGCCTATTTGTATCAGGAGGTCGATATCGACAACTACCCCGACTGGAAAATCGTGCACCTTTACGACCAGGCCGCGGCGTCGAATATCGTCTCCGAGTCCCTGTCGAAAATCGTCCTGCCGGTCATCGTCATCCTGTGCACCCTGCTGGGTCTGTCAATCAGCTTTCTTTACAGCCGGGCCAGCCTGGAAATCGTCCGGCGCCGTTCCGTCGAGGGGGTGCTGCGCAAAAGCGAAGAGCGTTACCGCAGCCTCTACCACCACACGCCCGCCATGCTTCACTCCATCGATCCCAACGGTCGCCTGATCAGCGTCAGCGACTACTGGTCCGAGGTGCTCGGCTACACCCGTGAGGAGGTCCAGGGCAAAAAGCTGACCGACTATCTGACACCGGCGTCGCGCAAATACGCGGAAGAAACGGTGTTCCCCGCCTTCTTCAAAAACGGCTTCATCAAGAATGTACCCTATCAGTTTGTCAAGAAAAACGGTGAGATCATCGAAACGCAGCTTTCCGCGATCTCCGAGGGTGACGAACATCGGCGCACGGTCCGGTCCCTGGCCGTGTCCATAGACGTCAGCGAACGCAACCGGGCCGAGCGGGCTTTAAAGGAGGCCAAGGAGGCCTTGAGCCGCTACTCCAAAGACCTGGAGGAACAGGTCCGCAATCGCACCCGTGAAATTTCCGGTATTTTGAAATACAGTCCTGCCGTGATCTACATCAAGGATGCGAACGGCAAATACAGCATGGTCAACTCGCGCTTCGAAAAATTGTTCGGCATTTGTTCCAGCGACGTTCGCGGAAAGACCGACCCGGAATTTTTGTCTGTTGAGGTCGCCGAACAATTTTTGAAAAACGACGATCGCGTGCTTCACGAAAAGCAGTCGCTTCAGGTGGAAGAAGTGTTCGTCATCGATGGACGCGCCTATACCTATCTTAGCACCAAGTTTCCCCTTTACGACGACAGGGGCCGCGTCAGCGGCGTGTGCGGCATCGCCACCAACATCACCGTTCTTAAAAAGGCCCAGGAGCAGTTGCGGCGGCTGTCGGCCGGCATCATGAATGCCCAGGAGCAGGAGCGGGCTTATCTGGCGCGAGAGCTGCACGATGAACTCGGCCAGGTGCTGACCGCCCTGCGCATGGATGCGGTCTGGATTCAAAAGCGCGTCCGGCAAACCGATCCAACCCTGGCCGCACGTTCATTGACAATGGGCGAACTCATCGATACAACCATCGAAAACGTTCGCAACCTGGCCATTCGGCTGCGACCGGGCGTTCTGGATCATCTGGGGTTGGTGGAAGCCATCGAGTGGGTGACGACGGATTTTGAAAAAAGATACGGAATCACCTCTGTTTTTCAACATACCGACGGCCCCGACATTCGCGGCAACATCGCCACCGCCGCCTACCGGATCACCCAGGAGGCGTTGACCAATGTGGCCCGGCATGCCTCGGCCACGCGGACAGAGGTAACCATGTCCATTGTCGACGGTCGGTTAACGCTTACCATCGCGGATAACGGCGTCGGTTTCGACCCTGAGACATTGGGGGACAGCGCGGGTCTGGGAATGACCAACATGCGCGAACGAGCTACGCTGGTGGGCGGTGTCTTCGAAGTACAATCCACTGCGGGCAAGGGAACGCGGATCTGCTTTACGGTGCCACTGTCCGCATCCAACCAGAAATAGCGTCCGTTTACGGGTGCACACCGGCTGAGCGCATGTCATCATGATCAAGGTACTACTGGCGGACGACCACAGCATTGTTCGTGCCGGACTGCGCCGGATCGTCGAAGAGAGTGACGACATCGAGGTGGTCGCCGAAGCCTCGAACGGCCGGGAGGCGATCCTGGCCGTGCGTAAAAACCGCCCGGATGTGGCCGTCATCGACATTTCGATGCCGGTGCTCGATGGGTTGGAGGTGATTACCCAGCTGAAAAGCGAGTACCCAGAGGTACCCATTTTGGTGCTTACCATGCACGAAGAACATCAGTATGTCATTCGCGCCATAGAAACCGGTGCCATGGGATACATCACCAAGCAAAGCGCGCCGGAGCAGTTGGTCAAGGCCATTCGCAAGGTCCATTCCGGTTCGCTTTTTTTGTCGGACGAGGCCGCCGAAGCGCTGGTCCTGCGCGTGGCCAAGGGCAACAAAAGCGAATCGCCGCTGGACACCCTTTCGACACGGGAGCTTCAAGTGCTCAGACGGTTGGCCATGGGCAACACCAACCGGGAAATTGCCGACGCCTATCACATCAGCATCAAAACCGTTGACACCTATCGCTTTCGTCTGCTCAAAAAATTGAGTCTACGCAATAATGCCGAACTGTCCCGTTTTGCCATCCAGAACAAGTTGATCGACGCTTAGGCTGGCGGCCACCTGAAAACCAGACCCTGATTATCGTTTTGCGAAAAGTCGAACGGCGGCCTGCCGGACGCGGGCGTCCGGGTCCGACAGCAGCGGTTCAAGGCGATCCCAAAGCGACCCGTAATCGTCCGGCGGCACCGCACTCAGATTTTCCATGACCTGACAACGGATCTGAGGATCGTCGTCTAACAGCAGTCGGCCATAGGCACGCAAAATGGCCTGTGACAACGGCAGCATTGCCAGACCACACAGCGCGTCCAGGCGCAAGGCGGCCGGCAGGGTTACCATTGATTCCAGGTAGATCGTGACAACGCGCTCACCTTGTCGTTCGAATCGCCAAAGGTTGAGCAGAATGCAGCGCTGTAGGTCCAGGCGGCCGGTGTCGAGCCTGGCGGTCAGCTGATGGAATACACCCGTGCCACCCACGGACGCTAGCGACAAGACCCCCGCCTCGCGGACATCGCGGTCCGGGTCACTAAGGTGTGCGAGCAAGGGAACCACTGCCGGTCGATTGTTCCGCCAGCCAAGGGCGAGGGCACAGCTGCAGCGAACCGCGGGGTGGGGGTGATAAAGGTGCCCTATCAGGGCAGCGACCAGCACCTGTGGATCGGCCATGCGCGCTGCGGTCTGGCTCAGTTGCAGGGCCGCCAGGCGGCGCACCGTATCGTCACCGTCGTCTTCGACGATCAGCCCGAAAAGCGGCCAGATCACCCGATCGTCGCCGATATACCCAAGCAGATGGACCATCTGCACCAGCACGGCGGTGTCGGCAAACGGCAGACCGTTGAGCAGCACCGTGAGTGAATCGGGCATCTGGTTGAAAAAAAACTGCGTATCCGCAAGGTATTCACGCACCTTTGTCAGGAGCCGATCTGAACGATTCAGCGGAACCAGGGTCGCGGTTTTCATATCAGACGGCCTGCCGATCGCAGCAATTTTTTTTCAACGGGTCGGTGAGCCGGTACATGGGTGGATCTCCTTTCTAAAACAGCGACAGTTGCTGCTGGGCGGGGGTCCGGGTCTTTTGGAACCTGGATTCGGAAACCTTTTTCAACGGATTTTCGATGTCGGCCACGAATGGTGACCAGCGGCGGGCCTGTTTTTGGCCCCTGATATATCTGACGGCCGCCCGGGTCAGCAACAAATGCTGTTTCGCCCGGGTCAAGGCCACGTAGAACAGTCGGCGTTCCTCCTCGACATCCGCCGCACGACCGGGGGATCGATAGGGAATCCAATCCGCCTCGCATCCGGCGATGAACACCACCGGAAATTCGAGCCCCTTGGCGGCATGCATGGTCATCAGGGACACTTTTTCAACCCGGTGGTCGTAGAGATCCGTGTCGCCGGACAAGGCGTGCGCGGACAAAAATCCGGCCGGATCCGTTTCGTCTCCCGACCCGTTTTGCCGCAAGGCCTGCAGTCCCCGTTCAAACAGACGATCGCCCGCATATTTTTCTCGGATGCCGGTTTGCGCGGCGATCCAGTCGACAGCATCCTCCATTGCCAGACGATCTACGCGGCGTCGGTAACTCTCGATGCGTCCAACAAGGTCAACCAAGCGCTGCTGGGCCGCCCGAGCCAGCCCTGGAATCGGAAACCGCCGCGCCTGCCTCAGGGATTCCGGCATCGACAGATGGTTCGAATAGGCCCATTTTCTCAGCAGTTCAAGGCTTTTTGCAGAAACCGGCGCTCGCAGCAGCGTTTTGGCGGCCTCGAGGTCGTTGAACAGACCGAAACCGTAGAACACTTTGGTCAGCGCCGTCAGGGCTTGAATACCCGCGTGATCCAGGGCGCTTTTGCGGTCGACCAACTGACACGGAATGCCGACCTTTTCTAGGACCGTCAAAATCGGCTTTGCCTGGCTTCGGGTCCTGAACAACACGGCAAAATCGCTGAAGCTCATCGCCGGATGGTTCCCGTCGTCATCCACTGCGCCGGAATCCAACGACCAAAATCCCGTCCCCCCGATCATGGTTTCGATGGTTTGACCAATGGCCACCGCTTCGGCCTTTTCGGTGGCCATTGTCATGACATGAATCTGCGGATCACCCTTTAGGCCCGAGTATACCGGCTGCCGCTGCAGCGCGTCGGACACCGGCGGGTTGTGCTGAATCACCTGTGACGACACCTCCAAAATGGACTGTATGGAGCGATAGTTGGTTGTTAAAAAAATCGTCCGGGAAGCAGGATAATCCCGCTGGAACCATGTGAAACAATCCCTGACCGATCCTCTGAATCCGTAGATGGATTGATCCGGATCGCCGATGACGCAGATGTTGCGACTCGTTCCGGCCAGCAGACGGATCAGCCGGTACTGGCCAGCGTTGATATCCTGATATTCATCGATAAAGAGGTAGCTGAAGCGACCGTTGTATCGTTCTCCTGCCCTGGGCGACGAAACCATCACATCGACGGCCCGGTAAATAAGATCCTCGAAATCGACCCGCCCGTTGACACGCAGCAACTGCTCGTACACATCATAACATCGCTTCAAATCGGTTTGGTCATCCGGTGGGTCGGTGGCGGTTGCATTTTGCTTCACGCCGGCCAGCCATTTCGTCAGTCGATCCACGGTGACATCGGTTTTGGGTCCCGAGACCCCAGCGATGGCCATGGCCTCGCGAATCAAGAACCGGCGCGACATGGTGTCGAGGATCAAGAGCCTGTCGTCGCCCGCGGCATGTTTAAGAATCCCATACCCCAAGGCGTGAAAGGTTCCCACGAAAGGCAGGGGGTGGGACTGGCCCAGGATGGCCGAAAGCCGCGACCTCATTTCACCGGCGGCCTTGTTGGTGAAGGTGACCGCCAGCAGACGGTCGGCGGGTACACCCTGTTGGACCAATCGGGCGATCCGGTGGGTCAAGGTATGGGTTTTGCCCGTCCCCGGCCCGGCCACGATCATCATGGGACCGTCGACATGCGCCACGGCCAGCTGTTGCTGCCGATTCAATTGGACCGGCAGGTCCGCCGCTGCCCGCCGGGCCGGAATCATCGTGGCCGCCGACAGGTCATCGCGGTGTGGATTTTTCTTGCAGGGCGCGGGCGATTTTTCAGATCCGGTCTGTTTGAACGTACTGTCGAAGATGTGAAAGAGCGAACGCTGACCCAACAGCCGCGCTCTTTCCGCATCGTCGAATATCTGAACTTTTCCAAAAAGTCCGTCATAGCCGGGTGAAAAAGAAACCCGGTTGGCGCGCATGCGATAGATGGCTTCGTCAAGCAGCGGTATACCGGCGGAGGCGATCACATCACGGTCGAGAGAATGAAGGATATCAAATTCACTGCCAAGCTGTTCCAGCAAAAACCGATAGGTTCGTTGAACTTTTTTGGATTGCGCACCCACCGCTAACAGTTCCGACAACAAATCGTCCAAGGGGATCAATCGGTAAAAAGGTGCCGCCTGTTGCGGTCGGTATCCGTGTGGGCGTGTAGCCAACGCCTCCACCCGATGCAAGACCCCCAGCGTCAGCGGTTTGCCGCACACCGGGCAATTGCCCGAATGGGAGCGGGTTTGGGCGGGGGTAAACTGAACGCCGCATTTGCGGTGCCCGTCCACATGGTATTTGCCTTCCTCGGGATAAAACTCGAAGGTCCCCGCAAACTGATCTGGTTCGCCGCTTTGGATGGCTGCCCGAATTGCCGGATAGCTCAGCTCCGTCCGGAACAGGTTGGCTTCTCGACCCAGTTTTGACGGTGAATGGGCGTCTGAGTTAGAAAGCAGCGTGATCCCGTCGAGGTCGCCGACCCGCCAGTTCATGGACGGATCGGATGAAAGCCCGGTTTCGGCGGCGAATATGTGTGAACTCAAATCCTCGAAACAGGCTTCGACAGAGTCGAACCCGGATTTAGAACCCAGCATCGAAAACCACGGTGTCCAGATGTGCGCTGGAACCAAAAAACCGGATTCGGACGTTTCCAATACGATTTCCAAAAGATCGCGTGCATCCAGACCGAGTATGGGGCGGCCGTCGGCATTGAGATTGCCGATGGTGTCCAGCCGGTTGTTGAAGCGTTGTACGCACTGCCGGTCCGGGAAAAAGACGAGGTTGTGATTCTTGCGGGTGACCCCTCTTTTTTTATAGATGCTGCTTATTTCACAACTGAGCATGAAGCGAACGGGTGCTCGGCACGATCGGGGCACGGCCTGATCACAGGCCGCAGCGAGGTCGCCTTTTAGCCGATAGAGCCCCGGTTCGGCCGGCTCAAGCTTGTCGCTGATGTCGCCAAACCACAGGGGGTGTGTAAAATCACCCGTACCGACTACGGTGATGCCTTTACGTTGGGCCCACGTGTAGATATTTTCAAGGTCGAGGGATCGTGCCGTCGCCCGCGAATGTTTGGAATGAATGTGAAGATCTGCGATGAATAGATCCGATTTCATGGTGTGCTGTTTCTTCCAGGACCAAAATACCAAAAAACGCTTGATTATTTTGTGAAAAAATTATATATATATTTGTTTTTTTTAATTAAATTAAAATGTATACGAACGGGTCCGTAATTATGGCGATCATCTCCTCGACAGCATCCATCACCCCCTATCACGTCGATGGAAAACTCCCGGATCCGATATTGGATTTCGTTGCAACCGGTCTTAAGAAAAATGCGATCGAAGAGATCGACAACGAGTCCTCGGATAAAGCCGTGGGATGGGCATGCATCAACGATCCCTTCAGCACCGATTTTGAGCGGGCACCGTTTCTGCTGGGAACCCATTTGGTTTTTAGCATGCGGATCGATAAGAAAACGATCCCCGCCAAAGTGGTTCAAAAGCATTACACACTGGAGATTCAAAAAAAATTGAAGGAGCGGGGTCGTGATTTTCTGAGCAACACCGAAAAAAAAGAGATCAAGGACCACGTCGTACAGGTGTTGAATCTCAGAATACCGGCAACCCCCCACATTCATGATTTAATCTGGAACTACGAAGCCCGTACGCTCTGGTTTTTCTCCAATTTAAAAGGGGCCAATGAAGAGCTGGAAACCCTGTTCAGCCGGTCTTTCAATCTCAAATTGATCCGCCTGTTCCCCTATACCATGGCAATGTTGACGGCGCCACTGACAGATGCCGAAAAAGATAACTTCGCCAAACTCACCCCGACCCCATTCACGGAGTAATTGATTACCGATGCTGGATGTCGCTGTTGCATATAACCGCTACCAATTTGTTGGCAATGAATTTTTGACGTGGTTGTGGTTCATGATCGACAGCCACCCTCACGACCTCAATGCCGTGGATGCCGAAATGACCTCGCTGAACATCGGCAATCGAATCGTGCTCGAAAACACGCGAAACGATGCCAGTGAGATCATTACCATCAAAGGTGACGATGCCGGTTTGGAAGAGGGCCTCTTGTCGCTGCGCAAGGGTGCGACGGTGGTCGAATTGAACCTGATCTATAAAGCGCTGAATCAGGAGTGGCAATTCACCTTGAAAGGTGAAAACCTGAGTTTCTACGGGCTGAAGGTTCCCCAAACGGGACCGGTCGAAACCGGGGACGAGATCGACGGCATGATATTGGAAAAAGCCTATCTGTACGAAAAGGCGGTCATGCTGGTCAACCATCTGTTCAACTTTTTTCTGAAGCAGCGCTGCAGCGCTCAATGGCGACAGGCCACTATACCGGATATTAAAAAATGGATACAGACCTGACTATACCGGATGGCCGATTCCAACGCCGCCGTTATAGACAGATCAATATTGAAATTATGACAACAATTCATTAGTTATTGACAATGTCGCCCAACGTGCCCAAAAGGCGGCCCTTTTGCATATCGGTCCGTCCGGTTGTGAACAAGCTAATTAATCAAAAATAAATATAATATTAGAAGCTTATATAAGTTATCGATTTATTGTCAGCCCTTGTTGAAAGGATAAATTTTAGTAAAGGAACACTTATATGAAATTCATTATCAACAAATCCCAGATTGTCAGTGTGCTGGCCAAAATACAGGGGTTGACCGGACGTCGCAGCAACCTGGCCATTACCGAGAATATTCTGATCCGTGCGACAACAGAGGGCATTCATTTGACGGCAACGGACTTGGAGACCGGATTCGAAGGATTTTATCCAGCTGCCGTGGAAAAAGAAGGCACCGTGGCCGTCAGCGCCAGAAAGGTATATGAAATCCTGCGTGAATTTCCCGCCGAGGATATTCTGATCAACGAGGTCGAGAATCGCTGGGTCGAAATTTCCAACGCCAAGGTACAGTACCATATTGTCGGCATGAATCCGGACGATTTTCCCGAAACACCGCACATCAGCGCAGTCGATTTTTTTACCATCGATGCCGGTGCGCTTGAAAAGATGATCGAACGCGCCACCATCATATCGGCTGCCGGCGATGAGAAACGGGCCCACATCAACGGGGTGTTTGTCGAGCGGACCCACACGCCAGATAACAACCGGTTGCGTTTTGTTTCAACCGATGGGAGTCGTTTGAACGTCGCGGATTACCTGTATGATTCACCGGAGGATATTCCCGCCGGTGAGGGGGTCCTGGTCGCCAAAAAGGGATTGAACGAAGTGGCCAAGTTCCTGGATTTTAACGGCGATGTCATGGTTGGTATCAAGGACAGCAACTTTATCGTCAAAAAGGAAAAAGAGACCCTCATCATCCGTCTGCTCGACGGCGAATTTCCAAAATACGCGGATATTTTAAAAAAAGGAGACACGCACATCATCGCGTTGGACAAAATCAAATTCGCAAAGATGCTCAAGCGCATGTCCATCCTGGCCACCGACAGCTACAAGGGCGCCGTGTTTTCCTTTGACGACAACAAAATGGTGGTTACGGCCACCAATCCGGATTACGGTGAATCCAAGGAAGAGATGGAAATCGAATTTTCAGGCGATGCCATCGAAGCGGCTTTCAACCCTAAGTTTTTCACGGAGACCCTGGCCGTCATCGACGACGATCAGGTGACCCTCAATATCACCGATGGTAGCCTTCCGTGCATTGTGGAAGGGGACACGGACAAAACCTTTATCAGCGTTATCATGCCCATGAGAATCTAAATGAACGATATATACGATGCCAGTAGTATTGATGTTTTGGAAGGACTGGAGCCGGTACGGTTGCGGCCGTCCATGTACATCGGAAACGTGGATGTGGCCGGCCTTCATCATCTGGTTTACGAAGTGGTCGACAACAGCATCGATGAGGCCATGGCCGGCTATTGTGACACCATACGGGTCACCATCCACAAGGACAACAGCGTTTCCGTGGAAGACAACGGCCGGGGAATTCCCGTTGACATCCATCGCACGGAAAATGTTCCGGCGGTCGAAGTGGTGTTGACCAAATTACATGCCGGCGGAAAGTTCGATAACGACAGCTACAAGGTGTCCGGCGGATTGCACGGGGTCGGCGTCAGCGTGGTCAACGCCCTTTCCAAATCGTTGGAAGTGGAAATATACGCCAAGGGTCGCACCTACTACCAAAGCTATGCAAGAGGTATCAAAACCTGTGAATTGAAAGTCATCGGCGACAGCCAAAAGCGGGGCACGTCAATCCATTTCGTTCCCGATGACCGGATATTCAACTTGACCGAATTCAGCTACGACATTTTGACCCGACGCCTCAGGGAACTGGCTTTTCTCAACAAAGGCGTCAATATCTTTATCGAAGACGAACGTTTCGACAAAAGTGATCGCTACTATTATGAAGGCGGCATCGTTTCCTTTGTCGAATACCTGAACAAACGTCACACGGCGCTTCATGAACCGGTCTTCATTGAAGGCTGCCGCAACGATGTCAACATCGAAGTCGCCATTCAATACAATGCGACCTACAAGGAAAATATTTTTTCTTTCGCCAACAACATCAACACGGTCGAAGGCGGTTTTCATTTGATCGGGTTCAAGGCCGCCTTGACGCGCTCCATCAATCAATATGCCGTAAACGGCAACCTGCCTAAGAATCTGTCCGCCAAAATAAGCGGTGATGATGTTCGAGAAGGATTGACGGCCATCATCAGCGTGCGCATTAAATCGCCCCAATTCGAAGGTCAGACGAAAACGAAGCTGGGCAACAGCGAAGTCAAAGGACTGGTCGAGTCACTGGTCAATGAAAAGCTGAGTGCCTTCATGGAGGAAAATCCGGCTGTTGCCCGAAAAATCATCGAGAAGGCGGTCGATGCGGCCAGGGCTAGGGATGCGGCCAAACGCGCACGCGACCTGGCCAGGAATAAAGGGGCCTTGATTGACTCCACGCTGCCGGGAAAACTGGCCGAGTGTCAGTTGTCCGATCCGGCACTACGCGAGCTGTTTCTGGTTGAGGGCGATTCAGCCGGTGGTTCAGCCAAACAGGGCCGCGACAGAAAATTTCAGGCCATATTACCGCTGAAGGGCAAAATATTAAACGTCGAGAAGGCGCGTTTCGATAAAATTCTGCGCAGTGAAGAGATCAAAAACATCATCACAGCCCTGGGCACCGGTGTGGGTAAAGAAGAGTACAATATCGACAAAATCCGCTACCACAAGATCATCATTATGACTGACGCGGACGTGGACGGCAGTCACATACGAACACTGCTGTTGACCTTTTTTTATCGTCAAATGCCCGAACTGGTTGACAAAGGGTATCTCTACATCGCCCAGCCGCCGCTGTTTAAAATTGGCAAAGGCAAAAGCGAATCGTATCTCAAAGACGAACAGGAGCTGAACGACGTTATTTTGAAAAGAATATGTGAAAGAAAACAGGTCCGCATCGCTGACGATGAAAACCGACTGACCAACCATCGCCTGTTTATCTTTTTGTGTGATCTGAGCGAATACACATCATTGATGGTCAAACTGGAGCACCGCGGATTCGATCCCTCTCTGACCGAAATTCTGATCGGCGCCAACGTTCAGGACAAACTGTTTTTGCAGGACCGGGAGCAGATGGCCCGTTTGAAAGCCGCCATCGAAGGTTACGGTTATGCAACCGGCCCGATCACCTGGAATGAGGGCGATGAGGTCTTCGAACTGCTCGTCAACCCCATGGACAGCAATAAATATCAACCTGCGGCCACGATCGGCCGACAGTTGATCTACTCGTCGGACTATCAGAAATGTCTGTTGTTGAACAACAAGCTCAAGGCCTATGACCGTCCGCCCTTCGAGGTTCACACCATCGACAGCGATGCCGCCCCGGTTGTTTTGACAGACAAACGGAAATTGCTGCAGCATCTGTTCGAAGACGGCAAAAAAGGTATAAACATTCAACGCTACAAAGGCCTGGGCGAGATGAATCCCGAGCAGCTGTGGCAGACCACCATGCACCCGGATCGTCGTCATTTGTTGAAAGTAACCGTGGAGGACGCCGTCGAGTCGGATGAAATTTTCACCATCCTAATGGGCGATGAAGTGGAACCCCGGCGCGAATTTATTCAAAACAATGCCCTGGAAGTAAGCGTCCTCGACATATAGCCGTCATCCATAAAATGAGACACCCTGAATCTCTCGGGAGAGAATCAGGGTGTCTCGAATGGGTGCGCTCATTAATGATGGTCAGGACATCAGCGTCCAATTCAGTTTCAGAACAGATGAAGCGGTACACAATGTTGCGCAGCAACAGGGTAAGCAGCGGCATTAAAGAGCGACCGATTGATTCCATAAAAAACATTGGTTGTCAATCCATTTTTTGAATGGGATTTGTTTTGATAAGATAAGGCGGCCAGACGATGCATATTCATCAGATCAACGCCAGGGACCTGCCAGATATGTGGTTTCAGGCGGTACACGATATCCTGGACAGTGGGAAAAAATTCACTGTAGATAAAGGCTCCTACGCCGGTCAAACGCGTCTTGAATACGATTTTTTTATGGGCAGCATCGCCTATCCCGCAACCGAACCGCTGTTGCCCGACATACCCCCCTCCTGCGGCATTCCCAATCCCGTCGAGCCGGGGTATATTTATGGCGGTGATGGATATGAACGATCCTACGTCGAATATCTGATGACCGGATTAAAGCAGCCGGGCGAATCATACACCTATGGAGAGCGGTTGACCCGCTACCCGATTACGGGTGACAAACTGAACTGGCTGAAGTCAAAAAAGTCTGACATCATTAACGTCATGGCACCCGACGGTCGGATTCTCTTTGAAGAGGGCCCGCACCTCTACCTCAACCAAATCGAACTGGCCATTGAAATTTATAAACAGCACGGCTTCCGAAACAATCAGATTATCCTGCAGGTCGGCCATCCAACGGACATGTTGCTGGTGGACCCCCCTTGCTTGAGACATATCGATACCCGCATTCAAGACGACGGCAACGGCCTAGAGTTGAGATTCAACATCTATTTTCGGTCGTGGGATTTGTGGGGTGGGTTGCCGGCCAATTTAGCCGGCATCGTTGAACTCGGTAAATACATGGCCGGCGAGATCGGCCTGCCGAACGATGCGCTGCGGTCTTGGACCGTTTCTTCCAAAGGGCTGCATCTTTATGGGTATGCCGAAGACCTAGCCAAATTGAGATGTCTGCGGCAATAAGAGCCCCGGGTCGCCATCCATTTGCGACGCCATCATTCAAACCATTGTCAAAAGTCGATGTTTCCGGGTGTCCGGGGAAAAGGGATGACGTCCCTGATATTGGTTACCCCGGTGATCAGCATCAACAACCGTTCAAAACCAAGTCCAAAGCCGCTGTGCGGTACCGTCCCGTAGCGCCGCGAGTCCAGGTACCACCAGTAGCTGGCCGGTGAGAGCCCGGCCTCTGCCATGCGCTTTTCCAGAATTTCCAACCGCTCTTCACGCTGGCTGCCGCCGATTAATTCGCCGATTCTCGGAACCAGTATATCCATGGCGCCTACGGTATCGCCGTCGTCATTCAAGCGCATGTAAAAGGGTTTGATGGCCTTGGGGTAATCGTAGAGAACAACCGGTTTCTTGAAATGGATTTCGGTCAAGTAGCGTTCGTGCTCGGACTGCAGGTCCGCGCCGTAGGTCACCTGGAAGTCAAACGATTTTTTTGAATGGGCCAGGATGTCGATGGCGGTCTGGTAAGGCACGCGTTCGAATTCGGAACTGACAATGTTGTCAAGGGTTTGCATCAATCCTTGATCGACGAACCGGGCAAACAGATCCAGGTCCTGGGAGCACTGGTCAAGGGCGAAGGAGATCAGATGTTTGACCAGGGTTTCACCCAGCGCCATGTTGCCGATCAGATCGCAAAACGCCATTTCCGGTTCAATCATCCAGAATTCGGCAACATGGCGGCTGGTGTTGGAATTTTCGGCGCGAAATGTGGGGCCGAAGGTGTAGACATCGCCGAGCGCAAGGGCGAACATTTCCGCGGAAAGCTGTCCGGAAACGGTCAGATTGGACTCCCGACCAAAGAAATCTTTTGAAAAATCGACGTGTTGATCATCCGTCAGGGGACAGGGTGGATCCAGTGCGGTTACCCGGAAAAGTTCCCCGGCCCCCTCGCAGTCCGAGCCGGTGATGACCGGCGTGTGAATGTAGCGGAAACCGCGATCCCGGAAGAACTGATGAACCGCCCAGGAAATTTCCGATCGGATTCGAAAGATGGCCCCGTATTTGTTTGTGCGCGGCCTCAAATGGGCGATGCTGCGCAGGTATTCGTCGGTGTGGCGTTTTTTCTGCAACGGGAAGGTTTCGGGCGCTAAACTGACGATTTCCACTTTCGAAGCCTGGACCTCCCACTGCTGGCCAGCTCCCTGGGATGGGACCAGCCGGCCCCACACGGAGACCGCCGATCCCGTGGTAATTTTTTTGATGTCCTGAAAGTCGGGAATTTGCTCGTCGGCGATGACCTGTATGTTTTTCAGACAGGACCCGTCGTTGATCTCGATGAAGGAAAAATTTTTGGCATCCCGTTTGGTTCTGACCCAGCCATGCAGCAAAATGGAATCGAGCGACGTCGGGGAGTTCAATAGATTTGCAATTTTCGTGCGGTTCATCACGTGTCGTCCTTCATCGGCGTGTTGATGTGGTAAATTGTGCCGTCGCGCTCGATGAAGATTACCACGGCCGGCTTGTTGCGGTATTTGACGATGGCGGCCTTGAAATCTTCGACGTCCTGAACGCGGGCCTCGTCGATCTGGTGGACAATATCGCCGGGCCTTACCCCGATGCGGTCCAGATGGCTGCCCCGATGCATCTTAACGATCAACACCCCGTCGCGCGACTGGAGGCCATAGTGGGCCCGGGCCTGATCGTTCAGGTCGGCGACGGTGATGCCCAGTTGGCGGGCGGCCAGATCCAGGGCGCGCTCGAGGGGAAAAAGGGCCGTTTTGAGCGACAGCCGGTGATGGGTTCCATTGCGGTTGACCGTGACGGAAATGGCTTGATCGACCGAGATGTCGTTCAACTTCAACTGGTAGGCCGATCCATCGGCCGTGCGGGTGCCGTCGATGGAAACGATCACATCGCCCTGGGCCAGACCCGCTTTATGGGCCGGGCTATCCGGTTCCACCCGGGTGACCAACATGCCCCCGGGGCTGTCGAGATTGAGGTATTGCGCCAATCCGGCATCTACGGGCTGAACGGTCACACCGATCCAGGCTGGAACGACTTCGCCGTAGGTGATCAAGTCGGATATGATGCGTTTGGCCCGGTTGATGGGAATGGCGAACCCGATGCCCTGGCCTTCGGCATAAATAGCCGTGTTGATGCCGATCAGTTCGCCGTCGATGTTCAGCAGCGGCCCGCCGCTGTTGCCCGGGTTGATGGATGCATCGGTTTGAATGAATTCATGAAACACCCGTTCTGCGGTTTTAATGCTGCGCTTGACGGCACTGATCACCCCTGTGGTAACCGTGTGGGAAAAACCAAAGGGATTTCCGATGGCGATCACCGATTCGCCGATCATGACATCGTCGGAATCGCCCAATTGAATGCTCGGTAGGATCTGTTTCGAATCGATTTTGAGGACGGCCAGATCCGAATCGGGATCCATGCCCACGATCGTAGCCGAAAATTCGTGCTGATCGTTGAGTGTCACGCCGATGGCCGAAGCCTTTTCGATAACGTGGGTGTTGGTCAGCACCAGTCCGCGGTCGCCATCGATAACCACACCGGACCCCAGGCTGGTCCGCCGTTCACGCCGTTCAAGCTCGGGGGCAAAGAACTCTCGAAAGAAGCCTTCCAGCATCGGATCCATGCCGTATCGTGAAAACGGATTGGAATTCTTGCGGATTTCATATTCCGAACTTATATTGACCACTGCCGGGCTGACTTTCCGGACGGCTTTGACAACGTCGTTTTCACGTTTTTCAGCGGCACAAACGCTGAATTGGCCGAACCAACAGACCAGCACCAGCGACCCTGCCAAGCCAAGCCAGGATCGCTTTTTCGATTGGAATGATGGCGCATGCGTTGCCATTTCGGACACTGTCTACCTTTCGGGTTAAAAGAAAACCATACCATGAGCGCACCCACCATTCAAGATATCCTGCCCCTGCTTCAGATGCCCAGCCGCTATCTGGGCTGTGAAGTCAACCGCGTTAAAAAAGCGTGGGAGAGCGTGCCGCTGCACCTGGCCCTGGCGTTTCCCGATCTCTATGAAATCGCCACATCCCACTTCGGCATCCAGATTTTGTACGACCTTGTCAATGCCCAACCCGATATCCTGGCCGAACGGGTCTATGCGCCAGCCGTCGACCTGGAAGATCAGCTGCGCCGCCAGCAGATTCCCCTTTGTTCCCTGGAGTCGGGAACCCCGCTCAAACAGTTCGACATCGTCGGATTCAGCCTGCTTTACGAATTGAATTACACCAACGTTGTCAACATGCTCGACCTGGCCGATATTCCCCTTCTGGCAAGCGACCGCCGGGCCGACGATCCGTTTTTGATCGCCGGTGGTCCTTGTACCTGCAATCCGGAACCGGTGGCCGATTTTTTCGATGCGCTCGTGGTGGGTGATGGGGAGGCGGTCATATTGCAGATAACCGATGCCTGGCGAGCCTGGCGGCGGTCATCTGGCTCGAAAGCGGCGCTGCTGGAGCGCTGGTCGCGCATAAAAGGCGTCTATATCCCGGTCTTTTTCGACGTGGCCGAAGACGCCGCCGGCCGACAGCTGGTGATCGCCAAACGGTCGGCCGCTCCGTTTGTCGAAAAGGCCGTTGTCGCGGACCTGAACGACGCACCCGTTCCCCCCCGGCCAATCATCCCCTTCGGTCGCCCGGTTCACGACCGCCTGCGCATGGAGATTGCGCGAGGGTGCACGCGGGGCTGCCGCTTTTGTCAGGCCGGCATGATCTATCGGCCGGTCCGCGAACGTCGTCCGGAGACGATTCTGGCGTCGGCGATGCAGGTTCTGCAGGAGACCGGCTATGAGGATTTGTCCCTGCTGTCCCTGAGCACCGGCGACTACTCCTGCATTGCACCGTTGATCGAGCGCATCATGCAAGCCGGTGAAACGTCCCATGTGGCGGTATCGCTGCCGTCACTGCGGGCTGGTTCGCTCACGCCCGAGTTGATGGAAACGATCCGCAAGGTCAGGAAAACGGGGTTTACAATCGCCCCGGAAGCGGGAAGCCAGCGCCTGCGCAACGTCATCAACAAGAACATCACCGAGGCGGATATCGTTGCAACGGTTGAAAATGCCTTCTCGTGGGGATGGAAGGTGATCAAGCTCTACTTCATGATCGGGCTGCCCACGGAAACCCAAGCCGATCTGGAGGCCATCGTGGCGCTGGTAAAACGCCTGACGACCGTGAGCGGAAGCGACGGCCGCAAAGGCCGGATCAATGTGAGCGTGGCCACGTTTGTGCCCAAACCGCACACGCCCTTTCAGTGGGCGCCGCAGATCGACCTCGAGACGGCCACGCAAAAGATGGGCTGGCTCAAGGCCAATCTCAAAATCAAAAATGTCCAGTTCAAGTGGCAGGATCCCCGGGTCAGCCGGATCGAAGGGGTCTGGTCTCGTGGCGATCGACGGTTGCACCGGGTGCTGATAGAAGCCTGGCGGGCCGGGTGCCGGTTTGACGGGTGGACCGATTTTTTCGATTATGATCGCTGGGTCGCGGTTTTCAAGGCCTGCGGCATCGATCCGGATCGCTACCAGCCGGACCCGACGGACCGTCGATCGCCGCTGCCGTGGGATCACATTCGAATGGGCGTCGATCGGGCCTACCTGATCCATGAATACGAACGGGCTCTGGACGGCCAAACCACCAGCGACTGTCGAACCGGAAGCTGTGGCGGCTGCGGTGTCTGCGACTTCGAGGCCGTCAAGCCGGTCACCTATTACGATCACGACATGGGCACTGTTACGACCAGCGCTTCGGATACGCCAGCGCCGTCGGTACCACCGGCAACCTATCAGGTGATCTTCAGTAAAACGGGACCGGCGCGATTTTTAGGCCATCTGGAAATGGTGAACATCTTCATCAGGGCCTTTCGTCGCGCCGGAATTCCGGTCGCCTATTCGCGTGGATTCCACCCCATGCCCCGCCTGTCTTTCACTGACACGATTCCCATGGGCATGCAAAGCGAGGACGAACGCATGTGGATTGCCCTGACCGAAGCGATGGACCCGCAGGCGCTGGTGTCGGGCCTGCAACAGCAGCTGCCCGCCGGATTGGCGGTTGTCGCCTGCCGGGTCCAGGCCGGAAAAAAGGGACCGGATCGCAGCGATCCCCTGCATTATCAGGTGGAACTAATCGATGGCTTTTTCCGCCAAAACGATTTAGAGTGGTTCCGGGATCAGCCGCAGGTAACCATCACCCGAAAAAGCAAGAAATCCGATGCAGCGGCCGTCGATCTGAAAAAGGCGGTGATCGATCTTCGGTTGATCAACGCCCGGCAGGCCTTGATGACCCTGGGAACCGATAACCACCTGATGGTGCGGCCCGCGCATGTCATGCAAACCGTGTTCAACTTGACCGACCACCAGATCCGCACGGCCATCGTCACCAAAAGAAAAGCGACGCATGTATAAAAAAATAATCATCAACGTGGCCGACCACGAGACCCGTGTGGCGCTTGTGGAAGATGAAACCATCGTTGAACTTTTCATCGAAAGGAAAGGCAGCCGGGACAACACCGGCAACATTTACAAAGGCCGCGTGCAGCGGGTGCTTCCGGGAATGCAGGCGGCCTTCGTGGATATCGGACTGAATCAGGCGGCCTTCATCTACGTCGACGACGTCATCCGCGACACCTATGCGGATATCGTGAACGATTTTACCTGCAACGAACCGGAGGATGTCCAATCGTCATGGCTCGACAGCGAAACCGGCGCCGGCCACCCGGTCGAAAAAGAAAACATCGAAGATCTCATCAGCGAGGGGCAGGAAGTCCTCGTTCAGGTATCCAAATCGCCCATTGGGACCAAAGGTGCCCGCATCACGTCCAACATTTCACTGCCGGGACGCTTTCTGGTGCTGATGCCGACATCCTCCCACATCGGCATCTCGCGTCGGATCGAGGATGAATCCGAACGCCAACGGCTCAAGGAAATCGTGTCCGGGTTGTCCCAAAACAGCCCCATGGGATACATCGTTCGGACCGCGGCCGAAGGCGTCAAAAGCGAAAAAATTGCCTATGAAATGGGTTTTCTGAAGAATCTGTGGTGCAATATTCAGAAAAAATACCAGACGGCAGCGACACCCTCGCTGCTCCATCAGGAGCTGAATCTCAGCCTCAGGGCGGTCAGGGACCTGTTGATCCAGGAAGCCGAAAAACTCGTCATCGATTCGAAAAAGGATTTCGAATCGGTTCTGGCGTTTCTGGACACATTCAATCCGTCCCTCAAGGATTCGGTCGAACTCTTCCAGGGTAACGAGCCCATCTTCGACGCCTACAACCTGGAGGGAGACATCTCCAGGGCCCTTAAGCGCAAGGTGTGGCTAAAATCGGGCGGGTACATCGTCATCGAACACACCGAGGCCCTGGTGGCCATCGATGTGAACACGGGGCGGTATGTCGGCAAATACAACCTCGAGGAAACCATTTTAAAAACCAACCTGGAGGCGGTCAAGGAGATCGCTTACCAGATCCGGTTGCGGGACATCGGCGGCATCATCATCATCGATTTCATCGACATGGAGAAAAAATCCAACCAGGAGAAGGTCTTTTCAGCCCTGAACGAGGCCTTTACCAAGGACCGCAGCAAGACCCACATCCTCCCCATTTCGGACATGGGACTGATCCAGATGACCCGCAAGCGGACCCGCAAGCCCCTCAACCGCCTATTGTGCGACCCGTGCCCTTACTGCGATGGAGAGGGTTATATTATCTCTATAAAGTCGATCTGTTACTCGATTTATCGTGAAATCATGCGATACGCCGTGGATATGATCGGCTCCCGGCTGACCCTGCGCGTCAATCCGGAGGTTGCCGATTTTCTGCATGGTGAAGAGAATAATCTGATTCCCGGTTTGGAAAAGACCATCGGCAAACAGATCGTCATCTATCCGGACAGTCGGCATCATATGGAAGCTTTTGAAATAATTGAAAAAACTGAAAAATAAGGCGGCTTTGGGCGGCACGTAGACCATCGGCGGTCGGCCGGGCCGGGTCAGATGGTGATGCCGCGAATCGATTTGCAACTTGACACAATTTTTTTCTTGTGGTTAGACTTCCCGATTCAACAATCGGGATCAAAAAGATTGGGTAACCCTCTATCTGAAAGAAGGAAGCTGAATAATGAAACGCACCTATCAACCCAGCAGAATCAAACGCGCCCGGACCCATGGGTTCCGAAAACGGATGTCGACCAAGGCGGGGCGCCGGGTCATCAATCGTCGCCGGGCCAGAGGCAGAAAACGATTGGCGGTGTAATTGAATGATCGAAGAAAACCCTTTTGTGGATCAGCCAGGGAGCGGTCGCCACTTGGATGGCAAGGGGCTTTTTTCGACGCGCGGGACATTTAGCAAGACGGATCGGATCAGAAAATCGGTGCAATACCGGTCGTTGTCCAAAAACGGGCGTCGCCAGTACAGCGACTATTTTATCTTCGTTTTCCGGGAAAACCGACTGTCCGCATCCCGATTGGGCATTACCGTATCCAGAAAGGTCGGCAATGCCGTAACCAGAAACAGGATCAAACGCGTTGTTCGCGAATATTTTCGATTGAACCGAAATGTGGCGTCGGATCGATTTGACATCAATGTCATTGCCAGACAACCCTGCGGGAAGATTTCGCGTGAACTGATGCGGCATGACCTCATGTGCGGGTTTACGTCGATTGCGGGGACGTCCGGGTCTCGGTCCGAAACATAAGGATGATGAAAAAGCTGGCGCTGCTGCTGATCGAATTGTATCGGGTACTGATCTCACCACTGCTCAGGCCCGCTTGTCGATTTGTTCCGACTTGTTCGGAATACGCCCACCAGGCGATAACCGATCACGGCGTGTTGAAGGGCGGACTGCTCGCACTGACCAGAATTTTGCGGTGCCACCCGTTCCACCCCGGCGGTTTCGATCCGGTTCCGTGAGTTCTCCTTATTTATTTCGAAAAGCCGTCCTGTTTCGTCCGATGCCCACCGCGACAGTCTTCTTTGAGACGATTCCACCGCTCAACCACCATCACCCGGATATTTTTCGCGACTGTTGGCGCTATTTTGCGTCAGGGAGAAAAAAATGGAACAAACGAGACTGCTGCTGGCCATCGGTCTATCCTTTCTGGTGCTCTTTGTCTGGAGCATCTTTTTTGTGGACCAGCAGCCGGTGGTGACCGACCCTGCGGAAAAAATGCCCGCGCCGGCGAGCACTGAAAAAAGCAAGATTGACGGAACGCTGGACACGCCGGCAGCGACCGCCGTCACCGAACCGGCGGCGGCCGATGCAGTCACGATCGTTCCGGCTGCTGGGGATCCGGTTCGGGAAATAACCGTCGAAAACCCTTTTTACGAGGTGCGGATTTCCGCTAAAGGCGCCTCCTTTACCAGTTTTATCCTCAAACACTTCCGGGAGACGGTTGATGCCGATTCGCCGAACAAGCAGCTGATACCGGAAACCTTTAACGACGGGGTCCTGAGGACCTCGCTTTCCGGGCGATCGCTGCCGGGCCTGGAGGACGCCGTCTACGCCGTTGACCATTCAGCGGATCGCCTTGAGGTGTCCAGCGAGAAAAAATCACTGACCTTCACCTGGGTGGCCGACAACGGCACCCGCCTTTCCAAAATCTACACGTTCGATCCCGACTCCTACCTGATCGACCTGAAGGTGGCGATTGACAATGCCTCGGAACGGGTGTTGGCAGATCAACTGGTCCTTTCGATACGCAAGCCCTTAGAAGCGGACAGCGGCTACGGATTCGTTGGGCCCAGTGCGCTGATCGACGGCCGTCTCGAACAGGTCAAAACCAAAAAAATCGAAGACAAGCCCCTGCTCAGCGGCACCATTACCTGGATCAGTATCGAAGATCGCTACTTTTTGTCCAGCGTCATTCCCGGCGAACCGGTGAACGGCAGTGTTAAACTGGCGTTGAACGCAGATGTCATCAACAACCAGCTGGTCAATCCCACCTTTGAGATCAACCCGGGAACCCGCCAGGCGTTTCAGTTTTATGTGTTTATGGGCCCCAAGAGCATGGAACTGCTGAACAGCCTGGGACACGATCTGGGCAAGGCCTTGAACTTCGGGTTCTTCAATTTCATCGCCAAGCCCTGCCTCTGGTTCATGAACCAGATTTACAGTGTCATTCCCAACTACGGCATTGCCATCATCCTCCTGACCATCGTCACGAAACTCCTCCTGTGGCCCCTGGGCAACAAGAGCTACAAGTCCATGAGCGAGATGAAAAAGCTTCAGCCGCTGATGACCGAGATTCGTGAGAAGCACAAGGGCGACAAACAAAAAATGAACCAGGAGTTGATGGCCCTGTATCGCACCTACAAGGTCAACCCCATGGGTGGGTGCCTGCCAATGGTCCTGCAAATCCCGGTTTTCTTCGCGCTTTACCGCATGCTTTATCAGGCCATCGAACTGCGGCATGCACCGTTTTTCTTGTGGATCAACGACCTCAGTGCGCCGGACCGGCTTTTCGATTTCGGCTTTTCGATTCCGTTCATGGAGCCGCCCTATGGAATTCCGGTTTTGACCATTATCATGGGCGCCACCATGCTGCTGCAACAGAAGATGTCACCCCCTCCGGGAGACCCCACGCAGGCCAAAATGATGATGTTGATGCCCGTGGTGTTCACCTTTATTTTTATCAACTTTTCCTCCGGACTGGTGTTGTACTGGCTGGTGAACAATGTGCTTTCCATCAGTCAGCAGTACTACGTTCAGAAGAAAACATAGTCGACTCCGGAGATACGCATGTCGAATTCCCATGAATTTCAAGGAAAAAGCGTCGAACAGGCCCTGGAGGCCGCCAGCGAGGCGCTCAACATTCCCGTCGAAGCGCTCAAGCATGAAGTGGTTACCTATGGCTCCACGGGCATTTTTGGACTAGTCGGCATCAAAAAAGCCGTCATCAAGGTGTTTGTTGAAGCGCAACCGCGTTCCGACCCAAAAGCGGCCCCACCCAAAACGGTGGCTGCCACGGATGTGCCCCCGCTCGAGTCGGTGCCCGAAGCGACCGCCGCGACAGCGGCATCGCCGATGACCAGGGCGGTCGATGAAACCATGATCGCCTATGGAACGTCGGCATTAAAAAGCATCGTCGACGCAATCACCTCGGGCGCCAGCGTGGATTCGGTCGTGGACGGCGAGCGTCTGCTGTTTACCGTTTCAGGAGGCGAAAGCGGGGTGATGATCGGCAAACGGGGGCAGACCCTCGAGGCCATCCAATATTTGCTGGAAAAGATGATCAACAAGAAGAGCACCCAGCGCACCCGGGTAATGGTTGATGTCGAAGGCTATCTGGAAAAGCGCAAAAAAAACCTTCAGCAACTGGCCACCCGCCTGGCGGAAAAGGCCCAGCGGATTAAAAAGCCGGTCACCATTGGGCAAATGAATGCTCACGACCGCCGCATTGTCCACATCCACCTGAAAGACAGAAACAGCGTGAGGACCCAAAGTATCGGTGACGGCTACTACCGCAAGCTGATGATTTTTCCGAAAAAGCAGGGTTCAGCACCCCGACGAAGCCCCAAATAAACCATAACCAGTTGTTTTTATATAATATATCATGCTCGCCGAAACCATAGCCGCCATTTCGACACCGTTGGGGCCGGGTGGCATCGGCATTATACGAATTTCCGGCCCCCATGCGCCAGCGATACTAATGCGGCTTTTCAGGCGCCGCGGCCGAGGGGGCCGGTCCGAGGACGGACGCGCGGTGGCGCTCCCAATCCAATCCCATCGGGTGTATTATGGGTTCGTCTGCGACCCCCACGACGGCAATGTCATTGACGAAGTTTTGGCCCTGTACATGCAAGGCCCCAAGAGTTTTACTCGCGAAGATGTGGTCGAAATTCACAGCCACTCTGGGATTGTGGTTCTGGACCGCTTGTTGAGCGCCGTTGTCAATGCCGGCGCCCGCCTGGCCGACCCGGGAGCATTTACCAAGCGGGCCTTTTTAAATGGACGCATCGATCTGACCCAGGCTGAGGCCGTTGTTGAGCTGATCAACGCGCCCTGCGAAACCGCGGCGCGCATGGCCGGCAGCCACATCGCCGGTGGGCTTCGAGGGGTGGTCGACGACATGGTCAACACCATTGTCGGCCTGCAGTCAAAGTGCGAGGCGATCATCGAATTTGGCGAGTCGGACGCCATCGCATGTCAGCTGGTATTCGAAGAGGCCGCCACGACCCTCGGTCAAGTGGTTTTGCCCGAAATAGGTGCCCTCATTCGGCGGCAAAAAGAGGCCGCCGTCTATCGTGACGGTCTGGCATTGACGATCGCCGGCATGCCCAACGTCGGCAAATCGAGCCTGTTGAACAATCTGGTGCAAAAAGAAACGGCCATCGTTTCCGACATCCCCGGCACCACTCGGGATGTTGTGCGCGAATACAGTTCCATCAACGGTGTGCCGGTGACAATCTGCGACACGGCAGGCATCCACGACACCACAGACCCGGTCGAGTGTATCGGCATCGCCAGGGCACGCAGCCAGATCCAGAGCGCCGACACCGTCCTGCTGGTTGTCGAAGCCACCCGGCCGCTCAGGGACTTCGAGGTGCGGCTATACGACGAAAGCAGGGCGAAACGGACGCTCGTCGTCATCAACAAAGACGACCTTGCCGATGCGGTCGCCGTGGCCGCTATCGAACGGCGATTGGGTGCTCATCGATGCGTGCGTGTTTCTGCCAAGACCGGGGCCGGGCTCGAAGCGCTCAAGAATCGCATTTTCAGCGGTCTGGTCGCTGAGTCCGGCAGGGTGTCCGGTGAACGGATCACGCCCAACCTTAGGCAGCGCATCATTCTGGAGCGGGCCGGGCGCGAAATCGAATCGCTTTCGGTGGCCATGGAGACACGGCCGGCGGTTGAACTCATATCGGAAAAAATGAAACAGATTCTGCACATTCTTGAGGAGATCTCGGGAAGCCGCGGCCGCGACGATCTCTACGAACACATTTTCAGCCAATTCTGTGTTGGCAAATAGCGTTTCACGTGAAACAGTCGTTTGGGGAGTGCCATAAATGATACCTGAGTTAGATGTTGTTTTTGACAAATATGAAGCCCTGGTAAAACAGGTGGACGACGTTTTCGAAAAGGTCCGCCTGGAACATGCCGATTGCGTCAAGTGCCAACTGGAATGTGCAGATTGCTGTCATGCGCTTTTCGACCTTTCACTTGTCGAGGCCTTGTACCTGAACCGCCACTTTATCGCAGAAGTCGCCGATGTGCGCAAAAAGGAAATCCTGGCCGAGGCCAACAAGATCGATCGGGACATCTACCGATTAAAGCGAAAGGCCTTTAAATCGGTCGAATCCGGGGAAAAAACGGAGGCGCAGGTGTTGCTTGAGATGGCGGCCGAACGTGTCCGATGCCCCCTCCTCAACCCGGAGGATCGTTGTGAGTTGTACCCCTTCCGGCCAATCACCTGCCGGTTGTACGGCATCCCCACCTCCATCGACGGGCGGGGCCACACCTGCGGCCTGTCGGGTTTTAAAGAGGGCCTGTCTTACCCGACCGTGAATCTGGATGCGGTGAATGCCAAGCTTCATGCGTTGTCCCAGGAGCTCGTCGATTTGCTGCAATCCAAGCACGTCAAAATGGGAGACCTCTTGATGCCGCTTTCCATGGCGCTGTTGACCGTCTTCGATGCGTCCTATCTGGGGTTCGCGCCAGAGGGTGCGGACGACGACCACACCCAGGGGCAAGGTGAATAGGTCATGGACAACGCAACGTCAGATGAGGACAAAAAAAAAGCGATCTTCGATGCCATGGCGCCGCGGCGGCAACGGCACATTCGCGACAAGGTCGGGTACGACAATTGGGATCCCTTCGAGAAGCCCAAGGATCCGATCGACATCCGGCGGGACAGAACCCGGCGTACCTCCCAAACGCTGGTGCGGGAGTTTTTGCGGTCGCGCCCGGATGGCTATTCCAACAGCTATGGCCGCGGAGTGCTGGAGATGGCCATCGGAATCGTCAACGACGATGACCGATTCATCGCTATGTATGAGTTTGCGCTGTGGCACAAGGCGTTGTTGGCGCGCGAAGGCCATGAGTAGGGCCGGGTACGCCAGGGCCGCGACGACGGCCGTTTTTTAACCCGGACGGTGTCCGCCATGGATGTTTTATCGCAACGGGTTCTCGATTTTATCATAGCGTCGCCCGACAAGGTCCGTTTCAGCGGGTTAGCCCGCCATTTCGGCCTGCAAGGCCGCGCTGGTGTGCTGCAAGTCAAGGGCGTGGTGGCCGACCTGGTTGCCAGCGGCGAACTCTGCTACACGTCTCACTTCGGCAGCTCTTTCATCGAGCGCGCCTATGATCGGCCCTGCCGAGTCTCACCGCACGTCGTCATCAAACCGCCTTACGTCACGTGGCCACCAGGGCATGGGCAGAGCGTGGTCGAGATCGAGCGGGGAGCCGCATTCGGCGGCGGTGAGCATGCAACCACACGCATGGCCATCGACCTGATCGACGACCTCTTGCACCACCCCCCTTGGCATCATCAAAAGCAAACCCTTCAGGCCATCGATATTGGGACGGGATCCGGGGTGCTGGCCCTGGCTGCTGCAGCACTTGGGGTGGGCCGTGTACACGCCATCGATACCGACCCTTGCGCCGTTTTTGAAGCCCGCCGGAATATACGCCGCAACGGCCTGGAGGAACGCGTCACCATTGCTCAGGGCGGCTTGGAGGCCTTCGACCGTGCCTACGACATGGTCATTGCGAATCTGCGGGTACCGACCCTGCTGGGCCTTCGCCATTTAGTGCAAAAGACCAACGCCGGGCGGTGTGCCCTGGTTTTTTCGGGCCTGAAAAACGATGAGGTTCCCGCTCTTTGCCGGTGGTACCGGGAAGTGGATTATCGGTTGCACCAAAAACGGGTCGAAAAAGGGTGGAGCGCCATATGCTTAATCAGGGCGTCGTTGGTGGACGAAAGCGCTGTAGGCATGGAACGATATTGACACCGCGCCGATCGCCCGAAAAATCGGCTCTGCGCGGGCCGGTTTTAACCGGCTGTTATTCCAAAGCTATTTTCGCTTAAGGAGTCCTGACGGCGCGCTCGTGGCCGCCCGATCCGCTGAACCCGGATTTCGGCGACGGTTTTTGGCGGACGACCCCGATGGGCCGCCGAGCTGCTCACGTTTTCTCGCTGAAGGCGGCTCCCAACAGGTACTCTTCATACTGTGTGGGCCGTGTCTGATAGATTTCCAGCATGGCCTCATATTTGCGGCGGGTCTCGCTTTTTTTCCAGGCGTTCCAATCCTCCATACTCTGCCACGTGGCGATGACGGCCATGTTCTCCGGGAAATCGCTCTGCATGAGCGTTTCTCCGGAAATGTAACCCGGCTGCTCCATAGCAATCGATCTGATCTTGTTGAGCAGGGAAAGAATCTGCGGGGTGTTTTCTTTGACGAAGCGCCGTTTGATGATAATCTTCGCGATCATGGTATCCCCCTTTTTGGCGATAGGCTTGCGCTGACGGTTGCGAAGAAAACGGGCTGGGCGGGTGGACAAACATACTCACGGAAAAATGAACTCAAGGGCTGCAGGCGGCACCGTTCCGTTTTCAGTGACAACTGAAGGATCGCATAATCCCAACAAAACGGTCAAGCAAAATAAAAACCGCCGGCGGCGTTTGTGGCGCACCCGGCGGTTCTTCGATGCTGCAACCAAAAGTGAAGCCTATCCGGCGTTGAAACTCCACAAAATGCCGGCACAGATTGCCGAGCCGATCACGCCGGATGAGTTGCACGCCATGGCGTGCATGAGCAGGTAGTTGCTGGGATCCTCTTTTTGTCCCATCAAGTGCACTTCCCGGGCCGAACCGGGTACGGCGGATACGCCGGCGGCGCCCAACAATGGGTTGATTTTCTCTTTGAGAAACAGATTCATGATTTTTCCGAAGATCAATCCCGAGGCCGTGGCAATACTGAAGGCGACCGCACCCAGGACGAAGATGCCGACCGATTTGGTGGTGAGAAAAACGTCCGCCTGGGTGCTGGCGCCCACGGTAAGTCCAAGGAAGATGGTGGCCGTATCGATAATGGCGGTTCGGGCCGTTTGGGCAAGCCGTTCGACAACACCGCTGACTTTCATCAGATTGCCGAAAAAGAAGGTGCCCAGCAGGGGAATCGATGCCGGTGCCAGAAAGCAGCACAAAAACAGGCCGATGACGGGAAAGATCAGCAGCTCTTTGCGGGAGACGGGTCGCGGGTCGGGCATGTGGATCCGACGTTCCGATTTGGTGGTGAGCAGTTTCATGATCGGCGGTTGAATGATCGGAATCAAGGCCATGTAAGAGTATGCGGCAATGGCGATGGGACCGATCAGGTGCGGGGCCAGTTTGGCGGTCAGAAAGATGGAGGTGGGCCCGTCGGCGCCGCCGATAATGGCAATCGAGGCGGCCTCCTTGGGCAGAAATCCGAGTGCCAGGGCGCTCAGCAGGGTAAAGAAGATGCCCATCTGGGCGGCGGCGCCAAGCAACATCAGTTTGGGCCGTGCCAGCAGAGATGAGAAATCGGTCATGGCCCCCAGGCCGAGAAAAACGATCGACGGGTATACGCCCGAGGTCACCCCAAAATAGAGGTAGTGCAGCACGCTGTTGGGTTCATAGATGCCGAGGCCGAATCCCTTGAAAAAAGGCACATTTCCGATCAGGACGCCGAAACCGATCGGCAGCAGCAGCAGCGGTTCGTATTTTTTGGCGATGCCCAGGTAAACGAAAAAGATCCCGATGCCCCACATGAGAATGTGCCGGTAGTCGGCCAGAAAGTATCCGGTGTTGCTGAGGAATTGAAACAATAAGTCCATTTATCGAGTCCTTGTCTTTAGTGGGAAGGGGTTTGCCAGGTAAAGCGGTCTTCGCCCACGGGTACCAACAGGCCGGCATTCCGGAGTCGACTGATGGACAGGTGGGGGTGGGCAAGGCCGGCCTCCCGGGACTTGCGATGCACATCGATCAGGTTGAATTCCGTGCCCAGCGCTTCGGTCAGGGCCATATACGTCTCCACCTCGCCCGCCACGTCGTCCGGATCCGCCTCCGGTGCTGACGTCAAGGGCGGTGCCGCGTTCGGTTTGGGCGTTTCCAGCGGTTTCGGTGGATTTTTCTCGAAAAGCGCCGTCAGGCGGGGAATCATCGAGAGCAAAAAGGACAGAACCGCCAATCCGGTGAGCACAATGCAGGCACCCGCGCCTGCCATAGCCCACCCGTTGGCCTGATTTATGGCCGCTAACCCGTACATGTTGTCCTCCTGACAAGGCCGCCTTCGTGACGCCTGTACAATAACGGTGGAAGGCGAACTGAATTGTGAGTTAAAAAGATGGATCGGTGAACATCAGGAAAATTTAACGATCATACCACAAAAAGAAAGTCAATGATAATGCCAAAAATCGATCGGAATCAGAAATATTCTTACACTCCACGGCGCCGCTACAGCTCAACAGGCCTGACAATTGGGACAATGGCCGTTGCGACCGCCGGGCGGGCTGCCGCGGCGGCCGGAGGCGAAAAACGGCCACACGGCTGTTGACTTAACGAATCGTATCATCGTACTAGAAGCCACTTGCCCTGTGAGACGTGTGCGCGTGAACTCGAGACCAAATTAAAGGAGGATCCCATGAAAAGCAAGAATCGCCGGCGCTTGCCGGTTGTCTGGATCGTGGTGGCGGCCGTGACGGTTGCGATGGTTGCCGCCGGCGTGGCAATCGCCGCCGACAAGCAGCTCAAGGCCGGTTTTATTTATGTCGGCCCGGTGGGCGACTATGGATGGTCCCATGCCCATGACGTGGGCCGAAAGTTTGCCGAAGAACAGCTGCCGTGGCTGGAAACCGTCTTTATCGAATCCGTGCCCGAAGCCGATGCCCCCCGAATTATCGATCGCTTCATTCAAGAAGAGAAGTGCGACGTGGTCTTCACCACCAGTTTCGGATACATGGATGCCACGATCAAGGCCGGCCAGAAGTACCCCGACAAACACTTCATGCACTGCTCCGGCTTCAAGCAGGCTGAAAACGTCGGCACCTATTTTGCCGATCTGTTTCAGACCTATTACCTCAATGGCATCATGGCCGGCGCCTTGACCAAAAGCAATAAGATCGGGTATGTGGCGGCCTTCCCAATTCCGGAGCTGATCCGTCACATCAATGCCTTCGCCCTCGGGATCAAGGTCGTCAATCCCGAGGCCCGGGTGCATGTGCGATGGATCAACGCGTGGTATGGCCCGGATAAGGCCCGGGAAGCCGCTGAAGCGCTGATTGCGGAAGGGTGCGACGCGCTGGCCTTTACCGAGGACACGCCGGCGGTCATCGAAGTCGGCCAGGAACACACCGAAAAGGGCAAGCAGATTTATACCTTCAGCCATTACAGCCCCATGCAGGTTTACGGAAAGGATTCGGTCGTGTCCGGCCAACTGGTAGATTGGGGGGTCATGTACGTCGAGATTCTCAAGGACTTGTACGAAGACACCTGGACAAACGCCGATATGTGGTGGCTGGTTGCTGAAAAGGCCGCTATCCTGGGCGGCGCCTTCGGCGAGCCCGTTAACGCGAAATTTGTGGATGCCCTGAAAGGCGTCACCGTGGAAATGGCGGATGTGGGCGCACTGAGCGTGCATGACCTGGTGTTCAAACGCTATGCCCAGATGGCGGCGGGACGCGACGCCTTCGATCCGTTCACGGGGCCGATTTCGGATAACACCGGTCAGCTTCAAATCGAAGCGGGCCAACAGGCCTCCAAAGCCGACCTGCTGAGCATGATGTACTATGTGGATAATGTGGTGGGCGAAATTCCCAAGTAGTGCGCGTCCACAACGGGCATCCGTCGGCCCGCACCCGGGATCTGTTTCGGGCCGTCATCTATCCGTTGGGTTTGCGTGCGTGTGCCGCTGATGTGATGATGTCAACAGGGGGCGTTTGACGGAAACAAACGCCCCCGTTTCGTCTTTGCGCCGTGTGACGACGGCCGCAGGCCGCGACGAGCGCTGCCGCAACACCCATGGGGCAACCTTGATATGAAGCGTCTGAAAAGCCTTGAAATGATTAACATTAGTAAGTTATTTCAGGGTGTTGTGGCTAATGACAGCATCAGTCTAAACGTGTCGTCAGGAGAAATTCTGGGCCTTCTTGGTGAGAACGGCGCCGGAAAAACGACCCTGATGAACATTCTTTACGGGATTTACCAGCCCGACGGCGGTCAAATCCAGATCAACGGGCGCCGGGTCCGGATCGATTCTCCCCGGGCTTCCATGAGCCACGGCATCGGCATGGTGCATCAGCATTTCATGCTCATTCAGAACCACACCGTTCTTGAGAATATCGTATTGGGGTATGTGCGTGCACCTCGACTCTTTCCCCAGAAGAAAATCCGCCGCAAAATTGTCTCCTTTTCGGAAGCGTTCAACTTCAACATCGACCCCGACAAAAAAGTCTGGCAGCTGTCCGCCGGAGAGCAGCAGCGCGTTGAGATCATCAAGGCCCTTGTCAACGAGGCCGGCTTGCTGATTCTGGATGAACCCACATCCGTTCTCACGCCCCAGGAGACGCATGATTTTTTCGATATTCTGGAGAAGATGCGAAGCGAAGGGCGGATGATTATTCTCATCAGCCACAAGCTGGATGAGATCAACAGGCTTTGCGATCGTGTAACCGTCTTGAGAAAAGGTCGGGTCGTCGGACACGCGCAAAAGGGAAACCTGGACAAGCGAGCCCTGGCCCGCATGATGATCGGGCGGGACGTGCTTTTCTCTTTTTCCAGGAAGAAAATGCCCAGGGAAGAGAAAGTACTCGAGGTCATCAACGTCGAGGTCGACGGCGACAAGGGATTTGCGGTCGTCAACGGCATCTCCTTTGATGTCTACCGCAACGAGATCTTCGGTATCGCCGGGGTCTCCGGCAACGGTCAGCGCGAACTGGTCGAAGCCATCACCGGGTTGAGGCGGGTCCTTGGCGGCCGCATCAAAATCAACGGGGTCGATATCGCCAACCAGTCTCCCCGGAAAATTTACAACACCGGGGTGTCCCATGTTCCGGAAGAGCGTATCCGCTTCGGCATCGCACCGAACCTGTTTCTTTACGAAAACGCCATTTTGAAGCAGCATCATCAGGAAAAATTTTCGCACCGGGCCTTTCTCGCCTACGGCCGCATAAAGGCCCATACCCGGCAACTGATCGAGGACTTCCAGGTGGCCACCCCGTCGATCGACGTGCCGACCAAAAATCTGTCTGGCGGCAATATTCAAAAACTGATTCTCGGCCGTGAAATTGCCGACAAGCCGGACTTGCTGGTGGCGTCCCATCCCACCTACGGTCTGGATGTGGGTGCCACGGAGTACCTGCGCAACCAGCTGCTCAAGCGACGGGCGGAGGGCGGCGCCGTGCTGCTGGTTTCGGAAGACCTGGAGGAGATCTTCGAGTTGTGCGATCGCATCGCCGTTATCTTTCAGGGACGCCTGATGGGCGTGTTGGCGTCGGACGACCCCCGCTTTGCCGATATCGGCCTGATGATGGCCGGGGCCGCGCAAATCGACGCGCGAGACGGTTTCGATGATACGATTTAAGGTAACGGATCGCCAGCGGATCTCCGCCCCGATCACCTTTTCGATTCTGGTCGCCTCCCTGGGCGCCGGCCTGGGGGTGATCGGACTGATTTTCCTTGCCAGCGGCGTCAATCCGCTGTTCGCCTTCAACAAAATTTTCATCGGATCTTTCGGCAGCCTCTACGGATTCAAAGAGACGATCACCAAGGCGATTCCGCTCATGCTCATCGGCACCGGACTGGCACTGGTGTTCAAGGCCAAATTCTGGAATATCGGTGCCGAGGGCCAACTTCTCATGGGCGCCATTTTCGGTACCTGGGTGGGGTTGAACTGGGGAACGACGCTTCCGCCCCCCCTGGTGGTCCCGATCATGTTTGCGGCCGGGTTTGCCGGTGGTGCCCTGTGGGGGCTGATCCCGGCCATCCTCAAGCTTCGTTTCGCCATCAACGAGGTGATCTCCACCCTGATGCTCAACTACATCTGCGCCGAATTGATGACTCTGCTGATTGTGGGTCCCTGGAAGAGCCCCAAAAAGTTCGGCTTTCCCTATACCGATGACCTGCCGCCCGCCGCGATTCTCTCCCTGGTTCCCGGGTCGCGGATCCACACGGCCTCATTGATCCTGGCGGTGGCCGCCGCCCTCGTGCTGACCCTGGTGATCTACAAGACCCGTTTCGGCTATGAAGTCCGGGTGATCGGCGAAAATCCGGAAGCGGCCCGCTACGCCGGCATCGATTTTACCCGCACGACACTGCTGATCATGACCATCAGCGGCGGCATGGCCGGTTTGGCGGGTGTGGGTGAAGTGGCCGGCATTCACCACTACCTGAGCTATCCGGACACCATCTCTTCCGGCTATGGTTTCACGGCGATTATCGTGGCCTGGCTGGCCAAGCTGAATCCATTTTACGTGATCTTTTCAGCGATCTTTTTTGCCGGAATCCTGGTCGGCGGCGACGCCATTCAAATCTCCCTCGGTCTGCCGTCCGCCACGGTGGCGATTTTCAACGGAACCCTGCTGATTTTTTTGATAATGGGAGATTTTTTCAGCAAGAACCGGCTGCAGGTCGTTATGGCTCAAAGGGATTAGTTCATGGAAGATATTCTCATCTCCATAGCGCAACGCACTCTGGTGGCCGGCACGCCGCTGCTGATCGGTACGGTCGGCGAGATCCTCTGCGAGCGGTCCGGGGTACTCAATCTCGGCGTGGAAGGGGTCATGGCCATCGGTGCGGTGACGGCATTTGCGGTTACCCACCACACGGGCAATCCCTGGCTCGGATTGTGTGCGGCCATCATGGCGGGGATGTTGATCTCCATCGTGCATGCCGTTGCCTCGATAACCCTGCAGTCCAACCAGGTGGTATCCGGCCTGGCCCTGACCATGCTCGGGCTGGGTCTGGCCGGCCTGATGGGCAAGCCTTACGTGGGCCAGCCCCTGGCGGTCAAGATCAACGCGCTGCCCATTCCCTTTCTGTCCGACATCCCGGTGGTGGGGCCGGTGCTGTTCAACCAGAGCCCCTTTTTCTACATAGCGGTCCTGTCAGCCATCGGCGCCTGGTTTGTGCTCGAATACACCCTGCTGGGGATCCGGATCCGCTCGGCCGGCGAAAACCCCCGGGCCACGGAAACCCAGGGTGTCAACGTCGCCCGGATCCGCTACCTGGCGGTCATCGTCGGCGGGGGGTTCTCGGCCATGGCCGGCGCCCACCTGTCGACCTCCTACAGCAAGTCATGGATCGAGGGCATGACGGCCGGCCGCGGCTGGATCGTCATTGCCCTGACCATTTTCGCCCTGTGGAATCCCATGCGGGCCATTGTCGGCGCCTTTCTGTTCGGTGGGATCTTCGTGCTGCAATACCTGCTGCAGCCGTTGGGGATCTCGCCCAATTTCCTGGCCATGCTGCCCTACATCGCCACCTTGCTGGTACTGCTGGTGGGCGGGCTGCGCGACAGCCGCCGCCTCAGCGCCCCGGCCATGCTGGCAGAGCCGTATCGCCGTGGTGAGCGTTAGGCCGCGTCCATCCACAGACAGGTCTTTTGACCGGCATCCGCGTTGCGCGAAAAAGCGACCAGAATCGGCCACCCCTGTGGGCACCGATGATCTTGGCGGTTTTCGGCAGCGCCCCTTCCGACCCTGGCAACGCGCAACCCGCCAGTCGCAAGCGCGTCGTGGCTGAACCACATTTCTATTTTTTTTAATTCCTTAAGTCCACTTCGGCAGGTTGGCCCAGCGCTTTGCCGTCCCGTGTGGTTTCGAGCATATTCCATGAACCAGCCAAAAGAATTGAAATATTGTTAAAAACCTGATTTGAATTTTGTGCGTTGTTGTGGTACAGCCGTTGCTGGTCCAAAAGGGTGAAAAAATATCATAATTTGGCCCGCATCGGTGTTTGTCCGGTCTTTTTCATAGGGACAGTCGACGGTACCGCCCGCGTACCGTAAACCAAAGAAAGCCTTTCCATTGTCAACACTTTCATGAGGATTGCGTAATGGCAGAAAAAGAAACTACCCAGAGTAAGGATGTCGTCGGCAGCGTACTGGTGGTCGGTGGCGGTATCGCCGGCATACAGGCCGCCCTGGATCTAGCGGATTCAGGCTACTACGTGCACATGACCGAGACCAAGTCGGCCATTGGCGGCGTCATGGCCCAGCTGGACAAAACCTTCCCCACAAACGACTGCTCCATGTGCGTCATCTCCCCCAAACTGGTGGAGTGCGGCCGCCATCTGAACATTGACCTGATGACCTTGACGGAAATCGAGGAGGTTTCCGGTGAGGTGGGCAACTTCACGGTCAAGCTGCGTCAAAATGCGCGATATATTGAAATGGACAAGTGCACGGCCTGCGGAGAGTGCGCCAAGGCCTGTCCCATCGAAACGCCCAACCGGTTCGACGAAGGCCTGCGCGACCGCAAGGCGGCCTTTAAACTCTATCCCCAGGGGATGCCCAGCGCCTACGCCATCGAAAAGCGCGGCACCGCGCCCTGCAAAGCCACCTGCCCGGCCCACGTGAGCATTCAGGGCTACATCGCCCTGATCAACGACGGTCGCTACAAGGAAGCCCTGAAACTGTTCAAGCAGGATCACCCCTTCCCGGCGGTCTGCGGGCGGGTGTGCCACCACCCCTGTGAAAGCGCCTGCACGCGCAATGACGTGGACCAACCGCTGGCCATCCGCGAGCTGCACCGCTTTCTGGCCGATTACGAAAAACAGAGCGGCGAGACCTACATCCCCGAAATAACGGCCGAGAAGCGGGACCAAAAGGTGGCCGTCATCGGTTCCGGTCCCGCCGGTGTCAGCGCGGCCTACTGCCTGCTCCAGCAGGGCTACGGCGTGACCATCTTCGAAAAGCAACCCGAGCCGGGCGGCATGATGCGCTACGGCATTCCCGAATACCGGCTGCCCCGGGACATTCTGGCCGATGAAATCGACGTGGTGCGGCAGATGGGCGCCGAGATCAAATGCGGGGTGACCTTCGGATCCGACGTCACCCTGGAGAGCCTCAAGGCCGACGGCTACAGTGCCTGCTTCATGGCCATCGGGCTGCATGGTGGCCGTGCCCTGGGCGTGGAGAATGAAGATTCCGCCGGCGTTCTTCAGGGCGTCGATTTCCTGCGGGATGCCGCCATGGGCAAAGAGATCGAGCTCGGCGAGGATGTCATCGTGGTGGGCGGCGGTAACGTGGCCATCGACGTGGCCCTGACCGCCAAACGCAAGGGTGCCAAGAATGTCACCTTGATCTGCCTGGAAAGGCGCGAAGAGATGCCCGCCTGGGAGCACGAGATCGAAGAGGCCCTGGAAGGCGACATCAATATCGTCAACAGCTTTGGTCCCAAATCTTTTTATATCGACAAGAACAAGCGTGTGTCCGGTATCGAATTCAAGACCTGTACGGCGGTCTTCGATGAAGATGGGCGCTTCAACCCGGCTTATGACGAGGGGGAATGCCAGCCCTTCTTCGGTGACACCATCATTGTCGCCATCGGGCAGAGCACCGACCTGACCGGCATCAAGGAGCAGGGTGTCGCCGTTTCCCGCCCCGGCGGACTGGAAGCGGATCCGGTCACCCTGCAGACCCCCATCGACTGGGTTTTTGCCGGAGGCGATGCCTTTTACGGACCCAAATCGGTCGTCGACGCCGTGGCCTGCGGCAAGGAAGCCGCCGAGAGCATTCACCGCTTCATCAACGGCCTGGATCTTGCCGAGGGCCGCCAGAAAGAGTGGGATTTCGTCAAACCCGAAGATTTGAGCGGGGAGCCCACTAAAAAGCGCACGACGGTCAGGTGCCTCGATCCCGAAGCCCGCGAGTGCAACTTTCTTGAAGTCTCTTTTGGCTACACCGAAGAAGAGGCCAAAACCGAAGCCGACCGCTGCCTCAAGTGCGGGCTGTGCTCCGAGTGCTATCAGTGTGTGGACGCCTGCCTGGCCCATGCCGTCAACCATGAGATGGTGGCCGAGACCAAGCAGATCAATGTGGGTGCCATCATCCTGGCACCGGGGTTCACCCCCTTCGATCCCACCGAGCACAAGAGTTATCCCTACGCCAGCCACCCCAACGTGGTCACCAGTCTGGAGATGGAACGCATTCTTTCCGCCTCGGGACCATACGAAGGCCATCTGGTACGGCCGTCGGACCACAAGGAGCCGGACAAGATCGCCTGGTTCCAGTGCGTGGGTTCCCGGGACATCAACTGCTCGGACCACAGCTACTGTTCGTCGGTGTGCTGCATGTACACCAACAAGCAGACCATCATTGCCAAAGAGCACAGTGCCAAGGAGCTGGACACGGCTGTCTTTTTCATGGACATGCGCACCCACGGCAAGGAGTTTGAAAAATACTACATGCGCGCCAAGGAGGAAAAGGGCGTGCGCTTCATCCGCTCCAAAGTGCATACCATCGACCCGGTGGAAAACGACAACCTGCGTCTGCGCTATATCACCGAAGAAGGCGAACTGATGGAAGAAACCTTCGACATGGTGGTACTGGCCGTCGGCCTGGCCCCCAACAAGGAATCGGTGGCACTGGCCGAAACCATGGGCATCGACCTCAACGAACACCTGCATGCCGCCACGCATACCCTCGAACCGGTGAGTTCCAGCCGGCCCGGTGTTTTTGTGTGCGGTGCCTTCCAGGAACCCAAGGATATTCCCCAGTCGGTCATGGAGGCCTCCGCCGCCGCATCGGCGGCCACCAGCTCTCTGGCCGAAGCCCGCGGCACCCTGATCAAAACCAAAGAGCTGCCGCCGGAGATCGACGTCTCCGGTCAGGAACCGCGTGTGGGGGTTTTCGTCTGCAATTGCGGCATCAACATCGGCGGCGTCGCCGACGTACCGGCGGTGAGAGAATATGCCGCCACCTTGCCCCATGTCGTCCACGTAGAGGACAACCTGTTCACCTGCAGCCAGGACACCCAGGACAAAATGAAAGAGGTGATCCTGGAACATGGCATCAACCGCGTTGTGGTGGCCTCCTGCTCTCCGCGCACGCATGAACCGTTGTTTCAGGAGACCATCCGGGATGCCGGCTTGAACAAGTATCTGTTTGAGATGGCCAACATCCGCGACCAGAACACCTGGGTGCACATGAACAATCCCGAACGGGCCACGGCCAAGGCCAAGGACCTGGTCCGCATGGCCGTTGCCAAGGCCGCTGTCATCGAGCCGTTGCATCAGGTCCGGCTGGCGGTGACCCAGAAGGTTCTGGTGGTGGGCGGCGGCGTGGCCGGCATGGAAGCCGCCCTGGGCGTTGCCGAGCAGGGCCTCCAGGTCTATCTGGTGGAGCGCGGCGACCAACTGGGCGGGGTGGCCCACAAACTGCTGTCCACCTGGCAGGGGGAAACCGTGAAGCCCTACCTGGAGGCGCTGGTCGACAAGGTCAACAACAACGAATACATCCGGGTCTTCATGAAGACGGAGGTGGTCGAAACGACCGGCATCATGGGTAACTTCACCTCCACCTTGATGACTTCCGGTGAATCCCTGTCGGAAACGGTGGTGGAGCACGGCGCCACCATCGTCGCCACCGGCGGCAAGGAGTACACACCCAGCGAATATCTGTATGGTCAGAATCCCAACGTGCTGACCCACTTCGACCTGGATGCGGCCATGGTTGCGGACGACCCCAGGCTTTCCTCGGCCCGCAGCGTGGCTTTTATCCAGTGTGTGGGCTCGCGCATCCCGGAGCGTCCCTACTGCAGCCGGTTGTGCTGTACCCACACCGTCAAGAGCGCCCTGAGCCTCAAAGAACGCAACCCGGAACTGGACATCTATGTGCTCTATCGAGACGTCCGCACCTACGGATTTCGCGAAGAGCTTTACAAAAAGGCCCGGGAGAAGGGCATTATCTTCATGCGCTACAACGTGGAAGACAACATGCCCGATGTGACGGACGTCGACGGTCAGTTAAGTGTCAAGGTCCGGGACCATGTGCTGCAGATGCCGGTGGAACTGAATCCGGACCTGCTGGTGCTGGCCACGGCCGTGCTGCCCAACGAGAACAAAGACCTGTTCGAGCTGTTCAAGCTGCCCATCACCGCCGACGGTTTCCTGGTGGAGGCCCATGCCAAGCTGCGCCCCGTGGACTTCGGTTCCGAGGGCATCTTCATGGCCGGGCTGGCCCATTATCCCAAGCCACTGGACGAAAGTATCGCCCAGGCCCGGGCATCGGTCTCGAGGGTCATGACCATCCTCTCGCGGGATTCCATCATGGTGGGTGGCGTGGTGGCCGAGGTGAATCCGGACAAGTGCGCCGTCTGTGTGACCTGTGTGCGGACCTGCCCGTATGGCATCCCCTACATCGGGGAGGAGGGGCATGCGGTGATCGAACCGGCCGAGTGCCACGGCTGCGGCTGTTGCGTCTCCGAATGTCCGGGCAAGGCCATCGAACTCAAACATTTTACCGACGAACAGATCGTTGCCAAGACCGCCGCCCTTTTCGAAAAGAAAAAGGGAGAGGCCGCGTAATCTTATAAAATAAAAACCTAAACCTCATTGGAGAAAGAGCATGAACGACACTTTCGAGCCCCAGATCCTGGCATATTGCTGCAAGTACTGCGCATATGCCGCTGCCGATTTGGCGGGATCCATGCGTCTGAATTACCCCAGTAACGTGAAGGTCATTCAGGTGCCGTGCAGTGGCCGGGTGGATATCCTCCACCTTTTGACCGCCTTTGAGGGCGGCGCCGACGGCGTTTACGTGGCTGGCTGACTGGAAGGTGAATGTCATTTCCTGGAAGGAAATCTCAAAACCAGACGGAAAGTCGAGTACGTTCAACGAACCCTTAAAGAGTTGGGCATTGAGCCGGAGCGGGTGCAAATGTACAATCTTTCTTCAGCGCAAGGTCCCCGCTTTGCTGAAATTGCCAACGAAATGACGGACAAAATCAAAGAACTGGGGCCCAGCCCGGTGAATTCCTAACCACGGTCAGGCGGCCGGATGCGCCGCCGGTCAACCCGGTAGAGGTGAACCTATGATAGTTGCGGACCGAAAGTCTCTTGAAGAGATTCAGGACATGATCAAGGGGTATAAGAAGATTCTTCTTGTGGGGTGCAAGGGCTGCGTCACCGTCTGTAACGTGGGCGGTGCCAAGGAGGTGGGCATCCTGGCCGCGAGTTTGAAAATCGGCCGGAAAAAAGACGGCGACCCCATCGAAATCGACGAGAAGACGATCGAGCGCCAATGCGATCCCGAATACGTGGAGCAGCTCCGGGACATTTACGACCAGTATGATGCGGTTCTCTCCATGGCCTGTGGCGTCGGCCCCCAGTTCCTGTCCGAAGCCTATCCCGGCCAGAAGTTCTTTCCGACGGTCAACACCACCTTTTTTGGCGGCGCCGTGGCCCATGGCATCTGGGAAGAGCGCTGCGCCGGCTGCGGTACCTGCGTGATCCATTACTACGATGGGTTGTGCCCCATTGCGCGATGTTCGAAAAGCATTCAGCACGGCCCCTGCGGCGGCAGTGCGGATGGAAAGTGCGAAATCGCCAAGGACGTGGAGTGCATATGGGACACCATCGTCAAGAAGAAAATGGAGCAGGGACGGCTTGAGGATCTTCGCACGATCCGGGCGGCCAAAGACTGGCAGACGGCAAGGGACGGCGGTCCCCGCAAGAGCATAAGGGAGGAACTGGTAAAATGAGCGACAACGGTCTGAAATCGGGAAGTAACCTGGAGAAAGTACTCAAGGCCGGGCACTTTGCCTTCACTGGTGAGTGTGGACCACCCAAAGGCGCCAATGTAGAGCATCTGAAAGAGAAGTTCGAACACCTGCGCGGCATGGTGGACGCCGTCAACGTCACCGACAACCAGACGGCCGTGGTGCGCATGTCCAGTGCGGCGGCATCGGCCATCATGGTGGCCAACGGAATCGAACCCAACTTTCAAATGGTCTGCCGGGACAGAAACCGACTGGCGATGATGGCTGACGTTTTGGGCGTCTATTCGCTGGGCGTGAAAAACATGCTTTGCCTGTCCGGCGATCACCAGAAGTTCGGCAACCATCCTCAGGCCAAAAACGTCTACGACATCGATTCCATGCAGCTCATCGCCCTGGTCAAGAAGATGCGTGATGAAGGCAAGTTTCTGAACGAAGAGGAGATCGACAAGCCGCCCCAGATGTTCATCGGCGCCGCTGCCAACCCCTTTGCCGATCCCTACGAATTCCGGATCTACCGCCTGGCCAATAAGATCGACGCCGGGGCGGACTTCATCCAGACCCAGTGTATCTACAACATGCCGCGATTCCGGGACTTCATGAAGAAGGCCGTGGACATGGGCCTGACCGAAAAAGCCTACATCCTGGCCGGTGTGACCCCCATGAAAAGTGCGCGTATGGCCCAGTACATGGCCAAGTTCGTGCCCGGCATGGATGTCCCCGAGGAGTTGATCGACCGCTTGAAAGGCGCCGGAAAAGGCAATCAGGCCGAAGAGGGCATCAAGTTCGCCATTGAGCAGATTGAAGAGTTCAAGGAGATGGAAGGGGTTGCCGGCGTGCACCTCATGGCCATCGAGTGGGAGCACAAAGTGCCCGAGATTGCCGAGCGGGCCAAGGTGCTGCCTCGACCGCAAGTGGACTAAGGCGTCGTAGCCGGACAAGACGGGATCGGGGAGACGACCCTCGCCGCCCCCCGACCCCGACCGGCGGTCCACTCCGGAGACCGGCCGCGTATGGCTCGCCGACCGGTCATGAGTCAACGAAGGTGCCGCATGGCCCCTAAAAAGCGACGGTTTTAACCCCACCGATAATTTGTTCGATGTGGCCGTTGTCGGTTGCGATGGTGCGGGTGGTGCACCGCGTGATGGCGGTCATCAGCGCCTGAACATCTTCTATCCGTTTGCCTGGCCGCCGGAAGTCGAAATCTCCACATCCGGCACGGGGTTCTGGGTTGCCAGCTCCAGGTCCAGGTAGTTCTGCCGGGTAAAACCAAACTTCCTGGCGATAATCTTGGCCGGGAACGATTCGACCAGCGTGTTGAGCCGGCCCACATTGCGGTTGAATCGCGTGCGGGCCTGGGCGATCTCGGCTTCAATGTCATTCAGGCGTTGCTGCAGGTTCAGAAAATTCTCGCTGGCCTTCAAATCGGGATAGGCCTCGGCCAGGGCCAGCAAGCCGCCCAGGGACCTGGAAATGTCGCTCTCCCCGGCGACGCGGTCGGCCGTGCTTGTTGCTCTGTAGGCCTCTGTTTTTTCTTTAAAAATAGATGTTTCATGCTTTCCGTACCCCTCGATAACGTCGACCAGGCCAGGGATGAGATTGGCGCGGCGCTTCAGGGCGACATCGATGCCACTCCACGACTCTTCGATATTGTTTTTATATTTGACGAACTTATTGTATGTGTTGATAGACCAGGCCGTTAAAATGACCGCTACAAAAAGCACGGGAATAATCAACTCGGGCATCGTGTGTAACCCTCCGGAATATAATTTTTAAATAGAATTTCAGATCAGTGGGGCGATCGGACAGTTTTGCATAGTATTGCTCATTTGCCGATTGACGATCAAGCAAAATCTAAGAAAAGAGTGGGTGTGCACACCGCCTCCACCAGCCCGCCCGGCGTTGCGGATGGTTGACAATCCGATCGAATTGGATCAAGAATAAAAAACATAATCTCATATCAACAATCAACGAAAGGAGTGGCGATGGCGGAAGATCTGGAGGTGGGGTGCGCCCGTCCGACCGGAGGACCGGTGGGGGAGCCGGAAAAAGCGGTCACCGAAGAAAAAAGCCAACCAATCAAGGAGGAGGAACAGATGATTCACGTGGGTGAAAAAGCACCGGATTTTGTGGCCCCGGGCTATCAGCAGGGAAAATTTATCAACGTCAAGCTCTCCGATTACCTGGGCAAATGGGCCTTGCTCTGCTTTTATCCGGGTGATTTTACATTCGTATGAGCGACCGAGCTTTCGGCGGTCGCCGAAAAACACCCCGAATTCCAGAAGCTGGGTGTGGAGGTCCTCTCCATGAGTATCGACAGCATGTTCGTCCACAAAATGTGGAATGACCACGAACTGTCCAAGATGGTCGACGGCGGCGTACCCTTCCCCATGCTGTCCGATGCCGGCGGGAAAGTGGGCAGACTGTTTGGTGTCTTCAACGAGGCCGCCGGCGTCGAAAACCGGGGGCGGTTCATCATCGATCCGGACGGGGTGGTCCAGGGATACGAAGTGCTGACGCCGCCCGTGGGCCGCAACGTGCAGGAAACCCTGCGCCAGGTACAGGCCTTTCAGCTGGTGCGGGAGAGCAAGGGTGCCGAAGCCACGCCGTCGGGCTGGCGGCCGGGCAAGCTGACCCTCAAGCCGGGTCCGGACCTGGTCGGCAAGGTGTGGGAGGTGTGGAAAACGGACATGGCGTTCGACTAGTCGACCATGGCGCCGTGCCGCCGGCCCGGGCTCGAGCCGGCGGCACGGTGGATAGACCAAGGAGGTGTGTGTGTATTTCAATCAAATTGCCGTCCCTGGACTGGGGTGCCTTTCCTACGTAATCGGGTGCCCGCGTGCCAAGGCCATGGCGGTTGTGGACCCCAAAAGGGACGTTCAGGACTACCTGGCCATTGCCCGGGAAGAGGGCATGCAGGTCACCCATATCTTCAACACCCACGTGCATGCCGACCATGTCAGCGGTGATCAGGAGCTGCGACTGGCAACGGGGGCTGACATTTACATCCATGCGAGTGCGCCGGTGGAATACAAGCACCAGACCGTCGAGCAGGGGGACGTGTTCGAGCTCGGGGCGGCCAGAATCGAGGTCCTGCACACGCCCGGACACACACCCAACGCCATCTCCCTGCTGGTCACGGACAAGGCGCGGTCCGACGAGCCACAGATGCTGTTGACCGGTGACCTCCTGTTCGTGGGTGACATTGGCCGCCCGGACCTGCCCGGTGCTGAAATTCTCGACGAGCAGGTGCACAACCTCTACGACAGCCTGTACGTCAAACTGGCAGGCTACCCGGATCACCTGGAGGTTTTCCCGGCGCATGGGGAGGGCTCCTTGTGCGGTCGAGGTATGAGCGCCAAAAAAAGTTCCACCCTGGGCTACGAGCGCCGGGCCAATCACATGCTGGGGTTTGCCTCCTTCGAGGCCTTCAAGGCCGAGGTCATGTCGGCCTTCCCCGTGCGTCCCAAAAGTTTTTCGCACATCATCCAGACCAACCTCAAGGGCGCGGCCACCCTGGATGCCTGCCCCATGGACAAGAATCTTACCCCCACGCAGTTCGAAGAGATGGTTGCCGACGGCGCCACGATCATCGATGCACGGGACTCGGCCGCATTCGGCGGGTTTCACATTCCCGGCAGCATCAATATCGGCTTTGAAAAGCAGCTGGCCAACTGGGTCGGCATGGTGGTTGATCCCAAGGCCGAAATCGTCCTGGTGGTGGACGATAAAGGCGACTATGATCGTATGGTCACCGAGCTGCACCGCATCGGCTACGATCTGATTTACGGCTACCTGTCCGGCGGGATCATGGCCTGGCTGATGAGTGGCCGGGAGGTGGTGCAGCTGGAGCAGACCTCTGCCCAGCAGCTGGCGGACCGTTTCGAAAACGGTGGTGTGCGCGTCATCGATGTGCGCACCCAGGCCGAATGGGAGAGCGGCCGCATCGCCCAGGCCGAGCATTTTCCGCTTGCCGATCTATTGGCAGGCCGTTTTCCCACGGCCGAAAAAGAAGAAGAGATCGTCCTGCAGTGCGGCAGCGGGTACCGATCCAACATTGCCGCCAGCATCATGCGCCAGGCGGGATATGCACACGTCAAGTCGCTGGCCGGCGGCGTGTTTGCCTGGTCCAATGCCGGGTACCCGCTGATTTAGCGCCCATCCACAAAAGATTATTTTACCCGATTTCTGTGTTGTGTGAAAATTACGGTCTGTCCCTCGGGCAGAAATGTGAGCGTGTCGTGTTGTTCTCGGCCGGGTCTCCGATCTGGTTCTCTACAATTTATCAATACCTGTGCCAGACTGATTGAATTGAGTTTAATGTCAATTATAATCAATGGTTGTGTGTGAACGAGCGGGTGGGGGGGCGGTGGAGAGGATCTGGGAGGCCTTTGGTAGCGCCACCATAACGTTACCTGTTGTCCGTCCAGAAATGATGAATTTTGGTTGAGGTCATGGCGCGCGAAAAGTGTGCAGGGCCAGGGGACCGGCGAAATAATCAGACTGTATGGTGATTGTTGATTCTGCCTACAACCGCTTCAACAGCTGGTTGGCGGCCGTCAGCAGCGGGTCCCAGACCGGACCGAACGGCGGGGCATAGGCCAGATCGGTTTGAACAAAGGCCGCCACGGTCATTTGGCTGTGCAGGGCCACGACGGCGGCGTTGATGCGGTGGGCCGCGCTTTCGCGTCCCACCATCTGGGCGCCCAAAAGCCGGCCGGTACGTTTGTCCCCGACCAGGTGGACCCAGATCGGCTGGGCACCGGGATGATTGTGCGCCCGGGAGTGGCTCTGGATGACCACCTCGGCCGGCAAGAAACCGAAGCGGCGCGATTCCTCGACAGACAGCCCCGTGCGTGCCACCTGCTGGTCGAACACCTTGAACACGGCGGTGCCGGCGACGCCATCCAGTTCGGTCGGCCTGCCGCAGACGTGGTCCGCTACGGCCCACCCGGCCCGGTTGGCCCGCAACGCCAGCGGAATCCAGGTCTTTTCGCCGGTGACCACGTGGTAGGCGTCCGCGCAGTCACCGGCAGCATAAACACCCGATGCCGAGGTCTGCATGCTGCGGTTGACGGCGATGGCGCCGCCGATACTGGTGGCAATGCCGGCCTCGGCGGCCAGGGCGCTGTTGGGTTCGATGCCAACGGCCACCAGGACCATGTCGGCCGGCAGTGTCTGGTCTTCGCAGACCACCTGCAGCCGGTTTTCGACCGTTTCGATTTTGGTGATGTGGCAGCCTAGATGCAGCCGCACGCCGTTGCCGCCCAGCTCCTGTTCGACCACCTCGGCCAGGTCACGGTGCATCCACGGCAGCAGGTCGGGGCCGGGCTTGACCATTTCCACGGCAATGCCACGCGCTCGCAGGGCTTCGGCCATTTCCAGGCCGATGTATCCCATGCCGATAATGACCGCTTTGTCGACCGTGTGCCGGCGGAGGTACTCCTTGATTTTACGGCCGTCATCCAGGCTTTTCAAGACCACCACGCCGGGCAGATCGAATCCGGGCCGGGCCGGAATCCTGGGGTGTCCGCCCGTGGCGATGAGCAGTCGATCGAAGGTGAAGCAAAACGGATCGCCGCTGGCCTGGATGGTGCCGGAGACGGTTCGGTTGGCGGTGTCGATCGATTCGGCCCGGCAACCGGTCTTTAGATCGATGCCCTGTTTGTGGCGAAATACCTCCGCGGACCTGACCACCAGGTCGTCGATCTCCCGATCCGCATCGGCGATGTTGTAGGGCATGCCGCAGGCGCTGTAGGAGACGTCGGCGGTTTTTTCCAGGACGGTGACCTCCAGATCGGGCATGCTGCGTTTGGCCCGGCTGGCGGCGCTCATGCCGGCCGCATCTCCACCGATAATCAGAAATTTCATGGCTTTCCTACTCCTTGCGGGTGGCGGTGATTTGAATTTCCGGCGGCTGGGCCAGGGTGCGTTTGACTGTGCACATGTCGGCGGCGCGAATCACGGCCTTGCGGTACTTGTCAGGAAATTCCGGGGGCAGGTGGATTTCCATGGCGATCTTTTCCAGCAGATGAGACTTTTCGTTGCGTTCAAACGACAAGGTCATCGACATGTCATCGGTGGGAATGTTGCGGCTCTCGCAAAAATAGGCAATATAGACTCCGGCACAGGTTCCCATGGATGATAAGAAAAGGTCGAAGGGTTCCGGTGCCGTGCCATCGCCGCCTTCGGTTTTCGGTTGATCCGTTTCTACGGTAAATCCTTTGTAATCGGAGGTTACCCTTTTCCCTCCGGGAAAATTGATCCGCATTTCCATTGTCATCTCTCCGTGATGGTAAGGCATCCAACTGTTTTCGGTTTGGTCGATACGCCGTTTCACCGCCAGCCCGCCAAGGTCCACTACCGGCAAGAACGGCTCCGTGGGAATATACTGTCTATAACCATTCCAGGTCAAGGTAGAGAGGGAGATGGCGCAAGGCAAGATTTCGGTCCGTCGCCATCCGGGTGGGATGCCCCGTCGGGACGCGTTGCTACCGGCGGCCCGGCCGAAAAGGCGTGATCGGTGAGCGCCTCTCCCGCCCAATTGGATTTGTCTGTGTCGGATCGCTTTTTACGCCTTATCGGCAAGAGCCGGGCCATGCAGCAGGTCTTTGCGGCTATTCGGGCGGCTGCCGCCAGTGAAGCCACGATTCTGATTCAAGGCGAGAGCGGCACCGGCAAAAGAGCTGGTTGCCGGTGCGATTCACTTCAACAGCGACCGCCAGAAGGGCCCACTGGTGACGGTGAAGTGCAGCGCCCTGTCCGAAAACCTTTTAGAAAGCGAACTGTTTGGCCACGTCAAAGGATCGTTTGCCGGTGCGAATCGGGATCGCACGGGACGCTTTGAACAAGCCTCCGGCGGTACGATCTTTCTGTACGAAATCGGTGAGTTGAGCCCTTACATTCAAGTCAAGCTGCTGCGGGTACTTCAGGAACGGGAGATCGAACGCGTGGGGGCTTCGCGCCGGCGCCGAATCGACATTCGACGACCGGACCTGTCGGGTTACGGTAATTTTGGGTTTGACGGTGCGATGGCGCCGCGGAAAAGACGCCCCACCTTGTCCAGGCCGGACCTGCTCGAACTGCTCGACGAATGCGGCTGGAACAAAGCCGAGGTGGAACGGCGCGTCGGGCTGAGTCGCACAGCGATATGGAAGTATATGAAAACGTGGAATATTCCCCTTCAGCGGGAAGACATGCCGTAAGCGGGTGACCTCAGAACGCCAGGATCCTTCCGGCCCCGGCGGCCACATAACGGTCGGGGTAGTCGCGTTTGATCGTGTCCATGTGGCGGGTGCAGTGCGCCGGACAGATGCTTTTTAGCCGGTCGATGCGAACAAAATCGGAAAAGCCGTGCAGGCCACCGACCAAGTCCGTCACGTCGCCGAATCGCCGCGCGGCGTCGACGATATTTCCGACACCGGGGTGGGAACAACCGCTGACCACAACCGTGTGATCGCGGTGCCGGATAACCAGCGACTGCTCCACACCGCCGAGTTGACCGGTGGAATAGAAATTGTCGAAAAGTTCAATGGGCTTGTCCACGGTCAGGACGGTTGTGGCGCCCTCAGGCGGCGGGCAGGCGGTGGGAATACAAACGGCCGTGGGATGCGCTATCAGGAAATCGGCCAATCCGCCGGTGTGGTCCCAGTGGTTGTGGGAGATGAAAACGGTGTCGATGGTCGCCGGGTCGATGCCCAGGGCGGCCATGTTGCCCATCAGAATTGCGCCTTTGGCACCGGTGTCGAACAGGAGCGTGCGGCCGGCGGTCTCCACCAGGCAGGCAAAGCCCCAATCGGCTCTCAGGGCCGGGACACAGGCGGTGTTGTCGTAGATGATGGTTATTTTCATGGCGATTGCCGATAATCCAGGGCCGATTCGCAACAACAAATGGCAACGTTTTGCGACCTGGCCGATGCCTTGTGCGGACAGCTGTGGGGTACCGAATCGGCGGAGCCATCGATGAACGCTCCCGTCAAACCGGTACCCCGGCTGAAATAATATTAGGCGTTTTCTGGTTTGTCCAGCTCGGTGATTTTGTGCCGGACCGCTTCCAGTGACTGTTGCATGGCCTCGGCCTCGGCACGCAGCATCTCGATCTCATCGGTTTTGCTCAGCGGGCCGCCGGTGCGGTAGGACGCCGGGTGGGCAAATCCTTGGTAGGCCGGACCGAATCCACGGCCGCGGCGCCGACCGAAACCGCGTCTGCATCCCATGCCGCGGCCATCGCCGCAGCCGCCGTAAACGGGGGGATTGTCGGCCATGTCCGGGTTCGCGCAGCGTCCCTGATGACCGCCGGTCATGGGGCCTTCTCCCATGGGTCCACGCCTGTCATATCCTGGCATTGGTAACACCTCCTTCATTTAATCAACATTAGCGGTTTTGACCGCGGCCACGACCTGCGCCGCCGCCTTGTCCCTGTCCGCGGCCGCCACCCCGGCCTTTACTTTGACCGGTGCCTTGACCACCGCATCGGCCACCTTGACCCTGCGGCTGGCCGCCTTGATCCTTGCGGCTGCACGGACCCTTGCCCTTGCCTGGTTGCTGGCCCTGTCCAGCCGGGCCGTTTCCGTCTCCTCGGGGCATATGTCTCACCTCCTTTCGTCAACTCGATGATTATTCCCCGCTTCTGCTGGGGCCGTGACCATGGCGGCCGCGACAGCGTCTGCCCCCGCCGCGCATGGCATAGTTTCCACCGGTTACTTTCAGGGCTTTGCCCGTGACCAGTGCCTCGCCGACGACCCCGCGGGCCGTCGCCAGAATCCGGCCATAGGTCTGACGGGAAACCTGCATGAGGTTGGCCGCCGACGCCTGGTCCAGCCGCTCGAAATCGCTCAAGCGGATCGCTTCCAGCTCTTCGACCGACAGCATCACCTCTCCGGTGATGGGCACCCCCTGGGGGATGAACGCCGCGATGGCGGGATAGCTGGAAACAAATCTGGGTTTTTTGGGTCTGGGCATGCTGCCCCCCCCCTGTATCTGGCATTTGCTCAAAATGTAGTCCTTCGATCACCGGGTGTCAAGCACAAATATGGTCGTTTGACTAAAATTTTTCATCGCACCCGAAGCGCTCCCCGCAATGGTAGCGGGAGGGAGTGCGCGAAAGTGTGGAATTTTTCTCATCAGACAAAATGTATGTAATTTGTGCACGGCTTAGCAGTCACGGTGGCCCATACCGGCATTCTGAAGCTGCAGGTTGCTGATCAAAATAGCTGGATTGTTTGCCTGTGATTCGTTTCAATAACCCAACCTGAGCGATTCACCTTTCTCGGAGATGGTTGATTGTGAAAGATATCGGCTTGGTGCCATTGTTTATCGTTTCGAAAGATGAAACCCATTGGGTTTGCCGATCTCACCACATCTTCGGCGTTAGATATCGCCGCGCATAGGCCACTATAGCGCGACGACATCTGCCTTGAATATGCGGCAAGCTCGTCAATCGCTCAGCTTGGGAATAAAAATGAATGAGATCGCTCTTCTATACAAAAGTCCGATCTCGGGCTCATTGAACTTGATTGAACAGCCACTGGTTTCGTGATATCTGTAACTGAATCAGGCTTTGTTTGGCCTGTAATGATCTCAATCTATCTGGAATAGAAGTGTTGGTAACTCAGTGATGGGATGTGAGAAGGGATCTTCCCAAAGATCCCCTCTCACGACATCAGGATTGTTGGAGGTGCCAATGGTGTAAACCAGTAGCCTATCCTGATGAAACTATTGATCGAACTTTATGCTTTCCGATCTAAATAAACGGCTGATTCTTTTTCTAAAACGTCCTTCCGGTTTTTCATAATCACTGTAAAACTGTGGAAATCGTTCATGACTACAATTAGGGCAAAGGGCGTTTACTGCATCTTTGGGTGCGGCTCCATTGAGAGTTGACCAGGCACCCTCTCCGATATCTATCTTCTTGCATATTATGCATATAAGTATGACTTTCATTATCCATAGATCTCCTTGTGGAATTGGATCTTCCCGTTATCCTATCGAAGATAATTAGGAAAACGACTTGATTCCCAATGTGCCTTGAGCAGTTCCAGGTATAAGAAGTCAGGGTCGAATTCGAATAGCCTAAAAGATCGACAAAAAGAGGCTGATGTTTAAATCACCGATTAATAATTTCAGTTTGAACAAGATTAGGTCAGGAATCTTTCTAAAAATTAACTCTGTAAAAAGAAAAGCGCAAGAGCCACTTTGTGGTACTGGACTTATATGTTTCGCCATCAAAGCTGCTCAATTCAAACCAATCTCAAAGTGCATTCAATTAACGATCACCAACGAATCAAAGGGCTTGACATGGTCCACGCGGTCAAGATTATCTCAATTAATCACAGAACGAGAATCAGCAATTCTGGCTGAACAGCCTTCATCGCCACTGTCGTACGTTTTCAGGCTCGGGGAAAATAATCTTTCGCAACGTCAAACCCATCGAGTCCTATAAACAGCTGGCTTCATCAGGTTATCTGCTGAAGGAAACATGCCGTCATAATGAATTACGACGGCAACCCAATTGGTGCTGGACAACACCCTTGCATCGTGCTAATGGGCCGCGTAAATATAAATTAACACAATGTAGGGCTAACTTCATCATTATAGCAGCCCCTCTGAAGCTCTCGATAGCCTACAAACCTTTCTAAAATGCATAATTGTAGTCTTTTTAAAATGAGACGATTGGCCTTGACAGTTGTGGCGATTGGGGCTAATTATATCATTATGAAAACTCCACAATACCGCGCCCAAGCCATCGAGCTGTTCTTCCATCAAAACAAGATCGCCACCATTGACCAGCTGCGTGAAGCGCTGGGAGGCCCATCACGATCTACGGTTTTCCGCAAGCTGACCGATCTGCACTATCTGAGCAGCTACTCGCATAGAGGTAAATTTTACACCCTCAAATCCATTGCCCGGTTTTCGAAACAAGGGCTTTGGACCTACAGCCGTGTTTGGTTTTCTCGTTTCGGCAACTTGCTGCAAACCGCCGAAGCATTCGTGCAGCATTCCGATGCCGGGTACAGTGCCGCTGAGCTCAAGGATGTGCTCGAGGTTAAAACCAAGCATGCGCTGACCCAACTGGTGCGAGAAAGACGGCTTGTCCGTGAAATCTTCAATTCCGTATTTGTGTACCTGTCGGCGGATAAGCTGATGGCCGGCCGACAGATCAAGGCGCGCAAAGCCCTTTTGCGTGAAACACCGGCATCTTTGTTCGTCACCAACCCCGATTTGGCTGCCGAAGAAGCAAGGGCGCTGTTGATGTTGTTCTGCAGCCTGCTCAACGAAAAGCAGCGGCGATTGTATGCCGGTCTTGAGTCGCTCAAGCTGGGCCATGGCGGGGATGCGCATGTCGCCGCCCTTTTGGGTCTCGATCCGCACACGGTTGCAAAGGGGCGCAAAGAGTTGATGGATGCGGATCTGTCCAGTTCTGACCGACTGCGGGCACCGGGTGCGGGGCGGTTGTCGCAGGAAAAAAAACCCCCCAAATCCTGAATGCCATCAACGAGATTATGAAATTCGAAACCGCTGGCGATCCGGTCAGCGGTTGCAAGTGGACCCGTAAAACTACCGGCAAGATCGCCACAGAGCTCCACCGGTTGGGCATTGATGTGTCGGCCGGCACGGTGGGAAGGTTGCTCAAGAAGATGGACTATCGACTTCGCAGAAACCTGAAAAGCCTTGAATCGGGAATAAGAAATCCCCCCGCGCCCCGCCAGCGCGATGACCAGTTTCGCTACATTCGCTCGCAGATCAACGATTATGCGGCCAACGGATTTCCGGTTATCAGTGTGGATACCAAAAGCCGCGAGCTGATCGGCCCGTTTCATCAAGCCGGGCGCCGGTGGTGCCAACAACCCATTGCGGTGCTGGACCACGATTTTCCTTCCGATGCCAAGGGCGTGGCCATCCCCTATGGCATATATGATTTTTGTCGCAACGAGGGATTTGTAAACTTGGGCACAAGCCGTGACACCGCCGAGTTTGCCGTGGCATCCATCGGCAATTGGTGGCAAAAGGTCGGTTCGATACGATATCCTGAAGCCGATCGGTTGCTTATTCTGGCCGACTGCGGTGGAAGCAACGGGTATCGTACCCGGCTGTGGAAACACCGCCTGCAAGTCGCCTTTGCGGATCGCTTCGCGCTTTGTGTCAAAGTGTGCCATTATCCGCCTGGTGCATCGAAATCGAATCCGATTGAGCACCGCATGTTTTCTTTTATCACCAACAACTGGGCGGCCCAACCGTTGACCGATTATGAAACCGTGTTGAAGTTCATCAGGACCACAAAAACCGCAACCGGTCTCAGAATCCGAGCAGTCCTTCATGCCCGGCAATACGAAAAAGGCATTCGTATCTGTGACCAACAGATGAAACAGGTTAACTTGAAGAATTACACCCAGCGTCCGAAATGGAACTACTCCATCAGCCCCATGAAAAATGTGAATTAATTTTTGTGTGAGTCCTTAGTGCTATTTATTGGGCATTTCTGTTTCACCCTCAATGATCAATTCGGATATTCCAGGTGCCAAAGATTTGGATTCCCATGTTCCATTGCCTTCTATACCTTCATATTTACCAGTACCCCGGATGATGGTGAAGGTTCCCTTACTGTGACCTTTCCCTACTGGTTTCCCTTCAGTACTTGAGATCACTTTGTCGCCGTTCGAATAGGTTCGTACAACGTAGCCGTTCACCGTACCTATGCCGGTTTTAAAATTCATGTCTAAAAGTCCACTACTTATCCCTGTGGATTTCTCCCCTGTTAGTTCATTAACGTATACATTCTTGTTTTCAAATACCGCGATTGTGTGGCCTCCTTCGTCACCAACCTCGATGGAATGCCATTTGGTCCGGACACTCGTGGCCCTGGATTTTACCTTCTCGCCTGCTGCGGCATAATCGATCGCAGTCATTGCAAAAAATACTACCACCACCATCATTCCTGATAACGATTTGGATTTAATCATGGCATCTCTCCCTTTCTTTTTTTTCATCTGACCATGGATGGGGACACAAACGACATTGTAATTTAATTTGACTTACAATGTCAGGGTGTTAGGATGTTTGTATCCACCGCAAAAGATGATATGTTTTTAACCTGAAAGGGCCGTGTATAACGGTTATAACGGTTCAGTTTTTTAAGATTAACGTTGAATTGCCGTGGCAGGTCGACATGAAAAAACTTGAATCTATCGAATTTGATCTATCTGACTTTAAGATCAAACTTCAATTTCATGGCAGCAAGGAACCGCTTGTCGTCTATTTTGATACGCCATCCAGACGATTTCATTTCTCGGTTGTTGCCCTGATCGTCCATGAGATGAAAAAGAACGGGCAATCGGATTACATTCACATCCGGAGGCATAAGGATGTATTGCAGATGCTTGACCAGGGATTGTCAGGCAAATATGCCTCTAAGAATGTGGAAAGCATGTGGGCGAAAATTAACATGGCCTGGCGGCACCGGCTGCCAGATTTAGAGACGGCCGCGTGTTTTAAGATTCTGAATCGGGATCAGATTCCGCCTTTTGAAAAGGGTGGAAAATATAGATACGAATGCTCAGATATAGAGTGTGATATCTGGGCGAACCTATTCAGCTACGATGAAAACAACAAATGGCGCCTCAAATTTTCAGGCGATTCGGCTGGAGTTGACTTGAACGGTATAACCCTTTCCAACGGAGAATTGAATGGTGACGCTGCCTGGGATGCGTATTTGAAACGTCTGAACATTGCGTCGGGAAAAAAAAGCACCCCAAAAAAGACAGTGGTAACGAGGAGACCAAAATGGACACTCGTTTTGGCCGGTGTCCTGGTTGTGTCTATTGTGGCCATATCAAGCTGGTATGTTTTCCTTCAGGAAAAACCCCGGAACGTAGGACTTGCACTTCCCGACAGGCCTTCTATTGCAGTATTGCCCTTTACCAATCTCAGCGATGATCCACAGCAAGAATATTTCACCGACGGCATAGTGGAAGGCATCATTACGGCATTGAGCCGTGTTCCCAAGCTCTTCGTAATCGCCAGCAACTCGACATTTAGTTACAAGGGCAAAGCGGTAAAGATCCATGAAGTGAGCGAGGAACTGGGCGTTCGATATGTCTTAGAGGGCAGTGTCGCCAAGTCAGGCAAAACGGTACGCATTAACGCCCAATTAATCGATGCGCTCACCGGACACCACCGGTGGGCCCAATACTATGACAGGAATTTGAGCGATATATTTGCTGTTCAAGACGAGATTATCAAAAAAATCATTACGGCCATGCAAGTCGAGTTGACAGAGGGGGAACAAATACAGGCGTCTGCCAAAGGTACGGATAATCTTGAAGCCTACCTGAAACACTTGCAGGCATTGTATAAAATCAGCAAATTCGACATCGAAAACAACGCTTCAGCAAAACAGCTGGCTGAAGAGGCGATCGCCTTGGATCCCCATTATGCGATGGCATACAGGGATTTGGCTCTCGCTCATCGAATGGATGTGTGGCTCGGTACAAGTAAATCACGCAAGCAATCCATGGCAACATGTGATGATCTATTGGAAAAAGCCACCCAATTAGACCCAACGTATGCCGATGCTTACAGTTCGATTGCGTTTTCGCTCAGCATGGAAGGTAAACATGAAGAAGCAGTTGCCACAGCAGAGCATGCGGTTGAATTGAATCTCAATTCAGCCAATGCGCATGCCATCCTTGGAAATACACTCAGATTTTCCGGAAGGTCAGCGGACGCTATTCCAGAATACAAAAAGGCGATACGCCTAAATCCCATCCCGCCAGCCTATTATCTGTTTGGGTTAGGCCATGCCTATTGTCTGACCGGTCAATATAAAGAGGCGATCAGGTGGTGCGAAAAAGCAATCCTTGTCGAACCTGATTCTTACCTACCACATTTAACGATGACCGTAGTGTATAGTATGGCAGGCAAAGATAAAGAGGCCTGCGCTGCGGCCGCAGAGGTCTTAAGGACAAATCCCAAATATTCGGTTTCCAAACATGAAAAAAGAGCCACGATCGTCGGCAAGGAAGAATATTTTAAAGCTTTGCGTAAAGCGGGACTAACATGATAGCGGGCAACCTTCCTATTCATTTTTCCAAAGCTAATATTTAACAAATTGAAAATATAATAATATTTCTCTTATGGCAAGCTATCTGCCGTTAGTGAAAAGTCAAATAGATTCACTTTTTAAGATCTACTCTGCACTCAGTTTTTTCGGTTAGTCAGCAAAAAGTTATCGTGTGGAATACTGAAAATAGTTCTGATTTGAAATCAGTTATTAGGACATGAACATTTTTGGTAAAAGGGATCGGAACAGATGAACCGGATTATAAAGATTGGAAATTTTCAGAACGCGTTAACATAATTCCGTATATCACAACAACTACAGCTTCTACCGATGCAACGGGGTCAATACCGCCTCCTGTTTAGTTTACAAAATACATATCAATGGCACCCTTTCCTTTAGCTTCAATTTTCCCTCGGTGTTCACAATTAAAAAAATCTTTTACATGATTATATGTTTGCTGCGAAATATTAATTCTTCCTGGGACGCTGGCTGTCTCCAGCCGCGCAGCGGTATTTACCGTATCACCGAAAATATTAAAACTAAATTTACGTTCACCTATCACTCCGGCAACCAACGGACCGCTATGTATCCCAATGCGTGCATTCCATTGCAGTTCTGTAACTTTATTCCTTTCTTTCAGGAAAGCGAAAACTTTTTTGCCGGCGTTAATGCAACGTATGGCATGATCATTGTATTGATCAGGTATACCGCACACAGCCAGATAACCATCGCCATAAACCTGTATCTTTTCCATTTGCTCTTCATCCATGATAATATCAAAGTTCTGGTAAATGTCATTTAATTCACGAACCAGCTGTGCCGGCGGGATTTCCGAGACAATGGATGTAAATCCAACAAAATCACAAAAAAATACAGAAACTTCTTCATATTTACGTGGCTCCAGGGCGCCCGGTACCACCTCACCACTGGTACCCAGGTCCGGAAATGAACAATGCCAGTGCTGCAATAAAACCTTATTACCTGATATCTTGAAAAGCAGTGTGTTACGTACATTTTCAAGAATGATAATCTTTTTTTCTATCTTTATGGAAATAGAGATTTCACCACAGACAAGAATATGCTGATCTGATAACTTTGCTGATTTAATAAAATTGAAATTAATCTTATAAGGCTCAGGAATCTGTTCAGTTTCCTTTTTATGCTGCGCTACCAGATCATCCTTGTTGGCCCAGTATTCATCAATGTTTGAACCGAAACCCATAAATGAATCACTGGTGTCTTCCAATACGCTGTTTACTTTATTCTTATCTCTGGCACCCCAGCGCAACCAGAAATCTTTAAAAGCCAGTTCACCTAATTTAGCAATATCCATTTCAGTCTCATTCTTTTTTTTATTCAAAAACTTGGACCAATGAGCAGATACCAGGGGCCGTCCTTCGTACTTGTATGGCCGTGGTGATAGGTCAGGTGATGGTGGTAATAACTTGCTATTTCATCGTGTCTCATTCCCACCTAAAGAATTGTGGTAGGAGTGACCCATGGGCACAGGACATGGATCACGGATTTTCATGCGGAACTGAACAAAAAACTAAATGGCATGCTGAGCGATGTCAAGTCCAAGGTGCCCGGATATTTGCTCGTTGTATCTCCTTCAAAACATAAACCATCATTGCCAAATCCCGTCGGTATTTTCAAAAAAAGGTCCGCGCCGGAGAAATCGGATCGACGGCAATGTCAACGGTGAAAACGACAGGAAGCCATTGCAAATATCCGATGGTAGGTTAAACAAAGACTATCGTACTGCCATTACACAGGTTGTTTCAAAACCGTTTTTTAAGTTAAAAAAGATAAGGAATTAAGGAAACACAACCAGCAGGTTGGCATTGGCCTCTTCCAGAACGATATCTTCGAAAGCGTCCAACCGATAATGCTTAATGAGCCAGCGTAGGTCATCAACATACTCTTTCCCTCGAGTCGAGTAGTGCTCGAGAGCCCTGGCCAAGTTCATCCCATTCAGGTTACCATATTTTTTTCTCATGAAAGCCCGCTCATCACGCAAAGCTGCATACGCTTTTGAGGTATTGATGTTGTGAAGATAGCTTGCCGTGGAGTGGTAGAGATTGTCAAATGCTGCGACCTTGACACTACCGTCAGGTGTTGTCAGATACTTGCCGCTGCTGTTTTCTGGAAGGTGCTGCCCGTAAAGGGAGTTTCCCTCTCTGGCAAAACGGGATGTACCCCAGCCGCTTTCATCGATAGCCTGAGCCAAGGTCAAACCCACAGGTAAAACGTCAATTCGCTTCAGCATTTCAGAAAAGTCAAACAATCGGCAATAATGATTTTCCGAAACTTTACGCAACCACTCCAGTTCTCTTTCCGAAAGCGTGGTCCCCTTTAGATGCTTGTCAGCGAGGTATTTCAATTCGTGCCGCACAGCCAAGGTGTGGTCATTGACTTTTATAACAGAGGTGAGAAGCATGCGTATGAATGCGGATGTCTTTTTATGAACTGGAAGTGAGTTGAGATCCTGAGGAATGTTGGCCACAAAAATTCTTGGCGCTGTCTTGTCTTGGAATACCCTGTCTAATTCGTAGTTGACCTCGGCAAAGAGATGCTGCAGGCTACCTGCGTCTGTTAATGGGTAAATTTCGGCATTCGGAAACGGGTCCTCCAAGTGATCGGGCAAATCTGGCAACACATCGGCAAAACCAAAAACAGACATTCCCAATACAGCAACAGCGACCCATACAGCAACCATTACGTTCCGACGTCCGCCCCCTTGTCTCATAGACGTATCCCCCAAACACGCTGCGCATTGCGAAAAAAGCGATTACGCTTTCTTCACCATGCTAACTAAAAACAAGAGAATCACGGCTCCTGCAGTTGCTGTTATGATCGAACCAACCAATCCACCGGCAGAGATACCAAGTAGACCAAATACAAAACCACCTACCAACGCACCAATGATGCCAACGATGATGTTACCCAGAAGACCAAATCCACCTCCTTTCGTCAAGACGCCTGCTAACCAGCCTGCGATTGCACCAATAGCCAAAAATAGTGGCACCCCTGTGATATCCACTGCGTCCCCTTTATCAGTTATTCAAATTCTCGATATACTGGATCTTTGAATTGGCCAAAAAATGGATTGGGCCTAAAAGCCCTTAGAATCGGCAGTGATTTCTTCGCTGGCAGAGCTTTGACCGGATCAGCTTTGAAATGGATTCAAGAGTCATTATTGCGGTTCAAACCGGTTAGCCCGACCAGTCCAATTGCTATGAGCACTATGGTGGTGAAATTGGACCTGGAGGTCGCGAATGAAGGCTCCCGTTTCTGTAAGGGATTCCCTGCCACAATAACAAATTGGGATCGATAGTCATACGCTATTCGGTTTTCTCTTTGATTGCTTTTTCTGTCTTATCGATTGCCTCATCCGCCGCCTTTCCCGCTTTTTCCATGGGACCTTCTTTTTCACAAGCAACCATTCCCAACAAAAACGCCGCTGCCAAGAGAGACAAAAGACTCGTTTTAACTTTATTCATGTCACCCTCCTGCATGTTTCGGTAGAAACGCTGAATTATGATGTTTAAAGTGGGGGTTGACCTCACACAGGGCCAACTCCCAATAAACCAGTATCGTCGGCCTACAATAGGGCCTGTTCGTCATATTTTTATCCAGCGGTGGTAAGGTCAACAAAACTGTCGCCATCGCCCGAGTCAATGAAAACCCTTACACCAAAATCGTATTCATCGTTCTCATCGAGGGTCCCCAAGGCGACAATCGTGTATTGGCCTCCCGCATCCAGCGTAACTGATTCAAAAGTGACCACGGCATTCTCGGTATCGCCAGCCGCAGTGACTACAAAAACATAATCCCCCGGGGGGACAGTCGTATAATCAGTAATATCCTTAAAGGCAACTCCAGAGAATACCGCCGAACCATCCGCTGCATCGGTTTTAACGTCCACTTGTGGTGCGTCTGGGGCGGCGTGCACGAAACGAACCGTAGCGTTATCCGCATCCCCGGTTCGATCATCTTCCGACTGAATAAATTCCAGGTTGGCGGCGAAGTTAACAGCGTAAACAGTGTTGTCGATGTCGCTGGCAAACACGGGATCTTCGATACTGCCGAGCTCTTCACCGTCACTGGCACGTTTAAATGTTACCTTGACCGTACCGGTGCTCACTTCCGTGTAGGGTGACGCTTCTTTGTAAGCTAACCCGACTGTGGTCTCCTGGACTTCGATCAACTCGTAGTCGATGTCAACTTCAGGTGCATCCGGTGACAGATGAATGGCCCGGACATTCGTAGAGGGTAAGATTTCCTCAACAATGTTTTCTGCATCGTCACTGCTACAGGCAGCGAGTACTCCCAGCATAACTAAAAAAACTAACAACACCTGGAAATTCATGAACGAACGTTTCTTCATTGTTTCTCCTCCACGCTACTTAGTTTATCAATTTTTTTAAGGCCGATGGAATTGTTGCAACACTTTAAATTAAATAAGTAATCATGTTCGTCCTGAAATCAATACGCATATTTTGATAGATTGATCAGGATATAATGGTAGGTAAATGGTAGTTTCGAATGAGACCGAACACGCCAAATGCTTGAAGATGTTCCGGCAACATCGAATCCATCAATTATGAGGAGAAAGGTGCCAATGCAATGTTGTAATGAAACTAACCTAATTCTAACAAGCCAATTATTGAATTGAAACGTATTTCCTTGATTTTCAGTCATTATTGACATGAAATAATAGTAGTGGGCAGATGTTCGATCCGGTTACATTGTTGCTGTTGGGAATGGGTGTTGTGGGCTTGGTTTTGATCGGTCAGAGATAGACTTAGACATGAAATCCAAAACCCTAATCAAAATCATCACATATATCGTGGGATCTGTATGGCAGAAAAAGATGACATAAGAGCCTCTTGCTCACCGAGATATACTATTTGTGATGATCATTATGAGAGTATAGAACGTGGAGAATTAATAGTTTATACAGATGCAAAAGAAACCTTTTGCCTATCATGTGCAGATCTTGACCATTTAACATCCTTACCTGCTGGTAATGCTGCTCTCACTCGTAGATCTAAAAAGCATTCTAAATTGTCAGCTGTCGTTTATAAATGGAATAAATCCCGCAGATGAACGTCAAGGCATTCTTGTTGAAGAGAAAGCCCTAAGAAAGGCAGAAAAGGAATGTCTGGCCGATGAAGATTTGCGTATCCAGCGTCGGGTTCGTGATGCAAAACGACACGAATTACAAGATCTTGCGAATATAGAAACGTTTATTGATGCAATCCTTAATCTATACCCAGGTTGTCCGTTTAATACAGCCAAATCGATTACGGAACATGCCTGCTTAAACGCAGTAGGCGTGTTGGCCGCTCAGCTGCTGCCAAAAGACTTGTTGATGCAGCCGTTCGTCTGGCAGTCGTTCCACATGTCCGCCATGTTAAAACCAACTACGATAAACTCCTTATGGTAGGTTGGGGACGTTTTGATGTGCGCAATATGGTCAAAGAGCAATTAAACTCAATTTTACTAAATGGCGATCGCATTAACAATTCAAGTCATATTTCCAGAATCTATCGTTATTTTAGCAATAATTACAGATTTTTGTAGGCATTGGCAAGCTAAAACAAGAATAGGCACGGTCCATTTTTGTAGGTTAGCCGATTCGTACTTGTAGGATAAATTAAAGGGTGGCCACAGTTATGAATCCTATCCATCCCTTTGATTGACATGAGCAGCCGTCATGAATAATTTCCAATTTATTTATAATTTTATGCTTTTCGGCTTTCATTGGACTAGAGGTGTTTGATGATAGGAAATGAAAAGCAGCAAATTATATTGTAGTTGCGGTTGCACAAGTTAATCTCGTTTCGATAACATTCCAGATCTGGTTTTTCTATCGATGTCAAGGAGGGTATGGGGATGAAGAAGATCATAGCTTTCACTTCATGGATTATCGTATTAAGTTTCACGATGACCATCGGTGTTTTAGCGGATGAGGTTGTTCTTAAAAACGGCGACAAGCTGACTGGAAAATTTGTTCAGTTGGAAGAAGGTACACTTGTTTTTGAAACTGAGTATGCAGGAGAGATAAACATTCAAACGGATCAGGTGGATCGTATGACCACTGATCAACCGGTCGTCATCACTTTTAACGATGGAAAGACGAGTGAGGACCAGGCCTTCTTTGGCCGACCGATCGATGGCGATACGCGCCTGGAAACAGAACAATCCACGGGAGGAGTATCCCTTATAACCGTCAAAAGTATCTATAAGGAACCAAAACCACCGATACAATTCTTGGGTTGCGCAAACGTGGGCATAACAAGTACGAAGGGTAACGCTGACACTGATCAGAACCGATTGGATGCAGAATTAATTGCCCGCACTGAACAACAACGGTTTACTGTTGGCGGTGCCTATAATAGGGAAAAGGCAGATGATGATGTCACTGCCTCGAATTGGAAGGCATATGGGTTGTATGACTATTTTTTCCAACCCAAATGGTTCTTCAACGCCAACACGCTGTTTGAACACGATGAGTTTGCCGATCTTGACCTGAGGTCCACCTTCGGAGCCGGCGTCGGTCACCAATTCTTCGAATCCGACGATTTAAACTTATCCGCATCAGCTGGAGTATCCTACATTTTCGAAGATTATATGATCGCTGAAAACGACGAGTTTACGGCAGCGCAATGGTTAGTTAGCTATGACCAGTTTTTTTTCAATGAATTTGTTCAGCTATTTCATTCAAACAACGGTTTTATAAGCCTAGAAGATGGAAATAAATGGAAAATTAATACGCGTCAAGGGTTACGATTTCCGATCTACAAAGGGCTGATAACCACCCTACAGTATAACTACGACTATCAAAATGAGCCCTCGCCTGAAGCCGAATCTAAGTGGGACTCGACCTTCCTCTTTCTTTTGGGCTATCAGTTTGGCAACTAACCGTAACTGAATTACATTTCATCCTCAATGGGAAGATGCATGAACAGCCACTCCTCTATCCGTTTGAAATCATGAGGTTTACAATTCATATTTAAAAAAATACCCAACCGTTCCAAAAAGTTTTTCTTCTTTCTACTGCAGGAGGCTTTAAATGAAACGTATCGCACTGGCCCTTTTTTTCTATTAACTATGGTGCTGTCTCATCCCATTAGTTTCGTTTCAGCGCAAGAAACAAAAGGGGCCACAAAAACTGAGCCGATCACGACAGCGAATCCATCCATTCCGGTCGATGAGTTGGATCTTTTATTGAAACCGCTGACAAAAAACCAGTTGCTGATAGAAGCGGATGCGTGGCAGGCAATTGTTCAGAAAAAGGCAAAGCAAATCTCAAAGGCCGAGATCACGATTAAGCGTTTGAACGAAGAAATTGAAAAAAAAGATCAGGAGGTCGAGATCGACCGCAATACTGAGACGGTGGAGGACAAGGAAAAATCGTCGGAGAGTATCGAAGCCCATTTGAGAAAGACAAAAGCAGAGATAGAGGAGAAAAAGGTCAAGATGCTCGAGGACGTCGCCGAACTGCGCAAGGATCGCACCGTTCTGCTGGATCATTTGAAGGCCGTGATTGATGCGCTGGAGACTAAGACCGATCAAAAAGACACTGAAACACTGGCCAAGATCCGTGATTATAGACTTTATGTCTCGGCCGTCAGTGGTATTGAGGTCGATATCAAGGACGCAACCTCCACTTGGCTGGTGATAAAAACATGGATGCTTTCTGAAGAGGGTCGCTATCGCTGGGGATTGAACATTCTGTCATTTTTTGGCATTTTGGTCGCTGCTTGGATTATCTCAGGCATCTTCAGCAGGTTGATTAACCATTCAATGCAGCGCGTTCCCGGCACATCGAAGTTGTTGGAGGATTTTCTCGTTAAGGTTTCGAGATGGCTGATTATGGCCATCGGTATCATTATGGCGTTGTCAGCATTGGAGGTCAGTATCGGACCGCTGCTGGCAGTCGTCGGTGCCGCCGGTTTCGCCATCGCCTTTGCCCTACAGGATTCGTTAAGTAATTTTGCCAGCGGCCTAATGATCCTCTTTTTCAGGCCGTTCGATGTCGGTCATTTCATTGAAGCCGGCGGCGTGACTGGGAAGGTTGATTCCTTGAATCTGGTATCGACAACGATTAAAACATTTGACAATCGGGTCATGGTAGTACCAAACAACAAAGTGTGGCAGGATGTGATAACTAATTCCAGCGCGGTGGAAACACGTCGGGTAGACATGGAATTTGGTATAGGCTACGACGACGACATCGATAAAGCGCAAACCATATTGGAGGAAATTGTCACTGCTCATCCAAATGTACTGGAAAAACCAGCCCCGAAAATCTGTGTCAATGCCTTGGGCGCGTCTTCAGTGGACTTCATCGTCCGACCCTGGACAAAAAGGGCTGATCGATTAAGCGTATACTGGGACATCACCCGCGAGGTCAAGAAACGTTTCGATAAGGGGGGCATTAGCATCCCATATCCGCAGCGAGATATACATCTTTTCCTCAGCGATGCAGACAAGCAGGACATCGTCGCCCGATTGGCCGCTGGTCGCCCTGAGGCGTGAACTGCGTCAAAAGAGGGCCTTGACAGTTGAACAACGTGCTGATTTAAAAAATATAACTTCAACAAAGATTTCAAGAGAGCAATTGATTGACATGCCTCAGCTACCCGAGATTAATAATATGATGGATTCGATATGGCAAATAGTGTCTATGGATAGCTACCATCCGCCACCAGCACCGACACGCGATGCTGCTACCAAGGGTATTGTTAAATTTTGGCGACTGTTTCGAAATCGTGAAACAAAACCAGATTCGCCTGAAAAAAATAAGGAAGACCTTCAGAAAATATCTCAGCCGCTATTGTCCGAAATTGTACCAGCTATTGATTGGCAATCTGGGGCAGAGGTGTTGGCCACCCATCTCGATGAGTGGCTGAACCAGCGAAATCAACATTCCTTCATCCAATTCCTTATCGCCCCCCCTTTTAGTGGTCATGTAGATATTCTAAAGCTATGGGCAATCAAACGTGAGAGGCCCATCGTCGAACCACCATCCACTGAACAGGTTTTGGACGGGGATGTGAGTTGGTTTGAAAATATAATCCATTTGGAACAGCCTTGGGTGTTTCCCAACCTGGAAAGGAGTTACTTTCGCCATCCGGATGGAATGCATCTCATTCGCAGATTCCTTGAACGCGCCCTTTCGGGTAAATTGGGAGTTGGCGTTATAGGTTGTGAGAGTTGGGCCTGGTCATTCATACAGAAGGTTTGGGCTGTTCCGACTTCCGATTTATGGACGTTCCAGTCATTTGATGCCGAAAAACTATCTATTATTTTTTATGAGCTGGCCAAGAGGGTCATTCGTAATCCTATTCGTTTTTGCGAATCGGTTAGCGGAAAAGAAGTCTTGTCAACCATTGCGGTAAATACTGAAAAGGCAGCATCCTCAAGTCATTTTTTAGGAAAATTGGCATCCCATAGCCGAGGGAATCTTGGGCTTGCGTGGCACTACTGGAGGATGAGTCTCTATTCCGAACCTGAAAGCGATAAGGCCGCTGAGTCGGATTCGGCATCCAATAGCCGGTCCTTCTCCGAGCACACGATCTGGGTAAGAGATATTTTTGAGGAAACATCGATGCCATCCGGATCGGACTATGAGGTGGCCTTCATTCTGCACTTTTTATTGCTTCATGGTCAACTGTCTATGGATCTTTTGTTGCGTCTATTACCCGTTTCGCAAGGCGTCCTAATGGCTAAACTGCTGACGCTGATGAGTGCCGGACTCGTAGAAAAGATAGAAAATGAGTGGCGCGTTTCTGCCCGTGGGTATCCATCTGCACGTCAGTTTCTGAAAAGCAATGGTTATTTTGTTGACTCGTTTTAGGAGCCTCTAATGGACAACAACAGCGATATTGCAGAGATCTTTACCACTCTGAGCCTCTCGGCGATAATAAATGTCGCACTCATTGTGGTAGGTTCCCTTTTGTTGATTGCACTAAGCCAACGTTTGTTATCCTGGGTGGCAAACAGGATGTCAGGGGCCTATCGGCTTTACCTGTTGGCTTCGGTACCTCTATTGCGCCTATTGATTATCGCTGTCGCTGTCGTGCTGATCGTCCCGCAGATTGTTGAGCCCACCGTTGCGAATATGGTCGCCCTGCTCGGTGCTTCGGGGCTGGTATTGGGTTTTGGGTTGAAAGATTATTTCAGTAGCCTGATTGCTGGCATCGTGATGTTGTATGAGATGCCTTATCGTCCAGGAGACTGGATTGAGGTGGATCGTGCTTATGGAGAAGTTAAACAGATTGGCATGCGCACGGTGGAGATCATCACCCCTGACGATACCACAGTTTCGATCCCCCATCTGAAAATGTGGGACAATCTAATTTTTAATGCTAACGATGGGGCGACAAGCTTAATGTGTGTAACTGATTTTTACCTGAATCCCCACCATGATGGGGCACGTGTCAAACAAACACTCTACGATGTAGCCTTAACAAGCCCCTATATTCATTTGGAACAGCCGATTGCGGTAGTTGTAATGGAAAAGCCTTGGGGCACACATTATCGACTAAAGGCCTATCCGATTGACTTGCGGCAACAGTTTCATTTCATTTCTGACTTAACCATTCGAGGAAAAGCAGCCCTGAATCGCTTAGATCTATTGTTTGCCCAAGCTCCTGTAATAGGGGAAGAGATCTTCCAACATGAAAAAAACAAATAGTCAAAACATACCAAACGATATGTCAATCATGAGATTTCTGTTAATCTAACTGTAATATGAGTATAATTGGGAGACCAATGCATAATGGTACTTGTTCCACACTCAATAGTTGAGTTCAAATCTCAGGTTTGTATAGGCTAAAACAGCATCAATAAATCTGTGTTTTCATAGAAACGCCCTTTTCACAAGATCATGGATAAATCGCTTTGATTATTGACAGATTGATTCGCCTAAGTTTATTCTTCGCCAAAATCAAGACCCTATCATTCACAAGAGTAAGATTATCCGGAGCGCCGAACATATGAACAAGCTCGAACTAATCCAAACCCTGGGAGATTCCAGCAGAATATCCAAAGCAGAAGCCGAAACGGTCGTGCACCTGTTTTTCAATGAATTGGCCGATGCTCTGGTGAGAGGGGATCGAATTGAGATTCGTGGGCTATGCTCATTTTTTGTCAAGGAATATGGGTCTTATACTGGCCGAAATCCAAAAACTGGTGAACGTGTGAAAGTCTCTTCGAAGAAGTTGCCATTCTTTAAGGCGGGTAAGGAATTGAAGGATAGAGTGGATCGCATTTAATCAAGCGTTTGTTTGCCACCCATTATTATCAGTGCCTCAGAAAGAGGCTATATAGTTGCTGTTAAAAAAACCCAAATAAAGGAGCTCAAATGACCAAATCTGAATTAATCGAAAAGATCGCCAAGGATGCTGGAATTCCCAAGAGCAAAGCTAAAATCGCATTTGAATCTACATTCGAGGGAATCAAAAGTGGACTCAAGAAAAGAAACAGTAAGGTTACCTTGGTGGGATTTGGGACTTTTAAAAAAGTATATCGAAAAACCCGGATGGGCCGTAATCCTCAAACTGGCGAGCAGATCAAAATTAAAGGCCGTAACGCCATCACTTTCAAAGCAAGCAAAACTCTCGTTTAACCGTTCATGCTTTTCTTAAAGTAGGGTGGATCATGAAATTGGCTCACCCTACTTTTTCGTTCAGCTATCCATTTCGTACATGTAACATGCTGTCATTAGATGATATTTACGATCATGGCAAGAGCACCAGAATTTTAACCATGTTGTTTTTTATGGGATAGCCGGAACATACTGGCGTGGCACCTCAAATACAACTCCGTTGTCCACCAGTCGATTTTTATCAATATTTGACAAGAAGCAGTGGCAAGAGTTACTCTCGATTCATTAGTAGCTGTGCAATAGCTAAACAGCTCGACATACACTGGTAAGCTCACAGATGGACGACAGCCAGATTAAAAAGATCATCTTTTTATAGAGTTAGAGTAAATTAAAATGCTTCAGATCAAAACTGCACTCGGTTTAATATGTTTGGTTCTGGGAACCATCGCATTTTCAGCAAATATCCGAGCCGAAGACGTGGCATCCCAATGTGATGCCATACAGAAAAAAAGAGTGCCCGCAGCACCTGAAAATGGAGGACCTCGTAATTGGCAAGTCTGCGGAGTTTCAAGCACATTGAATTTACGGATGGGACCGTCCACCACCGCCAGTATTCTTTCCAGATATCCTCCAGAAACAATCCTCGACAACCTGGGCTGCCTGTATGCTGAAGATCGGGCATGGTGTGATGTTCAGCAGTTAGGCGGAGGCCCGCGTGGTTTTGTGGCTGCAGAGTTCCTGAAGCCTGCGGTTTCACCCGATGGAAGCGTCGCAACGTGCCCTGACGATTCGGCGCTGCGAGCTGGCCAGAGCAATTTTGATGCAACCGGGAATGTCCTCTTTGCCCAGTTCGACGGCCAACTGATGACGGAGTGTGAATTTGGTGTTGCACGCGCTGGAGGTGGTTATGCAACGGTCGTCATCCAAAAACCTGACGGCCGGACCCGGGCAATTTTCTTTCGCATGGGACGCCCTATTAGCGCTGACACCAGCCAAGCGGACGGCTACCCAGAATTCAAAGCAACTAAGGAAGGTGATTTACATTTGATCCGTATCGGAAAAGAACGCTACGAGATTCCGGATGCGGTAGTATTCGGAGGATAAAGCCGGGGAATATGACTTTTGCAGCCACTTGCCTCTACATTTCATCATCAATTGGAAGATGCATGAAAAACCAGTCCTCTACCCGTTGCATAAAGGATTCTGCTGGCTGCGATGTCAGCGCAACATTTCCGGATACCCAGATTACGTTGCCATCTTCGTCGAACCTCAGATGCCACGCATTTGCCTGGGAAAAATCGCGTTCAAGCATTAAGCGAACCTCAGCATTAAGCGCCTCGCTGTAGACTATAAGCCCCATCTCGGTATTGAGCCTCAAGGATCGCGGATCCAGGTTCGCGCTGCCGATGAACACTTTATCCTTGTCTATAACCAATGCCTTGGCGTGCAGCGCCAGGGATTTCTTGTCTGTCGGTGGGAACATGTAGAAATGCCGATCGCGCGCGTCTATCCGGACTTCGTGCAGTTGGGCACCGTCTGCCAGCAGTTCATTGATGTGTTTTCGATAGGCACTGTGGGCCGCAAGGTGGTTGTTCGAGCGAATCGAGTTGGTTAGTATGCGCACATCGACCCCGCGCTGGACAGCACGCTCGATCGCCCCCTCCAGATTAATTGATGGAATCAGGTAGGCGGAAATGATAAGAATTTCTTCTTCGGCGTTGTCAAACAATTCAATCAACTGTTTGGCAAGTTGTACCGGTTCGCTTTCTTTGGCAGCAGGGTTCTCGACCGGTGGTTTATCCACAAAAAGAAATGCGTCACCCTGAAACGCCTCTCGCACGGCCTTTTCCCAAAGCTGCCGCCTTGCTCCCTCAGATATTTCTTCATATTCGTAGGCCCCAGGATCCCTTACGTGGCGCGCAGCATCGAGATCGACATAGTTGGGTTTGATATGGGTCACCATATCAATGGGCAATGACCAATCGTCGTTGAAGTAGTCGTCGAAAGAGGTGCTAATCTCCCGGACGATGGGACCACCTGCAAGAAGCTCAAGGTCGCGAAAATTGGCCTCGCTATGTAGACCGAAATACTCGTCGGCAAGATTTCGACCGCCAACAATTGCTATTCGATTGTCAACAATCATGGACTTGTTGTGCATCCGATGATCAAGACGGTGGAATTCATTGAGGTTAAAAAGC
>CAWAUZ010000009.1:0-277160 GCA_963785365.1 uncultured delta proteobacterium | reverse complement strand
GGAGTCGAAGGGGGCCGTTTCGGAAAAATCAGACTGTTGGATTTTTAGTGATTCATGCGCCAATCGAACCAGAGCGCCCGATATCTTCCGGGACACCACCAGGACCAGCGGCAGCATCACCAGCAGCACCACGGCCGAGAAGATGAAGACCCGCTGCTGCATGCGGCGGATGTGACCGGTAAAATCCGAGACCGGCGCCGCAGCGGCTAAAATCTGGTCGAAATTCAGCGAGGCTTTCAAGCCGGCCGAGCGGATCAGGTAAGCGGATCCATTGAGCATTACTTCATGTGTGCGGTGGTGCATCTCGCCCGGACTGGCCTGATAATCGGCCACAATGCGCCGGACCAGTGGGTCGTCGGATTCACTGCCGTTGATAAAGCTCAGGGTGTCGCCATCGATCGGCTTGATGGGATCGATCTCGGAGTGAGCAATGACCCGGCCGCGCTGGTCGAAAAGAAAAAGCGCACCATTTTCCGAGATGTTCTGGTTCGCCAGGGATTCGGAGAACCGGTCCAGGGTGATATCCGCGCCAAACACGCCGGCCCCGCCAACCAGTTTTTCGGCGCAGGTAATTCCGGGCAGTCGCGTGGCGCTGAAAACATACGGCTCCGTGAAAAAAGCGGCCGATTCTTTCTGGGCGCGTTGGTACCATGGCCTGGTGCGGGGGTCATAATCGGGATCCAGGTCGGTTCGACTCCCGATGATCTGTCGGTTCCGATCCAGGAAAAACCAGTGCTGCTGATGCTCTCCGGCAATGGTTGAAATCGTGCGCAGCACGTAGGCGGTTTCCGCCGAGGCGCCGAACAAGCGGATGTATTCCGGTTGATCCCTTACGGCGACGAGTTGGATAAAACTGCCATCGGCATATCCGATGTAGGTCGAGAAGAGGTAGTCGTAAAACGCCAGGCTTTCAAGCATCAAATCCAACCCGGGGTGCGGCGCCCCGGCCGCCACCGGGGTAATGCCCACGCCAGGCACGCGCGTCATCAACCCTGCCAACACGGCGACTGATTTCAAGGCGTTTTCATAGCGCTCCACGGTTTTTTCATTGATCTCGGAAAAGAGGCGATCGGCCATCTGAACGGCGGCGGTTCTGCTCTCTCGGTAGCTGATCCACAAAAACAGGGTCGTCAAGGTGAACACGATCACCACGATCAGGGTCGTGATGCCGATGTAGAACGGAAATCGCCTGATTCGGTATGCCATTTAAGATCCTCTCAGTTTTACGGCTGCGTTGTCCGGATCAGCCGCGCCGGATCGTACCCATGCCCGCTCAAACGGTCGAGAATCTCCTGGTATGTCTGTTCGTCCAGTTATGGGGTCCGGCTTAGGATCCACAGGTATTCGGTTTGGCTTGCCGGTACAGCAACGCACCGGTGCTTTGACAATGGCCTGAAAATATCAGTTTTAGGGTGTAATTGAAAGTTTTTTCCAGGTGACGAGGCAAAGGCCCTGCCGACCTATCGGTCACATGCTGCGGTTAGGTGGGAACCACGGTCAATGTGGACAGCGGGTCGCCTCACGCGGCGCATCACCGGGATTCCGATCATCGATTCCCGACGGCGGACAACCAGTCAAGTCACGACGGCCGCGGCCGATATAGGCTTAGGCAACCGATGTCGCTGGCGCCGCTGCCGGCGGCCGGCATCCGCCAGGCATTTTCGCCGATATGCAATGGGGCCGTTTTCGGTCGAACCGGTTGGGAGGGTTCACTTTTTTAACATGTACCGCTTTTCACCACTGCCTCCGGAAACGTGCCAGACCGCGACACAACCGGATCTGCCCATAGCCGCCATTGTCCAGAAGATCGAACGATTCGAACCGGTCGCGGATGTGGCCGGCAAGATCATGGCCGTAATGGACGATCCGGCCTGCGGTACGTCCGACCTGGCTGACATTATCCACTGCGAACCTTCCTTGACCGCCAATGTTCTCAAATTGGCCAACTCGGCCTATTTTGGCTTGCCGGGCAAGTTGGCCGACACCCGGCAGGCGATCATATTTTTGGGGATGACGCAGGTGGTCGACCTGGTCCTGGTGGCTGCCTGCGCGGCGCACTATGGCGGCGCCCAAAAGGGCTACGGGCTGGCGCGCGGCGAGTTGTGGCGCAGTGCGGTGACCGGCGCGGTTCTGGCGGGCGACCTGGCGCGGGCCAAGGGAATCGCGCCCGGTGCGGTCTTTTCCGGTGCCCTGATGCGGGATATCGGCAAGATCGTGCTGACGCCCTATGTACAGCAGCTGCGCGACCAGATCCTCCAACAGGTCGAGCACGCGGGCATCACCTTTCAGGAGGGCGAGCGCCGGTTGTTGGGTGTCGACCATGCCCAGGTCGGCGCCCTGGTGGCCAAAAAATGGCATTTCCCGGATTCCCTTCAAGCGATCCTTGGAAACCACCATCACCCCGACCTGGCAACCCGCTGCCGGCGGGAAGCATCCATCGTCCATGTGGCCGATGCGGTCTGCCGTCACCTGTCGATCGGCGTGGGGATCGACGACCCGTCCTATCTCCGGGATGAACAGCTTGCCCGGCGACTGGGCTTGAGCGACACTGCACTTGCGGAGCTCATCGACGGGCTTCAGCGTAAAATGGGTCGGATCGACGCACTTTTTGCGGCTGTTTGAACCGCTCCTGATGCGACTGGTTTTTTAACGGCCGGTCGACCGCCGCCATTCAGCCGGTTTTTGCCGTCAACCGGATTTTCGGCGCGACACCTTGCCTGCCTCGCCGCCATCGCCGCCGAGGGCGAGCAGCCTTATAGGCGCTTTTTTCCCAAAGACCCGATCTGAACGGGCACGGTCCCGCCCCCATATCCCCCCGACACGCTTTTCACGCCCCAACGGGGCGCGCCTGGCACCAGATCAACGCGAAGTACACATTGTGAAAAAGCTAAAACGATGGTACAATCAAAAATTAGGCTCAACCAAGGCTATGGTGAGCATTGCAATTGCCTTCAGCCGGCCGGTCCGGATGGGATGACCCGGCCTTGAGGTATAGCAAGCGTGCCGCCATACGGAAAACCGAAAAAACCTTCAAGCGGGTTCGCTTGAAGGTTTCATATGTAACCGATGATGGATTTCTTTGTTGGTACGCCTGGCAGGATTCGAACCTGCGACCTACGGATTAGAAGTCCGTTGCTCTATCCAACTGAGCTACAGGCGCTTAAAGCGACAAAATTTTTAACACAACGGCCAATCGTTGTCCATACGTAAAAGCGCCCGGGCACTGACGCCTCATCCGCTTTGTAGACCCATCAACCGTGCAAAACCCAGGTAGGGGAATGAAAAAGGACACCGCCAAAAAATCAGCGCCGGCAGCCGATAAATCCAAGGCGCAGGCCGGCCGGCCGGCCAGCGACAAATCGCTGGTCAAATACGACCCGTTGCAGCGTTATCTGTCCGAGATCAGCCGATACAATCTGCTGACCCGTGAGGAAGAGGTGGCGCTGGGCAAAGCCGTTCAGGAGCAGGGCGACCAGGAGGCCGCCTATCGCCTGGTGACCTCCAATTTGCGACTGGTGGTCAAGATCGCTCTGGAATTCCAGCGGGTGTGGATGCAGAATTTGCTGGACCTGATCCAGGAGGGCAACATCGGACTGATGCAGGCCGTCAAGAAATTCGATCCTTACAAAAACGTCAAGTTCTCCTATTATGCCTCTTTCTGGATCAAGGCCTACATCCTCAAGTTCATCATGGACAACTGGCGACTGGTGAAGATCGGCACCACCCAGGGGCAGCGCAAGCTCTTTTTCAAGCTGAAAAAAGAGAAACAGAAACTCATTGACGAGGGCTTCGATCCCAAACCAAAGCTGCTCTCCCAGCGGCTGGGTGTTTCCGAGCGTGAGATTGTAGACATGGACCAGCGTCTGGATGGCTGGGACATTTCGCTGGATGCGCCTCTCAAAGAAGACTCCGACACCGAGCGGATCGAGTTTATGAGTACGGATTCCGAATCGGCTGAGGAGACGGTGGCCAAAAAAGAGATGGAGTCGCTGCTGCACGAGAAAATTTCCGAATTCAGGACCCAGATGACCGATCGGGAGCTGGAGATTTTTGACAGGCGCATTTTCTCCGACAGCCCGGTCACCCTCCAGGAGATTGGCGACAAATACGGCATATCGCGTGAGCGTGTAAGGCAGGTTGAAAAAAATGTGGTCAAAAAGATGCGCGACTACTTCAAAAAGGAAATTCCGGATTTTGAAACCTACACCGAGGATGTTTCCTAAAAGGCATCCGTCGGCCGGCGCCAGTCCTGTGGGCAGGGGCCGCGAAAAAAGACGGGCGGCATTGGTCCGGCCGAGATGCCACCCGGATAAACACACGTCGGCGCTGGCGTGGTAGCGGCCCTCCCGGTCCGCCGCCTGCCGATTGAAAGTTGATTTAATGAAAATGCAGTATGTTAAGCTCGTTTTGATAATGCTGTGCATTAGCGCGCTGGCCGCCTGCGCCACACTTGAATCCGGGTCTGACGGGACGACACGCTTTGCCGTGACCGACAGCCGGGAGCGGCCGGTCAATGCCTACTTTGCCTACGCACAGTCGCAGCTGCACCTGCGCAAGGGAGATCTCGATCAGGCCATCGACAGCATGCAGCAGGCCCTGTCGATGGATCCCGAATCGATCTACCTGAAGCGCGAGCTTGCGGGATTGTGGCTGATGAAAAAGGACACGGCTGCGGCCTTGCAGCTGCTGGACGACATCCTGGTCAACCATCCCGACGATGTTGCCTCGCTGATCCTGATGGGGCGAATCCATCAGAACATCAATCAGCCCCAGCCGGCTCTGGAAGCCTTTTCACGCGTGATCGCCATCGATCCCTCCCAAGAGGATATCTACCTGCAGCTGGGCAGCATGTACATGGAGCAGGAGCAGTGGGTTCAGGCCAGACAGGTCTATGAACAGCTGATCGCGAATTTTGCTGGATCTTACGCCGGATACTTTTTTCTGGGCCGGCTCAGCGCCATCGCCGGCGACACGAAGGCCGCGCGCGCTCACTTCGAAAAGTCGCTGGCGCTGGAGCCCGACCTTCTGGAAGCACGCTTCGAATTGGGCGCCGTTTACGAAGCCGACCGACAGTGGGTCGCGGCGGCCGATGTCTACAGCGCTATTTTGGACGAGCATCCCGACAACGTTCAGGCCCGCATGGCATTGGGGCACGTTTATCATAACAACGGGCGCAGGGAGGAAGCCCAAGCGCTATTTGCATCCCTGGGACAAGAGAGCTCGCAGCGCCCCGAGATCATGCAAACCCTGGTGCGTGAATACCTGGACACCCAGAACTATGCCGCGGCCGACATTATCATCCAGGGCATGCTCCAGGCGGTTCCGCAAAACGCGGACCTGCGCTATCTGGCCGGTATGGCCCTGGACGGACGGGAAGCAAAAGCGGCTGCAATCGACCAGTTGAAGCAGGTCTCGCCGACGTCGCGTTTTTACCAGAACGCCGTAATCCACGCGGCCTTGCTTTACCAGGAGATGGATCGGCTGCAAGAGGCCGCCGATGTGCTTTTGTCGGCCATCGAAAACGAACCGGACAATCCCGAGTTCCGCTACTATCTGGGCTCGGTCTACGAGCAGATGGAGGCCTTCGCCAAGGCCGAACAGGCCTTGACCGACGGCCTGGCAATGGATCCGGAGAATCCGCGCCTGCTGTTCCGGCTGGGTGTGGTCTACGACAAGTGGGGCCGCAGGGAGGACTCCATTGCCGCCATGAAGCAGGTCATCAACATCGAACCGGACAACGCCAACGCCCTCAACTACCTCGGGTACACCTACGCCGACATGGGCATCAACCTGGACGAAGCCGAACAGTTGATTCGCACGGCGCTCGAACACAAGCCTGGTGACGGGTACATTACCGACAGTCTGGCCTGGGTCTATTTTCAGCAAGGTGAGTACGAAAAGGCGCTGCCCTTGCTGGAGCAGGCCGTCGAGTCGGTGCCGGATGACCCGATTATCAGGGAGCACCTGGGGGACGTTTACAGCAAGCTCGGCCTGACCGAAAAGGCGCTGCAAAGCTATCGCATGGCCATTGAAAACGGGCATACGGACAAGGCTGCCGTGGAAGTGAAGATCAAACAACTGCAGCCATGACCGCTTTGCCAACCGATCTCACCCGCCGCCGCAGACAACCTCGGACACCGGCCGGCCTCCTGAAGTGGTCGACCATCGTCATCTTGACCGCGGCTTGGCTGCCGGTTGCCTGCTCCCACCTATCGCTGCCCGAGGTTCAGCCGGATCCGGTCGCCGAACGAATCGTGGCCACCCTCAAACAGACCAATGCCGACCTGACCCGCTTCAAAGGCGTCGGCCGGGTGACGTTTTCCGGTAAGGACCGGCCCGTCGTATCCTTTCGGGCTGCCATGGCCGGAAAACTGCCGACGCGTTTGCGAATCGACATGATCGCCCCCTACGGTGGGGCCGGCGGAACGGTTTCGGCCGACGGACGATATCTTTTCCTTGTCAGGCACGCCTCCGGTGAATATCATAAAAAACGCCTCGGCGACGGCAGCCTTCAGCATGTCCTGGACATGGACGTTAGCGTCGACGACCTGCTGGAACTGCTGGTGGGGCGAATTCCCATGGATGATGCCTGCCAGCCCAGGATGGCTTCCGGGGCCGGCGATAAGGTGATCCAGATCGATTTGAGAGACCGCCGGGGCCGTATCTGCCAGCGGATTTTCACCGATGCCACCTGGCAGCCCGTGCGATCCGAGTGGTTTGGCGACAATCAGCGACTGATGCACACCGTGTCGTTTGGCGGGCGGCAGACGGTCGACGGCTACACGTTGCCGATGCAAATGGTGTTGTCGCGCCCGTCGGGAGAACGACTTGAGGTAACCTTGGCGCGATACGTGCCCAATGCCAGCATCAGCGACGCCGCTTTTACGCCGGACCCGCTCGAATAGCGGATTTAAAACAAAAGGAAGATCTGCATTATGCCCGATAAAGCATCCGACAGCAGCGGTTGTGACGGGGGTTGCAGTGCCGAAACGGCCGATTCACAGGATTGCAGCATCGGCGTCACCCTTTCACGCATCCAGCATAAACTGATCGTCATGAGCGGCAAAGGTGGGGTCGGAAAGTCCAGTGTGGCCGCCAACCTGGCGCGGGCCCTGTCCCGCAAAGGGTATGCCACCGGCCTGCTGGACGTCGACCTGCACGGTCCCAGCATTGCCGGCATGCTGGGCATCAACGGGTTGCTGGATCTCAATGCCGACCAGCAGGTGGTGCCGAAAACCGTGGACGGCGGTCTGAAAGTCGTCTCCATGCAGTCGCTGATGAAGGACCCCGACCAGGCGGTCGTGTGGCGGGGACCTGCCAAAACCGGCATTATCCGGCAGTTCATCGCCGACGTCGACTGGGGCACCCTCGATTTTTTGATCGTCGATTCACCTCCCGGCACCGGTGACGAACCCTTGAGCGTCGCTCAGACCATCGCCGGCGCCAAAGCCGTGATCGTCACCACGCCTCAGGATGTGGCCCTGGCCGACGTGCGCAAGTCGATCAATTTCTGTCGAGCCATCAATCTCGATCTGGTTGGGCTATTGGAAAACATGGGGCCGTTTGCCTGCCCATGCTGCGGCAAGTCCGTTGAGCTGTTCAAAAGCCGCGGTGGCCGCGTCACGGCCGAAACGATGGGCGTCGACTTTCTGGGTACCTTGCCCTTCGACCCCCGCGTGGTCAAGGCCTGCGACGAAGGCGCGCCCCTGCCCGCCGGCGACGAACAAGGACCCTTTGTGGATGTGCTGAACCATGTCGTAGATGCCATTGTGGGAAAATTGGCGCCGTGAAACGGCATGTCCTGGCGCTCGAAGCGCGTCTGCGCGCTTGCCGAAATGTCCTTACCCTCGGCGTTCACCCCAATTTCAGCGATTACAGCGCGCAGGAGGCGCTGTGGATCCAAACGGCCCCTAAAATCTATTACCCAACGGCCTTTTACGCCGATCTGTTCGACGCCGTCGGCAAGCCGACCTTTCCCAGCTATCACACCTACAAATGTGTTCAGGACAAGATCAAGCAGACGGCGCTGTTTCAACTGGCGGATCTGCCCCATCCCCGTACGCGGGTCTTTTACGGAAAACGACAGCAGGCCAAGATACGCCAGTACTTCGCTTATCCGTGCATCGGCAAGGAACCGCGCGGTTCGGCCATGGGGCGCGGGGTGTTTCTGATCGGCGATGCCGTCGATTTGGAGGGCTACACCCACGGCCGTCACGTGGCCTACATCCAGGAGTACATCCCCATCGATCGGGACATTCGGGTCGTCGTGATCGGCGGTCGTGCGGCCCACGCCTACTGGCGGATCGCCGCCCACGGGGAGTTTCGCACCAATGTGGCCTGTGGTGGCCGCATCAGCCTGGATCCGGTGCCCGAAACGGCTGTCGCGCTGGCCTTGAAGGCGGCCCAAGCCTGTGGATGGGACGATGTCGGCCTGGACATCTGCAGCCACAACGGTCAGTTCATCATTTTGGAGGCCAACATGAAGTATGGCAAGCAGGGGTTCCGGGCGGCTGGAATCGACTACATTGGCATGATGGAGCAGATGATCGATGATGCCTGGATTTAAGCGCCTGCAGCCACCGGCCCGGATGGCAGACCTGCGCGCCGAATTGAACCGCCGCGAGCGCCAGACCTTTTCCCCTGTGGCCACATTCAGCGATTCCGGCGTGCGTCGCCACCCTGCCGTGGACACGGCCGCCGGGTATCGTCAGGCCTTTTCCCTGGATGCGGACCGGATCCTGCACAGCCGGGCCTATACCCGTTACATCGACAAGACCCAGGTGTTCTACCTGATCAACAACGACCACATCACCCATCGGGTGCTGCACGTGCAGCTGGTTTCCAAAATCGCGCGTACGATCGGCCGCTTTTTGAAGTTGAACGAAGATCTCATCGAGGCGATTGCCCTGGGCCATGACATCGGTCACACCCCGTTTGGCCATGAAGGCGAGCGCTATCTGTCCGAATTGTGCCAGCGAGCCGGCATCGGCACCTTTCAACACAACATCCAGAGCATCCAATTTTTGGACCGGGTCGAACGCAAGGGCCAGGGGTGGAATCTGTGCCTGCAAACCCTGGACGGGATTTTGTGCCATGACGGTGAAATCCACAACCAGCGCCTGGCCCCCCAGACCGACAAAACCTTCGTCACCTTCGACGCCGAGATCTCCGCCAAGAAGATCGATCCGGATCACGCCCTGGTCCCCATGACCACCGAAGGGTGCGTCGTGCGCATGGCCGACACCATCGCCTACATCGGCCGTGATCTCGAGGACGCCATCCGCCTGAAGGTGCTCGAACGTGCCGACATTCCCAAGGCCATCACCGGAACATTGGGCAACACCAACGGCACCATCGTCTACCGTCTGGTGACCGATGTGATTCAAAACAGCGACGCCAACCATTTTGTCGCCTTCAGCCCCGACATCTCCGATGCGCTCAAGGCCCTCAAGCGGTTCAACCTGGAACGCATCTATCTGAATCCGGAAATCAAGCTTCGCTCGGCGACCATCCGCCAACTGTTTGAGCAGTTGTTTACGAGGTGCCTGGACGACCTTTCGACGGGCAACCGGTCCTCCGACATCGTCAACGGATTTTTGTCTGACATGTCGGAACTGTATATCGCCGTGCACACACCTGCGGAAATCGTACGGGACTACATTGCCGGAATGACCGACCGCTATTTTCTGCATCAATTCCCGAAGCACCAGCGACCGGCGGCGGTGCGGTGAGGCCGGGACGATCGGTGGTGGGCCCTCGCCCCGCCCGGCAAGCGCTGCCGCCGGCAGGCGATGCAGACCGGTCCTACCGGCGACGGGTGCGCTGCGATGAGCTGTGTTCATTCCGGGTGGTCTGCCAACAGACCGATCTGATGATTCTGGCCGACCGGTGCGTCGACCGCGTCGCTCGTGAGCAGGTACTGTGCTGCCGGGGGCACATCGAAGGCTACATTCAGCAGCACCCCGGATTTGCGACCAGCCTGGTGCCATGGCGGCCGGAAACGGTCGCCCCGGCCATCGTCAGGGATATGATCCGGGCCGGCCGTGCCGCCGGGGTGGGGCCCATGGCCGCGGTGGCCGGCGCGGTGGCCGAAACCGTCGGCCGTGCGCTGCTGGATGTCAGCCGCCAGGTGGCGGTCGAAAACGGGGGAGATGTGTTCATTAAAACCGAACGGCCGGCCGTGGCGGCCCTGTTTGCCGGCCGGTCGCCGTTGAGCATGAAATTGGGCATCCAGGTGGCCGACACCCGCGCCGGGATCGGCATCTGCACCTCTTCGGGCACCGTGGGCCACAGTTTTTCAAAGGGGTTGGCCGATGCCGTTTGCGTGATCTCGCCCTCATGTTCCCTGGCCGATGCGGCCGCGACGGCCATCGGCAACCGCATCCATTCGCCGCGGGACATCACATCCGCCATTGCTTTCGGTCGGCGGATCGTTGGAGTCGAAGGCATCGTCGTGGTGGTGGGTGCGAAAATCGGGGCCTGGGGGGCGGTCGAGCTGGTTCCCCTGACCGGAAAAAAAGGTTGAGTTTTCGGGTGGGAAAGTATAAAGATGCTTGATAATCAAATGGTTTCATCGATAGTGACGATTGTTTGGCCCACAGCATCGTTGAGTTCGGCGCGACGGATGCCCCAGCAACCAACGGAAACCAGGTGAGGGAGAGATTCGCAATGAAAAAGGTGAAAATCGCCTTGTGGATAGCCGTTTTTGGCTTTGTCGGACTGATCATCGTACAAAACTGGGCCTTTTTTAAAACCGAAAACAGCCTGCTGATCAATCTCTTCTTCCTTGAATACGCAACCCCGCAGCTGGCCAATGCGGTTTTTTTCGTGGCCTTTTTCTTCATCGGACTGCTGGTGTCCTATTTCTTCGGCCTGTTCAAGCACTACAAGGATGCCAAAACGATCAAGGTCCTTAGGGCCAAAGAGACCACGCTGGTGGATGCCGTATCCTCGCTGGAGAACCAGCTGACCGCCATGAAACGGAAATCGGAATCCGTGCCGGTCGCAGCTTCCGAGCGTCAACCTGTCGATGCGGTAGTGGAACCGGCAGACAACGAAAAATGATCCGGAACATGCCGTCGGCTGCGGTAAGCACACCCGTTTGCCTCGTCGTGCGTCTCTCCATCCGGTGGGTTGCCACCGTCACCTGCCGTCGTCGTCCATGTAACCCATCGCGCACATCTCCCGATTAATGGCCGCCAAGAACAAATCCACTCCCATGCTGCAGCAGTACCTTTCCATCAAGGCGCAGTATCCCAATGCCCTGTTGTTTTACCGCATGGGCGACTTTTATGAGATGTTTTTCGAAGACGCCCAACGGGCATCCCAGGCGCTGGAGATCACCTTGACCTCCCGAAACAAAAATGACGCCTCGCCGGTGCCCATGTGCGGCGTCCCCTATCGTGCGGCCCAGGGGTACATCGCCCGCTTGATCGACCAGGGTTTCAAGGTGGCGGTCTGCGACCAGGTGGAAGATCCCAAGGCTGCCAAGGGACTGGTCCGGCGTGAGGTGGTCCGGGTGGTCACGCCCGGTATGATCGTCGAGGATGAACTGCTGGACGCCAATGCCAACAACTTCATCGCCGCCGTCTACCACGGCCAGCCGATGATCGGTCTGGCCTGCCTGGACATCTCCACCGGCAGCTTCCGCCTGACCGAGAGCGCCGATGGGGCGGCGGTCGTCGACGAAATCAGGCGTCTGGCCCCCCGCGAAATGTTGATTCCCGAATCCCTCGAAGCAAACGGGGTCTTCGGCTTCCTCCACGATGATCGGTTTGCCGGTGCCGTCACCCGCCTTGACGATCGCACCTTTGCCGTTGACGTCAGCCGGCAGCGCCTGCTCGATCAGTTCCAAACCCTTTCCCTGGAAGGGTTTGGGTGCGAAAACATGCCGGCCGGTGTCTCGGCCGCCGGTGCCCTGATCCACTATGTGGCCGAAACCCAGCGGCAGAAGACCACGCATTTAAGTCAAATCCGGACTTATTCCCTGGGTCAGTTTCTGGTGGTGGACGATCAGAGCGCCCGCAACCTGGAGCTGACTGGAAACATCCGAACCGGCGGCCGCAAAGGAAGCCTGCTGGGCATTGTCGACGTTACGGTCACGGCTATGGGCGGACGCCTCATGGCCGATTGGATGCGTTATCCGCTCTTGGACCCGGATCGCATTCGCACCCGCCAGGACGCCGTTGCCGACGCCGTGGCCCAACTGCAGGTCCGCAAGGAACTGCGTCGATGCCTCAAGCCGGTCAGCGACCTGGAGCGGTTGGGCGGCAAGCTGGCCATGGGCTACGGCAACGCCAGGGATCTGACGGTCCTCAAGCGTTCCATTCAAGCGCTGACCGAACTATTCGGTGTTCTCGCCGATCTTTCCGACAGCACCTATCGATACGATGGGAGCACCGCCGAACTGGATGACCTGGCCGACCTGATCCAGCGCGCCATTCGTGAGGATGCGCCGCCGGTGATCACCGATGGCGGCATGATCCGGACGGGGTACGATGCGCAGCTGGATGAATTGATCCGGTTGAGCCGTGACGGCAAGGGGTGGCTGGCGGAACTGGAGACCACTGAGCGCGGCGCCACGGGGATCAATTCTCTCAAGGTGCGCTACAACAAGGTGTTCGGCTACTACATCGAGGTCCCGCGCGCCCACAGTGCCGCGGTGCCCGATCACTATGTCCGCAAGCAGACCCTGGTCAATGCCGAGCGCTACATTACCGATGACTTGAAGCACTTCGAATCGCGCGTGCTCAACGCCGAGGAGCAGCGCGCGGCCATGGAAGCCGACATTTTCGCTTCCATCCGCGAGCAGGTCAAGACCCGGCATGCGCACATCGAGAAAATGGCCCGGTTCATTGCCCAGGTGGACTGCCTGACCACCTTCGCCGAGGTGGCCCAGGAGAACGGTTACGGGCGCCCGGACATCAACACCGACGGTCTTTTGGAGATCCGGGAGGGGCGCCACCCGGTCGTGGAAAAAATGATCACCGGCGAGCGGTTCGTGCCCAACTCCATCCGCCTGGACAACCGGGAGAACCAGATTCTGATCATTACCGGTCCCAACATGGCGGGCAAATCCACCGTGTTGCGCCAGGTGGCGCTGATCACCATCATGGCCCAGATGGGGTCTTTCGTGCCGGCCCAAAAGGCCGATATCGCCATCACCGACCGCATTTTTACCCGGGTCGGGGCCCTGGACAACCTGTCCGCCGGGCAGAGTACCTTCATGGTGGAAATGCAGGAAACCGCCAACATCATCAACAACGCCACGGCCGACAGCCTGGTCATCCTGGATGAGATCGGTCGCGGCACCTCGACCTACGATGGCTTGAGCATCGCCTGGGCCGTGGCCGAACACCTCCACGATCTCAACGGCGTCGGCACGCGTACGCTTTTTGCCACGCACTATCATGAACTGACCGAGCTGGCCCAGCAGCTCGAGCGCGTCAAAAATCACAATATCGCCGTCAAGGAGTGGAATGACGAGATCATTTTTTTAAGAAAATTGGTTGAAGGTGGCACCAATCGCAGTTATGGCATACAGGTAGCGCGTCTGGCCGGTATGCCCGAATCGGTGGTTCGGCGATCCAAGGCGATCCTCGCCCAGATCGAATCCGCCAGCCACCCCCGGGCCGCACGCCAGCCGACGGACACGACCGCGGCCACACGGCGATCCGGCCATGTCCAACTGCAGTTGTTCAGCCCCATCGAGCGCAAGCTGATCGAGTCCCTTCAGATGTTGGACATCGACCGCATGACGCCCATGGATGCCCTGAATACGCTGAGCGAACTGAAAACGAAAGCTCAATCGGTCAGCTTGTGATCGATGTGAAAAAGGCTATGTGGGAACGAACCACCAGTATTGGGTTTTCCATCGCACGCCGGCTGGCCGTCTGCACCCTGGTGCTGGCCATCGGCACCGCTTCTGCCTGGGCGCTGACACCCAAGCAGCAATATTACCGCGCCGACAAGGCCTACGCCCAACTCAAGAAAAATTCCGGTCACCAGAAGTACCGTGACAAATGGTTGGCCTGCATTGACAATTACCGCAAGGTCGAGCGGATTGACCCATCCGGTCCCTGGGCGGCCGCCGGACTCTATCAGTCGGCCCGGCTGTACCTCGAGCTGCACAAGCGCTCCCGTCGGGGGGCCGATCGCCAGGACGCCATCGACACCTTTCAGCGAATCGTGCAGCGCTATCCCAAAAGCCGGTATGCCCCGAAAGCCCGCAAACAGCTGGCCGGCCTGGGTGCGCCCCCTGTGGCAGCGCCCCGGCCGCCAAAAGCGCCCTCCAAAACCCTCGCATCGGCCTATGCCGCCCGTGACCGGCTGATGGCCAGTGCTACCAAACAGGAATACCGTGATCAGTGGCAAGGCTGCATCGCGCGCTTCAAGGCGGTGGTCACCGGCGACCCCTCCGGTGCCGAAGCGGCGGAGGCGCTTTACATGATCGGGGTGCTGTACGATGGGTTGGCCGCTAAATCCCGTCGGCCGGCGGACCGCGTCGCGGCGGGGGAACACTATCGTCGTGTGCAGCGCGATTTCCCGTACAGTCCCGCGGCCGGCAAAGCGGCTGCCCGCCTGGCCGGGCGGGACCCTGCCGACGGTAGGGGGTCGACGGCGACGGCGGCAGTGACACGCAAGGCTGCGGCCAGCAAGGATGACTACCATGCCGCCGCACCGGCGTCGTCCGGCATGAATACCGTCAGCGGATTGCGCTTTTGGTCCAACCCCAGCTACACGCGCATCGTTATCGACGCCGACCGGGAAACCGGCTTTTCCCACCGGCTGCTCAAAAAGGACCCGGCCATCAAGAAACCCCAGCGGCTGTATATCGACCTGGACCGCAGCCGTTTGGGCAAAGACATCCAAAAATTCGTCCCCATCAATGATGAGCTGCTCAGCGATGCGCGGGCCGGGCAGTACACGGCCGAATCGGTCCGGATCGTGGTGGACATCAAATCGTTTAAAAACTACAAGATCTTTTCCCTGAAAAATCCGTTTCGGATTGTGTTGGATGTGTGGGGGCAGGATAACGATCTACAAGTGGCCGGCCGAGCCAACTCACCCATGCTGCCGACCACCGGGAAATTGCCGTCCGGCGCCATCGCCCGCCAACTGGCCTTGGGTGTGAGCCGCATCGTCATCGATCCGGGGCATGGTGGCAAAGACTACGGGGCCCCCGGATACCTGAAAGGCGTTCACGAAAAGAATGTCGTCCTGGAAATTGCCAAACGGCTGGCACGCAAGGTGGAGTCCGAGCTCAACTGTGATGCCGTCCTGACCCGCACGACCGATCGATACCTGACCCTGGAGGAGCGCACCGCGATCGCCAACACCCAGAACGCCGACCTGTTCGTCTCCATTCACACCAACGCCGTCAGAAATACCAAGGCCTATGGCATCGAAACCTTTTTCCTGAACCTGGCCACCGACGACGACGCGATTCGGGTGGCGGCGCGCGAAAACGCCACGTCGGCCAAGAATATCAGCGACCTTCAGTCCATCTTGAACGACCTGATGCAAAATGCCAAGATCAACGAATCCAGCCGCCTGGCAGCCATGGTGCAATCGGAAATGTGCCTGCATCTGAAAAACAGTTACGATTACATCCGCAGCAAGGGGGTCAAGCAGGCGCCCTTTTACGTTCTTTTGGGTGCGCAGATGCCGGCCATCCTGGTGGAGACCTCATTTATCTCCAACCCCCGGGAGTGCAAACGGCTCAACAGCGCCAAATATCAAGAGGCGCTTTGCGACGGCATCATCCGCGGGATCCGCAAATACATCAAAGAGACCAGCCCGACCGCTTTCATACGTGCCCCGGCAACGGCCGAAACGCAGGGATAGTCGCCCTAACGCCAACCCGAGCGGCACCGCGATGTTGACCGCGTTCGAACCCATAACCCGAGGATTGCAGGAGGACCGATTCATGGAGTACCAGAATATCATCTTTAACAATGATGACGGGGTCGCCACCATCACCTTCAACCGCCCCAAGGCGCTCAACGCCCTGAGTGCGCAGCTGTTGGACGAGTTGTCGCTGGCGCTGGACGAGATCGACGCCGATGCGCGCATCCGTGTCCTGATCCTGACCGGCGCCGGGGAAAAAGCCTTTGTGGCCGGGGCGGACATTACCGAGCTGGCCACCTTCAACACCTTGCAGTGCAAACTGTTTGCGCGCAAGGGGCAGTTGATCGTGGGCCGGTTGCAGGAACTGGCCATTCCTGTGATCGCCGCGGTCAACGGGTTTGCCCTGGGAGGCGGCAGCGAGGTGGCCATGGCCTGTGATTTCATCTATGCCTCGGAAAATGCCATGTTCGGTCTGCCGGAGATTACCTTGGGCCTCATCCCCGGTTTTGGCGGCACCCAGCGGCTGCCGCTGCTGGTCGGCAGCAACCGGGCCAAGGAACTGATTTTTTCCGGCAAGATGATTCCCGCGGTCGAGGCCGAGAAGATCGGTATGGTCAACCGGGTCTTTCCGCCCGGAGAGCTGATGCAAGCGGTGCATGAGACCGCTCGCGTTATGGCCGGCAAGGGCCGGGTCTCGCTCAGGGCCGCCAAGCAGGCCGTCAACAATGGGCTGAACGTGGACCTGTCCACCGGCCTGCAGATCGAAGCGGACGCCTTTGCCATCTGCATGGCCAGCGAAGATGGTCAGGAGGGCACGCGCGCCTTTATCGAAAAGCGCAAGCCGCATTTCAAGGGGTCGTTCGAAGGATAAGCCCCGGCGCCGGCTACCCAGAGAACGACCCGTATCCCAACCAATCGACCGGCAGCGCCCGACCCGGGCATGGGGGCAGCAACCGTCCAAGGCTCGCCCCGGGGCACGCAAGGAGAGACGACCCATGATCTACGACATCGAATATGAAACCATGCCCCGTGAAGCGCTGGAGGCGATTCAGCTCAAGCGGCTACAGGCCACTTTGGCGCGGGTTTATGCCAACGTTCCCTTTTACCGCCAACAGTTCCAGACCGCCGGGGTCGTCCCGGACCAGATCAAAAGCCTGGACGATCTGCAGCGGATCCCCTTTACCACCAAGCAGGACCTGCGCGACAACTATCCCTTCAACATGTTTGCCGTGCCCATGGACAACGTGGTCCGCATTCACGCCTCGTCGGGGACCACCGGCCAGCCGACGGTCGTGGGATACACGGCCCGGGATGTGGGAACCTGGTCGGTGCTCATGGCGCGCTCACTGACGGCCGGAGGCGCCGGGCGGGGCGATATCATCCACAATGCCTACGGATACGGCCTGTTCACGGGAGGACTCGGCGTACACTACGGCGCCGAACGCCTGGGCGCTTCGGTCATTCCGGTCTCCGGCGGCAACACCAAGCGGCAGATCATGATCATGAAGGACTTCGGCCCGACCATTTTGACCGCCACACCCTCCTACACGCTCTACCTGGCCGAAGTGGCCGAAGAGATGGGCGTCTCTTTCGATTCGCTGGCGTTCAAGTTTGGCATCTTCGGGGCCGAGCCCTGGTCGGAACGGATGCGGGCGGAGATCGAACGCAAACTGAACCTCACCGCGGTCGACATTTACGGCCTCAGCGAGGTGATGGGACCCGGGGTGGCCATCGAGTGCCACGAAGCCAAAAAGGGACTGCACGTCTTCGAAGACCACTTCATCCCCGAAATCGTCGACCCTGCCACCTTGGCGCCGCTGCCATACGGTGCCACCGGCGAGCTGGTGTTCACCTCGCTCACCAAAGAGGCCTTCCCGGTGATCCGCTACCGCACGCGGGACATCACCTCGCTGAACCCCGAACCGTGCGTGTGCGGCCGGACCCACGTGCGCATGGCCCGCGTGACCGGGCGCAGCGACGACATGCTGATTATCCGGGGCGTCAATGTGTTTCCGTCTCAGATCGAAAGCGTGCTCATGGAGACCGAGGATGTGGAACCCCATTACCAGCTGGAGGTGGACCGGGAGGGCAATCTGGACGTCTTGACCATCAAGGTGGAAGTCAACGAGCGCAGTTTCAGCGACGAAGTCAAGGGCCTGCAATTCCTGGAACGCCGCATCGGCAAAAATATCAAAGAGATGCTTGGTGTTTCCGCGCGTGTCAAGCTGGTGGAACCCAAGGCCATTGCCCGCAGCGAGGGCAAGGCGGTGCGGGTTGTCGACAATCGCCGGATCTAATACGTAAAAATGTAGATCCGCGGCTCAAGTAGTCTAATCCGATGACCGACACTATTGTGGAGGAACCCATGCAGGTTGAACAGATTTCCGTTTTTTTGGAAAACAAGACCGGACGGCTTTCGGAAGTGACCGCGATCCTTTCAGAAGCGAACATCAACATTCGGGCCCTGGCCCTGGCCGACACCTCCGATTTCGGCGTGCTGCGCCTGATTGTCGACGACACGGAAAAGGCCCGGCAGACGTTAAAAAACAATGGCTTTACCGTTGGAAAGACCGACGTTGTCGCGGTGGAGGTGGCCGACCAGCCCGGCGGGCTCCACAACATCTTGACGATGCTGCACAGTGCCGGCATCAATGTTGAGTACATGTATGCCTTTGTGCGTTCGTCCGGTAGCAACGCGGTTATGATTTTCCGCTTCGAACAGCAAGCGGAGGCCACCCGTCTGCTTGAATCCAAAGGGGTTGCCGTCCTGGACGGTGAACGGCTCTATTCCATTTAATGCAGGCGGGCTGATCGATGACTGACAAACCGGTAAATACCGTGCAGGTCGTCTGGGGCGTGGCATTGATTCTGGCGGGCGTGGGCGTCTTCTACCGCATCCCCCAGGTGATGCCGCACATCGAACAGATTCCCCGCTTTGCGGCCGCATCCGGGATTATCCGATTCTGTTTTTATTTCATGGGTGTTTTCCTGATCGGGGGAGGGTGCAAAAAACTGATTCGGCAATACCGTCGAAAGGGTTCTGCTTGAGCCATCGGATTGCCGGACGGCGCACCCTTTGAAGCGGATGCCCTCGGACAGGCGTTGAACGCATTTATTATTAAATCAGGCACAGGCATCACTTTAGCGCAGGGACGATTATATGGCCAATGAAGAGATCCGGTTGACCCTCGACGATGAGACCGACGATGCGGCCCCATCTCCAGCCCAGTATCATACCAGGACACAGGAGATCGGCAGCCGCCTGAATTCGGCCAACAACCTGGCCGAGGCATTGATCAATCTGAAAGACGACATCTGCGAGCTGTTCGGTGCCGATCGAATCACTGTATACGTGGTCGACGGTGTCAAGCGGGAACTGGTGTCCCACGTCAAGTCCGGCAACGAGGTGGCCGAGATCCGCATCCCCGTCGCTCAGACCAGCCTGGCCGGTTACGCGGCCTTCAAACAGGTCCTGGTGAACGTGAAAAACGCCTACGACGCCGATGAATTGACCACCATCGATCCCAACTTGCAGTTCGACTCGAGCTGGGACCGGCGCAGCGGCTATCGGACCAAGCAGGTTCTGGCCTATCCGATCGTGTATCAAAAGTACCTCATGGGCACCCTGGAGCTGGTCAATCGGCGCAATGGCGGCGCTTTCGGCAGGAATGAAGAGCAGGCCATCGTGGCGATGTCCGGCATCATCGGGTCAGCCTTGTACAAACAGAAACGCATCGCTGCGCGGGGGGGGCGTACCAACAAGTTCGATTATCTGCTGGAAAATCATCTGCTCACCCAAAAGGAGTTGGCCAAGGCCATTTCCGACGCAGCCCAGCGTAAGGAGCCGGTCACCGCGGTACTGATGAAAGAGTTCGCGATCCCCAAAAAGGAGATCGGCAGCGCCCTCGAGAAGTACTACAAAACCAACTTCATCGAGTACAACGCCAATTATCCGATTCCCGGCGATCTCATGGCGGGTCTGAAGGTCCCCTTCATGAGAAACAACATCTGGGTTCCCATGAAAAGCGACCGCAACAAGGTTGTGGTCGCTGTGGACAACCCCCACGACCTGAAAAAGATCGACGAGATCAAGGCCCTTTTCCCGGGACGCCCGGTCACCTTCCATGTCAGCCTCAAGCAGGACATTCTCGATTTCATCAAGCTGTTCACCCAGGATGAAAAGGAGCTGGCCGAGATCGACGACATCCTCAGCCAGCTGCAGGTGGAGTCCAGCGAGGTCGAGGAGGCCGAGGCCGGTGTCGGGGAAGAGGACAGCGCCGTGGTCCAGCTGGTCAACAAGATCATTTTGGACGCCTACAACCGCAATGCCTCGGATATTCACATCGAGCCCTACCCCGGCAAGCAGAACACCCAGGTGCGCATCCGCGTGGACGGGTCGTGCACGGTCTATCAGACCATTCCCTTCTCTTACAAGAATGCGGTGGTCTCCAGAATAAAGATCATGTCCGACCTGGACATCGCCGAACGTCGATTGCCCCAGGACGGGAAAATCAAGTTCAAAAAATACGGTGGCAAGGATATCGAGCTGCGCGTGGCCACCATTCCCACCCAAGGTGGTTTAGAAGACGTGGTCATGCGCATCCTGGCGGCCGGCGAGCCGATTCCCCTGGACAAGATGGGGTTTTCCAAGCGCAACCACAAGAACTTCATCAGCGTGGTCACCAAACCCTATGGACTGATCTTCGTATGCGGCCCCACCGGATCCGGAAAAACGACCACCTTGCACTCCGCCTTGAATTTCATCAACAAGACCGAAACCAAGATCTGGACCGCCGAAGACCCGGTGGAAATCACCCAGCGGGGACTTCGCCAGGTCCAGGTCAAGCCCAAAATCGGGTTCGACTTTGCGGCCGCCATGCGCGCTTTCCTGCGCGCCGACCCCGACGTCATCATGGTCGGTGAAATGCGCGACAAGGAGACCACGTCGATCGGTATCGAGGCTTCCTTGACCGGCCACCTGGTCTTTTCCACCCTGCACACCAACAGTGCGCCGGAGAGCATCACGCGCCTGCTGGACATGGGCATGGATCCGTTCAACTTCGCCGATGCCATCTTGTGCATTCTGGCCCAGCGCCTGGTGCGAACCCTGTGCAAAACCTGCAAGCGTGCCTATCATCCCAGCCAGGAGGAGTACGACGAACTGGTCCGTGAATACGGAGAGGCGGCCTTTGAGGGCGCGCTGAACATCCCCTACACGGACGACCTGAAGCTTTACAAACCGGAAGGCTGCGACCTGTGCAGCAACACCGGCTACCGCGGGCGCATGGGCATCCACGAACTGCTCATGGGGTCCGACGAAATGAAAAAGCTCATTCAGCTCAAGGCACCGATGGAGAAAATCCGTGAGCAGGCCATTGTCGACGGCATGACGACCTTGAAACAGGACGGCATCGACAAGATCTTCCAGGGGCACTGCGACTTGATCGAGGTCAGGAAGGTGTGCATCAAGTAAGGGGTTGGCTATTACTCTTGGCTCTTACTCAAAGGTCGGTTTTTCCATGGCCGCTTCGAATTTTTCAAGCTGCTTTTGGTAGTAGGCGCGGTTGGTTCGGGCCAGTTCCAGGGCCGTGGTGCCGGCCTCGATGGCCTCGGCAACCTTTTTGTTGACGAAAAGGCTTTCGGCCAGGGTGTCCATCACATGCGGTGACCGCTCGATGGCCGCGGCTCTGCGCGCCAGGGCCAGCGCCAGCTCGGGATTGCGGTGAGCCGGATCCGGGGCGGTGGCCAGCAGCCAGGCATAGTTGTTCAACGCAATCGCGCTGTCGGGTTTCAGTTCGAGTGCGCTGTCGTAGGCGGATGCGGCCTGTTCGAAGTGCTCACCGGCCAGGTAAAGATCTCCCAGCATGCTGTACAGCTCCGCATCACCTTTCCCCCTGCGTTCGATTTCGTTCAATATGGCGGTTTCGAAAAATTTTTCGTTCAGCCGCTTGCCGGTCTGCCCGAAGTTGAGCTGGTAACCGGCCATCCCCACCACCACCATGGATGCGGCAAAAACGGCGATGCTGGTGCGCACCTTGCGGTCGTGCGCCTCTATCCGGCTGCGGTCCTGCTCACAGCGCCGTAAAAAATCCACCCGTTGGCGGATGCTGAAGTGGTGCCAGTTCGGTTTGTCGGGGGCGTGCCCGGACACGGCCGCAATTTTTTCGAAAGTGGAAATCAGCGGGGCGGCGCTGGCGAACAGGCGGTAAACGAAGGCGTCGGCCTGGCGTTCGAAGTTGCGCATGAAATAGCCGAAGATAAAGCGAAAATAGACCAGGAAGTTGACGATGATCGCCAGGCTGAGCAGGCCTGTCGTCACGGTGGTGCGACTGATGCCGGTGCTGAAAACGAAGCGGTAGATCGGTTCGGAAAAGATGATCAGGTAAACGATCAGATCGAAAGTGGCATAGGTGACCACCATGTAGCCGATGAAGAAGAACAGATAGAACAACAGATGATGTTTTTTGACGTGGCCGATCTCGTGGGCGATGACCGCGTCGATCTCTGTCGGTGTCAGGATCTGCAGCAGCGCTCTGGTCACCAGAATGTAGCGGAAGCGCCCTACCAGCCCCATCACCCCGGCGGTGATCATGCGGCCGCCGAATATGGGCCAGTCGAGAATGTCGGCATAGGCCAGGTCGGCGCGGCGGCAAAGCGCTTCGATGCGCTGGCGGTAATTGCCCTCTTGCAGGGGGCGGCAGCGCCAGAATTTTTGGATGATCAGCGGTCCGAACACGGCCACGGCGAACAGGAACACCAGAAAGTAGACCGTTTCCCCTTCCGGCGAGGACAAGACCTGACGGGGAAACTCGAAGGGCAGTGCCAGGATCAGGTCGGACACACCCGAAAGCAGCAGCCAGGGCAGCAGTACCGGCACGCCGAAAGCGATGTTGGACAGGATGTAGGTCCTGCGCACGCTGTCGGCCTGGTAGATCTTGCGGTAGGCCTCGTGGGCGTTGGCCCAGACCATGGACAGGTAGCCGACGAAAAGGGCCATGAAGATCAACGCTTCGAGGGTGGGAAGCAATTCGAACAGTCCGATACCGGTCAACAGCGAGGCGACGTTGAACCCGTAGATGTTCACGGCGAACAACGCGATGGCCAGGATGGACTGGCGGGTCAGGGCCGAGGAGAAGCGTCGGTCCATCTCGTGGTGGCTGAGGGTGTCCCACTGCCGTGCGATCCGGGTAAATTGGTGCCGTGAGTATATGAAAAAGAGCCCGGCCGAGGCCACAAACAAAACCATGGTTTCCAAAAGCGGGAAGTTGGTCTCTTCCGACGGCTGATGGGTCGCGTAGATCAGCAGGGCGACGATGAAATAGATGAAGTTCCCGAACATGGCCTCAGCGGTCCCGGTGGGTGGTCGTCAGGGGCGTCAAATCCCTGATGGTTCGACGGTGGATGAGCGCGGTGCCAGCGTTTTCGGTTTGTGGTAAAAGCGCTCTTTTTCGCTGTAAATGCAGCCGCAATATGCCTGACGGTACATACCCATTTGCCGGGACTGTTCGATGCCGGCCGTCCAGCCGTCGCGAAAATCGTGGTAGTAAAAAGGGATCTTCGCCGATCTGCCTACCGCTTCTCCAATGGTTCGGATCTGGTCGTGCTTCTGATAGCGGCTGTACAGCAAGGTGGTGGTGAAGCCATCGAATTTGGCTTTCTTGGCCAAGCGGGCCGTGGTGGCGAGACGATCATGGTAGCAGTAGACGCATCGATCGGCTTCCCGGAAAGCCACGCTGCGCAGAAAGGTTTCCATGTCGTAGCCGGTTTGAACGATCAGCTTCAGATCGGTGGATTCGGCGAAGGCGAGCAGGGTCTTTTCGCGCTTGAGGCATTCGGTGTAGGGGTGGATGTTGTTGCGGTAGAAAAAGCCCATGACCTGGTGGCGGTCATCACGCAGCACCTGGAGCGGGTAGATGCTGCAGGGGCCGCAACAGGTGTGCATCAGCAGCTTCATTGCCGGGCCCCGAAAATGGCCGTGCCGATGCGCACCAAGGTGGCGCCTTCGGCAATGGCCACCTCGAAGTCCCCGGTCATGCCCATGGAGAGTTCATGCATGCCGACCCCCGGGATGTGGCTGGCGGCAATCTGGTCGCGCAGCCGGGCCAGTCGATGGAAAAACGGCCGGGCTTTGGTCGGCGCATCGAAAAAGGGCGGCATGGTCATCAGCCCCGTGATGCGAATGTTGTCGAGCCGGGCCACCCGGGCGACGAGTTCGAGGGCGTCGTTTTCGACAACACCCGATTTGGTCGATTCCTGGCTGATGTTCACCTGAATGAGGATCTCCTGGACCTTGTCGTTTTTGGCGGCGGCTTTGTTCAGGGCCTCGGCCAGCTTGTAGGAGTCCACCGAGTGGATCAGGTCGAACATGCGTACGGCATATTTGGCTTTGTTGGATTGCAAGTGGCCGATGAAATGCCACTCTACGGGACGTTCGTACAGGACTTCGAATTTCTGGCGGGCCTCCTGGATATAATTTTCACCCACAATCGCGGCACCGGCATCGATCGCCCTGGCCACGCGGTCCGCCGGCACGGTCTTGCTCACCACCACCAGGCGAACGGATTCAGGCGGCCGGCCGCAGGCCGCGGCAGCCTCGGCAATGCGTTGGTTGACCCGGTCCAGAGCAGACTTCACTGTGTTGGTCCTTTCGAGGACTGTGTCTCCAACTGCACCACCCCCATCTCGATCAGGGTTTCGATGACCTCGCACACCGGCAGGCCCACGACATTGGTGTAAGAGCCGTTGATGCGGCGGACGAGAAAGGTGCCCAGGCCCTGGATGGCGTAGGCGCCGGCCTTGTCAAAGGGCTCGTCGGTGTGGATGTACCACTCGATTTCGCCCGCGGTCAGTGATTTGAATTCGACGTCGGTTTGAATGACATTGACGATGCGGGCCTGTTTGTGCTTGCAGACGATGGCGTATCCGGTTAATACCCGATGGGACTGGCCGCTCAGGTGTTCCAGCATCTGCCTGGCTTCATCCGGGTGGCCGGGTTTGCCTAATACCGTGTTGTCGATGGTGACGATGGTGTCCGCTCCGATTACCCAGCTGCCCGGAAACTGGCGGGCGATCTCATCGGCCTTTTTTCCGGCTAGGGTTTTGACGTAGTCGGCGGGATTGGTCAGCTTAACCGAATCCTCGTCGAAATGGCTGGGAATCACCTCAAATTCAAGGCCCGCCTGGTCGAGCAGATAGCGGCGCCGGGGCGACTGAGAGGCCAGAATCAGGTGTGGTGCATCGGGGTTCATCATCATCGCAGTCCACGTTTTCGGTATAATGCCGACATTTTCTATCAAATGCCATGACGAATGACAAGCATCAAAGGGGCGGACCGGCAGCGCTGCGTCGGTTCTGGATTCTGGGCGCCGGTCACTTCGGTCGGCTTGCCGCCGACCGGATCGCACGCCGTGTGCCCGGTGCGACGATCACGGTGGTCGACAGGCAACCGGTCACCTTCGCCGATGATCGCATCACCGCCGTTCGCGCGGACGGGGCGGCCTGGCTGGCGGCCACACTCGAGCGCCAGTCGGCGGTGGATATGCTCATACCGGCTATTCCGGTGCATGTGGTCGTTGCGTGGATAAAACTCAAACTTCTCGACATAAAAAAAATACGCGCCATCGATATCCCTGATTGGCTGTTGACCCGAATGCCCCACCCCCAGCGCGGCAAACCCGGCCAGGCCTTTGCAAGCCATGCCGACTTTATCTGCCCGGACAACTGCCCCGAACCGAAAGACCGCTGCACGCACACGGGACAGCCGCGCCCGAAGGACCTGTTTCGCCTCCTGGCGGACCTCGATGCGGGCGACATTCGGCCGATCGTGATCCGCAGCCGTCAGCTCCTGCCCGGGGTGGGGGGGCTCATGCCGTGTGACCTGTGGGCAGCCCTGGACACCGTTTGCCGCCTCGAGCGCGGTCGGGTCATGGTTGCCACGGCCTGCCGTTGCCACGCCGTCGTGGATCTGATCGGTATAGGGGCTTGCACCGGCACTGAACCAGCTGTCCGATCCGGCTCGATTTGTTGACATTCGGTGCATTTCCCGTTAATAGCGGTGGCACCAACCTGAGCCGTTCAGCATTGTTTTCAGCCCGTAACGTCGCGCATCGCCCGGGTGGCGGAATAGGTAGACGCAAGGGACTTAAAATCCCTCGAAACTGAGTTTCGTGCCGGTTCGATTCCGGCCCCGGGCACCAATAAAATTAGGGGTTTACACTGATTTGTGTAGATCCCTTTTTTAATCCTTTGGCTGTCTCTTTGTTTTTGTACAACCCCTGTACAACTTTTTTGAAATCTATCCCTGGAAAAACCCCATTCCATAGCCTGAACAGACTATATCTTCCTGCCCCCCCCCTTAAGGTCCGGTTGGGTTCACAGCCCGGACATATCGATGCGCTCAGGTGTTCGGTGAGCTGCGGGGACGAGTGCAATGGTGTGAGGTCAAGTGGCTCGGAAGGGCTGCTCCCCTTATGTGGGGTCAAATGCTTGTGTTGATGCTCAAGCGACTCGGAGGGTATCGTCCTCTTAACGGGCCACAAACCTGCTGTTAATACGCCCGGCGACACCAGCGCATAAACCATTCCCACCGACAGCGAAAAATTGTCTCCGAAGATGATAGGCTGCAAACATGATCCACAATCCTACCGGCGCGGCGGATCGTGATGTTCAAGTGTTCGGGCAAGCTGCGGGATCGGGTGAATGATGGGTGACCCAGATTCGGATGATATCACCAGCGGCGGGATTTGGTGATGTGTTGGAGTAATCACATGTTTTGGCGGTGTCCAATTTCGTTTGATTTTCCAAACCTATTTGTTTGATCAAGTGCCATCTCCAATCACGTCACTTATTTCCCACAAACTTACGTCAATTACCTAAGAAATACTACTATGTAGTACTTTCAAGATATTGTTTGACAGCAAATGAAATCGGAAGTTTAATATTTATTAAGCGACAAGTGCCATCAGTTGCTCAAAGGTCCAAGCACCATGCGAATTCGTTCAAATCACCGCTATCTTTAGGTGAACAATTCTGAGTTCAAGCCCACGCCCAATCGACCAGCCAAAGCAACTCGCTGCCGAAATAGATTGATTGTCAACCCCCACAATTTCTATGTGAACGCCATGAAAAAAGGTTTTCAGAAAGTGCCGATGTAAATGCCTCAGAGGGTGTTTCTATCCCTTTAGGGGCTTTTCGGTACTTTATCGTTACCTTTCAGTAACATACTTAAAGCATACAGGGATGAGGGGGAAGATAAAATGCGTATGCTAAAGATTCTAACGATATCATTTATTACCATCCTTAGCTTTTCTATCATAGCAAAAACCGTCTGGTCAGGTACGATTGAGAGAGTTAGCACCAGCACTGATGGAGAACAGGGAGATGATGGCTCTTTTTATGGTGCCGCAATATCCGCTGATAGCCGCTTTTTTGCTTTTAAATCGAATGAAAGAAACCTGGTACCCGGAGATACCAATGAGAAAGGCGATGCTTTAGTTCATGATCGTCAAACTGGTCAAACGACCAGAGTAAACGTGACCATTGATAGGGAACAGTCAAATCTGGATGTCGATGAATCCAGTGCTTTTCACGCACTATCCGCCGATGGTCGTTTCGTTGTTTTTTTTACTGATGCTGACGACATTATACAAGGCGATACTAATGGTGTTATTGATGTTTTCGTGAATGAATGGAATAATTCGGATGGGTCAAAAGACACCTTGATTTCCGCTGATTTTAATTCCGGCGTCCAAGGGTTCTCGTATCGTGACGATGAATTTCGCAACACCAATCTTCCTGCCTACGCAAAAGGCGACCGCACCCTTACCGGCGGCTATGGCGGCACCGGCGGCCTGCATGTCTGTGTCGGAAACGTCGACTATAAAGCGGTCTTGAATGGCATGTCGGGCGGCTGGTCGAAGGATTTTTATCTGGACCAAGACGCCGATCTCGATTTCAGCCTCAGGTATCGACTCATGACCTCACGCTACGATCCAGACGAGTGCGCGGAAGCGCTGGTCGGAATCGATGGTGAGCTTGCGATGCAGCTGGCGCTGTTTTGTGGGCGGGGTAAAGATGGCAAACACGATACCGAGTGGCAGATGAAGACCTTTAATCAGGTGCTTTCAAAGGGCAAGCACACCCTCACCGTGGGCGCTTACAACAATAAAAAAACCAGTAAATTGGAAAAAACAGACGCCTACTTCGACGACATATCGGTTTCTCTGTATGAAGCCTTCCCCCCCGAAAGCGACTGCGGCAACGGTATCGATGATGACGGGGATGGTGACACGGACTGTGATGATTCTGACTGTGATGATTCTGGTTTATGTGAAGGCGAACCAATCCTCTCTTTTAATTTTAATAAGGGGGAGCATGGATTCGTTTATAGGAATGATGTTCATTACACAAACCGTCCCCGTTATGCCTATGGCGAACTCACTGAATCTGATGGTTTTAAGGGTAGCGGTGGCCTTCACGTCGGTGTGGGTAATACTGACAACAATCGTATTACAGATGGCATGTCGGGCGGCTGGTCCAAAGATTTCTATTTGGACAAAGAATCCGATCTCGATTTCAACCTCAGATATCGGCTCATGACATCAAGATACGATGAAGATGAATGCGGAACAGCATTTGTAAGCATAGATGGCGATGTTTATGTTTATAACCCGCTGTCGAGACTGTGTGGTCGAGGAAAAGATGGAAAACATGATACCGGATGGCAGATAGAGACATTTAATCAGATATTGCCGAAAGGTAAGCATACCCTTACCGTAGGTGCTTACAATAATAAAAAAACGTCAATAAGTGAGAAAACAGACGCTTATTTTGACGACGTCTCAATTTCAATTCATGAAGGAGACATCTCGGAGACCAATTGTAACAACTGGGAAGATGATGACGGCGATGGGTGGTATGACTGTTATGATTCTGACTGCGCTGATTACAAATTATGCAGCGACGAACCATTCTTCTCTGCTAATTTTGATGGCTGCAATGATTGGATTATTTATCAGGATGACATATTTAACAACACCAATCATCCCCTATATGCCTCAGGTGTTTGCGCTAAGTCAGGAGGTATTACCGGTAGCGGTGGACTTCATTTAGTTCTGGGAGGTGTTGATGGTAGAGACATCGTCGATGGTATTTCAGGGGGGTGGTCGATTATCTTTTTCATGGATTCGATTAGAGGTGGGTGGGGATATGATAATTATTCTGATGTTGAGATCAGCCTCGATTACCGGCTTGTTATGACTCAGTTCGATGCAGATGAATGTGCAACGGTATTTGTTCAGTTTGGACCCGGCGATGTCGAAGAATTAGAAAGTTTGTGTCACCGTGGCAAAGATACTGGTTGGAAAACGAAAACCTTCACCAGGCGGTTACTGCATGATGATCAAAGTATTAGAATTGGTGGTTACCTCAACAAAAAGACAGCCCAAAGAGAGGTCGCTGATATTTATTTCGACAATATTGAGGTCAGGATTATTCATAGTGAAACCCAAACCGAAATCGAATGGCCGGACGACACCTGACATATTGCTAAGAATTGGGTGGTCAGATGCCTTCTGGATTATCAACAATCAACATCACAGTTATAAAGTTGTAAAGGCAAACCATAACTTGGCGAGGCTGTCCTTATAGTCTTTTCAGCTTAACTGACGTGTCGGTTTTCTCGCGACCATGCAACAAAGCTACGAAGGTAGGTTGCGGTGAGATTAAATTTGCCCACATCTACTTCGATGACATTGAGAGAAAGTAAACAGAAATCCCGCTGACCAATTTGTCGGCGGGTATACCTTCATCTGGCTGAGGATCGGTCTGGCACCCTTTGCTTACATAATCTATCCTTGACATATGCTAAACGACAAATACATTGAGACGATCTTAGTAATTGGATTTTATGTAAATTGCTACGATATGTCTTGGTAATCTCTAAGGTACCAGGTGAACCGCTATTTTGGCAATGTTTGGCTCGTTGTGATTATTTTCAAACATCGGTGTAAATTGCCGGGGCTGATAACTGCATGGTCGTTGGAGCTAATTAAGGTTATCGCATGGTCTAATTTCATTTCATTTTCAAAACGTATTTGCATGATCAAGTATCATTTCCTATCAAGCCGCATTTTTCCCATAAATTATTGCCAAGTTCCTGAAAAATAATACAATGTAGTACTTTTAGGGCAACCATTGACAGGAAATGAAATTGAGGGTTTAATATTTTATTAAGCAGCAAGTGCCATCTGTTGCTCAAAGGTCAATGTACAATGCCATCTTGTTCTAATCATCGCTATCATTTCCTGAACCATTCCGAGTTCACGCCTCTTTCCAATCCCACAGCAAACTTAACTTGCTGCCTGATCAAACACTATTTTTTTTCATCAACTTTATCAGTGAAAGCCATGAAAAAGGGTCTTGAGAAATTGCCAATGTAGCTGCCCTAAGGGTGTTTCTATCCCCTTAGGGCTCCGACTTTATCCATCATTTCGATATTTCATCCTTTTTTGGGGAAGCTACGGAAACGGAAGGGGGATAAAATGACGAAATCTAGCATCCTAAAAATATCAATAGCTGTACTGGTCGCTACGCTCATATCATCAATGAGTTTGGCGGCAGTAATTGGGATCGTAATCAAAAACAGTGACGGTGAACCAGCAAATGGCATTACAGCTGGGGAAGGAATCTCTGCTGATGGTCGTTTCGTTGTTTTTTGCACTACAGCTACAAATCTCCTTCCCGACGATACAATAGAAAATTGGGAAGTTTTCGTGCACGATCGCCAAACTGGTGAGAACTCGCGAGTTAGTGTCAGTTCTGAAGGTCAAGCGGCCAATGGCGACAGTTGTGGTCGGTTGGCTGCAATATCTGCTGATGGTCGGTTTGTTGTTTTTGGTTCCGACGCGGACAACCTCGTTGCCGGAGATACTAATGCGGGTACTGATTATTTTGTTCACGATCGGCAAACAAAAGAGACAACAATGGTTAATGTCACCCCAACGGGGGAACAGGTTGATACAAGCGATTGGAAGGTATCGGGTTGTGATCCCTCAATCTCTGCTGAAGGACGTTTTGTAGTTTTTTGCTCTGGTTCAGACAGTTTGGCTGCCGGGGACCAAAACGGCGAAAGGGATGTTGTTGTACATGATCGCACCACAGGCAAGACAACTCTTGCCAGTGGCGGTTTTTCATCATTGATTAATGATTGTGTCAATGACTATCCTGATGGGGATGTCGGCTCTCCATCCATATCTGCTAATGGTCGCTTCGTCGCATTCAGCACTACACAACAGCTAACTCCTGAGGCCTATGTTGGCTATGGCTGCCCAGGCGTAAGCCAAGTATTTGTCCGCGATCTTCAAACCGGCACGATAACTCATGTGAGTGTTAATGCCGAAGGCGAACAAGCAGATTCATGTTATGGAACTTCAATCTCTGCTGATGGTCGTTTTGTTGCTTTTGAAAGTGAGGGTAAAATTTTTGTAAAAGACCTTCAAAAAAACATCTTAATTCCAATTCCAATCGATAGAGGTTTTGCGGACGGCCCTAAGATTTCACCTGACGGACGCTTTGTTACGTTTTTACTTAGAGATGGAATTCGTGATGCACATGCCGTCCTTTATGACATTCATACTGACAAAAAAACTTTAATCAGCGTTAATAAATATGGAGAACTGACAGGTTCGGAAAGCAAATCACTTAATAATGCCTACGTCCTTTTTAATTCCGACCCGGATTTTTTCTTTCCGGGTGATAAAACTCCCTATTCTAGTATGCTTTTATATGAAATTTTTGAAGGCGCTGATGGTTTATTTTCGGCTGATTTTGATTCTGGAACTCAAGGCTTTTCGTATCATGATGATGTATTTCGCAGCACCACCCGACCAGCATACGCAAAGGGTGATCACACACCAACTGGCGGCTATGCAGGCACTGGTGGTCTTCACGTATGTGTTGGAAACGTGGACTACAAATGGGTTTTAAATGGGATGTCGGGAGGCTGGTCAAAAGATTTTTATTTGGAGAATGAATCCGATCTAAATTTCAGCCTCAAATATCGGCTCAAGACATCAAATTACGACGCAGATGAATGCGGAGAAGCGCTGGTGGCGATTGATGGTAAAATTGTAATGGAACTGGCCAAGCGGTGTGGCCGTGGACACGATACGGGATGGCAGACCGAAACATTTAATCAGATTCTTCCGAAAGGAAATCATACCTTAACTGTTGGCGTGTATGGCAACAAAAAAACTGGCATGTTAGAAAAAACAGATGTCTACTTCGATGATATATCAATAAAAATCGAAGGGGAATCCACTTCAGAGACAAACTGTAAGAACGGTGTAGATGATGATGGAGATGGATTGGTTGATTGTGATGATTCTGACTGTGATGAGGCAGCTTTCTGTCAAGTGTGAATCGATCGTCTCTGAAAATTTTGATGGTTGCCACTTTGGAGGGGATTATACTGATGACATTTTCTATAACACTAATAATCCTCAATACGCTAAAGGTGAATGTACCATTTCTGGAGGGTATTTGAACAGCGGCGGCCTTCATTTGGTTTTGGGAGATGTCGATCGGAAAGGCATTCTCAATGGTATGTCAGGTGGATGGGTCCACGGCTATTCATTTGGCGCTGAAGGGACTTTTGTAATTACGCTCAAGTATCGGATGGTCATGAATCGATTTGATGCAGATGAATGTGCAAAGGCATTGGTTCAATTTGATAACGACAATGTTATAGTTTTAGAGCAGTTATGCGGCCGGGGTAAAGATACGGGCTGGAAAACAAAGACATTCACAGTATCTCTATCACCCGGAGTGCATAAGATGAATATTGGCGGCTATTGCAACAAGAAAACAGGACCATTGGAAGCCGCCCACATCTACTTCGACGACATTGAGATCAGATAACCCAAAATCCCGCTGACGGTTTCAGTCGGCGGGATTACTTTTTTCTGCCTTAGAATCAGCATGGCGCCTATCAGTATCTATTCTTGCCCTCAAGCTGATTGCAGATACATTGAGCTTGGGCTGGTCACTGTTGTCAAATGTTGTGATATACGGGCTTTGATTCCGCCACCGGATTTTTTAGGTGCAAACAGATATGTACAGGTAATCAAAATGAAATGAAGGCCTTCGAAACTGGGCATATCTCGAACTAAGTACAAGCTCACTGATTCGGTAGGTTACACATGGCTATTAACTTCGATCCTCTGCCTATGGCTGAATCTCGATCATGTAGCCCCGCACCTTTAGACCCTCACCGTTTGGTTTTCTCGGACCGTCTACCCCAATTGATCTTAATGACAAGAAACGGCGCTGGAATTCCTGGATTGGCCTCCTCGAATCGTCTAACTTTTTCCTCGGCCGCTGAAAGCTCTTGCTTGGTCCAGCATACAATTGGTTCAGGAGGGCCGTTAATACCCGCCTTCTGCTCCAATTTATCGAGCCGGCTATGCAGATTTCGCTTCATGTCAATTTTCCTTAATTCTGATATTTTTCATTTTTTGACTGCTCAGCGCGTATCTCCAGTTGCTCGATCCGGGTTTCGAGTTCGCCCAGTTCCACAGCCCGCAGGCTTTGGTCGAGAATTACCCGGGCAGCAGCAACACGAGATGAGGCTGGCGCTTCCTCGTCCTCTGCAACATCCAATAGTGTATCAATGGCTTTTGACAGGTTCGACTGCAATCTCGCAATGGCCTGAGATACGACCTGTTGACACGCCTTCCTGTATGCGGTTTTAAATTTCGGCACCTTCAGCCATCGCCACAGGGTGACCTCATTTATTCCAATCGATTCCGCCGCCGCAGGGATCGACGGATAGCTGATCAACGCGGCGATAGCCTTTTCCTGATTCCGGCTTATTTTTTCTCCATGACCTGTCATCTGGCACCTCCTGGCAACAATTGTTGTTGAGTAAACTCCAGCAGCAACTGCGCATCGGCCCCGTTGTCGTCTACCGAGTGCCATCCTCTGGCCCGGGCCGCTTCAATCATTGCTGGCTTGCCGGCGTTGCCCTTACCCGTGGCCCAGCGCTTCAGCTCGCCAGTGTGAACCGCCATCAGCTCAATGCCATGCTCGGCAGCGAAGGCCTGGACCGTGGACACCAGGCCGACACAACATGCAGTAGCTGCACCGCCCCTGTGGTGGGCTTGCTCGTAGGCAATGACATCGATGCCGCCCAGGAGTGACAGCATTTCAGACAGCCAGCCACGGCAACGTAAGAAGCGCATGCCAGGGCTTTCGCCGCGCTTGACATCAAAGACCTGGACGCCTGATGTCCGGTTAATGTTCGTCGCCCAGCCGGTCTTAGTCGCAATATCAACGGCAAGGACGTTCATGGTTTCACCTCTTACAATGGAATGTCGTCTATGCCATCATCCGGTGTTCGGTATTCGCTCAGATCATCGCCTTCGGGCGTTCGGCGGGGTGGACGCTGCTGCCCAGGTGTTTGGCGGTTCGGTGAGCGTTTGGATTCGCTGGCCGGCCGCTCGATGAATCCTTGGGCCTGCAGATCGGCAACCACCAGTTTGCGCACATGATCCATCTCAGGCGCTGTCAGGTACACTTGATCAAACCATTTTGTCTCCCCGTCCTTCTGGCCCTGGCTCCTCGTACCGGCGGACACGGAAGAGCTTGTTGCCACGCTCATCGGTGTATGGGTATTCCATGGCCAGGTTCTTTTGGATGGGGCGCGCCTGGGGCTTCTTCCTGGGCCCCTTGGCCAATTTGAGCTGACCGCCGCCCAGGTGCTTGTCAGCCAAACCGTTGGAATCCAGCCCGTCCAGCCACATAAAAAAATCGATGCGGCCACCGCCATGGGCCCCGCATTGACGACAACCGTAGGATTCATCAGGCCGGACATAAAAGCGAGAACCGGCACGCTGGCTCGTTTGCCGGGAACTCCATGGTTAAGATTCATTTTTTGCTACCGAAAACCAGTGTTGGTAAATAGAAATTTTGATAACAAACACTGAGATAAGGCCAGCGGAAATAAATAAATCCGCCAGAATTGCACCGGATGTGTGCCAATCTTCAAGGCGCAACAAATGAAAGCGTATTGGAATGCGTGACATTTGGGGAAACGCCGAAGACCGGCGCAAAGACAAGCAACGCGGTGGATTCATTTATTTCCGCTGGCCTAAGATAAGGAATTATGAATTGGAGCTTAGAGTCAGTGGCGGAGGCAGGTAAAGAATGGCTGGTCAATATCGTGTCATTCCCTTTTGTTATTGGCCGTGGTGACGATTGCGATTTAAAGCTCATCGAAAATCGTATCTCCAGGCATCACAGTGAAATTCATAAGAGCGGTGATGTGCTTTGGATTCGTGATCTTGAGAGCACGAATGGTACATATGTGAACGAAAGAAAGATCAAGCACGCCGAATTGCTCGAACCGGGCGATATTATCACAATCGGAAAGTTTGTATTTAAAGCAAAGAGAGTCAACACTTCAAACTCTCAAGCACCGCATGAAACCATTTTGGCAACGCTCTCCGAGAGTCTAAAAAACTTTTCCTCATTTGAGCCAAGTCTGCAGATGTTGCTTCTTGAGCGAAATGTAATCCCTCATTTTCAACCATTGGTGCGGTTTTCTGATATGGCTGAAGTAGGATACGAGGTTCTTGGACGTGTTGGCGACAAGAACCTGCCATCTAATCCATCAGTGCTATTGGATATAGCAGAGTGTTTGGGGTGTGCCACCGCCTTGAGTTCCCTTTTCCGGGAAGTTGGGGTGGAGATTGGGAAAAAGCTGCCTGGATCACCCGTGCTGTTCGTCAACACGGCTCCGCTCGAGCTATTTGAAATGGACCTTCTTCTCGAGTCTATGCAGAGAATTCGTGAGATTGCTCCCTCGAACAAAATCGTACTGGAAATAAATGAAAAATCAGCCTCTGGCAAATATGAACTCGTACAGCTTCGAAATGCTTTGAGAATTATGGGTATAGGAATAGCTTTCGATGATTTCGGTGTCGGGCAGACTCGATTGGTGGACCTTTCAAACGTATGTCCTGACTATCTCAAATTCGACATTTCCTTAATCCAACAGGTTCACCTCGCTCCAAAACGACTACACCATATGATTTCAACGTTTATCAAAGCATCCCATGACCTTGGTATTCTAACCCTTGCAGAAGGCATTGAATGCCCTGAAGAAGCCGAGGCATGCCAAGACCTTGGTTTTGATTTGGGACAGGGATATTTATTCGGAAGGCCGGCCCCTAGTGGCCATTGGCAATAAAATAAAGGTACGTGTTCACGGGGTACCTCTAAGTGAAGAATAAATTATATCCGGGAAAGTCGATCGTTACCCTTCCACAAACTTAAAAGGTCCCGGTTGAAAACTTCACCGAGACCAGTCATATCGTCTACCGGGATGGTAAACTATGCGTCAAATGTTATGGGTTGTTTCCAATCACATACTTTATTGCGAGCCTTGAAAGAGCAGTGGATTGTATTTCCCAAGCTCATAACAGGCAATGCTCGCAGCTCTATCAATAAGTTTGTTTTTTTCGCTATCCCAATCATACTGTTCGACGGTGAACTCACAATAATAATTTGTTATTAAGTCAGGAAATTGCAGCATTGTCCCATAATCTAAGCTCATCTCACCATGGCCTTTGAACGTACCGTTTAATTCTACGATAAAACCTTCTAAATAACTTTTACCCATGTATTGAATCGACTGTCCTGTCGCCGCGCTTGTCACCATACTTTGGGTAGCCGGTCCTGTAATTCTGTATTCACAAAACTGAATCTCCGCCTCGTCAAAGGCTTGAGCTGTCCCCATCAGTGTTAGAAAGACGATTGTCGCAAAAATTACCGCTCCCCACAGATTTTTTTTCATTTTTCAATCCACCTTATCGCTTTGGGTTTTTCAATAACCGGGCAGAAATTTCCAGTCAGGCGCCATATTGGTCGCCTTTGGAACGATTAACCCTTCAAATTTGTAAAAAATAAAGGCTACAAAGACTCGTAACACCTTTTGAAAGAGGAGGGCTTCAGCAAGCTGGCTCAAGTATGAACTTATGATGAGGATCTACATGTGTTTCAGGTCGTATTTGAGCATTCGGCTGGAAATGGAGCTTTCTAAAAAATCAGCAGCATTGCTTTGAAGGGTCAAGCTTATTTTGAACGCTACTGTATCCTGACCAGCGCCTGATTGGGCTCCAACATAACCAGCACATCGCTTTCCTTGAGATGGGGGTGACAGTTCGACGATGCTTTACCCCTCCATAAATGAATGACCGGTAGTTTAGGACGTTGGGGTTGTCCGGGCGCTGGGAGGCCGTCAGGGCCAGATCCTTTTCGGGAAAATGGATGCCGTCGGCACCCGGTTGCTGTCGTGGCACAAGGCCGGTCCGTCGTCAATAATAGCGGGCCAAACCTGGGGTGACGGTCTCATAGGGCAGCAGGTCATTGAAGCGTTCCAGCGTCGAACCGTCGTCGGGTTCATGGGAGTATCGATCGTCCCGCCGAGCGATCAGGCGGCCGAACTGCTGAATCGCCGCGCCGTCCAGCTGAACTCCGGACCGAAGCGTCTGTTTCTCGACCACAACGGTTTTGCGGTCGTTCAATTCTATCTTCTTGAACGGGTGGTGATAGCTGACCCTGGACCGCAGTACCGCCGCACTGTATTTGACCTTGAGCCGCACACGGGAGAAATCGATCAGCGGCCACAAGCCGGCGGCAAATGAGAGGTTCTGCCGGTCCGAAGAGAGGTTGATCCGGGCGGGGTCACCCCTTTTGGCGGAAAGGGTCTGGTGGATACTGGCAATCGCCGCTTCGGTGCCGGCAAGAGTCAGGTGCCGGATGTGGCCGGTGGGCGTGATGTCTTCCCAAGCGGCCTTTATGTGGGCTGCATGGCGCTTTCGGGCGGCGGCTCCCTGGAACTGGTGGCGATAGGTAAAAGAGCAGTAATTGATGGGCAGGTCGATGGCGTGTTCTAGTGCGAAGCGCATCAATGCCAACGCGGTCAGTTCGGTCTCGAGGACGGTCGCCTTGGGGCCATGCACAAAGGTGTAGCCCCTGTCGATAAGGCCCCGGGCATTGAAGGGCGTACAGCGGATCTGGTGCAGGTTGAGATAGTTGACCCCCCGTTTGGCCAGGTTGTTGATCAGCTGTTTGGTGGTGGATAAGTCTTCGGGAATGGCCGGGATCTCAACCGTTACGTTTGGAATTACACCGAGGGCCCTGTCCAGGCCATCGAGCCGGTAGCGGTCGGCGCTGAGATCGAAGCGGATTTCATCGAGTCCACTGTCCCGCAGGGCCGCCAGTTTGTCCGCAGTTGCCAAAATGCCGTTGGTATACATCCAGGTGTAGACCGGGCGGTCCGTCCGGGCCTTGAGGGCTGCCAGATAAGTGAGCACCCGCTCAAGGGTCAACAAGGGCTCGCCGCCGCTGAATCCGACGCCCTGGATGTCAAAGCGGCGCACATAGTCGGCGTAATCTTTCGGTTTGTCGAATACCAGGGCGTTGGTCATGGGGGGACCGGCATCGTTTTGGGCGGTCGGGCAGTAGAAGCAGCGGGCATTGCAGATGCCGTTGACAAAGAGACAGGACCAGGCGCCCTGGCCGCACAGACGGCAGCCGGGGGAAATCGCATTCGTGAACAGCTTTGTCTTGGAGTAGGCCCACTGCGCCCCGCTCAGGTTGAAAATGGAATCGATCAACGTGCTCCTGGCACAGGCAGCGGCGTGGGCCTCATCCGGACCCAGCCATTTCATGGCACCGTAGGCACCCGCATATTCACTGCGGTTCAGATGCACGGTTGCGGCCATCTTTTCCAAAAGTACCGTCATGGGGCGTTTCCTCGTCGCCACAGGGAGCGGGCGCTAACGCAAGCCGCAATCAATTGGCGGAGCAGGGCTGTCTATTCGTCGGGCATCGCCACCGCCTGTGTGATCACCACGGGCGTTTGAGGGACATCCTGCATGCCGGCGCGGGTGGTGGTGGGCACGTTTTCGATGGCCTTGACCACATCCATGCCCTCGACCACCTTGCCGAAGACGCAGTATCCCCATCCCTGGGCGGTTTTTGACCGGTGATCCAGAAAGCCGTTGTCCTTGGCGTTGATAAAGAACTGGGCGCCGGCCGAGTGGGGGTCCGAAGTGCGGGCCATGGCGATGGTGCCGGCCTGGTTGGACAAGCCGTTGTCGGCCTCGTTGGCGATGGGCGGCCGCGTCGGTTTGCGCTGCATCTGGGCGTCGAAGCCGCCGCCTTGAATCATGAACCCGGCGATGACCCGGTGAAAAATGGTGCCATCGTAAAAACCCGCCTTGACGTAAGCTACAAAATTGTCCACGGTCTGGGGGGCGGCGGCCGCGTTCAATTCGAGCACGATATCGCCTTTGCTGGTGGTCAGTATGACCCGGGGCAGCAAAGTGTCGGCCAAAACCGTTCCCAAGCCGCCAAACATCAGTAAAATTATCATTACCGTCACTCGTTTCATGTTTACCTCCTCGATTTCAACCCATCGATTGAGAATGTCGCGTGGACGACCCCGCCGCATCTCCGAGAATTTTGCTCGTTCGGCCGTTCATTTTTCCCTTTAGACCCACCACCGGCGCTACCACAACTGAAATACCCGCCTGGGCCGGTCCAGCCGGGTGATGCCCGCCGCCCGGGCCTGCCGGACCGCCTGCGTATACTCTGCGCGGGTAAGGAAAACCCCCAATCCCGGCGTATCGTTTGCCCGTCCGCAGGGGCGGTATTGGGACATCACATTGACATAGGTGTTCGGCGACAGTGAGTCGGCCAAAAAGGCCATCACATCGGCCGTGCCGGCCATGCCGCCGGGCAGCACCAGGTGGCGCACCAACAGGCCCCTGACGGCCAGCCCGCTGGTGTCGTCGATCGACAGGTCGCCCACCTGCCGGTGCATTTCGATCAGGGCTGCCCTGGTGACTTCGGGATAGTCGGGGGCATCGCAGGTGGCTCCGGCCACTGTGCGGTCCCAGAATTTGAAATCGGGCATGTAGATGTCAACGATGCCGTCCAACAGGCGCAGGGTTTCGACGCGGTCGTAGCCGCCGCTGTTGTAAACCAGGGGGACGTGCAGTCCCTGCCGTGCGGCCTGCAACACGGCCTCGAGAATCTGCGCGACCACGTGGCTGGGCGTCACGAAATTGATGTTGTGGCAGCCGTTGTCCTGGAGCTCGAGCATGATGGCTGCCAGCTGCCGCGCCGCCATGGCCGCCCCGTGGCCGTGGTGGCTGATATCATCGTTCTGGCAAAAGTTGCACAACAGGTTGCAGTGCGTAAAGAAGATCGTTCCCGACCCGTGCCGTCCGACCAGGGGCGCCTCTTCGCCAAAGTGGGCGTGGTAGGCGGCCACCATGGCGTGACGCCCCGTCTTGCAGATTCCGGTTTCTCCGGCAAGCCGGTTCACCCCGCACTGACGCGGACACAAGGTGCAGTTCGCCAGGGCCTTTTGGCCCAGGGCTGCCCGCCGGGCCAGGTGACCGGATGACAGCGCATTTAGGTAAACGGGTTGTGGGTGCGGCAACGACACCACCTGTTCAGGGCAGGCAACGGTCCTGCCTTATCCTTTTCAGATTACATCTGCAGCATCTTTCCAAGACGGTGCACGCTTTTGGCCTGACCGACCACCACCAGGGTGTCGCCGGTCTCGATACAGGTGTCGGCCCTGGGGTTGAAGAGCAGCGTCCCGTCCGCTTTCATGATGGTGAGGATGATCAGGTCCAGCTCCTGGCGGATGCCTGAATCCTTCAGGGCCACGTTGCGCAGACGGGAGGCCGATTTCACCTTGAGCTCTTCGATCATGATGTCAGTGCTCTCGTCGGTAAAGGCCAGTTCGAGGAAGCGGATGACCGTCGGCCTCAAGATGGCGTGGGCCATGCGCCGGGCGCCCAGGTCATAGGGTGAAATGACCTTGGCCGCCCCGGCCGCCTGAATGGTCCGTTTGGCCGTGTTCTGGATGGCCCGGGCCACGATGAACAGATCGGGATTGAGCTGCTTGGCGATCAGGGTCAAAAAGACGTTGTCGGCATCGGTGGCCACGGCGGTGACCAGCCCCTTGGCGTTTTTGATCCCGGCCTTGACCAGCAGTTTCTCGTCCGTGGCCTCCCCGATCAGATAGAGCACCCCGTCCTCGTCCATCACGGTCTGGCGGCCGGTGTCTTTTTCGATGACCACCACGTTCAGGTAGCGTTCGGTCAGGTAACGGGCCAGTACCCGGCCGATGCGCCCATATCCGCAAATGATGTAGTGGCCCTTGAGCTTTGCGATCTGATGGTCCAATTTACGCCTCCCCAAAATAACGCGAATGCGGTCTTCGACCAAAAATTGAACGAGCAGGCCGACCACGTACATGAAATAGCCGACACCCAGCACAATCAGGATGATGGTGAAGATGCGTCCGCTGCTGCTGACCTGATGCACTTCACCGTAACCGACGGTGGCCAGGGTGATGATGGTCATGTAAACGGCATCTTCAAAGCGCCACCCCTCGATCAGCATGTAACCGGCCGTGCCGACGATCACCAGCACCAGTGTCAGGATAACCGTAAAGGTGAAGCGAACGTTGCGTTCCATGGTTCTCTTTGGTCTCTTTGACGATGGGCCAGTCAGACGCGGTGATGGGCAGCCCGGTTGCATTCCGGCTTGATTTGCTCAGGTCCCGCGACTATAAGAAAAGCTTTGTGCAGTGTCAACGTGCAAACAATGGCGGCGCTTTTTATTCAACCGCGTGCGTTGCGTACCACCGATTTGGGCAGGCGCACCGAAAAGGCGATGGGATGGCCACCCCCCTGCTGGAGACAGTCGACATCTACAAGCACTACAAAGGGCTTCGCGCCGTGGACGGCGTCAGCCTGACGGTCCCCCATGGCAGTTGCTTCGGCCTGCTGGGGCCCAATGGTGCCGGCAAGACCACCTTGATCGAAATTGTCGAGGACATCATCGCGCCCACCAGCGGCACCGTTTTTTACAAAGGCAAGCCGCGCTCGGCGCAGTTCAGGCAGGAGATCGGCATCATGTTCCAGCAGACCGCCTTGCTCTCTTTCTTGACGGTCGACGAAACCCTGCAGACCTTCGGCCAGCTCTTCGACCACACCGAAAACGTGGCCGACCTGATTCGGCTGTGTCACCTCGAGGATGTCCGGCGCCGGCCCAACGACCACATCTCCGGTGGTCAGAAGCAGCGACTGCTGCTGGCCCTGGCGTTGCTCAACCGCCCGGAGCTGGTCTTCCTGGACGAGCCTTCCACCGGCCTCGATCCCCAGGCCCGGCGCAATCTGTGGGACATCATCGCCACGATAAAATCCCAGGGGCGCACGGTGGTTTTGACCACCCACTACATGGAAGAGGCCCAGCGGCTTTGCGATGAGATTGCCATTCTGGACCAGGGCAACGTCATCGTCCGCGGTGCGCCCCGCGATCTGATCCGGACCCATTGCCGGCGCGCGACTGTGTCCGTTCCCAAAAACCACTTCCCCGACGCGGCCGATCAGCGCCTCGGGGAGTTCAGGGATCAAGGCGATCGCATGGAGATTCAAACCGAGGACGTTACCGCGGTGGTCAGCCGCCTGTTGTCCATGGGGGTGGACATGCGTGGTGTGAACATCAGCACGCCCACCCTGGAAGATGTCTTTTTAAAGTTGACCGGGCACCGCCTGCGGGAGTGATCGGGATTCGTTATGCGTTTCAAGCGCCTGTGGGCCATATTCAGAGCCAGAAATCGGGAATTTTTTCGTGACCGATCGGCCTTCGGTTGGAATTTTCTGTTTCCGTTTCTGATCGTCATGGGATTTGCCCTGATTTTCAGGGGCGGCGACACCGCTCAATTCAAAGTGGGGGTCTTCCCGGCACCGGCCGGAGGCGACATAGGCCAGGCGGCCGTCAATCTGCCGCACGACTTTGTGACCTTCAAGGCCATCGATTTTATCGGATTCAGTTCTATGGCCGAGGGCATGACCAAACTCAAACACCATCGCATCGACCTGCTGGTGGAGGCCGGAACGGTGCCGATCAGATACTGGGTCAGTGATTCCGCGCCTTCCGGGGCGATCGTCGAGCGGCTGCTGACCGGCGCCCGGCCGGCAGCCGAAAGCGATCTCGATTTCGAAAAAAAGCGTATCCAAGGCCGGCAGGTGCGCTATCTGGACTGGCTGTTCCCGGGCGTTCTGGGCATGAACATGATGTTCAGCGCCCTGTACGGCGTCGGCTGGGTCGTGGTGCGCTACCGCAAAAACGGGGTGCTCAAACGGCTCAAGGCAACCCCGTTGACGGCTTTCGAGTATCTGTCCGCCCAGCTGCTGTCGCGGATCTTTCTGCTCATGTTCACGCTGGTGGTCATCTGGCTGGGGTGCGATGCGATCTTGCACTTCAGGGTTTATGGCAGCCTGATGACCCTTTTTCTCGTCTTCCTGGCAGGCAGCACCTGTATGACGGCCCTGGGACTGGTGGTCGCCTCGCGCGGCACCAGCGAGGAGTTTGCCAACGGCATCCTCAACTTTATCTGCTGGCCGATGATGTTCTTGTCGGAGGTGTGGTTTTCCATCGAGGGCGCGCCGGACTGGATCCGGGCTTTCGCCAAAACCTTTCCGCTGACCCATCTGCTGACGGCGGCACGCCGGGTGATGAACGAGGGGGCGGGGCTGTCGGCGGTCATACCCGAACTGATCGTGCTCGGCGCCATGACCCTGGCCTTTCTTATGGTTGGGGCGGCATTCTTTTCGTGGAACAAATGAAGCGGCGTGCCCCGGCAGCCCGTGAACCTCAATTCACCAGGCTGTGAATGGGGGACGGGATCAACCCGCCGCGACGCAGCAGCCGATTTTCACCGCTGGCGTTGTTGACCGGCATGATGACCGATTCACCCAGCAGCCCGCCGAAATAGGCGTGGTCGCCAGCTTTCTTTCCGGGTACGGGAATCAGGCGGGTCGCCGTGGTCTTTTTGTTGATCACGCCGATGGCCATTTCGTCGGCGATGATGGCGGACAGGGTCTCCTCACTGGTCTCTCCGGGAATCGCTACCATGTCCAGGCCCACGGAGCAGACGCAGGTCATGGCTTCCAGCTTTTCGATGGAAAGGTGGCCGTTGGCGGCGGCCTGGGAGATGTTCAGGTCCTCGCTGACCGGGATGAAGGCCCCGCTCAGCCCCCCGACTTTCGAACTGGCGAAGGCGCCCCCTTTTTTGACGGCATCGTTCAACAACGCCAGTGCCACGGTGCTGCCGGGAACGCCGATGTGGTCCAGCCCCATGCTCTGAAAAATCTCACCCACGCTGTCGCCCACGTTGGGTGTCGGGGCCAGGGAGAGATCCACCACACCGAACTTGATCGCCAGGCGCCGGGCTACCTCGCGGCCGATGATTTCGCCGATGCGCGTCACCTTGTAAGCCGTGGTCTTGATGATTTCGCTGATCTGGCCGAGGTTGAGGTCCGGATTGGCACCGACGGCGCGGTCGATGGCCTTTTTGACCACGCCGGGACCGCTGACGCCGACGTTGATGACCGCATCGGCCTCGCCGATTCCCAGGTAGGCGCCGGCCATGAAGGGAATGTCCTGGGGAATGTTGGCGAACACGCACAGTTTCGCACAGGCCAGGCCGTCGCGGTCGGCAGTGAGGCGGGCCGCCTCCTTGATCGTTCGGCCCATCAGCAGAACGGCGTCCATGTTGATGCCGGCCCGGGTGGAGGCCACATTGACCGAAGCGCAAACCCGCTGAGTGTCGGTCAGGGCGGCGGGCATGGCCTCGATCAGGGCCCGGTCGCCCCGGGCGATGCCCTTTTCCACCAGCGCGGAAAATCCGCCGATGAAGTCCACATGGGCTGCGGTGGCTGCCGCGTTCAAAGTTTGGGCCACCTTGAGCATCTGGTCGGCGTCGAAGGGGGCGGCCGCCACGGCGATGGGACTGACCGAAATGCGCTTGTTGACCACGGGAATTCCATACTTGTCCCCCACCTCGTCGCACACCTGCACCAGATCCCGGGCCGCGCCGGTAATGCGTGTGTAAATCTTGTCCGTGAAGCGGCCGATGTCGTCGCTGGCACAGTCCAGCAGGTTGATGCCCATGGTGACGGCGCGAACATCCAGGTTTTCGTTTTTCAGCATCTCCAGCACGGAGAGGATTTCACTTTCGGTGAACATGGCAGCGCTCCTTATACGCGGTTGATCGCCTCGAAAATCAGTTTGTGCTGAATGGAAATGTCCAGGGAAAGGGACTGGGCCTTTTCTCTCAATTCCCGTCGGAGCGCTTGCTGATCGGCGCTTTGGGGAATGTCGACTTCGTAGATCATGATGTTGGCGTTCGGGTCGTCACCGCCTTTGAAGACGGCCTGCAGGCTGGTGACGTTGACCTGGTGGGCCGCCATGACGGCGGTCACGGCCGCCACCAGTCCCTTGCGATCGGGACCCTTGGTGGTGACCACGAAAGGTTCGCTTACCACGGCGGTCTGTTCCGGCGCCGCTTCCGAAAGCGGTTTTTCGAAAACGTGCAGGCCCATGGGGACTAGTCCGTGCGACAGTTCACGGTGCAGTGCCTCGATCGACAGGCCGGTCGGGACCCCCACGATGAAAATTCCGGAAAATTCATTCTGGAGGATGGTCTGGCTGACATTTTCGATGTTGCAATCCTGTTCGAACAGAATGCGGGTCACGGCGGCGATAATGCCGGGCCGATCCTGGCCCAGGACCGAAATGATCATTTTTTGCATAAACAGCTCCGCAAGGGTAGTGGTGGCGGTGAAGCATCCTTATGGAGCAATTGCGTGTGCCTGTCAATACACGCGCCGCTTCGTCTGGCGGCTTTGCCGCGAACGTTGGAATATTCCCGTCCGGGTGATTGTGGATCCGCTTGAAATCTTCTATACTGTGAGACAGGCGCACATCGCAGTGGTCGAGGGTGCATGCGCCGCATCACCAAATAAACGATTCACGTTGTCCCCATCGGGAGCGGACCGAATGCATCGCAAAACGATTCTCATTGTCGACGACGAACTGAGTATCCTGGTGCCGCTGCAGTTTCTGATGGAAAAGGCGGGATACCTGGCCAAACTGGCCCAAAGCGGTAAGGAAGCCATCGAGAAGATCGCCGAGATTCGACCCGATCTGATTCTGCTGGACATCATGCTCCCGGATCTAGACGGCTACGAGATCTATCAGATGATCCGCCAGCGGCCCGAGTGGGCGGCCATCCGGGTTATTTTCCTGACGGCCAAAAACCGGGATACAGACATGGCCAAAGGACTTGCCATGGGCGCCGACGCCTACATCACCAAGCCGTTTTCGAATACGCAGCTGTTGGCGATGATTCATGAACTCATCGGACCGGGCCGGGCCCGAGAGCTCGGGACATGATCCAGGCCACATTGAAAACAACAAGGCCAGCGCTATGACGCCACCGGCAGAAGCCATCGCCGCCCGAATCAAGACCATTACCGATGATCTGGTCGAACATGTGCAGTCTCAGACATTCTCTGCACCGGTCACCCACGTCTACAACCCTTTGGTATATGCACGCAAGGGATACGATCGCTACCTGGCTCGATTCGGGAACACGGTCAAAACGACCCTGCTGATCGGCATGAATCCGGGGCCGTTCGGAATGGCGCAGACCGGCGTGCCGTTCGGGGATGTGGAGATGGTCAGGGACTGGATGGGCATCAGCGTACCCGTGGGGCCACCCGCGAATCCGCATCCCCAGCGACCGGTTGACGGTTTCGACTGTCGGCGCAGGGAAGTCAGTGGGCGGCGCCTGTGGGCATGGGCCGCAGATCGTTTTGGCACACCCCAGGCCTTCTTCAAGTTGTTTTTCGTTGTCAATTACTGCCCGCTGGTATTTATGGAGGCGGGCGGTCGCAACCGCACTCCTGAAAAGCTGCCGGCCGCCGAGCGGCAGCGGCTCTTTCAGGTCTGCGACCAGGCCCTGCGGCGCACTATCGACGTTTTCGAACCGCGCTGGGTCGTGGGCGTGGGCGCCTTTGCGGCCAGACGAGCCCGGGAGGTCGCCGCATCAATGAATGTGGGCATCGGGCAGATCACGCACCCCAGTCCGGCCAACCCGCGCGCCAATCGCGGGTGGGCGATGCGGGTGGCATCGGAAATGCGGTCCATGGGGATCGTTCTGGATTGAAGTGGATCGTTGGTGGCGAAGGTTTCCGTACCGGAAACCCGGGATTAGATCCCTCAGCCGCCGGCCGACGGCTTGCAAGCCGGCGGCTTGAACCCGCCCGAACCGGTGGGAATGCCATGGGGCCGGACGGCTCCGGCCGAAATCAACTTCTCCACGTCGGCGCAATTGCACGACGGGCAGGGCGGCGGTTCGGCTTGCGATGAAAATGTCAGATGTTCGAATTGGTGGCAGCAGGCCTTGCACTGGTACTCGTAAATCGGCATGACAACGCTCCTTGAAGGTTTCGGCAATACAATAATCGCCCTGGTCGGCAAGTCAAGACGGTTTTCGGCCCGGCGGGCGCATTGGTCGGCCAGCGTGCGCCGACCGACGCTGCAACTGTCGGGTTTACATCCTATAAATTTTTACGGGGAGGCACAACATGCTGGTGGTCATGGACGTTTCGGCGACACCCGAACAGATCGAGAACGTCGTCAAGGTAATTGAAGCGCGGGGCTGTAGGGCCCGGCCCATACCCGGGGGGGATCGCGTATCGATCGGTGTGCTCAACAACAAGGGTCCTGTGGACGCGGCCCTGTTTATCGGGCTGCCGGGCGTCAAGGAGGCGGTGCCGATTACCAAGCCCTACAAGCTGGTCAGCCGCGAAACCAAGGCCGAGGACACGCTGATCAGCGTGGGTGACGCCGTGATCGGAAATGGCCGCATGACCATCATCGCCGGTCCCTGCGCCATTGAAAGTGAAGATCAGGCCATGACCATCGCCGAGCATGTTAAAAAAGCCGGCGCGCACTTGTTTCGGGGGGGGGCTTTCAAACCGCGAACCTCGCCCTATTCCTTTCAGGGGCTCGGGGAAGCCGGCCTGAAAATCCTGGCCAAGGTGAGGGAGCAGACCGGGCTGCCGGTCGTGACCGAGGTGATGGACGAGCAGAATTTCGATCTGGTGGAGCACTATGCCGACATCGTTCAGATCGGCACCCGCAACATGCAGAATTTCAGTCTGTTGAAACGGGCCGGGGAGTCCCACCGACCGATAATGCTCAAGCGGGGCATGGCCGCCACGATCGAAGAGTGGCTCATGGCGGCCGAATACGTCATGGCTCAGGGCAACCATCAGGTGATCCTGTGTGAACGGGGGGTGCGCACCTTCGTTCATCACAGCCGAAACACACTGGACCTGTCGGCCATACCCGTCGTCAAGAAAGAGAGCCATCTGCCCATTGTGGTGGATCCCAGCCACGCCGCCGGCCGGCGGGACCAGGTGCTGCCGCTCTCCCGTGCGGCGGTGGCGGCCAACGCCCACGGCCTGATGGTGGAAGTTCACCATCAGCCGGAAAAGGCCCTGAGTGACGGTGCCCAGAGCCTCTATCCGGATCAGTTCGAGATCCTCTGCCGCCAGGTCAAGGCCATTTTCGAGGTTTCGGGCGGTAGTGAACCGTTTTGACGAAAGCGCGGCCGGCTTTTGGGTATGCGTATGCCCTTTTGCAACCGCCCTATTTTTCGATCTATATTTTCGGGCCGCGCTGGACGTAGCGGGCCTTGACACCCAGGGTCACCTTGCGGAGCCGAATGGACTTGGGGGTCACCTCCACGCGCTCGTCCTCGCGAATGAAGTTGATGGCCTGTTCCAGCGTCATGGGGCGGATGGGGGCCAGAACGACGTTGTCGTCCTTGCCCGAGGCGCGCATGTTGGTGAGCTTTTTCTCCTTGGTGGGATTGACGTTGATGTCCTTTTCACGATTGTGCTCACCGATCACCATGCCCTCGTAAACCGGTTCCCCGGGGTGAACGAACAGGCGTCCACGCGGTTCCAGGTTGTAGAGCGCGTAGGGCACGGCGTGGCCTTTGCGATCCGATACGATGGATCCGGTAAATCGGCTGGGAAAGTCGCCCCGGTAGGGTTCGTAGCCCGAGAAATAAGAGTTCATAATGCCGGTTCCGCGCGTGTCGGTCAAAAATTCGTCGCGATAGCCGATCAGGGCCCGGGAGGGGATTGAAAATTCGATGCGGACCCGACCGGTGCCGGTGTTGGTGAGGTTCATCATCTTGCCCTTGCGCACGGAGAGTTTCTCGGTCACGATCCCCATAAAGGCCTCGCCACAGTCGATAAAAAGCCGTTCGACGGGTTCATGGGGTGCGCCGTCGACCTGTTTCAGGATCACCTCGGGGCGGCCCACGCAAAATTCGAATCCCTCCCGGCGCATGGTCTCGATCAGGATTGCCAGCTGAAACTCACCCCGGCCCTTGACCAGCACGGTGTCGCGCTCCTGGGTGTCGTCAATCTGAATGGCCACGTTGAGCAGGGTTTCCTTCAACAGGCGTTCCCGGATCTTGGCCGATTGAACATAGCGTCCTTCCAGACCACCGAAGGGACCGTCATTGATGGTGAACAGCATGGAGACCGTGGGGGGGTCCACGGTAATGCGGGGCAGGGCGATGGGTGCGTTTTCAGTGCATATGGTGTCGCCGATGGCAACGGCGTCGATGCCCGACAAAATGGCGATCTCTCCCGGGCCCACGCTGGAAACCGGCGTGATGTCCATCCCTTCGTAAACCTGCAGGCGGGTGACCTTGAGGGGGTGATGGGCGCCGTCGGCGCCGATACAGATGAGCCGGTGCCGGGACTCGGCCTGGCCGCCGGCCACCCGCCCGACGGCCAGGCGACCCAGGTAGTCGGAGTAGCCCAGATCGGAAACCAGCATCTGGAACGGTGCATCGGGCCTGAAGTGCGGCGGGGGGATTTCACGGACAATGGCGTCGAAAAGCTGGTGAAGATCCTCGTCCAGGCGGTCGGGGTCGCTGCCGGCCACCCCATCGCGGCCAATGGCGTAAAACAGCGGGAATTCGAGCTGGTCCTCGCTGGCATCCAGATCGATCAGCAGGTCGTACACCTGATCCAAAACCACGGCCGATCGGGCATCCTTGCGATCAATCTTGTTGATCACCACGATGATTTTAAGCTTGTTCTGCAGGGCTTTTTGCAGCACGAAACGGGTTTGCGGCAAGGGCCCCTCGGAAGCGTCCACCAGCAGGATGGCGCCGTCCACCATGGAGAGCGCCCGCTCCACCTCGCCGCCGAAATCGGCGTGGCCGGGTGTATCGACGATGTTGATTTTTACGCCCTGGTATCCCACGGAACAGTTTTTGGCGGCGATGGTGATGCCCCGTTCGCGCTCCAGATCCATGCGGTCCATGACGCGTTCGTCGACTTGCTGGCCCTGGCGAAACAGGCCGCTTTGTCGAAACATGGCGTCTACCAGGGTCGTCTTGCCGTGGTCGACGTGGGCGATAATGGCAATATTGCGAATTCGATCGTTGGTTGCGGTAGCTGATGACATCGGGTTTGTATTCGTGCCCTTCCCGTTAACGGCGGATTCATCTGACATCGATATCTCGGGCAACCTCGAGCCTCGGATGGTCGACGAGATACCGGTAGAGCCGGTTGCAGCCTCCGGCGTTTGGCGGTGGGCACGCTCCATTAAGGTAGTGGTTTGCATTTCGTAAACCTCTAATAAATAGCCATCCGGTGACCCGATACAAGGCGTCGGCCGCAAAAAAAGAGGAACCGCACCACGACGGTGGCACGTGGGGTCACGACCTTGGACAAGGCCGGGATAGTTGACATGACCGCCGTGGCCGGTCGTCAAAAAAAGAGCATCGCCAATGATCGATCGATGACTTATAGTTTGTGACAGGCGTGTCAGTTGAGCACCTCAACGGCACTCACATCATCACAGGGAGACTCACGAACGCATGACACAGCTGGATTATTACCAGATACTGGGTGTGGACAAAGATGCGGATGCCAAGCAAATCAAGGAAGCGTACCGCGGGCTCGCGTTTACCTATCATCCGGACCGCAACAGCGCCAGCCCGGACAGCGCCGACATGATGAAAAAGATCAACGAAGCCTATGCGGTGTTGTCCAATGCGGAAAAGCGTACGGCTTACGATGCCATGCGTACCCGCTACGGAGAGAGCGCTTACGGTCAGTTTCGCAGCACCTATACCGAGCAGGATATATTCAAGGGATCCGATGTGTATCAGATCTTCGAAGAGATGGCCAAGTCGTTCGGTTTTCGGGGCGTGGATGCCATCTTCAGCGATTTTTACGGGCCTGGGTACAAGCGCTTCGAGTTCAACCGCAAGGGGCTTCATGCCAAAGGATTCATTTACCGCGGGCGCCCCGGCCGCGGCCGATTCGGCAAACACCGCCGCGGTCTAATGGCGGGCGGCGCACCTCCCGGTGTGGGAAGGTTCGCCCAGTATCTGTTCCAAAAGATTACCGGGGTGAGCCTGCCTCAGACAGGTGCGGATATCCACGACACAATTCAACTGACCGAGTCGTTGGCCGGGTCGGGCGGACCTTATGCCTACCACCATCGTCGGCGATCCAAAAAACTGGTGGTAAACGTGCCCGCCGGTGTGCGAGACGGACAGACCATCCGCCTTGCGAACATGGGAGAAAGCGGCAAAAATGGCGGTGCGACGGGCGACCTCTACCTGAAAGTGAAATTGAAAAAGCCCTTTTTGAAAAAAGCCACGGATTTTATTGTGACACCTTTTCGCCGATGATACACTTAGCCGGCGGCCTCAAGCCGCACACCGTCAGGCGTTGCACCGGTTGCGCCAGACGCAGCGCCTGCCATCAAGCGGCTTGATCGCAATCTGGCATCGACACGATTTTGAGGATCGAAACTTCGCCAAAGGAGGATGCAATATGCAAATTCTGGTGACCTTCAAGAATGTAGATTCTTCCGATTATCTGAAAACCTACCTCGACGAAAAACTGCAGCGGCTTGACAAAATGATGCCACATTCAGGTACGGCCGATGTGGTCTTCCGGGAAGAAAAACTACGCAAGATTGTCGATGTCAACCTCAGCGGCAAAGGGGTCAATGTGCATGCCACCGAAGAGAGCGCTGCCTGGAATGAAGCGATCGACCTGGTGGTGGACAAGGTCAAGAAACAGCTGGTCAAAAGCAAAGAGAAGATCCAGTCACACCGCGCAGAGGCCTAGTTCGACGTTCAATGCACATGTCACCCAAGTGGTGGTGGTGGATGCGCCAAACCCTGTTGGGCGCCGTGATCTCGACCAACGGCGCTCGTTTGGGACGGGCACCAGGCTATTTTCTGATCAAATGCTGGATTTCAGGCCGTTCGAGGTTGGCGGCGTCGACCATGAGATTGCCACTGGCATCGACATGGCCGGTAAGTCGCCCGGACCGCAGCCACAGGCGAACGCCTTTTTCAGTCAGGTAGGTTAATCTGGCGAACGTCGCGACATCATAGGGCCTTGCCTTGGCCGCCGGACGATCGTCGCGGGCACCCTGGGCGGCATCGGCATTGCCCTGGCCGCCGTCGGTCGTCACCTTTTGCAGTTCGCTTTCGAAGATCGCCCATTTTCCGGCGCGCTTTTCGCCCTGCAGGGTGGCCTGCCGCAACATTTTGGTAATGGTGGCCACGGCCAATCCCGTCATCCGGGAATATTCGGCCGTGGTCAGTGTCTTGTCACCGTCAGACATCTGGTTGGCTCCTCTATCTTCCAATCGATCAGGCTTCCAATCGATCAACTTCCAATCGGTTAAGTATACGTTGAGCGGGCTTTGATTGCAACTTCCGTTAACTCCCTATGCCTGTGAGAGAGGGTCGGGGAGAGAGTAACAATTCGAAGACAATTGCCGTTCACGGTAAAACGGATGGCTGCTCATACACGCCGCGCGATCAGGCCATGCTCTGGGTGATTTGATTGACGGCCGCACGCGTTGCCTGGTCATAGGCGGCCAGGTCGTCTTCATCCAGTGCCAAAAACGACATGGTTTGCGGATCGAGCTCACGGCGATCGCCGCCCATGTCGCCCCCGATGCCGGTTTGCCGGGCGATGTGGTTGGCGATGTAAACGATGTATGCCAGTGGATTGCCGTCCGAGGCTGCCGGATCGTGGTGATATCTGACCGCGTTGGCATGGCTTTCCGGCAGGTTCCATTTGGTGCACAAACCAGCGGCCAACTCGGTGTGGTCGAATCCGAGCACCAGTTTTTCCGCCTCCAGAAAGGTGACGCCGGTCTGCAGGACATCGTCCATCTGTGACGATTGTTCGAAGAGGTAGCGATCCAAGGCCAGCTTTCCGGCGTCATGGATCAGGCCGACGGAAAAGGCGTCGCTTTCCAGGGCCGGTGCCCGATCTTTGGCAATCAGTCGGGAACACAGGGCCACGGCCAGCGAGTGCTGCCACAACGTGCCCGCCCCCAGGCGGTATCCCTTGAGCCGGCTGCCCAGCAGGCTGCTGGCGGATACCATGGTGATGAGCTGCTCCAGGGTCTTGTGCCCCAGCACCACGGTGGCCTGGTGGATCGAGGCCACCATGCCGGACAGCCCATAGTAGGCTGAGTTGGCCACCTGCAGCACCTTGGCGGCAATGGCCTGATCCGCTTCGATGACCTCGGCGATTTCCTTGAAGCCGGACCGGGGGTTGTCCATGATTTCCCGCGCCTTGGCGATTATTTTCGGCATGGGCGGCAGGTCGTTGATGCGGCGCAGAATCTTTTTTTGCAGTTCACTTTCGTTTGCTGCCGCGGCGGCGCTCGGGGCGCTGGGCTCCGCCGCCGCCGGTTCCGCCGAACCGCCGGTCTCGTCGGCCGACGGCACTGCCGATGCCGGCGGCAGCCTCAAATCCAGCGTGATCTTGGATTTACAGCCGGGGCAGGGGAAAGAGACCTTTTTGCCGGCGGGCAGGCGGTCGTCGGGCAGTTCGAAAGACTTCCCGCAGGTCTGGCATTCAACATTCATAGAAAACACCTTCTCGGGCGCGACAGGCGTCGTTTTTTCATGGCCCTGGTCGAAGCGGCATTATAGCGGTTTGGCGTGAGTTTGACCATCATCCAATGGTTCTACCCACAATGACATCCGGGCATCGGAACCGTCACCTTATTTCATCGGCCTCGTCCGCTTAAACTTTATCGTTGCAAAGCGCCTTGACCTCAACCAAAATGACCATTTATGGATGGGTCCTATTTAATGCGCCGATCGAATATGATATGAGGCATGCCAATCGTTCCTGCTTTGAGCCACCCTAACGGCGCGGGAAAATGCCCATGCTCGTCAGCTTGATGGTCGCGATCACGGTGGATGGAAAAATTGCTCGGGACTCGGCCCATTACCCCGACTGGACCGGTGCGGCCGACAAGCGGCTCTACGTTCAGGTCACCAAAAGCGCCGGTGTCATGATCATGGGATCGACCACCTTTGACACGATCGGTCGTGTGCTGCCCGGTCGCAAGACCGTGGTCATGACGCGAAATCCCCAGCGGCGGTCCGACCGAGACGACCTGGTTTTTACCCAGGCGCCGCCCGACCGGATACTGGCCGATCTGACATCCCAGGGATACCGCGAGGCGGTGGTGGTCGGCGGCGCCACGATCAACCAGCTCTTTGCCGCGCAGGGATTGATCGACGAACTGATCGTGACCGTCTCCCCGCTTGCCTTTGGCGCGGGCCTTTCCATCTTCTCCGATGCCGTGGACTTGAAGCTCAGGTTGAAGCGATTCTGGCAGCTGGACGAAAACACGCTTTGCCTCCGCTACGCGGTGATCCACCATTAGCGCACCGACGGGAACATGCGGCTGTGGGACTATGGGTCGCCGGCCTTGCGATTCATGGCCGCCAATACCCGATACAGCCCCTGGGTACCCAGGTCCTGCCACCCCATGGCCATGGCGGACAGGTAAAATTGGTGGACCAGCGCCAATCCGGGCAGTGACAGGCGCGCCCGCCGGGCCTCTTCCAGGGCGATACCCATATCCTTGACAAAGTGCTTGATGTAAAAGCCGGGACTGAAATCACCGTCGGCGATACGGGGTCCCAGGGTGTTAATGGACCATGAACTGGCGGCACCCTTGCCGATGACGTCGATGACGTGATGGGCATCCAGGCCGGCCCGCTGAGCGTACAGTAGGGATTCGACCACACCGATCATGGTTCCGGCGATCAGAATCTGGTTGGTCATTTTGGTATGCTGGCCGGACCCGGGGCCGCCCATCAGCGATATGGTTTTACCGAGGATGCGCAACAGCGGCTCGACGGCCTCGAATACTGTTCGTTCACCGCCCACCATGATTGCCAGGGTGGCTTCACGGGCGCCGATATCCCCGCCGGAGACCGGCGCGTCCAACGCGGCCGCTTTTTTAGCGGCGCACGCGCCGTGGATGCGCTGCGCCAGATCGGGGCTGGAGGTGGTCATGTCGACCACCGTGGCCCCGGCCGAGATGCCCGCCAGGACTCCATTGTTCCCCAAAATGACGTCGCGGACATCCTCCGGAAAACCGACCATGGTAAAAACGACGTCGCTGCTGCGGGCGACCATTTCAGGACTGTCGGCCCACTGGGCCCCTTTTTCAAGCAGGGCGCGCGCCTTGTCGCGCGACCGGTTGAACACCGTCACACGGTGTCCGGCGTTGATAAGGTGCGCGCCCATGGACGCGCCCATCACGCCCGTTCCGATCCATCCAATGCGTTGTTTTGTGGTCATCTCAGCGCTTTCATAAACCCAAAAAGTAGAGGCAGCGTCGATCGCAGCCCTTCGCTTTCGTTACGCCCGGGACGACCCGGTGCGACCGATCGTTCTCGGAGTCCGTTTGCTGTCGTGCCAAGCGTAAGCCTTTGCCTGCTGTCCTGTTACTATCCAAGGGAACCAAATGTCAAAACGTAAACGTGCGGAGGCCATCAAAGGCCCGGTGTTTACCGATACGAGTTGCGTATGTGCAGGGAAACGTCAGAGGTTTTTCGTGTTGAGCGGCCCTCAATAATTAATAATTGATCGCCAGAATCCCATCCCCGGTGTCGGTGTAGGCCGGTTTTGCAGCCGATGAGAGTTCACGGTGGTCAATCGATTGGTCACATTCGGAAACTTGCTGCATCAATTCTTGAATTTGGGCCTGATAGGACTGTTTTGTGTCGACGTATTGGAGCGACGCAATGAATCTGCCGGCGGTAAAGCCGATGACAGCGCCGATTATGAGCGATATGGAAAAGGTATTGATGCGGCTTTGCGCCAATGGCCAGAAGGATCCGATACGAGGAAGCTGAAATCGGGTGTGCATGCCTAGCTCGCGTGGTTCGACTCTATTTTAGATTCGGTTTGCTGTCTGCAAGCTATTTCGGCCTATGGCTAATTTACTTTAATTAACTGAAGTTAGGCCGACCTGCCAGGCTTGTTTGCAGCGGTGCGACGAAAAAGAGAAAGGACGGCGCCTTCTTTTCGTTGGGCGTTTCTTTTTGGATATTCTCGAATCATCAAGCGTTCACTTCTTTGACGCTTGCCATGACAATAATTTAACTTCCTATTCCGGACCCTCATTTAAATATACATAACTATAAGTATTCTAAGGCAAAAATAATTTTTGTGCCGTTGGCAAGTTGTTTGCTTGATAGTTTTGGAAGCCATAGGGTGGTTCCTTTGTCCAGGTTTGGAAAGGAGAGGCTATCAATTATGAAAAAGTTTAATTGGGTCGTAATTACCCTGTCTGTCGCTTTGATTGGTTGTACCACACATCAGACGAAGACCCGGCAAGATCCTTTCCAAGGTACTGTTGCAGAAGTGGTGGCTGCAAAAGGGGCGGCGCTATATCCAGCCATTGCTGCCAATGATGATGTGAGCGTTAATTTGAATTCCGATCTCGTGCGAACAACCCTTATCAGCGGATTCGATTCGATCGCTCAGCCCACGATTCGGTATCAACCAAGATCAAAAGGAGCCCCAAGCGATCTTGGATTCAAGTGGGGCGCCACCAAAGACGTGCTCGGAATCGGACTTGGGAATCCAAAGAAAACGGATAGCTTGTGCCGCTGGGTGTTGGCGCCAAAACTGGCCATTGTGCCAGATCTGCAGTTGCTGAAAAATCCGGCCTTCAAGCCGGACCAAGGGCAGCTCCGGGCATTTGGGGTTTCTCTGCAGGTGGCCTTGCAGTACCGTTACTAGCAGTGGTTAGGCCAGCGGAAATAAATAACTCCCCCGCCTTGCTTGTCTTTGCGCCGGTCTTCGGCGTTGCCCCAAATGGCACGTATTCCAATACGCTTTCATTTGGGGCGCCTTGAAGACCAACACACATCCGACGCGAATTCAGGGGATTTATTTTTTCCGCTGGCCTTAAATAATAAAAGGGTTTAAGATCGATGCCTTAAACCCTTGATTTTATTGTGGTCGGGACAGCAGGATTTGAACCTGCGACCCCAGCGTCCCGAACGCTGTGCTCTACCAGACTGAGCCATGTCCCGATGGGTGTGCCTTTTATGCCAAGGCCGCAGAAATGTCAATAGGCGCAGTGGCCTTTACGGTGCCGGTGTTGATTGGCTGAACGGGTTGTGCAGAACCATGGTTTCGTTGCGTCCCGGTCCCACCGATACGATCTGAATCGGTATCCCGGTCAGGGCTTCGATGCGGCTCAGGTATTGGCGCGCGGCGGCCGGTAGATCTGCGTAGCGCCGGATGGCACCAATGTCACTGCGCCAACCGGGCAAGGTCTCGTAAACGGGCTTGCAGGCCGCCAACCGGTTGAGATTGGCGGGCACATCGGCAATCGTCTCGCCATCGCACGCGTAAGCCGTGCAGATCTTGATTTCATCCAGTTGACTGAGCACATCCAGCTTGGTGATGGCCAGGCCGGTGAGCCCGTTGAGCCGGACCGCGTTGTTTAAAATAACGGCGTCCAGCCATCCGCAGCGCCGCCGCCGACCGGTCGTCGCCCCGAACTCCGCCCCGGTTTTCTGGATCAGATCGCCGGTGGCGTCAAACAGTTCCGACGGAAACGGTCCGGCGCCCACACGGGTGGTGTAGGCCTTGACGATGCCGATGACGCCATGGATGTCTTTGGGGCCGACGCCGCTCCCGCAGCAGGCGTTGCCGGCCACCGTGTTGGAGGAGGTGACAAAGGGGTAGGTCCCGTGATCGATGTCCAGGTGGGTCCCCTGGGCGCCTTCGAACAGAATTTGCCTGCCGGCCTCGCGCGCCTGTTGCAGGATGACGGGTACACTGGCGACATAGGGCTTCAGGCGCATCGCAAACTGGGTGTACTGCGTGTAAATCGCCTGGCTGTCCACGGTTTCGCCGCCGAGAAACTTCTCCAGATAAAAATTTTTGTCGGGAACGATGGCTTCCAGGCGCTCTTTGAAGGCGTCCGGGTCGATCAGGTCGACGAAGCGGATGCCGCGCCGGGTGGCCTTGTCTTCGTAGCTCGGCCCGATGCCCCGGCCGGTGGTGCCGATCTTGTTGTCGCCCTTCATTTTCTCGCGGCCGTGGTCGACCAGTTTGTGGTAGGGCATGATCGCGTGGGCCCGATCGCTGATGAGCAGCGTTTCCGGATTCACGGCAATCCCCTTGGACGTCAGGTAGTCGATCTCTCCGATCAGTACTTCCGGGTCCACCACGACCCCGTTGCCGATAACGCACATTTTTTTTTGAAGAATCCCGGACGGGATCAGGTGGCTGATAAACTGTTCGCCGTCCACGACCATGGTGTGACCGGCGTTGTTGCCGCCTTGAAACCGCACCACCACATCGGCGTCGGCGGCCAACAGATCCACGATTTTGCCCTTGCCTTCATCCCCCCACTGCGTTCCGACAACAACGATATTTGCCACTCGATGCTCCTTGACCAACACAAAAGAGATGGGATCGGGATGGCTGCCGAGGCGATCAGCGATCTGCGGGTGTTTGGCGGCGCCGGCGGAAAAAAGCCTGAATCAAACCCCGGCATCGCTCCGCGCATATTCCCGGCACTATCTCGACCTGGTGATTGAGCCGCGGGTCCTGCCCGACCTGGTAGAGGCTGCCGGCTGCCCCCCATTTTGGGTCGGATGCCCCGAACACGACGGTTTGCACGCGTGCGTGAACAATGGCTCCCATGCACATGACACAAGGCTCGACCGTAACATACAGCGTAGTGCATAACAATCGATAATTGCTCAGCTGCCGGGCGGCGGCGCGAAGTACGTTGATCTCGGCATGGGCCGACGGGTCGCAGCGGCTGATGGTGCGGTTGTGGTCACGGGCCACAATCTTGCCGTCGGTATCCACGAGCAAGGCGCCGATCGGTACTTCGTCAATCGCTTCGGCACGTTCGGCCTGAACGAGGGCCAGGCCCATGAAGTGGTCGTGCGGCAGGTTCATGGGGCGCCATTAGCCGCTTTTGAAGGCCGATTCAACCAAATTTTAAAGGAACCCATTGACATGAACCCCGCTTTGGCTTAAGAAACGGTTCACATTTTTCCGCGCCCGTAGCTCAGCTGGATAGAGTGCCGGACTACGAATCCGTAGGTCGCAGGTTCGAATCCTGCCGGGCGCGCCAGTAAATTCGAAGGGGTTACCGATTAAGGTCGGTTGCCCCTTTTCTTCGTCTGCCAGGCAAGGCGCAACCCTGTAGGATGGACATCCCGAATAGGCTGCCGTAGTCGGTCAGCTCTCACCGAGCGGTAATTTTCTGTTTCGTCTCTCTTTTCATGTCGAGTTTATCGATGATGAGGCGGTAGGCCGTATAATACTTGTAGATGTTGGCGACGTACTGCACCGTCTCTCTGCCGATCTGCCTAGCGGCAACAATTTCGACATTGCGAAACCAAATATTCGGATCGAGCCCAGATTTTTTCGCTTCACTCCTCAATCTCGCGATTCTTGCCGGTCCAGCATTGTAACTGGCAAAGGTAAACAGCATTTTATTGTTATTACTCATGGATTCTTTTTCAAAGTATCGACTGTAAAGAAACCGGAGGTATTTCGTGCCGGCATGGATATTCGATTCCAGTTCTTCAACGTCGGGTATGCCCACATTCGGATCGGCGGCGGTGCTTGGTAAGAGCTGCATTACACCGACCGCTCCTGCATGACTGCGTTTATTCTGATCGATTCGTGATTCTTGATAGGCCAGCGCCGCGATCAGCAGCCAATCGAAGTCGTATTGAACTGCGTATACTTTGAAATATTCGACAGCTTCTTTGAATCGTTCAAATTCATCTTCATTCAGGGAGTTGCGAACCCACTTCGTGTTTTGGAGATAGCGCTGGAACAAGATGTTGCCGATCTTGGTTCCCTTTTTGTGTGTACGCACAAATCGATCGATTATTTTTTTTAATTCAGGACTGTTCTTGCGAATCGCCCAGGCGATCTGCCCTCCTGTCCTCAGCGTGATCTCTGGATGCACCGTCAGGTCTTTGAAAATCTGCGCCCAGAATTCGGCCTTATGACTGTCGATGACAATCATCGGGATCAGGTTGGCATTCATCATCTCCATGAGATCCTCATCTTCGAGCAGTTCGTCCGCCATCACCAGATTCACAGGTGCCTTGCCGGCGCTTTCAAACGCCTTGTTGAGGCTCAAAAGGCTTTCATAGTAGCTGCTCGAACGCCTGACATGGATCTCTTTGCCTGACAAATCGTCGATGGTTTGGATGGGAGGCGCCAGCGGCCCGGAAACGATGACTTCGTCAATGTTGGTGTTGTGCGGTGTCGAGAAGTCGACTGATTTGAGTCGTTCCGCCGTTATGGTGAGATTCCCGGCCGCAATGTCTCCACGCCCCGCCACGAGTGCCGGTAACAGTTCATCCCGTTTTGTCGGAACGACCATGACCTTGATATCCAATACATCCGTATCGACCTGCTTGTTCACAAACGCTTCAAATTGCTTTAACATCTCGTAGGTAAGGCCGCGCTGGTCCGCACCGTCGATAAAATAAAATGTCTTACTGTACGGAACCAGGGCACGAATGATGCGCCTTTCGGTCATATCATTGAAATCCCCGGTCCACTTCTGGTCCGCTTGTATTAACGATTCAGTTGCCAAAATACCCGCATCGGATATCAAAAGGCTCAGCGCAATGACGTATGCCGCTGTTGTTAACAGTCTTTTATGATTTCGCATCGCTGCTCCTCGAGGCTGAAAAACCCCCACAACCATGGATCTCGCATCCTACACGACATCCCCGAAAAACTCAAAAGCGAATTCGCCCGCCATCCGTTGCTGCAGGAATGCCCTTTTCGTCTACGGCTGCTCACCACCTCGGTGTCGCAATCGATGCCTACCGCAAACATCACAAATGTATATACATTTAAGCAAGCAAGCGCTGCGGTGTTCTCGCCAGGTGTGACCAGATCCCTGGATTGACACGCAAAGGCTCCTGAGATACCCTAACCGGTGTCTTTCTAAAATTGTCTTCAAACGAACCGGCTATCATGAAGGCCTTCCGTAACTAAATGAAAAATATGGATTTTATTGTCTTATTTGGGCAGCTTGCGAACATGTATATACAGACCCTTTTGCCGACACCAAGGACCCGATGATGCCAAAACGATACCCGAAGTATGAAATGATCAAAGACTATGTCATCAAAGGGATTAAAACCCGCGATTTCAAAGACATCATTCCCTCCGAGAACCAGCTGGCGGAAAAGTTCGGCGTCAGCCGCATGACGGCCCGCAAGGCCATTGCGGCCATAGAGCGTGACGGTATTGTGGAGCGCACGCCCGGCAAGGGAACCTTCGTCAAAAAAGGTCCCCATTACACGACCGGTTTTTTCCGGGTGCGGCCCTTTCAGAAATGGGCGGATGATTTGAACGTGGTCCTTTCGAGCAAGATCCTCGAAACCCAGGTGGTCGAGCCCCCCCACCATGTCGCCAAACAGCTGCAGACAAAAGATGCCCTGATTCTCATCAAGCGCCTCTGGCGTTTTGACGAAAAGCCGGTGCGCTATGAGATACGTTTCCTGCGGCCGGACATCTGCGCCGGAATCCTCTGGGACGATCTGAAAAATGAATCCCTTCACCGTATTCTGATCACCAAGTACAAGCTGCCCCTGACCAAAATCAGCCAGAGCATGGAGGCCGTCGCGTTGCCGGAGGAGCTGGCCCAGCTGTTTCAAGTGGATCCTGGCTATCCGGCCTTTTTTTTCAAACGCATGCTCTACTCATTTGCAGAGCCGGTCAGCTACGTAGAGTACTACATGCGCGGTGAGATGGCCTTTCGGGACACCTTCACCCCCCAGCTTGAGCCGACCGATTTTCTCTGACCGCGATCATGATCCGGGGCGCGGGTGCGGCCCCGTGTCGATCTTGGACTGCCGCGTCGTTGGGCGCTGGGCGCCTCAAAAAATTTGGTTTAAGGCTTGACAATCGGTCGACGGGTATTCTACTGCTGGCTTTAATGTATATACAATCAAGGCGTCTCTGAAAAAGTGGGTCGATGAGGCGGTCTTGGGAATCGGGAGGCAAGGCATGTCGCTGGAAGCGTTGGGCAACTTGGTGGAAGCGGGTGAGGCGGAAGATGCCCGTGAACTGGCGGAGTCGCTTTTGAAATCGGGTACGGACCCACTGGTGATGATCGAAACGATGACCGCCACCATGGCGCGCGTGGGTGATCAGTTCGCCACGTTGGAGATATTTCTGCCCGAGATCATGCTGGCCGGAGAGGCGCTGACCGCTGTGGTGGCGGTGATGAAGCCCTACCTGGAAGCCGTGGGTGGTCAAAAAATAAAAGGGAAAATCGTCATCGGCGTGGTCAAGGGCGATCTGCACGAGATCGGCAAAAACATCGCCAAGCTGATGCTGGAGACGAACGGTTTCACGGTCCAGGACCTGGGCTACAATGTCGATCCGCTGACATTCGTGAAAGCGGCCGAGGCGATGGGGGCTGATTTCATCGGCGCCTCATCTCTGATGACAACCACCATGCCGCGCCAAAAAGAGATCATTGAAATTTTGAAATCAAAGGGTATCCGATCGCAGTTCAAGGTCGTTATCGGCGGTGCGCCGACCTCCCAGATGTGGGCCGATCAGATCGGCGCCGACCTATACTGCAAGGATGCCAAAAGCGCTCCGGAACTCATGTCCCGGCTTTTATCGGGCTGATGGGTGACGCGTTGCGCACGTCACCTTCCAGCCATCGTCGTTCACCGCACCGCACCTGTTGGACGCCCACAGCCAACCGAAGGAGAGTGGCCCCATGACGACCGCCTACCGACACTGGGAAATTCTCGAACGATCCCAGACCGGCCCTTTTATGGATGAGGATGATTTCCTGCCCCGGCACTTCACCCCGACCCTGAAAAAGCTCATCAAAAAATACGAGATCCGGTACGACCCCGCCAACCCCTGTCCCACGGACGACGCCATGGCCGACCGCATCTGGCAGGCGGCATGGGATCTGTTCCGGGAAGTGGGCTATTACAACACCGACTCCCACCGGATTATTCAGGTTACCGACGAAGAGATCCGCGAGGCCCTCTACATGGCCAAGGATCAGTACTGGGTGGGGGGCGGCAAGGATGCCGTTTTGTGGCGCCACCGTCAGATCGAGGACACGGCCCCGCCGTTTTGCATCATGAGCCCCGACATCACCTGTGACGAGCAATACCACCAGTCGATCTGCATGGCCTACCTCAAAGAGCCGCTGCTGGACGGTATCTGCGGTCCCATTCTGGAAAAAACCTTCGGGCACCTGATTGAATCATCGGGGCCCAGCGAGATCAGCGGTTGTATCCAGCACATCACCAACCAGAAGCTGGCCGCGCGCCTTTTGGGCCGGCCGGGGACGTTTATGGTCGCCGTGGGGACGGCCGAGCATGACAGCGGCCAGATTGCCGTTTCCAACGAACAGTGGGGTGTCCAGAAAACGGATGCCCGACTGGTCGGGTCCCTGACCGAGTTCAAGACGGCCGACACGCTCCTCAACCGATCCCTTCACTACGCGCAGTACGGGTGCTACACCGGCAGCCTGACCGGAGCCATCTACGGGGGCTGGTGCGGCGGCTCGGAGGGCACCGCGGTGACCACGGTGGCCTACAGCCTGATCGGTCTGGTGATTCACGGGGCCATTTTCAATCAGCATTTCCCCTTTCACCTGAACTATGGTTCCAATACCACCCGGGAGCTGCTCTGGGCGGTCTCCATGGCCGGCCAGGCCCTGGCCCGCAACAGCAAGCTGCTTCACACCTCAAACGGATTCGCCAATGCCGGTCCCATGACCGAGATGCTCTTCCGGGAAACGGCCGTGCACGCCATGGTGTCGACGGTGTCGGGCTGGCACCTCTGGGAGATGGCGTCGGCCCGTAACAAGTATAAGAACCGGGCCACCCCCCTGGAGGCCCGCATGGGTATGGAGGTCGGTCACGCGGTCGCCCGCCAGGGGTTGACGCGCGAGGCGGTCAACGAGATCGCCAATCGGCTGCTGGAAACCTATGCGTGCCATGCCGCCGACGCCCCCATTGGCAGCCAGTATCATGAATGCTATGACGTTGAAAAAGCGGTGCCGACCCAGCAGCACTATGACATGTTCCGCAAGGTCAAAGACGAGATAGCGAAAATGGGCCTCGAGTTTCCATTTTAACGCCACCCGCGGACAGCGCTCTTGCTGCACGCGGCAGGAAGGTCTACCCGGACATGGATACGGATGACAGACCATGGCAGCAGCCTCTTCCAACGTGGATGAAAGCGGATTCGACGGCGTCGAGATGACCGATACACCGCCAACGCCGGTTGCCCTCGACCCGCGCGACCTTCGTCCGGGACCCGAAGCGGTCGCCCGCTATCTGGCAGGGGCGGACTATCGCCTGGCGCCGAAGATGCGCCAACGCGTCGAGGCGGGGATTGACGCGGTGGTCGACATGGTCAAGCCCGTGGCCGCCTACCGTGTGGTCTCGGCCGATCAGATCCGGGATGGATTCGACGCCGGGGGGGCAAGTGGCGACTGCCACGAGCCTTTCTTCGACACCGCCGCGATGCCGGCCCCTTGTCTGGCCGTCTACCTGGCGACCCTGGGGGCCGCCCTCGACACGGCCTGCCGGGCAATGGCGGACCGGGACCAATTTTATCAGTCCATGCTCCTGGATGCGGTGGGAACGGCGATGCTCGATGCCATGGGGGCCGAACTAGAACTCTTGGTGACGGCCGAGGCCCGTCGCAGGGGATTGTTCGCCGGCTGCCGAATGGGACCGGGACTCAACGGGATGGCCCTGGAAAATCAGGCCCTGCTGTTCACCCTCTTGAACGGGGCCGCCATGGGTGTGCGTCTGAACGCGGCATATGTCATGCAGCCCACGAAGACCATTTCGGCCTTTATTTTTTTCGACACCGTCGAGAAGAAAATCGGCCGGAGCGGGACCAACAAATGCCGTCGGTGCCGCATGAAAAACTGCCAGTTCCGGCTGAGGGACCACTGATCTCTCCAAATATACAGGAGTGCGTTTATGGCCAAACAGATGCTCATCGATGCCACACGCGGCAAAACGACCGAAAAGGCGCCCTGGGTTCCCTATGCCGGCGTCAACTGCGCCTATCTGATCGGGGAGCGGGCCGATCGGTATTTCAAAGACCCCGAACTGATCGCCAAGGGTGTGGTAACGGCGGCCAAGACCTATCGCGCCGACGGCATACCGCTGATGTTCGATCTGTCCGTGGAAGCCGAATCGGTGGGGTGCGAACTGGAATACTGGCAAGACAACGTGCCATCGGTCAGAACCCATCCCTGCGAGAAACAAACGCCTGCCCAACTCGACCTGGGCACGCTGTCGAAATCGTCCGGGCGCTGGCCGATTGTGTTCGAGGCGGCCGCGCTGGCCAAGCCGCAACTCGATGAACTGGACTGCGCCATGCTCGGTCTGGTCACCGGCCCCTTGACCCTGGCGTCCCACCTGGCAGGTGTGCGGATCTTTACGGCGGTGAAAAAAAAGAAAGACTTTGCCCACGCGATCATTGCCTATGCCGGTCGGCTATGTGCCGCCGCCAGCCGATTTTATGCCCAGATGGGCTGTGATCTGATCGCCATCGTGGATCCGGTGGCCTCCCAGATCCGCCCGCAAACCTTTCAGGAATTCGTTACCCCCAACTGCCAGGAGGCTGTCGCAGCCATCCATGAGGCCGGCAAAACCTCCTCCTTTTTCATCTGCGGCGACTGCACCAAGGTGATTGAACAGGTCTGTCAGGTCGGCACCCACGGATTTGCCATCGATGAACAGCTTAACTTGAACTTCATCCGCGACGTCGCCCGAAAATATGGCAAGGGGTTTGGTGGCAACCTGAAGTTGACCCTGGCGCTCAGCCTGGGATTGCTTTCGCCCCGGGAGGATGCCCTGGTCAGTCTGTCGGCAGGTGGGACCCAAGGGTACACCTTCGCTCCCGGCTGAGACATCCCCTTCGATGTTCCGGCGGAACATCTGCTTGAGGCCTACAACGCAAGAGAGTGGTTCAACGAGCACTATCCCAAGTATCCCGTGCCCTAAATGTGGAAAGTGATGACCAATGGATGACAAGATACGCATCGATGTGCTGACCCTGGACAGCGTTCAGTGCGCGGCCTGCGGCTACATGATGGAATCGATCGCCGCCTTGCCCGAGGACGTCCAACAGATCATCGCCTACAAGGAGTGGTCGATCAAAACCAAGCAGGGCATCGCCATGTTCACCAAGCTCAAGGGCAAAGTGCTGCCGACCATCTGTATTGAAACGGATCTGGTGTTTCAAAGCGTCATTCCCCAGTATGAGGAATTGATCGACGAACTGGCCCGGCGGGCCGGCAGCCAGACGGTGCGCGAGCGCCTGTTGTCCGTGCGTGATGACGGTTTTGATTTCGACAGGATCAAGGAAAACCTGGACCGGGCCGGTTCCGGCAAGAACCTGCGTTGTGATCGTGGTTGATCCAGTCGGCTATTGCACGGCAGCACCGATCCTTGTCGAGACGACCTTCAAGGGGATCTCCTGCCTGCCCTGTGTCTATATGGAGGCGGCCGTGCAGGATATCCTGCCGGCTTACGGCCACCGGGTGGCCTACGACCGGATCGATATTTCGTCGGCGCGGGGCAAGAAAAGATTTCTGGAGCTGTCCTGCGAACTGTTTGGTGAAAGGGGTGTCTACACCTACCACCGCCTGGCTCCCCTTCCCGGGTTGTTTATCAACGGGAAGCTGGTCTTCGATGCCATTCCATCGCAAGATGAATTGATCGCCCAGATAGACCGATACCTTGGACGGTTGCCGGGCCTGTGATGGAAAAAACGCCTGACTCACCCTTGAACAGCGGCACTCCTTTTATCCCGGTATCTGCGGGGGGCAGGATACGGATGCCGCGTCGAAGAGCGTGCGCATGACTTCCGCGACCACCGCCGTTTATCTGATCACCGGTTTTCTGGGAAGCGGCAAGACCACTTTCCTCAACCGGATCGTCAAGGCCTTTCCCAAGGATCGCAAGCTCATGATCCTGATGAATGAATTCGGCGACATCGGCGTGGACGGCCCGCTGGTCGAAGCTGATGACCTGGCCGTGTTCGAGATCAGCAAAGGGTCGATTTTTTGCGTCTGCGTCAAAACCGATTTCATCAAGGGCCTGATGGACATCGCCCAGCGCATCCAACCCGAGGTGCTGATCATCGAAGCCACGGGGGTGGCCAACCCCTCCGATCTGAAACGGGACCTGCAGCTTTCCATCTTTCAGAACCGCTTTCAATTCAAAGAACAGTTCTGCCTTGTCGACGCCGAATTTTTCGAGGACACCTATGACGTCTTCGCTTCGGTCGAAAAGCAGCTCGAAAGCGCTACCGTGTTTATCATCAACAAGGTCGACCGGGTCCATGCCCAGGTGCTGGAAAAGGTCAAGCGGATCATCGCCGCCCACCACCCGGCCCCCGACTTCCATGAAACCGTGTATGCCCGGATCCCCATCGAAAACTACCTGCCGGAAATTTCCGGCAAGACCGATCCGCCGGGGGATGCCGCCGTTATGAAAGCGATCTCACCCGAGGCCCTCGATGGATTTATCGACACCCTTTTGGCGAATCCCGGAATCTCCATGACCCCGCCGGATCGGCTGCTGTCGGTTTCTCGTGCATGGCAGGGAAGGGGACGACGACAGTTCGAAGCGACCGTCAAGGCCATCCCGGGGGGGATTGTGCGGGCCAAAGGATTTCTACAGATGGACGGTGGGGTTTATCTTTTCAATTATGTCATGGGCCGCAGTAACCTGGAAAAGGTGGTTGAGCGCAAAAAGATGACGGCGTGCATCAACCGGATTGTCTTTATCGGCCCGCCTGAGGCGATCGACAATCTGAATCGGGTCGATTTTCTGAACGGATCCTGATAGAACCGGACAACCGCTGAGCAGCACGGTATCGGCTCCAGCTTCAGCGCACAACGGGAAAAATCATGAAAACCGGCAAAGATTACATCGTCTTTCCCCTGGACGTGCCCGACCCGGAAACGGCCATGGCACTAGTTGAACGCCTGGCCGACGACGTGGGCATGTTCAAGGTCGGCCTCGAACTGTTTGTCCGGTCGGGGCCGGATCTGGTTCGCCGAATCGCAGCGGCGGGCAGCGCCGACGTCTTTCTGGATTTGAAACTCCACGACATTCCGGTGACGGTCAGGCGGGCCATGGCCCAGGTGGCCGATCTGGGAGTGGCATTCGCAACCGTCCACTGCGGCGACAGCCAGGCCATGCTGGAGGCGGCCGTGGCGGGCAGCGGCGGCCGGGTCGATATCCTCGGGGTGACGGTGCTGACCAGCGTCACGGCCGCCGACGTGGCCGAGGCCGGCTACCGTGAGCGCTATTGGGCCAACCTGACCGACCTGGTGATGAAAAAAGCCGCCATGGCCAAACGCAGCGGTTGTGCCGGCGTGGTTTGCTCCGGTCATGAGGTGCGGCAGATCAAGGCCGGTCTGGGGGGTGGTTTTTTAGCGGTCACGCCCGGTATCCGCCCGCGTGACCAGACGGTGGCCGACGACGACCAGTCCCGGATCGTGACGCCGGCCATGGCCATTGAGCAAGGGGCGGACTATCTGGTGATCGGACGGCCGATTCGTGACGCCGCCGATCCGCTGGCGGCAGCCCGGGCGATCGCGGCGGAGGTCCAGGACGCCGCGATCCGGTCGCATCGGCCGGCCTGACGGCCGGCTACCCAGCCGCCCAGCGCCAAAGGGCCATGGCCAGCACCACGATGCAGACCACGAGGATGAATGGGATGTGTCGCGGAGAAAAATGTCGCATACCGTGGCGGTGGCGTCCGGAGAAGGTTTGGCAGGCGAACTGCAAGGGATCGATCGTCAGTCCTCCCGATCCAGGCCGAAGGCCGTGTGCAGGACCCTGACGGCCAATTCGGTGTACTTCTCCATGATGATGCAGGAGATGCGAATCTCCGAGGTGCTGATCATGATGATGTTGATGTTTTCGCGGGCCAGGGCGTTGAACATCAGCGACGCCACGCCGGAGTGGTTTTTCATTCCCACGCCGATGACCGACACCTTGGCGATGTCGGGATCCCCGAAGACGTCCTCGGCCCCAATGGCCTCGGCGACGCGCTTTTGAATTTTCATGGCCCGGTCGTGGTCGGCGGTGGGCACGGTGAAGGTGAGGTCGGTCTCCCCGCCCGAGCGGGTGTTCTGGATGATCATGTCCACCAGAATGCCGGCCTCGGCCATGGGCGAGAAGATCTTGGCCGCCACGCCGGGCTGGTCGGGCACTTTTTTCAGAGTGATTCGGGCCTGGTTGAGGTCGTGGGTTACCCCGGAAACCACCAGCTGCTCCATTCCGGAATCTTCGTTAACCACCATGGTGCCTTCCTCCTCTGAAAATGATGATCGGACGTGAACGGGAATGTTGTATTTCTTGGCGAACCCAACGGAGCGGATCTGCAGCACCTTGGCGCCCAAACTGGCCATGTTCAACATCTCGTCGTAGGATATCTCTTTGATTTTGCGTGCCCGCGGACAGATGTTCGGGTCGGCCGTGTAGATTCCGTCCACATCCGTGTAGATTTCGCACAGGTCCGCCTTGAGCGCCGCCGCGATGGCCACCGCCGATGTGTCCGAACCACCGCGGCCCAGCGTGGTGATGTTGCCGCGGATGTCGACCCCCTGAAATCCGGCCACCACGACGATGTTGCGATCCGACAGCAGGCACTTGATCCGGTGGGCGCCGATTTCGAGAATGCGGGCATTGCCGTATTCGCAGTCGGTCACCACTTCGGCCTGGTGCCCCAGCATGGACTGGGCCTTGTACCCCAGCCCCTTGAGTATCATCGCCAGCAGTGCCGCCGTGGTTTGTTCGCCGGTGGCCAGCAAAACGTCCAGTTCGCGGCGATCCGGGCTGGTGGTGGCTTCATTGGCCAGGCCGATGAGGTGGTCGGTCATTCCGGCCATGGCCGACAAGATCACCACCACGTCGTTGCCGCGGTCGTGGGTCTGGCGGACGCGATTGGCAACGTTTTGAATCCGCTTGATGTCGGCCACGGATGTGCCGCCGAATTTTTGAACGATCAATGCCATAGTCTTCAACCTCGCTCAGTCGGCCGTCACGCCGCCATCGGGGATCAAACGACCACGTCCTGTAGCAGATCCGAGGGATCAAGTCCATATGCAATTATGCGGATCGATCGGATCGTGTCGCCGACCACGGCGAACGTGAGATCCAGCCGTGTGGCCGGACGGTCGCCGGGATGAAGCCGCTCGGACCATTCGACGGCAACCACCCCCTCGGACGCGAAAATATCCAGCAAACCGATCTCTTCCGGATCGGCCGGCTGGGGCAGCCGATAGAGATCCACATGATAAAACGGGGTTCTGCCCGGATATTCGTTTACCAGGGTGTAGGTGGGGCTGGTGACGAGATAGCTCTCCGGTACCGCCAGGCCGCGGGCCAGGCCCTGGGCGAAGGCGGTTTTCCCGCTGCCGAGCTCACCGAAAAGCAGCACAACGCTGCCGGGCGGCAGGCGCCGGCCCAGGGCCCGGCCCAGCGCAACGGTCTCTTCGGGGCCATGGGTCGTCACGGTGTGAACCACGCGGTGCCAGGTGGTTGACGAATCGATGCGCAATAGCGTTCTCTTTGTCTCAAAAATTTACTGGTAGCACAGCGGATCGAGCAGCGGCGCCGGCGAGGCATGGGCCTCGGTGAGCAGGGCGTTCATCGCCTCGGGAAGGGCGTCGATGACCTCCGTGGCCAGGTAGCCGACCGGGCCTTTGGCGACGCTCAACCGATCGGCGGCCGATCCATGCAGATAAACGCCCGTCCGGGCGGCCGCTGCCGCGTCGAGACCTTGCGCAATCAGGCCGGCGATCAGGCCGGTGAGCACATCGCCCATGCCACCGGAGGCCATCCCCGGGTTGCCGGTGGGGTTGACGAACACGGTGCCATCCGGCTGCGCCACCACCGTGGCGGCCCCTTTGAGGACCAGATGAACCTGATGGCGTTGGGCAAAGGCGCGGGCATGGCCGATGCGGTCTTGTTGAATGTCGCTAGTGGGGCGACCGCTGAGCCGAGACATCTCACCCGGGTGAGGGGTCAGCACGATGGCTGCCCTGCGCCGGGAAAGTACGGCCGGGTCCGTGGCAATCAGGTTCAAACCATCTGCATCGATTACCATGGGAACCGGGCTGGCTTCAATCAATCGTCGGACCAGCCGCCCGGTGGCCGGATCGGTGCCCAATCCCGGTCCCATGGCCAGGCACCGTTTGCCCTCGATCATGGCGGTGACGCTGGCGACGGCGGACTCATCCAAAACGCCGGCAGCGGTTTGCGGCAATCCCACGGTCATGGTTTCGGTCAGCATGGGTTCCACCACGGGATGCAGTCCGCTCGGGATCCCCAGCGTCACCAGGCCCGAACCGGCGCGCATGGCTGCTGTTGCGGTCATGGCCGCGGCTCCGGTTTTACCGGGTGCACCGGCCAGAATCAGCACGTGCCCGGTCTGGCCCTTGTGGGCGGCCGGCGATCGGAACGGCAGGACCTTTTTGAGCGCCTGCGGCGTGATGAGATGTTGCTGGCAGCCCACATCGGCGGCGACCATGGCGGGAATGCCGATCTCGATGACTTTCAACCGGCCGCTGTGGGACCGTCCCGGGTAGGTGAAGTGACCGATCTTGGCAAAGCCGAAGGTGGCCGTTGCGGATGCCTGGATGCAGGTTCCGCACACCTGACCGGTGTCCGCGTTCAACCCGGAGGCGATGTCAACTGCGAAAACCGGCCGCTGTTGACAGTTGATGAAGTCGATCGCCTCCCGGTAATGCCCGCGGACATCCGCTGCGAGCCCGGTGCCCAAAATGGCATCGATCCACAGCTGCTGGTGGTGCATCCGGGACCGCTGGGCGTCGAAAGCCGCCGCATCGGCCACTTCCAGCACGGGGACGCCCATGCCGGTCAGCAGCGCCAGGTTGGCGGCGGCGTCGCCCGCGATGCGTGTTTTTTCGGAGAGCAGGAACACGGTCACCGGGATGGCTTTCTGGTGAAGGTAGCGGGCCATGACAAAGCCGTCGCCCCCGTTGTTGCCGCGGCCGGCAACGACGCCGACGGGCCCTGCCTGGCGGTGGTAGAGTTGTTCGAGAAAGAACACGGTCGCGCCGCGGCCGGCGTTTTCCATGAGCACCCGGCCGGGAATGCCCGTTGATGCGATCGTGGTCCTGTCCATGCGCTGCATTTCATCAGCCGTTACCAGATACATGCCTTCGTCCTCGTCTGCCAATGGTCACGCGTTTTAACCAATCAGCGCCATCAGTTCGTCGCTCTTTCGCTCCATGGCGGCTGCGGCCGTTTCCGAATGGATGTGGTCGTATCCGACCAGGTGGAGAATCCCGTGGATCAGCAGTTGGTTGAAGCGCTCCGTTGCATCCATACCGGCACTGTCGGCCTCCCGACAGGCGGTGTCCGCGCAGATCACCACATCACCTAGCAGGTTGGGCGTCACACCGGCAAATTCACCCTGCTGCATGGGAAAGGCAATTACGTTCGTCGGGCCGGTATGGTTCAGGTAGGTCTCGTTGAGTTCGGCCATGCGGTCGTCGCCGACGATCAGAATCGAGAGCTGGGCGTCGGGATATCCCAAGGCGTTCAGGGCGATTTCGGCCGCCGCCCGAATGCGTTCACTTGGCCACCTGCAGTGGCGCTGGCAGTTTTCGATTAGTATTTGCATTGCTGCTCTTTCCGGAGGTGATGGCGGCACTGTCCTGGTATTCGATGCGGTGGTGGTGGATGCCGTTCAATATTTTGGTGAAGTGGCCGGCAATCAGGGTCAGGTCTTTGAGCGTCAGCTCGCAGTGGTCGAGCTGGCCATCGGAAAAAACGTTATTGATCAAATTGTTGACCAGTCCTTGAATGCGGGACGGAGTGGGGTTGTCCAGGGTGCGTGAGGCGGCTTCGAGTACGTCCGCCAGCATTACCAGGCCGGCCTCGCGGGTTTGCGGCCGGGGACCCGGATACCTGAAGTCATCGATGTTGACCGTCTTTTCACCTTTGACCGCTTTCGCTTTTGCATAGAAGAAGCGGATCAGGCTGGTGCCGTGGTGCTGCTCAATGGTATCGATGATGACCTGGCCGAGCTTGTTCTCTCGGGCGAGTTCGACGCCGTTTTTGACATGCGCGATCAGGATCAGGGCCGACATGGACGGGGCCAGTTTGTCGTGCTTGTTTTTCCCGTCCGACTGGTTTTCGATGAAATAGACGGGTTTTTTCAATTTACCGATGTCGTGGTAGTAACCGCACACCTTGGCCAGGATGGGATTGGCGCCGATTGCCGTGGCGGCCGCCTCGACCATGGACCCCACGATGATGCAGTGGTGGTAGGTGCCCGGCGCCTCAACCATCAGCCGGCGCAGGATGGGCCGATCCAGGTTGGCCAGTTCCAGCAAGGTGATGTCGGTGGTGTAGCCAAAGACCCATTCGACCAGGGGCGTCATGCCAGCGGTGACAATGCCGGCCCCGAAGCCGCCCAGAAAGGCCATGGTCATGTCGACCGGCAGCGTTGCCCAGGCGGTGGCGCCCAGGTGCACATCGATGATCGCCGCCAGTAGGGCGTTGAGCAGCCCCAGCTTGGCGCCGGCTTTGATGATCACTCTCCGCTCGCGACAATTTCGGAGCCACCACGATGCCATCGTGCAGCTCAAGATAAAGTAGATGAACGTCTCCAGGCCGCCTTGCAGCAGCATCGTCGCCGACAGTGCCAGGGCCAGGGAAAAGATCAGCGCGATCTCCAGGCTCGTGATCAGGCAGACCATCATGGCCCCGGCGGCCAGGGGAATGCCGAATCCGACCGCTGACGAAGGGCGCAGGCTCGACAGGCCGAGAAACCAGGCATCGGGCAGGGTGGTGGAGATTTTCACCACCATCATCAGCGCCACCAGTACGCTGGTGAGGAAAAGCAGGTCCTTGTTCCCCAGTGTCGGCCCTTTGGTGCGGCCCTCGAGGCGCACGTGGTACTGGATGATCAGGATCGCGGCCAGCAGGGCCACGGCGCCGATGCCGGCCAAAGGGGCCCGGTGGATATCGGCCTGCGCTTGCATGGCCTGGATTTTACGATACTGCAACTCCGTTATGCGCTCGCCTTCACGGACCAGCATTTCCCCTTTTTTGATGGTGTGCCGGACCGGTTCCCCCGGTGCTCCCGTGGCCCCTCGTCGCGCAATCGTCTCCTGACGGTTCAGGGTGATGTTGGGCCGAACCAGCTGCCGGGAAAGATCCACAATGGCATTGAGCAGGTCCGGCGGCACCTGCCTCAGCATCGGGTCGCCGACGATCCGGACCATGGTCTTGGCCTGTTGCGGTCCATAGAACTGCCTGAGGTGGGCGACGTGCGCTTCGGTCGCAGTCTCCGGATCGCGCAGGGTAATCCCGCTTTCCGCTTCCTGTAGCAGCTTTTTTTTGTCGGCCACCACACCGGTCGTCAATACCTGGGATACAATGGCAGCGACCAGTTCGGGGATCTTTTCCGAAAACCCATATTCGGCGAAGGAGGCAACCGTTGAAGCGTCGACCTGGACGCCGATCAGCTTCTCGAACAGCGCCTGATCTACCGCCGGCGCCGGCCGCGCTTCAAAGGGTTCTTGGACATGACCCGCCGCGGGATCGGCCGGTGTTTCGTCCAACGCGGGCAGGCGGGCGGCGCCGTTCGACCCCGAGGCTGGCAAGCTGCGCGTCTGCTGCTGGTCAATGGATCGCAGCCGGTCGAATGCCGTGTTCAGGCGGGTGATCGTTTCGGTGGCGACCGCAGGATCGAGATCATAGAGGGCGGGAACCTTTTTTTCGGCCGGGGTGACCCTGGCCGTGGGCGCTTCGATGAAAAATGCTTCCGAGGCCTTGATGTCCGTCAATGCGACGTCGCCGACGGTGTAGCGGTGGTTTTTTATGACCAGGTCCGGATACAAACCGGTTGTGAAAACGGCCATAATCAGTCCCAACAAGGCCCAGCGAACATGCGGGTTGGTGCTGAAGAAACGGCCGATCGTTTTTTTTTTCCGGTCAAGCGTCATGTGATCGTCAGATGGTACCGGTTTGCGGGTCCCTTGCGATTACAGGGCCGGTTCACGGCGCGACCCCCCGGAGCTGCGGCCGGCTTCCAGGATTTCGTAGGCATTGATGATATCCTGGACCAGCCGATGGCGCACCACATCCTGTTTGGTGAAATGAACGAAGCGCAGCCCGGTGATGGGCGTGAGAATATCCCGGGCTTCGACCAGCCCGGAGGACTTTTCGGTGGGCAGATCGATCTGGGTAATATCCCCGGTGACCACCGCCTTGGAGTTGAAGCCGATTCGGGTCAGAAACATTTTCATCTGTTCGGTCGTCGTGTTCTGGGCTTCATCCAGGATGATAAAGGCTTCGTTGAGCGTTCTCCCGCGCATAAAGGCCAGTGGGGCCACTTCAATTACCCCGTTTTGCATCAAGGCGGCCACTTTCTCAAAACGCATCATGTCGTGCAGCGCATCGTACAACGGCCTCAGATAGGGATCGACTTTCTCGGCCAGGTCCCCGGGCAAAAAACCCAGGGATTCACCGGCCTCCACGGCCGGCCGGGTCAAAATGATCCGGTTGACGGTTCCTTTGGCCAGTGCCGCCACGGCCATGGCCATGGCCAGGTAGGTCTTTCCCGTACCGGCGGGACCGATGCCGAAAACGATGTCATAATTGCGGATGGCCTCGATGTAGTCCTTCTGGCTTTGATTTCGAGGGGTGATGGGCCTTTTTTTGGCGGTAATGTAGACGGTGTCCAGAAAAATTTTTTTGAGGTCGGCGGTGTGATCCTTCTTCAATACCCGCACGGCGAAATCGATGTCGTTGAGATAGACGGGATAGGCTTCCTTGAGCAAACCATAGAGTTGCTGCAATGCCAGCCGAGACAAGTCAACCGCCAGCGTCTCCCCATTCAGGTAAACCGTATTTCCCCGGGCCGTGACCTGAACTCCGGTGCGTTCCCCGAGTCGTTTGAGATGCCCGTCCTGCTCGCCAAACAACAGCCGGGCCAGGTCGATATCGGAAAAGGTGAGGCGAATCTGCTTGCTCTCCGTACCGGCATTCATGAATATGGATCTGTTTTCCAAGTGATGGTGATAGTCCGACGGCGACACCCTGTAGTCGCCCTTATCAATTGTCAATCAGCCGATCGGCGGGTGACCGGTCAGTGTAATCACTGCCATATCCGACTTTCCGAGTGAATGCAAACGCCAAATACCGCCCTAGCGCCAGCTGTGAAAATACTTGACTGTGAAAAACCGCTCTGTTACTCTTGACCACTTAAAATACTCGAAAACATTCTGTTATCATTGCAATTCTTTTCTTTGAACCAGTTGGATAGCCATCATCCGCCACGCAGCCTGTAGACATCTTGCCCTGGCGCATCGTTAGCCTGTTTTCAGGAAATCATCATGAATATTTTCGACATACTGGTCATCACCATTTTGGCCTACGGGCTCATTCGCGGCACTTTCCGAGGGTTGGTCAGAGAAGTGTCCTCGATCGTCGGCGTAGTGGGTGGTTTTTATGCCGCATTTACCTATTATCCCAACGTGGCCCGGTTGCTTTCGCCCCTGATTTCGCGCTGGGTGACGCATTCGGCCTACATCGATATTCTCAGCTATTTGGCGATCTTTTCAGTGGTGATGATCGTGGTGAGTATTCTCGCCGCGATTATCAAATATCTTCTGAATATCGCCTACCTGGGCTGGGTGGATCGCCTCTGCGGCGCCCTTTTCGGTCTGGTAAAGGCCGTTTTGGTGGTTTGCGTCGTCTTTATCGTTTTTACCGCATTTTCGCCGAGAGGCGCGCCGTTGATCAAAAACGCCACCTTGTCGCCGTATGTGGCCACCGTTTCCGAAGTGATGGCCAAGGTTGTTTCAACGGACATGAAAGCGAGCTTCATAAAAAATATAAAGGAGTTTAGAAAATTTTGGGAGTCACGCTAAACAGATCTGCAAAACCCCCCGTCGAACGAATCGAAGCGTTGATCGCGGTCCTGCGAGGTGAGCAGGGATGTCCGTGGGATAAAAAGCAGACGGCGGCCAGCATGACCCGTTACCTCGTCGAAGAGGTTTACGAGCTGACGGACGCCATCCTCGCCGAGGATCCCGAAGCCGTGCGCGAGGAAGCCGGCGACGTGTTGTTTCAGCTGCTTTTTGTGGTTCATCTGTTCAGGGAGTCGGGCCACTTCGATCTTCGCGATGTGGTCGACCTGAATGTCGCAAAAATGGTGCGCCGCCACCCGCACGTTTTTGGCGATGCGACCGCCGACACACCGGAAACCGTCCGACAGAACTGGGATAAGATCAAGCAGATGGAGAAGGCCGATGATGTTTCGCGGTCGCTTCTCGACGCCATCCCGAAAAACATGCCCGCATTGCTCCGGGCCGCCATGGTTTCCGAACGGGCGGCCAAGACCGGGTTCGACTGGGACGACATTTCGGGTGTGATGGCCAAGACCATGGAAGAGTGGGCAGAGTTTTCAAAGGAGATCAAGCGGGGCACGGAATTGCCCAATGGCCGGAAGATCGCCATGGAATTCGGGGACCTTTTGTTCACGATGGTCAATGTGGCCAGGTTTGCCCGCGTTGATCCGGAAACGGCACTGATGCAGTCGATTCAGAAGTTCGAAAGGCGCTTTGGCCATATGGAGCAGGCCGCCATCGCGGCCGGTCGGGAACTGGCGGGCCTGTCCATCCAGGAGATGCACGATCTCTGGGAAGCGTCCAAGGCGCAGGTGGGCTGATCGGATCGGCGGTTATCGGCACCTGGCGCCGCTTGTGCGGTCACGTTGGCCTGCAGCCGATGGTGCCGCAAAATCAGGCGTGTCGGTCAATGGGCTTTTGTTCCGGTGGAACCCTGAAGATGACCTTTCCATCTTTGTCATATTTTTCAAAGAAGACGCCCTCATCGTCGACGTTGTAGCCGCCGTTCTTTTCTTCCGCATCGGCTTCGGCACTTTCCCGTGAATTTTCCACGGGACGCTCCTGGACGGCTTTGGCGATCTTTTGCTGGGCGATCTCTTTTTGCTCCACGGCCAGATGGGTGTCGGTGCGCGACGTCATTCTGACGGCCGATTCACCAATTGATTCCAACATGACAATTCCCCCCAGTAATCTACATCGGTATTTGTCGGACCGGGTGGCGTCCCCCCTCGAGGTTCACCCGAGGCCGGACAACCCTATTCAGGGTTGTGGTCAGTGGCCGACTTGGCCAGTTCATCGAGCTGGCGCATCAACATACGTGAACTGTCGATGGCGATGGATCGGGTTTCTTTGCCGCTATCGCCAACGATCGTGTTGAACACGAATTCACTCTCCTTGTGAAAATGCACTGAATTCTTTTCGTCGCGCGACGCCTGTCGAATCATCTCGCGCTCAAAATCCGAAACCGGATCGATATTGGTGACCTTGCGGATGACATCGGCAGCCACTTTGTCCATGATGGACTGGTTTTTTTCCCTGCCGGAAAGACCTTCGGCGCCGACGTCATTGGCTTGCGCAGGGGCGCGACCGGAACCCTGGCCATCGTTTTGGGCCAGGGTCCGGCGGTAAACGTTCAACACATTGTGGATCTGATAGTTTTGAATGTGCATTTGGCTTTCTCCGATTACCTTATCGGCCGGCACCGGAGAAAGGTTGAGGCGCTTTTTGTATCCAATCAGTCGTCGAAGTCGCCTTCAGGGCCTTTGTCTCCCACGATCGAATCGGCCCGCTGGGTGATTTTTTCCGGCGTCCAGTCGGCCGGCGCTTCGATCTGCGAGGCCTTGGGACCGGGGTCGAAGCCGTCGACTTCCAGGATGCTTTCGATGGCCAGGTCGGCGGTGTCGCTGGCATTGAAGACGTTGACGAGCATGTCGTAAACGAATGTTTCCACGCGGGCCACCATGCGTTCCCGGATATCCCGGGGCTGGCCCAACAGCTTATTTTCAAAAGGCAGGTTGAGCTTTTTGTAGTTTCCGCCCTGCCAGCCCTTGCCTTCGGCATAAGCCGCCATGCTGGCCCACATGGCGTCGGTGACGCCCTGGTCCTTGACTTTGATGAAATTGCCGTCCTTGTCCACGGCGGCATTGCCGGCATCGTTGACTTCAAGACCCCACGAGATCATCTGCAGGGCCGTGGCCACGTTCGCCTTGGTCGTGCGGGTGAGCTCGGCGATCTTTCGAAGGCGTTGAGAGCTGTTTCCGGAGGTGCCGTGCTGGGCCCCGGACACGTGGTAGGGGGCCAGCGCGTCGTGAATCTCGCGGGTCAGTTCCACCTGGATGCCCTGGCCACTGGCCTCGATACCGTGGACGGTCCCATTGTTCAATGCGATCCAGTTGGGAAAGATGCCGTGGGCATTGAGTCCCTGGATGAGAAAAAGCGCCTCCGCTTTGGTCGACAGCCCCAGCTTGCCTTTGATCTCGCCGATTTCGGTCTCCAATCCGGACCAATCGGGGATGCATGGGTTCAGCTCCAGGTTGGCCAACAGGTTTTGGTCGTCTGGCATGTGCGAGGCGTCAATGGCGATGGATGTAATGCCGGCATCGAACATGCTGGGAATCTCCGCTTTGGCGTCCGGGATGTCGGCTTGGCTTTTGATGCCGTAGTGATCGGCATGCAGGGCCACTGGGATGGTGATGCCCAGTTCGTTGCAGGCGGAATCCACAATCCGGGCCATATTCCAATAATTGACGGCACAATAGGCGTTGGCACCCCCTTCCGAGCGGGCGATTTCGATGATCAGGGCGGCGTTGGCCCGTTGGGCGGCCTTGAGTGCGCCGCGGATCACCAAGCTGTTTCTCCCGTTGGCGGCCATGCTGATGGCTTTTTTCTTTTTGAGCATTGCCAGGTCGATGAATTTCCCGCTGACCAGCAGCGCTTTCGAGTTGGGGAACAGCTTTTGAATGTTGGGGGGACGGCCGATCGAAACCGCTTGGGCGAAGTCACTCGATGAGATTGTCATGATTTGCCTCCTTGGGGCGTTGGTAATGGTGGTGGCGGCGCGCCGGTGGGATCAGCGGGTACCGGCCGGCAGTCGCGTGATGACGGGCGTGGGCACCAAAGGTGCCGAAGCAACGGGCCCTTGTGGTGCGCACAGCCTGCCTATTCGCTTGACGGCGTCGGTTGGGAGACGATCTGCTGGTTGTAGGCGTTGACTTTTTTGTTGAAGCGGTTCAATTGCTGCTCATATGCTTCCGTCTTGCGATTGTATTCGGCAATGCGGTCGTTCAATGCCGCTCGGTCCGTGGTGTCACTTGATTCGGCTTTCATCTGTTCCAGGGTTTTTCTCTCTTCGATCAACTGCTGATACTGGGTGTCCAAGACTGCCTTTTCAGCTTCCAAGGCCGCTTTGTCGATGTCGGGGGTGGCTGCGGCCGCGTCACCGGCGTCCCCTTCCGGTTGGTCGGTTTCAAGCGATGCGTCGGCCACCGGGGGTGTCGTTTCTCCATCCGCTGGGTTCGCCGCCGTTTTTTGGGTCCGTTCGGCCGTGGATCGCTGTGCTTCGGGAACCTGACCGAGGTCATCGGTCCACCGAACGTTCCCGCCTTGATCCGTGTATCGGTAAATGTCCGCGCACGAAGCCCCGGTCGGGATCAGTGACAACAGGAGAATCATCGTCAAGCTGGTCAATGTCATGGGTGCACCTTTGTTTTCGCGTTTGATGGTTAGGTGGCAGTAGTATACCACTAGTCCGCTAAATTAGTAACATAATGTTGATTTTGCGGTGATGTCAAGCATCGACAAGCGTTGACCGATGCCGTCGACGGCAATTGCGCAACCATCCGAGGCCTGCGAAACTATTGTTTGACAATGAAACCAGCTTGTGTAGATTGATCGAGTCGTTCCACGCCTGCACGTGGATGCACCAATCGGTCGAACGGCCGACCGCGGTCAAAAAGGCACTGCCAATGGTTTCGATTATTCCGACGCTGATATTGTTGTTGACCCTTGTCGTTTCGGCTTGTGCGCCGACGCCCTCCCCCGTGGGTGGCCCCACGACGCTGCCCGGCCGACCCAGCCACCCGATCTATCAACGTGCCGAGCGTGCCTTCGAAAGGGGCGATTATCTGGAGGCGTTGATTGACTACCAGGCCTTTTTACGTGAAGCCGATACGGATGCCGATCTGGATGGGGCCCTCTTTCGAATCGGACAAATTTTCCGGCGCAGCGGGCGCAATGAAGCGGCGCTGGCCGTGTTCGCGCGTCTGGACCGGGAGTTTCCCGCCAGCGAACGGCGACCGGATGCGATGCTGGCATCGCTGCACATACTCTACGCGTCGGGTCGTTACCGCGATGTCGTCCGCCTTGGGGGGGGAACCGAGGCCGCTCCCGGGCCCGGGCGATCGGCACCGCTGCTGATGGTTGTTGCCGATGCCCACACCGCACTGGGGGAACCGCTCGATGCGGCGCAATTTTATTACCGAGCCTGGGCCGCCGGAGATGTCGAGACCCGCGAGGCGGCCTGGAGCGGCTTGACACGTTCGGCCGGGCAGCTCGACGCCCACCAGATCCAGCAGCTGATCGCCGTCGTCCGGGACCGGGATGCCCGGGCAATGCTCTTGTATCAACTCGGTATGGCGTTTATTCTCGATGAGAATTACGACGACGCCGTCGATGTGTTGGCAACCGTCGTCCAACAATACCCCGAGCACCCGAATTACCGGGACGCCGCCGCTATGGTCGACACCTTGATAGAGCGCGCGCGTTTCGAGCCCTTGACCGTTGGCTGCATCCTGCCGCTTTCCGGATCCTATGCCGTCTATGGCCAACGCGCCTTGAACGGCATCGAACTGGCCTTGAACCAATATTTCCGTGCCGGGGACGAAAACCCCATCAAACTGATCATCGCCGACAACCGTTCCGACCTGAATGCATCCATTCAGGCGGTCGAAGCGATGGACCGCCAAAAAGTCGGTGCCATTTTGGGGCCCATGGCATTGTCCGCCGAGGTCGCCGCCGAAGCACAGGCCAGAGGCATCCCCATTTTTGTTTTTTCCCAGCGCGAGGGGCTTTCCGACATCGGCAGCTATGTGTTCCGCAACTTTATCACACCGGAGATGCAGGTTCGGTCGCTGGTAACGTTTGCCGCCGGTGAAATGGGGATCAAACGCTTTGCCATATTGTATCCCGACGAAAACTACGGGCATCGATACATGAACCTGTTCTGGGATCAGGTTCTCGAAAACGGAGGCGTTGTCAAGGCGGTTGAAACCTACGACCCCAAGGGTACCGATTTTGCCGAACCCATCAAAAAACTGAGCGGTCTTTTTTATGCAGTGCCCGAGAATTTAAAGGGTGAGACCGTTTTCGGACCCAGTGCCACACGGCCGGTCGCCTTAGGGGATTCGAGCGATTTTGAAAACGAGGGGTTCGCCGATCCGCTGGAGGTCATCAGCGGACTGCCGTTGAACCGGGAGATCATCGACCGACTCGAAAGACGCCACCGCGAGGATCGCTGGTATCCGGTTGTCGATTTCGATGCGCTCTTCATTCCCGACGCACCCAAAAAAGCCGGGCTGATCATTCCTCAGCTGGCCTACTACGACATCCGCGATGTGCATCTGCTCGGCACCAATCTGTGGAACTCGGACGCCCTGTTGCAGATGTCCGGCGATTACATGCCCCATGCCCTGATCGTCGACGGTTTCTTCGCCGACGGGACGTCGGACAAGGTCAACAGTTTCGTCGCCGATTACCAGCGTGCCTTCGGTCGGGTCCCCGGGTTCATCGAGGCGGTCGCCTACGACAGCGCCATGATGGTTTTCGAGACCATGCGGCGCACGACCACCGATTCGAGGCGCGAGTTGAAAACGGCCTTGCTGAACATGGATGCCTTCGATGGGATTTCCGGTCGAACCCGCTTCGAACCCAACGGGGAGGCGCAAAAGGAACTGCAGATCATCACGGTCCACGACAGGCGCTTCGTTCCGGTCCCGCGTCACGGCCCACAGGCATCCACCGCAACCATTCAGTGAGTGCCGCTTTCCCGAGGACCATGAACCGTTACCAATTTGCCTATAACGCGCTGGCATCCACCTTCGCCCTGATCGCCCTTCCGCTGGTCTGGCGCTACGCCAGGCAGGACCCCGAGCGCAGCGCCATGCTGGCCCAGCGATTGGGCTACCGCCCGAACGTGCCGTTGCCGGCCGGCCGCCGTCGTCCGACGGTGTGGATCCACGCCGTTTCCGTTGGAGAGGTCAAGGCCGCGGAAGGCGTTGTGCATGCCCTGACGCGCCTGCACCCAGACGTCTCCATCGTGTTGACGACCACGACGACCAGCGGTCAGCGGTGTGCGGCCGACTTGTTCTCGGCCCGGGCGACCGTGCAGTATGCGCCCGTGGATTTGTGGTGGTCGACCCGCCGCTTCATTCGAGCCCACCGGCCCGATGTGCTGGCCTGCATGGAGACCGAAATCTGGCCCAACTGGATCACGATTGCCCACGGGACCGGAATGAAAGTGGTTTTCCTCAATGGCCGTATTTCGGCGCGATCGATCCGCTCCTACCTGAAAGTCCGCCCACTGATCAAACCGCTTCTGGCGCGCGTCAGTGCGTTCAGCATGATCTCCGAACCGGATGCACGGCGCATTGTCCGTCTGGGTGCGCCTGTCAGGCGGGTCTGCGTAAACGGCAATGTCAAGATGGATGTTCAGCATCAGCGACCAGATCATTCAACGGTCGACCGGTTGAGACGCCGCTTCGCGATCGAAACCCAAACGCCAGTGTTTGTGGCCGGAAGTGTGCGCGGTGCCGAAATCGAGGCCATGATGCTGGTTTTCAAGCGGCTGGCGACGCGGATTCCCGGCCTGCTTTTCATCATTGCGCCCCGCCACATCGAAAACGCGACCCGGATCGCAGGGCTCGCCGACGAAAACGGCATCGTGTGGCAGTATCGAACCCAGCTGGGTGAAAACCGGTGCGAGCGGCATGCACCCCTGGTGATCCTGGACACCATCGGTGAACTGCGCCATGTGTATGGCATGGCCTCGGTAGTGTTCTGCGGGGCCAGCCTGGTTCCCTTGGGCGGTCAGAATGTGGTCGAGGCGGCCGTGTGGGCCAAACCGGTTCTTTATGGTCCTTATATGGACGATTTCGAAGAGGCGCGCTGTCTACTCGAGGGTTGTGGCGGGGGAATATGCGTGCCGGACGCTGCGGCCCTGGCCGATCGGGCCGCCCATCTGCTGGCCAATGGCGACCAGGCCCGCCGGTTGGGCCGTCTGGCCCGACGGGCGGTTATGGCCAATCAAGGTGCGGCCAGGCGGCATGCCGGGGTGATAGCGGATTTACTCAAGCAAAAGGCCAATGCGGGGGTGCCCAGGTGAGAAGGGCCGCATCCTCTTGTCTCGTTCGGGCATCCGATCCGGGTGCAGCCAGCGCCGGCTGCGGCCGGGAACCCAAACGCCTCCTCGAGCTTGGTGACCATCGCGGTCGCGTCAGGCGACCTCGTTTTTTAATGTGGGCTGGCCGGTGGATTCCAGCACCGTCGTCCACAACTTGCCTTTGGGTATGACCTGTTTGCGCCTGCCGATGGTGGCTTCCATCGGCAAATGCACGAAGTGGTTGTTCCAGTGGCCGATGACCAGCTTTGTCTTGCCGGCCATTGCCGCATGCACGGCATCCCGCCCTAAAAACCCGCAGAAGACGCTGTCATTGGCGTTGGCCGGCAGGCTCCGGATCATGTAGCTGGGATCGATGTATTTGATGTTCACGGGGATGTTCTTGTCGGTGAAGTGTTTCTTGATGGTCTCTTTGAGAAACACCCCAATGTCGTTGAGGCGGATGTTGCCGGAAGCATCCTTGTGCTGGGTCGATTCCGTGAAAAATTTCTGCCCCGCGCCTTCGGCCACGACGATGACGGCATGCCCCCGGGTGGTCACGCGGGCCTCCAGTGCGGCCAGCAAACCACTGGGTCCCTCGAGATCGAAATCGACCTCCGGTATCAGCACGAAGTTGGCATCCTGCTGGGCCAGGGATGCGGTGGCGGCAATGAAACCGGAGTGGCGCCCCATGAGTTTGATCAAACCGATCCCATTGGGGTAGGCGATCGCCTCGTTGTGGGCACCTTGAATGGCCATCCGGGAAACGTCCACGGCCGTGTCGAATCCGAAGGAACGGGAGATCAGGTGGATGTCGTTGTCGATGGTTTTGGGAATGCCCACCACACTGATTTTGAGTCCGCGCTCGGTGATGGTGTCCGCAATTTTGGACGCCGCCATCAGCGTGCCATCGCCGCCCACCATAAACAGGATGCCGATGCGGTTGACCTCCAGACAGTCTACTACGCGGCCGATGTTCTGGGCTCCCCGGGAAGATCCCAGAATAGAGCCGCCCATGTTCATGATCGAGGTCACCTTTTCGGGGGTCAGGTCTAAAAAATCGTGGTTGTAGTCCGGTATGAATCCCTCCAGGCCGTACCGAATCCCATGGATGTTCTTGACGTGATAGCGGTAATGCAATTCCAGTACGATGGCCCGGATGATGTCGTTCAGTCCCGGGCACAGGCCACCGCAGGTGACGATGGCGCAGCGCAGCTTGGAGGCGTCGAAATAGATGCGCTGCCGCGGTCCCGCCAGCTCGAAGGCCGGCGGGGTCAGGCCGTGGGCGATCATGGCTTCGGCATCCGTCAGCTTGATGTTGATCATCACCCGTTCGTCATCGGAGACGAACTGGGGAACGGCATTGCCGAGTCGCTCATCGAGCATCGGTGAGGTGATCTTTGTGTCGCCCAAGTTCTGGATACGGGTCGGGACCGTTTCCAAGGGGTCGAGAGATTCCTGGTTCATGGCTGCTCCTGGAGTGCAAGTCGGCCGGGCCATCTGTTGTTGGCGGCGTCCGGACCGTTGAATTTGAATTCGCCCTTGCCGAGGATGTCGTGCAGATGCAAAATCCCCAGCACCCGTCGTGCTTCGTCGATGATCGGCAAGACCGTGATTTCGTACTGCTCCATTATGTTGAGGGCGTCAAAGGCCGGTGTTTGCGCAAAGGCGTGCCGGGGCGAGGTCGTCATGACGGCCGTCAGGGATTGTTGGAAAACGGGTTGCTGCTGGGCGACCAGGCGCCTGAGGTCGCCGTCGGTCAGGATGCCAGCCAATCTTCGATCGCGGTCGACGACGATCAAGGCGCCCAGGCCGTGGCGGTCGAGCGCTTGTACGGCGGCCTGCATGCTGTCGGAGGTGTCGGCCGTCGGAACGGCCGACCCGGTCAGCATCAGGTCTTTGACCTGGCTGGCGAGCCGATGACCCAACGCCCCGCCGGGGTGAAAGCGCTTGAAGTCGCTGGTCTTGAATTTTTTCTTGTTGATCAGTACCACTGCCAGGGCATCACCCATGGCCAGCAGGGCCGTGGTACTGGCCGTCGGTGCCAGCCCGAGGGGACAGGCTTCTTGCTTCACGCCGACATCGATGACGATGTCGCTGTGTTTGGCCAGTGTGGATGTCGGATTGCCCGTCATGGCGATGATCGTGCAGCCGGCTTCGCGGATGCTGGGCATGAGAATGTTGAGCTCGCCGGTCTCGCCGCTGTAGGACATGGCCAGAAAGATGTCGTCCGGACAGATGACGCCCAGGTCGCCGTGCATGGCCTCGACCGGGTGTAGAAACAGGGAGCGGGTGCCGGTGCTGTTTAACGTCGCGCTGATTTTTCGGGCGATGATGCCGGATTTGCCGATACCGCTGACGACGACGCGGCCGGTTGTGTTCAAGATGGCCCTTACCATCTGATCGAAGCGGTGGTCGAGGCGATCGATCAGATTCAAGATGCCGTCCGCTTCAATTTGCAGGACCTGGCGTGCTTCATCTAAGATCATGGGTTCGGATTCCCGTCTAAGGATGTCGGACAACGACTGGCTGAACCTGTCGGCATGGGCGCTGACGCGGGCTGAGAGTGCTTCTCTCCGGGCGCGACGCTGATCAACATTAGTCCGTCTACCCTAAAAGTCAATCTACCGCAAGGGCGGGGAGACCGAAAGCACCCCGCTTACACCGGCGTGGCGGGCCCGGTGCGCGGTCACGATACCACCCAAAAAAGCCTTGACAATCCGCTCTGGTCTGAATATAGGTTGCTAGTTTTATTTTAAGCAAGGGCCGAAGGAGTTTTTCTTTGGCCTTTTTGTTTGTTCAAGATTTCATCAGGAGGACGATTCAATGAAGTGTACGACGATTCGCAACGGCCAAGAGTGTGGGTTTATGAGTTCCGCCGGCTGCTCTTACAACGGGGGCGTGTGCTATGAAATCGTGGAGCAGTGCAAAGGATGCGGCCGATCTCTGGAGATCGCATCGGGCTGGTACTGTTCCGCCTGTCCCGAGCCCACCATGAAGTGGAAGCACGGCAATTGCAACCTGGCAACCCACGTCAGTGGCAGCATGGCGGAAAGTGCCCAGAAAATCAACCCGCTGAAAGCCTCCAAGCGTTCCCGAAAATAGGCCTTTTTCAGGGCGTTTTCCCGCTTGATTCGGATGTGCCTTCGAAAACCTCGCCACGCAGCGCTCGTGGCGGGGTTTTTGTATTGGCTGTCGGCCTTGATGGGCCAAATGGTGAACGTGGTTGACGGATAACTGCATCCTGCTGTTTTTTCAATAAGTTTTCTCTTGACAGGCGCGATGCCCAGGCAGTAGATATTTTTTTCGATGATTTAATGGCCCTGTGCCGATTCCCCCTGCAAATGAATCGATGGCCCGGTTGGCTGACATTCACCGAGGATAGACGGACATGAATCCATTAGCCGAGCAATTGAATCAGACCATCAAAGCTGAGGCACCGCATGTTTACGACATGCTCTCCGACGTGGGGAAAAAATTGTTTTTCCCCAAAGGCATCTTGAGCCAGAGCGCCGAAGCCAAAGAGAAGGCCCATGCCATCAACGCAACCATCGGTATCGCCACCGCAGATGGCGGCATCATGTGCTTTGACAGCATCATGGCCTCCATCCAGGGCATTGCACCCGAAGCGTCGCTGACGTACGCCCCCTCATTCGGCATTTTGGGCCTGCGCAACGCCTGGCAGGCCGATATGGCCGCCAAAAACCCCTCCCTGGCCGGAAAAACCGTCAGCCTGCCGGTGGTGACCTGCGGCATCACCCATGGCATCGCCACCTTTGCCGATGTCTGGATCAACCCCGGGGATGTGATCATCCTGCCGGACATGATGTGGGGCAACTACAACATGATCTTTGCCGTACGCAAGGGCGCCCGCATCCGCCACTACGAACTGTTCGACGCCAATGGCGGCTTTAACCTCAAGGCTTTGCGTCAGGCCGTCAAACAGGAGGCGGCCGACAGCCGGAAGATCACCGTGGTGCTCAATTTCCCGCAAAATCCCTCGGGATACAGCGTGTCTGTACAAGAGGCGGACGATATTGTCGCCATTCTCGCCGACACGGCCGCGGCCGGAACCGACGTCCTGGCGGTGACCGACGATGCCTACTTCGGTCTGTTTTACGATCCGGAAACCTTGCAAGAGTCGCTATTTGCCCGTCTTTGCGGTGCGCACTCCGGCATCCTGGCCGTCAAACTCGATGGGGCCACCAAAGAACACTGCGCCTGGGGACTGCGGGTCGGATTCATTACCTATGGCGGCAGCTTTAAAGACGATGCGCGGCCGTTGCTGGACGCGCTGGAACGCAAGACCGCCGGCTGCATTCGGGGGACCCTTTCCAACGCCTCCCACCTGAGCCAGACGATTCTGCTCAAGTCCATGCGAGATGCCAACGCCGCGGCTGAAAAGAGACGGGCCTTCGAGATTCTCAAGGCACGGGCCCGGCGGGTCAAGGCGGTTGCAACGGATGCCGCGTATGCGTCGGCCTGGGAGGTCTATCCATTCAACTCGGGATATTTCATGTGCATCCGGTTGAAAACGGTCGATGCGGAAACCCTGCGGGTTCATCTGTTGGATCGATACGGCGTAGGGCTGATCGCGCTGGAGGAAAGGAACCTGCGCATCGCCTTTTCCTGCACGGAGGAAGACGATGTCAAGACCCTTTTTGACACCATTTTTCAGGGGGTTCGGGACCTGGAGAAAAATCGGTAGGCCATGCCGCGAAAGGAATCGAACCAGAGTGCATACCAGCGTATTCGGGGAAAACTGGAACACCTGAATGTCGCCCAGGCGACCCGGTGGTCGGTCTACTTCATTGCCATCGGCCTGATCGCGGGGTTGGGTTCCATCGCATTTCACTATCTTTGCCAACTGGGGCTGCATTTCTTTCTGGACATGATGGCCGGCTACCGTCCCCCGGCGCCGGCTGGCGAACACCACTTGCTGCCGCCCACCGCGGTGCCCTTCAACCGCTGGGTTCTGCTGTTTTTACCCATGGCCGGAGGCCTGATCAGCGGCTGGCTGGTCTACACGTTTGCACCGGAAGCCGAGGGGCACGGTACCGACGCGGCCATCAATGCCTACCACCACAAGGGCGGTTTCATCCGCGGCCGGGTTCCGATCGTCAAGACCATCGCTTCCGCTGTCACCCTCACCACCGGTGGGTCGGGCGGCCGTGAGGGGCCCATCGCCCAGATCGGAGCCGGTTTCGGCTCCTATCTGGCCACCACCTTGAACCTTTCCGACCGCGAGCGCCGGATCATGATGGCTGCCGGTATCGGGGCCGGTGTCGGCAGCATCTTCCGGGCGCCGCTGGCCGGAGCGCTCTTTGCCGCTGAAGTGCTTTACCGCGATCCTGATTTCGAATCGGAGGTGATCATTCCAGCCGGCATCTCCTCGGTGGTGGCGTACTGCATGTTCTGCCTGGTGTTCGGCTGGGGTTCGCTGTTCGATTCACCGCCGTTTAAGTTTCAAAACCCCCTGGAACTCGGGCCCTATCTGGTACTGGCCCTGGTGCTGGTGGCAATCGGTGTCTTTTACATCAAGGCCTTCTACGGCACGATTCAACTCTTCGAATCCATGCATCGGATACCCAATCACATCAAGCCGGCCATCGGCGGACTGCTGACCGGGGTCATCGGCTTTTTCCTGCCGCACACCCTGGCCTTCGGATATGGGTATGCCCAGATGGCCATCAACAATGAGCTGACCATTCCCTTTCTGCTGTCCCTGGCGCTGGGCAAGGTGCTGACCACCTCCTTTTCGATCGGCTCGGGCGGCAGCGGCGGCGTGTTTGGACCCTCGGTGGTCATCGGCGGGGCCATGGGCGGGGTAGTCGGAAATCTTTTTCACGCTATCATGCCCAGCGTGGTCACCCAGCCCGGCGCTTTCGTGGTGGTGGGCATGGCCGGCTTTTTTACGGCCGTTTCCAACACCCCCATCTCGACGATCATTTTCGTCAGTGAGATGACCAACTCCTATCACCTGCTGCTGCCCAGTCTGCTGGTCTGTTCGGTGGCCTACATGGCCTCCCGGCGCTGGACCATTTTCAACCGTCAGGTGCAGAGCAAGGTCGACTCCCCGGCCCATGCCGGCGACTTTTTCGTGGACATCCTCCAGGCCATTCCTGTCAATGACCTCATGCCGCTGGTCCAAAAGGTGACCCTGATCCCCCAGGACATGCCCTTTCTGGAATTCAAGCGCTACTTTTCGCAGACCAAGCAGCACTACTTCCCGGTCGTCGACGGCGAAAAACGGCTGGTGGGAATATTTTCGATCAATGACATCCGAGGGGTCCTGTTCTCTCCCGAAATCGAACAGCTGGTGCTGATGAAGGACGTCGGGACATCCGACATCATCGTAACCACGCCGGAAGAGGACCTGAACGCCGTTCTCAAGAAGTTTACCACGCGCAACATCGACAGCCTGCCGGTCGTACGTGCCGACGATCACGGACTTTTGTTGGGCATGCTCAACCGCAGGGAGGTCATCTCATTTTACAACCAGAAGGTGGATGAGATGAAGTCACGGCGCAACACTTTTTCAAGGGCTTAAAAAAACCAGGTCGGTCTGCCAATGCGCCGCCAAATTAAGGATGTAAAAGTCGAACCAGTCGGGCGGTCCACCGACGACCGGGGCTTTGTGTTCGAACCGCTCGATGGCCCGTTCCCTGAGAATTTGAAAAATGTCCATGTGGTGGTCAGTCGGCCCGGGGCGGTCCGCGGTAACCACTACCACCGCCAGGGAACCGAAACACTGGTGATATGCGGTCCGGCTCGGGTCCGCATTCGCACCGCTGGTGAGACGCACGAGTTTGCCATCCCTGCCGATGCCACCTATCGGCTGGTGATCCCGCCGGGAACCTCCCATGCCATTGAAAATACCGGCGCGACGGACAACCTGCTGGTGGCCTTCAATACCGAACCCCATGACCCCGCTCAACCGGATACGGTTGCCGATGTGCTGATCGCTTAAAGATTTGTCAATAACTGACGTCAACCAGGAACAGACCCTGGGGCGGCGCCGTGGCGCCGGCACACGATCGATCCCTGGATTTTAGGATGCGCTGCATGTCATCGGGAGCGCGCTTCCCCAGGCCGACCTCCACCAGCGTCCCCACCATATTTCTGACCATGAAACGTAAAAACCCATCGGCCTCGACGTCATAGGTCAGGTGGCCGTCATCGGTGGTCTGTACGGTGGATCGCAAGACGGTTCTGACCGTGTGTGCCCTGGGGCTGCCCGCGCCCTCAAAGGCCTGGAAATCGTGGGTGCCGACCAGCCATTCGGCCGCCTGCGCCATGGCCGACCGGTCCAACGGTTTGCGGATGTGCCAGGCGAACTGGCGGCCAATAGCGGCAGGTAAGCTGCGGTTGCGGATGTGATAGCGGTAGTGCTTGGATTTCACATGGAAACGGGCGTGAAATGTGTTGGGCATGCAGACGCAGTCGCGGATGACGACATCGTCGGGCAGCAGGCTGTTTAAGCCGTTGATAATGGCGGTGGCATTCAACCGGGATCGGGTCGTGAAGCCAGCCGCTTGTGCCATGGCGTGTACGCCCGCGTCGGTGCGGCCCGATCCGATCAGGACGACGGGCTCGCGGGTCATGAGGGTCAGCGCGGCTTCGATCGTTTCCTGAACGGTTCGATCGTTCTTCTGGCGCTGCCAGCCATGGAAACCGGTTCCATCATATTCGATAACCAGCTTGAATGTGTTTCCCACCGTCCGTTTCCCACCTATCCGAAAAGCAATAGCACGGCACTCATGGAAAAGAAAGAGAGCAGCGTGGAAAGCAAGATGGCCGCCGACGCAAACTCGGTGTCGCTGTTGAGCTGGGAGGAGAGCACGATGATGGCCGGCGAGGTGGGCAGGGCGAAAAAGAGCATGCCCACCTGAACGGACAAGGGGGAGGCCGCCAGGGCCTTGAGAAAGATCCAACCGACGACCGGCAGGATCACAAGCTTGATAGCGCAACCCAGCCCGGCCTGGACCAGGTGGGTGCCGAGCGCCTTGAGGGTCAAGGTCCCCCCAATCGAGAGCAGCGCCAGCGGCAGCGACACCAGCCCGGCCAGGCGCAAGGTGTTGTCCAGAAAGGCTGGAAACGCCCCGACCAGGCGGGCATACAGCATGCCGGCGATGCAACCGATGATCAGCGGATTGGAAATCAGGGCTCGCCCGGTGATGGTCAGGCGCTTGCGCATACAGATGGCCTCGTCGGCGTACCAGATCAAGGTGGAAACTGCCAGGACATTGATGATGGGAATGATGAATCCGATCAGAATGCCGAACCGTGCCACACCGGCTTCACCGAGCGAGTTGATGATGACGGCCATGCCGACATAAGTGTTGAAGCGGTAACAGCTCTGGGAAAACGATCCGGCGGCGAAACGGGATATGTTAAACAGTTTCAGGCAGACGGCGCTGATCAGGTAGACGGTGCCCACGGCGCAGAAGGCGGCGCCGATCAAGTCGCCGGCCTGCTTGTCTAAAGGCGGTGACGCGCCGATTTTCCAAAACAGCAGGACCGGGAAAAAAATGAAATAAACCAGTCTGTCGGAGGTCTTCAGAAAGGCCTCGCCGGTCAGGCGCAGATGCTTGAGCAAGGCGCCCAGGCCGATGAGTGCAAAAACCGGCAGCAGGTTGTCGAGAATGATCATTGAGGCCTACAACCGGTCACACCGCATCGCCGCCAGTTGCCGCTCCATGGTGTCGTCCATGAGGTGAATGAATTCGGACAGCGGATATTCGGCGCCGCATCCCGGGCACCATAAACGAACCGACCGTCAGGTCCGCTTCAGGATCAGGGCGGTCCCGCACGGCTTGCAATGGGGTGTTTTTTCCACGGGGTGCTCCTTGTCGTCATCTGCCATTGGCAATCGACGCGCGCTGGTATGCCCAATCGGGTACATCCGGCCCTGGCAGACAAGCGTGTATTAGGCCAATCGGGGGCAGTTTGCAAGCGTCTTGATCTCTGACCGATTGACATCAAGAGGAAATTGGGTAATTTATGGCGAAACATGTCGCATGTGGGCCCAGGCCGCAAGAAAGAAACGCTATGACGGTGATGACCTGTAGGGGGTTTAGCGCCTGCGGGGTGTCCGCGGGACTCAAAAAGAACGGTACCCTGGATCTAGGGCTGCTGGTGTCCGATCGACCGGCTGCGGTGGCGGCCGTCTTCACGCAAAACCGGGTTCAGGCGGCGCCGGTCACCTTGGACCGTGAACGGGTTCGATGCGGCGTCGCCCAGGCGGTGATCGTGAATTCGGGCAATGCCAACTGCGCCACCGGAAAACCCGGCGCGGCCGCTGCCAGGTCAATGACCGCCGCGGTGGCCGCGGCCTTGAAGATCAGCGAAAACCACGTGCTGGCGGCATCGACCGGTGTGATCGGCGTCCCGTTTCCGATCCACAAGGTGACCTCGGCAATTCCCCAACTGGTCGAGCGTCTGGACGCGGGCGGCATCCCTCATCTGGCGCACGCCATCATGACCACCGACACCCGACCGAAAATGGGCCTGCGGGAAGGCCCGGGGGCGGTCCCCTATCGAATCGTGGCCGTGGCCAAAGGGGCCGGCATGATCCGGCCCGACATGGCCACGATGCTGTGCTTTGTCGTCACGGATGCCCAGATTGCCGCCGACCCATTGCAGGCGGCGCTGCAGGGCGCTGTGGACGCCTCTTTCAACCGCATCACCATCGACGGGGACACCAGCACCAATGACACGGTCGTTCTGATGGCCAACGGTGCCTCAGGCGCCGCCATCGCAACAAGCGCCCAACGGGCGCTTTTCGGTCAACTGTTGACCGACTTGCTAAAAGACCTGGCCCGCCAGATGGTGCGGGACGGTGAGGGGGTTACCAAAGTGGTCGACCTGACGGTGTGCGGGGCCCGTTCGGATGCAGATGCCCACACCATTGCCGATGTGATCTCCCATTCTCCGCTGGTCAAGACGGCTTTTTTCGGAGAGGATGCCAATTGGGGTCGCATCGTCGCTGCGGCCGGGCGGGCCGGTGCTTTTCTGGATCCGGATCGGTTGAGTCTTCACTTCGACGACGTGCAGATGGTGGCCGGCGGGACCGGTTGCGGTGAGGATGCCGAACGACGGGCGACCGCGGTCCTCAAACAGCCCGAATTTTCCGTTGTTTTGGATCTGCACGTGGGAGACGGGTCTGCCAGCATGCTGACCTGCGACTTCTCCCTCGACTACGTCAAGATCAACGCCGACTACCGGTCGTGACGCGCTGCCTTTTGCCATGGCAATGGTTAGACTCCAAAAATTTCTCTCCCAGGCCGGCGCCTGCTCCCGCCGGCAGGGGGAGCGCCACATCATGGCCGGCCAGGTGGCCGTCAACGGACGCGTGGTTACCGCGCTGGGCACCAAAATCGATCCGGAAACCGATACGGTCCGCCTCAAAGGGGCGCTGGTGGCGGTATCAGAGCGCCGCATCTATGTGATGCTCAACAAGCCCGAAGGTTACGTGACCAGCTGCCGCCACCGAAATCAGGCCGTGGTTACCGATCTGGTGGACCTGCCGCAGCGGCTTTTTCCGGTGGGGCGTCTGGACAAGGATTCAACCGGACTGCTGCTGCTGACCAACGACGGCCGCATTCATCATCGCCTGTCCCACCCCTCGTTCGATCACGAAAAAGAGTATGAGGTGACGGTGCAGTGGCCCATCGACGACGCCGGGCTTGCCGCGATGGCGGCCGGCATCTCCCTGTCCGGCGTCGCGACCCGGCCGGCGCGCACTAGACGGATCGCCGGCCGCGTATTCCGAATCGTTCTAATGGAGGGACGCAACCGTCAAATTCGACGGATGGTTCAACAGGTTGGCAACCGCGTGGTCGAACTGCACCGGATTCGCGTGGCCGATGTAACCCTGGGCAGCCTGCCAAAAGGCGCCTGGCGGCGGCTGACGCGCGCTGAAACCAGGCAGCTCCTCGAGCGGCTTCAATTGAAATGAGCCATGTGTCGGCTGCGATCGGTCCATTTCGTGTTTGCCAGGCGAATATGGACGAAGGTGTGCGGCTGTAGCAACGTGCTTTTTTATTGGTAAAAAATGGTGTAGGACGGGACGTGGCGATTAACCCTCATGAAGCCTTGTGGGGTTACCGATAAACGACAAAAAACTGCCCAAGCAAGGAGAAATCGGTAATGTTGACGTTTGATGCCCTGAAAGCGAAGCAAGCCAAAATAGCGGTGGTGGGCCTGGGTTACGTGGGGTTGCCGTTGGCCGTTCATCTGTCCCGGCACTTCGACGTGGTCGGGTACGATTTCAAATCCAGCCGGATCGCCGAGCTGAAATCCGGTCAGGATCGCACCTTGGAGGTGTCCGATGCCGAAATGGCCGCCGCCACGGTAGCCTACACCGACGATCCCCGCCACCTCGGTGAGTGCCGGCTGATCATCGTTGCCGTACCCACCCCCATCGATTCGCATCGCAACCCGGATCTGACACCGCTTCGCAGCGCTTCCGAGGCCACGGGACAGCATTTGGCCAAAGGCAGCTGCGTGGTTTTCGAGTCCACAGTGTATCCCGGTGCCACCGAGGATGTGTGCGTCCCGATTCTCGAAAAGGCATCGGGGCTGGTGTTCGGCCGGGATTTTACGGTCGGCTATTCGCCGGAGCGGATCAATCCCGGCGACAAGGTGCACACGGTCGACAAGATCATGAAAATCGTGTCCGGGTCGGACGCCGCCACGGCCAGGCTGCTGGAGCAGGTCTACGGCACGGTGGTCAAGGCCGGCATCCACGTCGCTCCCACGCTCAAGGTGGCCGAGGCGGCCAAGGTGATCGAGAATACCCAGCGCGACCTGAACATTGCCCTGATGAACGAGCTGTCCATGATTTTCGACCTCATGGGGATCGACACCATGGCCGTGCTCGAAGCGGCCGGCACCAAGTGGAATTTTTTGCCGTTCAAACCCGGTTTGGTGGGAGGCCACTGTATCGGTGTCGACCCTTACTACCTGACATTCAAGGCCCAGTCCATCGGCTACCATCCCGAGATGATTCTGGCCGGCCGGCGCATCAACGACCGGATGGGCAAGTACGTGGCCGAGCGCTTGGTCAAAATGATGATCCAGGAGGGCAAACAGATCAAACACACCCGTGTCGGCCTGCTGGGGATTACCTTCAAGGAGGACGTTCCCGACCTGCGCAACACCCGCGTGGTCGACATCATTGCCGAACTGGAAGATTACGGCATCGAGGTGTTGGTCCACGACCCACTGGCCGACCCGGATGAAGCCAAAACTTATTACGGCGTCGACTTGAAACCGCTGGAGCGGTTGCATGGGGTGGATGCCCTGGTGGTGGCGGTGGCCCACAAACCTTACCAGGAGATGGGGTTGGGTCGGCTGGCCGACTTGTGCAACGGAGACCGCGCCGTGGTGGTGGATGTGAAAAGCGCCTTTGAACCCGGCACGGCCGAGAAAGCGGCGATGGCCTACTGGCGGCTCTAACGGGCCGACAGCGGGATTGGAACGGTTGGATTCGATTGCCCCTGGAAAGCTGGCGGCGGTTCCTGGGCATATGGGTCGTGAGGGCGGGTCGCCGAGAAAAGGAGACGGTTCATGGAATCTATCGTAAACGTGGCCCGGGAGCGCATGAAAGGGTATTGCCGGGTCTGCCCGGTGTGCGACGGCCGGGCGTGTGCTGGTGAAGTCCCGGGAATGGGGGGCTTGGGGACCGGAAGCGCCTTTAAGGCCAACTTGACGTCTCTGGAAGCCGTGCGGTTCAACATGCGGCTGCTGCACGATGCCGCCGAGCCGGATACCCGCATCGAACTACTGGGCCAGCCCCTGGCACTGCCGCTCCTGGCTGCACCCATCGGCGGTGTCTCTTTCAACATGGGCGGCCAGGTTACCGAAGAAGATTACATCTCCGCCATCATTCACGGATGCGCGGATGCCGGCATATTGGGTTGCGTGGGTGACGGCGTGCCGGATTTTATTCACCAGGCTGGGTATGCAGCCATCAAGGAGGCGGGCGGTAAAGGGGTTGCATTCATCAAGCCGTGGGAAGCGGCGGAGCTTTTCCAGAAGGTGGACCGGGCCCTGGACGCCGGTGCGCCGATCCTTGGCATGGACATCGATGCCGCCGGACTGATAACGCTCAAGAAGATGGGCCGACCGGTTTCACCCAAAACGCCGCAGCGGTTGGCCGAGATCATCGACCGGATCGATGCGAAATTCATCTTAAAAGGTGTGATGACGGTCGCGGATGCCCTGTTGGCCGTCGATGCGGGTGTCGACGCCATCGTCGTTTCCAATCACGGCGGACGGGTTCTGGACCACACGCCGGGTGCGGCCGAGGTGCTGCCCGAGATTGCCGATGCCGTCAACGGGCGGATCGCCGTTCTGGCCGATGGCGGCATCCGCAGTGGCGGTGACGTCCTGAAGATGCTGGCCCTGGGAGCCGATGCGGTGATGATCGGCCGGCCCTTTTCCATTGCCGCCGTCGGCGGGCTTGGCGAGGGGGTGACCAACTACATTGGCAAGATTGCCGAGGAATTGAAATCCGCCATGGTCCTGACCGGCACGGCACGTGCGGCCGCGGTGGACCGTGGCATCGTCAGCATCAGAAGCGTCAGATAGATGGTAATTTTCCTGCCGACGGTGGTGGGCTTGAAAATGGGTTTCCCGGCGTTATTTTAATATTCACCATCAATCCGTGCCGACAACCACCTGCGGAAGGGAGATGACCGAATGAAAGATCAATGGGAAAAAGAACTGTCCTGTGCAGTTGCCTGTGAGCGATGCAATGTCAAATTGGCCCCATCGGACCAGCGCATTTTGTCCGTCATCGATCACAAGCCTATTTGTCTGGCCTGCAAACAAAAGGAGGAGGCGCAACCCGATTACGCCGACGTTTCCAGACAGATGATCGGCACCTGCATGATGGAGACCGAGGTGATGTACGGCGATCCCGGCGGCTACTGCTATTTCCACTTTTATCCCTTCCGATGTGACAGTTGACCGCTTCCCGACCGATGATTGCCATGGATACCTTTTTTGAAAAATTTCCGCCGACGGTGGAAAAAGCCGTCGAGATCCTCAGCGCCGACATTTCGTTTGCGGATCGAACCCGTCTGACCAACATGAGCGAAGCCGCCTTGGTCGACTTTCATCGCGCTTATGGCGTCTTCATTCGTCGGGAATTCCGCCTGCCCGGAAACGACCCCTTGATGGCAGCCTGCCGGTCGGCGGCCGCCATGACCGTCATCACCCCCGAGCAGGCCTCATATGTGATTTTGAAAGCCCTCCAAAAGCGCCTGATGGCCGGTCATCGCCTGAAAGTGGTCAAATAGCTGCCCGCCAGGGACGGCACCGCCAAGCGTGCGGTTGCAGTGGCCGAAAAGCTTCGTCTATTTGACAAACGACGGGTATCCATATAAACTCACGGCTAACAGTTGTCTGGTTGGACCATTTCCAGTCCTGCCCATCGGTTGCGACCATTGCCCTCCCTTGAACCGGGACGCCACCTCCCCAGCGACGACGGAGACGGTGAAGATTACTCGCGCAGCACGGTCTGGTTGCCACGCCTTTGATTCCCGTGAGCGGCGCCAGGATCGTGTGGAGAGATACCATGAGACAAAAATACCGGATTTGCCAGTCTATAGCGAAACACACGCTGAACATAAAAGAGTTTGCCGTTGTGGAAAAAGACACCAAGAATGTGAAATCGACCCTGCTGCGAGAAGATCACTTCGATTTGATCTGCGAGCAGGATTATGAAAGCCAGGCGGTTGCCAGGGCGGCCGCGGCAGGATGCGATGAACTGGTGGAACTGTTGCGGACGCCCAACTTATATCCCATTGCGCCCTATGCCGCCAAAATCGCCGAGACGGTAATCGATCTGTTCCAGGAAGACAACGATCGCTGTGTCGACCTCTTCTTTGACGACACCGAATTGTTTCTTGCCGAGCTCGCCGCGGATTAGCTCGGTAGTTGATCGCCCATGCTTGTGTTTTCAGGTAATTGTACCACAAGGAGAAATGCATGACAGAAGAGATTAAATTTAAAATTGGTGAACGATATGAGAATATGAAAGGGATCTTCGAGGTGGTTGCCATAGGAAGAAGTTCCATGGACATCCGCTGGGAAGACGGCGAGCAGATATCGACCCCCATCGACCTGCAGCGGCGGATCATCGAACGTATGCGCTTCGAGAAGCAGCAGGCGGTGGAAATGGCGATTCAGAAAGAAAAGAAAGCCAAAGCGTCGGCTTCCAAAAAGGCCAAAGCCTTTTCAGGCCTTGCCGACAGTGATTTCAGCAGCACCATCTCGAAGACCACCTGGCGCGGCCGCGGACAATTGGGCGGAGCGGTTGCCAAACAGTTCAAGACCAAAGCCTTCACGTTCAACTCCTGGGCGGTGCTCCGAAAGCCCGAGGTCAATTGGATCGACATCCAGCGTCAAAAGCAGGCCGATCTCAAGTTTCAAACCAAATTCCACGCCCGCACCGCAGACAATCACCTCTTTTACGGTCTGCTCGTACCCGCACCCGATTCATCCAGTGCTGAAAAAAGTGACTGGCAGTCGTTGATGACCTGGTTGGAAAAGCCGGAGAATGATGCCTGGTTGGCCAAACAGGTTCGATCCTACGATCTGTCATTGCGCGATCTGTCCGGACAGGGGTTTTCCGGGGCTTTGGTGCTTGAAGACGACCAGTGGGTAAACCGCACCGTGGATCAGAAAGCGGGATCCGTGGTGACGCTGCAACCGTTTTTAGTCAATGCGGGCCAGTCCGGCGACATGGATCTGCGAATTGAAAAACAGATCGACAAATCCGCTGTCATCGAAAAAAAGCAGAGCATCGCCGGTGACCTGGTGTCTCTTTTTGCCGGCCTGCTACCCGTGTATGCCGCCTCGGCCGATCGTTAGGATTTTCAGACGCTTCAGGTGTTCTTGCCCCCCCGAGTCCTTTTCGTCCAGCTGTTGGAAAATCGAAGACACACGGCGCACCGCTGATTGGCCCGGCATGCCGCCGGCGTGCGGCCAGGCGTGCGCCCGCCCCGATGGCACTGGATGGCCGACCGCCGCGAGCTGCGCTGGCGCCCTCTCCGGGAACCAGAACCGGAAAACGGTTTACAGTTGACCCCGCGCACCCATTTTACTATTTGAACCGTGTGGATCACATGCGGCAACGGAGGAGGCCATGGCTGATGCGTTGGGGTTGCTGGCCCTGCTGATTGGTTTGGAGCTGGTGCTCGGCGTTGACAATGTGCTGGTGATCGCCATTTTTGTCGGGCGACTGCCCGAGGGGCAACGCCAAAAGGCCCGTATTATTGGATTGAGCATGGCCATGCTGGCCCGTCTCGTCATGTTGGTGGTGGTCTTGGCGCTGGCCAGTCTCACCCGGCCTGTCATCGCCACCTTTTCGGTGAGAGATCTGATCCTGCTGGCCGGGGGCCTATTCCTGATATACAAAGCCGTGCATGAAATCCATCACACCGTTTCATTGAAGGATGAGATCGATGCTTCCGGCCAGGCCGCAAGTGCTACGTTTGCCGCCGTCATCACGCAAATCGTCATGCTGGACATTGTCTTTTCGATTGATTCGGTGATTACGGCCGTGGGCCTCACGCAAGAGCTGTGGATCATCATTTCGGCGGTGGTTCTCTCCTTCGTGGTGATTCTCTTTTTTGCCCGGCCGATCGGCGAATTTATCCTGCGACATCCGGCCCTGAAAATTTTGGCGCTCTCATTTCTGATCACGATCGGCGTCACCATTTTCATGGAAGGGCTGCACAAGCATGTCCCCAAAGCGTATATCTACCTGCCCATGGGATTTGCCCTGATGGTGGAGATGCTGCAAATGCGCTACGAGCACAATCGTCGCCGGACCAGCTGACCGGTTTTGGCTTTCTTTTTGAGGTTGAGGCAGGCTGTGGCAGCGGCGGTTGGGGCGCGGCCCTTTTCGATGACAGCTTACGCAGCATTCCAATTTGCCTGATACCGCGCAAGACGGAGCAATGCCATGACGCCATCCAGATTGATCATCGGTGCGGAAGCGGACCACCTGGTCGCGCAGCCCGGCCGCATGTGCAATCGTCACGGCTTGATCGCCGGGGCCACCGGTACCGGTAAGACCGTGACCCTGCAGGTCCTGGCGGAAGGCTTTTCCCGTATGGGGTCGCCGGTATTTGCCGTTGACGTCAAAGGCGATTTGTCCGGGATTGCCGACGCCGGGCAGCCCAGTAGGCACATCGACGCGCGGCTGGCAAAGATCCCCCTGCCGGCCTACCGGCCGCAGCCCTGTCCGACCCTTTTCTGGGATTTGGAGGGGCTGCGCGGGCAGCCGCTGCGAGCTACGGTATCCGACATGGGACCATTGCTGCTGGGCAACCTGCTGGCGCTCAACGACACCCAGACGGGTGTGCTTTACGCCGGCTTCGATCTTGCCGACAGTCAGGGGCTGCTGCTGCTCGATCTGAAGGATCTGCGGGCCCTGCTGGCCTGGATGGGCGAAAATACCGCGTCCCTCGGATCGGCCTATGGCCACGTCAGCCGCGCTAGCATCGGCGCCATTCAACGACGCCTGCTGGTGCTCGAGGAGCAGGGGGCCGAACGCTTTTTTGGGGAACCGGCACTGCAGCTCGCCGACCTGATGTTGACCGAAAACGCCGGTCGCGGCATGGTGGGCCTGTTGGACGCCAGGCGCTTGATTCGCGATGCGCCGCGGGTTTACGCCGCGCTGTTGTTCTGGCTGCTCTCGGCGCTGTTCGAACAGCTTCCCGAAGTCGGCGACCCGCCAACACCGCAACTGGTCTTGTTTTTCGATGAAGCCCACTTGCTTTTCTCACGCACCTCGACGGCACTGATCGAAAAGATCGAACAGGTGGTTCGCCTGATTCGATCCAAGGGCGTGGGCGTCTATTTTGTCACCCAAAGCCCTCTGGACATCCCGGAGGTCATCTTGGGCCAATTGGGCCTGAAAATTCAGCATGCCCTGAGGGCCTTCACACCAAAAGATCAAAAGGTCGTTCGGGCCGTGGCGGCCTCGTTTGTGCCCAATCCGGGGTTCGACACGGCCGACAGCGTCACCCGGCTGGGCATCGGCGAAGCCCTGGTGTCGGTCTTGGACCCGGACGGCCGCCCGCAGCCGGTGCGGCGCACCTTGATTGCACCGCCTGAAGGCCGTATTGGACCGCTTGCGGATCAGGCGCGAACAGCCGCCATGTTAAGGTCTCCCATCCAGGGGCGCTACGACACCCCCTTGGACCGCCAATCGGCCTATGAAATGCTCAAGCAGCGCGCCGAAACGACCCGGGAAGCCGAGTCAGCCCTGGTCAGAGAGTTGGAAGTGGAGAGAATTCGGCGGCAATCCCGCAGCCGGCCGTCTTCAGCGCGCTCCGGCCGCCAAACCCCAGCAGAGGCCATGCTCACCAGCGCGGCCCGAACCATCGGCAGCAGCATCGGCCGGCAGATCGTGCGCGGCGTTTTGGGCTCGCTGCTTGGAAAGCGCTGATCACAACGATCAACCACCCGAAAAGGATCGACGGATGATCCAGGAGGATACGCATGGAAGAAAACGGCAGCGAACTGGAGCAAGAAGGTGTGGCCGAAGATGAACATGTCGACAGTGAATCAGGCGATGAAGACGACGCCATTTTGCACGAAAAGCGTGGTACCTCCCGACCGCGCGACAATATCTGACGCCCATCCATGATACAGCCGATCTCCTTGCTCAGCCGATATCTTTTTGTCGAGATGTTGGGGCCCTTTTTCATCAATCTGGCATTTTTCTCCTTCATCTTTTTGATGAAACAGATCCTGGACATTACCGACATGGTGGTCAATCACAAGGTCGGTGTTGGACCGGTATTGTTGATGCTCACCTTTATGATGCCCTACTTTCTCCGCTACGTCATTCCCATGTCGGTGATGATGGCGGTGTTGATGACATTTTTAAAATTGTCGGCCGACAATGAAATCATGGCGCTCAAGGCCGGCGGGGTGAGCGTATACCGTTTGCTGACGCCGGTCCTGGCATTTTGCATCCTGGGTACCGTTTTGACCGGCGCCATCACCATCTTCGGTATGCCGTTGGGTGCCAGCCATTTCCGGACCTTGCTGTTCGAGGTGGCCACGTCGAACCTGAATATCAGCCTGAAAGCGCGCACCTTCAACGACAGTTTCAAGAATATCATGCTTTACATCAACAAGATCGACACGCGCAGTGGTGAACTGCGCCAGGTGTTCATTCAAGACAGCCGATCCGAAGGGATCAACAACACGGTCGTGGCCGAAACCGGACAGTTGGTCGGCGAACCCGAAAAGATGGTCTACTATCTGCGGCTGTTCGGGGGGACGATCAATCAGATGGACCTGCAAAAACGGTCGGCCTACACCATTGATTTTGAAACCTACGATATCCGGCTGGACCTCAAGGATGTCATTCCCATGGGGGACATCGCCAACAAGCGGCCTGACGAGATGACCCTTGCCCAGCACGCGGACCACCTGCAGCAGGTTGCCGGCGACCCCCGGGAGCACCGCAGTGCCCTGATCAAATACCACCAGCGCTTTTCACTGCCCTTTGCCTGCCTGGCCATGGGGCTGCTGGCCTTGCCCCTGGGTATTCAACCCCGTTACTCGAAAAAGGGCTTGAGCATCGGCCTGGGCCTCTCTTTTTTCCTGGTCTACTACATACTGCTGGCAGTCGGCGTAACCTTGGGAGAAGATGGGCTTTATCCACCCGTGCTGGCCATGTGGATCCCCAACCTGTTTATTGGCGGCATCGGTGTTGTTCTCCTGATCCGGGTCGGCCGGGAAAAACCGTTGACATTCACCTGGCTGGATCCGCACCTGGACCGGATCATGAACTGGCTGGTCAGGAAATGACGATTCTCTTTCGCTACGTCACCCGGGAAATCCTGCTCTATCTCTCGATTGTGCTGGCAGCCGTGCTCAGTATTTACCTGGTGGTCGATTTCATCGAAAAAGTAGACGACTTCATCGAAGCCGGCGTGCCGGTCTGGCGCTGCCTGGTGCACCTGCTTTACAAACTGCCGTTTATTTTCACGCAGATCGGACCCCTGGGCTTTTTGTTGTCCATCCTGGTGGCCTTCGGCCTGATGCGCAAGAACAATGAGGTGATCGCCCTGAAAAGCGGCGGTATCGGCAAGCGCCGACTGCTCAAGCCCGCCCTTGCGCTGGGCCTTTTTTTTTCGGTGGTAATGGTCGTGGTCGCCGAATGGGTGGTTCCGGTGTTCATGGTCAATGCCAACCAGATCTGGCTTCAGGAAGTCCGCAGGAAAAACATTTACGCATCCAAGACCAATGACATCTGGATGCGGGCCGCCCGGCAGATTATCCACATCAGCCAGTACGACCCGGACCAGGGGCGCCTGGCCGGAATCGCCATTTTCACCTTCGACGACAATTTTAAACTGATCGAACGGATCGATGCGCTCTCGGGCCGGTTCAGTGACGGCCGCTGGCAGCTAGAGGACGCGGTCGTTCAGACATTTGGTGAAGATCGCGGCGGGCACCAATTCGAGGTGCAAGAAACTGTCGAGGCCGATCTCGATCTCAATCCGGAAGACCTCAGCCAGGCTGCCAAGCGGTCTGACGAAATGGGGGTGTCCGAATTGAGACGCTACATTGAAAAGGTCGAGCGCGAAGGCTATCCGGCGGTGCGCTACCGGGTCGACTTTCACGCCAAAATTGCCGCGTCGTTCGTTTGCCTGCTGCTCAGCGCGCTTGGCTCGGGGATTGCCTTGAAAGGCAGAATGCGTGAAGGGATGCCGACCGGCATCGCGTTGGGGCTGGCTGCGGCCTTTTTATACTGGATTTTCAATAGTTTCAGTATTTCCTTGGGATACGCGGAAATGATGCCGCCCCTGGTTGCCGCCTGGGCAGCCAATTTCGTCTTTTTGGGCATTGCCGGCTTTTTGCTGCTCAACGCCGACTGAGCGAGGCCTGAGGCGGCCCGCCGCGCGGCGTTGATCGAGGTGTTGCCGTGGCCGTTGTTTACAATATCGTGATGTGGATCGCCATCGGCCTGCTCTGGCCGATATGGGTGCCGATGGTGTGCGGTCGCGAAAAGCATCGCCGGGGTTTTTCCAAACGGGTGTTTGCCGAGTCGCTGCCGCCCGCGGATGCAGTGGGTCGCGGCCTCGGGGGGCGGATCTGGATCCATGCCCTTTCCGTGGGCGAGGTGATCTCAGCCGTGCCGTTTGTGGAATCCCTGTGCCGAAAACACGGGCCCGACAGCCTGATCTTCACGGCTTCCACCCGCACCGGTGTCGAGACCGCCCAGCGCGTGATCGCACCTCTTGTGGCCGGTGTGCGCTACTTTCCCTACGATGTCGTCTGGTGCGTCAAAAGGGCCATCGCGCGCTTCGCACCCCGGCGGGTGGTCATTGTCGAAACCGACATCTGGCCTAATTTTCTCTGGCAGCTGAAGCGGCGCGGAGTCCCGGTCTATCTGGTCAACGCGCGCTTGTCGGATCGCTCTTGGCGGGGGTACTGGCGCGTCAGATGGCTGATGTCGCCGCTGTTGGCGATCTTCGAGCGCATATGCGTTCAGACGGAATCGGACCGCCGGCGATTCCGGGCCCTGGGTGTCGTCGACGACAACCTGAAGGTGGTGGGTAATCTCAAATTCGATCAAGAGCCCATGGCGCTTTCCGTCGACGACCTGCAACGGCTCTCCCGGCAGCTGGCCTTGCCGGCCGGCCGGCCCGTGTGGCTGGCCGGCAGCACCCACCCGGGTGAAGAGGAGATCATCCTCAAGGCCTACCGCCGGGTCGAGGCCGACGGCCTTGCGCCGGTGCTGATTGTCGTGCCCCGCGATCCGGGCCGGGCCGGGCATGTGCGCCGAATTTTCACGCGTTCGGGTATTGCCGCTGCAACCATGTCTCAGACCGAACGGCAGTCGCAACCGTCACAGGTCGTGGTGGTCGACCGTATCGGCGTCCTGCGCTCTATTTGTGCGCTGGCGGACGTGGCCTTCGTGGGCGGCAGCCTGGTGGATGCGGGGGGCCACAACCCCTTGGAGCCGGCGGCCGCCGGCACGCCGGTGCTGTTCGGGCCACACACCGGCGACTTTCGCTGGATCTGCCGAACCCTGCTGGATGCCAAAGGTGCGATCCGGGTCCATGACGACGCCGAGCTTGCCCAGGCCGTGAGCCGGCTGATCGGAAACCGCGAGTGGCGGCAGCGTATCGGCCGCTGCGCATTCGGCGTTTTCACCGCCAACCAGGGGGCGGTGGCACGCACCCTGGCCATTGTCGATCGTGAATCGCGATCCGCCACGCATCCACGGACGGCCCCAAATGATTGATCGCATCGCTGATCGGCTTGAAAGCGCCCTGCAGACAGCGGATCCCGTGCCCGCCCTTTCCGTCGAAACGGGGCTGCGGTGGGTCTCCTATGCGTACGGTTTTCTGATGCGCGCGCGCGCCCGGCTTTACCAAGATGGAATCCTGGCTGCCAGACGGCTGCCATGCCGCGTGGTCTCGATCGGCAACATCACTGCCGGTGGCACCGGCAAAACCCCCATGACCATTCGGGTCGCTAAAATGATCAGGGACCAGGGGTACCGCGTGGCGGTAATCAGTCGCGGATACCGGGGGCGGCTGGAAAAACGGGGCGGGATCGTCAGCGATGGGTCGACGATCCTGGTAGGCCCACGAGATGCCGGCGACGAACCCTATCTGATGGCCAGCCTGCTCGAGGGCATTCCGGTGGTCGTCGGCAGTCGGCGCTACGAGGCCGGACTGCTGACCGTCGCGCACTTCCGACCCCATGTCATCGTTCTAGACGACGCCTTTCAACACCTGCGGCTGCAACGGGATTTAAACATCCTGCTTCTGGACAGCCGCGCGCCCTTTGGAAACGGGCATGTGCTGCCGCGCGGCCGCTTGCGGGAGCCGCTTCGGGCGTTGGGCCGTGCCCACGTGTTCGTGCTGACCCGCTGTCAAGAGTCCGTCCGTCCGGCCTGGCTCGACAGGCTTGCCGCAGGGACGGCCGGTCTTTTACACCGACCACCGCCCGATGGTCAGGATGGTCAGGCCGATGGGTGAAACCGAGGGCCGCAGCGCCGACAGCCAGGCCGGGCTGTCGCGGCTGACGGGAAAAAAGGTCGTGGCCTTTGCGGGCCTGGCGGACAATTCTCAGTTCTTCAATCTGTTGGCCCAGGCCGGTTGCACCGTCTGCCACCGATTCGCTTTTGCAGACCACTATTCCTATCGCCGGAGCGACCTCGATCGCATCGCAGCCATGGCAACCCAAAAAGGGGTGGATCTGCTGGTCACCACCTTGAAAGATTTTGTCAAAATCCAATCCTATCGCCGGCATTGGCCCGTCGAACTGGTGACGATTGACGTGGCCATCCGCTTTTTAAAGGACGAGGGGCGTTTCCAGGCGATCCTCGCCAGCGCCTTGAACTGATGCGTTCAGCTTAAATTCCAACCGTTTCCGATCGACTTCTGACACCCGCCTTCCATCCTGCCAACCCACAGGGGTCTAAAAAAAGTTAATAGCCCTCCATGGCGGACGAATTCGGCCAAACAACCTGTAACTATCTATAAAAAATATCAATACGCATTGTTCAGCGATCCTGGGCATTAAAATATTTTAATGTTCGGGGCCCATGACGCCGATTGAAACGTCGGGCGGAATCGTCAACGCGCCTGGACCGCGATGTGCTGCAGTTAATGATAGAAAATATTAATAAATAATAAAAACAGTACTATAAGATCTAATCCAACAACAATCGAGCATTCATTTGGGTTGGGTCCGCCATGGAGACGATTTGTATGGCACACTTCTTGTTAGGGATGGTGGCATGCCAACGGAGAAAGAAAATGCATAAACAATCTGGATTTACACTCATCGAACTGGCGGTCGTGATCGCCATCATCGGTATCGCGTCGGCCATAGCCGTTCCCAACATGATCGGGTGGGCGGCTGACAGCCGTGTCAACGGGGCGGCCCGCGATGTCGTCACCATGATTCAAAAGGCGCGCATTGAAGCGGTCAAGCGCAATGCCCTGGTCGTCGTGACGTTTGACGCGGCTGATATCAGTGCCGCGAGTACGGATTTCCTTGCCTACGTCGATGACGGTCAAGGGGCGGGCACTGCCGAGAACTGGGCCCAAGACGGCTCTGAACGAACGGTTTACGCCGGTCAACTGCCCGCTGGTGTCACCATCTCCAATATTTCCCTGGGCACCACCGTCGACAAGACGCGATTCAACCCCCGGGCCATGGCGTCGGCAGCGGGTCCGATTACGTTGACCAACAGCCGCGGATACACGGTTACCATCAATCTGGGAACCGGCGGCATTCCCACTATCTAACCGGTAAATTAGGAAGCGATCCAAATGACGACGATCGAACACGACAGTTCACAAGGCGGTTTCTCCCTGATTGAATTAATGGTGGCCCTGGCGATCACCGGTGTGGTCCTGACCGGGATATATGGCGCCTATCACGATCAGCTGCGCACCAGCGTGACCCAGCAGCGCATCGTCGACATGAACCAGAATGTCCGTACGGCCATGTTGGTCATTGAGCGGGATTTGCGCATGGCGGGGGCCAACCCCAGCGGTGACGCCGAGACCGGCATCGATACCGCAACGGCCACCACGTTGGTGATCGCCAAGGACGACGGCGGATCCGACAATCAAGCCGGCAACAGCAACGCCATCGACGACGGTGTCGACAATGACGCAGACGGCATTGCCGACGAGGGCGATGACGGGTTGGACAATGACGGCGATGGGACGGTTGACGAATTCGATGAAGCCGAGTGGTACGACGGCGACGCTACCGATCAGGAGGAGCTGGTCCAGTTCGAGTTGGACAGCGGAAACATCCGCAGGCGTTTTAACAGTGTCAACTCAACCGACCCAACCGACAATACCCGCCTGATCGCCTCAAACATCGACGCCTTGAACTTCGTCTATCTGGACGGAAATGACCCGCCCAATGTGATCGCCACACCGGTGGCCGATGCAGATTTAGAGAATATCCGATCCGTCCAGGTCACCATCGTGGCCAGATCCGGCGACACGGTGCCGGTGCTGGCCCGCAAAGTCACCGATGACACGGTTTATCGCAATCCCCAGGGTGACGTTGTGCTGGACATGTCGGCGGCGCCGGACCAGTTCCGGCGGCGCATGGTCACCACGACGATCAAATGCCGGAACATGGGGCTTTAGAAAGAGGGGACGTTCAAATGAGGCACATATCATCAGTCACGCTGAACGATCAAGGCGGCTTCACACTAATCGAAGTGCTCATCGCCATGGCCATTTTTGCCATCGGCATTTTAGGGGTGGCGACCATGCAGATCTCTTCCGTGCGAGGCAATACGTCGGCCGGCAACGTGACCGCCAACACCCTCGTCCTGGAAGACCGCATGGAGTCGATCATGTCACTCTCTTACAGCAACCCGGTTGATCTGAGCGACGGTGTCCACACGCCTGCGCAAGATGCCGACGGGGTCGACAACGACGTCGATGGCACGACCGATGAAGCCGGCGAAACCGGCCCCATCACCGTCACTTATACCATAGACGACGACACGCCGGTGGTCAGAACCAAAACCATCACCTACACGGTGACCCGCACACACGCCTTCGGCACGAAATGGACGACCTTTACGCAGGTCCTACCGGAGATCATTTAAGCCATGAAAGCAACCAACGCGTCACATGAATCGCCATTGGCCAACGAAAACGGCTCGGTCATCGTGGCCGCACTGTTCATCCTCGTGATCGTGACGATCCTGGGGGTGACGGCCACCAACACGACCACCTTCGAGCAGCAGCTTGCCGCCAACGATCAGTATATCAAAACGGCGTTTTACAACGCCGACAGCGCGATCTACGGGACGGCCAAGCTGATTTCCCAGGCTGTCAACCGCAGCGGCAAAGTCGATTCGGGCACTGACAACGATGCGCCGGGCGTCACCTACCTTTCGGCGGAAGCCGATCCGGCGGGGGACTTTTACCGCCAGATTGCCGGTTTCGACGTTTACGACAATCTCATGGATGTCGACTTCGGTGCCGGGGGGATCAATTCCAGAGCCGATACCCAACGGGTCCGGCAGGCCCACGTGGCCGGCGGCGGGGCCGAGTTCGCCACCGGCGCCGAGGGTGTCGGGCCCAGTGCCATTGCCATTTACTATGACGTCAATTCCAGCGGGTTCAGCAACCGCCAGAGCACCAGAGACCTGATGGCATCTTACCGTAAGATGGTCGGTGTTCCCGGCGGGCTCTAATACGCCGAACGAACAGTCACGTGAGATCGACGACCCGCATAATATGGACTGGAAAAGGTAACACCATGAAAAAGAATATTCTCCGAACGTTCATCCTGGTCAGTGTGTTTCATTGCCTGTTGATGTCCGGAACGCGATCGGTCGGCAACGCCGCCACACCCGATCCGATTGACTACACCGCCACGCCCCCTTTTTTGACATCTTCGGTATCCCCATTGGTCATGCTGGTCATGGGTCGTGATCACAAGCTTTACTACGAGGCCTACAACGATGCCTCCGATCTGAATGAAGACGGCGTTCTGGACATCACCTACAAACCCGATGAAATCGATTATTACGGCTATTTCGATTCCTACAAGTACTACGAATACAGTGGCGACGACGGTTTGTGCCAGCCGGCTACACGACCGACAAGAAGGCACCATACCGGAGGCTATTGGAGCGGCGATTTTCTCAACTACCTGACCATGTCCCGAATCGACGTGATGCGCAAGGTGCTGTACGGGGGATACCGTTCGGTGGATACGGCCACGGAAACCGTGCTGGAGCGAGCCTACATTCCCAATGACGCCCACTGCTGGGGCAAGGAGTACACGGACGAAGCCACCAACGGTTACAAGATCAGCGACTACACCCCGTTTGGCCAGCCCGCGGCCGGCAAGCGACACCTTTTCGGCAGCGGTTCGCTGGTCGCACCGGAAAATGGCGGCTATGCGCCGCTGCTCAGGGTCAAGCTGGACAGCGACCACCGCATCTGGACATGGGTGACGGCGGAGAGCGGCAACGGCATACTCGGCAACACGCTGGTGGGGACACCGGAATATGAATATGACGTGCGCGTCCAGGTGGGGGTTCAAGACAAACCCGACCTGAAAAGCGAGAGAGCCTACGGCAGCGGCGCGGCGGCCGTCTTCAAACCGATCGGCATCCTGCAGCGCCACGGCGAGCCCGACCGCATGTATTTCGGGCTGATCACCGGTTCCTACGGCAACCACCTGTCCGGCGGTGTCTTGCGCAAAAACATCGGCTCGATCAACGATGAGATCAACCCGACCACTGGTCAATTCACCTATAAAACCGACGCCACGGTCGGCGGCATCATCAAAACCATCGACAACCTGAGGGTGATCGGGTTCGATCATGGCAGCCATCGGTGGGATCACACGACTTATGCGGGACCGATCGTCGAGGGCCAGAATTATATGTGGGGCAACCCGATTGGCGAGATGATGTACGAATCGCTGCGCTATTTTGCCGGCGCGAGCAATACGACTGAATTCTCGTCGTCGGTTTCGGACGGCAACGATATGGGCCTTGATTTACCGCTGGAAAATTGGGTCGACCCCTTCGACGAAAATACGGGGTTTCCCGCTTGCTCCAAGCCGATTATGCTGGTCCTGAGCGATATCAACCCGTCCTACGATACCGACCAGCTTCCGGGCAGCTATTTCGGCGGTTCGGGCAGCTTTGGTGCGTTCAATGCCAAAGCGGAAGCGGACACCATTTCGTCGGGCGAAGGGTTCAGCGGCACCAGCGCCCACTATATCGGCCAAAGCGGCAGCTACACGGACACGTCCTGTTCGGCCAAAGGGATCACCGGCCTGGGCGACATCCGCGGCCTTTGCCCCGAAGAGCCCACCAAGCTGGGCGGCTACTACGCGGCCTCGGTGGCGCATTACGGCTGGCGCAACGATCTGAATGCCGCCCCGGGCGATCAGCGCGTATCTACCTACACGGTCGGACTGGCATCGCCTCTGCCCAGGGTCGACATTCCCATGGGAACCGGAAGCATCACCTTGGTGCCGTTTGCCAAGACGGTATACTCGACCGGCGGCGGTGGGGTCACACCGGATCGCGGTGATTTCCAGCCAACCTGCGCCATTGTCGATTTTTACGTTGACGCCATCACCCCGGCCAGCGGAAAATTCTGGGTCACCTACGAGCATGCCGAACAGGGCTCCGACTATGACATGGACGCCTTGATTAGCTATGAATACACCAAAACCTCGGACACCACGCTGGACGTCAAGATCTCCAGCATGGAAAGCACGCCTGGAGGAAGCTCCAAACAGCACTTCGGGTATATCATCTCCGGTACGGATGCCGACGGGGTTTACCTGGAAATAAAAAACAACACCCAGCCTGACAATCGAGGACCGGGACTATTACCTCGACACACCGGCAGGATGCGGCCCCAATGGCGGTGCGCTCGACCTGTGTTGGGATGACAACACGCACCTGCCCAACGAGACTACGCGAACGTTTACACTGGGTAGCGCCTCGGCTGCGACGCTGCTGAAAAACCCACTGTATTACGCGGCCAAGTGGGGCGGCTTCGATGATCGGGATGAAGACCAGGAGCCGAACCAGCAAAGCGAATGGGACCAGGATGGCGATGACGTGCCGGACACCTATTTTTACGTCGTCAACCCCCTCAAACTAGAGACGCAGCTCAACGAATCGTTTGCCGATATTCTCGAAAAGACCTCGTCGGGGACGACCGCGTCGGTGCTGGCAACCAACAGTGAGGGTGAAGGCCACCTGCTGCAGGCCTATTTCAAACCCCAAGTCACCACGAAAGCGGGCAATGACCTGACCTGGCTCGGATTTCTTCAAAGCTTGTGGGTGGATCCATGGGGCAACCTCAGAGAAGACTCCAACGGTAACAAACAGCTGGATCTGTTCAACAGTACTGACGAGACAGTTGCCACCAATGCCGTGGACCAGATCATCGTCTACCAGACCGATGGCGATGGCAACACCAATGTCCGGCGGTACACTGAACACCACATGTATCATCCGAAAAACGGTATGAATTCGGAATGCTATCTTGAAAAACTCTCAACGCCCATCGCTTGTCCGACCCTGGATAGCGAACCGGTCGACATCGGGGAGATCGTGCCGATCTTCGAGGCCGGTGAACGGCTGCGGGAGCGTGATCCAGACGACCGAACGATCTTCACGTTCATCGACGGAAACGGCGTCGACGACGACGGAGATCTCCTGATTGATGAATCCGGTGAAGACGAGGGCTCCGGCGACTGGGTGGGAACGGTGAAAAACCCCTACACCGGAAGCACATTCGACGGCAGCAGCGAAGTGATTGCATTCAACGACGCCAACTGGGAAACGATCAAACCCTTCTTGGGACTTACGGACGCAACGGCATGGTGGTATCTTGACAACCCCTCGTCTGCGAACCACGATACCCGGGTAAAAAACCTGATCAACTATATTCGCGGCATAGATTCTGGCGATCTCATTGGGGATCCCAAGACCCGGACCCGCACCATGGACGATGGAACGGTTTGGAAACTGGGCGATATCATCAACTCGACGCCGGTGAGCATCTCCAAACCACCGGATCACTATCATCTCATTTACAGCGATGAGTCCTTCCAAAACTACCTCGACGCCAACAAAGACCGTGAAACCGTCGTTTACGTCGGTGCCAATGACGGCATGCTGCACGCCTTCACGTCGTGGCATTACACTGACGGCCAATATCAAAGCACTAGGTATGACCGAGGCGATCGGGGATGAATTGTGGGCCTATATTCCGCAGACCCTGCTGCCGCACCTGAAATTTCTGGCAGATCCTGAATATGCGCACTCCTACTACGTGGATCTGAAACCCAAAGTTTTCGATGCACAGATCAACGGTGTATGGAAAACCCTCCTACTCGTCGGGTTGAACATGGGCGGCAAGGACATCTGGGCGGAAGGCGACTTTGACGGAGATTCGTCTACCCTAGAAACCCGCTATTTTTCGCCGACCTATTTCTGCATGGACGTCACCGACCCACGCGTTCCGCGCCTGCTGTGGGAGCGTTCCTATGAAAACCTGGCCATGACCACGTCCTTCCCGGCTATCGTTGCCGTTGGCAAGGATTATGACGACTCGACCGGCACCAAGATTTGGAGTTCCGGCAAATGGTTGGCGGTGTTCGGATCGGGTTCGACCGACTATGACGGCGGCAGCAACCAGAGCGGCTATGTGTTTGTCGTCGACTTGGAGACAGGCGAGCCATAACGCTCCATCGACGCCACGGGTGATCACGACTGGCTTTTTAGCACCGAGTCCGTGAATACCGTCATGAATTCACCGGTCGCTTTCGATAAAAATCTGACGTATAACGTCGATGGTATCTACTTTGGGACCGCTGCCAAGGTGAGACCGGTTGTGTACGATATCGATGGGAAAACCGTGATCGACAGTGGACTGGCAGGAGAGGTTTTCAAAATCAATACCCACTACAACAAGGTGCCGTCGGCTGATCCGGCTGACTGGGAAATGGAGAAGATGTTCACATCGACCCTGACCCAAAACGTCGGTCCCATTTCCGCACCCATCGCCCTTAGCACTGATAAAAAGGATAATGTTTGGGCCTTTTTCGGCACGGGCCGTTATCTCTCAAATGCGGATAAAACCGATCAGACCCAGCAGTACTTTTATGGTGTCAAGGACCCCTACTTCAATAACGCGGCATCCGGTTATTATATGGACGCCGTCAGCAACCTGGAATTGACGATGGACGACCTGTTCGATGCCAGTCCATACGCGGTGGGCACTAATCGCAAAGTGAAAGGTGTAACCGGCATTGACAATTGGGCAGACCTGCTCGACGCGGCAAGGCAGGAACATGGTTGGCACCATGCCTTGGAGGCTTACTCCGGCATCTCGTCGGAACGTGTCGTCTCAAAGGCGACGGTTTTGGGTGGGATTGTCTTTTTTCCAGGGTACACCCCCAATGAGGACCTGTGCGGGTTTGGCGGCGACACCAACTATTACGCCATGTACTATGAGACCGGAACGGCCTATTACAAACATATCCTGCCGGGTACCGGAACCACAGACACCATCGGCGGGGAGAGCACCAAGAGAGTGGATAACAAGCTTTTCGTGGGACACGGCGCACCACCGCCGGCGGCCGGTTTTCATGTGGGCCGCGAAAGCGGGGCGACGGCCTTCTTGCAGATGAGCACCGGCGAGGTGGTCAAGATCAACGTCGACACCGCCTTTCCGATCAAAAGCGGCATTGCGGCCTGGCGCGACAAGGCTCGTTGACAAATAGGGTGTCGATAATCGATAACCATGCGCTTCGCCTTATCATCGGCGGGGCGCATGGTATTGATACTGTGAACCGCTATAATTCTCGATTTTTAATCCTCACCCCAGCCCTCTCCCACAGGGCAGGTCTTTACCCACAGCTGACACAGGGGGGGTAGTAATACGCTTGGTATCCTGATAGGGCTTGCCGAACATCAACCATTTTCCTCATGGTCCTTACCAATCGGCAAGCACATCGGCTGCGCCTTCCTTTCACCGGCGCAGCGAGGGAACGCCCGCACAACGCTTGCTATCCTGCTGGATGCCAGTCGAGGCGCTGGCGGGAGCCGAAACCAAAACGATTGTCAGTGTAGTAGACGCTCGTCGGCGCAAAAAAATAGAGCCGTGCCTTGAATCGTGATAAGAAATCTTGCAGACCCGGTGAGCGAATGTCCGGGAAAAAGTCCCTTGTAAACGGAAATCGTTTCAGGTAGGCGGCAATCGGTTTGAGCGACATGGCCGCGGATTGAAGGCGCTCGACAACGCCTTGCATCTGGATGCCCCGAATCTCCTGCCACGAATCCGCCCGGCGAAAAATCGACGCGGCGGCCTGGCCGTGATTTTCGATGTGTCGAATATGACGGCTCTGCGGGGAAGAAAAGAAATAAAAGCGGTCGTCGAGGAAAACGTAGTAGACCGGCGCCGACCACGGCCCTTGTTCATCGTGAGTTGCCAGGGTCAGCGTGGATTCGCCGTGGATCAACTCCAGTGCCGCCGCCCGCCATTGCTCGGCCGCGGGCTTACCGTCGGCAGCCACAACTCAGGGTCTCATCATGCGCTGACCAGCCCGACCGTTCGCAGCGCCCGTTCCATCTGTGCCAGGCGCTGTTCCAGACTGCCCGTGTAGCCGATGGAAAACCGGATCAGACCCGGCGAAAGGCCCATTTTGCGCTGGTCTTCAGGGCTGATTTCCGACGATGTGGTCGCCCCCGAACAGGACATCAGCGTGTCGAAGTATCCCAGCGAAACGGCAATGTAGCCGAAATCCTCGCGGTTTTGCAGTTCGTTCAACAGCTGGTCGGCCCGACGGCGGGTGCCGCAGTCGATCGTGAACATGCCGCCGTAGCCGAATCCGGTGTTGACCAACTCCGTCGCCAGGCGGTGCTGGTCGAATTCCGGCAGGCCCGGGTAGCGCACCCGGACGCCCAGTTCCGCCAGCCGGCGGCTGAACGCCATTGCCCGGCGTGAGTGTTCGCGCATGCGGATGGCCAGGTGCGGCAGGCGCTGGATGATGTCGTAGGCCATGCGCGGGTCCATGGTGGGGCCCAGCAGCATGACCCGGCCGGTGTGCAGGTCCATCAGTTGATGCACCATGGCCTTGGTGGTGCAGATGGCGCCGGCCACCAGATCGCTGGCGCCGTTGATGTATTTGGTCATGGAGTAGACCACCACATCCGCGCCCAAGCGGGCCGGGGATATCATCATGGGGGTGAAGGTGTTGTCGACCACCAGGGACAGATCCTTCGAATGGGCAAGGTCGGACAGCCTGCGGATATCGGCAATTTTCAAGGTCGGGTTGCCGACGGTTTCGGTGTAGAGCACCCGGGTCTTATCGGTGATGGCGTGTTCGAAAGCGGCTGGGTCGCTCGGGTCGACAAAGGTGGTGTCGAGGCCGAATTGCGGCAACAGGTCTTCCAGGAGGGCGTGCGTGCCGCCATAGATGGTGTCGCTCGAGACGATGTGGTCCCCCTTGCGGCACAGCTGCATCAAAGTGCAGGCGATGGCGGACATGCCGCTGGCGGTGCACACGGCGAACTCGGTGCCCTCCATGGCGGCCAGATAGCGGGCCAGGGTGTCTACGGTTGGATTGAAATGCCGGCTGTAAAGAAAGCATCCCCCTTTTTCGGGGCCGCGGACGCCGCCGAAAATTTCCGGCATGACCTCCGAGTCCATCACCGTGAACGTGGACGAGCGTGAGATGGACGGCGTCACGCCGCCGTGCTCACCAAACTCCCGGCGCGTTTCGCTCAAGGCCTGTTCCGGGTTGAAATCGGCCATCGGGCACCTCCCTGATTACTTTTTTCCAATCGAAAACGCTTGGCCCACAATTTCACCCAGGCGATGATAGGTGCCGGTTCCCGGAGAGAAGATCAGCGGGTCGATTTTGTTGGCATCGGGTTTGCCGTCGCTCAGGCAATTTTCATTCACGTGGGCCTGGATCACCTCCCCAATCACCAGGATGTGGGCACCCAGGTCCAGGGTGTGGCGCAACCGGCATTCCAGGTTCACCGGGCAGGCATCTACCAGGGGTGCATGTGCCAAATCACCGTTGAAGACCGCGAAGATGTTCGACTTGTCTTCCCGACGGCCCGAGTAGATACCGCAAAAGTCCACCTGGGCGGCCATTTCGGCCGTCGGCACGTTGATGCTGAATGCTTTGTGCTCCATGATGCCTTTGAGGGTGTGCCGCTCGCCACGGATGGCCACGGCAATGGCCGGAGGCTTCGACGAGGCGATGCCGCACCAGGCTGCGGTCATGAAATTCACGCGGTCGTCGACCACGCTGCCGACCAGAACGGACGGGGTCGGAAAGAGCAGGGCTTCGGGACCCAAAGGCGTCTTGTTCATGCAAACCTCCTGAAAATGAATGGCATTTTAGCCGAGCGCGAAAAAACCGCTGCACACGGCTATCGGTCGTTCACCGCCGCGGTGGGTTCCGTGTCGGCCCAATAGGGTATGGGACCTTCCTTTGCACTGCTGCCTGGGTTGTCGTCCATGGTAAGGCCGGCCAGTTCCTTCAGGGCTTCGCGGATTTCGCGGGACCCCCTGTCATGGATCTGCTTGACCATGGCATGTTCGGCAAGTACTTGCGACAATGAAAAGTGTCCATTGTTGTTTTTGAGGTTGACGTAGAGCAGGTCGCGGATGGCGGCCCAACTGTCACGCCGGGTCTGGTTGGGAAGGGGGGTGAGGCTGTCCAGCTGTCTCAGCCATTTTTTCAGGAATCGGGAATAGAGATAGTTGTTCACGACCGAAACCCACAAAAAAAAGATGACGGCACTCAGAATTCCGGCACCGACCATCTGGAGGGTCGCGTCAAGGCCGGCAAATAGCGTCAGGTTCATCAGCCCGAACCATCCTGCGGCACCGCCCAGCACGGATACGGCCAAACCCGTGAAAAGGGATTTGACGCGAAACATGCGTGCTTTCTTGCGAAAGCTGATCATGCCTTCCAGAAAATGGCCAAGGCGCTCCCCATGGGTTTCGACGAAAGAGGCCAGGTTGTCCAGTCGATGACACGGGGCTTGAAGGACCGCTTTCTTGAGCTCTTCGCGCTGATTTTCCAGATAGTGCAGATAGGCGGCCTGAGGGTCTTGCTCCCGACCGGTTTTTTCGGCGGCCAGGGTCGAGTAGGTCAGATGGATCATGGGGATGTCCTTGCGGCCGGTGATCTGGGAAAGGTTCCAGCACAAGGTGCCATAAACGCGCAACAGGTCGGTCATCGAAGCGCATTCATCGATGCGGTTGAGCACGTACAAGACCCGATCTTCGAATGTTTTGGTCGGCAACGTGTCGCGCAGGCTGGTGTGGGCTTCGCGGACGGTGCCGGCTTTGTGGGGATCAAACAGGACCAACACCAGGTCGGCAATTTGCGCCAGATCGCCAATCACATCCTGATAATTGTAGCCCCGGTCGCGCTCGGTGATGCTGTCAAGCATACCGGGTGTGTCGATGATCGCCAGATTTTTTAGAAAGGGCGAATTGACTTTTTTTAGCTTGAAATGTGATGCGAACCGCTGACCATGCTTTTTGAGCGTTTCAAACGGGTACTCGGGGTCATTGAGCAGGAATTTGCCGTCCCGGTGGTCAGTGACACGCACCGGGCGATCCTCGGATTCACTTTCGTCGTAGGTGATCACGGTGAAGGAGTCATCGGTGGGTGCCTGCCCGGTGCCTTGAACGCTAACCCCCAAGAATTCATTGATCAGGGTCGATTTTCCCGAAGAGTAGTTGCCCAGCACCAGTACCTGGGGGCGCCATTTGATGTTGGTTTCAAGGGGGACTTCGCTATAACCGTAGCGCATCGCTACCGGTGACAGTTGCTCGGCAACCATTTCCAGCAGTTCGGTACGAAGGGCGGTAATATAGTTGTCACGGTACATGGGGGTCTCCGGGCGGCCGACAGGTGCCATTGCATCGATAAGCGATGTGCGTGAAAAACATCTGTATACATAAGGGTTTCCCGTCAACAAATCAAGTTTAATAAGACGCTGGACGGGTCGATGCACCGACGCCGAAAGGGCAGGCGGGTCTAATGACCGCCGCACCCGCAATCACAGGCGCTGCAGGAGCCGCCGGCTGCCATGGCCTTGACGACTTCGCGATCCTGCGCCTTGACGACCCCTGTGACCGTCACCTGAAGCGAGTCTGGTGAGAGGATGCCGGTTTGTTCACACAGCGCCGGCTTGAGATGGCCCAAGGCTTCCACGCAATTGTCGGCCATGTCGCCGACATCGATCCGGTCTCCGGCCGTCTTGCCGAAAAGCGCCTTTTCAAAAGGCGTGATGCCATCCGGCCCGACACCATAAATAAACTCGAACGGGACCTCCGCGTCAGCGCCAGCGTCGGATTTTGGGGTTTTGATGGACAAGGATACTTTTGTCAGATGTTCAATCTTTTGCTTGCTGGCGGGCATGATTTCCTCCTGTGGCCACATGAAAACAGATGTAAAATAGTGGAAGATACAATATGCGGTTGAGCCTGTATTGGTATCAGGCCCTTGAAAATAAAAACAATATAAGTGGTGATGGTGCGATGTAAACAATAGAAAATGCCTGCCGGGGGAATGTTCGGTCGGTTCCTAGTGGGTTCCCCGGCAGGCAAGAGAGGTGACGGATTTCCCACCGTTGCGCGACAACAGCGCAATGAGCCGTTGGGAGCCCGCCTTTAATGGTTTTGTACCGCAGATGATGATGAAGGTCATCACCTGAAATGTCACGGATTTATCACCCGTCCATTAAAAGGCGGTAGGATCGACCTATCGGCAACCGGTCACGCATTTCATATTGCAGCAGTCTAAAGTGGCCGTATATTTATGCGTATGATAGTGGGGGATAAGCCCTGTCTAAAATTCAATTCAATTGCTGGCAGGAGGTGTTGCCATGACATGGACTGTAAAAATCGGAAAATACGTCGGCATCGATGTATATATGCATCTAACCTTTCTTCTGCTTGTCGGGTGGGTCGCACTGATGCACTGGCAAAACGGCCAGAGCGTGTCCGCAGCCTTGGTCGGGGTGATGTTTATTCTCGCCATCTTTCTGTGTGTGGTGCTGCATGAATTCGGCCATGCCCTGATGGCCAGGCGATACGGGATTCCAACCCGTGACATCATTTTGCTGCCCATCGGCGGTGTGGCACGCTTGGAAAAGATGCCCACCCAACCCATGCAGGAATTGATGGTGGCCCTGGCCGGACCTGCTGTCAACGTGGTCATTGCCGCGGCCTTGTTCATCTGGTTGCAGGCAACGGCTTCGTGGGAGCCGCTGCAGCGCCTAACGGTCACCACGGGCCCGCTTTTGGAGCGTCTCATGGTGGTTAATCTGTTCATGATCGCTTTCAACATGATTCCCGCCTTTCCCATGGATGGGGGGCGCGTTTTGCGTGCCGCCCTGGCAACGCGGTTGAGCTACGACCGGGCAACCCAGATTGCCGCTTCCATCGGCCGGGCGATTGCCGTTTTGTTTGGCCTGGTGGGTTTCGTCTACAGTCCGTTTTTGCTGTTCATCGCGGTGTTTGTCTGGTTGGGCGCGACCCAGGAAGCGGGATTAGCGTCGACTCCACGGAAATGCTGGAGGCGGTACCAAGCTGAGTGAATCTTGACCTCAACCAAAATTCCTTATTTCTGGAAGGGCACTAACGAGGAAAGGAAACAACCATGGACTTGGATACGACGGCAATCGGCGCACAGGCGGTTCAGCTGTGGGATCATTCGCGGGCGTCGCTGGGCGACTTCTGGCGGCAGGGGCCACTGGTGCTGGTTTTTTTGAGGCATTACGGCTGACCGTTTTGTCGCGAGCAGGTGGCGCAGTTGCGCCGCGAAAAAGATGCCTTTGACCGCCTGGGCGCTGCAGTGGTGCTGGTTGGGTTGGGCAGTGTCGAGCAGACGGCGGCATTCAAAGAACGCTTCGACGTCCCCTTTCCCATGATTGCCGACCCGGAAAAACGGCTTTTCGAAGCCTTTCGTCTCAAACAGGCCGCCGTCGGGGCGCTGCTTTCCGCCAAAATGGTCTTTAGGGGGGTTGCGGCCATGGCCAATGGCCACGGTATCGGTGTTCCACAGGGGGACGTGCGCCAGCTGCCCGGGGTCTTTATCATCGAGACAAACGGCCGCATTCTGTTCAGCCACCATGCCACCGGACCGGCCGATCATCCCCAGCCCGAAGCGCTGCTTGCGGCGCTGGCCGCCGATGCCGCCGCTTGAGACATTCTACATCGGGCTTGTAACGGTGACCGCTGTCCTTAATTGGCGCGCCCGGTTGGGATCGAACCAACGACTCCCAGCTCCGGAGGCTGGTGCTCTATCCACTGAGCTACGGGCGCGATTGGATTGGTAGTGATAAATAGAGGATTGGCCTTCACAAGTCAACCCTCCACCCCGTCGGAAGCCATCTTTATCGAACCATCAGATGCGGAAAATCGTATCTCCGACATCGTCCAGCATCGCCTTGGCTTCGCCGACCACATACAAAGAGCCGGCGACACAGACGGCATCCTCGGGTCCCGACGTGGCGATGGCATATCGGACGGCCTCAGGGACGTCCGGAATGATCTGAATGTCGGTGATCAGCGGCCTGGCGGCCGCCGCCAGTGTTTCCGGCGGCAAGGAGCGGTCGATGTTGGCCCGGGTGATGATCAGGCGCTGGCAGGGTGCCGCCAGGTCCTTCAAGATGGAGGCGTAGGGTTTGTCGTTCAAGATTCCAGCCACCATGGTAATTCGCCGGCCAGTCAGGTTCTCCTGTAAAAAACGGCGCAATTGTCTGGCCGCCATCAGGTTGTGGGCGCCGTCCATGATGACGAAAGGTCTCTGGGAGACTACCTCCAGACGGCCGGGCCAGCGGGTCCGGAGCAGTCCATCTTGAATGTGCGCCCTTGAAATCTGTTTCCAGGTGCGCATGAGTAATTCACCGGCGGCCAGGGTGAGGGCCGCATTTTCGACCTGATGCCCCCCCATGAGTCCCGTTTGCATGCCTGGCCAGCGATGATCGATGCCCGTGTAGCTAAACCGGTCGCCGCCGGTGCGTCGTACGAAAAAATCCCTGCCTTTTAAATACAACGGTGCCGACAGGTGGGCGGCGGTCGCTTCGACGACGGCTCGGGCGCTTTTCTGGACCACGCCGCTGACGACGGGGACGCCGGCTTTGATGATGCCGGCCTTTTCCGTCGCAATGGCGGCCAGTGTGCGGCCTAAATACATCTTGTGTTCCAGGGAGATGTTGGTGATGATGCTGACCGCTGGTAAGATCACGTTGGTGGCATCCATACGGCCGCCCATGCCGGTCTCGATGACGGCAAAATCGACTTTCCGGCGGCCGAATTCGAAAAACGCCATGGCCGTCGTGAACTCGAAAAAGGTGGGTTCCCGGTCGCCGTGATGAGCCGATTTGACCGCCTCCCAAGCGGTCACCACGGCATCGTCGGATATCGGCACCCCGTCGACGCAGATGCGCTCGTTGAAGCGAACCAGGTGAGGGGAGGTGTACAACCCAACCCGAAACCCAGCCTTTTGCAGAATCGTCGCCAGGGCGGCGGCGATGGAGCCTTTGCCATTGGTGCCGGCAATATGGATCGTTTTAACCTTGCGCTGGGGATTGCCCAAGCCTTCCAAGATGTTGGAGATGGTCGATAGGCCCAAAACGATGCCGAATCGACGCATGCGGTACATGGCGTCGAGACAGTCGGTATAGGCGCTTGGCGTTGGCATGGCCTTGATTCCTGTTGCGGACGGGCGCCGAGATGGGTGGCGTGGATCTAAATTCAACAAAAAACCCGACGGGTAAGCTGCCCGCCGGGTCCTTTTTCCTGCGCTGTGCCGCTAACGGAATCTTCTGGCGCGTGCGGCGGCAATTCGCTGCCTGCGAAGCGCCTCCCGTTGTTTGCGACGACGGTACTCACTCGGTTTTTCATAGCTTTTCTTCAGCTTCAACCGTTTGAAAAGGCCGTCGTTCTGAATCTTTTTCTTCAAAATGCGCATGGCCTTTTCGAGATCGTTATCGAAAACCTTGACTTCAATTGCTTTCAAGCTGCCTCAACCCCCCTTTTTCCCATCACATCGACAAGCTCATGGCCTGTGGTTCCACGAGGATGGTTATTTCGTGTCCATCCAGAACTGGATGGACACTGATCCATCAGTGTTCATATTTACATCAAACAACAAGCTTAGCAAATATAGTTGCCGATATCAAGAAAAAGAAGCGTGGCGGCAACAAAAAAGAATTGAAAAACACAAGACCGATGAAACCTGATGCGGGCGGGTTCCACCGGTCTTGTCGATGACGTTGTGTTGATCGGCTAATCCAATTTCGAAACCAATTCGGCGGTCACCTCTTTGACGCCGGGGGCACCGTCTAAGGTGATGTACCTGATGCCGCCGCCTTTTTCCGCCAGATCTCTGAAGTAATAGGCCGACGCGAGGGTTCCTTCGGTGGTGTCATAATAGATGTTGTGGCGTTTGTTGATGGCCGCTTCATCCTGATCGTCGTCCCTGGTCTTGAGGTCTCCGCCGCAAACCCGGCACTGGTCGCCGTTGGGCTTGATGGCATCGATGTAGATGTTGTTGGGGTGGTTGTTGTCGTTGACGCACAGGCGTCGTCCCATGATGCGATTTTTGGCGATTTCACGGTCGAGAAGAATCTCGACGACGATGTCCAGGCCCATGCCGGCCTTTTTCAGGGCTTCGTCCAGCTTGATGGCCTGGTTCTTGTTGCGGGGAAAACCGTCCAGCAGCCATCCATTTTTACAATCATCTTGCTGCAGGCGGTCGAGGATCATGGGGATGGTGATCTCGTCGGGCACCAGATCACCTTTGTCGATGTAAGCTTTGGCCTGGGCACCCAACTCGGTCCCTTTGCCGATGTTCTCCCGGAAGATCGCGCCGGACTCGATGTGGGGCGTGTTGTACTTCTCTTTCAAGATTGCGCCCTGCGTGCCTTTGCCGCTGCCGTTGGGGCCAAAAAACAAGATGTTCATGCACCTGCTCCTTTCTCTTTCCCGTTGCAAACCTCAGGGAGATTGGTAATACGCATCGCGATAGCGGTTGCCGTGTCCTTGGCATCCAAAAGGACCCTACAGGCGATCGACGTATGCCGTTTCATTTTTTGATGGTGTTCAAGGCGGGCTGGCATTCATCTTCTATGCCGGCATAGGCGTTAGTACAGAAATGACGGCCCCTTGTCAAGCACGGGTATCGAATTGGAAGCCAAGCGGTCCGGCCGATGGTGTGGACAATAATATTGACACGTTCAGCTGGATGGGAATAGTAATACGGTTTTATGTTTAAACGGAAAATCACATGATCGACCCAAGGGCACTGGCTTTCGATATAGATGGTGTCATCGCGGACACGATGCACCTGTTTCTGGATATTCTTGAAACCCATTACGATATTGGCACGGTGCGCTATGCGGACATCACCGCGTATCGCCTGGACCACTGTCTGGACATCGATGTGGCGGTTTTGGAAGGCGCTGTCAGCCGAATTCTGGACGGCCGCTACCAGCCGGTGTTAAAGCCGATCCCCGGGGCAGGTCAGGTGCTGCGGCGCGTCGGTGAAGCCACGGGGCGCATTTTGATGGTGACGGCCCGGCCCGATTCGAACCTCATCGCGCCCTGGATGAATCATCTTCTCGACGGGCAGATGGCCTGTTCCCAAATCGTCGCCACCGGATGCTATGACGACAAAGTGCAGGTGCTGCTGGACAACGGCATCAAGTGGTTTGTGGAGGACCGCTTGGAGACCTGCCATTTGGTCAAGGCCGCCGGTATCGCGCCCGTGGTGTTCAAGCAACCCTGGAACCAGCAGCCGCATGATTACCTCGAGGTGGCGTCCTGGCAGGAACTCGAGCAATGGATCGCTTTCCCATGACCCCGGTCCGGCTGCATGCCCAGATGGAACGGTTTTTACAGACATTGAGCGTGGAAAAAGGATACTCGGTGCACACCATCCGTGCCTACCGCCACAACCTGATGGAATTTGCCCGCTATGCCGCCGGTGGCAACAGCCTGCTGGATGAAACGTTGGATCGGCAAAAGTCGCTTTGTGTGGCTGACATTGACAGCTTGACCATTCGCGGGTACCTGGGGCGGCTGCACCGTAAAAACGCCAAAGCCACCATCGCCCGCAAATTGTCGGCCTTGCGATCTTTTTTTCGTTTTCTGGTCAACCATCGCCTCGTTGATGAGGATCCGACCGCCGCCACACTGACGCCCAAGCAGGGCCGGCAACTGCCGTCATACCTGACCGTTGACGACATGTTCCGTTTGCTGGACCAGGCCGCCGACGACACCGTGCTGGGGTGGCGCAACCGCGCCTTGTTCGAAACCCTTTACGGATCGGGCATCCGCGTCTCGGAGTTGACCGGCCTCAACGTATTCGACGTGGACACCGCGTCCGGGTGCCTGCGCGTGATGGGCAAGGGGGGGCGCGAGCGCATTGTACCGGTGGGAGGCAAGGCGCTGGATCGCATCCAATACTACCGGGATCGGCTTTACGCCCAAACCGGTATCGACATGGCCACCGACGGGCCGTTGTTTTTGAACCACCGCAACGGACGCTTGACCCCCCGCTCTGTGGGCCGCATTCTGGAAGGATTGATTCAACGCTGCAGCCTGGCGGTGCCGATTTCACCCCACGGCATACGGCACAGCTTCGCGACGCACATGCTGGATGCCGGGGCGGATCTTCGGACGGTCCAGGAGCTGCTGGGCCACAAGAGCCTGTCCACCACCCAGCGATACACCCATGTGAGCATCGACCGCCTCATGGCAGCCTACGATAAGGCTCACCCCAGGCGATAGAAAGGCATCTCGGAACTTATGCCGGAATTTATGACCGATCAACCGACCAACCCCCCATTGCGGTTTCATGGCACCACCATTTTAGCCGTTCGGGGTAAGGATCAGGTCGTCATGGCCGGTGACGGCCAGGTCACCTTGAACCACACCGTCATCAAGCACAATGCCCGCAAGGTGCGTCGAATCTACAACGATAGCATCCTGGTGGGTTTTGCCGGGGCCACGGCCGACGCCTTGACCCTGACCGAGAAGCTGGAACAGAAGCTGGAGCGCTACAACGGCAACCTGACCCGTTCGGCCGTCGAGCTGGCCCGTGACTGGCGGACGGACAAGTACCTGCGCCGTCTGGATGCCCTGATGATCGCTGTGGACGGCAAATCTATCCTGCTGATTTCGGGCAATGGTGATGTCATCGAGCCGGATGAGGGAATCGTGGCGATCGGGTCGGGCGGTGTGGCCGCCCAGGCGGCGGCGACGGCCCTTTTCCAGAACACCGACATGGCGCCGCGTCAGATCGTCGCGGCGGCCATGCAGATCGCGGCCAGCATTTGCGTGTTCACCAACGATCGCATTACTATCGAAGCGCTTTAAGCCATGAAAGATCTCAAACCAAAAGAAATTGTCGCCGAGCTGGACAAGTTTATCATCGGCCAGGATCAGGCCAAACGGTCGGTGGCCATCGCCTTGAGAAATCGGTGGCGCCGGCGGCAGGTGCCTGATGGGTTGAAAGATGAGATCGCTCCCAAGAACATTATTCTCATCGGCCCCACCGGCGTGGGCAAAACCGAGATCGCGCGCCGGCTCTCGCGGCTCAGCGACTCTCCGTTCATTAAGGTGGAGGCCTCCAAATTCACTGAGGTGGGCTATGTTGGGCGCGACGTGGAGTCCATGGTTCGCGATCTGGTGGAACTGACGGTCAACGCCGTCCGGTTGGCCGCCCAGGAAGCGGTCAAGGAAAAGGCCTGGCGTGTTGCCGAAGAACGCATGCTGGACCTGTTGCTGCCCAAGTCCGACCGCGGCAAAGCCGACAACGCCGGTGAAAGCGGTCTGGAGGTCGTTACGGCAGCGGCCGAGACAACCTCCTCCACGCGGGAAAAGCTGCGAAAAATGCTCAAAGCCGGAAAACTCGACAGCCGTTATGTGGATCTGGATGTGGCCGACCGCAACGTGCCCATGGTCGAAATCTTCTCAAATGCGGGCATGGAGGAGATGGGCATCAATTTCAAGGATATGCTCGGTCCCCTGATGCCCAAGAACACGCGTCGCCGGAAAATCAAGGTGCCCGAAGCCATGCAGACGCTGGCCTCGGAAGAGGCCCAGAACCTGGTGGACATGGAGAAAGTGGTCCAAGAGGCCGTTGCCAAGGTGGAGCAGGCCGGCATCATCTTTTTGGACGAGATTGACAAAATTGCCGGCGGTGGGAAAGGGCAGGGCCCGGATGTCTCCCGCGAGGGGGTCCAGCGTGACCTGCTGCCCATCGTGGAAGGATCGACCGTCAACACCAAGTACGGGCCGGTCAAGAGCGATCACATCCTGTTTATCGCGTCGGGAGCCTTTCACACCATCAAACCCTCGGATCTGATTCCAGAACTGCAGGGGCGTTTTCCCATACGGGTGACCCTGGATGCCCTGAATCGCAAGGAGTTCTACCGCATCCTGACCGAGCCGCAAAACGCGCTGCTGCTTCAGTACATCGAGTTGCTCAAGACCGAGCAGGTCGAACTGGTGTTCACCGACGATGCCGTGCTCAAGATTGCCGAAATCGCCGAAGAGGTCAACGTCCGCACCGAGAATATCGGTGCCCGGCGTCTGCACACCCTGATGGAGCGTCTGCTGGAAGACATCCTCTTCGATGCGCCCGACGTAAATGCGTCCCATTTGACGGTCGATGCAGACTATGTGGTCGACAAGCTCAAGGCCATCAAGGACGACGAGGATTTGAGCCGCTACATACTCTAAGCGCAGTGGCCGATCTGGATGACCGTCGGCGCAGCATCTTTTCACCCCTTATTGAAAGAAGAGCAGAGCCCATGACCGGACTGCGACCGGCGCCCCCATCCACGGTAGCCGACATTCTCATCGAGGCACTGCCCTATATCCGAAAATTTTCGGGAATGACCGTGGTGGTGAAATACGGTGGCCACGCCATGGTCGACGAGGCCCTGAAAACCGACTTTGCCCGCGACATCACCCTGCTCAAGTTTATCGGCCTCAACCCGGTGGTCGTGCACGGCGGGGGCCCCCAGATCAACCAGGTCCTGGACCGCATGGGCATGCGCCCCCAGTTTGTGCGCGGCATGCGGCTCACCGACGGGCCCACCATGGATGTGGTCGAAATGGTTCTGGGCGGCAAGGTCAACAAGGGCATCGTGGCCCAGATCAATCAACAGGGCGGCCGGGCCGTGGGGCTCAGCGGCAAGGATGGCGGGCTGATCGAGGCCAAAAAGATGCGCATCGTCCGTCAGGCGGATGCGGACAGTCCTCCGGAGATCATCGATCCGGGGATGGTGGGAGAAGTGGTGCGCATCAACCCCGAGATCATCCACACGTTGTCCCGCCAAGGGTTCATTCCCATCATCGCCCCGGTCGGCGCCGGAAAAAAAGGCGAGACCTACAACATCAATGCGGATTTGGTGGCCAGTCACATCGCTACGGCGCTGTCCGCCGGCCGGCTGATCCTGCTGACCGATGTGGACGGCGTGCTGGATTCGGACGGCCGGTTGATCTCTTCCATCGATGCGGACACCATCGCGCGGATGATCGCCGACGGCCGCATCAGCGGGGGCATGATTCCCAAAATCGAGTACGCCCTGCACGCCATCAACAACGGCGTCGCCAAGGTGCCCATTATCAACGGCAAACGCCGGCACGCGATCCTGCTGGAGCTGTTTACGGATCGGGGGGTCGGAACCGAAGTGACCACATCGGCAAACGGGGGCAGCGATGACTGAGACCATCATGCAGACAGCCGACCGGGTGATGGCGGCAACCTACAAACGGTTTCCGATTGTGTTGGAACGCGGCCAGGGGTGTGCGGTGTGGGACGACCAGGGGCGCCGGTATGTGGACTTTGTCAGCGGCATCGCCGTGTGCAACCTGGGGCATGCGCACCCGCGCATCGCCGCGGCGGTCGCGGCCCAGGCAGCCAAACTGGTGCACGTGTCCAATCTCTACTACACCGTCCCGCAGACCGATCTGGCGCGGATGCTGGTAGAACACAGCTTTGCCGACCGGGTTTTTTTCGGCAACTCCGGCGCCGAGGCCAATGAGGCGGCCATCAAACTGGCCCGCAAGTATTTCCAGGACCGCGGTCAACCGCAGCGGTTTCGCATCGTCTCCATGGAAAAATCCTTCCACGGACGCACCATGGCGACCCTTTCCGCGACCGGCCAGGAGAAAATCCGCAGGGGCTTCGATCCGGTTTTGGAAGGATTTACCTTCGTGCCGTTCAACGACATCGACGCCTTGGCGGACGCCATCGACGAGAGCACCTGTGCCGTCATGCTCGAACCGATCCAGGGGGAGGGGGGCATCCGCTGTCCGGCCCCTGATTTTCTCGGTAAGGTGCGAATGCTCTGCGACCAGCACAAAATCCTGATGATTCTGGATGAAATCCAGACCGGCATGGGGCGCACCGGCACCCTTTTCGCCCACACCCGTTTCGGCGTCTGCCCGGACATCATGACCCTGGCCAAGGCCCTGGCCAATGGCCTGCCCATCGGCGCCATGCTGGCCACGCAGACGGTGGCTTCCGCCTTTGGCATCGGGGCCCATGCATCCACCTTCGGCGGATCGCCGCTGGTGGCGGCCGCGGCGCTCGAGACCCTCACGATCCTGATCGAAGAGCAGATCGTGGAGCGCGGGCGTACCAGCGGAGACTATTTCAAAAACGCCCTCGTCGCCCTCAAGGCTCGGCACGCGCGCATTCGCGAGGTGCGGGGCCAAGGGTTGCTGCTGGGCATCCGGCTGGACGGCCCGGCCGACCCACTGGTCCAGTCCTGCCTGGAAAAAGGCTTTCTGATCAACGCTGTCCAGGGCGACACGCTGCGTTTCGTGCCGCCCCTGATCGTCTCAAAAAATGACATCGATGCCCTGATCCAATGTCTCGACGAGGTGCTGGCAGGCTGATCGCTGCCGAATCGACACGGTGTGGCTTCCATCTTTTGCCAAAGACTAAGGAGAATCAAAACAGTGACTGAAACGATCGACAAAGTGGTGCTGGCCTATTCGGGCGGTTTAGACACCTCGGTGATCCTGAGATGGCTGATCGAGACCTATGACTGCGAGGTGGTGACATTTTCGGCCGACATCGGTCAGGTCGATTCGTTGGCCAACGTGGAGGCCAACGCCCTGAAGACCGGCGCGGTCAAGGCCTACGTCGACGACCTGAAAGAGGTCTTCGTCAAGGACTACGTCTTTCCGGCCTTTCGGGCCAACGTGATTTACGAGGGGCAATACCTGCTGGGAACCGCCATCGCCCGCCCGCTGATCGCCAAACGGCAGATGGAGATCGCCGCCCTGGAAGGTGCCGATGCGGTCAGCCACGGCGCCACCGGCAAGGGCAACGATCAGGTCCGTTTCGAACTGGGGTACTATGCCATCGATCCGCACATCAAGATCGTTGCCCCCTGGCGTGAATGGGATCTGGGCTCGCGCACCGCCTTGATGGCCTTTGCCGAAAAACACGGCATCAAGGTGCCCACGACGCACGCCAAGCCTTACAGCACTGACGGCAACCTGCTGCACATCAGCTATGAAGGCGGTGTTCTGGAAGATCCCTGGGCCGCTGCGCCGGCGGATATCTTCACCCTTACCAGCGCCCCGTGGGACGCCCCCGACCAACCGGAAACCATCGCAGTGACCTTTGCCGACGGCGACCCGGTGGCAATAAACGATGTCGCCCTCTCACCGGCGGCGCTGCTGGGTGAATTGAATCGCCTGGGGGGAAAGCACGGCATCGGGCGCATCGACATCGTCGAAAACCGCTTTGTGGGCATGAAATCACGCGGGGTGTACGAAACACCGGGCGGAACCATCTTGCGCCTGGCCCACATGGCCATGGAGTCGATCACCATGGATCGCGAAGTGATGCACCTGCGCGATTCTTTGATTCCACGCTATGCCCAGCTGATCTACAACGGATTCTGGTTCTCGCCGGAGATGGAGGTGCTGCAGAAGATGATCGACAGCACCCAGAAAGGGATATCCGGCGACGTGCGCCTGGAACTGTACAAAGGCAGCTGCATGGTGCAAGGGCGTAAATCCGATCATTCCCTGTACAGCGAGGCGCACGCCACCTTCGAAGATGACACTGTATACAGCCAGGCGGACGCGGAAGGGTTTATCCGGCTGAACGCACTGCGGCTGCGGATCCGTAAACTGATGGAATCAAAAAGGTAGTGGCCGCCATGGCGAATAAACCCTGGGACGGGCGTTTTTCGGAGAAGACGGACAAGGGCGTGGAAGCCTTTACGGCCTCGATTTCCTACGACCGGCAGCTATATCCCTACGACATTGCCGGCAGTATCGCCCACAGTAAAATGCTGGCCAGGGCCGGTGTGATCACCAGCGAAGAAGGCGCTCAACTGGTGCAAGGGCTGGGCATCGTCAAGCGTGAACTGGATCGCGGTGAGTTCGCTTTTGACGACTCGCTGGAAGACATCCACATGCATGTGGAAGCCCGCCTGCTGCAGGTGGTCGGCGAGGTCGCCCAGAAGCTGCACACCGGCCGCAGCCGCAATGACCAGGTGGCCCTGGATCTCAGGCTCTACCTGCGTGACGAGACCCGCCAGGTGATGGAGATGCTCCAGGCCCTGCGCACGGTGATGGTGGATCTGGCCGACGGTCACATCGATGTGGTCATGCCGGGCTACACCCACACCCAACGGGCGCAGCCGGTGCTGTTGGCGCACCACCTCATGGCTTACTATGAAATGTTTTGCCGGGATCAGGCCCGCTTTGGCGACTGCCTGGCGCGTATCGATGTCATGCCCTTGGGTGCTGCGGCCCTGGCCGGCACGACTTATCCCATCGACCGGGCCTATACAGCCCAATTGCTGGGTTTTCCCAAGGTGTCGGCCAACAGCATGGATGCGGTTTCGGATCGCGACTTCGCCATGGAATTTCTGGCGGCCGCCGGCATCTGCATGGTGCATCTGAGCCGATTGTCCGAGGAACTGGTGCTGTGGTCGACCACGGAGTTCGGTTTCATCACCTTGGCGGATGCCTTTGCCACGGGCAGCAGCATCATGCCGCAAAAGAAAAACCCGGATGTGCCCGAGATTGTGCGCGGTAAAACCGGCCGGGTGATCGGCTCTTTAGTGGCCCTGCTGACCCTCATGAAAAGTTTGCCCCTGGCATACAATCGGGACATGCAGGAAGACAAGGAGCCGCTGTTCGATGCCGTCAACACCCTCAAGGCCTGCTTGCACATCAATGTCCAGATGATTCCGCGCATAACGGTCAACCGCGACGCCATGCGAACGGCCGCTTCCGTTGGTTTTCTCAACGCCACGGATATGGCTGACTACCTGGTGGGCCGGGGCATGCCGTTCAGAAAGGCGCACGCCTGCGTGGGCAAGGCCGTGGCCGCGGCCCTGGATCAGAAAAAGGAGCTGCATCAACTGACCCTTGCGGAGCTAAAACAGTTTTCAACCCTGGTCGAGGCCGATATATTCGACCATTTGACACTGGCACACATGGTAGACCGGCGCCGCAGCCAGGGGGGTACGGCCACCGAGAACGTCGTCCAGGCCATTGCACAAGCCCGCGATGCGTTGGCCGGACAGGCGGCGGGCCACTAGCATGGCCGCTGTCATTCGATCGATGCTGATGCGGATCCTGGCGGCAGGGGTGGTGTGCCACCTGACGGTCGCTGTGATCGGCTGTGGTGTCAAGGCGCCGCCGGTGCCGGCCCGTATGCCCCTGGTGCCGCCGGTGGTTGATCTGGCGGCCACCCTTGAGGGGCCGACCGCCAGGTTGACGTGGCGCATCGCGGAACCGCTTTCCCGGACGCGCGCCGAAAGCGCGACCTTCAGGATCCTTCGATCCATGAGTACCTTGGATCAGGCCCCCTGTGACGGCTGCCCCCTGGTTTTCGAAAGCGCCATGACGGTGACCTACGTCGACCCGGAAAAGGGCCGTTTTTCGACAATTGTGCCACTGGAACGCGGATACCGTTACACCTTCAAGGTGCGCCTGGAGATCGGCCCGGTCGTCGGCCCCGGTTCGAACCTGGCGACGGTCGAGGCCCTGTCCAGCGAACCTGCCGAAAGCGTAACGCAGCCATGAAAACGATCCCTTTTCACAAGATGAGCGGCAGCGGCAACGATTTTATAATCATCGACAACCGTTTTAACGTGGTTCCCGAAAAAGACCTGCACCGGCTGGTTGTCGGAGCCTGCCGTCGACGCATGTCGGTGGGCGCCGACGGCATGATCCTGATCGAACCATCGGGTGCCGTCGATTTCAAATGGCGTTTTTACAATGCCGACGGCAGTTTGCCGGACATGTGCGGCAACGGCGCCAGGTGTGCGGCCCGGTTTGCTTTCGTCCACGGCATTGCCGGCCGGCAGATGGCCTTCGAAACCCGGGCCGGTATTATCGAGGCCGCGGTGATGGAAGCGGGGGTCAGGATTCGCATGACCGAACCCACGCAATTGAGATCCGGTTATACGATAGCGCTGGAAGGCCAGCCGACAGTGGTCAGCAGCGTCAACACGGGCGTACCCCATGTGGTCTTGGCGGTCGACGACATCGAGACGGTGGATGTGGCGGCAACGGGACGTCTGATCCGTGGTCACCCGGACTTTGCACCCCATGGCACGAATGTCAATTTCGTGGCGGTCGCCCAAAGCGGGCGCCTGTGCATCCGTACCTACGAACGCGGTGTCGAAAGCGAAACCCTGGCCTGCGGCACCGGTGCCGTTGCGGCGGCCCTGATTCTGGCCCGGGAGCGGCGGTTGCCATCGCCGGTGTGCCTGACAACCCGCAGCGGCGCGGAGCTGCGGGTCTTTTTCAATCTGGCCCAAGAGCGTTTCGAGGACATTTTTCTGGAAGGCGATGCCCTCCTGATTTATCGTGGCGAATTGTATGAGGACGCATGGCGGCCCTGACAAACGAGCATCGGGTCTATCTGTCGGTCGGCTCCAACATGGGGGTCAAGCTGGACAACTGCCTGAAAGGGATTCGCCACCTGCTTGGAACGGGCCACTGCCGGCTGCTGAAAATGTCCCGTTTTTACCGCACCTCACCGGTGGACTTCACCGATCAGGCCTGGTTTGTCAATGCGGCCGTGATGATCGGCACGCAGCTGGATCCGGTGGCGCTGCTGGACCAATTGTTGGCCATCCAGCAGGGCATGGGACGCAAAACCGATTCGGTCCGGTTCGGGCCGCGGATCGTCGACCTGGACATTTTGTTGTTCGACGACCGCATCCTGCAGACGCCACGGCTAGCCGTTCCGCATCCGCGCATGCACAAAAGGGCCTTTGTCCTGCAACCGATCTGTGATATAAATCCTGCCGTTATTCACCCGGTGATGGGAAAAACCGCCGCGCAGCTGCTGGAAGGCCTGGAAGACGACGAACAGCGAGTCGTCTTGCTGGACCATCAGCCCGCGTCGCCGGAGGGTAGGGTGCCGTGAGATTGCTGCTCCTGATTGGGATCGTTTACCTGGCGTACCGGTTACTCCGGTCGTGGGTGATGCGCAACCTTCAGACCCTTGGTCGAAGCGACGCACCGCATCCCGAGATCGACGATGTCATGGTCCAGGATCCGATCTGCGGGATCTATTTTCCCCGTCGCGAAGGTGTGGCCCTGCAACGCGGCGGACAAACCCATCTGTTTTGCTCAGCCGCCTGCAGGGATCGATTCATCGCCGAACGAGAGTGACCCATGATGCCATTTCAAGAGGAAGACACCTTATGAAATTTTTTATCGACACCGCCAACATCGCTGAGATCAAAGAGGCCCACAGCATGGGCATGGTGGACGGCGTTACCACCAACCCATCGCTGATCGCAAAAGAGGGACGGGCGTTCGAAACGGTCATCCAAGAGATCTGCAGCATCGTGGATGGACCGATCAGCGCCGAAGTCATTAGTCTGGATGTGGCGGGCATGCTTCGAGAAGCCCGTGAGCTGGCCAAAATCCACGACAACGTCGTTATCAAGGTCCCCATGACCGTGGACGGTCTCAAGGCCACCCGACAACTTTACCAAGAGCATATCAAGACCAACGTAACCCTTGTTTTTTCACCCCTGCAGGCCCTGATGGCGGCCAAGGCCGGCGCCAGCTTTGTCAGCCCCTTTGTCGGCCGGCTGGACGATCTGGCCCAAGACGGCATGCAGTTGGTCGAGCAGATTGCAAAGATCTACGCTAACTATGACTACGAAACAAAGATCATCGTGGCCAGCATCCGCAACCCCTTGCATGTCTTGGATGCCGCTTTGGCCGGTGCCGATATCGCCACCATTCCGTTCAGCGTCCTGAGCAAACTGGCGGCGCACCCGCTGACGGACAAGGGCATCGAGGCCTTTTTGTCCGATTGGGACAAGGCCCGCCAGTAAGACCGTGGAAAGACCCAAACCGCGTTGACCCTGTCGCCAGGCAATGACCAATGCAAAAAAAGCCGATCAATTCATTTCTCACCCATCCCAACACCCTGACCTTTTTCAGGATCGTCGCGGTACCCGTCATTGTGGTGTTGCTGATGATGCCCAATCGGCTTACCGCCCTGCTGGCCGGCTTGATATTCAGCGCCGCCGCCATCACGGACTATTTCGACGGCTACCTGGCCCGGCGTTATGGCCTGGTGTCCAACCTCGGCAAAGTGATGGACCCGGTGGCGGATAAGCTGCTAGTGTCATGCACGTTGATCATGCTGTGCGCGTTGGGATGGATGCCGGCCTGGATCGCCTGCGTGATCATCGGGCGGGAACTGGCCGTTACCGGACTGCGCAACATCATCGCCCAGAACAAATTGGATGTCAGCGCATCCAGCCTGGGTAAGTACAAGACCGGCTTTCAGATTGCGGCCATTATCCCGTTGACCTTTCACTATCCAGCCATCGGATTTGACTTTCAGGCGATCGGCATGGTTTTTCTCTGGGGCGCCCTGGTGTTCACGCTGTGGTCGGGTGCGGATTACTTCTTGCGCTTCAGAAAATTACTCAGCACCTGAAATTTTCTGTTGACATCGAATCCGAATATTTATAGAAATACGGCTTCATTGAGCGGGAATAACTCAGTGGTAGAGTGCGACCTTGCCAAGGTCGAAGTCGCGGGTTCAAATCCCGTTTCCCGCTCCATTTTTTTTTATAGGCGGCATAGCCAAGTGGTAAGGCAGAGGTCTGCAAAACCTCCATTCACCAGTTCGAATCTGGTTGCCGCCTCCAATTAGATCAACAAAACGGGGTTGAAATCCATTCAACCCTTTTTTTGCGCGTGCGCGGCCACACCCACACCCACACCTACCGCTCAGCTTGGAATTCCATAAACGCCGGGACACGACGCAACCGATATGTCGCGGTCACGCCGGGATAGAACCGCTATTTGAAGCGGAAAGACACGGATGGAACCATGTCGTCCGGTCCCATGAAATAGCGTGATTCATCGGGCCTGGGAGGCATTGGGCCTAACGTGAAGGCCCTTTCCACTTCTTCACGCGGAGCCACCAACCCATGGCTGGTTCGGGTTGACCCGTGTTGTGGTCTGGAAACGCTAAATCGGGGAAATATGGCGCCGATCACTTTTCGAATGACCATGTTGGCACTGGGCTTTACTTGCATGCGGCGTCCTTTCTGCATATTGATTTATCGGCGGTGTGGTAAAAAAACTTGAACCGATGTCGACTGGCCGCGTTCATTTGCCAGCGTGTCAGCAGATGGACCCGGCTGGCCTCAGTCGGCGCATTCTTGAATTGGCCGGGCGTCCGGGCGAGATCAAGCCGGTGAGCGACGTTGCCACCGCCGGAATTTATGTATTGCCAGTTACGAGCGTTGCTGCAAACCGCTTGGTCGAAACCTTGGACCTGACCATCACGGCTGATGATCCCGGGTCGCAGGGATACATCATCGAGACCCGCCCGGACCGGTTAATTGTTGTGGGCAGCGACAGCGTCAGCAGCCTTTATGGCGCCATGACCCTGCGCCAAATGGTGATGTGCAAGACGGGTGGGCGGCGTGTCCATCAGTGCGGCCCGGGTTTATGACAATCCGGACTACCACCACCGGGGCGCGGTGAGGTTCGAGCGTGGCCTGCAGGAACTGGGGGGCAGGGCCGCCGACTACGATGCCGCCAAACGTAAATTCTACCGACAGATGAATGCCTATGCGCGCGAGCGCGGCATCTATGCCATGCGCGGACAAGACTCGACACAGCTGGGTTTTGCGCACGACAAGTGTCGCCCGGAATTCAAGAACTGGGACTGCGTGCATGACCAGCGCGAGCGATTCTACTGCTGGTCACGTGACGAGTTGGCCCGTAAGCGCGTCAGCGACCTAATCGGCCTGATCAAGGAGTGCGGCTTTTCGATTTTCTTTTTGCACCCGGTCGACGGTGGCGGCGTCAGTGGTCCGGAAATGTGGAGCCAGCGCTTTGACCGGTGCCGGCAGCGCTTTGGCGATGACCGCTGGAAGGCGAGTGCGCACCAGTTCAACCTTTGGGCCGCCCAAGTCATTCGCCGAAAAGACGGCCAAGGAGCCCGATCTGCAGCCGCTCAACCCCTTGCAGGAGCAGCGGATCAAAAATGTCCAAAATTTATTGAGACGACCTTGATCAATGCACTTTGTGAGCGTGCTCTATCAATATTTTCTGCAGGTGGCCAGATCGATAGCGGGGGGGGGGATTTTTCCCGCTGGCCTTAAGTTGCCAATCCACTGATGAATATGGTCCGAAAGGTATTGACATACTGCCTGCCGTCTAAACCATCCCGGTTCAATACCCACTGGAGCAAGATCCCGTCATGCAGTGCCATAAAGGTCAGCGCCGCTAATTCGGGATCGATCCCTTTTTTGACAATTTGTTGACTAACGCCTTGAGTGATAATTTTACCGATGTATTTCTGATACTTGCGGTAAGTTGTTTTCAAGGCCGGCTGAAAATCGGCATCGGCACTCAACTCGGTAGACAGAAAAGTCAAAAAGACGCAAAGTTCGAGGTTTTTCACTGCGAAAGCGGCGTTGAAACTGATGGCATGGTGAAGTTTTTCAATGGCATTGCCCTGGAATCCGTCGACCGCCTTAATCATCTGGTCGATGAACTGCGTGTCGTACTCCTGGATGGTTCGAAAGACCAGTTCGCTCTTGCTCTTGAAGTGCGAATACAACGCCCCTTTGGTCAATCCGACCTTTTTCGTAATATCATTGACAGAGGTGCCGTGGTAACCTTTGTGGACAAATAGATCCAAGGCGGCCTGAACAATCTTTTTTTCCGTTTTCTGACTTCGTCTCATTGTGATTGTATTTCTTGCAGATACCAACCGTTCGGTATTAATCGGTATTAAAAAGTAAATTGGAATAAACGAATTTGCGCTTTGCCAAGGGCGTCTCGGCAAGGTCGAGATACAGTTTATCCCTGCAATTTATGGACGGGGTAGCAATTATACGAGAAAACCGCCAAAGACATTAATTTTAATTCAATTCTATTAAGGTTATATCAATTTAATTATGATTTCAAGCGATAAATTTGAAATGAGCAATGCCGACATTGCACGAAAAGGTTGCTTTTCGATGCGAGAAGACGGCAAATGGTGATAGCGCTGAACACGGCGAACGGTCAAAACAACAGCGGCCGCCGGGTCGTGTTCAGGGGCCCGCATAAAGGCTTGTGATGCCAAGTTAAAATACTAAACGGTCGGACATATTTACTTGACAAGGTGGGCATCGTTCAGTAAAAAATAGAATCGCTCTTTTATGCCCACGGCCACTTAGGGCGAGTATTTTCAGCATGCGTTTCTGATCCTATGTCTACGCAGTGTACCCGTGGCTGTAGCACCGTTTTCCGGTGTATCGAGGCGCTGGATTTTTTCTCTTCCACGGGCCTCAGTGCTTTTCTGTTCATACTGAAAAAACAGAGGGGGTGACATGACGCAAATTAACAAGATCGGTGTTATTGGTGCGGGCAACATGGGTAGTGGCATCGCCCAGAAAATCGCCCAAGAGGGCTTGTCGGTAGTCATGGTGGATGTAAAAGAAGAATTCGTCCAACGCGGTCTGTCGAACATAAAAAGTATCCTGTCCGACGCAGTCGAGCGCAAGATTTTCAGTTCCACCAAGGTGGCAGAAATCCTCGCCCGCATCACCGCAACCACCGATTTTAATGCCGTGGCCGATGCCGATATCGTCATCGAAGCCGTTTTCGAGGACAAACAGGTTAAAACCGAGGTGTTTCAAAAGCTCGATCAAATCTGCGATCAAAAAACTATTCTGGCCACCAACACATCCTCCTTTTACGTACGCGAATTCGCAGGGGTGGTTTCGAGGCCCGACCGCTTTATCGGGTATCACTATTTCTACCACCCGGCAAAAAACCGGCTGCTGGAAGTGATCCCCCACGAAGGCACCAGTGAATCAACGCTGGAGTTATCCCTTCTGGCAGCGAAACTGCACGGCAAAACCGCTATTTTGGTCAAGGATGCACCGGGCTTTGCGGTCAACCGGTTTTTTGTCCCGTTTTTAAACGAGGCAGCCCGGCTTCTCGAAGAGGGCGTCGCCTCGATTGCAACTATCGAGGAAGCGGCCAAACGTGGATTCAAGATCGGCATGGGACCCTTTATGCTGATGAATGTCACCGGCATACCCATCGCGGTCCATGCGGCGACGACACTCGGAAAGGAAATTGGCCCGTTTTACGCTCCGGCCGACGTGTTGAAGGCGCAGATGGAAAAAGGCGAAAACTGGAACCTCGACGGCGAAGTCGATGAGTCGAAAATCCAGATCGTGATCGACCGCTTGTACGGTGTATGCCTTGGCGTGGCGGCGACGCTGGTTGATGAAGCGGTGGCGTCCATGGAAGACACCGATCGGGGCGCCAAAATCGGACTGCGGTGGGCCTTGGGACCTTTTGAATTAATGAATCGAATCGGTATCGACAAGGCCTGTCAGGTGGTGGCGGCCGTCGCCCAAAAATACCCCGACTTCAAAATGCCGGATATCCTTCGCAAACAAAAAGAAATCGGACAGCCGTTCTCTTTTCGACTTGTGGATATGACCGTTAAGGATGAGATCGCCTATATCACCATCAATCGCCCCGAAGCCATGAATGCCTTGAACGAACAGGTATTCGTCCAGCTCGAGACCCATTTTGCAGAAGCGGAAAACACTGCCGGCGTCAAAGCGGTGGTCCTGCAGGGGGCCGGTAAGGCCTTTGTCGCCGGCGCGGACATTCGCTACTTTGTTAAAAAGATTCAAGCCGAACAAATATCCGAAATTGTCGATTTCACCGCAAAGGGCCACCAGCTTCTTCTCAGCATCGAAAATGCCAACAAGCCGACCATTGCACTGTTGGATGGCCTCTCCATGGGTGGGGGCAGCGAATTGGCGCTGGCCTGCCAGGCAATCGTGGCCACACCGGCCGGCTCCATGGGTTTTCCGGAAACCGGCATCGGCATCTATCCAGGTCTGGGCGGGATGCTGCGTTTCGCGCGGCAGGCCGGCGAAGCCCTGGCCAAGTACTATGTCTTCACCGGGGTGCCGATCAATGCCGAAACTGCCCAATCACTAGGCATCGTCACCACGCTGGTCGAACCTGCCGGCGTACCGGCAGCCATACAGGACCTTGTCCGCAATGGTGTGCCGGACAAGTACCGAAAGCGTGAGATACCCGACAGCCAGAAAGCGCTGGCCCAACTGTGCACCGCTGAAAATTCGGACCGCCTGCTCGCCGGAGAACTGCCCGTGGGCGTCGATCCGCAACTGGCGGCCCAGACCGCTAAACTGGTCAGTCGCAAAGCCCCGCTCGCGCTCAAGCTGGCCAATGAAATCATTGACCAGCAGGTCGGAAAAAACATGCCCCAGGCCATAGCCATTGAGCTTGAACGCCTGTCTGAAATTTTCTCGACTGCAGATGCATTGGAAGGCCTTACCGCATTAGGCCGCAGACGCCCTGAATTCAAAGGGCAATAAAAAGGAAGATGGCATGCACAAACTACTGACGGAGAATCCAGGACAACGAATGCTGGTGTTGGGCAATGAAGCCATTGCCAGGGGAGCCATCGAGGCGGGGGTGGCCTTTGCCAGCACCTACCCGGGGACGCCCTCTTCGGAGATTTCACTTAATCTCTTTCAGATGTCTCAGGAAAGCGACCTTTACTTCGAGTACAGCACCAACGAGAAAGTGGCCCTGGAAGTCGCGGCGGCGGCGGCCAATTCAGGTCTTCGCGCCATGTGCATGATGAAGCATGTGGGCGTGAATGTGGCCGCCGATGTCCTCATGACGCTGGCCTATCTCGGGGTCAATGGCAGCCTTGTGATCGTGACCGCCGACGATCCCTTCATGTTTTCCAGCCAGAACGAGCAGGACAACCGCTATTACGGCAAACTGGCCGGACTGCCCGTTCTGGAGCCCTCATCGGTGGAGGAAGCCGCCGAAATGGTCGGCTACGCCTTTGACCTGTCCGAAAAACTGAAAGAGCCGGTACTTTTCAGGACGACGACACGGGTGAACCACTCCAACGCCATCATCTCTTTGGGAGAAATCCGGCCGCGGCAGACCCGCGGTGATTTTGCCAAAGACCCGATGAATTTCGTCTGCGTTCCCGCCGTTTCCAGAAAGCTGCACGTCCGGCTGCTGGAAAACATCGCCAAGGCCAAACAGTTGGCCGAGCAATCCCCGTACAACTTTATCGAGGGCCAGGGCAGGTGGGGCATCATCTGCAACGGGGTTTCCTATACCTATGTCGCAGACGCCGTCACCGATTTGGGCATCGCCGAGAAAACCAAGGTCCTGCGGCTCGGTTTTTCACAGCCCTTGCCCGAAGCGCTGATTAAAGACTTTTTAAAAGATTGCGACCGGGTCCTCGTGGTTGAAGAGGGGGAGCCGTTCATGGAAGAGGCGGTCAAGGCCTTTGCCCAGGAGGCGGGCTTGTCCCTGACCATCAAAGGCAAGGCTGACGATCTTTTCTCCCGGCTGTACGAATACGACCCGGCATTGGTTCGCGGGTGTGTGGCCGCCTTTTTCGAGGTGCCGTACACGCCGCCAAAAATCCCCGATTTGTCGGATGTGCCCGACATTCCGGCACGGCCGCCCACGCTTTGCGCCGGCTGCTCCCACCGGGCCACCTTCTATGCGGTCAAGAAAGCCGCCGAAGGGATGGACACCATTTACCCCTCGGACATCGGCTGCTACACTCTGGGGTTTCTGCCCCCACTGAACATGGCCGATTTTGTGGTCTGCATGGGGGCATCCGTGGGGAGTTCCTGCGGGTTTTCCAAAGCAACCGATAAAAAAGTCATATCGTTTATCGGCGACTCCACCTTCTTTCATTCCGGTGTGGCCGGATTGATCAATGCCGTTTTCAACAACCACAATTTCACACTGGTCATTCTCGACAACGGCACTACCGCCATGACCGGGCACCAGCCCCATCCCGGCGTGGACATGCAGAAACTCAAACTGGATGGGTATGGACGCATTTCCATCGAAACGGTGGTCAGGGCCCTGGGCGTTGCGCATGTATCGGTGATCAAACCGTTCAAGGTCAAAAAAAGCATCGAGGCCATCAAGTCGGCCCTGGAGTTTGAAGGGGTTTCCGTGGTCATCTCCCAGGAGACCTGTACGCTGTATGCAAAAAGCCTAAAAGAACTCAAGGGGCGGCCATTTTTCGTGAGCGATAAGTGTAAAAACCATCGCCACTGCGTCGATGAATTGGCCTGTCCTGCCTTTTACCTGCACAACGAGCAAATCCTCATCGATCCCGAGCTGTGTGTCGGATGTGCCGTGTGTGCCCAAATTTGCCCTGAGAATGCAATCCTGCCCATAAAAAAAGGAGATTGAGATGGAACCAACCAGACTGATCATCGTGGCCGTGGGCGGACAAGGCAATCTCCTGAGCTCCCGGGTGATCGGCGAGACCGCCTTGCTTTCGGATATCCCGGTCCGCATGAGTGAAATTCACGGTATGGCCCAGCGTGGCGGGGTGGTGGAATCGGCCATCGTGCTGGGAGATGCCAAGAGCACCATCATTTCCAATGGGGAGGCGGACCTTCTGGTTGGATTTGAACCGGCGGAGACCCTGCGGGCGCTCAACAAGTGCAACGAGCGCACCACCGTGATCACCAATCTTTCGCCCCTGTCACCTTTCACCGTGACCATCGGTAAAGCCGTCTATCCCCGGCTGAGCCAGATTCAAGCGTTGATCGGCCACAAGACGAAGCGGCTCATCGCCTTTGACGCCAGAGCACTGGCAGAGCAGGCCGGTGCCGTCATGTCGGTCAACATGGTTCTGCTGGGAGCCATGGCCCAGACTGGTATCCTACCGCTGTCCAATGACAATTTCAAAACGGCCATAGCCACCACAACCAAAAAAGCGTTCACGGAAATCAATTTAAGAGCCTTCGATCTTGGGTTTTCTGCTGCAGCAGCGGCGTAGGAAGTTTAAACCGATCTTTCACAAGGAGACGAAAATGCCCTGGAAAAATGAAATCGAATGCCTGCCACGGGAAGAACTTCGAAAATTGCAGCTGCAAAAACTGAAAGCAACCGTTGCCTGGGTCAACGATCGGGTCCCCTTCTACCGGCGTCGCCTGGAGGAAGCGCAAGTCACCGCCGACGACATCAAAAGTTTGGAAGACGTCACCAAACTGCCGGTTACGGTGAAAAACGATCTGAGAGACAACTATCCCTTCGACCTGTGTGCCGTTCCCATGGAAGATGTCGTGCGTGTGCACGCCTCCTCCGGTACGACCGGCAAGCCCATTACCGGGCCCTATACCCAAAAGGATCTTGAACAATGGGGCGAGTGTATGGCCAGGAATCTCTGGGCGGCAGGCATCCGCCGTGAGGATGTTGTTCAGAACGCTTACGGTTATGGGCTATTCACCGGAGGGCTTGGGTTTCATGAAGGTGCGCTGAGACTCGGCTGCAATGTGGTCCCTACCAGTTCCGGGATGACCGAACGCCAAATCACCCTGATGCGGGACTTTAGAACCAATGCCTTGCTTTGCACACCATCCTATGCACTCACCATCGCCGAGCGGGCCGAGGAGATGAAGGTCAACTTCAAGGATCTGCCCCTGCGCGTCGGCGTATTCGGCGCCGAGCCGTGGACCCCGTCCATGCGCCAGGAGATCGAAACGCGCATGGGGATCAAAGCCATGGAGGCCTACGGCTTGACCGAACTTGGCGGCCCTGGCGTCGCCTTTGACTGCCGGGAACAAAACGGGCTGCATATCAATGAGGATTACTTTTTGGCAGAAGTGGTGGACCCTTTGACGTTGGAACCGGTGCCCATGGGGGAGAAGGGTGAATTGATTTTCACCTCGATTCAGCGTGAAGCCATGCCCATGATTCGATATCGAACCAAAGATATCACCCGTTTTATCCCTGAACCCTGTGCCTGCGGCCGAACCCTGATGCGGATGGATAAGATCACGGGCCGCACGGACGACATGCTCATCATCAGTGGTGTCAATGTGTTTCCCTCTCAGATTGAATCGCTTCTGCTGGATATCGATGAAATCGAACCGCAGTATGTCATCATCGTGCGCAAAAAAGGCTACCTGGATCAATTGATTGTCAGAACCGAAGCCAAAAAGGCGCTCTATGATGCCGGTCCGGAAAAAATGGCCGAGGTGGAAGCCAAGGTTACCGAACACATCCGGGGCATGTTGGGTATCGGCGTCAAGGTCGAACTGGTAGAACCCAAGCTCATCACCCGCAGTGAAGGCAAGGCCAAACGGGTGTTCGATGAGCGGCCGAAAGGGTAATGACAACCCCATGGCTGCAGGGGATGTGCGGTGCAGGCGATTAGAGAGAACTTTATCGGGAAAGGACCCGGCATGTTTGACAAGAAATACCCCAAGGAAATCATCTTAAAGGACCGTACGCAAATTACGCTCAGGCTCTTGACGCCGCAAGATCGGGATCCATTGGTCTGTTTTTACCGCGAGATGGATGTGGCCTTTAAGTGGTACCTGAAAGAAGATCCCTGCGACCCGGCGGTGATTGACAAATGGATCGATCACCAACGTGCGGGACGGTCCTTCGCCATTTTGGCCTGCCATGAGGATAGGATTGTTGCCAATGCGGGCCTGCTGCTGCGCCCCTATGGGGCCAGAAAACATATCGGCCGACTTCGCATCATTGTCGTGCCCGAGTTCGGTCACAAACAATTGGGCACCTGGATGATCTTCGACCTGACCAAGCGGGCCATGGAGATGGAGCTCGAGCGAATCCGCATGGATTTTGTAGTGGGAATCGATGATTTTGCCATCAAAGCCGTCCAAAAGCTGGACTTTGTCAAGGAGGGCTTGTTGCGGGACTATATTCAGGACCCCGATGGAGAATACCATGATTATCAGATAATGGTGAAAAAGTTGCACAAAGACTGGAGTGATTTTTAACCAATTCATGGCACATCAGAATCAAAAATGCATGGGTCTGCAAACCAGTCAGGACGTTGTAAAAATCTGCTCTTTCTGCACCTCCGAAGATATCGCACTCCTCGGCTTCAAAAAAACCTTTTCTGAATTCACCCGCTACAGCCCCATCATTGCCAAAAAAGAGAGCTTGGCCGCAGCAGCAGACCGGCCGGACGCAAACGTCACCATCGCCTCCACCGCCGATGGCCAGATCATTGGTTTTGCCATCCTGCAGTACCCGAGCGCCGATGAACGCTGGATCAGGGTCGGGGACCGGATCATGATGGAAGTCTCTGTCGTTGAAGTCAGTCGCGCCTGGCGGGCCAACGGAATCGCCGCCAAACTGCTCGAGCTGGCGGTGGATCATCCGCTGATCGAGGACCGGGTTTTTTACATGGTGGGTTATTCATGGACATGGGACCTGGATGGTGTAAAGATGACGGTCATGGATTACCGCAATATGATGATTCACCTCTTTTCACGCTATGGGTTCCGCATATTCCAGACCAATGAACCCAACGTGTTGCTTCGACCCGAAAATTTATTCATGGCGCGGATCGGTTCGAACCTGCCAAAGGAGATTCAGCAGCGCTTTAAATGGGTTTTGTTCAACTTGGACCTTTAGTGTTCACCATGAAAACGGAATCTATTTCGACTTCCCAAGCGTGCTTTCGCCTGTTTAAGACCGGTGCCCGAACGGACCAGCATTACTGGGATTTGTTGCATTTTTTCCCCGACCCCGTAGTCGTTCTCAACCTTGACGGCATTGTTGCCTACCTCAACCCGGCGTTCGAGAAGGTCTTCGGCTGGCGCCTGGCAGAACTGGAAGGCCGCCATATACCCTTTGTCCCGGACCATTTGAAAGAAGATGTCCGACAGGAGGCGTCGCGCCTGCAGCGCGAACACACCATTTATGGCTTGGCTTCCCAGCGGTTGACCAAAGCGGGGCGCCTGCTGGATATCGAATCGAGCAGCTCCGTTTTTTTCGGAAACGACGCGGAACCTGAAGGACAGTTGGTGATGCTTCGGGATGTCACGCAGCAAAAACGCATCGAACGCAGCAATCAAGCCCTCTTGGGCATCGCCAGGGCCCTGCCGCGTTTTAAGCGTCTGGATGACCGGCTGGACTTCATTACCCGTGAAGTCCAAGAGCTGATCCGTGCGGAGGGCGCCTCAGTCATCTTGCTGGATGAAGACCAGAAGACCTTTTTCATTCGTACGGCCATTTATGATGACACCGAAGTCGGCCGAAAGATGCGCGAATTCCGCTTTCCCGCCAATAAAGGTGTGGCCGGTTTTGTCTATCGAACGCAAGAACCGCTAATTGTTCACGATACGTCTAAAAGTCCATTCTTTTTTCGCAAGGTGGACGAGCAAATGGGATATCGCACTCGCAACATGCTGGATGTGCCCATCCGGACGCAAGACCGCATGATTGGTGTGCTGTGCGCCGTGAACAAAAAGAACGCAAAATTTGACCATACCGATGTGGAGTTGATGAGTGCCATTGCAAGCACGGTCGCACTGCCCATCGAAAACGCTCGAATCAACGACGAACTGAACCATTCCTACACAGAGGTCCGCAGCCTGAATCGGGCCAAGGAACGCGTTATTCACCATCTTTCCCATGAGCTGAAAACACCCGTCGCCGTGCTGGAGGCCTCTTTCCGCCTCTTGGCCCAGCGCTTGTCCACCCACACCGACCCCAGTTTGAGCAAAATTATGGATCGGGCTCAGCGCAACATAGATCGGCTCTTGGCCATGCAATACCGCATCGAGGACATCCAGCGGGAAAGGAATTACGCTGTCCACCAAGTGATCTCAGCCATGCTGGAAGCCTGCTCGGATTTACTGGAATCGCTTGTGTCGGTAGAAACCGGGCAAGAAGATGCCGCCGACAGAATCCGCCAGCGGGTGAAGGAAATTTTCGCACCTCCGGATGAAGCCGCCATACGCATACGGCTGGATCGTTTTGTCGAGGTAAAAATCCAGGCCATGCAGCCCGATTTTTCACATCGGCAGATTAAATTGACGACTGAACTGGCTGCCGCCAGGGCCATTCATATTCCCGAGAAAGTCCTGGCAACCGTTGTCGAAGGATTGCTCCGCAATGCCATTGAAAACACACCTGACGGCGGCTGCATACAGGTGACGGTGCGGCCGGACAATCACCACACCCTGCTGGAAGTAAAAGATTTCGGCGTCGGCATCGCAGCGCTGAACCAGCCGCTCATCTTTGAACAAAATTTCAGCACCCGTGACACCCTGCAGTATGCTTCCGGCCATGCGTATGATTTTAACGCCGGCGGAAAGGGGTTTGACTTGCTGCGCATCAAGATTTTTTCTGAACGCTACCGATTCGATATCCATATGGAATCGACCCGCTGCCGACATATCCCCACCGATGAGAATCTGTGTCCGGGGAATATTGAATCGTGCGACCACTGTAGGAGCCAGACAGATTGTCTGGCTTCGGGTGGAACAACGATGTTCGTGCGTTTTGACCCTACTGATGGTGAGGCACAATGAAAATTCCCCACGCGTGCGACCTGCCTGCACCTTCAGACGCGTTTTTGCGGGAGGTGCAAATCGAGTATCTGATTCATGAGCTGAAAGACCCTCTCACGGTGGCCGAAGTCGGCCTGCGGTCGTTGCTGGAACGCAAAGATAAATATGGTTCGCTTTCTGTGCGCCAGGAAAAGGTTTTTGATCGTTCGTTGCGAAACCTGAAAAAAGCCCGCACGATGCTATACGACCTATTGGAGGTAGGGCGTTCCGAAGCAGGTTGTTTCAGTTATTGCTGTTTTTTACCGGGCGAAATCCTTTATGTCGCATTACTGGATGCCTTGGAAGTCATGGACGATCCAGTTTTCAAGGGATGCCGGCGCTGTCGCCAGAGATCGGAATCGATACAATTTCTTGCCCGCAACGGCATCCTGCTGAAAATCGAACCGCAATTGTCGGATATTGAAATCCAACAGGATGAAACCAAGTTCCGCCAGATTGTCGGCAACCTGATCAAAAATAGTTTGCACCATCGAAAAAAACAGGTTGAGATCCGTATGGATAAAGACCCCGATCACCTACGGGTTGAGGTATGTGACGATGGGCCAGGCATAGCCACTAAAGACCATGAGCGGATTTTTCAGCGCTATGCCCAGCTTTCAAAATCGTCCTGCTCAAGCTTTGTGCGCACGGGCCACGGACTCGGCCTTGCGGGATCACGTATCCTTGCCCGCAAGCTGGGTGGTGATATTCAAGTCATCAGCCAGCCGGGGCAGGGTGCCACCTTTCGTTTTATCCTGCCCGCATCCCGAGAAATAGGGCAATGAACAGGCCCATGGAGGCACTATCCTATTTTTAAAACAAGGCCGGCTGCCGTATCCCCCGCGGCACATCCACCGAAGAGCAGGTAACCGCCGCCGGTCTGGGCCACCTCTTCGATTCCCTCGATAATGAGCCGTCCGGCCGTAGGTGCCTGAGGATGCCCGAAAACCAGAGAGCTGCCGTAATTGTTGAAGCTGTTGACATCCAGGTTCATCTCCTTGGCCATAAAAACATCGTTGGCGGCAAACGGGTTGTGGGTTTTGATGGCCTTCACATCACCCACACCGATACCGGCCTTCTCCAGTGCCATCTTTGCAGCCGGCACAACCGCCTTGGCCATAAAGGCTTTCTGGGTGCGCGCATAACCGTAAGAGACAATCTGAATTTCAATATCCGGGTCCGTGGAAAGCGCTTTGGCTTTTTCACGGCTCGTCACGGTTAAGGCACAGTTGCCGTCAGCGGGATGCGTTTGAGAACCGAATGTGTGGACTCCCTGTGGCAATACCGGCCGAAGCTTTGCCAATCCGTCGGCCGTGGTCGGCATGACCCCCTCGTCGGCATCGATGAGAACCGTCTTTTTCCTGGAAACGGCGATTTCAGCGGGGAACATGTAGCGTTTTTGAAAGCGGCGATCATCAGCCAGAGCGTCCTGGTATTGTTCATATCTTCGCAGAGCGACAGCGTCGCATTCATCCCGGGTGATACCGGCCTCACCGGCGACGTTCTCAGCGGTTTGTATCATCGCCCCACCGGCCCAGGGGTCTTTATTGAAATGGTCCATCATCCAGTTTTCGGACAGGACCTCACCGCCGGGGCCTTTGGGATTCGGCCATATGGTGTGGGGGCCGTTGGAGCACCGGTCCACCATCAGACAGCAAACGGTGTCATACAGGCCGGTCTCTATTCCGACCCCAGCTTGAAAGAGACCGGTTGTCGAGGTCGAGCACGCTTGGCTGAGGATGACACCCGGTATATGTTCAGCACCGATCAGCGCCGAGGCCCATGGACCGCCATAGAAAAACTTGGGCTGGCCGATAGTAATGCCCAGAATCAGATAATCATACATTTCTGGGTTCCATCCTTTTTGAACCAGCCATCGCCGGGTGGTCTCGGCTCCCAGGGTAATGGAATTCTCGTTGGCCAGGCTGCCCTGCCACTTGGCGAAAGGAGTAGAGTAATAACCACCGTATGGAATAAACGCTTTCGTCAACATGCCGTCTGCCTCCCCTAATTTTTGGTTGAATGTTTAGACAATGCCCATCAAATCTTAATGCTCAGAGCTTAGGTACCGCTCACGCAGTTTGCGGTGTAAAATCTTACCGGTTGCCGTACGCGGCATGCTGTCCGCGTCGATGAAAATGACATCCTTGGGCCGTTTGTAACCGGCCAGTTTATCCCGGCAGCAGGTTTTGATCATATCTTCGTCAATTTCCTGATCGTTAACGCCCGGACGCGGCACCACGACGGCCACCACCTTCTCACCCCACTTTTCATCCGGCAGGCTGATGCAGGCACAGTCGAAGACGCATTCATGGCTGCCGATGACCTCTTCGACTTCACTGGGGTAGACATGCTCGCCCCCCGTAATGATCATATTGTCTTTGCGGTCCACGATTTCGTAATAGCCATCCGCGTCGCGCCTAGCCATGTCTCCGGCCGAAAACCAACCGTTCTTGAATGCTGTGTGTGTTTTCTGCGGCAGTTTGTAGTACTCATCAAAAAGCATCGGTCCGCGTGAATACAACTCTCCCACTTCGCCGGTGCCGACTTCGTTCCCATCCTGATCCAATAGTTTAACGAACTCCGTTCCCAGCGATTCGAAACCAATCGATCCCAGTTTGCGCAGTTGATCTTCGGGTTTTAGCACCGTGACGATACCGGCTTCGGTGGAGCCATAGCCTTCGTAGAGCTCGACCCCCGGGAAGAAATCCATGATAGCCAGTTTCATCCGCTTGTGCACCGGTGCCGACGAACAAAGAAGCTTTCTGATGGAGCTGCGGTCAAAGCCCCTTGTATCTTCGGGCGCATTTAAGATGAGATTGTAGTGCGTGGGGATCAAGGAGATGAAGGAAATCTTCTCCCGTTCGATGATCTCCAGTATCTCTATGGTTTTGAAGGATTGGGCCGGATGGACATAAACCGTTGCACCGATATACGTAAAGATAAAGGTAAAAAAAGTGGAATTGATATGGCACAGCGGCATGACGTTCAGGCATACGTCCTGCTGGTTGAAACCGAAATCGACGGCATTGATCAGGTAAAACGCAATGTGGGATTCATGTGAACGGACGACCCCTTTCGGTTTTCCCGTCGTACCGGACGTATAGATCAGGATCCAGGTGTCCCCGGGCGCCACATCCGAAATCGGCTCGGCAGAAGGCGCAGAGGCGATCATCGTCTCATACTGCCGGTAGCCCGCGTGAGAATTGCCGACCACGACGTAGTGATCCGCTGGGATTCTTTTCAGATTGGGCTGGATCGGTGTCACCGTTGGTACAAACTGGTCATGCACAACCAGCGCTTTGGCATCCGAGTTGTCGACAATATATTCGACATCTGTGGAGACCAGGCGGAAATTGATCGGCACAATCACCAGCCCTGTTTTGGCGGTCGCCAGATAAATCTCGATGATCTCAATACTATTTTCAAGCAGCACCGCTACTTTATCACCCTTCACGAGTCCCATGGCCAGCAGGCTATTGCCCAGCTGATTGACCCGCTGGTTCAGCTGCGGATAGGTGAACCTTCGCCCGGCATCCTTTAAGGCGACGGTGTGCGGGAATTTTTTGGCATTCACTTTTAGTGTCTGTCCCAGATTCATCCAGCAGGCCATCTTATCCTCCTTTTTATAGGCTGATCCGGTTATAGGCTGATCCGGGCATCCACCGCTACGGCACTGTTTGCATTGGCGATCACTGGATTTAAGTCCATTTCTTGAATTTCGGGTAAATCGGAGAGAAGTTGCGAAAGGCGCTGAATGATTTCGGCGATTTGGTTCTGATCCACACCGCTTTGTCCTCTGACCCCCTTGAGCAATGGCGCACCCTTGATAGCCGTAAGCATCTCTTGCGCCTCTGTTCCCGTTATCGGCGTCAGGTCAAAAACGACATCCTTGAAGACCTCAACGTAAATCCCGCCCAGCCCGAACATCACCAGGTGACCCAGTTCGGCTTCTGCCTTGGCGCCGATGATCAGCTCCATACCCGGGGGCAGGTGCTTCTGGACCAGGAACCTGAGTTTCTTGGCTTCCAGTTTCTGGCTCATTACCTGCACCGCGGACTGCACGGCATGGCCATCACTGAGATTGACGGCCACACCGCCCATATCGCTTTTGTGCACAATTTCTTGCGCGTCGGCTTTGACGACCACGGGATAGCCGATGGCCTCGGCTGCCTGGACCGCTTCTTCAGGGGTTTCGACCATCCGCCACGCGGCCACCGGGATGCCATAGGCAGCCAGAATGCCAAAGACCTGGTCGGCCGACAGATAGGTGCGACCGGCTGCTTTGGCGGCGTCGAGAAGCGCGCTCGCACTGCCTTGGTCCACATCGCCGAACGTCTCCACCTCTCCGACCCGACGGGATCGGATCTCGTGGTAGCGGACCAGATCGGTCAATGTCCTGGCGGCCACACTGGGTAGGCTGAAGCAAGGCACACCGCCGGTCCGAAGGATCTCAAGGGTATCGGTCCACTGGCGTTTATCGGTCATCAGATTGCAGACCAAGGGTTTGATGCCCTGCTGGTTGACCGCCGCGATCTCCCTGGCGATGCTTTCCGTGTCCACAAAAAACGGTGTGACGAAGTGGACCAGGATCGCGTCAAACTGGTCGTCGGCCATCATGGCATCCAGACAGGCGCGGTAATGGCCGGCCGTTCCGGTGGCCAAAACATCCACGGGATTGTTGATCGAGGCTTCGGGATACAGGGCATCTTTGAGCAGACGGGCGGTCTTTTCCGAAAGGGGGGGGATTTCGAGGCCGGCACCGACCAGGATGTCGGTGGCAATGACCGCCGGACCGCCGGTATTGGTGATGATCCCGACCCGCTTGCCTTCGGGTATCGGTTGGGTGGCGAAAGCCGCAGCGGCATTGATCATCTCCCCTTCGTCGGTAAAAGAGAGCACGCCGGCTTTCTTAAAGATCAGATCGGTCGCCAGATCTGCTTTGGCCAGCCCGCCAGTGTGTGACGCGGCGGCCTTGGCGCCTTCCGCCGTGCGGCCGGCCTTCATGGCCAGCAGCGGCTTTTGGGCGGCCACTTGGCGAGCCACCTGCATAAACGTGGCGGGATCTTTGAGCCCTTCGACGTAGGTGACCACGACCCGGGTACCCTCGTCTTGTCCGAGGTAGCGGATGATTTCCGGAATGGTCACATCGCAGGCGTTGCCGTTGGAGGCATAGATGCGCGTGCCCACACCCATTTCGGAAAAACCCTGATGGATGACTTCGGCGACCCCGCCGCTCAAGGCGGCGATGGAGATATAGCCCATCTCCGGAAAGGTAAACGTAAAATTGCAATAGGCCCGGACGGCAGGGTCCGAGTTGATGATCCCCTGGCAATTCGGACCGAACATCCGGATGCCGTATTTTTGGGCCCGGGCCAGAAAATCTTTTTCATAAGCCGCCCCATCGGGACCGGTCTCCGAGAATCCGCCGGAGTTGATGATAATGTTTTTGACTCCTTTTTGGCCGCACTCCTCCACGGCCTGGGGGACGAACTTGGCGGGGATGACCATGTGGACCACATCGATATTGTCCGGGGCCTCCAATATCGATTTGAAGGCTTTGATTCCGCGGATCTCGTCGGCCTTGGGGTTGATGGGGTAAATTTGCCCTTTAAACCCAAAGTCCAGGAGATTCTTGATGACCCGGTTGCCGATGTGCAAGGTTTTGGTGGAGGCGCCGATGACCGCCACGGATTTGGGTCGGAACAATGAGTCTAACATCATTTGTACTCCTCCAGTTGTTCGATAAACGCTTCCACATTGGTCTGGGTCTGCTCATCGGAAAGCAATCTGAGGTCGTTTAAATCACCGTCTATGAGCAGGCTCGGAATACCGGTTTCCTTTTCGAGCCGCTGGGGCAGGCCATAGCGGCAATTGGAGTTGTTGGGGCAGGTTTTGGCATCATGGTAAATAATGCCGTCGACCTTAAAGAAGTCCAGCATCCGTTTGATATAGTCCTCCTTGTATTGATCCGACCGCACGATAAACAATTCCGTGTAGGCTCTGGCCATGCTCTCGATCGGTCTCTCCGGATCCAATGCTGAAAATATCCAGCTGTTACAGTAGGTCGAGGCCAACACACACGTCTGCAGGCCGGCAAACAGCTTCGAATGCGCGCTGAGACGCCCCCAAACCGGCATACCGTCCCAGTAGATGCGGTAGGATTCATCATCGACCGCGCCTTCTTTGTTTGCGATTCGTTCCTCCAGTTCTGCCAACAGAATCCGGTAAGCGTCATTGGCACGGGTTGTCCCCCGGCCGACGACTGCTGGACCCATCAGTGTGGTTCCATCGAAAAAAGTCAATGGGGAGGGAACCGCACTGGCCGTGTCCAGCACCTTTTTCCAGAGTTCGGAACACTCTCTGGACAACGCCACCGTCTCTTTGAGTTTGTCCACATCCAGCTTCGCGCCGATGACTTCTTCCAGTGGCTCGATCAATGCCTCAATTTGCTTGGCGATGGAGAAGATATGTTTCTCGGTGACCTCTTTGACCCCGCGATAGGTCTGGATCCCGATCGACGGCACGCCGTATTCGCGGCCATACCAGTCGAACCAGTCCTGTACATCCCGGCACTGGTTGGTGTTGTAGACGAGGATATCCGGTTTGGGTGGCCCAGCGATGCCTTTGAAGACAGTCGCCAACGGTGAGACGCCTTCGAGATAGGCACCGATATCAGCCGTTAAGTATGAGCAAATTTCAGGAGAGTAGCCAATGGCATTGGCTTTGGGGATCAGATCCGTCGCCATGCGCGTCGCGCCGAGCATGGCGGAATGGGTTTCGGGAAAATAAACCAAAAATCCCATGGCCCTTAAAAGCTCCGCCGGCCCGACACTGGTGCACCAGGCAATCTTTTTCGCTTTGTTTTTGGCGGCGCGGTCCAGTTCGTAGTAGTAATCGGCCATGAATTTACCCAACAAACCGGCAGCCTCAATTTTTTTCCTTCCGGGTTTCTTTTCTTCCGCCATGATCGCTCCTCCAGAATAAATGTTTCGTTTGCCCCACACAATCAATTCGACAGGGCGTAGAGTGCCGCACCGATTGCGCCGGTCAACTGTGGATATTCGGGGACAAGAACAGGCCGGCCGATGATGTCGGCCGCCATGCTTACCAGAAACGGATTATGCGCCGCCACACCACCGGTGATGACCACGATCTCGGTTAAGGGTTCCATTGCCAGAACCCTTGAAATCACAGAATAAAAAAGTCCTTTGACGATATCCGGCAGTTTTTTTCCGGCGCGAATGTTTTCCAGGACCTCGGTGGCGGAAAATACGGTGCAAAAGCTGCCCAATTTGACCATGTTTTCGGATTGGCGTGCCAGCCCATCCATTGACGCCAAGGGGATATCCAGCCGTTGTGACATCTCCTCGAGAAATGCGCCGGTTCCGGCCGCGCATTTACGATTCATCTTGAAATTCAGCCGCCGACCGGCGTCATCCAGTTTGATGACTTTGTTGTCCTGCCCGCCGATGTCGATGATGCTGATGGCTTTTGGAAAATAATGGTAGCACCCTTTCGCATGGCAGGCGATTTCCGTCTTGTGGTCGTGGGCGAAGATTACGTTTTTACGACCATAACCGGTAGAAATGGTTCGAACGATATCGGCATCTGAAACCGCCGCCATTTCAAGGGAAGCGCTCATACACGCTGATGCGGTAGCCGCATAATCCGTCCCCGATTTTCGAACGGCATGGCCAATCAACGTTTTGCGGGCGTCCAGGACAGCAACTTTTGTTCGGGAAGCCCCCAGATCGATTCCCACATAGACGGGACGGGGTGTCATCGGTTTACCTCTGGCTTCTATCTGGGTTCAATGGCCTTCACCAGGGAACGGATGGTCTGGTTATAGGGTGTCTCCATTCCCGCTTGTCGACCGTATTCGATGAATTTGCCGTTGATGAAATCGACTTCCGTACGCCGTTTGTTTTCAATATCCATTAGCATAGAAGGCTTGTGGTCACCCGCATTGCTCATATATTCGATGGCATAGGGGTAGAAATCCCATCCAAGGGAAACTTCGTTGGCTCGGGCTACTTTCACGCATTCCTTGATCAGGGCATCGACGATCTCAAAGACGATGGGGTCTTTCATTGCCCGCGCCATGGTCAGGCCGGTCACGGCGCAAACCGGGTTCATGCAGGCATTTAAAATCCCTTTTCGCCATACTTTGGAGACAATCGTGGACGTATTTTCGGTAGGCAAGCCGCTGTTGGTGAGCGCTTGGGCTATGGCAGCGGCGGCATGATTCGATTGCGGGTCAAGAGCCTGAATGAAATGCGGGGGATGATGGAAGGGCAGCCGCACATGGCCCGGTTTTACCAGGCCGCACCCATAGTTGACCACGGCCCGCATCACCGGATGCTTACCCAAAAACCTGGCGAGTTCGAGTTCCGTATCAATCCCATTTTGCCAGCTGACCACATACGTGCCTTTTTTGATAAAGCTTTCAATCGCAGAGGCGATCAGCGGAGTTGCATTCGCCTTGACGGCGATGAAAATAACGTCAGGCAGATCGTCTGCCAGGTCATCGACAGAGCCGCAGGTTTTTAATATGGCCTGTTGAAGGTTTTGAGCCCCTTCGATGATGATACCCGGCTTCACGGCAGGAGCCAGCAGTTCAGGTACCACATCACAAAGCGTTACATCGTACCCGGCCTTTGCCAGAAATGCAGCCACGATACATCCTACAGGGCCGGCACCGACCACTGCAAACGATTGGGGATCATAATCTTTGGTTGCGCTCATTTTTTCTCTCCTCCACCTGTTTGACCAGACCTGATTGTGTTTTTGCCGCCAGTGCTGAAATTATCCAGCCGGGAATCAAGTGCCCGGTTCGTCGATCCCAAAGGCCTTGGCATCCAACAAGCGTACCCCTTTTTCCTGCAATATGTGAATTGCCTTATCGTTGTCATTGAAACGGAATATCATCACGGCATTGCCTTCGGAAATCCCGACAAACGCGTACGAGTACTCTATGCTGACGTCGGTTTCATACAGATGAACAAGAAGATCAGCCAGGCTGCCGGGCTTGTCTGGGATCTCTGCCGCAACGACCTCATCGACACGCGCCGGCAATTGTTTTTTCATCAGAATACGTCGGCTCGTGGATACATCCGAAGCGAGAAGCCTTAGCTGCCCGAATGCACCGGTATCAACCAAATTCAAGGCCCGGATATTGATCCCGGCATTCCCCAAGGCACGTGTAACTTCATACAAACGCCCGTGCCGGTTTTCCAAAGATACGGTGATCTGTTTTAGTTTCATGGATTGTTCCCTTTCCCGGTTGGGTTTATCATCTTCTTTTGATAGTTCGAAATTGAAACGATGGCGTGATAGATATACTAACCGTACGGTAAAACTTTCACCTGAAAATTTTTTTCAGAGTATAGTAATTAAAATATGATTTCAAGCCCTATATTGTCGATGACAATCCGCATTGTGTCATGGTGGCAGGCGCGATCGGCCTTGCCGGCCATGAAGTTGACGGCCCTTGGGACGGCAGCGGGTGCTGAACTGGAGCGGACCCTCGGACGGATTGAAAGGTCGGAAATGTGGTTCCAGGCGGTAGGGTGGGGGAATCAAAAGATACTGAACGGTCAGAATTATAAAGGTGTTTTGCGGTGGCCAAAATGGGTTATGACAACACCGAAAATGGGCCGAAAGACAAGCCAGATGGTGACAGTTATTTCTGGACAGGCCCTAAGGCCAGTGGAAATAAATTTTCCACTGGCCTAAAAGAAAGGCCTCGGCTTGCTAAGTCCGGGGCCTTTTGATATTGATGCGTTGCAAAATGGTTTTGGTGATCGTTAAATACGGGTTTGGCATCAATAAAATCAGCGGTTTATGGCGGAAGTGCATGGGAATCGAACCCACCCGGGACGGTATTAGCGCCCCACACCGGATTTGAAGTCCGGGAGCCTCACCAGTAAGCTGCGCACTTCCGTTGGTTCAGGCCATTTATGAATAAAATTGCTATGCCTGTCAACGTTTTTATCCGCGAGCCAAGGGTCGCGCAGGGGCGGTGACAACCTATAGGCAAAAAGTGATCGTGTTCCTGGCAACCGGCGGCCTGATCGGTTTTTCCCCCGTGGCACCAGGCACGTTCGGTTCTCTGGCGGCCTTGCCGTTGTGCCTGCTGGTTTCGAAAATGCGCATGGAGGCCGCGCTGACCGTTGTTCTCGCGCTGATCGCGGCGTCCACGTGGGTAGCGGGTTCGGTCGAGAAGATCGAGAACCGCAAAGACCCCCAGAAGGTGGTCATCGACGAAATTTGCGGCATGCTGGTCGCGCTTTTTGCATTACCATTTAGCCCGGGGATTGTCGTGGCGGGCTTTTTTTTGTTCAGGCTGTTTGATATATACAAACCGTTTCCGATCCGCTGGTTCGATCGCCATGTGGCTGGGGGCCCGGGGATCATGCTGGACGATATTGTTGCGGGCCTTTTCACCAACGGCCTGTTGCATCTGGGTCTTGTTATACCGTTCACGGATTACCTATAGAAAGGTCGACGTTCATTTTGAATAAAAAGAAAGAGTCCGGCACGATGCCCCGCAAAAAAGGGGCCCTGCGCGAAAACATCGAAGCGATCGTTGTCGCAGTCATACTGGCCTTGTTTATCCGTACCTTTGTCGTGCAGGCATTCAAGATTCCCTCCGGATCGATGAAAGACACGCTCCTGATCGGTGATCACATTCTGGTCAACAAATTCGTTTACGGCGTCAAGATGCCGTTTGTCAAAAAGACCATCATCCCCATCAACGATCCGCAGCGCGGTGACATCATCGTTTTTGAGTTTCCCGAAGATCCCAGCAAAGATTTTATCAAGCGGGTCATCGGTGTCCCCGGCGATGTCATCGAAATTCGCGATAAAATGCTTTTCGTCAATGGTTCCCGTGTCACCAATCACCATGGCGTTTACAAGGATCCCAAAATATACGCGACGCAGATCCAGCCCCGGGACAATTTAGGGCCGATCACCGTCCCGGAGGACAACCTGTTTGTGATGGGCGACAACCGGGACTTTTCCTATGACAGCCGCTTCTGGGGATTTGTCGATCTCATTGCGGTCAAGGGCAAGGCATTTATCATCTACTGGTCGTGGGACAGGGAAAACTTTGGTGTTCGCTGGACCAGATTGGGCCACTTGCTTGAGTAGACAAAATTCCGATATGCCTGCTGCAACCCCTCCTGAGGCTTCTTTTACCGGTGCACACCGCATTCTCGTCGTGGATGATGAAGCGAGCATGTGCGACCTGCTGCAGCGCCTGCTCGAAAAGCAGGGCTACGCGGTGGTTTGCGCCGCCGACGGAAATGCGGCGCTTTCGGTTATTGAAAAGGAAAATTACGACCTTTTGCTGTGCGATATCCGCCTGGGCGACATGACGGGATTGGAGGTGCTCAAGGCATCCAAAAAGCATAACCCCCACGTGCCGGCCATCATGATCTCCGCTTATACGACCACCGAGATCGCCGTGGAGGCGATGAATCAGGGTGCCCTCGACTACGTACCCAAGCCGTTTGAAAATCGGGAACTGCTGCAGACGATTGCCAGTGCGCTGGCACGCCGTGGTCTTGAAGATGAGCGGCAAACCGCGGCTGACGACCTACGGCAAGCGGTTCACTTCGGTAAAATCGTCGGCAGCAGTCCGCGCATGCTGCACATTTATGAAATGATTCGCCAGGTGGCCAAAACCAAGACCAGCGTTTTGATAACCGGCGAGAGCGGTACCGGCAAGGAGCTGATTGCCAGGGCCATTCATGACCAGAGCGACCGTGCGGATGAACCATTCGTGACCATCAATTGCGGTGGAATTCCCGAAAACCTGCTGGAAAGCGAATTTTTCGGACACCGCAAGGGCGCCTTCACCGGCGCCGCCTCGGACAAGCAGGGCCTGATGGCGATAGCCCACAAAGGAACGCTGTTTCTGGACGAGGTCGCCGAATTGAGCGCCCCCATGCAGGTCAAGCTGCTGCGGGCGGTTCAAGAGCGGGTCTTCCGGCCGGTGGGTGACACGCGGGACGTTGCCGTTGACATCCGCATCATCTCCGCCACCAACAAAATCCTGGAGGACGAGGTCATTGCCGGATACTTTCGCGAAGACCTTTTCTACCGCCTGAACGTCATTGAGCTCAAGATCCCGCCCCTGCGCGAACGCAAGGGCGATCTGTTGCCCCTGGCCCAGCACTTTCTGGAAAAATACACCCAGGAACAGGGCAAGCAAATCAACCAATTTTCGTCCTACGCCATCGACCTGCTCAAAAAGTACGATTTCCCCGGCAACATCCGCGAACTGGAAAACCTGATCGAACGCAGCGTGGCCCTGGCCAACACCAACATCTTGCTCCCGGACAGCCTGGCCATGTCGATTCACAAGCGCAGATGGATCGAGGGTGTCAAAAACCGCCGCTTCGACCTGGATGAGGTTGCCCACGGCGTGGCCCTGGACAACATCCTGGCCGAAATCGAAAAGGCCTACATCGAAAAGGCCATGGATTGTTCGCAAGGGAACAAGCAAAAAGCGGCTGACCTGCTCGGCTTGAGCCTGCGCTCTTTTCGGTACCGGGTCGATAAGATCGGTCCGACCAATTGATTATGGGTCCATCAGTTTTATAACTGGTGTCTTCCAAGTTCCAACCGCTTTAGGCCAGCGGAAATAAATAGCTCCCCCGCCTTGCTTGTCTTTGCGCCGGTCTTCGGCGTTGCCCCAAATGGCACGTATTCCAATACGCTTTCATTTGGGGCGCCTTGAAGACCAACACACATCCGGCGCAATTTCAGGAGATTTATTTTTTTCCGCTGGCCTTAAATCACAGAGCAAGTAAGCTGACCTTTTTAAATAGGGGTCATGAGGGGCTTCTGGTTAGACTTGCACATGTGAGTGTGTATGTGTATAATGCGTCATACGGCAAACAGGAGAAACAAATGCAAGCGGCAGAAAAAAAAGAAAATTTCATTAGAAAGCAATTTATGATTTCGCCGACGCAGGTTGAAAAGCTGGCCTTATTGGCACGCCGCGAAAAGTCTTCGTCCGCCGTGGTCCGCAAAGCGATCGATGCCTATAACCCCGAATCGTTGGCCGGTATGGATGAAAGCGAGCTGCTGGAGCTGGTTGCGGAGCGGGTCAAGGAAGCGCTTGATGAAACGGCCAAAACGATTGCCAGCCTGAACGCCACATTTCGGACCTGGGGAGTTAAAGAGATCTGATGTCACGCGTGGCAGACCTTTTGATTGACATGTTGAAGCTGACCGAGGATGTCAAGCGGTTGAACAGCGGCCTCGAACGCATTCAGGATCATGTGATGGAAGTTGACAAACGGGTGGTCAGACTTGAGACCATGGTTGAAATGGCCATGTCTGACAAGCCTAAAAGAATAAAATAGCGGCGGCGATGTTTTCGTCAACCACATGAGCCGGTTGTACTGTTCCCACAAAAACGCGATAAACCTTCCAATACAAGTGGTTTCACCAGCAGTCTCCCTCCTCTTGTCCTTATTGCCGTTCACGGCTTAACAACCGCCGACTTGGTATTGTCGCGATCTGATCCGGAACCCATGCCCGCATTTTAAAAGCTCAAGATTCAAAACCGCAGTCCGATAAATGCTATGAGTCGCTGCGGGGTGGAAACGAAGGCACAAGACGGTGGGTTGACAATTTTTGGCAGAACTTGACAAAATTTGGCGGGAACGCGGTATTCATCAAACCTTGTTGCGTTGCTGGATGACAATTAAATTAAAAATACTCTAATAAATAAGATGGTTATATGGTTTAGCAGAGGTTAGCGTCATCTGGCATGCTTAATGCTGATAAGAATCGCAACACTGTTTGAAAAAGGAGGCGAACCACACAACACTTTCTACCGGGCTTTTTAACCAACACCAATTAATTTTCAGGAGGATTTACATGCTTAGCAAAATGAGGAAAATGGACAACAAGGGTTTCACACTGATCGAGTTGATGATCGTCATCGCCATCATCGGTATTCTGGCGGCCATTGCAATTCCGAACTTTATTGCTTATCGTAATAAAACATTCTGCAGCGCGACTGAATCTGATGCCGGTTCGATTGCATCTGCCATTGCCGATTACTTCTCCATTCCAACGAACGTATCGACCTCGAAAGATTCTCTTAGGAAGATGACAACGGAAAGACCTACGTCGGAGCATACGCTCTCAAACAATAATACTTGGGATGTTGACGCAGACGATCCCGATAATATTGTGATTCGAGGTTGACTGATGTTACTGATCGCTGCCCGGAAGATTATCAGACTGCCATGGATGCCAGACGACAGCCCGCGCGGATACTGGGATCGATGCCAACCTGTATATCAAATCAATGACCATGAATTAATATTTAATCTATCTATTGCAATAGGAAGTAGGGGATGGCATGCCTCCCCTACTTTCTCTTTTGATCTCAATGATTATTAGCATTAAAAATTATCGATCTTTGAAACTATATTAATACTCCACATTCCATTTAGAATTGGTTTTTAACATTCACAATATGTGACGTCTAAATCAAGTGGATACGCCATAATCGTAATTTCCAGAAAAGCCGATTTTCATCGAAGACATACTATCTGTCTCTTCTTTTTTTTGTTTCTGTCGGGTTTATCAACGCTGTTTATTTATCTGTCTCCCACTATCGCAATTTTGTAGATTTCGATTATCAAAGTTTTTGTGCCATCAGTCGATCATTGAACTGTGATACGGTATCCCAAAGCCCATATGCTATTTTTTTAGGCGTTCCCATTGCGGTTTGGGGTGTCATCGGTTACGCGTTCTTTCTGGTGTTTTAGTATGGATAAGACCATACCGTAAAAAAAAATACGGTTGGTATATTTTGGTTTTTATTGCCGGTTTCTTTTCTCTGGTCAGCATTTTACTTGCATTTGTATCGTTTCTTTTTGTGCGCAGCTACTGCCTGATGTGCATTGTCAGTTATGGTATCAGTTTTCTTCTGCTGATGTTGACCTGGATGGCATACAATAGATTTGGTGGACTAACATTTTGGATTGGCTTAAAGCAGGATGTTTGAATTTCTCATTGGGCAATTGAAACAGGCTGCTTTTGTTGTTCTCATATTTATCTTTATTTCATTGACAGTCGATGTTGTTTTACCCTAAGTATTGGCTGTTTAAACAATTACCCATGAATCCGGCTATCCAGCATGGCATTACCGAGGACGGCAGCCCGTGGATCGGGGCCAGCGAACCCACGCATAACGATAACCGAATTCACCGACTACATGTGTTTTCAGTGCGGGAAAATGCACAACCATCTTCGCCAATTGGTGAACAAGTACCCGGAGCGAATCAGATTGGTTCACCGGCATTTCCCGCTGGACAAGATTGTGAACCCAATCGTCGAAGAGACGGTTCACCCTGGCTCCGGCCTGATTTCCCTTTTTGCCATCATGGCCCAGGATGCAGATAAATTCTGGCTGGTAAATGATCGTTTGTTTCGGGATGCACGAGAAAAAAAAACGATAAATTTCAGTGCTATCGCCAAAGAAGTCGGGCTGGATTTGTCCAATTTTAATGCAAATGATTACTGACGAAAAAGTAATTAAAAACGTTGGAGAATGATATCCGCGCTGGCGCTGAAACTTGGCATCACCGCAACACCGAGTTATGCGATCGGAGATGAAGTGTATTCCGGAACCATTCCGGAAAAAATTTTTTCTCAAGCTATTACGGGAAAATAAATGGATTCACTTGACTTGTGCAACCTACACCGAGAGATATGGAAATGCTACAGAACACCAGCGCTTCCCATTTTAAAAAATTGGCAATTATATTACTTGGGGTCGCTACTGCCATTCATGTCTGCTGCGTGCTGATCCTGGCCAGTGTCCCACCAATCAGCAGGGATGCATTGATTCACCATCTGGCTGTTCCAAAAATGTATCTCGCTCAATGGTGGAATTTTGAAATTCCTTCCATGCATTTTTCCTACTTCCCCATGAATCTGGACCTGTTGTACCTGTGCCGCTTCTATTTCGAACAACGAATTGCGGCCAAATACATCCATTTTTTTTTTGCGTTGCTTACGGCTGTACTGCTCTACTGGTATTTAGAAAAGTGCTGAACGAACCTATGGATTGATCGGCGCACTTGTTTTTTCTGACCATCCCGGTGATTGTTAAACTCTCCGTAACGGTGTATGTTGATTTGGGGTTGATTTTTTTCTCATGGGCATGCCTCTATTTTTTTCTGAAATGGTGTGATACAAATTTTCAATTCCGATACTTGGTGTTTTCCGCATTTTATGTGGTCTGGCCTTAGGGACCAAATACAATGGACTGATTTTGTTGGTGATCATGGCGGGGTTGGTGCCCATTGCCTATTCGTTGAAGAAAAACGAATCGCTATTAAAAAATCAGGTCGGACGAAGGTATAAGAACTCGTTCAAAGGTCTTCAGTGGGGCGCAGTATTTATCCTGATCGCGCTGATCATTTTTTCACCATGGATGATTCGCAATATGGTTTGGAAGGGCAATCCTTTACATCCTTTATTTAACAGTGTCTTCCATAGGCATGCGCCTCCAAATCAGGATATACAAATATCAGGACCAGTAAAAAAAAAGAGCCGCGAAACGTATTTTGGAAAAGGCGTCATGTGTACAATGAGTCTTTTACTCAAACACTGCTCATTCCCATACGTGCCTTTTTCCAAGGCAAAGACAACAACCCAAAATATTTTGATGGGAAGTTGAATCCTTTCTTATTGATGTTCACAATCCTGGCATTTGTTCGTTTCCGCAAACAAAAAATTCCATTCAATATTACCCACAGGTCTTTCCTCTGCATCTTCGCTTTATCATTCACTCTTTTCGTGTATTTTCGAGTCGATTACCGTATTCGGTATATGGCTCCTGCTATTCCGCCGTTGATTGTTCTGTCCATGTTCGGCATTAGGAAAATGGTTCAGTTCGTATCGGTACAAACCAGTGGTTGGAAAAAGGCAGGCGTGAGCGCGGTAACGGTTTTGATTTGCGGTGCTTTGTTTTACAATTGGCAATATCTTTGCGGCCAGTTCGATTATATCAGGCCAATTGAATACTTGACCAGAGAAGTTGATCGGGGCACCTACATTAGCAGATATAATAGGGAATTTCCTGTTATACGATATGCGAATCAGGTATTGCCGGAAAACGCCAAGGTTTTGTGTTTATCCATCGGTGACAGAACCTACTATCTCGAAAGGAATGCGCTTCTTTCTAAAAACTTTTTCCAGAAAAAAGGTGGTAAATATTCAAAGAAGGAGTTGTTAAAAAGTTTGAGAAAGTATGGAACAAGCCATATTATCGTTGATCAACGAGTATTGTTCAATTGGATTCGCCATTTAAGTAAATCAGATCAATCTGTTTTTTTAGATGTTTTTAAATCGAATACGAAGACTCTGTATCGAGAAAATGATGTTTTATTGCTTGAACTTCTTACCTTTGATGATGAAACAATAAATTTAATCGATTGCCGATTGGGAACTTAATAAAAGATAGGTGAAAAAATTTTATTGGCTTAACGAAAATATCGACATTTTATTAGGTTTTCTTACCATAAAAGGACTCTTTATCATCAATCAATTGTAAATTTTAATATGGTAGACGGTCAATAGATTATTTAACCATAAAATATGTCTAAATTCTAATAAAATAATGATGAAACACACTATCCATGTCATATTATTGACATGTTGATCCAACCTTCAACTTTCCATTTGGATTATATAATTTCATTAGGTTATTGATCAAGAATTCCTAAGGAAACGATGTGATTCCCAAGTTGTGAATCAATATTTTACCAAATTAAATAACTCGTAACTGTCTTAAACTATGATATTTATATTAAAACCATGAAAGTCGACAATTGAAGCAATGCATAGCTAAACAATATTGATACTAAAAATATTCAATATAACCGATCCGAAATTAAAAGTTTTAATTGGCGCATTTCTTGTTTTTTTGTGGTAAAGTTTTAAAGCTAAACTTTGCACGGAACTATATGCTAAAGAAAAACTGTCGACATATAATCTTGAATCAATGGGAATGTAATGTGCAGCCAATTAATTGGGACTATGTGTAAACTGTTAACTCAAGAGGATAAATCTCCATCTACCTTTCTTTGTATGTAGATCCAGTTGTTACGTAATTACATGATATATTCGAATGGTTTTATTCAAGTGCCTATCCGGAAATCAATGGGTACAAGTTAATAAAAAAAAGCTATTCGTTATTTTCAGGCAATATAAGTATCAACCGGAGTTGAAAGATGCTTTAAAAATGCGATAATCATATATAATTTATTCTATGCGAATTTTAATCGACATATCCCATCCGGCTCATGTTCATTTCTTTAAGAATGCTATTCAGATATTTTCTGATAGAGGTCATATCGTAAAACTAGTATCGAGAGATAAGGACATTACGCTGGAACTGTTGGATTTGATGGGGTTTTATCATACGCCGTTATCCCGTGCACCTGATAAAAAATCACTTGTAAACTTTACCCATGAAATGACAGTGCATTGCTACCAACTATACAAGGTTGCAAAGAAGTTCAAACCTGATGTTATGCTTCAGATTGCAGGCACATTCATCGCGCCGGTTGGCCGAATACTTGGACGCCCTACGATAGCTTTTTACGATACGGAGTTCGCAAAATTATCCAACGCAATCAGTTACCCGTTGGCCACATGTGTTTGTACGCCAGATTGTTATGAAGAGGATATCAAAGGAAGGCACATAAGATATCCAGGTTACCATGAATTAGCTTATTTACATCCTGATGTTTTTACACCCAATCAAAGGATTCTCGAGAAAAATGGTCTGAGAGACGATGAAAAATTTTTTATCGTCCGATTTGTCGGTTGGGCTGCAATGCATGACTATCAAGAGGAAGGATTTGATTTGAAGCACAAACTAAAGCTCATTCAAATGCTTTCAGAACATGGTAAAGTGTTGATCAGTAGTGAATCACCGCTACCCTCTCTGTTGAGAGAATATCAATCAACTATTCCGGTCAATGAAATCCATCATGTTATGGCTTTTGCGTCTTTGGTGATTGGTGAAAGTGCAACAATGGCCTCCGAAGCTGCTGTATTAGGTGTACCGGCTGTATTTATCTCTACTACCCCAAGAGGATACACCAATGAACAGGAAACCGTTTATGGCTTGGTTATGAATTTCAAACCTATCCAACAAAATGAATGCATTTCAGCAACTAAGAAAATTGCTTCCATGCCAAAAGGGTTAATCCAGAAAACTTTTCAGGAAAAACGAGAAAAGTTGTTAGATATGAAAATTTCAGTTTCAAGCTGGCTGGCAAATTTTATTGAACTCAACTTTTAACATTCAGATCGATAGTTTTATAGAGCTATAAAACTCTAATACCCTGCTCTTTAGGACGCGAATATGCAATGCAAATGAAAAATAAATTGAAAAATAAAACTATTCAGTATGCGATATTAATTGCGTCCATTGGATACATCATATTTTTTTTTATTGGCAACAAAAATATTTTCCAGACTACTTTTCAAATTGATCTTAAAATTCTTGTTAGTATTCTAATTCTTCAACTTATATTCCTCTTTCTTCAAAGCTGGCGTTTTCAGATCATGATCCAAAAATGTAGTTTAGTCAGGCCCCCTTTATGGAGCTGGTTTAAGATATTTATTCTTGGTCGATTTTTAAATCTTATATTTACTCAAATCGGAAACCTCTACAGGAGTGTACAATTAAAATCAAAATATGGGATAAGTCATACTCGTTACGTTAGCGTTTTCACTTCAATGGCTTGGATTGATACCTGTATGAACCTAATGATCGCATTTCTTGTTATTCTTTTAACAAATGTATCATTTCAAATTGGACAATTAATTGCCTGGAAAGCCATTCTCATAATCTTTACTATAATTTTTTTTGGACCAGTAATTTTAGAAATATTATTAAAAAAAATCCGAATAGTAAATCATAGATTTCTGTGGTTACAGGGTAAATTGTCGGAAGTTCTTAATATAACATTGGTCAATACACGCGATCCGATTTTTCTTGGTAAAATGTTTGGTATTGGTGTGCTACTCTTAATAAGGACCATACTGGCTTTTCAGTTGTATTTCTTAATTTTCGATATACGCGCTCCTTTAGCTGCGTTACTTATTTTTCATGCAGTTTTTAAGTTAGGTTTTTTTATAACAATAACACCGGGAAATCTTGGAGTTAGAGAAATCGCTTGGGGGTTGTTAAGTGACCAGATGGGATTGGGTATGGAAGAAGGAATCATCATATCAGGTCTTTCCAGGATATTTAGCACTTCGATTCTTATAATCTCCGGTTTTTTTTTGGGTGGTATAGATTTAATCAAAAACAGAACACAGTATATAGGTGAATAATCCACTGATTGAATTTCATTTCCCTTATTGATGATTTTATTATATTGAATACAGATATTGTAAATAAAATTTTAAGATATACCTTTGTCAGAGTTCTCGACTATTCGGGTGTGAACTGGACCAGGGATTTTTATTTGGTTCGAAATCAGCCCGATGTTGTCTTTATTTGGATTCCAAAATCCGCTGGCACTAGCTTGTGCCAAGCCATTCATGCACGTAAACGAAAAACTCTTCAAAGTGTCAAATATCAATTTTGTGATAGAGGTATAGTTACTTTTGGACATATGAGTTATCGTGAACTCATTAAGAACGGGTATGTTTCAAAAACTTATGATTCTGGTGCATTTAAATTTGCTATTGCTCGCAACCCTTATGATCGCGCTGTGTCGCTTTATTTTTACTTGAAAGATGTCGCTAATCGTATACCAAAAGATCAAACGTTTCTGTCATTTTTAAGAATTTTGCATCAAGATGGATTAGAGCCCATAGGGCTTTATAATGTTCGGGCGTTTAGTCAGTGCAATCCTCAAATTCGTTGGACTGAAGGGATCAATGTCGATTATGTAGGGCGTTTTGAGAATCTTGCAAACGATGTTGAAAAGATCAAATCCAGACTAGGAATGGAAAACATAAAGATTCCGCACAAAAATTCCACCATCCGAAACCATGCACGCTGCTATTACTGCGACGAATGCCTTGAACTGGTTGAATTTTTGTATGAAGAGGATTTTAAAGCATTTGGTTACCAACATTGGAAGAGAAAAGGATTGTAATCAATCTTGGTAGTAAATTTAGTGCTTGAATACAGAGCCAATTCTTTATTAGCAGGGCTATCTGCTAAAATTTTGGCGTCTTTTTTTTGGGCAACTACGACATATTGAAAAGTTAACATACGCTTTAGAAACGGCAAGAGAAATATCCATGCAACCCTATCCAAAGGACCTAATGCATGACTTTCAATTAATCGGTAACGACGGATTAAGCGAGTTGTTGTTAAATGTGCCGAATCCAACAAGTCGAGTATATTGCTGTATGTAAAAAATCGAAGGTGAGTTTTATCATGAATACCCCTTTCTCTGTAGGGCCAGTGATCTCTGAAGAGCAAACTATATATTGTGCTGTAATGGCAGATGTTTGGAACACTTATAACAATAGTGCCATTTGTAGATAAGATTTCAGCAGCCATTTTTAATGTATTCCATGGGTTTTTTAGGTGCTCTAGTACATCAGCAAAAATGATACAGTCGAATTCTTCGCCCAAAAAAAGGGTGCGAAGGTCCATTTGTTCGATATCGCCTACAATTACAGAATCATAGGTTTTTTTTGCTTCGATCGCCATTTCCCTATCGATTTCTATTCCGTATAGTTTGCAAGCGCCAATTCGATCCTTAATCGTTTCTCCTAATTTCCCAATGCTACAGCCAACGTCTAATACTGTTTTTGAAGTATTCGGTATTAAAGAGACAATATAATTTCTTTGTACTGTATAAGCTGGGTTTTTCATTATTTTTTTAAATGAGCCTGTAAAACATCTTCCATATTGATGATAGCGTCATCCCATCGATACCCTGTTGCCATTTCATAAGCATTTTGGCACAAGTCGGCTGCAAATTCTGGTTCTAGTAATATCCTTAGAATTGCATCAGCCATTTTTTTATCATCATCCACTGGAACGGTAATAGCTGTTTTATCATTGATTGCAAAATCTTTAACACCTCCTATGTCTGTACATACTACGGGTGTTTTACATGCCATGGCTTCAATTACCGGGTTGTTCCAACCAGCGTGTCTGCTACCCTCTATAAATACATCGGCAGAAGAGTAGACTTCTGCCATTTTATTTTGTGGTATGCCTTTGCCATGATAGGTACGAACAATTATATTCGGTATACGACTGCGAACACGCTGTATGGCTCTTTCTATTGTGGCTGTACCTTTTCGACTTCTTGCATCGCCTGAATGCAGTATACATTTTTTACCATTATTATTTTTTGTTGAAACAGGGTGAAATACTTTTGTGTTGATTCCTCCAATTAGCAATTCGTTCTCAATTCCTAATTGCTCCTCGAGATATTCTTGTTCCCATGTTGCATTGCAACAAATTAAATAGCCTTGTGAAAGACTTTTTTTCAAATATCGAGTCCTTCGATTCCATGGGAAAAAAAACGAAATATGAAATCCTTTGAGCAGTTCTTTTTTATATAGCTCAAGCACAAAAAATATTTTTAATTTTGCTTTTGCTTTTTTCGCTAATAGGAAATCTCTTCGTACAGGATCGTTATAGATGAGAACGTCATGTTTTTCGATAAGGACATCATTCACAGGTTTTGTTCTTGCGATACCATTCATCCAGGAGCAGGCAGAGCCATCTGAATGAAAAATGGTCACATCATGGCCTCGTAGCACCAATCGATTACTTATTTCAATGATTCTGCGTATGCCACCATAGACTTTGAGATGTGGTTCGATAAAGCTGATTTTCATTATCCCACCGAATCAATGAATATTATCAAAGAAGCGGACACAATTATAAGGAAATACGATATTTCATAGCTTGTTTAACGCTTTAGATAATTTCATAAGTCCGTGTCGAACACATGCGTTTACGTTCATCGTCCAATTCACCAGAGGTGTTAAGACTCTTTGAAAATAGTACAAATTAGTACAGAATATCGATGACAAAATTTACGGATTGTTGTGATCAATATTGCTCTCTATTTTATGTATACAGTTCGACCAATACCGATGGTCGGGGCCACGTTCTGTCTTCCATAGTAATCCACCAGTGCCATATTTATGCACGAGAAACAACTGTTTTTCATAGCCAAATGCTTCGTATTCTTTGATCAACGAAGATAGATGCGTACTTTGTTCTTCTATGTCGACTTCTTCAATGGACAATATGGTATCAAACACTATTGCTTTAAGCTTTTTTAATTTTGCCTCTTGGGCGACTTTCCAGCCTGTATCCTGACTATAGACACCGAACAGTTTTTCCGATAGAATTGCGTATTTACGAATAAATAGATGCTGCGTAAAGCGTTTACGGTTCACTAAAAATCCAAGCCGTCCAATTTGCCGAATACAACGGGTCCAAATATTTTTATGAAAAGTTGAACTATATGGTTCCCATCCATTTTTCATCATTTTCATTGTATTTACATGAAAAAAGCAGAAGGGAGGGCTTGGAAAGTCGTGGTATTTTCCGGTTTTCCAAGGTGGATAGGGTGCACCCATCGCAAATGATCCAGTGTTTGCCATTTCGGTCAGACAAATTTCATCCCATCCATTTTTAAATACGTGAATGTCGGGATCAACCACAACCGAATATTCAGTGTTCAGATATCTCATTGCATGGTCAAGCGCCCAAGCGTGACCCTTTGACCCTGTGCGTCCTTTACAATCTAAATTAAGTATCCTTTTCTTTATTTTGAATTCTTCCAATTTTTGAATTGAGTCATCATTACCATTTGTGTTGTCGACAATAATTGCAGACAGGTTTTCCGGATGCACCGCTTTAATGCAGAGATTTTCCAGCATGGCCAGAATATATCCTACACAAAACCAGTTCACTGTAACAATTGTTATTTCATTCATTTGTTTTTGATGGGTTGGCCAATTGATGCCTTTAATCGATTTGAAGAACTTCGATCTGATATCCGGCGCGCCGCATTAATTCCCTTCAACTCCCGATTTGCCTCCATATCGAACCACATGGCAAAAAGAATGAATAAACTGGCGCTCATGAATGCAAACATGCTGGCTAAGGCATTGATCGGGGGGATATGACCTAAAACTGCCCACATAAATAACAATCTAATAAATAAAATGATTGTTAGCAGACCAAAAAAGCCGCCTATAGAATAAAAGAAAATAAACGGATGGAAGTCGCGGATGATGTATTTCTCCTTCATCCGCCAGAAAAACATCTTCACCAGCAGCCAGCTGATTGTAAATATCACTTTGCTGATTCGCATGCCTGATTTTTCACCAACATTGTAAACCGGCTCGACCGGCACATCACTGACACGAAAGTTGAACACATTCAAGCGAATCAGCAGATCGTTGGGCTGGCCAAAACCTTTGTACATGCTGTTCCAATCGATGATTTCCAAAGCTTTACGATTGATGGCGGTGTAACCGGATTGAAAATCGGCCACATGCCAATACCCGGATGCGATTTTCGTGAGAAGGGACAAGAAGGCGTTACCGAAATAGCGCACTCTGGGAATCTTTTGAAAAGCCTCGCCTGTAAACAGATCGGTTTCCCTTGCAGTAGTCGGCCCGTTCTTCAACGACAGGATCGAGAATCGCCGGCAGATCTATCCGGATTCATCTGGCCGTCCCCATCCATGCGCACCGCGACGTCCATGCCGTTGTCTCGCGCCCATTTGTACCCCGTGGCCAGGGCACCACCGCAACCTTGATTGACTGAATGCTTTAACAGTATGACTTGCGGGTTCTCTTTTTGATGATGCGCTACCACCGAAACGGTATCGTCGATACTGCAATCATCCACAACGACAATCTTATCCACGAAGGCCGGCATCGTTTCAATGACACGTCCGATCTGATGAGCTTCGTTATGTGCCGGTATCACGACACAGATAGATTTGTGTTTATACATCCACCGCTCCCATGCCCATCCGAATGCTTAACCGCTGTGAGGTGATCAAAGTGCGTGTTTTTGCAGATTCTTTTGGGCAACCCGGTTGATTAATTTAAGCGGATCGCTTGTTTCGTAGGCCAACGTTGGTGATAAATCAGCAATAAATATGCCATATAATTCCTGAATCGGGCTGACTTTCAATGAGGCTTGCCACCCCATGAGGTGCGACGGATAGTCGGTTTATGGATGTTCATTGACGGTTGAGATCGATCTTTTTACCGTCAAATCGTTGACATGATCGCTAGAGGTGAAACGCGTTCAGGTGTCAAAATTATTTTATCCCGGTTTTGGCCTGGGACAATGTTTCAAACCGGGTTCTCTGTTTGTTGCGAAGCTTGTTCAGCTCGGTCAACAACGGGTCGTCCGTGGGCAGTACCTGCGAAACCTCAAACAAGCAATTGTCCAGATGGGTCAAGCGCTCTTTTCCATCCGCGATATACTGACCTGTCGAACCTACTGTCTCCATGCGCATACAGATCCCATACACCTGGTAATAGGCATCGCTAAAGCGGATCAGTTTTTGTGCGCCAAGGGGCCCATAGGTGCGGCACAGAACTTTCCACAAGGAACGTTCCGGGTCGTATGCCGTCGTGTTCCACGCATAGTCGGCAACGGTGGCATACTTAATTTTGTACACCTCGCTGCTTGCGCTGCCATTGATGTACATCCGGCGGCTGTCGTTAAAGAGATGGAAATCTTCGGGGCGGTAGACATCGTAGGGTTCAAACAGGTTGCACATCCTCACCTTGCCGGGGTAGTAGGTGGTGTACCCGCCATATCGTTTCGATTCGATATTTCGCGCATACAAGGTGTTGTCCCAGATCATCGGCCATCTGCCGATAAGCGAACGATACCGATAAAGGTCGGCCATGTCGATGGACAGTGACCGGATGGTCGGCCCGGTCCAGATGACGGCAACATCCGGCGGGATTTGAGATGTCAACTCCTTGAAATATTGTTCGGCTTGGCCATCGCTGCGATCAATGTGTTCATTGGAGTACCAGGGTGGGCAGAATTCAAGGCGGGTTCCCGGGTAAGCGCTGTCAATCCAATCTTTCAGGTTGTTGATGACATGGGCCTGCGCATTTTGCAGGTTGGCGAAACGTTTTTTATCCTCATCGGTGTAAAGTCCGTAATGTTGTGGGTTGGCACCGGTATGCGGTACAAAATCATCCGAGAGGAGCATGATCGTGCCGGCGCCGGCCGCCAACCCGATTTTACAGACATCCTTGAGCATGTCGAAGCTTTGCGCGCTGCTGTGGGTCCAGGTGTATCTCAATTGGTCGTCGAGACTCTCGGCGGACGGTTCCATGCTGAAATGGGAATAGGGGTTTACCATCAGGGCCAGGTTCATCACCCCGCCTTCTTTAAATACCCGGCCTGCTTCCACCAATCCCTGCCGATACAAGGCATCGGGCCGATGCCACGCTTTCTTTTTCCGATTGTAGCCGAAATAGGCCGTATTGAATTTATCGAGACTCATCCGTTCGATGGCGTTGAGATCATTGCGCAGCTCGATTTCATTTTTCCAGTTGTTGAACACATAGGCGCGGCTTAAAAAATCCGGGTAGTCGACAACGGTGGCGTTGTGATAGACAAACCCTTCATTATCGAAGAGTTGACGTGCGGTGGTGGCCGCATAGTAGGTTGCAATGGGCGTCGCGCCCATCAAATATACAACATGGTGGTTGCCGACCTGCTTGGCTGTGATGACATAGCCTTGCTGATTGTTATTGATGGACTGTGCGGGGAGGTCCGGCTGCCACCGCTCATACAGTTTATTCCTGCCGATGCTGATGATCAACGCTGCGTCAACGATTTCATTTAAAGAAAAGTCAGTTTCCAGAATGGTGGCTTTGGTGCCGTTGCGGTGGTGGGCCGACTTTGCTTGCTCCACGATGTCGCTGATTTTGTCTTGCAATATTTTTGCGGCCGACCGCTCGGCTGGGTCGGGATTTTCAGGAAGCACGATGATTGGCAGCTGTGATGGCGGATCTTCGGCATCGTAATAGGCAATGTCGTTTTCATACTGAACGTGTTTAGGAGTGGGATTGATTTTTTCGGCCAGGGAGAGTTCTTTGTTAAAATACGGGCTGAAGCGCTCCAGGGCGGTGAAATTCCACTTGGAGTAGCCAAAATAGACGTCGTCCAGCCACAGGGTCCCGGTGCCTTTCAAGCCGAAAAACAGGCGCACATAGCGGGCCTTGTCGGGAATATCCCCTTCAGAAAAGGGATAGTTGTAGGATCTTGCCCTGACGGTGCCCCAGGGGAAATCATCGATGTGCCAATAATTGGAAAAAGAGTAGCTTTTGTCTGAATTGTCGATAAGGCTGCCGGCAACCGGATTGAGGTACCCCGCATCGACCGGTTGCCTGTTTTCATCAAAAAACAGAACCTTGACAACGATCGCATCGTAGAGTTGAACGCCCAGGCGGTATTTGTTGTTTGAAACACTTTTTAATCTAATGTTGTAGGTGAAATCGTAGTTGCCTGGAGTCACAGGGATATACTTACTGATAACCCCTTGTGCCGTATCCATTTCCGTCGCCGTACTTCTGGTGATCCTGATGCTGTGCCGGCCGCTGTTTGTCTCCTTTTGGGCGGCGGCACCGGCTTCCTGTTCGATCCAGTCGATGTTTTGCCCGACGTTGTCCCATCCGGTGAGTTTGAAGGCGGTTGCCCGGCCATCTGTCAGCAGTTGACCATCTTCGAAAGAGGGGTTGGTGACCAGGTTGCCTTTTTCAAATTGGGCCAGTCGTTGTTCGTAGGGGATGCTCAAGGGGTCTGATGACGACCATTCAGAAGGGTTGTGGATGCGACGGGACTTTTCGATCGCAGAACATGCTGTCAACGTAAGCATGGAACACAATAGCAGCGAACAGGTAGCTTTCATTCAAAAAGATCTCCTACCCGATTTGATTCTGTCAAATTCTGGCTTATGCGGCAGACACAACTGATCGCAATCCAATGCCTGAAATTCAGGATCTTTGTGCACCAGAATTCCGCCTTTTAATATAGCGCTGGCACCGATCCATGCATCTGCCAGCGACATATTGTGCGTTGCCTTGATTTCGGCTGCCTTTTCAAGCAATTGACGGCCTTCGTGAACCCATTCAACCGGAAGTTTCTGACATTGCTCATAAGCAAGCCGTCCTTTCCGTTCACCTTCATCCTTCCAGACACGATAGAAAATTTCCATCAATGTCACAAAGCAGGCAAAACAACGGGTTTTTTGTCCCTTTGTCAGGCGCAGAATTTCAGCGACTTGATCGGCGCCAGGTTCATTGTCACGAAGGGCAAGAAATGCTGATGTATCAAACAGGTATCGTTTCATTCACGCACGCGGTCTCGTTTGCGGTCATTAAGGAGCCTGTCAACCGAACCGCCGCGACCTTGCCCGCGAAAAGCATCAATCGGGTCGGCTTCAACCGGAACGACCGTGATCCCGTTTTCGTCCACGATCCACTCCAGTTTTTTCGATGGATCCAACTGAAATCGTCTTCTAATCTCAGCCGGAATAACGGTTTGCCCTCTGGCGGTAATCGTGCTTTGCATATTGTCCCCCAATCCGCACATTTGAATTACAAAATGATCATAATGGTAATTCATGATGCGACGAATAGCACACAATGTCAAGACTGGTAGCGGATCAAAAAAACAGGTAAAATCCATGGCAAATTATATCGCTATTGTTCATAAAGAAGCCAAAACTGACTTTGGCGTATCATTTCCAGATTTTCCTGGTTGTATTACCGCAGGGCCAAACGTCGATGAAGCCAAGGATTAGCCCAAGAGGCGCTTGCCCTCCATACAAAAGGGATGATTGAAGACGGCGGTCAATTGCCGGCTCCATCCAAACTCGAAGATATCATGGCTGATGTGGATTACGCTGATGCCGTCGCCTATCTGGCTGTTTCCATTCCGGATGCAAAACCCCGCACCGTAAGGGTCAATATTTCTGTGCGTCAAGAAGCAGGTTTTCGAACGGAGTGTTCCTTCAGCCAGATTGCAAGATTATCCTCATCTATCTCCTTCAGTGCCAATTCCAATACTGCGCCCACCGCCTCAGCTTCGGACGCCACCATATCCCATCCATTAAGATCGAGAAAAATAAAAGCTGCAAGAAAGCCCGTGCGCTTGTTGCCATCTACAAATGGGTGGTTCGATATGATACCTGAGGCATATGCGGCAGCAAGATCGAATACGGACGGTTTCCCATAAGCCACCTTATGTTGCGAACGGGCAAGGGCCGATGACAATAGACCGGCATCTCGAAGCCCGGGGCTTCCACCGTGCTGGGCAATTTGCTCATCGTGCACGGCAACAACGACATCATGCCTCAGCCAATGCCATGTCATTTGTTGGCGAGCTCACGCAGGGCGTTGCGGTATTTAGACATGCCTTTTCTGGCAGCCTCCATTTGAGCCTCAAATTCCGGATCATAGGGTGTGATCGAATAACCGTCGATGGTTTCGATGAGATATACGCTATCCCCTTTTTTAACCTTGAGCCTTGCAGCCGCTTCTTTGGGCAGGATAAGGCCTGTTGAATTGCCGATTTGGGTTACGGTGGCGCGCATGAATTCACCTCCATTGTTATACCATAAGTTATAACAACTAGGATGTAACTTCAAGTTTGATAAAAAATAAAACCGATCAGAACGGCCAAACCAACTTCATCGACGGCCCGCGAAAAAACACCCCCACCACGGTCAGCACCAGCCAGGCGGCCACCATCATCGCGAACAGAGACTGAACGATCTCATTGACGCTTGCAGCCCGTCGTTTTCGCATGACGAGAACGTATCCGGCGATCAGACTCCCTGAAAACAGCAGCGGCAACATACCGTCACGGACCAGCGGCGGCATCCAGGCCGCCCCGGTGGCGGGGTTGACCAGCAGGGCGTTGGCAACGATCCATCCCGCAGTGACGATGATAGTCCCGACCACCGCCGTAACCACTTGCGATTTACCCCTGGTCGACGCAAACCAGATGCCCTCAGTGGTGTTCGGATAGGCAAGGTAAGGGATGCTGACCAAAAACAGTCCCACCACCAGCGGAATCACGGTGACGGCCACAACCGGATGAAGATGCAGCAGCAGTTCCTGAAAACCGGCAAAATACCAGGGCGCGCGAACCGGGTTGGGGCTGAGGCCCGGATTGGCCGGTGCTGCCAGTGACGCATCGAAGAACAGGGCGACGACCATGGCAACGGCCGCCACGGCAAGGGCGGCGGTGAGTTCTTTGACGAACAGGTTGGGGATTGACGGCACGCGCAGGGGGGCTGGGTCGATGGGCTCATCCGGCTTGCGGGGAACCACCAGGCCGCCGGCTTTGCGGATGCGCCAGAAATGCAGGCCCATGAAGGCGGCCAGCAAAAACGGCAGCACGGCGGTGTGCAGGGAAAAGAAAAAGGGCAGGGTGTGGGACCCCAGTTCGGGGCCATCGACCACGATCTGCTTCAAACTGCCGCCCACAACGGGAATGTACCCTAACACCGCCGTGACCACGGTGACCGCCCAATAGGCCAGTTGATCGTAAGGCAGCAGGTATCCGGACAGGTTGGCGGCCAACACCAGAGTTATCAAGAGCAGGCCGACGATCCAGTTGAACTGGCGCGGTCGCTGAAAGGCGCCCGTGAAAACGACCCGCAGCATGTGCAGCAGCAGCACGACCACCAGAAAATTGGCGCACCAGTGATGCAGGTTGCGCACCAACCGGCCAAAGGGCACCTGACTGACGATGGCCTGCACGGACCCATAGGCCTCGACCGGGGTGGGGACATAGACGAATTTCAAGAGCACGCCCGTGGCCATCTGCAGCAGCACCAGTGTGACCGCCATGCCGCCCAACCCCCAGGACAGCGTCAGCCTGAGCGTCTTGGCAGTGACCGTTGACGGTCGAAAGTGAAGGATCAGGGTGTTGCGCAACAGGCGTCGACGCTCTTTTCCCGTGGGCAGGATGAGCCCGCGCCATGGAAAGGGCGGCACTTTGTTGGTCGAGTGGTGGTTCATGGCAGTTTTCGTATCCGTTACCGTGAACGTTGTCCGTGCACGCGTGCTCGTGAACGAAAAATAAAACATATACCCGGAGCAAAATTAAATACCAGACAAACCGCGCCCAAACAACGCAAATAGGGCGGCGTCAATTTTCCGGCAGTTTTCTTTTCGGTAGATTTCCGTTAGAATGGCAACATTTACTAGAGCACAACAGCAGCAAAGGCACCCGACCAATGGTATTGAATACCAAACCCTTTTTTGCCGCTTCCGATCGCCGCTTCAAGCGTTTCCACGAACTGATGGCCCGCAAGGTGCGCCATATCCTGCTGGTTTCCACCCCCTATGATGCCTGGATCATGGAGGCCGACTGCCGGTTGTCCGAGCGCATCATCAACGAATACCGCGGCCTCAATCTCAGCCAGCCGCCCATACTGACCTGGGTCGCCACGGCTGAGCAAGCCCTGGCCGCCCTTGACGCGCGGCCTTTCGATATGATCATCACCATGCCCTGGTTGTCGGACATGGGGGTGGGCACCCTGGCCAAAAAGATCAAAGCGAAAGCCGGCAATCTGCCGGTTATTCTGCTTTCCCACGACCCGATCCCAACGCCGGGCAGTCAGGCACCCGACAGTGCGCCGGGCATCGACCGGACTTTCGTCTGGTCGGGCAATACGGATATTCTGGTTGCACTGATCAAGAGCACCGAAGACCTGATGAATGTTGATGCGGACACCCGATCGGCTGGCATCCGGGTCATTTTGTTCGTGGAGGATTCACCCTATTATCTCTCTTCCCTGCTGCCGATTCTCTATCGGGAACTGGTGGGGCAGACCCAGGCGGTGCTCGAGGGCACCTTGAACGAAGAGCACCGCCTGCTGACCATGCGGGCCCGCCCCAAGATCCTGGTGGCCGGAAATTATGAACAAGCGCGCTCCATCTACGATCGGTACGAGGCCAATATCCTGGGCGTGATTTCCGACGTCCGGTTCGCACGCGACGGTGTGCTGAGCGACACCGCCGGCATCGACCTTCTCACCTATGTGCACGCTCAACGGTTCGACATCCCGCTGCTGCTCACCAGCGCCGATCCCGGCAACGCCGCCAGGGCGGCATCCATACCGGCCGAATTCGTCGACAAGAACTCGGACACCTTGCACCGTGACGTGCGCCGCTTTTTCAAACAGCACCTGGGTTTCGGTGATTTTATATTCCGCATGCCGGACGGCGCCGAGATCGGCCGTGCGTCCAACCTCAAGGCCTTGGAACACCAGCTGGCGACCGTACCGGATGCCGCTTTTCGCTACCACTGCGAGCGCAACGATTTTTCACGCTGGTTGTTCGCCCGTACTGAAATGAACCTGGCCGACAAGGTCCGACCGATCAATGGCACCGATTTCGCAGACCCGGCCAGCCACCGGCGTTACCTGGTGGGGGTCATCGCCGACCAGCGCAGACAGCGCCAAAAAGGGGTCGTCGTGGATTTCGACGCCGTCGACGCCGATTACGACACCGAATTTTTCAAGATCGGAACCGGTTCGTTGGGGGGCAAAGCCAGGGGGCTGGCGTTCATGTCCTCGCTGTTGCGCCAGAATCCGGAACTGTTTGAAAAATACCACCAGATCGAGATCCTCGTGCCGCAAACCATGGCGATCACCACCGACGGCTTCGAGTCCTTCGTGGAGGACAATCAGCTGCGCTACCTGTCACAATCCGAACTGGCGGACGAACAGATCGCCGAGCGTTTTCTCAAGGGGCGCTTTCCCTTGTGGATCAAGCACCAGTTGCGCGAGTATCTGAAGCACGTAAACTGCCCCTTGGCCGTAAGGTCATCCAGCCTTTTGGAGGATGCCCAGTTCCGGGCCTACGCCGGACTGTACCGCACCTACATGATTACCAACGACTGCCCCGATCTCGAGCGCCGGCTGGCCCATCTGATCCAGGCTATCAAGCTGGTCTACGCCTCGACATACTACAAGGGGCCCCGGGCATTTTCCAAGCGGGTGGGGCATCGGACCGAAGAGGAGCAGATGGCGGTCATCGTTCAGATGCTGGTTGGGTCGCGTTATGGCGACAGTTTTTACCCGGCGCTGTCGGGCGTCGCCCAGAGCTACAATTACTACCCCTTTGCGCGCATGAAGCCCGAGGAGGGCATTGTCACCATGGCCATGGGCCTGGGCAAGAGCGTGGTCGAAGGGGGCAAAACGCTCAGGTTCTCACCGGCCCACCCTCAGTTGCTTCCCCAGCGGTCGACGGTCGACGATATTCTCGCCAACTCCCAGCGTGATTTCTATGCACTTAAGATGGAATCGTCGTGCGGCTTTCTCGGTACCAACGACAGTGCCAACCTGTGGCACCGCCAGGTGGCCGATGCCGAAAACGAGCCGCCCCTGGCGCTGCTGGCCAGTACCTACGTGCCTGATGAACATCGGATCCGCGATACCGTGCACGTGCCTGGTCAACGCGTGCTGACCTTTGCCCACATCCTCAAATATCAGGAATTTCCGCTGGCGGAGCTGATACGGGACATGCTTGAATTGGGCGAAACGGGGATGGGGTGCCCGGTGGAAATGGAGTTTTCGGTCAATCTGACAGATGACCAGCGTGCGGCGCCGCAGTTTGCCTTTTTGCAGCTGCGGCCCATGAAGGCGCGAACGGAACTGGAGCGGGTCCACATCAGCGCCAGCGAAAAGCAGCGCGCCTTCTGTTATTCCGGCAAAGCCCTGGGCAACGCCGACAAGCAGGAGGTCGCCGATATCGTTTTTGTGAAGCCGGACGGGTTCGATCCGGGCAAGACCATCGATATTGCCAGCGAAATTTCCAGGTTCAATGCGCGATTGGTCAAAGCGGGCCGAAAATACGTGCTGATCGGTCCCGGACGCTGGGGGTCCGCGGACCGCTGGCTGGGAATTCCGGTTGCCTGGGCCGATATTTCCGGCGTAGACGCCATCGTGGAAACCGAATCGGACCAACTCACGGCCGAACCCTCGCAGGGTTCGCATTTTTTTCACAACATCACCACCTTGGGCATCAACTACATTACGGTTTCCGCCACCACCGGGGGCCGCATCGACTGGGACTGGCTGACGGCCATGCCCCGCCTTGACGAGGGCACCTTCGTCGCCCACCTACGACTGGACACGCCGTTGGCCCTCAAGGTCGACGGCCAACGATCCCAGTGTGTCATCATGGCCGGCACTGCCGGGGAGAGCCCCTGACGGCACCGCCATCTCAGACAGCCGGTTCGACGGCGAACCTGGCGGCACGCTGGTTGACATCATGCAGCAGCAAAGGGAGGATTCGCAATGGCAGATGTTCTTCAACTGGTTAAGGACAAGGACCCCGGGGAACGCGAGTTTCATCAGGCGGTCATGGAGGTACTGGCCTCCATCAAGCCGGTCATGGATCGCAACCCCGAATACCGCGCGGCCAAAATTTTAGAGCGCATGGTGGAGCCCGAGCGGGTGATTCTCTTCCGGGTGCCCTGGGTGGACGATCAGGGGCAGGTGCAGGTCAACCGGGGGTTTCGCATCGAAATGAACTCGGCCATCGGCCCATACAAGGGCGGCTTGCGATTCCATCCCTCGGTCAACCTGGGTATCCTCAAGTTTTTAGCCTTCGAACAGGTCTTTAAAAATGCGCTGACCACACTACCCATGGGTGGCGGCAAGGGCGGCAGCGATTTCGACCCCAAGGGCAAGTCGGACATGGAGGTGATGCGCTTTTGTCAAAGTTTCATGGCCGAACTGTTCCGCCACATCGGCCCCAACACGGACGTGCCCGCCGGCGACATCGGTGTGGGTGCCCGCGAGATCGGTTACCTGTTCGGCATGTACAAGAAGCTGTGCAACGAGTTCACCGGTGTACTCACCGGCAAGAGCCTCAATTGGGGCGGCAGCCTAATCCGCCCGGAAGCCACCGGCTACGGGTCGGTCTATTTTGCCGCCGAAATGCTGCTTACCCGCGGCAAGACCCTGGAAGGCAAAACCTGCCTGGTGTCCGGATCCGGCAATGTGGCCCAGTACACCATGGAAAAACTGCTGGACCTGGGTGCCCAGCCGGTGACCTGCTCAGACTCTTCGGGCTACATCTTCGACGAGGCCGGTATCGACCGCCAAAAACTGGCCCACCTGATGGTCCTGAAGAATGTGAGACGGGAGCGGCTCAAAGCCTACGTCGAAAAATATCCCTCGGCGGTTTACACCGCGGTCAACCCCGAACAGGACTTCAACCCGCTGTGGAACCACAAGGCGGACTGCGCCTTTCCATCGGCCACCCAGAACGAAATCAACGCCAAGGACGCTCAGCACCTGGTCGACAACGGGGTCTTCGTCGTCAGCGAGGGGGCCAACATGCCCACGGTGCCGGAAGGGATCGACATCTTCGTTGACAACCAGCTGCTTTACGGACCGGGCAAGGCGGCCAATGCGGGTGGGGTATCGGTATCCGGTCTTGAGATGACCCAGAACAGCATGCGTCTTTCCTGGACACGCACCGAAGTGGACGATCGCTTGCAGCTGATCATGAAGCGTATTCACCGCACTTGCCTGGAGGCGGCCGAACAGTATGGTACTCCGGGCAATTACATGAGCGGGGCCAACATCGCCGGGTTTGTCAAGGTGGTCGACGCCATGATCGACCAGGGTGTCGTCTGACCCGCTCCATCCGGCGGGGTCACAGCCAAAAAAAAACGGCATCCTGTACCTTCAAGGATGCCGTTTTTGATTAACTGAAATCAGGTGCTAAACTCTTACCACGTTGGCGGCAGCGGGACCACGGTCGGTTTGCTCCACGTCGAAGGTCACGCGGTCCCCTTCGGAGAGGGTCTTGAATCCTTCGGCCTGAATAGAAGAGAAATGGACGAAAATATCCCCCTGACCTTCTTCCTGCTCGATGAAACCGAATCCTTTCTTGTCACTGAACCATTTTACGACACCATTTGCCATTTGTGCAGCCTCCTTAAAAAGTAGAATCCCGGTCTCGAACGCGTTCTGCTGCTTAACGGTAAGCACCCCAGATGTGCAAGACCCCCACGTCCGGCCGACTGGCCGGCCCTGACCCCTATATAGAATAGATGCCGCGATCGATTCGTTTCATCTTGCCCTTCTTGCAGGCGCGATGAACGATGTTGCTGATCTGTTTTTCGTTCAATCCGGACTTTTTACGCAACGCCTCTACGGAGATCCCTTTCTTGTAACGCTTCATAATGGTGAGCACCTGATCGGTAGGGGTGTTGGGCCGGGCCTTTGGAGCAGCCTTCTTTTTGGCGGCCGGCGCCTTTTTGGGTGTCGGTTCACTGGCTGTGGTGGCCGTTTCGTAGGACTTGGCCATGGCTTCCGTTTTCATGGCCAGCGTATTTAACCGTTTGGCGATGGCTTTCAGATCTTTGGCAATTTTTTGCATAATCCGAATCCTCCATTTAATAAAGGTGGGCGATCACTTGCCACAATATATGTTGACAATAAACGCCGCTTCACCCGGATGGTATATCATATCAAACGATTGAGAGGGTGAACAACGCGATTGTTGGCGACGGATAGTAAACATGCCGGCGAATGATTATTCCCGGCCCCACGTCTTTTCAGAAGATCTCATGAGAACAGCAACACAACTGCTGCTGTCTCATCCAAGTGAGCATAAAGGATCACTTGGGAAAAGTCAAGATCCTAAAATATAAAGGAATAAGTACGCTACCAAAATTTTACCGGCCCGGTGTCCAGGTGAACGAAATCCGAATCCGGGTAATAGCCGACACCACCGGCTTCAAGATTTTTGGCCATCTGGTAGAGTCCATCGGTCCGGTATCCGGGTATTCGAATGTCAATGGCACGGCCGGCCATGTGCAAACTGTTGCGGGCGACACCCGAGGTGGTTCTTCTCAGCATGGCATTGGTGCGCGCGGAGCGGTAGCCTGAAATGATGTGGATCGGGTTGGAAGCCTCGACTTTTTGTGAGATGCGATGGAGCAAATCCAACAGATTGGGGTCTACCGGTTTGATCTCACCGGTGCGGTAGTCGCGCAGGATGTGATTGATCTGCCGCATGGCCCGATAGACCAATTTGCCGTCCGAGCGGTAGCACGTTTGGAGAGATTCCCCGGTGTGAATGTTAAAAAAAATCAGTTCACGGTTCTCGGGCCGTTCGGGCCGGATGGCGGCCGTGGCCGGATGTGAGAAGAGGGTGGTCAGGATCGTCGCCGCGCCCATTTTTAAAAAGGTTCGGCGGTTGTTTTCAAATGGTGCGATGCGGTTCATCATCGCGGCTCCAAGGATGTAGGTGTTCTTGTCGATATTCGGATTTGGATGGAACATCCCGACTGGTGGTCAACCGGGGGCAAGTTCAGCGATGCTGGTCTTCCTCCTCGATTCGCAGCGCTTGTCTGTGCCTAAGTTAGGGAAAAAAATCGCCAGTGTCAAGAGAGGGGGGAGAAAATGTACCGTAAGCGTTCCCGGGGTGTTGCAGCTACCTTCTTGCCGGTAAGTTGCCGCCCCACGATAGCTTTAACAGCGACACCCTTCAAATTATTTTATCTCACTCCAGCCCCACAGTGGTTTACAACATCCGGGTCTTCAAGTTTTGGGCGATAAAACCGATCTTCAGCCCATATGCCGCGCTCAATTGCGCCCGGTACCGGATGGGCCTGTCGCTCATGCCGGCCGGCATGGCCGTTGCTGCTTGCCAGCGGATTTTTAATTGAAAGGAGACTCAATGAAACCGGAACCCAAACAGGCACCGCCCACCAGCGTTTCCCGCCGAACCGGACTGGACCGGCGCTGGATTCCGTCACCCGATCATCAGCCCGAGCGGCGTTCCGGGGTTGACCGGCGCCAATCTCAGAAGCAAACACCTGAGCCCGATTCGGAATCGGAACCGGAAGCGTCGCCTGCAGATGCGTCAGCGGGTAAGCCGCGCCTTCTGCGACTGCCGGCCATAGGCTCCAAGCCGGAAGTGGGATGACCGGGGGCAAGAGGCGGCAATCGATTCGTCCCCGGCCCGGGCAATCCCAGGTCATGCCAATCGCCTGCGCGGCGCACGACGCCTATCGCCCGATCTCCACGGGCGTGCGCCATGTCGTCGAGACCCCGGCCGTTTGCAACATGTCGATGGCCGTGTGCATGTGGGCGTCGATCGTCTCCACCCCATGCGAGTCATCGCCCGGGACGATGTCAATGCCCATGGCATGGGCCTTGTCGAGAATCGGTGCCGACAGATACGGTTCGCTCTCGCCTCTGGCCAGCGGTCTCAAGTTGAAATCCAGGATCAGGTCAAGCTGCTTGATCAGGGCAAGGTTCCGGACGATCTTCTCCCAGATCGGGGGGTTGACCAGTCGTGAGCGGTAATCGGGATCGAAAATGCGCACGATGTCGAAGTGCCCGACCACATGCGGGGACAATGCCCGGATCATTTCATACTGCTCGTCGAAGTAGGTCAGGTACAAACCGTCTATACCGCCGCACCGTTCGCACGCCGCCTGGTAATGCTCCTTGCTGTAGTCGAAGGCGATGTCTTTGACGTGATGGGCGGAACCAACGATGTAATCGGGGCCAAAGGTGCGGGTCAAGGCCTGGGTGTAAGCGATGCTGCCGCTGCAGTTCTCGGTTTCAAAGCCCACGAAAATACGGATGTCGCCATGGTACTTGGCTTGAAGGGCCCGGCAGGTGCGCATGTATTCGACAAAGCGTGCCCGGATGGAAAAAATGTCCATACCGGCGGCTTTTTCGTCCGGGTAGATAAAGTTGCTCGACACCGGCGGTGTATGCTCGGTGATGCCGACCCAGGGATATCCTTTGGCCACATAGGCCAGTAAGATCGCTTCGAGTGAGTCCTCGGCATGGCTGCAGAACTGGCCGCTGTGGCCGCCGTGGATTGATACGGGATGAGGGGGTTTCATGCGGTTAGCTCTCTGTCGGCAATTTGAGCTGGGATTTGCTGCCAGCGGTTCGGGTTAAATCGAAAAATTCTGTCGGATTAGGTTGACGATGGGCAAAAAAAGGGGTCCTGGCATCTGTGACCATTCAAACCAGTCCCAGCGTTCGCACTTGCCCGGTTCTTTTACTTCAGCAATGCCGGCAGTTCGTTCGGCAATGACGAAAAGGGTGACGTAGTGCTTTTTCTCACCTTCGAAGATGTCGTTTGTGAAAGGCCCCAGGCGCGAGTCGATGAGGGTCAGTCCGGTCTCCTCTAAGAGTTCCCGCCGGGCGCAGGATTGGACTGATTCACCGTATTCCAGATGGCCGCCGGGAAATTGCCAGGTGCCGGCGCCGTGGGCATTTTTACGCTTGCCCAGCAGCACTTTTCCATGGCGTACAACGATCACGGCGACACCGATCAAAGGCCGGTTGTTGGGTTTCATCTCAATGTGTTCATCCGCACTTCAAATCGTATACAGAATGACCAGGCAGCGCGTGGTGGCTGCCGACAGGCTTTTCAGTTTGTGGGGCGTCGCTGAATGAAAATGAATCGATTCGCCCGTCTTGAGAACATGTACTTTCGTGCCCAGGGTGAATTGCAGCTCTCCTTGCATCACGAAGATGAATTCCTCGCCGTCATGTTTGTAGGCCACGGGCTTGTGGGCATGGTGCGGTTCGATGGTCACCATAAAGGCCCGTAGGTGGTCGTGGGCGGCGCCGGAGGTCAGGGTTTGATAGGAGTAGTTGCGGGTGCGGTTGACGTAGTCGCGGGTCCGCTGGTCACGAATCTGCATTTTCTCTTCGTCGCGCAGAAAGGTTCCCGGATCGACGCCGTAGGCCCCGGCAAGGCGCAGCAGAAATGCCACTGGCGGCGAAACCGCCCCGGATTCGATGTCGGCGATGTATTCCGGTGTCTGGCCGGTCGATTCGGCCAGATCTTCCACGGACCATCCGAGGGCGTCGCGCAAGGTCCGGACCTTCCCGCCGAATCCGCGTTTTTCCGGTTGCTCGGGCATGTCGGTGCAAAGGTCATCGGTCAGCCGGCGCATGACCGTCTTGCGGATGCGTTCGCTGAGCAGCGGCAGAAAGGTGGCTGCATCGGCAATCACACCGATGTCGGCCAGCTTGAAGATCGGTGCGGCCGGATCCCGGTTGACAGCCACGATCAGGCCGGCCTCGGCGATGCCGGCGGTGTACTGGACGGCACCCGAGGTGCCGATGGAAAACAGCAGGTCGGGGCGCACGCTCTTACCGGTCTGACCGATCAGCCGATCGTCGGACACCCAGTGGTTGAGCACCGGCGGCCGCGTGGCGGCCACCTGGCCGGCCAGCGCCGCGGCCAGCTGACGCACCTGTCTGAAGTTTTCCATGCTGCCCAACCCGGCCCCGCCCACTACGACGACGCGGGCGTTTTCAAGCGATTCGCCGGTGGGTTGAATGGGGCTGGACGATACCAGGCGGATGCCCTTGGGTTCTGGAATGTCATTCAGTGCAATTCGATCCACGCCTCCCCGGCGCCGGGAATCTTTCGCTCCGGCCGGGTGGTGGGGCGCAACCGTTGCAAACCCGGTGCCGAGGCCGGGTGCGAAGGTGATCTCGGCCATGATTTGCCCGCCCCAGGCCGGGCAGCGGCCGACAATGGATCCGTTTTCGCCAGGCGTGAGTTCCAGGCAGTCGGCCATCAATCCGGCGCGCAAGGCCGCCGCTGTTCGAGCGGCCAGATCCCTGCCGAAGTCTGTCAGCGCGAATAGCACCAGGTGCGGGCGGTGCGATTTGAGCAGCGGCACCAGCGCACGGGCGAACACATGGGGGGTGGGCGGGAAGAAGCGTTCGTTTTCGAACAGAATTACTTTTTGGGCACCCCACGCAATGGCGGCATCTTCAAACGGCTCCGGGGCCGCGCAGGCGTCGTCGTCCGCCACCGGTGACAGGTCTGGTTTGCCGGTGGTCAGGGCGAACATCACGACCCGTGACTGGGTCTGGCGGGCCAGGGCCGCGGCTTTGCTCAAGACCGTAAGGCTCATCTCCTGCAGACGGGCGCTGCGACGGTCCCCAAATACCCAGATGTCGTTGGTTGTCGTCATGCTCATCATCGTTGCCGGTATGCCTATGCGATCAAGCCCGCGTCCGCGAGGTGCCGAACCAGTGCATCGGCCTGCTCGGCGGGCGTCCCCTCAATCCACTGGCAGGTTCTGTCCCTTGTGACCGCCTGCATGGCCAGCACCCGGGTGGGCGATCCGGCCTGGCCCACCTGTGCGGGCACAAGGCCCACGTCACTGACGCTCAGGGTCTCGACCGGCATCTCGTCGAAGGCTGTCGCCAGGCCGGCCAGGGAGGGCTCGCGCGGTCGCGCCATGTCAGGGCACACGCTCAAGGCGGCGGGGCCGGAGACTTCGTAAATATCCCGAAAACCGTCCATCTCCCGGGTAAGCGTGTGATGGCTGCGGCCATATGTGATCGCAACCACGCCCGTCAGCATGGGGATATCCAGCAGCGCCGCGGTCTGAGGACCGACCTGGCCGGTGTCGCTGTCCGTGCTGCGGGTCCCAAAGAGCAGCAGATCGAATGGGGCCAAGTATTGAACGCCTGCGCACAGGGCCGTCGACGTGGCCAGGGTGTCGGATCCGGCCAGAGCCGGGTCGCACAACAGCACGGCGTGGTCGGCACCCATGGCCAGGGTCTCGCGCAGGATCGCCGCGCCGGCCGGCGGGCCCATGCAGAGCACGGTCACTGAGCCGTCATGGGCCGCTTTGAGCTGCAGGGCTGCCTCGAGCGCTGGCCGGTCGAACGGATTGAGGGCGCAGTTGCCGGCCGAGCGAACCATTTTCCCGCCCGGGGCGGCGGTGACTACGGTTTTGACGCAGACGATGAGGTGCAACGGGTTGACTCCTGTGGTTTCGTCACGCAGCCGGTGTCTATATGCTGGCGGCTGCGTTTCTCAGTTTCCTGCCAGCACGCTTTTGGCAATGACCGTGCGATGGATTTCCGAAGTGCCTTCATAAATCCGGGTCACCCGTGCGTCCCGATAATAGCGTTCCACGGGATAGGCCTTGCTGTACCCGTATCCGCCGTGGACCTGCACCGCCAGATCGGTCACCGCAGTGGCCGCTTCGGAGGCGAACAATTTGGCCATGGCCGCCTGCGTGGCAAAGGGCTGGTGGCCGTCTTTCAAGGAGGCGGCCTGGTACACCATCAGCCGGGCGGCCGTCACCTGGGTGGCCATGTCGGCTATCATGGCTTGAATGGCCTGGTGACGATGCAGTGGCACGCCAAATTGGTGCCGCTGACGGGCATAGCGTACTGCTTCCTCGAGGGCCGCCTGGGCGATGCCCACGGATTGAGCGCCGATACCCATGCGGCCCACGTCCAGGGCGGCCAATCCGATTTTCAGGCCCATGCCTTCACGGGCCAGCAGGTGGTCTGAGGGCAGGCGGCAATCGGTCAGGCGAATGGAACTGACCGGGTTGGCGCGCATGCCGCACAGGTCCTCCAGATCGCCCACCGCAAATCCGTCGGTTCCGCGCTCGGCCACCACGACGCTGATCCCCCGCGCTCCGGCCGACGGATCGGTACGGCAAAAAATCAGGCAGATGTCAGCGATGCCGCCGTTGGTCACGAAAACTTTGTTGGCATTGACCAGGTAGCCGTCAGCGTCGGCCCGGGCCGTGGCCTCGATGCCGGCGGCATCCGATCCGGCGTTGGGTTCGGTCAGGCAAAAGGCGCCGATTTTTTCACCGCGCGCCAGCGGCGGCACCCAGCGCTGGATTTGGGCGGGGCTGCCGAAGGCCAGGATCGGATAGATGGCCACGCTGTTGTGAACGGTGACGCACAGGCCCACGGCGGCGCTGACGCGCGATATCTCTTCGATGACGATGGCATAGCTGAGGGTGTCGAGTCCCGCGCCGCCCAGGTGTTGCGGCACCTGGATGCCAAAGTAGCCCAGACTGCCCATTTTGGCGGCCGCTTCCCAGGGAAAACGAGCTTCCTGGTCGATCTGGGCCGCGATGGGGCGCAGCTCATTTTCGCAGAACCGGCGAACCGAACGGCGGATAGCCCGATGTTTGTCTTTGAGCAGTAAGTCCATGACGCTGTTGCAGCTATCAGAATCTGGTCATGCCGTCAATCGTCCTGGCGGTATGGCTGGTGCGATTCAATTTGAAGCCGCCGCCAATTGATGGTACCACCCAAGCTGAGCGATTGACGAGCTTGCCGCATATTCAAGGCCGATGTCGTCGCGCTATAGCGAACTATGCGCGGCGATATCAAACGCCGAAGATGCGGTGAGATCGGCAACCCAATGGGTTTCATCTTTCGAACCCCATAATAAATGGTACCAAACCGATATCTTTCACCATCGACCTTCTCCGAGAAAGGTGAATCGCTCAGTTTGGGTGCCAACAACCAAGAATCCCACCACCAATCTACGAGATCGGAAAAGTGCGCCATGATTGAAATGACCGCCGCCGCGAAAAAACAGATCCGCAACTGGGCCGCCGGCCTTGACACCGATGTCGTCCTCCGATACGCCGTCAGCGGTCATGCCATGGATGCGTCCGTGGCGACGTTTGCCGAACAGATGGCCGCGCTAACCAGCCGCGTCCGACTCAAAAAAGAGGGCGATGCCCCGGTCGCGCGGCCGACCCTTTTTGCCGGTGACCATGTCGCCTATCAGGCCCTGCCGCTGGATTGGGAACTGGAACCGTTCCTGATTGCTCTGGCCCAAAAGGGCCGGGCCTTTAAAGACCGCATTGCCGCCGATGCCCGGCGGCGGTTGGCCCGGCTGCGCGCACCGGCCCTGCTCAAGGTCTACGTCACCGCCCACTGTCCCTTTTGTCCGACGACGGTGGCCACCGTGCTGGGGCTGGCCGCCTGCAGCGACGCGGTTTGGGTGACCGTTGTCGATGGCGAAAGGTTTCCCGAAGCGGCCCAAAATGACCGCGTCACCGCGGCGCCGACCGTCATTCTGGACGATCGTTTCCGGTGGACCGGGAGCGTGGATCCCAATGAACTGGTGACCTTGATGCTGGATCGCGATCCGGTCAACCTGGGGGCCGAGGCTCTGCGCGGCATGATCGAAGCGGGCGACGCCCAGGGGGTGGCGGAGATGATGATGGCCCGCGGAACCCTTTTCCCGGCCTTTTTCGAGCTGTTGGCTCATCCGCGCTGGTCGGTGCGCTTGGGGGCCATGGTTGCTTTCGAAACGCTGGCCGAGGATGCGGCATCCCTGGCCGGCCATGTCGTCGACCCCCTGATAGCGGCCTTCGCCGGTGCAGACGAAACGGTCAAGGGGGATCTGCTGCACGTGCTCGGGGAATCGGGCAACCCGGTGGCATTGCCGTTTCTGGCGAGCGTTGCCGCCGGCGATGACGGCGAGGAGGTGCAAGCGGCGGCGCAAGAGGCCATCGACAAGCTGTCCGGTGAACGGCAATAATCTTTACCTTGACGGAAGCATCATTCCTTCAAATATCGGCCCTGTGCCTCATGCATTGTCACGACGGTGCCTGTCACCGTTCTTCCACGCCTGGTAGCGGTAAAGATCCTTTTCCAGGAAAAAGAGGCAGGCCAGTAAGAAGGCGGCATCGTCGAGCTGGCCCAGACCGGGGATGAAGTCCCCGATCAGATCAATGGGCAGCAGCAGGTAGGCTACGGCAAGGATGAAAACGATGCCCGACAGCGGGGAAATATTGCGGTAGCGGCCGGTCCAGAAATCACGAATCAACTGAATCAACAGTCCCAGGTCGACGGCCAGACGCTTGAACAGGTTCGGATCGGTCGGAAGGGTAGATTTGGGCATAGGTGTTCCTAAAAAATGGGTTGGTACCACATTGTAACCTTTTGGAGGCTTTTGGGTCTATAGGCACGGAAGATGAAAAAATCAGCTTCCATTCTTACCTCCTCTCACTCCTAGAGCCCCCAACGATCCCCAATGTGTTCGGGGGCTCACCTTTTTGGGGACCCAAGGCGCCGGCAGGGGTGGTATGCTTCCTGAGCTGGTCAGCTGGGGTGAATCTAATCCGTGCTATTTCCGAAATGCCATTATTTTGAAAGCCGGGCCTTTCCGTTTGCAGGCCATTGGTGTTATGATAGCCTTTGCGTTTTAGCGCAGCGATCTGGTTCTGCGACGGATTCGGGTGTAACCGCCAACGCTCTAAGGTCGATATTATCCGATCGCAGTCACGATGGCAAGCAATCAGGAGATGTTGATGGCGCGTGTGTCGATCATGCAGACAACCAACCGCAAGGCAGGCGTCCGCGGGGCGGTCGCCGCCCTGGGTGACAATCCAGTCAAAAACAAAGCGGTGCTGATCAAGCCCAACTTCAACACGGCCGATGCCGCACCGGGGTCGACCCACAACGACACGCTGCTGGCGCTGGTGGACCTGCTCTGGGAGATGGGCGCCGCCTCGCTCAGTCTGGGGGAGCGCAGCTATCCACCGACCCGCGGGGTCATGGAAAAAAAAGGGGTGCTGCCGCTGCTGGAAAAACGCCAGGTCGAGGTGATTGATTTCGACGACCTGGCTGCCGGCGATTGGGTTGCGTGCCGACCGGAAAATTCACACTGGAAAGACGGTTTCCGGGTGGCCCGGCCGATTTTGGAAACCGAGTGCCTGGTCTCCACCGGGTGCCTCAAGACCCACCAGTTCGGCGGCGTCATCACCCTCTCGCTCAAGCTGCACGTTGGGGTGGTGCCCACCTTTCGCAATGGCTTCGGCTACATGCAGGAGCTGCACGGCTCCGTTTACCAGCAGGAGATGATCGCCGAAATCAACGCCCCCTTCGTCCCCGCGCTGGTGGTCATGGACGGCGTCGATGCCTTTGTCGACGGCGGGCCGGCCACCGGCAAACGGGTGGATGGCAACGTCGTTATGGCGGCGGCTGACCGCGTGGCCATCGATGCGGTCGGCACGGCCATGCTCAAACACCTGGGAAGCAATCGTAGCATCATGGCGTCACCCATATTTGAACTGCGCCAGATCAAGCGGGCGGCCGAACTGGCCATCGGCGTGCCGACCGCATCGGCCATTGAGCTGGTGACGGCTGACGACGACAGTGCCGGGTTGTGCGATGTTCTGCAGACGATCCTGTCGCACGGATAGCACTGTTTCAAAGCGGCGCCGAGCCAAGAACCATCCACCTTAACGGTTTTCGATTCAGGAGCACATGGGGTATGAACACGCAGACGCTGATTCTGACCGTCCTGATTTTGTGGTTGATCATGGGGCTCGCCTTTCTGTCGGCCTATTCGGAGGTCAAACGCACCGGCGGAACCCTCAAGGATGCCATGGGCAACAATGAAACCTTCTGGTTCATCCTCAGCATCGTGGTGGGTGTGGTGGTGGTGGCCTTCAAGGTGGCCTGACCGGCAGGTCATGACACAGCGGCACTGATCCACAAACGAGCCTCCAGAGCACACGTGCGCGACGGCTATCGTTTTCTTTCCAGAAGTTTCTTGCGCTCCCCTTCGATCCAGTCGATCCGGCTCCACAATCCCTGCAGGATGCGCACCTCACGACCATCCAGGCCGGCCCGTCCGAACAGGCGCCGAAAGGCCCGCAGGACGTGATCCGGGTTCTGGGGGTCCAGGTAGTCGACCGCCAGCAGCGTGCGGCGCATGTGCTGGAACATCCGTTCGACATCCTGGGCTCGAGCCGGCAAGCGCTGGTCGGCTGGCGGGGGAGATGCGGCCAGGGACGCCTTGCGCAGCTCATAGAGGATCACGGTGACGGACTGGGAGAGGTTCATGGATGGATAGGCGTCGTGGGTCGCAATGGTGATGAAGAACTGGCACAGGTCCAGTTCGCTGGTGTGCAGGCCGCGGTCCTCACGACCGAAGACGAGTGCAGTCCGGCTGTCGGCCGGTTGGGATAGGGTGAAACCGGCCGCCTGTGCAGGGTCTATGAATTCCTCGCGATACTTGCCGAACCGCCGGGTCGTGCCGAATGAGACGCGGCAGTCGGCCAGGGCCGCGGGCAGGGTCTCGTAAACAGCGGCCCCGTGCAGGATCGACTCCGCCTTGAGCGCCATCTTGCGGGCTGCCAGGGATTTATAGTCGGTGCAGGGGTTGACCAGCCGCAGATCGCGCACCCCGAAATTCATCATCGACCGGCAGACCGATCCCACGTTGATCGGTCCCTGGGGTTCGACGAGGACGACGCTGACGTTATCCACCGCCGTTCACAACCACGGTCTGGTCAGGATCGATCCAGCCACCCCCCAGTGCCTTGTAAAGATTGACATAGGCATTTTGGTACAACTGTTGCAGTTCTGACAATTTCAACGCTGCGTTAAAAAGCGACCGTTCGGTCTCCAGTACTTCGAGGTAGCTGCTGACCCCCTTGTCATAGCGTTCTTTTGAGAGCGAATTGGCGTTATCAGCGGCTTTTTGCTGACGAGCGGTGGCAGCCATTTCATCACGGTAGGTCGTGATTTCCACCAATGCATCGTCAACCTCCCGAAAGGCGACCAGTACGGCGTTCTCAAATTGATAGATCGCCTGCTGGGTTCTCTGTTCCTCGATCTCTACGCGGCGCTTGTTCTTTCCAAAATTGATGACTGGGCCCAGCAGTCGCCCCCCCACTGACCAGACGCCGCCGTCAGTCGTGATGTTCGCAAATTCTGTCGTGGCGACACCCAGGCTGCCGGTCAGACTGATGGCTGGATAACGCAACGCTTCGGCCACACCGATACGTTCCGTTTGGGCTTTGATCTGGTATTTGGTCTGGATAATGTCCGGGCGACGATCCAGGATGTCCGCTGGTATGCCCACGGGAATCGTTGGCGGTGATTGTTGGGCCAAATTTTTTTTGATCCGAATGGTCTCTGGCAGGCGGCCTAGTAAGATGGCCAGGCCGTTCTCGGTTTTGGCGATATTGCGTTTGTACAAAGGGATCGCCGCCGCAGCGACCTCCTTCTGGATTTCTGCCTGGTTCACATCGATCTGGGCGATGATCCCCTTTTCAAAGCGCTGTTGGATAAAATACAAACTTTGCGTGCGTGATTTCAGTGTCGACTCGGAGATATCCAGCCGGCGGTGAAAGTCCAGCAGTTGATAATAATTTGCGACCACGTCTGAGACCAAGGCCAGCTGAACCGCCTTGAGTCCGAAGGCCGAAGCCATCAGATCGGCGCGAGCGGCCTCGGTTGACCGCTTGTATTTTCCCCAGAAGTCAATTTCCCAAGTCAGGGGGGCGGCCAGATAGGCCGTGGTGTTGGTGTACGCAGAGCGTGACCCGCCATTGAAATTGCCGGTCTGCGCACCGGCTTCGATATCGACACGCGGGTATTGATCGGCGCGGGTAAAGCCAACCGTCGCCCTGGCCTCCTCGATGCGGCTGACGGCGATTTTCAGATCACGGTTGTTTTCCAAGGCCATCGTCACCAGGTCGTAGAGCAGGGGATCGTCGAACAGCGCCCACCATTTCAAATCAGTAATGGCATCCGCAGGCATGACCTCCGTGCGGTAGGAGGCTGGTGCCTCGACAATCGGGTCGGTATAATCCGGTCCGACGGCACAGCCGGCAAGCAGCAGGGCCATGCAGGCGAGTATGATAATCTTGAGTGATATCGGTTGATCGTTCATTAGGTTTCCATCGCTTTCAATCGTTCCCGCTTTTTTTCGTATCCGGCAAGTTTGCCGATGAAGACGAACAACATGGGATAGAAAAATACGCCCAGGGCCGTTGCCAGCGCCATGCCGCCCAACAGGGCCATGCCCATGACCACGCGCGCTTCGGCACCGGCACCCGAAGCCACCACCAAGGGCAGCACACCTAAAATAAACGAGAAGGCCGTCATCAGGATGGGGCGAAATCGCAGGCTGGCCGCTTTGACAGCCGCGTCGAACAAGGAGAGCCCCTTTTGAAATTCCATGTTCGCAAATTCGACGATGAGAATAGCGTTTTTGGCCGCCATGCCGATGAGCATGACCAGGGCGATCTGGGCGAATATGTTGAGTTCATAACTGGGGCTGGACAGACGGGCCAGGTACAGGGCCATGAAAGCACCGAATATGGCGAAGGGGGTGCCCAGCAAGATACTTAAGGGCAGGGACCAGCTTTCGTACTGGGCGGCTAAAATGAGAAAAACGAAGAGCAGCGAAAAGACGAAGACGATGGCGCCCGTTCCGGAGGCCTGCTTCTCCTGGAAGGACATGTTGGCCCAGGCGTAACTCATGTCCGACGGCAGGGCGGTTTCGGCCACCTCTTCCAGAGCCGCCAGTGCCTGGGCGGAGGTGTAACCTGGCGCCGGCCCGCCGGTCAGTTCGACGGACCGGTAGAGATTGAAGCGGTTGGTAAAATCCGGCCCGGCGACCTCCTTGATGCTGATGAAGGCACTCAATGGCACGCTGTCGCCATTGCCGTTTTTGACGAAAAAGAGGTTGATACGGTCCTCGCTGAGCCGATATTCGGGTTCGGCCTGGATATAGGCTTTGTAAAGCCGGCCGAAACGGTTGAAGTCGTTGACGTAGGATCCGCCCAGAAAGGCGCCCACCGTGGTGTAGATGTCGTTGAGGGCCACACCGGCCTTGAGGACCTTGTCGCGATTGATCTCTATGTAGCGCTGGGGAACAGTTGCCCGAAAGGTGGTCACGGCGGCAGCGATTTCTGGGCGTGCTGTGGCCGCCTGGACAAAGCGGGCCGTTTGCTCAGCGAGATATTCGGGGGGATTGCCGGACCGGTCCTGGATGTTGATGGTGAATCCCGATCCGCTGCCAAGCCCGGGTATGGGGGGCGGGCCGAAAGCAAACACCTGGGCTTCGTTCACCCCCATGAAAAACTCCTGGTTCAGGGCGCCCACAAGCTGTTCAGCGGTTCGTTTGCGCTCTCCCCAATCCTTCAAGGATACAAAAATAAACCCGGCATTGGATGACATGCTGTTGGACAGCAGGCTGAACCCGGCGACGGCCGTAACATATTGCACCTCTTCGTGTTTTTTAACAATATCTTCTACCTTCTTTGTCACCACATCGGTGCGCTGCATCGATGCCGCGTCTGGCAGCTGGATGTTGACCATCAGATACCCCATGTCCTCGTTGGGCATGAAACCACCCGGCACCAGTTTGCCCAACAGGCCCATGCCGGCTACCAGCACGAGGATGAAAACGATTCCTGCCGCAATCTTGCGCGCCACGATGCGGGTAAAGCCGGTATAGGCTTCGGTGGACTTGTCGAACACCGTGTTGAACAATCTGAAAAAGGCACCCAGGGGGCCGCGCATGGGCGTTTGTTTGCGTAGCAGGAGTCCGCAAAGGGCGGGGCTCAGGGTCAGGGCGTTAAGTGAGGAAAAGACCACGGAGACGGCCACGGTGATGGCGAACTGCTGATAGAGCCGGCCGGTAATGCCCCCCATGACGGCCACCGGGATGAAGATCGCCACCATCACCAGGGTGGTGGCGATGACCGGTGCGGTCACCTCCTTCATGGCGGCACGGGTGGCATCTTTGGGATTCATGCCTTCTCCGATTTTCACCTGGACGGCCTCCACCACGACGATGGCATCGTCCACCACGATGCCGATGGCCAGCACGAGGCCCAGCAGAGAGAGCACGTTGATGGTGAAACCGATCATGGGAAAAACAATGAAAGTGGCAAGCAGGGAGACCGGGATGGCGATGGTGGGAATCAGGGTCGCCCGCCAGTCCTGGATGAAAATGAAAACCACCAGGATGACCAGCACCAGGGCGATGATCAGGGTCTCGATGATTTCATCGATGCCGGCAGTGATGGCCAGGGTGGTGTCCAGGGAGATGTCGTAACGCATGCTCTTGGGAAAGGAGCGCGAGATGTCGGCCATGGTCTGTTGCACCTGTTCGGCCAATGCCACAGCGTTGGATCCCGGGGCCTGGTACAGGGCGATCAAGGCGCAGGGCTTGTCGTTCATGCGGGTAAAGGCGTTGTACGTCTCCACCCCCAATTCCACGCGGGCAACGTGCTTGATCTTGACCTGGGAGCCGTCCTCCGTGGTGCGAATCACGATCTCACCGAACTCTTCTTTATTTTGCAGCCGTTCCGGGAGGCGCACCGTGTAGGTGAATTCGGTGCCCGGCGGGGCCGGTTCGGCACCGAACTTACCGCCTGGCACGATCACGCTCTGGGCCCGGATGGCATCCATGATTTCGGGAACGGTGATGCCCAAATGCGCGAGTCGGTCGGGCTTGATCCAGATGCGCATGGAGTAGTCGCTGGCACCCAAAACGTTAACCCGGCCGATGCCTTTGATGCGGGCCAGGATGTCCTTGATGTTAATCAGCGAATAGTTGCCCAGAAACTGCTGATCAAAGCGGGGATCGTCCGCCGTCAGGGTGATGATCATCAGAATGTTGGGCATGGACTTTTCCGTGGTCACGCCCAGGCGCTTGACCTCCTCGGGCAATTTGGCCGTGGCGGCGGCCACCCGGTTCTGGGTGAAGACCGTGTTCATGTCCGGATCCGTACCCACGTCGAAGGAGACCTGAATGGTCATGGTGCCGTCGTTGGCGTTGATGGACTTCATGTAGATCATGTTTTCTACGCCGTTGATCTGCTGTTCCAGAGGGGTGGCTACGGACTGCTCCACGCTGACGGCATTGGCCCCGGTATAGGTCGCCCGCACCTCGACAATGGGCGGCGTGATATTCGGGTATTGCTCCGACGGCAGGCCGCCGAGAAATACCAAACCGACAATGACCATAAATATGGCGATGACCATGGCCACAATGGGCCGTCTTACGAAAAAATCACCCATAGTAGCCTACTTTTTCTCTTCGTCGGTGTCCTGAGGTCCACGACAGTGGGGTTGACGGTGGCCCCATCCCTGACCTTCTGTAGTCCCTTCGTAGATTACCTTTTCATCCGGTTTGAGCCCTTCGGTGATCAGCCAGGAAGATCCGACTTTGGGTCCGACCTTGATCTCTCGGGTTGGACACCATGTTGTCGGCGTCCACCACAAAGACGTTATGCAGGCCCTGAAGCTCCATGACACAGCGCTGGGGGATCAGGATGCCATCTTCGACCACATGGCTTTTAACGCGCACCCGGGTGAACTGGCCGGGGCGCAGCAGCTTTTCGGGATTGGGGAAAGATGCCTGGACCATCATGGCGCCCGTGGTGCTGTCCACCTCCCGGTCGACGAAGTCCGGTTTGCCCTTGTGGTCATATACCGACCCATCAACCAGAATGAGTTCCAGGTTGGATTCCCCCGCCTGCTGTTCTGACGTCTGTTTGGCGATAAACCGGGCGATGTTCAGATACTGGGTTTCGGTGATATAGAAGTTGACTAGAATGGTGTCCACTTGGGAGACCGTATTCAATATGACTGGGTTGGGTTCCCGACCGACGAAATCTCCCACTTTGGCTTTGGTCCTGCCGATGATCCCGTCGATGGGCGAGTATATTTTGGTGTACCCCAATTGAATTTTAGCTGCACGCAATTGGGCTTCGGCAGCCTCTTTGGAGGCCTGCGCAGCCTCTTGGGTCGCGATGGCCGCATCCAGGTCACTTTTGCTGACGGCATTGATTTCGGCCAGCGGCCGGATGCGGTCCAGGTCCCTGTTGGCATAGACCAGCATGGTTTCTGCCTCGGCGACGGCACTCTGCTGGGCGGCGACTTTCTCTTCAAAGGGCTGGCTTTCCAGAGTGTACAGTAAATCGCCTTTTTTGACGTTGCCACCTTCCTGAAAATGGAGTCCCTCTAGAAAGCCTTCCACCCGGGCGCGAATGTCGATGTCCTTTAGTCCGCCTGTCCGCCCAACGAATTCCAGATACAGAGGCACGTCCTGGGCGCGTGTCTTGACGACAGACACGTCTGGGGGCGGTGGCTGAGCCGGGGCCTTTTTTTCTTGGCTGCAGGCGGTCAACACCAACAGTGACCCAAAAATCAGGAACAGTGTCTTTATTTTCATTAGATTCTCTTTACCGTAGTAGATGGATAATACTGCATCACAATTTTTGGGATCGCGTTTATTGACCGCTAAAGTACGCCTCAGGATCGCTCATCAACAGGTCGAGTTTCTCTTGCAACTGCTGAAGCTGATTGTCCTGCATGCCCCGGGTGTAGGTGGTGCTCAGGCCGCGCCCCCGGATAGCGTCCATTTGCGCTTGGATTCGTGCCTGTTCGGCCTGCACCTGCTCGCCAAGGGCGGCATCCTGCTCTGCCTGGGCGGCTTCCTGCATTGCCTTGTCGGCCTGCTCCTTTTCTTCGAGGTAGGCCTCGGACTCACGCGTGGCCTCCTCAACCATCTGGTCGTAGGCCTGGCGCGCTTTGTCGGTGGCAAGGGCCTGGCCAGCAAATGTGAAGGCCAGCAGGCAGATCGATACGATTCCGATCAATACGATTCCAATTCGGGCGGCATTCCTCATCATGGGCTCCTTTTCAGCAGGCATGTTGTCTCTTTGATCGGCCGGCTTACGGCTGCGCGGCCTTGATTCGTTCAATATGATCGACCAGATCGGCCCCGAATGCAAGGTCGGGGTGAAATTGGCGCAATTGTGTGGCCACCCGCAGGGCCTCGTCCAGGCGGTGCCATTCCAGATAGTGCACGGCCAGGGCGTAAAGGTAGTCCGGGTTTTGCGGGTCCACCGACAAGGCCTGGTGCAGGGCGCTTTCGGCCTCGGGATTGCGGTTGAGCGACTTGAGCAGCAAGGCCAGGTTGTAGTGCACGCGCGCGCGCTGGGGCAGGCCGGCGGCGGCTTCTCCCAGGAAGATGGCGGCTTCTCCCAGGGCGTTTCGCTCGGCCAGCAGCAGCCCCAGCGAATACTTGATCTCGTGCATCTGGGGGTTTTCGGCGACCACTTCCCGCAGCAGGGTTTCGGCCTGGTCCTTTTTGCCCTGGCGGTTGTACAGCATGGCCAGATTGACCTTGGCCGGGAAAAAGAGCCGGTCGATGACCAGGGCCTGACGGTAGTGGCCGATGGCCCGCTCCGGTTCGCCCAATTCGGCGTAAAGATTGCCCAGGTTGTGGCGCGAGGCGGCGAAATCGCCGGTGCGCGCCATGGCGGCGACATATTCGGCAAGGGCATCTTCGTAGGGTTGGCGCAGGGTGGGGTCGAGGCCTTGTTGCGCCGCCGTCACCAGGCTGCGGGCCGCTTCCATGCGCACGGCCCTGACCGGGTCGTAGAGCAAGGGGCCGACCAGTTGGACGTGCCGCTTCGAATCCGGGATGGCGATCTGGTTTGCGGCGGTGTAGCGCATCAGGGCCGATTCGTCGGCCAGGGCGCGCTCGAGCGCTTCCAAAGCCGCTGTGTCGGAATATGCGGCGGCCAGGGACAGGGCCGTTGCCCGCACGATATCCGGGTAGAGGCGGTCTTCGGCCAGTCGGACCAGGGCCGGCAGGGCCTCTGCTTCTCCTGTGCGCCCGGCGGCCAGGGTGGTGCCGTAGTGGGGACGTTTTTTCTGGCCGTACCACTTGTCCATGGCCGCCACCGACCAACTCGTGGATTTGTCGACATGGCAGCGGTCGCAGGCATTGGGCGTTTTCAGTTCGAGGCTCAAATCCGGGCGGGGGATGCGAAAGCTGTGGTCGGGGCGGTAGTCGACGCCCATGTAGGTCCGGCCGGGCATGTGGCACGCTTCACACCGGGCACCGCTGCCCACCTCGAAAAGAACTTTTCCCGCCGCATCGCGAATGGGCTCGCCGGGCTGCCCCGGCTGCTTGTGGAAGTGGTGGTCACCCGTGTCGTAAATGGCTGCCCGATGGCACTGCAGGCAAAGGTCATTGCCATCTTTGACGCGCGTGATGCTGTGCACGTCGTGGCAGTCGCTGCAGCTCACGTCCCGGGCGTGCATTTTGCTCTGGGTGAACGAGCCGTAAACGTAGACCTCGTCCAGGATCTGGCCGTCGGCAAAGTACATGCCTTCGCTGAGCAGCTGCGGAACCCCATAATCCAGAAAGTCGGCGTGGTCGTGGATGTTGTCGTCCAGGGACATGCGCCGGGCGTGGCAGGGTGCGCACAGCTGGATCTGTTCGGCGGAACTCAACTGGTTGGTCCTGACCGCCAGGCCGGCATTGGCCGCTTCGGGCCGGCCCATCACGGGCAGTTCGGCCCAGGCCACATGGTCCGATCCCGGGCCGTGGCAGGCTTCACAGCCCACGCTGATCTCCGACCACTGCGTGTCGTAGCTGTCGGTGCCCATGTCGTAATTTTTTCGCAGGTCCGTGGAGTGACACTCGGCGCACATGGCATTCCAGTTCTGGGCGTTGTTGGTCCAGTAGAGCCAGTCCTCGGCGGCCAGAGGCGCTTCCGGGTAGAGGTGGAACCAGCGATTGTCGCGGGCGTTCCAGGCAATGGGCAGGCATTGCAGGCGTCCGCCGGGAAAGGGGATCAGGTATTGCTGCAGCGGATACCAGCCGAAGGTGTGCGTGATTTCGAAATCCGCCATGACGCCCTGTGGTCCCTGGGTGTGCACCATGAAGCGGCCGTCCTTTTTGAAAAAACGCGCGGTGTTCCCATGGTGCTGAAATTCGGCGTCGTCGAAATTGCCCAGGACCGTCTCGTCCGAGGCCACGGCCATGGCCAACTGGTGGTGGGATCCGGTCCACTTGTTGAATTCGGTCTGATGACAGTCCCGACAGGCCTGGCTGCCCACGAAAGTGGCTGTCGCGGCTGGCTGTGCCTGCCGATCGGACTGCCGGGCGCGCTCTTGCACGACATAGAGTGGTATCGTGAGGACGATGACCAGGGTGGCCACGATACCGGTGATTTTCCAGGTGGTCATCGGTAGGCCACCTGCGACGGTCGAAAGGCGCTGCGCCGAATCGGCTGGCCGGCTTCAACGATCACCCGGTCGTTCTCGATCGTGACCGCAAAGTGGTCCAGGGGTCTGGGGGCCGGCGACCGGATCACCCGGCCGCGGATGTCGAACACCGAGGCGTGGCAGGGACAGGCGAACTGGGATGTCTGCGGGTCCCACGGCAGGCTGCAACCCAGATGGGTGCAGCGCCGGGACAGGGCCAAAAAACCGCCGTCCTCCAGACAGGCCAGGTAGAATCGCCCGCGCGGAAAGGCCGTCACCGTGTTGGGCGCAAACTGGTCCGCCGACCCGGCATCGACGATATCGCTTGCGCGGCCCGGCTGCGATTGGGATTTGAGGGGCCTCAGAAAGGAGCCCACCACCCAGGCGATCTGCGCCAGCAGCACACCGCCGCACGCCAGCCACAGCCAGTTGAGCAAGCTGCGGCGCACCGGCAGCGCCGGAGCGGGATCAGGCTGCCGTGGGGGAGAGGGGTTGCGGTGCGTCATTGTGAGTATCTTCGCTGAGCCCCAAAGCCAAGGGCGACCTCGGTAAGTTTGAAAATGGTCGTCAATACCGTTTCAACCATCCACGAACTATCCTGCATAACGCCGGGCCAGGTCGGCATAGCACAGCCCGGTGCCGCCGAAGATGTCCAGCGCGCTGCCCACGGTGAAATCGATGCTGCCGTTGCCCAGCGCGTCGATCCGGTCGATGTCCTCCTGGTCGGCGATGCCGCCAGCGTAAGTGATCGGCAGACCGGCCCAGCGGCCCAGATAGGCCACCAGGTCGGTTTCGATGCCGGCGCAACGGCCCTCGACATCCACGGCGTGGATGAGAAATTCGTCGCAGAAGGCCGCCAGCCGGTCCAACAAGGCGTAGGTGACGGCTTCGGCAGTGAAGGTCTGCCAGCGGTTGGTGGTCACCAGGTAAGCATCGCCGCGCTTGCGGCAGCTCAGGTCCAGCACCAGGCGTTTTTTGCCGATCTGCCCGGTCAGCCGCTTCAAGCGATCCATGTGGATGCGTCCGTCGCTGAACACCCAGGAGGTGACAATCACGTGGCTGGCACCGGCGTCGAGCCACTGCCTGGCGTTCTCGTCATTGACGCCGCCGCCCAGCTGCATGCCGCCCGGCCAGCGTGCCAGGGCCGAACGGGCCGCCGCGCGGTTGCCTTTGCCCAGCTGAATGACGTGCCCACCGGCCAGTTGGTCCCGGCGGTACAGGTCGGCAAACCACGCGGCGGGCCGTTCGGCCTGAAAGTTGGTTTCGGGACCGTCGGTTGCGGCGTCAGACAGGGTGGCGCCGACAATTTGTTTGACCATGCCCTCGTGCAGGTCGATGCAGGGACGAAAGTGCATGCGTGGTCACGGGTTTGTTGCCGATGGCGCCGCTGATCGCTGGCGCTCCAGCAGTTTGTCGAACTGGGCCACGGGAACGGGGTGGGCAAAGAGAAATCCTTGCATGCGGTCGCATCCATGGCTGGACAGAAAATCTTTTTGGGCAACGGTTTCGACGCCTTCGGCCACCGTGGCGATGTTCAGGTTGCGGGCCATGGCGATGATCGTCTTGATGACCTCCTGATCGCCGCGGCTGTTCATGGCATCGCTGATGAAAGAGCGGTCAATTTTAAGGGTGTCGACCGGAAAGCGCTTCAGGTAACTCAAGGAGGCGTATCCGGCACCGAAATCGTCGATGGCGAAGGCAACGCCGATCTCGCGCAGGCGTTTCATCTTGGTGATGCAGACCTCCGGGTTCTGGATGAGGCTGCTTTCGCTGAGCTCCAGCTTGAGGCGCTCCGGCGGCAGGCCGCTCTTTTCAAGAACATCGGTCACCATCCGTTCGAAATCGGGTTCTATCAGTTGTCGGGCGGAAAGGTTGACGGCGATGAACAGATCCGGAAACCCCATGGCGTGCCAGCATCTGGCCTGGGCACAGGCCTGCTGCAGCACCCATTTGCCGACGGGAACGATGATGCCGGTCTCCTCGCTGATGCGGATGAAGTCGGCCGGCAGCAGCAGACCCATCTTGGGATGGTGCCAGCGCAGCAGGGCCTCCATGCCGACGATGCGGCGTGCATCGTTGACCAGGGACTGATAGTACAGCACCAGCTGCTTGCGTTTCAGCGCCTTTCTCAGGCTGTTTTCCAGTTCCAGGCGATACTGGGCCTTGCGGTTCATCGCTTCGGTAAAAAATCGGTAGGCGCCGCCGCCGGCCGATTTGGCGGCATACATGGCCATGTCGGCATTTTTCACCAGACTGGCCGCATCCCATCCGTCAGAGGGGCAGACGCTGATACCGATGCTGGTGGTGGTAAAGATCTCCTTGCCGTTGACGTGAAAGGGGCCTGCCACGGTGTCGATGAGCTTGGCGGCCACACGCGCCACGTCGATAGCCCGGTTCAAGTCGGTCACGATCACCGTGAACTCGTCGCCGCCCAGGCGGAACAGGAGGTCCGAGCCCCGCAGGCACCTTTTTATTCGGTCGGCCACGGCCTTGAGCAGACGGTCGCCGGTGTCGTGCCCCAGAGCATCGTTGACCTGTTTGAATTTGTCCAGATCCAGAAACATCAGCGCCCAGGTGCGGTCCGATTTGCGACGGTTGGCGTGCCGCAAAAACTCCTCCAGCCGATCGTAGAACGATTTGCGGTTGGGCAGGCCGGTGAGGGTGTCGTGGAAGGCCACATGTCGCAACTGGGCATCCTTTGCGCGCCGTCCGGAGATGTCCTGATAGGTGGCCTGAAGGGCCGGTGCGCCTGATTCCGGATCGATGGGCGTGGCCAGAATGGAGACTTCCAGCAGTGCGCCGCCGTGGCGCCGCCGCCGGGTTTCCACTTCCAGACATTCGCCGCGCAGAACCCGTTCGAAAAGGGCCCGGCTTTCCGGCTTCAGTTCGGCGGGCACGATCAGGTCCGCCATCCGGCGGCCGAGGCAGGCGGCTTCCTCGTAGCCGAAGAGGCGGCAGAAAGCCTCGTTGACCCGGATCACCCGGCCCGCCAGGTCGAGCAGGGCAGCGGCGTTTGGCGCGCGTTCGAACAGGATACGATAGCGTTCATCGGCAATGCGGGCACCGCTGTCGTGACAACGGTTTGCAGATTCGGTACGGTGCGTCGCGCTCATTGTTGACAGACCCTTTTGATAAATGCCCCGTGGACCTCAACAGAATTGCTAACAGAAACACAAAGGGTTTGGCAAGGAGATAAAAACGTGAAAAAATAAGCGGGCTGACTGCGATTGCCGGTGTTGCGGCGATCGCTTTTCGAACGTTGGACCGAATGATCTGTGGAAAGGAAGACCTATGGACCGCCAAAACTGGACGCCGGACCGGATTTTGCAAACATCGGGCGCCTTTTGGGCCACCAGCGCCCTGCACGCTGCCGTGGTGCTGGATCTGTTTACCGTCATCGCCGACAACCACCCGGACGCAGCCACCGTGGCTCAAGACCTGAAAGTGCCCGAAGACGGCCTCACGCGGTTGCTGAATGCCGTCACCGCCATGGGACTGCTGACCAAGTCGGCCGGTCGGTACGTCACGACCGATGCCAGCCGGACCTACCTGTGCAGGGATTCGGATCGATACCTGGGCTACATTATCCGCCATCACCACCACCTGATGGAATCCTGGGCCAGGCTGCCCGAGTCGGTCCGCACCGGCCAGTCGGTCCGGCTTCCGGTCCGGGAGAAGGGCGACGACGCCCGCGAGGCCTTTCTGATGGGCATGTTCAACCTGGCCATGCAGCTGGCACCGCGCATCGTGCCCGTGGTCGATTTGTCCGGTTGTCGATCGCTGCTGGACCTGGGCGGCGGACCGGGAACCTACGCCATCCATTTTTGCCGCCACTATCCTGAGCTTAGCGCAATCGTGATGGACCTGCCCACCACGCGTCCCTTTGCCGAAAAGACCATCGCCCGCATGGGCATGGAAAAACGCGTCTCCTTCACCGGTGGGGACTATCTCGACGATGAGATCCCCGGCACCTACGATGCGGTCTGGATGTCCCACATTCTGCACGGCGAGTCGCCGGCGGATTGCCAGCACATTATCGAAAAGGCGGCACGCGCACTGAATCCGGGGGGCGTCGTGGTCATTCACGAGTTCATCTTACACGACACCCTGGACGGTCCATTGTTTCCGGCCCTTTTTTCCCTGAACATGCTCCTGGGAACCGACGGCGGGCGGGCCTACAGCCAGGGGCAGCTCGCCGATATGCTGTCCCGTGCCGGGTTTGAACAGATCCAGCGGCTGGATTTCACAGGGGTCAACGATTCGGGGCTGATCCAGGGGGTCAAACCGGCTTAAATGGTTTCACCCACACTAGCTGCCGAGCGGGCAGACCGGTTTGACATGACGGGGCGTTGCGGTGGAAATTGATTCCGAACGGTGGCGGCAGACCGTGATCGACGGTGCATTGACGCTTGGCGTGACCATTACCGACCGCCAAGTGCGGGTTATGGGCCGGCATGCCCTGGAGCTGGTTCACTGGAACCGGACCACCAATCTGACGGCCATCACCGATCCTCTGGCCGTGGCGCTCAACCACGTGGTGGATGCCGCGGCGGCCGCACCGGGTATCGGTGACGCCGGCCGGATCCTCGATGCCGGTTCCGGGGGCGGGTACCCGGGCATTGTGCTCAAGATCCTGCGGCCCGACCTGTCGTTCACCCTGGTGGACAGCGTGCGTAAAAAGGTATCGTTTCTCAAGTTTGCCATCCGAACGCTCGGGTTGACGGGCATCGATGCCGTGCACGGCCGCCTCGAGGATCTGGGCCGGCAGCCGGCCTACCGAAAACAGTTCGATCTGGTGGTCTGCCGGGCCTTTTCTTCCCTGGAAAATTTTGCGGTCGTGTGCCGGCCGTTTCTGTCGCCCGGCGGCGGCCTGCTGGCCATGAAGGGCCGCGCCAACGATGCGGATGATCACCTGGCAACCCGGACCGGCGGGTGCAGCTTGGTGTTGGGGGGAACCTCTTTTGCGGTGCAGACATATTGCTATCGCCTGCCGGTCGTCCACGCGCGGCGCACTCTGGTGCGGTTGACGCCCCGGTCGGGCAGCCGTTGTCACGGCGCGGTCTCGGGCGAATAGGCATCGAATTTTTTTCGCGCCCGGCGGATGTGGAACCGGCGGCTGCCGGCGTTGATTCTCAACATGCCGTGCAGTCTCTTGTAGCGCACGTAGATCACCCCGTTTTGGACCCGGTCGTCGAGGATCCCCTTGGCGCCCAGGTCGATCTCATCGCTTTCAGCCAGTGCGTGGGCGACGACGATTCGATCCGGCGTGATGGTCAACCGAGCCTGACCGCGCACATCCGCGACGGTGAAAATCTTTTCGAGCCAGCCATAGCGGCCGCGCTGGTTGGCCATGACGGCCGCCAGCGGCCGGGTGTCGCTCATGGTGACGCCTGCCTCGATCGTGACGCGCGTGGGCTGGGTCCAGACCGCATACCCGTTGTGCAGGTCGAGCCGCGCCCGCCAGTCCGCCTGATCGAATTCGCGCTGGCGGCCCGCGACCCGGACATGGTCCAAGGATATAGTGGAGCCGGACAGGTCGAAGGCCATTTTTTGAGGGACACCGCCCGAGAGTTTTAGATCGGCCCTCAATTCGCCCGCGATCTCCTGATCGTTGACGCGGCTTCGCAGCCGGTTGGCCCGCAGGGTCACGCAGCCATCGGCCGATGCGGGGGTCAGGCTGAGCTCGGCCGTCAACCCGGCCTCACCGCCCAGAAGCTGCAAGGCCGACTGGGCCGGAAGGTAGCGGTTGTACACCGACATGTCCTTTACCCGTGCAGATGGGATGTGCAGGCGCAGCGCGACAGTGTCATCGGGGCGGCCGTTGTCCAAAACGCTTGCGGCTGCCTGGAGCCGCAGACTGACCTTGTCGATGAACGCTGTTGCTTCATTTTGGCGTCTCAAAGATGCGTCGCAAAGGGTTACCGCAAGGTTCAGATCCGGATTCCGGCCGCCTCGTTCTACCGCCAGGGTGATGTGCCCATCACCTTCGGCCGCGTAATCCAGAACGTGGACGCGCAGCTCACTGGGCTGGATTTGCAATACGCTGCCCGCTGCCGGCCAACCGGATGCAAGGTAAAGCTCGGCGCGCATCTCGCCGGCGCCGTGCACGGCCAGTTGGTAGGGGTTTTTCAGCAGCAGGGGCAGCCACTGCAGATCGGAAATGCTGCCGATTAATTTTATCGGCTGAGCGCCGGTTTCAAGACGGGTTCTAATCTCATTGTTATCGAGGCCGCGCAACCATTGTCGCAGGTCCGGCGTGTCCATTTTCTCCGGAACACGCAGCTTCACGACACCGTTTGCGACGGTCAGTGACGCGTGCCAGAGTTCTGAACGATCGTCATTCACGTTGAACAGTTCGGCGTCGTCCAGTCGAATGGTCGTGCCGGTGATGTCGAGCCCGGCCGCCACCAGCGATGCGCTGGTGGCGTTCAACGCCACATTCAGATTGCTCTTGAAGCGGTAATCAGCCAACCCGACGTCGGCATTCTCGGAGACCAATTTCAAGGTCGTGTGCAAGCGGGTCGCCGAAAGCGCCGCACGGCCCCGCAACACCCCCTGGCCGCCGTTCAGCTTGAAAAGCCATTGCTCAGGCAGGTAGCGTTGATAGACGCGAAGATCGGGTACCTTGACGGATGGGATATTTACGGACAAGTCGCCTGCCACGGCTTGGCGGTCCTCGGTGGGGACCAGGGTGATGGCCCCCCTGCCGGAAACGGTCAACCGTTCGCCCCAAAACAGCAGTTCACGCCCTTGCGCGGGGAATGCGCTCAGCGAGTGGAATTCAATGCCAACCTGGGTCCTTTCAGGCGTCCGTGGGTCCACAACGATCTTGATTTCGCCAGTACCTTCCACCCGGTGGGCAAGGAGTTCGACGCAGAGTTCACGCGCGGATGCCGACAGGCGGCTTCCCGGCTGCAGGGTGGCCTTTTTCAACTGCAGATGCCCCTTCAGATCCCCGGCCCCGCTGACCGTCATGCCGTGGAACCGCTCCAGGTAGAGGTTCAAAAACGCCAGGCTGCGCACCGCAGCGCTGATGTCGGCGTCGAACGTCAAAAAAGGCAGGGATTGGATCCCTGGGTGTTGCGCAGGTATAAAAGGTGCAACCGCAAACTTTCCCTTCATGCGCCCCTGCCTGACGATGTCGTCATTTCCGGCGACCGACAGGGAGTTCACGCTCACGTCGACCTCTCCGTTGGACAAGGCGATGGGTCCCCGCCAGGTTTGGAACGTTGCCGCCGCGCGCACCTGGCCGTCGACCACGCCTTGAAACTGATGAATCCAGATTCGGTGGCGACCCCTGGCCTGGGCGCCAATCAATTCTATTTTCCAAAGGGTTTTTCCCTGGGCGGCATCTGTGGGCCGGGTGACTGCGCCCTGACGACCCGTATGGGCGCCAAGGGCGGGTGGTGGCTCCGACGGGAGGCCTGCGAGCACTGGGAAAAAATGGCGGACGGCCGCAAAATCCTTACCGGGTCGGGGGCGCTGACAGTAGACGATATCCCTTGCCGAGAGGTGATTTAGGCAAACGGTGCGAACCAAGAGCGGCCATATCGTGAGGGTCGCCGATACGGCCGGGGTTTCGAACCGCCACTGCTGCGATGGGGTCCCCCCGGTGGCAAAGAGGCCTCGGGCGTGGACCCTGAAGGGGTAAACACTCCAGGCCCTGCGCCAGTGAACGTTGACGCTGTCCGGCGCCATCGCGTTGATCAGCACCCGCACCACGGGCAGGTTCAAGAGGATATTGGCGGCCGCCAGGTAGATGAGCGCCAATGCCGCCGGCATCAGGACCGCTCCGATCAGCCACGGTTGCATGTGCGAGACTCCTCGTTGTTCAGGGGCAGGCGAACGATGATTATATTGAAACCCCTTCCGCCCCAGCAGGTAAACCGGCCGGCGGCCAGAAGCCTACCACGGGGTTGAACGGATTTTCAAGATCTGGCGCCGGGCCCCGATCCAATCCGCTGCAAGATGCCGATTGACAATTCGGCAACGGATGTGGCCGGGGTGCCTGCCAACTGGTTTTGCCTTGTCCGGTAGACTGGATTATGCAAGTATGCGCCCTGGATCGTCCGCGTGGCCGCTGCACGCCGCCGGTCTGCCCGACGGATCAGATGCGCGTCAGGCAGAGGGCATCCGTGCATATGCCCTCTGTCACCTTTAGAAAAAATTCTTGTCGTCAATCGCGGCGCCACTGGGAATGAGAACCCCATGCAATTTTTTGAAGTTTACCGCCAAACGCCATTGCATATTACCAAGGGCGACCCCCACGTCAGCGGTACCATCCAGCGCATTCTGCTCATCCAGTTGGGCGATATCGGTGATTTGGTGCTTTCGATCCCCACGATTCGATCACTCAAGGAGAACTACCCCTCGGCCCGCCTCACGGTTGCGGCACGGGACAACGCCGGTGATCTGGTCAACCTGTGTCCCTGGAGTGATGATCTCCTTGAAATCAGAAAGGAGACCTTGGCGCCCAAAGCGTGGGTCGTTCGCCAGGCCCGGTTTTTTCGGGCGCTGCGATCCAGGCGGTTTGACATGGCGATTGATCTGCGGACGGGGACCAGAGGCGGCATCCTGGCGTTTTTAAGCGGTGCCCGCATCCGCATGGGATTTACCGCACTGGAAGATACCTGGCGCAATCACCTGTTCACCCATCTGGTATATCCGCCGATGAACATGCCGATGCTGCACATGGCGCACTACCATTTGCTGCTGTTGGAACGCTACGGGCTTGGCGTAAATGCGCAATGGCCGAGACTCCGTATAGATGAACGGCATGACAGAGAGATATCGACGATACTCAAAAGAGAAGATGTTCCTGCAGGGGTTCCATCGATTGCGATCCAGCCATTCTCTTTATGGCGCTACAAAGAGTGGCCTCCGGAAAAGTTCCGCCAACTGATCCAACGGATCTTGGGTCGGTTTCAGGTCGTGATCCTTGCCTGCGGGACCCCCGCTGAGCGTTCGCGCGTCGATCGGATGATAGACGGCATCCCGGCCGGCAGGGTTTTCAACATGGCCGGGAAAACCAGCATTACTCAGTATGCGGCCCTGCTGGCACGCTGCCGGCTGTTCATCGGTTGCGACAGTGCGGGCGTTCACATCGCCGCCGCAGTCGAAACACCGACGGCAACCATTTATGGGCCGACATCGCCGGACTCATGGGCGCCACGCGAAAACGGGCATCTGGTCATTCAAAAGGCCATGGATTGCGTTCCCTGCCGCCGGAAGGGGTGCCGTGACAGTGGCCTGAGCCAATGCATGGAAAATCTGTCCGTGGATGAAGTGATCACCGCGATCGACCCCCTGATCGCTGCTTCGGTATGAGGCCAGCGTGTCGCATACGCACATCGGACAGCCAAATGGTGTCGCCGTGCACGCGGCCGCTCAGTATTCGTTATCCAATCCAACCGGACCTATCGCATGGGGATTTTCGGCACGCTGAATAAAGAAGACTTGCGCGACAGCCTTAGCATCGGGATCACTACTTTCGAACGTCGCTTTGAATCGTACTTCGTCCCCTTGGTTGAGCAGCTGCGCGCCATGAATGCGGACATCGAGCTGGTGATTGCGGTCAACGGTGAACACCGGCGTCGTTTTTCCGAATCCTACCGTGCGGACCTGTTGGGCTTTCTGTCGGCCAAACCCAACACCTTCCCGATTGTTTTCCCGCAATTTCGAGGCTTGACCAAGCTGTGGAACTCGATCATTATCAACGCGTCCAATGAACATGTTCTGATCTTGAACGATGACGTCGCCATCACCAAAAAACAATTTCTCAAAAAGGTCCAGAGAGCACTGACGCGTAGCCGGGGACGCTCCTTTACCATCAATCGCTCCTGGTCCCATTTCGTGATCAGCCGCGACGAGATCGACCGCCTTGGCTATTTTGACGAGCGGCTGTTGGGAATCGGCGAAGAAGACGGGGACATGGCATGGCGATACCGTGACCACTATGGGTGCGCCCTCAAGGACTACGCCATATCCGGTATTTCCAATTTCTCGGAAGCGACCATGGAAGAACGCCCCACCAATGTCGCTTGCCACAGCGGCGGCAAATACAGTCAATTCAATCGTAGGTTTATCTACCAGTCAAAATACCGGGAAGATTCTCAGGGGATAAAAGGGATGTTCGACACACCCATGACCATCCAGGATCCGGGACAGCCCCAGTACCCCCATGAGCGCTTTTATCGAGATCATCGGGATAAGCTTTAGCCCATGTCAGACCGCGTCAACCAGGTTACGATCGTCAAGGATTGGAAGCGGCCGGATCTGCGCCGGCAGACACCCAACGGAGAGGGGGTATGGGACAACATCCACTTTTCAATCGATGCGGGTGAAACGTGCGACGCACTGGTCGTGCTCAACAACTGTCTGCCCCAATCATTCTCGACCACCGTAGACGGGAAAAATGTCTGGGCCTTGATGCAAGAGCCATATGTCAAAGGCGTTACCGACTGGATGGCCGAAAAGCACGATGCCTTCGATAAAGTGTTCTCCCATTATTTACCCCAGCAGAACGACCGGTACATCCGTTCACATCCGGCCATTCCCTGGCATGTCAACCTGACTTACGATGAATTGGTCAGCATGCCGACGATCAACAAAAGCAAGCCGATATCGTGGATTGTCGGAAATGTCAAAGACTTGCCGGGTCACATCAAACGCTGGCGGTTTCTGCGGTTGTTGCAGCGAGAGCAGCCCTTTGAAATCGACCTGTTCGGAAAAGCCGTGCGGTTCATTGAATATAAAAATGAAGGGCTTTTGCCGTACCGATACTCCCTGGCTGTCGAAAATGCCTTTACCCCGGACTACTGGACCGAAAAAATAGCCGACTGCCTGCTGACCTGGACGGTGCCGATCTATTACGGCTGTCCAAACCTAGAAGACTATTTCCCGGCCGAGGCATTTATCCGCATCGACATCGATAACCCGGCGCACGCCGTGGCGCATATTCGCGCGGTCCTGGCTGACGACGACTGGGACGCCCGTTTACCGGCCCTAGCCGAGGCCAGGGACCTGATCCTGCACAAATACCAGCTTTTTCCCCATTTACGTGCGATGATAAAAAAGTACGCGGATGCAGACAACCACCGCCGGCGAATCACCATACCGGCTTATCGACGGAGCTCCAGGGCTTACCTGTACCGGCGCCTCTACAAGCTGAAAAAAGCCTTCGGGTGGATCTAGCGCAGCCGGTCGCTCCGATGTGTCTCGGGTACCTACGGGAAGGGTCGAACGTGTGAAGGTTAGCATCATCATCTCTTTTTACAAGCGCATAACACACCTGAAATGCTGCCTGGATGCGCTGGTGGACGCGTGCGGCCGGTTTGATGAAGTGGTCGTTTCCGATGACGGCTCTGACGCGGCGACCGTGGCTGAGGTTAAGGACCTGATTTCCCGGTATCCCTTTTGGGTAAAGCACGTCTGGCAGCCTAAAAATGGATTCAGGGCGGCGGCGGTTCGCAACAATGGGGTTCGTGCGTCCAACGGCGACTATCTTATTTTCCTGGACTGCGACTTTTTGGTGCTGCCAGATACGCTTGCGGTGCATCTGGCTGCTGCGCGTCCGCGAAGGTTTCTATCCGGCACCTTTAAAATCCTGTCGGAAACGCAGACCCGGCATGTTTTTGAAAATGGGCTTGATCGGGTGGATCTGGTCCGGCTCTATGACCGCCTGCCTGAAGACAATCTGAAGCGGGATCATTTCAAATTCATCACCCGCACATGGCGCATCCGGTTCGGTCTGGCCAGCCCCAGGAAGCAGGTTCTGGGGGGACATTTCTCGATTTATCGCAATGATTTTGAGTCGGTCAACGGGTTTGACGAAAAATTTGTCGGCTGGGGCGGAGAGGATATCGATTTGGGCATCCGCCTGGTTTCCAGCGGGGTTTACGGGAAGTCGGTGATCCGAACCGCCCGGGCCCTGCACATGTGGCATCCAAGGGAAAAGAACAGTGAAAACTGGCGCAAGGGTGCCAATGTGGATTATTTCAACCGCAAGTACATCGAGCCGGTCTGTGATAAAGGGTTGAAAAAAATGGCACGCCTCTCCAGCCCTCCCGCTAAAGGTGCCGCCGCATTACCTGCAAGCGGTCCGGAGCGTTCCACGGGTTGATTATCCCCGCCATCGGCAGACTGGCGCCCGCTTCTCACCCGGCCGAAATGCCATTTGAGGCGCCCGTCGGTATGCTGTCATGCGCCTGTCTGTCGGCTCTTTTTCGAACTTGCATCCATTCGCCACAGGACCGCCGTTATTGAAAAAATCACAACCAAGATGATCTCGGGAATGGTCGAAAAAATCGGTTCAAGATTGCCTTTGACGAAAAACATCGCCAGCGCGGCCAGGATGCAATTTGCCCATTGCCTGATAAAGGCCGTGTGGCCGAATCGCATGAGCTGGATCAGACATTTGCAGCAGACGGCCAGCAGCACGATGTACAGACCCAGGCCGACCAGACCCGTCCTGACCGCAATGTTTAGGAACATGTTGTGCGGCCAATTGAAATGTTCATCCGGTAAACGGTACTTTTCGGGGATCCGCTGGTTGTAAAGGTCCGGGGATATCAGCTGGTGGTCTGCCATCGAGTTTATCCCGAATCCAATTCCGGTTATCGGGTAGTCTTTGATCACTTCCGTAGACAATAAAAAGAGGCTGATGCGGTGGTGAACGCTGCCATCGACACGTAGCCTGTTCTTGACCGGAGACAGGATCGTAACCATGACTAGCAGCGAAAAAAGGACAAGCAGCAACTTGCGCTTGCGGTAAAAGAGGATTGGAATCACTATAAACATGGCTACGAAATTGCTGCGGGTCTGGGTCAAAACGGTGACGAGCAGCACCGGTGACACCATGACCAGCAAGGCGGCTCTCAAGGGGCCGCTTTTCTCATCAGCGAACAGCCGGGTCGTCAGGATCATGGCAAACAGGGTGACCACGCCGATGAGGTTGGTCGGTGTCTCAATCAGCTTGAGGCCAAATCGACTTGTCAGTGATGTGTTCAGGATCAGGTACTCATGAACGAGCGCACCTGAGCAGAACAGGCTGGCCGACGCAACGATCACCCAGGCCAGGCGGTTAATTTTTTTCTCGGTGTCAGTGAGATTGAGCACCATGAAAAAGAGCAGGATAAGCTTTAAAAAGTGTGTCAAATAGTCATGCAGGCTGTATGGCTTGTCCAGCGCAAAAAAAAGGCCGATCAGGCTCCAGGTCCCGAACAGCAAAAATGGAAGCGTGAGCGGCGTGTTAAACGATATGGCCGCGCGTCCCCTGACCACCAGAAACAGAAACATAGCCGCCGATGAATAGTAGGCGATCTCACTGCCGGCCGTCGTAATGGCAAGCATGGAGAGCGCAAGAAACGCTAATACGAGACAAAACGCGATCGTTTTGATCTGCTGATCGCTGGCCAGTGCGGCACGTGTGCCGGCTCGGGGGGGCAAAGCCTTGTTTTCCATCGATAGCGTGCTTTCTGTGTGATCTGCCGGCTTCGGATTCACTGTCATGCGGCCCCACCATGCCATCTGGCCTGTGCCGTGGGGACCTGTTTTGACGGTCAACTTGCGGCGGAGATGGTTTCCGTGTTCATTGAGCCAGACGATATGCCATGTCAACATAAACCGTGCTGACCTTGCCGGCCATTGCGTCCCACGAATAGGCTCGCGCCGTCTCGGAGGCGTTGATTGCCATCTGTCGGCGTGCATCCGGGATGGCCAGGCCGTTTATCTTTTCAACCATGGATGCCATCTCTTCAGGGTCAACCACAAATCCATTCCAGCCGTTTCGAACCACATCCCGGGCGCCGACGTTCCGGCTGACGATCACCGGCAGCCCGGCGGCCATGGCCTCCAAGACCACCAGGCCGAAAGTGTCGAACTGGGACAGCAGGATAAATAGGTCGCTGCCCAGATAGATGCGTTCGATGCCGGTGAGAACTGGTCCGGCAAATTCTACCCGGTCTCCGACCCCCATGGAATCCGCCAACTGACGGTATCTGCCAATGTTGCCTTTGCCAACGACCAGCAGGCGAAGGGCCGCATCTGGACGGGTCTGTGCGGCCAGGCTAAGGACTTCGATGATCCGGTCCAACCCCTTGACTTCGAAGTTCATGCCGACAAAAAGGAGAATTACATCATTTGCGCGCCAACCATACTGCTGACGTAGTGCCATCCGACAATCTGCTTTGGCCCATTGCTGAAAGGGTTGCATGTCAACACCAGGCCTAACGATTTTGATGCGGTTGGCAATGCCATCGAACGCCTGGTTTAGCTTTTCTGCCGTGATACTGGAGACGGCCAGCAATTGTTTGCAATTGAGGTTGTTGATGAGACGCTTTTCAATGCTAGCCAGCGTATGGTCGTAAAGACTCATCACCCGTTTCCTTCGGATCTCTTTCACCCATAACGGATGCGGAATACCGTGTACTGAGTAGATGTTTGCATCGAGTATGCGCTCATGGGTGTGAATCAGGTCGACGCCGCAGCGGTTGATTTTTTTCTGGGCCGACAGGGCAAAGCTCAACGGTTTGGCAAAGCGCGGAAACGGCAGGATCGGAACGTGGTGGAACCGGATGGCATCCGTACCGCGCTGCCACCGGTTGGCAAAGACATGTACCTGCCAGCGTTGATCCGCGGCAATACGTTCGGTCAGCTCGAAAACCAGTTTTTCGCCGCCCCCCACCAATCCGTAGCGGGGCACCACGACCGCGATGCGTTTGGGGGACACGGGGTCGTCCTGTTCACGGTGCATCACTTCTCCCAGGGCTGGGCCCGCCGTCGGGCGGGTCGTAGATCGACGCCAGAACGCTGCGGAAGGCCTGCCGGTCGCACTGGCGCGCATAGTGCTGTAAGGCTTGCTTGTACCGATGCGGATCGGCATGCAGCATCGCTTTCGCAGCGGCCAAAGCCCGGCCGAGTTCGCGATGGCGGCCGGCTTTAAAACAAAGGCCCAGCCCGTGGGCCTGTACGCGGCGCCCGATGAGTCCGTCGTCCGATGCAACCACCATTTTTCCCGCGGCGGCCGCCAGAGAGAGTACCCCGCTTGAGCCGAAGTGGCGCACGTAGGGCAGCAGGACGATGTCGCTGGCGCAAAAGCAGGCCTGTTCTTCCGTCTGAGTTACGTAGCGGTTCAAAACCGTTGCCCGTCCGGCTGCTGACAGCCGGCGCAGTCCGGCGGCGATTTCCCGGTCACCGGACAATTGACCGGCGCACAGCAGGTGCCACCGGTCCGGACAGGTCGCTTCGCGCAGGCTGCGGATGACCAGGTGCAAGCCCTTGCGGCGCGTGCCGATGCCATAGTGCAGCAGCACCAGCTTGTCTGCCGGAATACTCAGCTGGGCCCGCGCTTTGGAGCGGGGCAGGCTGAACGTGCCGCTCCACGTGTCCGGCAGAAAACTCAGACCGGCCCGGGCGAAGTGCTGCCGATGCCTGGCGCACAGGTATTCGTCCAGCAGGCAGATGCGATGGAACCAGCCCGCCATCGCCAGACGATTGAAACCGAGCGTCTTGGGTATGTTGCCGATGGGCCGCCAGGGATTTTCCAGAAAGCGGGGACGGAAGTAGACGCCGCTGAGCTTGCCTTTCAAAGAATCCGGCGGCAGCCGGCCAACCGCGGCGCGTCGGAGCATGGAAGAGGCGAATTCGTCCAGATTGTTGACAAACGTTTGCTCGGCGCCGCTGCGGATGAAACAGCGGTTCAGGGCGTTCAATTTACTCCCGCCTTTGGCACGGCCGTCTGCACCGAAAACCGAGTCGACGCTGACCTGCCGCAGCAAATCGTCCAGATGGTCACGGTACACGGCCATGGCCGGGTCGCGGCCGTCCAGGGCCACGGTCAGGCGATGATCGGCCGACAGCAGGTCCTCGACGACATAGCGCAGCCAGCTCAAATGATGGCCCCCGAGCCGGGGTTCGAACACCAGGATGTGCATGACCCTAAATTCTCGGCCAGGGCTGATCGGGGCGGGTCTTCCAGCGCTGATGGACCCAGAACCACTGGTCGGGGAACCGCCGTACGACGCATTCGATGACCTGGTTGTACATCTGGGTGTTCAGGGCCACGTCCCGGGTCATGTCGCCGGTGCGGATGGTGGTCAGTTCGGGCCCGACCATGGCATGAAAGTGGCTGCCGGCCCGGATCAAAAAGAGCGGCAGGACCGGTGCGCCGGTTTTTAGGGCCAGCATGGCCATGCCGTAATTGGTGCAGGCCCGGTGGTTGAAAAAGTCGACGAAGACCCCTTCGTACCAGTCCACGTTCTGGTCCATCAGCATGGCGACAGGGTAGCCGCGCTTGAGGGTTTTGTAGATCTGGCGCATGGCCCCGCGCCGCGTGGGAATCGGCTGGCCACCGTAGCGGGTTCGGCTCTCCTTGAAGATCCGATCGAGAAACGGGGTGTCCAGCGGGCGGTAGACCACCCGAAAGGCGACGTCGTGCATGCGCCCGACGACGGGCAGCAATTCCCAGTTGCCGAAATGGGCCGTCAGCAAGAGCACCCCCTTGCCCCGTGCAATGCATTGACGGTAGTCATCGACGCCGTGAATCGTGAAGTGGTCGCTGATCGCTTTTAAGGTCAAGCCCTGAGACCAGCCGAATTCGAACAGGATCAGGACCAGGTTTTCGAACACCTGCCTGGCGATGGTGAGGATCTGTTCGGTGGTGCAATCGTCGCCTAAAGACCGCTCAAGGTTGCCAAGGGCGATGCGGCGGTGTTTGCGGTCGACCGTGAACAACAGCCAGCCGAAAATCGTGGCGCAGGTGCGGCGCAAGGGGATCGGAAAATGGCCCAGCAGGTAAAGCAGGGTGCCTGCCGCGTGGTACAGGATTCGATCGGCCGGGTTCAAGCGCTGCGGATTCATCGTTTCAGGCCCTTTCCGCTTTCCGATCAACGCTGGTGGGCGCTTTAAAACATTGACCGGCCTCCCATGCCTTGGCGTGTTTTAAAAAGACGTACCCCGACGACACCATGGCAATCACCAGGCCCGGCCACCCGTCCAGAAATCCTCTTTTCCACAGGTAGCACTCGCAAAATTTGACCAGGGTGTGGGCTATTCCGGCCGCCAGAAACCATGCGCCGGCCCCGCCGTGGTCTCTGGCGTAAAGATCCGAAAAGCGGTTGGCGGTGTTGACGTGATCGGCGATGTCCCGATAGACCAGATGGTGCAGGGGCGTCTGCAGGGGCTGAACACGGCCCTCGACTTCCAGCCGTTCGTGCAGCCCGTTGCCGGTCCAGCGGCCCGCCCCGCGGCGCACCAGCCGCACCTTGCGGTCGGGATACCAGCCCCCATGCCGGATCCAGCGCCCTAAGTAGTATGAGCAGCGCGGCATCGAAAAGGCCGCCACCGGGGGGGCGGCCATGGCCAGTGCCGCCAGCATCTCAGCGGCTAGCGCCTCGGGCACATATTCGTCTGCATCCAGGTTGAGAATCCAGCGCCCCGTGGCCTGCTGCATGGCAAACTGCTTCTGGTCGGCATATCCGCCCCAGTCGCGATGGATGACCCGGGCGCCGGCCGACTCGCACAGGGCAACGGTATGGTCGCTGCTGCCCGAATCGACCACGACGACCTCGTCGGCGAACCCGGCATGGCGCAGCAGGTGGCCGATACGGTCGGCCTCGTTGAGCGCGATGACCACAATGCTAAGATTCGGTGCCGGCATCGATGGTTCCCGTGGTGGGTTTGGTGGCGGTGGCAAACTGCATTCGGTAAAGCTTGGCATATTCGCGTTGGTTGCCCAGCAGCGTCTGATGCGAACCCTGTTCGGCGATCCGGCCATCGACGATCACGACGATGTGGTCGGCCTTGGCGATGGTGGAGAGCCGATGGGCGATCACGAAGGTGGTGCGGCCCTGCATGAGATTTTCCAGGGCCTTTTGAACCAGGGCTTCGGCTTCGGTGTCCAGGGACGATGTGGCTTCATCCAGGATCAGGATGGGCGCATCTTTGAGCAGGGCGCGGGCGATGCACAGGCGCTGCTTTTCACCGCCGGACAAGCGGCCGCCCAACTCGCCGATGACGGTGTCGTAACCTTTGGGGAATCGCTGGATGAAATCATGCGCATAGGCCGCTTGGGCGGCCTTCACGACGGCGGCACGGTCGGCCTGCGGTTTCCCATAGGCGATGTTGTCGTGAACGGTCTCGTTGAACAGGATCGGTTCCTGGGTCACGATGGCGATCTCGCGCCTCAAGTCGGCCACGGCGTATTCGCGGATATCGCGATCATCGATACAGACGGCGCCGCCGGAAACGTCGAAAAAGCGGGGAATCAAGTTGACCAGGGTCGTTTTGCCACCGCCGCTCATGCCCACCAGTGCCAGGATTTGGCCATGGGGGACGAACAGATCGATGCCCTTTAGGATCGGTTTGTCGCCGTAGCTGAAGTGCACATCCGCAAAGCGCACGTCGTGGGGACCCGATGACATGGGTTGCGGCATTAGTGGCTCCTGGATGACGGACGGGGTTTCGATAATGTCGAAAACGCGGTCGGCGGCCGCCATGCCCTGCTGGATGGTGTTGTTGACCTGGCTCAATTTGCGGACCGGGTCGTAGATGAGCAGGACACAGGCCAAAAAACTCATAAAGGTGCCCGGCGTGGTCTGGCCGCCGATGACCTGCGAGCCGCCGTACCAGATGACAAAGGCGATGCCGATGCCACCGAAAAATTCCATGATCGGCGAGGCCAGCGCGCGCACCTTGACCCCTTTGAGCTCCAACGCGAAAAGCCGCCGGGTTTGATCGAAAAAGCGCTGCTTCTCGTGTTGCTCCCTGCCAAAGGCCTTGACGATCTTGTTGCCGGCAAAGGTTTCGTGTAGAAATGCGCTCAGATCGGCGATGGCTTCCTGGCAGCCGGTGCTGACCCGCCGCACTTTCTTTCCCAGGACGATCACCGGTATGAACGCCACCGGGAAGACCACGAAGGCCAGGATCGCCATGCGCCAGTTCAGATAGAAGATCACGACGGTCAGGCCGATGACGGTCGACAAGTCGCGCAAAGACCCGGTCACGGCTGTGGACACCATCGCTTTGAGGATGTTGACGTCGTTGGTGATCCGCGACATGAGCACGCCGGTACGCTCTTTCTGAAAAAAAGCCAGGGGCAGATCCTGAATGCAGTCGTACAGTTGATTGCGCAGCCGCCGAATGATGTCTTCGCCGACATAGTTCATGAAGTACTCCTGGCCGTAGCTGCCCACCCCCTTGACGAAAAAGACGGCAATGACCAGCACGGGCAAAAGGACCAGTCCGGTGATGTCTTTGTTGACGAAAATGTCGTCGATCACCGGTTTGATCAGGTACCCTGTGGCCGTAGTGGCCAGCGATACCATCAGGCTGCATCCGGCCGCCATCGCCAGGTGCACGCTGTTTTTCCGGATCAGCGCCAGAATGCGCCGATGCCGGTCCCTGATCTCGATTTTGGAAATCGGATTCACGTGCAGGTTCCTTTTGTTGGCACGGCACACGGTCGAACGAGACGTGCATACGCGCTCCCAGCAGGCACCTTTTACCTGATGGCGTCACTTTTGTAAACGGCGCGAGCCAAATGGGCGCCAGCGATAGCTTGCCGGTCCCCAGTACACCTTGCGGTTCCAGCCGAGTTGGATACTATACAATCGGGCGGATATTTGGTACTGAGAACCAATCGTTTACCTTTATTTTAGGAAAAGTCACCCATGCCCTCCAAAACAGCACTGATCACCGGCGTCACCGGTCAGGACGGCGCCTATCTGGCGGAACTGCTACTGGAAAAAGGTTACCGGGTCCATGGCCTTAAAAGACGGTCGTCCCTGTTCAACACCGACCGCATCGACCATCTGTACGAAGGTCCCCACCTGACGGATCGGCACATGATTTTGCACTACGGTGACCTTTCCGATGCCACCAACCTCATCCGCGTGCTCCAGCAGGTCCGGCCGGACGAGGTCTACAACCTGGCCGCCCAGAGCCATGTGAAGGTCTCCTTCGAAACGCCCGAGTATACGGCCGATGTGGATGCCCTCGGTGCCCTGCGGCTGCTCGAGGGGATTCGACTGCTGGGGCTTGAAAAGAAAACCCGTTTTTACCAGGCATCCACCTCCGAGCTTTACGGCAAGGTGCAAGCGGTGCCCCAGAACGAAAAGACCCCTTTTTATCCGCGATCTCCCTATGCCTGCGCCAAGCTCTACGCCTATTGGATTACGATCAACTACCGGGAAGCCTATGGCATGTATGCCTGCAACGGCATTTTGTTCAACCATGAGTCTCCGGTCCGGGGCGAAACTTTTGTCACCCGCAAGATTACCCGGGCCCTGGCGCGCATCCAGCTGGGGCTGCAGGCCTGCCTCTACGTGGGCAACCTGAATGCCCGGCGGGATTGGGGGCATGCCCGCGACTACGTCGAGATGCAGTACCTGATGCTGCAGCAGGACGTGCCCGACGATTTCGTTATCGCCACCGGGCAGCAGCACTCGGTACGCGAGTTCATCACCTGCGCGGCGGCCGAGCTGGGCATTCGGGTTTCCTGGCAGGGCCAGGGCATCCACGAATGCGGGATCAACGTTGCTGACGGCAGCACCATCGTCGCCATCGACCCGGCCTATTTTCGACCCACCGAAGTCGACACGCTGCTCGGTGACGCCACCAAGGCCAGGGAAAAGCTGGGCTGGACCCCGAAAATCTCATTCGATCAACTCGTCCGAGAGATGGTCCAGGCCGACCTGGAAGATGCCAAACGCGACGACCTGGTTCAGCGGGCCGGCTTTAGGGTGCGTCGCAACGATGAGTAGGCGACAACCATCGGTCAGTTAGGTTAAGTAAATCATCATCACAGCGAGCTGCCGCATGCCCTACGAAGAGATCGACATTTCGTCCGTGAACACCTACCCGGCGGCGACCCGGGTCTCCACGGTGACGACATCCCACGAAGGCCGCCCCCTGAAGCGCGGGTTGCGGGTGTCGACCTTCCTGGACGGCCTGCCCGCCATTTTAAAGGTCGAGGACCTCAAGACCGTGGTCCGGGCGGTTGTCAATGCCAAACGCCTGCAAAAACCGATTCTGGTCATGTTCGGCGGTCATGTCATCAAGACCGGCTGCGCGCCGATACTGGCCGGCCTGGCCGACGACGGCTTCATTTCCCACCTGGCCTCCAACGGCGCCGCGGCGATTCACGATACGGAGCTGGCCCGTTTCGGGCACACCTCCGAGGATGTGGCCGCGCAGTTGACGGATGGTTCGTTCGGCATGGCCGCGGACACGGCCCTGCTGGTCAACGATGCAGCCAGGCGGGCCGCGGGCGGACGCGAGGGATTCGGCGAGGCGGTCGGAGCCATGCTTTGCCAAGAGCGCCCCCCGCACATCGCGCGCGCCCTGATCGCACGCGCCCATCAACTGAAGATCCCCTACACCCTGCACGTGGCCATGGGCACCGACATCACCCACCAGCACCCGACCGCTAGCGGCGCGGCCATCGGCGAGGCCTCCCTGCGGGATTTTCGCATCTTTGCCGCCACCGTTGCCAAATTGGGTGGCGGGGGCGTGGTTCTCAACCTGGGCAGCGCGGTCATCATGCCCGAAGTCTTTTTAAAGGCCCTGGCCGTGGCACGCAATCTGGGACATGCGGTCGTGGATTTCACCACGGCCAATTTCGACATGATCCAGCACTACCGGCCGGGCGTCAACGTGGTCCGGCGGCCGGTGCTTGCCGGCGGCCACGGGGTTGCCATTACGGGGCACCACGAGATCATGATCCCTTTGCTCGCCGCGGCGATTTATGAATATGCCGACGGCTAAATGCGCTCTGTCGCCCGTCTGGCGGGCTGCCGCGCTGGATGCGGCCGCGGCGCGGGCGGCACAAAAGTGCTGCAAATCGGCAGGGTGTATGCTATTGAGTGCGCTGCGGTCGAACGCCGTCCGCAGCAAAAGACAGGATTGCCCATCATGCTCGACGCGATGATCGACGCGCACATGCGCTGCTTTGAGCAGCTGAAAACGATGACGACCGAACTGGACGGGGTCGGGGAGACCCTGGCCCGTTGCCTGCTGGCCGGGGGCAAACTGTTGATCTGTGGCAACGGGGGCAGCGCCGGCGACGCCCAGCACTTTGCGGCGGAGATCATCGGCCGTTTCGAACAGGAACGACGGGCCTTCCCGGCGGTGGCGCTCACCACGGACACCTCGATTCTGACCGCTGTGGGAAACGACTATGGATTCGATGACGTCTTTGCGCGGCAGGTGGCCGGTCTCGGCCGGCCGGCCGATCTGTTGATCGGCATCTCCACTTCCGGGCAGTCCGAAAACGTGGTGCGGGCCGTTCGGCTGGCCCGATCCCTTAAGATGAAGAGCGTGGGGCTGCTGGGCAAAGACGGCGGTCTGCTGAAGGGCTTGGTGGACAGCGCCATCGTGGTGGACAGCGACACCACCGCCCGCATCCAGGAGGCCCACATCTTTATTCTGCACTACTGGGCCTGGCGGGTCGAGCACGCCATCGTGCATGCCGAGGGAGCCTCGGCGTGAGTGCCGCCATGCCCCCCCGTGATCTGTTGGAGCGTTTGGCGCGCACCCGGCTGCTGGTCGTCGGTGACCTGATGCTGGATTGTTACTGCTGGGGCGATGTCCGCCGCATCTCGCCCGAGGCACCCGTTCCGGTCGTCAAGGTCAAGGCCAAAACCTTTTCCCTGGGCGGCGCCGGCAACGTGGCCGCCAATCTGTCCGGGCTGGGATGCCGGGTTTCCCTGATCGGTCTGGTGGGCAGGGACGCTGCCGCGGACCAGGTCCGGGCACTGCTGGCGGCATCAACGGTCGACGATCGCTGCATCACCGCCGCCGACCGGCCCACGACAACCAAGACCCGCGTCATGGCCGGCAAGCAGCAGGTGGCCCGGCTCGATGAAGAGGAGGGCGGCAGGATCGACGCCGGACTGGAGGATCGCATCGCCGTTGCCGTAGACGAGATGCTGGCCGACGTGCAGGCGGTCATCTTATCGGATTACGGCAAAGGCATGTTCGCCGCCATGGATATGATTCAGGTCATCATGGGCGCCACCCGCAAAAACAAAATCCCGGTCTTTGTCGATCCCAAGGGCAAGCGCTGGGAACGCTATGCCGGTGCCACGTGCATTACCCCCAACACGGCCGAGCTGGAATGGGTGACTGGTGAGCCCATCTCCGGCGATGTCGATCTTGGGCCCCTGGCCCGGAATTTGTGTCGACGGCTCTCCCTGGATCATCTGTTGGTCACCCGGGGGCCGCAGGGCATGTCCCTGTTCGGTGAAGATGGCACGGCCTTGACCATCGCGGCCCGGGCCCGGGAGGTGTTTGATGTTTCCGGTGCCGGCGACACGGTGATTGCCACGCTGGCGGCGTGCGTGGCGGCGGGGTTGACCATCGATGCCGCGGCAGCGGTCTCCAATGCGGCGGCGGGCATCGTGGTCGGAAAGCTTGGAACGCAACCGGTGCGCCGGGTCGAACTGGCCCGGGCCCTGGCCGACATGCAATCGTTCCGACCGGCCGCCACGGCATGGAAAGTCGTCGACATCGATGCGGCCGCGGCGCGGGTTGCCGGCTGGCAGCAGGACCGGCAGCGGATCGTTTTCACCAACGGCTGCTTCGACCTGCTGCATCCCGGCCACGTCAGCCTGCTGCACCAGGCCCGCGCCCTGGGGAATCGGCTCGTGGTGGGACTGAACACGGACGCATCCATCCGGCGGCTCAAGGGCGACCATCGACCGATTTTGGCCGGACGGGATCGCGGCGCCATCCTCAGCGCCCTCGAGGATGTCGACATGGTGGTTTTTTTTGAAGAAGAGACCCCGCTCAATCTGATCGAAGCCTTGCGGCCGGACGTGTTGGTCAAGGGCGCGGACTACCGCCTCGACGACGTGGTCGGCAAAGCGGTCGTCGAATCCTATGGGGGGCAGGTCCGCCTGGTGGAGATCCTCGACGGACACAGCACCACCGCCATTGCCCGCAAGCTCGCGGACCGGCCGGGTGCTTCAGGTTGAGGCGCCCTTTTAACCGTTTGATTTTTCAAGGAGTCAACCATGGCCATCAACCCGGAGCTGCTGGAAATCCTGGCCTGTCCCAAGTGCAAGGGCGACATTCATCTGAACGACCGTGCGGACGCTCTGGTCTGCGATGCCTGCCGATTGATCTATGAAATTCGGGACGACATCCCCATCATGCTCATCGAAGAGGCTGAATCATTTTGACCGTGAGCACCGCGTGGGATCCACGGCGGGCCGAGCGATGCAGGGCGAGCCGGCCTTGGCTGACGCGGTCCTGATCGATGAGCCGTCCGCGCGCGCCCATGCCGGCCAAACTCATCGTCGGGTTTTTCGTGAAGGAGCGGGCCCTGGCCAGCGGTGTCGCTCAGGAGCTGCAGGCGCGCCTGGGCGTCATCGAGATGGTCAGCGCCTGGTTCGATTTCGATTTCACGACCTACTACGCTGCGGAGATGGGGTCGCCGTTGAGCCGGCGGTTGGTGGTGTTCAAACCGCTGGTGGCGCAAACGCAGCTGGCCACCGTCAAGCGGGCCACCAATGCCTTGGAACAAAAGTACCAGGTGGGTGGGCGCCGTCGCGTGAACATCGATCCGGGCTATCTGCTGCCCGAACGATTCGTCCTGGCCACCGGCAAAAACTTCAGCCACCGCATCTACGTGGGCGGGGGCATCTATGCCGACCTGACCCTGATTTTCCGAAAAGGAGCCTTTCGATGCCTGCCGTGGACCTATCCCGACTACGCCGACCCCCGGCTGATCGACTTTCTGACGCTGGTCCGCCGCCGATACCGGCTGCAATTGAAAACGGGCGGGGAGCGAGGCGGGCCGGCATAACCGACTGGGAGTTGCCATGATCAAAAGCATGACCGCTTATGCCCGTGCCGAAAACCAATCGCCCCCCTACACGGTTAGTGTGGAGGTGCGATCTTACAATAGCCGGCACCTGGATGTGGCCCTGCGGTTGACGCACGGCTACGAGGCCCTGGAGGATCGCGTCAAAGGCATCATCGCCGGCGTCGTCGGCCGCGGGCGGGTGGACATGCGCATTCACATCCAGGATCTGTCGGAGGCGGACAGCGCCTTTACCGTCAATCTGCCGCGCGCGCGCGCGTATCATGACGCCCTGGTCGCCCTGCAACAATCCCTGGGATTGGCGGACGCCGTTGCCGTCGACGCCGTTTTGTCGGCCGGCAACATGATTCAGGCCGTGGAGCTTGAAAAAAACGCCGAAACGGTGTGGCCGCCGCTCGAAAGCTGTCTGCAGGCCGCACTGGCCGATCTGGATGCCATGCGACGGGTGGAAGGGGCCCACATGGCACGTGATTTACGAACGCGGTTGGATCTGATCGCGGATATGCTGGCGCAGGTCGGCCAATTGGCCGGGCAACTACCCGAAATGGTTCACCAGCGGCTTTGCGATCGCATCGCTGCACTCACGCAGGGTGTGGTGGCCATCGATGCGGACCGGATCGCCCAGGAGGCCGCCCTGTTGGCCGATCGCAGCGACATTTCCGAAGAGATCGTCCGCACCGCCAGCCACATTGAGCAATTTCGGAGCTTGATGGATGACGACACCGCGGCGGGCCGGCCCCTGAATTTTTTACTGCAGGAGTTCAACCGGGAGTTTAACACCATGGGTGCCAAATCAGGACAGGCCGCCTTGTCTCACATCATCGTGGCGGCCAAATCGGAATTGGAGAAAATTCGCGAACAGGTCCAAAACGTGGAATAGGGTTCTTCTTGTCAGTCGATTATAAATGGTGTCTAAATGGGTTGTTCGGCAGCCGATACCGTCAAGGACATGCGCAATGGAAAAACATCTGTTGAATATTGGGTTCGGCAACAATGTGGCAGCCGAGCGAGTCGTGGCCATCGTTTCGCCCAATTCGTCGCCCATGCGTCGGTTGCGAGACGATGCGCGCGAAAGAAACCAATTGGTTGACGTCACTCAGGGGCGCCGAACGCGCGCCATCATCGTGATGGACAGTAATCACATCATGCTGTCCGCGATTCAGTTCGAAACGATTTCACAGCGCTTCGAAGATCTGAAAACGCAGTCGTGAGCAGTCCGGATGCGGCGGCGTCTGTCGGAGACTGATCTGGTGAGTATGCAAAAAGGGCGGTTGTTCGTGGTTTCGGCGCCATCCGGCGCCGGTAAGACGACCTTGTGCGCGGCCGCCCGCCAACGACTGCCGCAACTGGTCTACTCCGTGAGCACGACCACGCGGGCGCCGCGGGCCGGAGAGCAAGATGGCCGGGACTATTTCTTCGTGAGTGTCGATCAGTTCCGGCGGGGCATCGAAAGCGGCCGGTGGGCGGAATGGGCCAGGGTGCACGACAACTACTACGGCACCGATGGGGTGTTTATCGATTCGCACCGCGACGCCGGCCGCGACGTGCTGCTGGACATCGACGTGCAGGGTGCCCGACAGATCCGGCAGCGCTACCCGGACGCGGTCACCGTCTTCATCATGGCGCCATCGCTGAAGGTGCTGCGCCGACGGCTTGTTGAGCGAGGGCTGGACGCGCCCGAGGTGATCGAGCGGCGCATGCAAAACGCCCGGGACGAGATGGCCTGCCGCAGCATGTATCGCCATGTGATCGTCAATGACGACCTGGTGGCTGCCGTCGACCGGTTCGTGGCCATTTTGGCCGCAAGGACCGCATGACATGGCTGGACACGGTGTCAAGGCGCGATCGGATGCGGCCTCGGAGGTGTTGTACGGATGCCATCCGGTGGCCGAAGCGATGGCGGCCGGCCGGCGGCGCATCCACCGCCTGATGGTCGACCGGAAGGTGCTTTCCGCGCGCCAGGCGCGCATCGTTCAGTTGGCCGAAAGGCGCGGGGTCGGCTGGGAGGCCCAGTCGTCGGCCCAGATACGGGCCCTGTGCGGCAGCGACCAGCACCAGGGGGTCGCCGCCCTGGTGTCGCCCCTGCCGGTCGACCCTCTGGCGTCGATGGTTGCCGCCGCGCTTGAAGGGGGACGCCCCTGTTTGCTGGTGCTGCTCGACAGCATCGTCGATCCCAATAATTTAGGCGCCATTGTCCGCACGGCCCACTGTGCCGGCGCCGATGCGCTGATCATCCCCAAGGATCGCGCCGCCGGGGCCACGCCGGCCGTGTCCAAAGCCAGCGCCGGTGCCGTGGAGCACGTGTGCTTGTGCCGGGTCACCAACCTGGCCAATACCATTTTATGGTTGAAGGCGCAGAGCATCTGGGTCGCCGGGCTGGCCATGGAGGCGGATCAGACGGTTTTCACGGCCGACCTGAAAGGCCGGCTGGCCCTGGTCGTCGGTAGCGAGGAAAAGGGCCTGCGGCCGTTGATCCGCCGGCACTGCGACTACCTGATCTCCATTCCGATGTACGGCCGCGTGGATTCGCTCAACGCGTCCGCGGCGACGGCCGTGGTGCTCTATGAAGCCCTTCGACAGCGCCAATTGACAGGCTGATCGAACGGTGGGTCAATGAAAACCGGGCGCGATTTATTCTTTAACGCAGGAGGATCGCTTAATGGCAAATGCAGAAAAAATCGTTATGAACCATGACGGCACGCTGGACGTCCCCGACTGCCCCATGATTCCGTTTATCGAGGGTGACGGCATCGGGCCTGATATCTGGCGGGCCACCCGCATGGTCATCGACGCGGCCGTGGATCGAAGTTTCGCCGGCAAACGCCGGATTGAGTGGATCGAACTTCCCGTGGGGGAGAAGGGCTACGCCCAATCCGGCCACTACCTGCCCCAGGAGGCCCTGGACGCTATCGTCGCCAATGTGGTGGCCATCAAAGGCCCGCTGACCACCCCCATCGGCAAGGGCATCCGCAGCCTCAATGTGGCCATCCGTCAACGGTTGGATCTTTACGCCTGCGTTCGTCCGGTGCGTTACATCGACACGGTTCCCAGTCCCATGAAGCATCCGGAGAAGATCGACATGGTCGTCTTTCGGGAAAATACCGAAGATCTGTACGCCGGCATCGAATGGGCTTCGGGATCGGAGGAAGCCGCCATGGTGGCCGATTTTTTCAAAACCCACATGGGGGTGGTCCTGCCGCCGGATTCGGGTATCGGCGTCAAACCGATCAGCCCGGCCAACACCAAGCGGCTGGTGGTGCGCGCCATTGAGCACGCCTTGGAAAACGGCTACCCCAGCGTGACGCTCATGCACAAGGGCAACATCATGAAGTACACCGAAGGCGCTTTCGCCCAGTGGGGCTATCAGGTGGCCAAAGAGCGCTTCGCCGAGCGCACCATCACCGAAGCCGAGCTATACGACCGCTACGACGGCCGAGCGCCCCAGGGCAAAGTGGTCATCAAAGACCGCATTGCCGACATGCTTTTTCAGCAGGTGCTGCTACGACCGGATGAATTCGGCGTGATCGCCACCCCCAACCTCAATGGCGACTACCTGTCCGATGCCCTGGCTGCCCAGGTGGGCGGGCTGGGCATGGCGCCGGGCGCCAATATCGGCGACAGCTGTGCGGTCTTCGAGGCCACTCACGGTACGGCGCCCAAGTACGCCGGATTGGACAAGGTCAATCCCGGATCTCTGATTCTCTCGGGGGCCATGATGCTCGACTACATGGGATGGAAAGCGGCCGGTGCCGCCGTCCGCAGCGCCGTCCAGGCCGCCATTCAGGCCCGCCGGGTGACCTACGACCTGGCCCGGCAGATCGACGGCGCGCAGGAGGTGCGCTGCTCGCAGTTCGCAGCGGCCATTGTCGAACAGCTCCAGTAGGGTGCCGGCGTGTTGAATGGGTGGGTCAAGCCAGTTGGGTTGACAAGGTGGATCAGCACGATTGGCGATGTACTGTTTCCACGGCGCTGTGGAAGCTGCGGGCGTCTGTTTGTGCGCCAGGCTGGTCACGCCGTCGTCCCTGCCTCCATGGGACGCCATAAGGATCTGCCACCGGCAGGCGTGGGCGGCCTATTTTTGTGGTCGCTGCCGAAACCGGTGGACAGCGGTGGCCTCGCCGCTGTGTTCGTGCTGCGGGCTGGTATTCACCAGCCGCCAGGGGCCGGATCACCTGTGCGGCCGCTGCCTGGAAAAGCCCTTTGGGTTCGGGCGGGCCCGGGCGGTCGGTCTTTACGATCAGACCTTGCGGGCGGCGATTGTGCAGTTGAAATTCAAGGGCACGGCAGTGCTGGCCCAGCCGCTGGGGGAATTGCTCTACGACGCCTTTCGACGGTATTGGCCACCGGGCGGGATCGACATGGTCGCGCCGGTACCGTTGCATGGGCGTCGGCTGCGCCAGCGGGGTTTCAACCAGGCCTACCTGCTGGTGCGCCGGTGGCGCTTGCCTCGGGACACCGAGCTGGTTCGCGACCTGTTGGTGCGCACCCGCGACACGGCCCCCCAGAGCGGCATGAGCCGGCGGCAGCGTCGGCGCAACATTAAAAATGCCTTTGCCGTCAACCGGTCCGGGCGCAGCAGTGGCCGGCGGGTCCTGCTGGTGGACGACGTCTTGACCACCGGGGCCACTGCGGATGCCTGCGCCAGGGCCTTGATCGGGGACGGGGCCGCCGGTGTGGATGTTCTGACCCTGGCGCGGGCCCTGCAGCCCGCGCCGGACTGGACGGGCGCATGACCAGTGCATCATTTTCCGCCCAACGATCGAGGTAACGCCATGCTGCTGGTGGGCAGCCGCGACCGCTGCTATTTTCAGTTCCCGGCCCTGGGCCGGTTGCATGGCTTGTTCCATGCCGTGGGGTGCCGCATGGGTGGCGTCAGCCGGGAACCCTTTGCGGCCTTGAACGTCAGTGCCGATGTCGGCGACACCCCTGATGCGGTGATGCGCAACCGGCGCCGCTGGCAGCGAATTACCGGCGGCGGCACCCATGTGTACGTCCGGCAGAACCATGGCACTGCCATCGGCGTCATTGGCCCGGACGCCGCAAGCAGCGGCCAGGCGGTTCGGACCCTGCCCACGCCGGCCGATGCCATGATCACCGACGTTCCCGGGATTCGCCTGCTGATTCAGACGGCCGACTGCCAGGCCGTCATTTTGTTTGATCCCCAGCGGCGGGTGGTAGCCAACGTGCACTGCGGCTGGCGCGGCAGTGTCGCCAACATCATCGGCCGGACGGTGGCCCGCATGGCGGCCGAATTCGGCTGCGACCCCGGCCGGATGACGGCTGCGATCGGCCCCTCGCTGGGGCCCTGCTGTGCCGAGTTCGTCAACTACGACAAGGAACTTCCCATGCATTTTCTGGCATTTCGCGCGGGCGGCGACCGCTTCGATTTTTGGCGCATCAGCCAGGACCAACTGGCCACGGCCGGGCTGCGCCGCGATCGTGTTTACACCGCCGGGATCTGTACGCGCTGCAATCCCGATCTGTTTTTCTCCTACCGGACCGCCCACCGGACCGGTCGTTTCGCCACCCTCGTCGGACTGGCGGCGGTATGATCGCCCAAGATGCCACCGTGCGGTGGAACCAGACGGCGGCGCCCGGGTATTATCGCATGGGGCTCTCCTGCCGCGTTGGTTTCGAGGCCGCCAAACCAGGGCAGTTCGTTATGGTGCGGGTGGGCAAGACCGGCACGCCGCTGCTGCGCCGTCCCTTTTCCCTGCTGGGGCTGATCCGGGAAAACGCGGACGTGTCCGGCATCGAAATCCTTTACAAGGTGGTGGGCAAGGGCACGGCGTGGCTGTCGCGATGCCGGCCGGGTGAGCGGCTCTCCGTTATCGGCCCGCTGGGCAATGCCTTCGTGGTGCCCGACAGCTGCCGCCAGCTGATTCTGGTTGCCGGTGGGGTCGGCGTGCCCCCCATCCGCTTTTTGGCGCAGTCGCTGCTGGCGCGCCCGGACGGCCTCGGCCGCTGCGTGGTCTTTATCGGCGGCCGCAGCCGCGACGACCTGGTCTGCATCAACGAGTTCGATCTGCCCGGCTTTCTGCTGGACGTCTCCACCGACGACGGCAGCCAGGGCCACCCGGGTGTGGTGACCCGCAGCCTGGAACGAACGCTCGACAGCGGACCGGTCGATCTGATCTGCGCCTGCGGCCCACCCGGCATGCTCAAGGCCGTGGCAGATATTGCGCTGCAGCGCCGGATCGACTGCCAGGTCTCCATCGAGGCCATGATGGCCTGCGGAATGGGCGCCTGCCTGGGCTGTGCCGTGGCGACCACCGACGCAGATGGGCGCTACCGGCATGTCTGCATGGACGGACCGGTGTTCGATGTGCGTCAACTCAACTGGTGAGCGGCTTTTGGGCCTGGCGGGCCAATTTGAGATTGACTTGGCATTTGAGCTGTGTTAACTGCACCTAATCCGATCAGGCCCTGATTCGGCAGCATTTCAACGGCGAATCGGGGTCGACTCCCATGAAAAAAGAAACGCGAACATGGATCCGGGATCTGGCTTATTATTCGAGCCTGGGATTCTCGGTGTCACTCTCCATATTTATTGGTTTGGGGATCGGTGTGTACTTGGACAAGCGTTTCGAAACGTCGCCGTGGCTGATGCTGGTATTTTTGGGGCTGGGTATCGCGGCCGCATACCGCAACATCGGCCTGGCGATCAAAAAGAGCCGGAAATTGTGACCCATAGCTGCAAAGAGTCCGCCACGGTGAACATTCAGAAGCGCTTACTGACATTCGTGACCCGCTCCAACTGGGTGCTTCTGGCGTCGGCCAGTGTGCTGGGATTGCTGATCGCATCACCGGCGTTTGCCCGGGGCCTGATCTTCGGCGGACTGATCGTCACGGTCAATTTTCACCTGCTCGCCAAAACCCTGCACAAGGCGCTGCACCCCCGGCGGCTGACCTCGCCGAACGTCATTCTGGCCAAATACTACATCCGGTTCATCGCCAGCGGCGTGATCATTTTTGTGTTGATTCATCAGCACCTGGTCAATCCCATCGGCCTGTTCATCGGTCTTTCCGTCGTGGTCGCCAGCATCACCTTGGCGGCCATGGTTGAGATCAAAAAACTTTTTTTCAAGGAGGCGGTCTAAGGATGGAGCATCCCTATCTGTTTTTCGTGAAGCTTTTTGAAGTGATTGGGCTGGGGCATTTCGCCCACACCTATCCCCACGTGGTCTACACTTGGGTCCTGATGGCCATTTTGATCATTGGCGGTGCGCTGGCCACGAAAACCATCTCCATGATACCGGGCAAGGCCCAGAACTTTTTCGAGGTCGTCGTTGCGGGTATCGAGGATTTCATGGTGGAAACGGCCGGTGAAGAGGCCCGTTGGCTTTTCCCGCTGCTGGCCACGGTGTTCCTGTACATTTTTATCGGCAACCTGATCGGCATCATCCCCGGATTTCTCCCGCCCACCGCGAATCTGAACACAACGGGCTCCGTGGCCCTGGTGGTGGTGATCTTCACCCACGTCATCGGCGTCAAGTACCACGGGGTCAGCTACGTCAAACATTTCATGGGGCCGGTCTGGTGGATGGCGCCGCTGATTTTCATCATCGAGATCATCGGCCATGTGGCCCGGATCCTGTCGCTCTCTTTCCGTCTCTTTGGCAACATGATGGGCCATGAAATCGTCCTGGCCATTCTTTTTGGCCTGGCCGGCGCCTTTTTCGCTCCGCTGCCGATCATGGCCCTGGGTGTCTTTGTGGCCTTTGTGCAGGCCTTCGTTTTCTTTCTCTTGTCGCTGATCTATTTTTCGGGAGCCATGGAGCACGCCCATTGATGGCGGCGCTTTCACTTCGGTAGGTTGTCGGCGCGCCGGTCGGCATGTGGCTGGTGCATCGACGTTGGTTCAATCGGTTTTGGGGTAACTGGAAGAAGCCCTAATTATCAATCTTTTACAGGAGGTAGTGTCGGATATGGAAGCTCAAGCATTGCAGTTTTTCATCGCGTGTGCAACAGCAGCTGGTTTTGGTATGGCAATTGCCGCTTTCGGCTGCGGTATCGGTCAGGGTATCGGCCTCAGGTCCGCCGTCGAAGGTATCGCCCGCAATCCCGAATCCTCGGGTAAAGTCACCGTGACCTTGCTGATCGGTCTGGCCATGATCGAGTCTCTGGCGATCTATGCCCTCGTCGTGGCCCTGATTCTGATCTACGCGCATCCCCAGGCAGGTGCCATCGCCGCGCTGTTTGCCCAGTAATTCCGTTTTTACCCACGCAAGATCATGAAAAGGGTCGCTGCCTGGTTGCAGCGGCCCTTTTCAATTGCCCTGCCGCCACTCAAGGGGTCGATTCCAACCGCCTTTTCAAATACCGGCCGGTGTGGGACCCGGCCACCTCGCAAACCGCTTCCGGTGAACCGGTGGCGACCACATGACCGCCTGCCTGACCGCCTTCGGGACCTAAATCGATGATGTGATCGGCGGTTTTGATCACATCCAGGTTGTGCTCGATAACCACCACCGTGTTGCCCGCATCCACCAAACGGCCCAGAACGACCAGCAGTTTGCGGATGTCATCCGGGTGCAACCCCGTCGTGGGTTCATCCAGAATGAAAAGGGTCCGCCCCGTTCCCCGCCGGCTCAGTTCCCTGGCCAGCTTGATCCGTTGGGCCTCACCGCCGGACAGGGTCGTGGCCGACTGGCCGATGGGCACATACCCGAGGCCGACGTCCATCAGGGTCTGCAGCTTGGTGCGGATCAGCTCGACATTGCGGAACATGTCCAGGGCCTGGTCGACGGTCATGCCCAGTACATCGGCAATGTTTTTACCCTTGTAGCGAATTTCGAGCGTCTCGCGATTGTAGCGTTTGCCCCTGCAGACATCGCAGGGCACGTGGATGTCGGGCAGAAAGTGCATCTCGATGCGTACGATGCCGTCGCCCTGGCAGGCTTCACAGCGACCGCCGCGGGCGTTGAAACTGAAACGTCCCGGTTTGTAGCCGCGCATGCGGGCTTCGGGCGTCCGGCTGAACAGTTCCCGGATGGGGGTAAACAGACCCGTGTAGGTGGCCGGGTTGGAACGGGGCGTCTTGCCGATAGCCGATTGGTCGATGTCGATGACCTTGTCGATCTTGTCCAGGCCGGTAATCTGGGCATGGTCGCCGGCCTCGAGTCGCCGCCGCTCGAGCCGGCGCTTGGCGGCCGGGTAGAGGGTTTCTAAAACCAGCGTGGATTTTCCGGACCCGGAGACACCGGTGACGCAGGTGAACAGGCCAACCGGGAAGGCCACCTCGATCTGCTTCAGGTTGTTGCGGCGGGCGCCGACAATTCGGATCTCTCCGTTTATAGCGGTCCGACGGGTGGTCGGCACCTCGATGCGCAGTCGTCTGGACAGGTATTTTCCGGTCAGCGAGGCCTGGTTTGTCAGCAACGCCTCCGGCGGGCCTTGAAAGATGACCCGTCCGCCCTCGATGCCCGCACCGGGTCCCATGTCAACGACCCAATCGGCCGATCGGATGGTGTCCTCGTCATGTTCGACCACCAGGACCGAGTTGCCCATGTCGCGCATGTGCTTGAGGGCGTTCAGCAAGCGGACGTTGTCGCGTTGATGCAGGCCGATGCTGGGCTCGTCGAGTACATAAAGGACCCCGGTCAACTTGGAGCCGATCTGGGTCGCCAGGCGGATGCGCTGGCTTTCGCCGCCCGAAAGGGTGTGGGCCGGCCGGGCCAGGGCCAGGTAGTCTAACCCCACGTCATTTAAAAATGCCAGACGGTTGGCAATCTCCTTGACGATTTTGGCGGAGATGGCGCCGCGCCTGCCGCCGGGCCGGAAATCACTAAAAAAGGCCTGCAGGCGGAAAATGGGCAGGGCCGTCAGATCACCGATAGCGTGTCCTTGCAGCTTGACATGCCGGCTTTCGCGGCGCAGCCGCGTCCCCTTGCAAGCCTTGCAGATCGACTCGGCCATCCACTCGGCCAGGCCTTTTTTTTCGGCGGCGGAGCGGGCCTGAGCGTACTGCCGCTGCAACATGGGGATAATGCCCTCAAAGGGCGCTAATTTTTTTTGAGGCCGCCCCTTGGCGCGGGAGGTGAAAGGGATCTGCCGGTCCTGTGAACCGTGCATCAAAACCGTCTGGAAGCTTTCGGGAAGGTCCTGGTAGGGTGCATAGGGGTCGACCCCATAAAAGGCGGTCAGCGCTTCTAAGAATTCGCCGAAGGCGACCGAGTGTCGATGGGCCCACACGGCGACGGCGCCTTCCCTTAAAGAGAGTTCGGGGTTGGGAACGATGTGCTGTGACGAAAACGTTTTGGTCGTACCCAGGCCGCTGCAGTGCGGACAGGCCCCATTGGGCGAGTTGAAAGAGAAACTGGCCGGTGAGAGCTCCGGGAATTGGATGCCGCAGCGGTCGCAGGCCGCCGTTTCGCAAAAGTGCAGATCTTCGTGAACCTCGGACATCTTTTGACCGACAAAGATCACCGCCACGCGCCCATTGGATCTGGCCATGGCCAACTCCATCGAATCTGCCAGTCGATTCCGGATTTTTGGACTGACGATCAGCCGGTCCACAACCACATCGATCCGGCCGGTCGAAGCGGCCGTCAGATCGATGGGACCGTCCAACTCGCACAGCCGGCCATCGATGCGCACCCGTGCGAAGCCGTCTTTCCTGAGCCGTTTGATCAATGCCTTGCCCTCGGCGGCCGAACCAACCGACAACGGTGACAGCACCATCAGGCGGGAGCCGGCCGGCCGCGCCATCACGGCTTCGACCATCTCGTCGATCGTCTGCGAAACCACGGGCTGGCCGCAGTCATAGCAGTGACGCGTTCCGACGCGCGCGAACAGCAGGCGCAGGAAATCATAGATTTCGGTCACGGTGCCGACGGTGGAGCGGGGGTTGTGGATGGCGGTTTTTTGGGCGATGGCGATGGCCGGCGAGAGGCCTTCGATCAGGTCCACATCGGGTTTTTGCATCCGTTCCAGAAATTGGCGCGCATAGGTAGAGAGCGACTCCACGTAGCGGCGCTGGCCTTCGGCATAAAGGGTGTCGAACGCCAGGGTGGATTTGCCGGACCCGGACAGGCCCGTGATCGCCACCAGGCGGTTGCGCGGCAGGCAAACATCGATATCTTTCAGGTTGTGCTCTCGAGCGCCCCGAATGGTTATGAGATCTGTTCCCATTCGGCTCAGCCCCGCCCCAATGGGTTCATTGAAAAAATCGGTAAAATAGAAAAACGCCGAAAAAATTCGTAAATCGAAGAATAATCAAGATTTTCGATTTGTTGAGCCATTGTTGAAAACTCCCGATCTGCTTAAAATGTTTATGGAAACACCGTTGATTGAAAAAACCTTGTATTTCGAAGCAGTTGCTCTGCCGTAACGCTATAACCCAACGTATTAAAAAGAAAAAAAATCAAATGTGAGCATGGTGTTAGGGGAATGTTTAACTGCTTGTCTTGCGGTTTGACAGTCAGCGGCCCTTTTTATAGATAGGATTCCAGTTGTCGAATCTTGTGGTTGCCTATCTGAAAACCCCGGTTAATGAACCAAAAACAGTAAATTTCAGACAAAATAGGTCTTGATGGGGACTCCGCTGTTACCCTGTCGAATGGAGCTGAAGGGAATTTATTTAATAAATGAATCCGATATGGACATCTGCCAAACGCCTGCTCAAAGAACACGTACCGGATCACACATACCGCATGTGGATCGATCCGATCGCCTGTTGCGACAGCAACGGGGACACGGTCGTACTGACTTGTCCCAATCTGTTTTCGAAAAGGCGTATCTGGGACCAATACCGACAGGCCATCGAGGATGCCGTTGCCCAGGCGGCCGGCCGGACGCTCCCCATTCGACTCGTCGTTCAATCACACCCGGTGCAAGGCGGCGGGGAGGGCGTGCCGGATCGACAGTTGAAACTGCCCGACATGGACCTGCCTCAAAATGGCGGCCGGCTGCTGCGCAAAGATTTTACCTTCGACCAATTCGTGGTCGGCAAAAACAGCGACTTTGCCTACTCGGCCGCGCTGTCACTGGCGGCGCGCAGCCAGGGCAGCCAGAATGCCTTGTATCTGCTCTCTCAAACCGGCCTGGGAAAAAGCCATCTGTCGCAGGCCATCGGCCACCACATTCTTCAGACCTATCCATCTGAACGGGTCTTTTACATTACCGCCGAAGACTTCATGAACGAGATGTCCGACTCTTACCGTACCAGCAGCATTCATCAGTTCAAGGAGAAGTATCGCCGCAACTGCGATGTGCTGCTGCTGGAAGATGTGCATTTTCTCAGCGGGAAAAGCGGCACCCAGGAGGAGTTGTCCAACACCCTGGAGTCTTTGATGAATGCCAATAAGAAAATCATCTACTCCAGTTCCTACGTGCCGTCGGAAATACCCAAACTGACCGACAAGCTCAAATCGCGGCTTTGCTGCGGCCTGGTATCGAAGATCGATACGCCGGATTACCAGACCCGTCTTCGCATACTGAAAAAAACGGCCCAGGACAATGGTACCGTCATTGCCGAAGAGGTGTTGCAGTACCTGGCCTCCGAGCTGACCGGCGATGTCCGGCAGCTTAAAAGCGGGCTCATCGGAACCACCGCCAAGGCATCGCTGCTCGGTTATGAGGCTGATCTGCCGCTGGCGCGCAGCGTCATCCAGAACATGGTTGCCTCGCGGGACAGCATTACCCTGGACACCATCAAAAGGTTGGTCTGCAAATACTACAATGTGACCCTGTCCGATCTGGTGTCGCGGTCGCGGCGGCAATCCATTGTCAGACCGCGGCAGGTGGCCATGTATCTGTCCCGGCAGTACACCGATCATTCACTGCAGGCCATCGGCAAAAGTTTCAACCGCTACCATGCCACGGCCCTTCACGCGCTCAAGGTCGTGGAGATGCGCGTCAAGGAAAACGGCCCCTGTCAAAAACAGATCGCCTTTTTGTCCCAACGGCTGGAAAAAGGGGTGCTGTGATCATTGCGATCCGTTCACTGGAACTTGATGACCATGTCGTTGCCCGCAACCAGATCTTCTAGTATCTCGAAGCGTTCATTCTGATCGCACGTGATGGCGCAGCGCAGGTTCAAGGCACACCGTTTGCGACAGATGGGGTCGCTGCTGCGGTAGTTGCCGAAGCAACCCAGGTAGTAATCCATCGCGAGTTCTGTTCTCCGCTCCAGTGTCATGGGCAAATCCTGTATTTATTGATCCAGCAGAGCGAGCAGTTCATCATGAACGGCACCGTTCGTGCTGACGATTTCATCTTTGGTGATGGTGTAGGGGCTCCCTGAAAACACGGTCGTCCGGCCACCCGCTTCCATAGCGATCAAACATCCAGCGGCCGTATCCCAGGGTTTGAGATGCTGCTCCCAGAATCCCTCGAAGCGCCCGTTGGCGACGTAGCACAGGTCCAGCGCCGCCGATCCCAGACGTCGGACACCTTGCGTGGCCGCCAGAACGCGGCCGAAGCGTCCCATGGCGGCCTCAAAAATGGTCAGGTGGTCGTAAGGAAAACCGGTTACCAGCAGGCTTTCGGCAAGGGTCTCGGTGTTCGAAACGCTAATGGGCGCCCCGTTGAGGGTGGCGCCGAGACCCCGAAGGCCCACGTACAGTTCCCCCATCAAAGGGGCCAGCACGAATCCGGCCAGAAGTTCGTCGTCAACGGCAAAGGCGATCGAGGTGCAAAAGATCGGCAGGTTGTGGGCAAAATTGGTGGTGCCGTCCAAGGGATCGATGATCCAGCAACCGCCGCTGCCTGATCGGGAACCGCTCTCTTCGGCCAGGATGCCATGATCGGGAAAAGCGTTGGTAATTGTTTCGATGATGGCCGCTTCGGCCCGGGTGTCGGCCTCGGTGACCAGGTCGATGGCCCCTTTCTTGCGAACCGAGCGCAGTCTGCCGAAATGTTCCTGCAGGATTTTTCCCCCCGTGTAGGCGGCAGCCGTTCCAACCTGTTTGATGTGTTCCAAGTCCATAAGAGCAAACCTCTACAAATATTGCACCGGTTCTGTCAACTGAAATATCGCCGGCGGCGACGGGCGGCAAAACCCGGAAATTGCCGGTCTATCCGCTGGTGCCGGGCAGGTCCGCCACGGCCGACGCCATGGCGCCGGAGAGCGGTTCCAGTGACGCTCGGTTCAGTGCGCTGACCGCTATGCCGTTGAGCCGCTGGCGCAGGTGATCGCGGATGTCCGGTGCGACCCGGTCCATTTTATTGAGCACCCGAATCGTGGCGATGTGGGCCAGGTTCAGTTCGGCCAGGATCGACTCGACGGCCCGGATCTGTTCCGGGTGGCGCGGATTGCTGATGTCGATGACGTGCAGCAGCAGGTCGGCGTTCTCCAACTCCTCCAGGGTGGCTTTGAAGGCCGCCATCAGCTCGCGGGGCAAGTCGCGGATGAAACCGACCGTGTCGGTAACGATCACCTCGATGTCCCGTGGAAAGCGCAACCGCCGGCTGGAGGGGTCCAAGGTGGCAAAGAGTTTGTTCTCAGCCAGGACGCGGCTCTGGGTCAGCTGGTTGAGCAGGGTTGATTTTCCGGCGTTGGTGTACCCGATGATCGAGATGATGGGAAGCGCTTTTTTGCTCCGCCGGCTGCGCTGCTGGCTGCGATTCTTTTGGACGGTGGCAACCGCTTTTTCAAGGCGCCGGATGCGCTCCCTGGCGCGGCGCCGATTGATCTCCAGACGGGTTTCACCGGGACCGCGCCCGCCGATGCCGCCGGTCAACCGGGACATGGCCGTGTCCTTGGTGACCAGTCGGGGCAGAATGTATTTCAACTGGGCCAGTTCCACCTGCAGCTTGCCTTCCCGGGACTTGGCCCGCTGGGCGAAAATGTCCAGGATCAACTGGGTGCGGTCGATCACCTTGATTTCCATCGTGTCGGCGATGGAACGGATCTGGGAGGGGTTGAGCTCCTGATCGAAAACGATCAGCGTGGCGCCGCGCTGAAGCGCCATGATCGATAGCTCGTCGAGTTTGCCGCGGCCCATCAGAAACCGTGGATTGGCTTTTTTGCGCTGCTGCAAGACCGTGTCGACGACCCCGATGTCGGCCGTGCGCGCCAGTTCGGCCAGTTCATGCAGCGAGTCGATGGCATCTTGACGGGGGCCGGCAAAGACGCTGACCAGCAGGGCGCGCTCGCTGCCCGCCGGTTGGCCGCTGTCGCGCCGCTTGCCGGTCAGTTCGGCTTCCAGGGCCCGGATTAGATCCAGGCACCGTACGTCCGGCCGAAACGGCGGGACCGGGTCCATGATCCGGTAGGGCGCCGATTCGCTGGCGCCCGGGAAGATGTGGGCCCAGTGGATCCAGGCCGGCGACCCCGCCGCGGTCATGGTGATGACCGCCATCAGGTCCAGCCGCAGCAATGCGAGGTCGGTCAGGTCTTCGCGATTGAGTCCGCTTTCGTTCAGCCGGGTGTGGACACAGCGCAGCCCGCGCAGCCGGTCCGGAGCCAGCCGGTATTCACGCAGGTCGGGAATGGTGACGCGATCGACATCGCCCATCAGCACTTGGGCGATCTTGCCGCTGCGGTCGATCAGCAGGCCGATTTGACGACCGGTTTCGGCCGAGAGCGCGCACAGGTCCCGGCTCAGTTCGTAAGAGACGATGGCCTGGGGCGGGACGCGCCGCCGGCTCAGGTTTTCCAGCCGTTTGACGTGGCTGGCCTTGAGTCCCAGCAGGTTGCCGAAGATCGCTTTCATTCGCTGGCGAGATTTTCGAAGCGGGTGTAGGATTTCAAAAATGCGAGCAGGGCGGTGCCGGTGGGGCCGTTGCGCTGCTTGGCCAGGATGACTTCCGCCGTACCGCGGTGGGGATTGTTTTCGTCGCGGTGGTACACTTCGTCCCGGTAGATGAAGGCCACCAGGTCAGCGTCCTGTTCGAGGGCTCCCGATTCGCGCAGATCCGATAGCTGCGGACGTTTGTCGCTGCGTTCCTCGAGCTTGCGATTGAGCTGGGACAAGGCGATGACCGGCACGTTGAGTTCCTTGGCCAGAATTTTCAGGGAGCGGGAAATGTCCGATATCTCCAGGTCCCGCCGTTCGGTGTTGGGACTGCCGCGCATGAGCTGCAGGTAGTCGACGATGATCATCCCCAGCCCCTTGTCCATTTTCATGCGCATGGACTTGGTCCGAATGGAGGTCGTCGATATGTCCGGCGAGTCGTCGATGAAGATCGGTGCCTCGGTGAGCCGGTCGGCGGCGTCGGTGATGCGGGTCCAATCCGATTCCTTGAGGAAACCGCCGCGGATGCGCGACGAGTCGACGCGGGCTTCGGCGCACAACATGCGCATGGAAAGTTGCTCTTTGGACATCTCAAGGGAAAAGACGGCGACCGGAACGCCGCTGTCGACCGCCGCGTTGCGGGCCATGTTCAATGCCAGGGCCGTTTTTCCCATGGCGGGGCGTGCGGCCAAAATGACCAGGTCGGAGTTTTGAAACCCGGAGGTGAGCAGGTCCAGCTTGGTGAATCCGGTCGCCACGCCGGTAACCAGGGCACGGTTGCCCTGTCGCTCCTCCAGGGCGTCGATGTTGGCCTCGATGATTTTACTGATCGGAAAAAAGGCCTTCTTGTTCTGGTCTTCGGAAAGTTCGAAAATCGCGCTCTGAGCAAACTCGATGACCCGGTCCACCTCCCCGCGGTCTTCGAAGCAGCGCTGGGTGATGCGGTTGGATTTTTCGATCAGGCGCCTCAAGGTTGCCTTGTCGTGTACGATGCGCGCATAGTGGTGCGCGTTGACGGCCATGGGAACGGTGTCCACCAGCCGGGCCAGGTAGGCCGCACCGCCGATCTTTTCCAGATCGCCCTTTTCGCGCAGGCAATTGCTCAAGGTCACCAGGTCGATCGGCTCGCTCTTGGCGTAGAGCGTCTCGATGGCCGCAAAGATGATTTTGTGGGCGGTTTTGTAAAAATCCTCGGCGGATAGGATCTCGAGAATGTCGATCAGGGTGTCGTTGCTGAGCAGGACGGCGCTGATGATCGACTCCTCCGCCTCGATGTTCTGGGGCGGAAGTATGGTAAAGTCAGGGTCGGTCATCGCCGGATCCAGGTCGCCGGGCACAAGGTGGTGAACTGCTGGAAAGGCAAATGGAAGCCTTCGCGCCCGGGCACCAAGGCTTCCGGTAATCGGTTCGTCAATCAGGCCTCCTCGGGGACGACCTCTACGGTAATTTCGGGCTTGATACCCTGATAAACGCGAACGGGAACCTTGAATGTGCCGAGCGTTTTGATCGGCTCGTTGAGCAGGACCATCCGTTTTTCCAGTTCGACCTCCTGCTTGCCCAGGGCGGTGATGATGTCGCGCACGGTAACGGAGCCATAGAGCTTGTCCGCTTCGTGGACCTTGGATGCGATCGTCACCGTGACCGCTTCCAGGCGGTTGGCCATCTCCTGGGCAAACTCTTTCTCCTTGGCGATCTGCAGCTCGAACTTGGCTTTTTCCTGGTCAAGCAGCTTGCGCTGCTGGGCCGTGGCCGGAACCGCCTTGCCCTGGGGCAGCAGGTAATTGCGGGCATAACCGTCCGCTACCATAACCTCACTTCCGATAATGCCCAACGAACTGATGGTCTCTTTCAATATCACTTTCATGCGTAGCCTCCAAAAAGCCTGCCTCACGGTTTTGTCGGCAGGTCCGGTTCATTCTTGTTGGTGTCTATTTTTCGAAAATTGATCCACATGTCGAACAAGCCGATGCAGATGACGACCAGCAGGAGCAACTGCTGAAAGGCGATCATCGTGTACAGGACCACCCGGACGACCCGTGGCAGACGCTTTTTTTCAAAGAAAAATGAAACGATGGCGATGCCCTGGATAAAATAGATCGTCAACAGCACCAGCAGCCCGTTGACCCCGATCAGGCGGATGCCCGTGTCGGGCAGGAGCATGATCAACCCGCAGCTGATGACCCCCCAGATCAGCGGCTCCGGTGAGCGCCAGTGGTTGAGGGGGCCGAAGTCCGGAAAATAAAGGCCGCGGCGCTCCATAATCGGGCGGGCGGCAATCAGGTTCGTCCAGGCCACGAACAGGACCGAGGCTGTCGCCATCGAGGGTAGAATCCGTACCAGCACGTACTGGATCTGGTCCAAAGAGGCGGCGATGGCGTCAATGGTTTCCTGCGGGATGCCGATCCCTTGGTACAATTCGAGGGAGAGCTTCAAATTGGTCGCCACATAACCGGAAACCAGGGCCACGATGCCCTCGTTGGCGGCGATGCTGTAAAGCAGGACAACGATCAGCCCCGTACCCAGAACGATACCGCACGTGCCCGCGACGGTCATCTCCACGGAGAGCTTTTTTTCGAACATTTCGCTCATGGCAAACCCCAGCAGCATGAGCCCTGCGAAAAATAGCATGTCCACGGTCAGCCCGCCGAAAACCAGGCTCATCAGCACTGTGGCCACCAGCGGCACCATCATGCCATGGCGCCTTCCCAGCTTGGCCCGGTAAAACAGGACCGGCAAGGGAATAAACACGGAAAACAGAAAGCCAATCACCGGCATGGCCAGGGAGACGGAAAAAATGACGAGGGTGGCCATTACACCGATGGCGATGTCCTTGGAAACACCGCTTTGCAATGGCAGTGGCGTCATCCGTCTCTCCTGGACACCGGCATGGCAAGTGCCCCGTCGGCGTCTAAACGGTTAAAGATCGAAGTTGCCCATGTAAGGCATCAGGGCGATGGTTCGGGCACGCTTGATGGCGTGGGTCAGGGCGCGTTGATGCTTGGCGCAGGCACCTGAAATCCGACGCGGAATGATCTTGCCGCGCTCGGTAGTAAAGTATTTGAGCGTCTTGGGATCCTTGTAGTCAATGGTCTGGCTCTGGTCCGCACAGAATCGACACACTTTGCGACGATGGAATATTCTTCTTTTCTTTCTTCGGGGTCTGGGTTTGGAAACAGCCATGGCTTACTCCTCTTTCTTCGCTTCGGTGGCATCTTCGGTTGCGGGTGTGGTTTCAGGTGCAACAGGGGTTTCGACCGCTTCGGCGGGAGCCGCTTCAGGGGTGTCTGCCGTTTCGCCGGCCGTGTCGCTGGCGGCTGCAGTGGTTTGCGCCGCCTGCTCGTCCGCCTCGGCCTTTTCGGCCAACTGCGCTTTGATGGCATCGAGGTCGGCGTCGTTGTCCAGCAGAACCGTCATGAACTTCAATACGTTGTCATTGATCCTGAAAAACCGCTCCATTTCCTGAATCAAGGTGCCGTCACCGCAAAAATCGAGCCGGACATAGTGCCCCCGGCTTTTCTTCTTGATGTCGTAAGCCAGCTTCTTGGTGCCCCAATCATCCGTTTCGATCAGAAAACCGCTGAACTGGGGGATCAGGTCGGCGACCCGCTCTAAAATCGGCGCCTCGGCCTCTTTCGACAGGTCAGGGTCAATAATGACGATCGTTTCGTACCGCTTCATGTAACCTCCTTGTGGCTGTAAAGCCCCGGCTGCGGGCCGGAGCAAGGATGTGTGACTCCATCGGAATCAACAAAATCAACACAAATATCACCTGTTGGCGAACAGTGTCAAGGATTTCGCGCAAAACGCCTTGCCCGTGCGCCCAACGGATGGGGCGACCGGGGTAGCCTTAATCTTCACGGTGCCAGCAGTGTCCCCACATCCACCGGACGTGTGATCAGCCCATGGGCCAGCGCGAAGTCGGCAAAGGCCTGCCAGCGCTTCGGATCGACGGTCTGGGTTTGGGCGAAATAGGGGTGTGTCCGTTCAAAAGCCGCCCTTTCAATTTCCCGATCTGCGTCGGGAAGCGCCTTGAAATATGCCTGAAGCGCCGCCTCCGGCTGAATGCGGGTATCCTCAAGGCCGCGCTGTACCGCCCGAACGAAGCGCTGCACTGGGCCTGCTTTTTTCGCAAGCGTCGGTGCGCCACAAATGAAAATCAACTCATCGTAGTCTGGAATTCCCCAGCGCTCCAGCTCAAAATAGGCGGCCTCGATTCCGTTGGCCGCCATCGTCACGGTTTCGTAAGTTTTAAACGGTCCCATGACGGCTTCGACCTGGCCGGACGTCAGGGCCGGGACGATGCCAAAACCCACATTGACCGCCGTATAGTCGTCTATGCCATTCATCTTGGCAAAGGCCGCTAGGAGCACATCCATCAAACCCGGCACCGTATACCCGATGGCGCTGCCGCTCAGCTGCGACGGCGACGTGTACCCCCGTTCCTTGAGAAACAAGAGCGTGGTCAACGGGTGCCCCACCAGTCGGCCCACCACACGCACCGGCAGACCTTGCGACGCCGCTATGATGGTCTGCGGTTCATAGGAAACCGCCAGGTCGACCTTGCCTGCCACGGCCAGTTTCAGGGCGTCGGAAGTGTCCGAGGGGGAGAAGATCTCCACCTGGATTCCCTCCTCTGAAAAATAGCCCTTTTCCTGGGCGACATAGATGGGCAGGTGATCGACGTTGGGAAACCAGTCCAGCATCAAGGTGACGTCCTGGGCGACCGCGTTGCGACCGCTCATTGTCGACAGGATTATAAGAACCAGCATCATCAGGCGCTTCTTCATGTCGTATCCTTTCCGTTACGCGATATGCTTCCACCACAGGCACCGCTTTTCGATAACGCCCACCAGCGTCCATAGCCCCACGCCCATCAACGAGAGCCACAAAATGGCGGCAAACACCAGGTCGACCTTTAGGCGCGCGTTGGCTTGAATCATTACAAAACCGAGCCCCTGTTGAGCGCCGACCCATTCGCCGATCACGGCCCCGATGGTCGCCACCGACACCCCGACCTTCAGCCCGGCGAAAAAATAGGGCAGGGCCCATGGCCAGTAGAGTTTCTGCAGGGCCTGAAACCTGCTGGCGCCCATCAGTTCGAACAGAATGCGGTAATTCCGGTCGCAGCTCTTAAAGCCTTCCAGCAGGCTGACCGTAATCGGGAAAAAAATGATCACTCCGGCCATCAGGACCTTGCTGGCGATGCCATATCCCAGCCAGACCACCAACAGCGGTGCCAGGGCAAACACCGGTACCGCCTGGGAAGCGATCAGAAAGGGGGCCAGCGCCCGTTCAATGCCCGGCTGGGCATGCATGCCGACGGCCAGCGGTATCGCTACCATCAAGGCCAGTAAAATTCCGGCCAGGATTTCGGCCAGGGTCGTGCCTGCGTGGGGCAGTAAAAACGGGGCATCGACGATGGCGACCCGCAGAATACGGGTGGGCGGCGGCAAAATGAAATCGGGGATGCCGCTCAATCGGCAAAAAGCTTCCCATGCGGCCAAAACCGCCAAAAACAGTGCCAGGGGGAAAAGGGTTGACCGCTTCACCAGGCGACCTCTGCTTCCAGCCGCGCCAGCACACGGGCTTTGATGGCCAGAAGGGATCGGTCCGCGATATCCCGTGGCTTGGGCATATCCAGTCGGAACCGCTCACAGATGCGCATGGGGGCGGCGGTTAACACCAGCAGATCGTCCGCCAGCAGCAGCGCCTCTTCAACATCATGCGTCACCATGAGAATGCTCTTGTCGAATTCAGTCTGCAGCAGTAGCAGCTGGGCCTGCAGTTGGCGCCGGGTAATGGCATCCAGGGCCGAAAGGGGTTCGTCCAGCAGGACCAGATCACGCGCGAACAGCAGGGTGCGCGCCAGCGCACAGCGCTGACGCATGCCACCGGAAACCATGGACGGTAGATAGTCCTGGAAGCCCTCGAGGCCTAATTTCGCGAAGAGCGTCCCAGCCAGGCGAGCCCTTTGTGCGGCGGCGACACCGGCCAGCTCGGCGGGCAGGCAGGCATTTTTTTCCAGGGTGAGCCAGGGTAGCAGGAGATCGCGCTGCTGCATGTAGGCTGCCAGGTGCCGCAGCCCGCTGACGGCTTCTCCGCGCCAGGAGATAACCCCCTGATCCACCGGGGAGATTCCCATCAAAAGGTCAAAAAACGTACTCTTCCCGCAGCCTGAGGGGCCGATCAGCACCGTAAAACCGTTGTCGGGAACCGTCAGGTCAAACCCTTTGATAATGTTCTGCCCGTTAAACCGTTTGGACAGGTTCCGGATGACGAGCACCGTCTATTAACCTCGCCGGGTAGAATTGGCGCGAACGAGAACCGGGGATGGCATGGTGGACTTCCCTACGCCGGCATCATCCGGATCAGGTATTAAGGGTCGAGACTGCCAGTCTCCTCTCAGTCGATCCCAATCGACTCCCCCAGCAAAAGAGAGAGATTGCTGATAGCACTGCCTCCCGAAGATGTCAACCCGGGCCGCCCCGCATTTTTCACAAGGGTACAAAAGACTTGTCATTTATACCGACAACTGCTACCAAACCAGACGATTCCGATTGGGGTGTTCTGGCCGATGGGCTGCAGGACTGAGAACAAACCCATTGAACCTGATGCAGTTTGCACTGACGTAGGGAACTCGGAAACGCCATCCTGACTTTCCCCGCCACAGTGATCATCGCTGGCCCGCTCGGGTTTTCAACCGGAACCGCAATAAAGGCATCCTTTGAACGACCATTGATGGCGACGCTTGGTAAACGCCGGCTCCCTTGAAAACGGGTTGGGGTCGCGGTTGACGTTCAAAAATGATGGCCGTTCACGACATATCGAGAAAGTGCAGCCCATGACAACCAAAAGCGCATCGCCTGCGGCGTCGTCTCAAAATACCCGCAAAATAGCCTATGCCGTGGTTCTGGTGTCCATTGGGGTTGCCGTTGCCCCTTACACCTCCTTTCCGGTGGGCATCGCCAAAGTGAACCCCACCCAGCATTTCGTCAACGTTCTGGCAGCCGTCCTGTTGGGGCCGTGGTGGGCGGTGTTGACCGCCATGGTGATCGGCATCCTGCGCAATGCCATGGGTGTCGGCACGCTGCTGGCCTTTCCCGGCGGCATGATCGGCGCTTTTTTGGCCGGCCTGGCCTACCGGACGGCGCGCCGCACCGGGGTCGCCGCTGCCGGAGAAATCGTGGGGACCGGCGGCATCGCACCGGTGGTCAGCGCCCTCTTCGTGGCCCCGATGCTCATGGGCAATGCCATTCCACTGCTGGCGCTGCTGCCGTCGTTCATGGCCAGCAGCGTCGCCGGCGCCCTGCTGGGCGTTTTGGCCCTGCGGCTGCTCAAGCGGGTGGACATCGTCGACTTTTGAAGTGGGTGGGCCAGGTGACCGAAAGCGCGATCATCGCCGTAAGGCAGCTGACGTACCAGTATCGACCAGCGTCCAGGCCTGTATTGAAGAACATCGATCTTGCGATCGACCGCAACGATTACCTCCTCATTGCCGGCCGCAGCGGATCCGGTAAGTCTACGCTGTGTCGGACGTTTAACGGCCTCATCCCCCATTTCTACAAAGGCATCCTCAGCGGCGATGTTTGGGTCGCCGGCAACGCGGTCAGCCAAACGCCCGTTGGCGACCTTTTCGATCAGGTGGGAATGGCTTTCCAAAATCCGGACGCGCAGCTCTTCTGTCGGTCGGTGACGCAGGAGATCGCATTCGGCCTGGAGAGCTTGGGGCTCGGCCGCCAAACGATCGAAGCGCGTCTGCGCCTGGCTTTGGACCAGACCGGCATTGCGGCGCTGCGGCACCGCGACCCCCAGAGCCTGTCCGGCGGCGAAAAACACTTGGTACTGATTGCGGCCTTGCTGGCATTGCGACCCAGGCTTATTTTACTGGACGAGCCCTTTGCCGATCTTGACCCGGCCAACGTCCAAAAGGTCAGGAAACTTCTTCGTCAGCTGCATGCCGACGGCTGCGGCATCGTAATTTGCGAGCATCGCCTGTCACGCGCTGCACCGGATGCAACGCGCATGGTGGTCATTGACCAGGGGCAGATCGCGGCCGACGGCGACCCGCAGTCCATTATGGCCAATGCGCAAGACAAATGGGGACTGGAATCTCCTCTGGCGGTGCGCGTCGGGGCTGCCCTTGACCTGGCCCCATTGCCGCGAACCATCCATGATCTGCGCTTCGCAGCGCCACGGCCGGAACTGATCGACCAGATGGACCCCCGCCCGCCGGAAATCGCCCTCGAGCCGAACCGGCCGGCGGCCGTTGAAGTCGAACACCTCGGCTTCCAAAAAGGCGGTAAAATGGTCCTGGACGATATCAGCTTCGCGGTGCACCCCGGCGAGTGCATTGCCGTGGTCGGGGCCAACGGGGCGGGCAAAACCACCTTGCTGCGACACTTGATCGGACTGCAGCGACCCACGCACGGTCGCATCCGGATCAAGGGGTTCGACAGCAGCAAAATTCCAATCAATGACCTGGCCCGAGATGTGGGCCTGGCCTTCCAGAATCCAGACAACCAGTTTTTCAGGTTTACGGTGGACCAGGAGATCCGGGTGGGACCGGAAGCCCTTGACAGCGTTGACAGCGCCTGGATCGACGCATTGACGGACTTCTTTCAGCTAACGTCCTATCGGTCCCAGCCCCCCTATCGCTTGAGCGGCGGTGAAAAAAAACGGGTGGCGTTTGCCAGCGCGCTGGCGTCGCGACCGGCGGTGCTGGCTCTGGACGAACCCACCGCCGGACAGGATTTCAAGTTCCGGCGGGATCTGCGCGACTTTTTGCGCCAGATGCAAGCCGCCGGGCAGGCCATTGTCATTGTCACCCACGATCTGACCTTCGCCGAACGTGCGGCCAGCCGATGGCTTCTGATGGCGGGTGGACGCTTGCTGGCAGACGATACCCCGGACCGCATCATGGCCGACCCCGTTATGATGGCCCAAGCCGACCTGGAGGCTACCGACCGGTTTCGCCTCGCCCAGTTGTGGCGGTCAGATAAACCCCGTGTTTGATCCACGAACCAAATTATTGCTCAGCGTGGCCTACGCCGCGTTGATCGCTTTGACGCGCGGGCCGGGCTGGCTGCTGGCGGAGTGGGCGACGCTCTTTCTCGCCATCGCGATCCTGGGTCAAACCAAAGCCTACCTGCGCTGGCTGGTCATGCTGATTCCCATGGCGGCCTTTTTTGGGGGCCTCACCTGGTGGTCGGCGGACCGCTCGACCGGTCTGGCGGCCGCCATGAGCCTGATGGCCATCACGACGGTCTTTTTTATCTTCTTTGCCAGTACGAAACCGGAAGATCTGGGCAACAGCCTGGTGCGTGCCGGACTCCCGTATCCGGTCGCCTTTGTCATGATGGCCGCCATGCAGTTTACACCGATCATCGGCCGTAAAGCCAGAGCCGTCATCGAAGCCCAGCAAGCCCGGGGGATTGCCTTGAAACCCGGGTGGCGCGCCCTGCGCAACTACCCGGCCCTGCTGGTTCCGTTGTTGATACAGTCCTTTCAGATGGCCGACGCCCTGGCTGAAGCCATGGAGGTCCGGGGGTTCAGTCGCGTGGGCCGCACATTTCGAAAAGGGTACCGAATGCGGCTTTGGGACTGGCTGGCCGTCATCGGGGGGTGGGGGACGGTCATCGCCGTTCTTTATTTTTTGGCACCTTGACCCCTGCGCTCAGAACAACGATTGGCAACGAAAAAAGGGGTTGCCGAAACCATTGGCAACCCCTTTGTATAAATCAAAATTTGGTGGGCCGTGAAGGAATCGAACCTTCAACCTACTGATTAAGAGTGAGAAAAATGAGAAATTAGAGAAGTAGGTTAGGGTAACAAAAAGTAAGAAAATGTAAATTATTACAAATAATTATTAACTAGAACCCCTTCCATTGTTTTCACCATGTTTACCCTTGTTTACCTATTCTTTTTGGCAATTTCGGCAAAAATTCCTGAGCCGAAATTTCCGATAGGACTCACCATTTTGCCAAGCCAGCATTTACTTAAAATTGGCACCCGTAGGTGAAACCGTTCCAAATTCAAGATTTTTCGTAATAACAACATCAGAACTTGCCGGTAGGGTAGGGGAGGTAAATTAGATCACTATGTGACCGCTGAATCAATCGGAGCATTTTCACTGCTGGCATTAGACCTGTTTATGTACCGATCTCTGCCCCAATCACCCCTTAAAACGACCCCACAGCCTGTTTTCAGGACGATAGGCATACAATCCTACCCCACCCCAACCATCCATCCCATCAATCAAATCCGTAAGGCATCGAAAAATTCTCGATGCATTTGATCTATTGATAATGTTTCCTACGCTCATCAGCACCTTTTCTTTTTTCGGGCTTGGCGATCCTTCGATCTATACCACTCCTTCTGTCAACGCCAGACCTTCGATCAGGAAAATGAATGGTCAAAGGATTTCTACGTCTTTCAGGAATTTTTCGTCTGTCATTTTTCTTGGAAGTTTGAATCATGTGAACTCCTTGTTACATTGATCATAAACATTAAGCTATACAAATCAATGTGAAAAACCATCTTGTAACCACGACAACAAGACCCGTTGCGGATTGGTCTTCCTACATCAATCTGGATTTACAATATCTGTTTGTCCAAAGACAACTGGTTGACAAAACACATGATTAGTGTAATCAGATCAGACATCTTTACTGCCATTCACCTAATAGCTGATGGAAAACCATGACAATAACAAAAAACGCTACTGTAGAAAAAGTCCAATCTGAACTGAACTTCCTAAAGAATGAGTCAATTGAAATCGTTGAATCCTTGCTTGAAATCATCAAATCAACTCTGGAATCTGGTGAAGATGTATTGATAAGTGGATTTGGTAAATTCTGTGTGAAAGATAAAAATGAACGAAAAGGACGTAATCCTGCTACAGGTGAAACTGCAATCCTTCCATCAAGACGGGTCGTGACTTTCAAGTGCTCAGGAAAGCTACGGGAAAAAATAAATGGGGAATAATCAACGCTAATTTTCAGCCCCAACTCTCATCCATCCCATCAATCGCCCCCTGACACTCCGACTCCAAGGCATAAAGGGTTGATTGTGGAAGGGTGAATTGCTTCCGATAACCGCAACACACCTTGAAATTAAAATCAAAATGACTATTTTTTTCCGAACCTGTTAACCCCATCGGTATTAACCATATGCAAAAAAATAATTAGAGAGGCACAAGAAGTGGCACAGAAGAAACTAGTGGAGCATAACTCCTTGCTCCAAGCCGTTGAAATGGGCATGACCAAAGACGCTATTATGGAAAAATTCAACATCAAAAGTTTGCAAGAACTTAAAGTGGCATATTACGATGCATTGGTTGCATTAGATAAAATCATGGATGTGAAAAGAGGTCAGAAACCCAAAAAGGTTGATAATAAGGTCAGTATCAATAGCAAAGGAAGTCTTGTAATCCCCAAAAAATTGGTTGATAACTCTGAATTTGGGGGAAATGGATACCCTTAAAGTTGTTAAGAGTGATTCTGGCTTGATGCTCAAGACGGTGAAAAAACCACCAAAGACGATCTTGCGAAAAAGAAATGGTCATTCCTTGGAGAGAAACAGTTCAGATGCATCTATGCTGCCTAATTGATACCGTATCTATATACCTTTACAAGTAATTCTGTACTAGGATGTGAAAACGCACACACTATTGTGGGTCTATTAGTAGACAAGGGATTCCTTTTTCATTTTTTCTTCCAGTAAAATCCGCATTTTCGGTACGTTGAATGAGATAGCCTTTTCCTGAAATAGCTATGTGACTAAGGTATCAACCTCAACCATATTCACCGCTACCACCACAGCAGCTAAGACCGTTCCTTGCCCAAAATAGCCTTTTAAACTCTCGCACAGCCTGTTTTCAGGGATTTAGCATATAACTCAATGGATCGGAACGTCCTGCTGGAAGACGAGCTTACACTTATGCTCTTAATTATCAACTAATGTTCACTTCAGGGTAGCTTCCAAGTAGAAGTCCGTTTTACAATATTTGCACCACTTCCTTTAACAGGGCCTTTCAAAGAATTTCGGGTAAATTCACCGTTTCCAGTCATACCCGCACATTTTCCTGTACCACCAATAAAAGTATGAGTACCTTTAACCGGAGTTCCCATTGTACCAGTCGCTTCATATGAAACGTATATTTGATCACCATCTGGACGGGTATAAGTGCAAAGCCCCAACTCTTTAAATTCACCTTTTATAACCCTATGTGTACCTAAGCATTGGCCTGATGCTTTGTAAAACGGATTGTTTTCATCCTCACTACTGACAATACCTCTTGCATCAAAGTTTACACCAAGATTCTCTTTTTCCTGAGCAAGAATTTGATAGGTGCCTGTGAAGTAAATGGTGTCGGTTGCAGACCCCTCTTTTGGCATTTCGGCAAAAGCTAACGAAACAGAAAAAACAATTGCCAACACGATTGATACCATCCAAATTTTTTTCATTTTTCCCCTCCTGCTGATGGATTATTGCCAGTGGGATGTGAGCCATATAGCCAATATCCCTGCCTTGGAAACAATTGGATTCCTTGAAACAAATTTGTGGGAAGCTATACTGGCAAGAAATGATCTATTAGCGGAAGGTCAGATGTCAGAGTGCATCAGCATTGGAATTTAATGCACCGCAACAACAAAAGTATAAGGATAATTACAATATTATCAGGACGATAAAGATTCAGTTTCAGAAGCAAGGCATGTGTGCTTATATATTCCCCACCAACAACTCAATGCTAAATTGAATAGATTTCAAGTGTCAAGAGAAAAATTGCCCCATTCACCCTTATCCTGCCCCATCCAATCAATCGAATCTCTGACCACACAACTCAAAATCTTATTGGGAATCAACGCCTATTTCAAAAAATCCCTGTAAACCTTCAGCAGCAATATGATCGTTGGCACCAAGTGATAGAACAGATCGAAAATGTCAATCGGTCTGGTAAGTGTCCCATTTTTCAGCATGATCAATTTTTCGATTACATGGGGCATGGGTCTGAATGGTGCCAAGAGCATGAATACTGCAATGACGATAAGAATTGTGTATGGTATTTTATCAAGAAAAGCCAATGTGATCTCCTTGGTTTATCCTAACTTTATTTGATTCGACCTTCAAAGCCCTTACACCCTGTTTCCAAAGCATGTTTCCTTGATTTAGGATATTCTCGGCAATGCTCTGGCTTAACGTCATGTATACAGCACATATACCTGTCCTGATTGGGCAGCTTCCTTAGCCACGGACACCGCTTTACATCATCATGGGTGACAGGGGTCACCCAAATGTCGTGAACACAATGATCCCCAAGCTGGATGGTGTCTACCCATTCTAAAATGTCATATCTGCCTTCACGCTCCCACATTTCGACATCTTCATCAATCGCACAGGTAGTGAATGCGTCCAGTAGGTTCAGGCAGCATTAACCGCATTGTTTGTATTTGAAGGATTTGGGGGGCATGATTGAAAATGAGTAAAAATTAGTTTTTTAAAATTTCTTGATGTTTTGCATAATGAAATTCGTTGGATTTATATTCAGTGCAAATCGTATATTGGCTTTGCTGTAAAAAATGTCTTTTATGAGATCGTACATAAGGTCCTAAAGTGCGAATTGAACTTGAGTCAGGTGAAGTTGACTTCATTCCAGATGGTCTCTCTAAGAATGCAAATATTGAAACTGAATCTGTATCCTTAGAAACATTTCTAATAGGGTTTAAGGCTTGTGAAATGCAAATACCCTTCTTGATCTGAAAGCAGGATAACGTTCATCCTTGAAGAAGGTTTCTACACCTGTGGACTCATAGGCAAACGGTAATGGTAGGATGAAATGCCGGACACTCTTAGGGAAACTGTGACCATATCCTTCAGATTGGGCAGCAACACCGCTTAGGGTCGTACCTGCTGGCTTTGCTTCAATCACCCCAATAGCCTTGCGGTCAACAAATAGACCATAGTCCATAGGACCGATGTCGGTAAGATACTCCCTTATAGCCACACCAAGACTGGCACCTAAATTGGTTTCATCCCGGTTCTGAACTGTCCATCCTGCCATAGACAGCAGATTTTCGATGTCTTTTCTGGCTTTTTCTTCGGGTTTCATAGGAAAAATGTCATTTTGGGGAAGTTTGTGTCATACTGAACCCAATAGCCACAGATCGAACATGAAACCAGAACAATGTCTTAAAATATCAGACAGAAAGAATTTGATCAAGCATTGACTGAGAAATATCTCATATGGTAGATTTCTACAGAGCCACTCCTTAAATGTGTCATAGACCTTTATTGGCTCTATATTTTAAAGGTCATTTCCGCAAGATAGAAATTGTTAACATCTAAGCTTACTGGTGAATATTATGAATAGAGAATATTATATTGACCTTAGAAAAATATACCATCCATCCAATTTAAAACTCATATTTCTACTTGAATCACCACCTGTATCAGGAAAATATTTTTACGATGAAACAGGAAAAACAACTGATCCATTTTTCAGTGCTTTTATGAAACTCTTGAGCTACAGCCCTACTGATAAAAAAGATGGATTAGAATATTTTAAAAGTAATGGATATCTTATAATTGATGCCACCTATAAACAGGTGAATAAGCTAAAAGGAAAAATTAGAGATTATACGATCTTATCAGATTATAATAGATTAATTGAGGAACTTGAAAAATTATGCTCCGAGAAAAATATTCCAATAATCTTAGTCAAAGCAAATATTTGTAGAATGTTTGATGAAAGGTTAACCGAAAGAGGGTTCAATATTCTCAATAAAGGTGTTGTCATTCCATTTCCCTCTCGTGGACAGCAAAAAAAATTCCATTCAGAGATGTCTAAGGTACTAGCCCATCATTTTTATAAGTAATTCTCTCATCACAACCTCAAAAATTTTTCCAAAATAAATTTTCAGATTGGAAAGTGAAAGCGTGCTTGAAATGTGCGTCTATTTCTACTTTGAACCTTATGGAAAATTATTGGGTACAGTTAAATTTGCGTTTGCCTTTCCAAACATACACCAAATTCACCATAACACGTCCATTAGACGTAAAGGAACATTTATAACCACCCTAATATTAGTTAAAAAACATTGACAAACATTTAATTTTAGATAAATTATTGGATGAATTGTCACGTTTTCATCTAATTTTTATGGAGGTCGTACCCTGTGGCTAAATCCATAGCTCCCAAATGGTTCTACCAAGAAATATGTTGCAGAAAAATATGGAACCAGTCCACCCAATCTGCACAACTGGCTCAAGAAAAATGATATTGATGCCAAGCCGATATTGTAGCCGTTGATCCCTAATACAAAGGAAGTCTAATATGTCAGAGTTACCTGATTACGATGTTCTTATTTGGCTTAACTACAACCCATTTGGTGAAAAACTTGAGAAAGATATTATATCAAGCGTGACAAGATCAATACATCGCTATTCCCACCTTGATATTTATTGGTTCAAAGGATGATTGGACTTCCGCTGACAGATGTGTTGAATTGGACAAAGTGGTATCTGATCCTGAATTGCTGGAATTGGTCGTCTATGAGGGTGCCTATCACGATTTCGATAGACCTAAAGGCAACCGGGAATATTTAGGTCATGTATTGCAATGTGATGATGAAGCAACGAAAGATGCTAAAGAAAGGACGAAGGCATTCTTTGATAGGTATCTATTAGGGAAATGATTTGCGTATCATAAACACCAGAGAATTTCTTATCTGATATTGATAACCATTATAACTAACGAAACAATATGCTTCGTATTATAGGATGCACTGTAGGAATATTTTTTTTCGGTGTAATCTACGCTGAAACTTTGAATGCATTAAATGTATTTGAAACAAGAGTAAATGTGTATTTCTTTGCAGGGTCAATGTCTTTGGCTTTTTTATTCTTGGACTCTTTATTCAATCACTTCAAAAAGAAAGCACTACGATCCACTCACGATAAAATATTGTTTGATAGAATTGAAAATTATTATTTTATTCTTTTTTCAATTATTGGGATAATTCTTGTAGTGGCTGTACCATTTGTTTGGTGGGGTGCGATAAAGAGATTAGCTGTGATGGCAAGATAGAGAATCAGATAATACTACTTTATGAATTATACGATAAATCTTAAAAGGGGAATGTCATGAAAACACTATGTTTTTTTGCAATTACTTTATTATTTTCATTCGTGAACGCTTATGGTGCAGAGAAATGCGGAGATTACAAATATGATCCATCAAAAAATTGGAATCAAGGTTGTTTTTCAAAAGAATGGAATCAGGGATGTTTCCTTGATACAAAGAAAGAATTTGTCGTTACAGAAATGACGGGACATTTTTCAAGTTCAGACGAATCAAAGGGTTCACTTTATGTAGAGATGTATATTACAGCAGAACCGAAAATTTGTTTAATGTTGCATGAATTTGATAGAGATTCACCAGCAGTTATTGGTGAAGTAAAGATAAAAATAAAAAATAGTATGGGTGAGATATGGGAATCTAATTCATATGATAATGAAAGGGAGGTTGGTTTATCTATAAAAGAAAATGGAATAGTTCCATTTTTAAAGAAATCATCTGGTAAAGTTAAAGTAGCTGTTGATAAAGATTTACATTCTTATTATTTCGATATAAATGCAGATGGATTTACAAAAGCATTCAACGAAATTAAATAAGAAATATGTAACATCTCAAAAAGTTATGGCAGTAAAAGAGTGAACACCAGCGCCATTGGGGTACCACTTCAGCTATATGGAAGTACACGGTTCGAATAGAAATGATTTCTACCCAGGGTTCAAAGCTTGTTGTCGAATCAAGTATGGAAGATCAGGGATAAGACCGGTCTTTTCGATGCGATCTTTGATGGTGTCGAAAGTAAGATTTAATGTTTCTTTATATTTTCTTTAGGTCTTTTTAAGCCCACTAATGATAAGGTTTTACAAAGATTTTGAGTCACGTAAATGACTTTTACTCACGAACATGAAAAATTTTCACATACGTGACAGATTTTCATGTACGTGACTTTTTTGTACACGTTTATGTACGTGACTCATGCCAAACTACACACTATTTCTATTTCATTTTATTAAGCTCTTTCATTAGTTCTTCGTCAATAGCACTATCGTATAATGGTAAACTATTAGAACTTGAACTGCTAGGTATAAAGGAAAATATTTTTTCTGCAATGAAGAAGGCAACCTTATTGATCCAAGTAATTTAAGAAAAAATGTTTGGAATCCTACTATAAAAAAAGCTGGTATTGAAATTAGAGATATGAAACAAACCAGACATAGCTTTGGAACCTATCATCTATCCAAAGGAACCGATCCTTTAAAAATTGCGAAAGTGATGGGCCACAGGGATGCTGAAATGGTCCTGAAGGTGTATGGCAAATACATTGATGATGGAGCACCTATAGAAGATTAGACGTTTGAACAGGAAAGAGTAGCCGTGAGTAAGAAAAAGGAAATAGATTTTTGGCAAAATTTCGGCAAAAAATGGGCTGTAAAAATAAAAGGACTTAGCCAAATTTGGTCTAAGTCCTTGATATTATTTGGTGGGCCGTGAAGGAATCGAACCTTCAACCTACTGATTAAGAGTCAGGTGCTCTGCCTAGTTGAGCTAACGGCCCTTGCATCGTTTGAACAAAAATGCTCGATAACAGCTGCACTAATGGATGTCAATGCGTTTTTTGTTTCGGGGCCATGCCAGCCGCGCCCGTGGTGGACGCCCGATTGCTCGGAGAGCTGGTGGGGGTGAGGGCAACAACAACCGAAGCTCGTCGCCCCTAACGGTATCCATCGGTGCGGTTTTTGCGTTTGCGTTCGCGCTTCCACTCATTTTTACGCCGTCGGGACTGGTGTTGCGGCTGTCGCGGGCCGGGTGTGGCCTCGGTCAGATCGACCTGGTAGCTGCCCGGCGTTTTCGGCGCGACAGGGGCTGCGGGCTTTTTCGCCTTGTGGTATTCCGGTCGATCTTTGGGCAGGGGCGGGCCGCTGAAACAACCCGCCGGCAGGCCGTCCGCCAGGAACAGCTGCTCCCCGAAGCGCCACAAAGTGGCGCCGCCCTTGCGGGCCATGGTCGCGTTGACGGTCAGGATGACGGGGGCAGGATCGATTCGGCGGCCCAGCCGGGTGGCAAGGTCGAGGCTGTCCGCCATGACGATGCGGTCGCTGGGATTGTGAAGCTTAACGCCTTTTTGATGCACCACGGGGTAAGCCCGTTGGCGAATCGGGTAATAGACCAGTTTGGGCGGTGTCTCGATGGTGCGCGCTGTGATTAGACGGGAGCGGTCCACGGCGCGAATCCGGTTGTCCGACAGCTGGACCGTCGGTGTCGCGACGGCATGCACGGCCTCGTGAATGTGATTCACGCGCACATGGCGCCAACCAGAGGTTTCGCCCAAAGCTTTGATCAGCTCCTTGATCTTCACATACCCTTGGCCGTCGGGCAGCAGCCCGAATTCGTCCGGCCGCCGGCCGAGCACGTAGGCCAGTAGTTTTGAGAACTTTGCTACAGATTGGCTGTGCCGCACGATCTTCTCCCGGTTGAACATGCCCGGTCCGTTGGCCGGCCCAGGCCGGAGCGCAACCCGGCCGGGATTGGGGCCTCCCGTGAGCGCATTGCCTGCCGGCCGGCATCACCTTGACCTGCCTGGGCAGGTCTGCTAATTTCCGCTGCCATCAACCCAAAAGTCAACCGGTTTAACACAAAAAAGGATGGTTCGGCATGAGTATGACCATGAATACGGATAGATCCCGCACCCTCTTCCGGCGTGCGCAGGAACGGATCCCCGGCGGGGTCAACAGTCCGGTCCGGGCCTGCCGCTCGGTGGGGACCGATCCGCTCTTTATCGATCGCGCCCAGGGCTGCCGGCTGGTGGATGCCGACGGCAACGCCTATATCGACTATGTCGGGTCGTGGGGCCCGATGATCCTCGGTCACCGGCACCCGGCCGTCATCGAGGCCCTGTCCTTAGCTTTAGCGCGTGGAACCAGCTTCGGCGCACCCACCGAGATGGAGATTGAACTGGCCGAGTTGATTGTCGAGGCGGTTCCCTCGGTGGATATGGTGCGCATGGTCAACTCCGGCACGGAAGCCACCATGAGCGCCATTCGGCTGGCTCGCGGCGTTACCGGGCGGGACACCATCGTCAAATTCGACGGCTGCTATCACGGACACGCCGATGCGTTGCTGGTCGCGGCGGGTTCGGGGGTGGCCACTTTGCAGATCCCCGGCAGCCCCGGGGTTCCGGCGGCATTTGTCGAACACACCTTGTCGCTGCCCTACAATGACGTCGAGACACTTCAACAGGTGTTGGCGACCAAAGGGGACCAGGTGGCCTGTGTGATCGTGGAACCGGTGGCCGGCAACATGGGATTGGTGCCGCCCAAGGACGGGTTTTTAGAAGCGCTGCGGGAAACCACCCGCCAGTGCGGTGCCCTGCTGATCTTCGATGAAGTCATGACCGGCTTCCGGGTCGCCTACGGCGGCGCCCAGCAACGCTATGGGATCTCACCCGACCTCACCTGCTTCGGAAAGATCATCGGCGGCGGGCTGCCGGTGGGCGCCTATGGCGGTCGGCGGGAGATTATGGCCCACATCGCTCCCCAGGGCCCGGTCTACCAGGCGGGCACCTTGTCCGGAAATCCGCTGGCCATGGCCGCGGGGATCGCCACCCTCAAGCAGCTCAAGGAACCCGACTTTTACGAAAACCTGGAAAAGCGTGCCGAGCGCTTGCTGGACGGATTGGCATCAAAGGCTGAAAGGGCCGGGATTACGGTTGCCTGCAGCCGGGTCGGTGCCATGCTGGGCATGTTTTTCACGCAGGGGCCGGTAGAGAACTTCAACGACGCCAAAAGGTCCGATCTGGACCGTTTTACGCGCTATTACCAAGGCATGCTGGAAGCGGGGATCTACCTGGCACCCTCCCAATTCGAAGCCTTTTTTCTTTCGGCGGCCCACGATGACGCGGCCATCGACGAGACCCTGGCGGCCGCTGAGTCCGTATTCGCCCGCTGTTAACAGCCGCGCGCGCCATCGTATCCGCCCAGAAACGAGGGGTTTTGGGCTAGGCCAAGTCCCGAATGCCGTACCGGGTGATCAACCGTGACAGGTAGGTCCGCTGGATGTGCATGATCCGGGCGGCTTTGCTGCGGTTGCCACTGGTGTGCTTGAGATTGAGCAGGATGAAGTCTTTTTTGAATGCATTGAGGGCTTCGTCGAGGGTCAGACCGACCTTCAATCCACCGAATTTCGATTGAGAGGCGACGATGGGCAGGTCCTCCGGCATGATTTCGCGGCCATTTCCCATCACCACGGCCCGTTCGATGGCGTTTCGCAGTTCGCGAACGTTGCCGGGCCAGTGGTACTGCAGCATCTTGTCCATGGCCGCATCGGAGATGCGCAGTTCCGGCAGCCCGGTTTCATTTTTGAACATTTCCAGAAAGTAACGCGTCAGGGGGACGACATCTTCGATCCGCTCGTTGAGCGGCGGCACGTTGAGTTGCACCACGTTTAGGCGATAGTACAGGTCTTCCCGAAAGCGTCCCTCCTCGACCTCTTGCAAAAGGTTCTTGTTCGTAGCGGACAGGACGCGCACATCCACAAAAATGGGGGTGTTTCCCCCGACACGGTAAAAAACACCTTCCTGCAGCACCCGCAGCAACTTGGCCTGCATCCCCGGATTCATTTCACCGATCTCATCCAAAAAGATCGTACCCTCGTTGGCTGTCTCGAACTTGCCGATTTTGCGGCCGCCCGCGCCGGTAAAGGCTCCCTTTTCGTAGCCGAACAGCTCCGATTCCAGCAGGGTTTCCGGCATGGCGGCACAATTCAACACGACCAGTGGTTTGGCCTTGCGCGGGCTTTCGCGATGGATCAGGCGGGCCAGCAACTCTTTGCCAGTGCCGCTGGGCCCTTGAATCAGGGCAGTGGTCTTGGTGCGCGACAGCTTCTGGGCGTCTTTGAGCACTTTTTTGAGCGCCGCGCTTTCGCCGATGATGCGATACTTTTCACCCAGCGCCTGCTGCAGCTCCCGGTTGTGGCGCTTGACGCGTTCGAGGTGCTGCGCACTGCCGATGGCCAGGGCGGCCAGACCGGCGAATTCGGTCAGCACCTGCATGTCCGTTTGGGTGAACTGGATCTCGTCACGCTTGTTGATTACCTGGATCACGCCGATCACGGTGTTGTCGACAGTCAGTGGCACGCAGGCCATGGAGCGGGTTTCGTAGTCGATGCGGTCGCTGATTTCGCTCATCCAGCGGCTGTCCTGGTGGGCATTGGCGATCAGCAGGGGCCGGCCGGTTTTGGCGACATGACCGGCGATTCCCTGGCCGTTTTTGATCCTGAATGCCTTGACGGCATCCCCTTTTGCACCGGTGGCCACCTTGAAAAACAGCGTGTCGGTTTTGGTGTCCAGCAGCAGCAACGAGGCGGCCTCCGATCGAACCACGCCGGTGGCCGATTGGATGATCAGCTGCAGGAGCTTGTCCAGATCCTGTACGGAGGTGACCCATGATGAAATGGCTTTCAACTGGCTGATCGGGACTTCTACATCGCAGGTATCGATATTCATTTCCTTATCATTGACCGGTGATCGCGTTAGGGTGCGGAGACGGCGCATGCGCCCTGCAGCCAGAGTTTTGTTTCCGGCACTTTTGAACAATGCCCCCAGATCCGTTTGCAGGGCCATCGCAGCAAAGGGGTTATCGGCCGGATCGATGTCGATCATTAGCCCGCCATTGCCACGGGCGCTTTTCCCTGCAGCGATATGTATTTCTGGATGGACAGGCGCCCGTAAATCGTTTACAAGCTGATGCGTTGACATCGGCTGATATGATCGTGTGCCTCCAGATATGCGGGCAAATGGGTCATTTCTGGATCGACACTGTGACAAGGACGCTTGCAAGATGTTACAGGCAAACAACCGGATCCCCGCCGCGGTGGAGCGCATCCACCTGATTGCCATTTGCGGCACGGCCATGGGCGCCCTGGCCTGCATGTTGAAAGATCTGGGGTATCAGGTGACCGGATCGGATCAGCATGTCTATCCCCCCATGAGCCGGTTTTTAGAGCAAAAAGGCATTTCGGTCATGCCAGGATTCGATGCCGCTCATCTGGCCGACCGGCCGGACCTGGTGGTGGTCGGCAACGCCGTCACCCGCGACAACCCGGAAGCGGTGGCCACGGACGAGTTGGGATTGGCCTACTGCTCCATGCCCCAGGCGGTCAACCGGTTTGCCGCGGCCGGCAAACGTCAGCTGCTGGTGGCCGGAACGCATGGTAAAACGACCACATCGTCGATTCTGGCCTGGATCCTGTTTGCGGCCGACAGGGATCCCTCGTTTATCATCGGCGGCATTTTGTCCAATTTTGCGAGCAACTACCGAACCGGGAAGGGCGACTGCATCGTTATCGAGGCCGATGAATACGACACGGCTTTTTTCGACAAGCAGCCCAAGTTTCGTCACTACACGCCCCAGGCCGCCGTGTTGACCAGCGTGGAGTTCGACCACGCCGACATTTATCGGGACCTGGATCACGTCCGCGGCGCGTTCGGCGAAATGATCGCGGGCATTCCTTCGGATTCGCTGTTGGTCAGCGTGGACGACGACCCCAATGTGGCCGAACTGGTGCGGTGCGCATCGTGCCGCCAGGTCTTTTACGGCATGCGGCCCGATTCCGGATGGCGGCTCGGTGATGTGTCTGTCGAACCGCCCTTTACCCGTTTTCAGATCCTTAAAAACGGCGCCGATTTTGGGACGTATCGGTCCCGCATGATCGGGATGCACAACCTCAAAAACACGCTCGCTGCCGTGGCCGTCGCGGATTCGCTGGAGATTCCCGCTGATCGGATCGCCGAGGCCCTGGCAACCTTCACGGGCGTCCGGCGACGGCAGGAGATTCGCGGCGAAAAAAACGGCGTGGTCGTCATGGACGATTTTGCGCATCACCCCACGGCGGTCAAGGCAACGCTGTCGGCGGTGAAAAATCACTTCCAGGGCTCCCGTATCGTGGCCGTTTTCGAACCGCGAACCCATTCAAGCATGCGCCGCGTGTTTCAGCAGGATTATGCCAGGGCGTTTGATGCGGCCGATCGCGTTTGCATTCGCAAACCGTCCCTGTTGTCGAAAGTTCCCCAAGGCGAGCGTTTTTCCAGTCGGCAGCTCGTCGCCGACCTCCAACAGCGCGGCAAGACCGCCACGCACCATGACGACACCGAATCGATCATTGCCGACCTGGCAGCATCGTCGACCGCCGGAGACGTAATCCTGATCATGTCCAATGGCGGATTCGACAACATCCACGAAAGGCTCTTGAATTGCTTTTAGACAGTGCGGACCGGGACCATCTCAGGGTTTTTGATTTATCAAAGCGACCGTCATCGATATGTTAGATTTGCTGTATAGCCTGTATCCGGCCCGTGTCGTATCCAAAGGAACCGACCAACCATGAGATTTGCTGCCATGATTACGGGTACCGGCTGTGCGTTTCCCCAACAGCGGGTGACCAACGCCGACATTATCGAACGATTGGCCAAGGCCAACGTTTCGACCAATGACCAATGGATCCGTGACCGCACGGGCATTGCCGAGAGGCGTTTTTCCGACCTGGAGAACCCCGACGAACACAACTCCTCGCTTGGGGTCACCGCTGCCCTACGGGCGCTCGACATGGCCAGCCGGACACCCGCGGACATCGACCAGATCATCTACGCCACCTGTACGCCGGATACGCTGCTACCCTCCACGGCATGCTGGCTGCAGCACAAAATCGGCGCCCCGCAGGCCTGGGCCATGGACATCAACGCGGCCTGCTCGGGGTTCGTCTATGGACTGGCCACGGCCGATCAGTTCATCCAGACCGGGAAAACCAAGACGGCCCTGGTGGTGGGGGCCGAGGTGCTCAACCCCTTCATCAACTGGCGCGACCGGGGTTCCTGCATCCTGTTCGGCGACGGGGCCGGTGCCGCCATTGTGGAGCGTACCGACCCCGATGCGCCGGCGCGCATTCTCTCCAGCCACCTTCTGTCGGACGGCAACCTGTGGGAGTTGCTCTACATTCCCGCCGGCGGGTCGAGCATGGAGGTTACGCCCGGCCGATATTCCAAGAACCTGCACAAAATGCGGATGTACGGCAAGGAGATCTTCAAGGTCGCCGTGCGCACCCTGGCCGATTTTGCCAACCGCGCCTTAGAGAGCAATGGCTATGGCATGGACGATCTGGATTGGCTGATTCCGCACCAGGCCAATTATCGGATTATTGAAGCGGTGGCCAGACGTCTGAAGTGCCCCATGGAGAAGGTGGTCGTCAATGTGGACCGCTACGGCAACACGTCGGCGGCCACGATCCCCACCGCCTTGGACGAGGCCGTGCGCGACGGGCGGATCCAAAAAGGCCAGCTGATCCTGCTGGACTGCTTCGGCGCCGGGTTGACCTACGGCGCAATCCTGATGCGCTGGTAGATGCCGGCCACAAGACCACACTTGTTGGCGGCCTGATCGATCGGCGCGGTTTCACTGGAGGATGCCAATGCTGCTGGACCGTTTTTTTGCAACCGGCCGGGACTTTCTGGGATGTCGCAGCCCGATCATGTGCGGTGCCATGACCTGGGTGAGCGATCCGATCCTCGTGAGCCACATGGGACGCTGCGGCGGCTTCGGCCTTCTGGCCGGCGGCAATGCCCCCGTTGAGGTGCTCAAACGGCAGATCGAAGAGACCCGCGCCCTTTCGGAAGACCCCTTTGGCGTCAATCTGATCACCATCGCGCCGGCCTATCCGGAGCAGCTGGAGGTGGTCTGCGAGATGCAGTGCCGGGTGGTTGTCTTCGCCGGTTCGATTCCCAAAGAAAACGAGATTCAACGCGTCAAGGAGAGCGGGGCCCGGGTGGTCTGTTTCGCGCCTACCGATCAACTGGCCTTGAAACTGATCAAGATGGGGACCGATGCCTTGATCCTCGAGGGCTCCGAGGCCGGCGGCCACATCGGCCCGGTGTCGTTGACCGTGTTGATTCAGCAGATCCTGTTCCAGGTGGACTCGGTGCCCATCTTCGTGGCCGGCGGCATCGCCACCGGCAAGATGATGGCGCATTTGCTGATGATGGGTGCCGCCGGCATTCAAATGGGCACGCGCTTTATCATGTCCGAAGAGTGTGCCGCCCATCCCAAATTCAAGGAAGCCTTCCGGCGGGCCAAGGCGCGCGACGCGGTGGCCACCCCGCAGTTTGACAGCCGACTGCCCGTGATTCCGGTGCGGGCCTTGAAAAATGTCGGCACCGTTGAATTCAACAAGCTGCAGTTGGACCTGATTCGCCAGCTCGAAGACCACACCATCGATCGCATGGAGGCCCAGTATGCGGTGGAACGCTTCTGGATGGGCGCCCTGCGCAACGCCGTGATCGACGGCGATATGAAAAAAGGCTCCCTGATGGCCGGGCAGAGTGTTGGCCTGGCGGATAAAATCCTGCCCCTGCAGGGCATCTTCGACGAACTGATCGACGACGCCGAGGCGGAGCTGCAGTCTTTGGCCAAACGCCTCTCCAACTGATCCGCCCGCATGCGCTTGCGGCATCGAATGCCTGCCAGGCCAAGCGCCAGGGCTGTGCACCCCTGTCTCCCCAACCAGCTTGTTCGATCGCATTGATGTGTTGACAACCGCCCTTGAATCTGGTTAACCAGTTCACCTTGAAAGGTTAACCGATGGACGCCAAGCAGCAGATCCTTTGCATGTTGAAAGCGGCCGGCGATGTGGTTTCCGGTGAAACCCTCAGCGCGGCCCTGGGGGTCAGCCGGGTTTCCGTCTGGAAGCATATCAAATCGTTGACGCTGGCCGGTATTCCCGTTCAGGCCTCTTCCAAAGGGTATCGACTGGTCCGCGATCCCGACAGCCTGTGGCCATGGGAATTCGATGCCCGGCAGGATCGAATCCATTATTTTCGGGAAACCCCATCCACCATGGATGAAGCCACGGCCCTGGCCAGAAAGGACTGTCCGGAGTTTACCGTGGTGGTGGCCCAGCGCCAGACCCGTGGCCGCGGCCGCCTGCAGCGCACCTGGCTGTCGGGCGACGGCGGGCTTTACTTTACGGTTGTCCTCCGGCCCGAGATTCCCCTGGTGCAGGCCGGCCTGGTCAATCTGGCGGCAGCGATCGACATGGCCGGCGTGCTGCGATCCCAACACCGGGTGGATGCGCGCTTGAAGTGGCCCAACGACATCCTGGTTGGCCAGGGCAAAATTTGCGGGGTGCTGTCTCAGATGGAGGTGGAGGGCGATCAACTGCGCTACCTGACCATTGGCCTGGGCCTGAACGTGAACAATGGGCCGGAAAGCGAGATGTCGGCGGCGGTCTCCATTAAAGGCCTGCTTGGCCAAAAGGTGCCGCGTCGGCCGATTCTGACGGCCTTTCTGGATCGGTTCGAACGGCGCATGGCGGCCTTCGAAGCCGGTGCGGTGATCGACCAGTGGCGCTCGAACGCCGTGACCATCGGCCGGCGGGTTCGCGTCGTCACCATCAAGGCGCAGGTCGAAGGCATGGCCGTCGATGTGGACTCCTATGGCGGCCTGATCGTGCAACTGGCCGATGGGTCACGCCAGACCGTGAGGGTAGGGGACTGCTTTCACCGCGAATAAAGAGGAAACGATCTTCATGGAAGAAACCACCGCACAGCCACTTAAACGAATGGTCTACGCTGCCCTAATGGCTGCCCTGACCGCCACCGGCGCCTACATCGCCATTCCCATCGGCCCGGTTCCCATCGTTTTACAAAACCTGTTTATCATGCTGACCGGCCTGCTCCTGGGCGGGCGCTGGGCCTTGATCAGCGTGGGGACCTACCTGCTGGCGGGCGCCGTGGGGCTGCCGGTTTTTGCCGGCGGTACCGGCGGCATCGGCAAGTTCGTGGGCCCGACCGGCGGCTACCTGCTGGGGTTTGCCGCGGCAGCCTACCTGATTGGGGTGATCGCCGAAAAAGGGCGTGGTCGCATGGCCTTCGACATTCTGGCCATGCTGGCCGGAACGCTCGTTATCTACGCCTTTGGCGTCGCCTGGCTCAAAGTCGCCACCGGCATGGGCCTGGCCAGCGCCGTCAGTGTGGGCATGCTGCCCTTTCTGATCGGCGACGCGTTGAAAATCGCCGCGGCCGTGCCCATCGCCAGGACCCTGCGGCCCATGGTCGACGGCACATTCGGTGCGGTGGGTGCGGCGGGCTGATACGGTGCCCATCATCCAGGTCTCAAGCCTTTGCCATCGCTTCGCTGACGGGACGCGTGGACTCGACGATGTCACCCTGACCTTTGAAGAAGGCGAGTTCACGGTCATCGCCGGGGCCAACGGCTCGGGCAAGACCACGTTGCTGCGCCACCTCAACGGCCTGCTCTTTGCCGAATCCGGGTCGGTGCGCGTGTGCGGCCAATCGGTCAAAAAAAATCCATTGCACGCCCGGCAGATGGTGGGCATGGTGTTCCAGGATGCCGACAGCCAAATCGTGGGCGAGACGGTTTACGACGACGTGGCCTTCGGTCCCGAAAACCTGTTGCGTGATCGGGCCAAGATCGACCGTCGGGTCACTGACGCGCTTGCCGCGGTGGGCCTGTCCGGTTGGGAGGACAAGCGGCCCCACCTGCTTTCCGGCGGAGAAAAACGGCGCCTGGCCATTGCCGGTGTCCTGGCCATGGCCCCGCGCGTTCTGCTGATGGACGAACCGTTTTCCAACCTCGACTATCCGGCCACCTGTCGGGTGCTCACCCAGATTCGTGACCTGCACGCCAAGGGACACACCATCGTCATTACGACCCACGATCTGGAAAAGGTCGTCGCCCACGTACAACGCCTGGTGGTCATGGCCCACGGCCGCGTGGTGGCCGACGGCCGGCCAGCGGAGCTGATGACCGACGTTGCGCGCTACGGCATCCGCCGGCCGTGTTCCGTGCAGTTGGGCAAGGGAATTTTGCCATGGGCCAGCTGACCGCGATCGGCTTTACACCGGGCCATAGCCTGCCGCATAGCCTGGATCCGCGCACCAAGCAACTGCTGCTGATGGGGCTCAGTGCCGCGAGTTTGGGGGGTGGTCCGATTTTTCTGGCGACCTTGACCGGGGTCCTGGGGGTTTGCTTTGCATTGGCCGGTCTCCGGATCGGCCGATTGATGTCCGAGATTCGCTATTTTCTGCTGTTTTTACTGTTTGTTTTTGGTGTGCGGACGCTGGCATTCGACAGCGGCTGGACGCCCACCATCTCGGCCGGGTCCGTGAACACGGCCCTCCTGGTGTGCTGGCGGCTGCTGTTGGTCGTATTGATGGGTGTGCTGCTGATGGCCACCACCCGGACGGCCCACATTCGGGCCGCCTTGGTCTGGTTTTTAAAGCCGATTCCGCTGATCAATGAAAAGACTGCGGCCACCATGGTCGGCCTGGTGGTGCGCTTCATCCCGGTGATTTTATTCCAGGCCTTGGAAATCTCCGATGCCCAGCGGGCCCGCTGTGTCCAACAGCGCAAAAACCCGCTGCGGCGGCTGACACGGTTTACCACGGCGCTCTTGCGGCGCGTGTTTTCCAGTGCCGACGAGCTGGCCGTGGCCATGCAGGCCCGCTGCTACCACGAGGACCGCACCCTTCCCGACCTCTTTTTTTCCCGTCGCGACGGCCTGGCCGGCCTGGCGGGATTGCTTCTGACCGTCAGCGCTTTTTTGCCCGCTTTTTTTAATGTGGGTTCGGTTTGACACGTTGAAAGCGCTGGTGTAAGGCGTAGCAGCAAACTGGCGCATCCATCCGATGCGAATTGTCCCCTTAATGAGATCTGTGACAGGAGTGTCGCCGTGCGAGTAATGATCGTGGGTGCCGGTGAGGTGGGTTATCACATCGCCAGCCGGCTGGCGCTGGAGCACAAGGATGTCGTGGTCGTCGACTACGATGCCGACGCGCTCAAGCGGCTGGCGGAGACGATCGACGTCCAGACGGTCATGGGGTCCGGCAGCAGTCCCGCGACCCTTGATGCGGCCGGCATCCGCGAGACCGAAATCCTGTTGGCCGTCACCGATTCCGATGAGGTCAACCTGGTGGCCTGCCTGATGGCCGACACCCTGGCGCCCACCACCAAAAAGCTGGCCCGGCTGCGGGGCGCTGATTTCGACCGCTACCATGAGGCCTTTAAGAGCAACGCACCGCACATCGACACGGTCATCAACCCCGACATCGAGGTGGTTCGCACCATCGAGCGCCTCATGCGGGTTCCCGGGGCCGTGGATGTGGGTGAATTTGCCGACGGCCGCATCAAGTTCGTGGGCGTTTACCTGGAATCCGGATCTAAGTTGGCCGGTGTCAAGCTGGCCGACCTGCCGACGGTGCTGGGCGATGCGCGGCCGCTGATCGCTGCCCTGGTCCGCGACGACCGCCTGATCATTCCCAAGGGCAACAACCATCTGCGGCCGGGCGATCTGGTCTATTTTATCAGCGAGGAGAAAAATCTGTTTCGGCACCTGTCGATCTTCGACAAGCACGCCGCGCCGGTCAAACGCGTGCTGATCGTCGGCGGCGGCCGCATCGGCTACCGGCTGGCCAAACTGCTCGAAGCGCAGTCGCTCAGCGTCAAGCTGATCGAAAAGCGCGCTGATAAGTGCGATTTTCTGGCCGATCATTTGGACCGGACCGTTATCCTGCACGGCGACGGCTCGGACCAGAGCCTGCTGGTCGAAGAGAATATTCACGAGATCGATCTGGTGATCACCCTGACCGGCGACGAAGAGACCAATATCCTGGCATCCCTGCTGGCCAAACGCCTGGGGGCGCAAAAGGCCATCACCCAGATTAACAAGTTCAGCTATTTCCCGCTCATGTCCACCATCGGGATCGAAATGGTGGTCAGTCCCCGCATGTCGGCCATCGATTCCATTTTGCAGCACATCCGCAGGGGCAAGGTCCTGTCGGCGCTCTCCATCAAAGGGGAGGCCGGGGAGGTGATGGAAGCGATCGCCATGCCCACCTCGGACATCGTGTCCCGCCCGCTCAAAAAAATCGCCTTTCCCAAGGGGGCCATGGTGGCCGGCATCATCCGCCAGGACGCCATCATCATCCCCACCGGTGAAAGCATCGTCGAACCGGACGATCGGGTCATCATCTTTGCGACCCGCGATGCTATCCCCGGCGTCGAAAAGATCCTGACGGTCAAGCTGGAATTCATATAGATGCGCTGGCGCTACATCTTTTACACTGTCGGTGCGCTGACCCTGTTTTTCGGCGGCACCATGCTGGTTCCGCTGGCGGTCGGCCTGCTCGCCGGAGACGGCAGCCCGCTGGCCGTGGTCAAGGCCATGGTTCTGACGCTGGCCTTCGGCGCGGCTGTGATGGCCATCTTCCGAAACAGCAAGGCCGAAACCATCAGCCAGCGCGAGGGGATGGCCATTGTGGCCATCGGATGGACCGCCATCGGTGTTTTCGGTGCGCTGCCGTTTTACTTCTCCGCGCCCGGTTTCGTTTTCGTGGATGCGTTTTTTGAATCCGTTTCCGGGTTCACCACGACCGGCTCGTCCATTTTGACCGATATCGAGGGCCTGAGCCAGGGGATGTTGATCTGGCGAAGCTTCATCCAGTGGCTGGGGGGCATGGGTATCATCGTGCTTTCCATCGCCATTTTGCCCTTCCTGGGAATCGGCGGCATGCAGCTCTACAAGGCCGAGGTGCCCAGCCCGGTGCCGGACAAGCTCAAGCCACGGATTCGCGACACGGCCATGATTTTGTGGAAAGTCTACGCCCTGTTCACGATCGTCGAGGTGGGCCTGCTGATGATGGGCGGCATGGGCGGGTTCGACGCCCTCAACCACGCCTTCACCACCATGCCCACGGGCGGCTTTTCGACGCGCAACGCCTCCGTGGCCCATTTCGACAGTGCCTACATCGATGTCGTGATCACGGTGTTCATGCTGCTGGCCGGGGTGAACTTTTCGCTGCACTACCAACTGCTGCGAGGGCGGCCGCTGGCCTTCTGGAGAGACCCCGAATGCCGGTTTTATCTGGCCATGTGCCTGGTCCTGACGCTGGTGGTCGGGGTCGACCTGTATCGAACGGCCTACCCGGATGCGGGCCAGGCCCTGCGCTACGCCGCTTTCCAGGTGGTCTCGATCGTGACGACCACCGGCTACGCGACGGCCGATTATGAACTCTGGCCGGCCATGTCCCAGGTCATCCTCTTTTTGGGCATGTTCGTGGGCGCTTCGGCCGGTTCCACCGGCGGGGGTATGAAGTGCCTGCGTGTCATGCTGGGTTTCAAATACTGCTACCGGGAGCTCTTTTCCATGATTCATCCCAGGGCGGTGACCCACATCAAAATCGGGGGAAAAACCGTTCCCGACGATGTCATGCGCAGCGTGCTGGGGTTTCTGGTGCTGTACATGCTTCTGTTCGCCCTTTGCACGGTCCTGCTGGCCGGTACCGGCGTGGATTTCGTCACCGCGCTGGGCGCCGTGGCGGCCACGATCGGCAACATCGGGCCCGGTTTCGGGATGGTCGGGCCGGTGGACAATTTTTCCCAAATTCCGGTTTTGGGCAAGTGGCTGCTGTCGTGGTGCATGCTGCTCGGGCGCCTGGAGATTTACACGCTGATTATCCTGGTGGTGCCGGAATTCTGGCGCAAATAACGTGTTGCGCCGCTGTCTGGCGCCAGCGGCGGCAGCGTTTCGGCAAGGCAAGTTTTTGAAAAATCAGGTTGACAAACCGCAGCGGCCCGTGTAGGAACATTTTTTCTCTTCGGGCCGTTAACTCAGTCGGTAGAGTATCTGCCTTTTAAGCAGAGAGTCGTTGGTTCGAGCCCAACACGGCCCACCACAACGGAAAAGTTTGCGTCCCCATCGTCTAGCCTGGCCCAGGACACCGGCCTTTCACGCCGGCGACAGGGGTTCGAATCCCCTTGGGGACGCCACTTAACAATATATCGTTACATCCCTATTCACTGGCCGTTTGCAAGACCTGATCCTTGTCAGGCGGCCTTTTTGTTTTTTGCTGTCGAGGTGGTT
>CAWAUZ010000008.1:0-483683 GCA_963785365.1 uncultured delta proteobacterium | reverse complement strand
CTCTAATAAAGTGATCAATGATAGTACAGGGGTAACAACAAGCAATATGTTAGATACCGAATCTTTTCTCGTAAAAGAATCAAGCCATGCTACTCTTCTGATAACAAAATTTGATAAAACAATTAATACAAAACCTGTTACAAAAAATATGATCTGAACGCGTCTTATGCCAGATAAGGTTTCAACATCAATTGGTGGGTCAGAATCTAATAATAATAGAAAGATATTCATTGTATGTCAATGCCGCCAAAATGAATAGCGAACCGAAAATTGATATCAATAATCGGGATATATTATATCCAATTTTATCGTGGGCTGTCATATTTTTTATGCATTCGTGCAACTGTCGTATCGAAATAGATTGGTTGAATAATATTCTTCACTGTGTGAACATCGCTTCCTTAAGGCTATGTTTTTGCTCAGCCACATAGAAATAAACGCCCAACAACCCCCAACATAGCAGTACGACCTGAAATGCCGTAAATGCATTTGGTCCAATTTGGCTGTCGATCCCGATGTATAACTTGTACAAATGATATATGGCTGCCTGCCCAACCCCAATACCTGCCGGGGTAATTGGCAACACCGTGCTTATCAAGCATATGGGCACAATGAATAGGTAGACATAAAAAGGTAGATCGGGTGCTTCCGAGATTGTCGCAAAAAACCAAAAAAAGATAATAATAGAAAAGTGCGATAAAAAGCTGAGTATCATAGTCTGGATTAAAGCCACGGGTTTGGTTCGGTAGCTGTGAATTGCCTCATAGACTGATTTAAGAAAAAGGCCACCTGGAAGGCGAAAAAAAAGTACTTTTTGTAAGAGGATTGTTTATTACCCGTTTTTGAAAATGCCAAAGCGAAGAACAATGTAATCAATAAGAATAATCCGATTACTGTAATTGTCAAAACATGCAATTCAGAGCGCGTTTCTAAGCGTAGGATAGTCAACAAGCATAACTGCGGTAGCGAGCAATAACAGCCCATACATCCCAATGATACGGTCCATCAGCAAAGTGGTGGCTGCCACGGTCTTCTTCCCAACACTTCTCTTCAGCAGATAGTAGCCTTTAACAAGATCTCCACCGACGCCACTGGGCAAGGCGAAGTTAAAGAAAATTCCGATCAAGGTTAGCGGAAGGGTTTGCTTGTAAGAAACATTAAAATCGTTCGTTCTTAACAGTACGGTCCAACGCATATTATTGAGAAATATCGTCAGGAATACCAAAGTCATAGCTGGGATAAAATATTTAGGCTTAGCCAATATATAAAGGGAAGATAAATCCAGCATTCCGTTGGTGATCATCCAAGCGATCAATCCAAATGCAAATAAAAATTTTAATATGATGCTTAGTATTGATTTAATTTTCATATTGAGATTATAGGACGTAAATTTTGTGCAAACAAGACCTAATTGAGTTAGGCCATCGACCAGTTTTAAACAAGTTAGGGCCTTCATCTATACGAAAGGTAAAAGGAGTCTAAAAAAATCTATCTTCGTTATTTGGAGAAGTATCTTATGCAAATTCATGGATACAAAAACCAGAAATATCAAATGAAAGGGAATTTTGTACCAGATAGAGGCCTGCTGATCTTTCATCCAAGAATAAAGGGAAAACATGGACAAAATAATGAATATATAAGAAGGATACATAAATCTTGTATATAATGGGTCATTATTCGTGAAAGTCCAAACAACAACAATCGATATTATGTAAAAAGCTGCGAATTGGAATGGAAGTGCTCGTTGAGAAAAAAAAATTTTGTCGGCAATATGTTTTATTGAATGAGGCCTTTTCATGCACACATGAATCACTGTCAAGGTGATCATAATCATTAACATAAAAACAAAAATAAAAATAATATATTCTTTAAGCGGGATTTTACGCTCCACGACATAATGACTCGCAAAACTGTGCGATGAAAAAAAGTCAAAAAAGATAGTTTTGAATAGGAACAACACATTTGACACAAAATCGGTAAGTTCATTCCAGTGGGCTATCGATGCGGGCAATTCTCGAGGAGAAGTTCTGTCAAATCCAGAAAAAAAACCTGTGCTGATTTTTAAGTATAAAATCCACGGCGATAGAATTAAAGAGAAAACACTCAAGTAGGCAGCCACGTGTTTTAGTCTTGCCCGAAGTGATCGTTCGTCCTGCAAAAACCATAAATTTCCAATTACGATCGGTACCATCCAGAATAGTCCAAAAAACCGCGTTAGCGTGGCGATTGCCGAAAACAGTCCCAACAGAAAAACATAATATATCGAAGGACGGTTTCGATAAGATGCTATTAGAATCATGATCACGAAACCAATAAGAATGAATAACGTCTCCGAAACCGGCTGATGCATATTTATATAGACAGAGTGGGTAACCGCAAGAAGAAACATAGGGAAAAAAGGATTTATGTTTTCCAAATAACGTCGGAAGTAAACCCAAACTAAAATGAGTAGGTAAAAGGAAAAAAGGTTGAAATATTTAAACTTAAACCCACAAATGAGTAAACATCCACAAGGATGTCGGATAAACAGGAGGCCAAGTCTTTTGATAATTTTTAACCGCTGAAAGGAGAGACGGATTCTCTGAAGCTGCGATGTTTTCCTTGGATTGAGGAGACATCTTGCCGGTTTGATGTTGATAAATGTTAAATGACAGTAAGGCTATAATGAATGAAAATACTAAAACCTTTATGATGGAATATCTTTTCACGAATGCGAAAGCTCTTCTATATCATCAATCCAGGCGTGTACCAGAGGCAATTCTTTTTTCTCTATCATTCCTATCGCTACTATCTTTTCATAACAAGTGATTAAATTAAGGCCCAGATTATCGACACCGCTTTTAAGGGCCAACGTCTCCAATGCGTTACATATCTTTTCGTTATGCAAGTACCCGGGAATTTCGTCCGTAAAATCTTTAAGCAGATTGTGCTCGTTACGTTTCTGGAACATGGTTGGCTTGTCGAAAATACGTTCCAGTTGTTCTCCCAGGCAATGCGCTGTGCCACGAAACTACGCCATATATCAGTCATTCTAAATGAACAGTGTGCCGGAAGGTATAACAGTGGAAAAGCGTCTTGCCACCATGTTGTATTTTGGCTGTTAAATGGGCACCAAACCCCACTTTTTAAGGCTATTTGTATGTCGTCTCGAAAAGATTGGGGAAGTGGTAAAATTAAGCGGTAAATCGCATCCACATCAGGATTCTCGTTTGCGAGTCCTTGTTGAATTGGGCAGTCGACTTTTTGGACAGTCAAAGATTCACAAGGAGGGGGCGTGGAATGAATTTTGCTCAGTGGAATCCCTCGTGGCCAAATGTGTGTGCCGGTAAAGTAGGAATATATGTTTAACCACCCTTTTTCCACCACTGTCGGGACTTCGTGCACACGCTTACGTTCATTCCAGAATGTTGGATACGGGATATTGTCATCATCTGTTTCGATAATTAAGTTGGTGCCATTCTGAATGGCTAAAAGTAACCGATATTTTTTCGAGCATAGTGCTTTTGTGGACATAGCTTGGCATACTTTAGTTTGGTTTTTAGTTGACGATCAATGCTATAGTAATCGCAGCCTTTGATATTAAAATCGGGTGGGCTTGCAGTATCACCTATTACCAAAAATTGATACCCATTCTTGAGGCAGCCTTCGGCTAAAGCAAGCAGCGCGCTATTGGGTGTGGAGATGGAGGTTACTATTAGGGATATCTCTTTTCTTCCGTCACATTCATTTTCCTCACCGTTTTTATTGATCCGCCGCGAGTCGAATACGAAACAGGCGCCAAAGATTGCTAAATGCATCACGCAGAACGGCATTGTTTATTTTATGGCTCGCTTCCTTATAGTTAATGGGCACTTCCGCAATCCTAAATTGGTGCGCGAATGTTTTTATTTCGGTTTGGAAAAAGGGTCCCCGGGAAAAAATACCCTTGGAGAGAATATGTTGGAGCGCTTCACGTTTAAAAAGCTCAAACCCACTGGTCATGTCCGAAAGCTTTGTGCCCAGCATCAGGTTTGACAAAATTGTACCGCCACGACTGGTGATATAGCGTGACCTTGCACAGCCCTCCATTTTACCGTTTCTACAAAATCGACTCCCAAACACACAATCGTAACCTCGCTCCATTTTTTTGAAAAATGATGGAATGTCAGATGGTTGGTGGGAGTATCCGGCGTCTATTTCCAAAATCCAATCACAGGCAGCCGATATCGCTTCATGGTAGCCGCGAATATACGCATCGACCACGCATCGGTTTTCTGGCGCGTAAACAAAGATCAATTCATCGGACCGCGTCGATAAGTTGCGTATAATGTCAATGGTTCCGTCTTTGCTGGCATTATCTAAAATGGCAAAAAAACGGATAGATTCAAAATTAAATGTTCGGCATGTTTCCAAAACTTCAGAAACAAACGATTCAGCATTTTTTCGCTCATTTGCCATTGGGCAAACAATGCCCAATTTTATGGTTGAATATGACATTTGTTCTATTTAAAAACTCCACTTGAATTAATAGGATTTGGGACAACGACCACCCATGATTGATATCGTTCACAATCGACCATCTTCGAGAAAGGCGAATCGCTCAGTTTGGGGACCATTAAGGAAAAACCTGATGCTCACTGATCTGCTGACCCCTCAAGAGGCTCTTCCGATGCTATCTTCCAAACGCCGTCATGCTGCTTCAAATAAAAGCGGACCAGAAGCGGTGGGCCCTCAGGAAAGTGGAACTCGACATCGGCCGTGCTTTCGAGATCGTCGACCTGATTGATTCTGTTGACAACCAGGGTCGCGCGTTCATAGGTCTGCCTTAAAAATTCAGGATAATCTCGGTTATTTTGCAATAAATCCCGCTTTTGGGTCAACAAGGGGTCGGCGCAATGGTCCAGAATGGCTTCGACATCCCCCGCCTTCAGGGAGATGAAAAAGGTTTGCACAAATGCGGCGAGTTCATCTTCGGAAGCCCCTGCGCCGGATCCCGCTGTGATGAAGACGGTTAATGAAATCAAAACGAACACAATTCGAATCATGACGGCGTCCTTCAGGTTGATTTCCGCATCCAAGGATGGTCGGTGACGACTCATTCGAACAACGGGCTGCCCACGATATTGTCGTGCCACATGTGCGCCATGTCCAGATATCCGCTGCCGTTAGGATGAACATTGTCAAAAAACAGATAGTGATTGGCCGGTTCCATAAAATGATCGTAGAATGCGGGCGGTTCGATCACCAAATGGTGGAATGCATGAAGATCCCGGACAACCTGATTGTATTCAAGAATCAGGTTGAGCCTGGATGCAGGCGCATTCCTGACATAGGGAACCTGGGCCAATGCCGGAATTTTATTTCGTGATTGAAGCCGCAGCACCATATCACGGAGGTAGCCCTTGAAGGTTGAGCGGCAGGCCGCATCGTAATCGGGATGGGTGGGATCAAAACTGTCGGGTTCCCGGCAATTGACCCCGCTAGGAACCGGCATGGTCCCCCCAGAATCGTTCGTTCCGAATAAAATCAACCAGATTTGAGAATCCGGATAACGCGCAATGGTTTCAGCAAGCCTGTCGCGCCCCTCTTTGGTGGTGGTGCCGCCCAGGCCTTCATTAGCGATGAACACCGCCGTGTCAGCGCCCCAAGAACTAGAGAGAAGGTCGTTGAGAATCGGCGGGTAGCCGCGGTTCAGGTTTTTTCCATTGGCGCTGTCATTGTCGTCCTGGCGGTCGTCGCCTACGCCGTTGGTAATGCTGTCCCCAATGGCGACCAGCAATCTTCCGCCCACGCCCACACCGGCATTCACGTCCTCCTGGCCCAGTGACGCATCGCTTAACGGCTCGCCGTCTTGATCGACGATAACCGCAGCGAACCTTCGATCTCCTTTGGGTACATTCGTGAAGGTGCCGGAAGTCAAACCGGTGAAATCGATGATTTCGTTCGGCGCACCATCGTCAATGGCGAATTTGACGCCATAAGCATCGGGCAGGTCGAACGTCAGCGCGGAGACGAACAGCGCATGCTGAGACTGCGTCGGGTCCGCCGGCAGGACGGTGTAGGCGACCGGCTGTTGAATCACCACCTGGGGTACCGCAGAGGGCCTGGTGATACGGATATTGTCAAATTCTGCCATGCTCTGGGTGAACAAAGCGATTGACCCCCCGGTCGGCCCCACATCCTCGGCCCCAAACAGGGGGTCGCCATCGAGATAGACCAAAACTTTGAATTCATCCACCGACCCGTCGCGGTCATTGTCCGCCCCGTCGCCGCAGGTCCTCTCGCCGCATCTGACATCGATGGAAACGTTATACTCCTTTCCGAGGTCGATTCCCCTGCCGCTGTGTTGCAGGGTTTTAAACTGTCCGTTCACTCTGCTTTCCAACCTCAGAAAGCCTTGCATTCTGCTCATGATGAATCGAATGTAGTTGTTCTTGTCCTGGTATCTGACCATCACCCCGAGGCTGTCCCTTACACCATCATATTCTGAAAGTGATTTGAGGCTTAGCCGAGCCTGGTAATCAGTCAGTGCCATGCCGCCGGCATAGACGGCATAGGACCCTAAATGGTAGCTTCCCCGCCAACTGTCCACCCGGTTATTCATCTGGGTATACTTGCCGTCAACCACTTGCCAAGTCGAGCTTTTGCCCGCATCATTGACAATCACCCACCCATTGGCATCATCGTCTTGAAAGTCATCAGTGAAAAATACAGGCCCTTCGGTATGCTGAACAATGATGTCGTCGAAATAGACATTGACGATCTCTATGGGGCCGGTCTTCTTGTTCAAATAGCCCCCAACCGTGAGCGTGTGCACACCCGAGGCAAGCGGCAGGTCAATCGCCGCCTCACGCCAGCCACTGTCCTGATCAAGATTCCCGTCGCCGGCCCCGCAATACCGCTCCAGGTAGGCATGCGGCCCGTCGCTGACCACGGTGCCGTCCACCGCAACCAATACCTCCCCGCACTCATCCGGTTCAAAAGAACCGGCATGAACCAGCCGATATCTGAAGGATAAACGCACCGTGCCGGCTGACGGAACAGTGAAGTCGGTCGACCACCCACCCGAAACCCCAAGCCGGGATTTAAAATCCAGACCGCCGAGGGTAACGCGCAGCCCGCCGCCACTGTACCCCTCCGAGGCCGCATAACGCCCCGTGGCATACGACGGCTGGGTCGTACCCCGGAAGGCATCGTCGCGGTACAGCAGCCCGTCGCTCCCGCCGTCAAATGAGGTCCACAGAAACGTATTCGTGTCACCACATCCCGGGTCGTCCGCGCAATCCGAATCGTCACAGTCGATCAACCCGTCACGGTCATTGTCGATGCCGTCTCCGCAGGCGCTCTCGGCCGGTTCGCCGGTATCGCCTTCGGAAAAAACACTTTCCGAGGGGAGGTAGCTGGAGGACGTGGTCAGCAGGATTCTCTCCAGCCTGAAGCCATCTTCACGCATGTATACCTCCACGGTGTGCAACCCCGTGGTCCCGACATCCAATCGCGCCCGGCTTCCTCCGGACAATACACCTGACCAGACCCACCCCTGGTTGGTCGGCACGGTCATGTTTTCGGCGCTGGAGACCCCCCGGCCGTCCAGTCCGACGTGAAGGCTGTTGTCCTTGCCCGTACACAGCCCCCTGACCCAGACATAGTGGGTGCCGGTTTTCTGAAAGTTGACATTGAACCGCAGGTAGGGGCTGCTGGCGACATAACCGGTAGCAATGCGGATACCGATATCCGGAGACGCCTGCATGGATTGGGTCCCGCTTTGCGTTATCGGGATCCAGGCGCTACTGCCACGATCCATTTTTTCACTGTAGTTTTTGGCCGGCATCACCACCAGCCCCTCGGCATCAGGATCCTGGTTGAAGGCGTCTGTCTCTGCCGGCATCGAATCCTCATTGACGACGATCTGAAGCCTGGATGTGCCTTCCAGCTCCCCATCATGGGCTGAAAGTTCTAACCAGTAAGTGCCAACCGCACTGAAACCCGCCGTAGTCTGCAAACTGGATCGGTCGGCAATGTCGACGACTCCAGGGCCACTGATCACTTTCCAGTCGATCGTCAAGGTGTTGTCGGGGATTCCGTCATCGGTGGCGCTGCCGTTCAACACCGCTGTTTCGCTGACTTCGATCGTCTGATCTGGCCCGGCATTGACTACAGGAACGGCGTTGGCCTCACCCCCACCGGCGCAGGTTGAACGCTGCTGGCAATCCGGGTCTTCACAATCGATCAACCCGTCTCCGTCGTTGTCGACCCCATCTTCGCAATACGACTCGGGGGGGAACGCATTCGCATCAGGTGTAATCCTGAGGTCGTCGAAATAGACATTTACGATCTCTATGGGGCCGGTCTTCTTGTTCAAATAGCCTCCAACCGTGAGCGTGTGCACACCCGAGGCAAGCGGCAGGTCAATCGCCGCCTCACGCCAGCCACTGTCCTGATCAAGATTCCCGTCGCCGACCCCGCAATACCGCTCCAGGTAGGCATGCGGCCCGTCGCTGACCACGGTGCCGTCCACCGCAACCAATACCTCCCCGCACTCATCCGGTTCAAAAGAACCGGCATGAACCAGCCGATATCTGAAGGATAAACGCGCCGTGCCGGCTGACGGAACAGTGAAGTCGGTCGACCACCCACCCGAAACCCCAAGCCGGGATTTAAAATCCAGACCGCCGAGGGTAACGCGCAGCCCGCCGCCACTGTACCCCTCCGATGCCGCATAACGCCCCGTGGCATACGACGGCTGGGCCGTACCCCGGAAGGCATCGTCGCGGTACAGCAGCCCGTCGCTCCCGCCGTCAAATGAGGTCCACAGAAGGGGCATCGGTGAATTACCCGGTGCGCTACTTTGGAATGTTGCGGGGTCTGTCAACGTCAGGGTGCCCGTGTCCTGCGGTTCGCTCTGGTTCTTGGTCAGCCAGATACGGTCGATACGCGTGCCCTTGTCACGCCGGTATATGGCCAGCCGCTGGACACCCGTTTTGGTGATGTTGATGCTGACTTTATAGCCGCGACCCTCCTGCCCCGCCGCCGTCAATGTACCACCACCACAGGTTCTTCCAATAGCTGGTTATATAATAGGCATCCGGGTGGCCGTAGTCGAAACTCCGACCGTCCATGGTCGCAAAATACCCGTTGTTGGCGTGGTCGGTGGCGTAGGTTCGAAGATGCAGGTAATAGGTGCCCGTCTCGGTGAAATCGATGTCGTATTCCGCTCGGATGATACTGCTGTAATACTCCAGGGTAGGCGGGTCGTCCGTTGTGGACTCAAGGTAACCCAAACCAAGGTAGCCGGATATGTCGTTGTTGACGTACCAGGTGCCCCCGGCGGTGCCGCCCAGGCGTGTGAACTTTTCGGCTTCGATCACCACCTCGCCGTTGTCGGTCTGGTAGGTCGCAGCAGATCCGATGTCGGCCGCCACGAGCACGAGGCACAAAAGCGTGCCGACCGTTATCATACCGAAAGGGAGGTTGCCTGGTACCTTATCAATTAGCGCCTTCACAGTTGCCACTCTCCATAACCGCCATTCGAATCGAAGAAGAATCAAGGTGAACCGGATGCCCTCGGATCTCAACATTCCTTATCAGCTACATGATGCAAATATTGTGCAATTTGACAGCGCATCATCAGAAAGAATATAATCCAAGCACTTATACTCCTTTTTTGTTTCGCTGGAAAGCCATAAAGAGGGAAAGCTTTTTCCCTCTATGAAAAAAGACAGACAACGGCCGCCGAATCACAAAATCGGCGAAAACAGCCGCGCCGTGCGGATCGCCAGGCGAAATGCCAACGACCGACGATACACATCGTCGGTGGTCAAGGGATCGGAAACCGCAAAGTCGTTCATGCACATCTGTTCCACCTGCCCCACAAAATCCGGATCGGTAAAGGCCATGGTGATCTCGAAATTGATCCGCAAAGAGCGGTTGTCCAGGTTGGCCGTACCGATCCCGGCCAGACCGTCGTCCACCAGAAACACCTTCTGGTGCATGAACCCGTTGCGGTAAGTGTACATGCGCACACCGGCCACGGCCACTTCGGAAACGTAGCTGTGAGCCGCCCACCAGACCACCCGTTTATCCGGGTTGGCCGGAATGAGAATCCGCACATCAACGCCGCGCATGGCGGCAAGTTGAAGGGCCTTGATGACGGCGACATCCGGCACGAAATAGGGACTGAGTATCCAGCACCGGCGCGTCGACGTATTAATGGCCTGAACCATCATCAGCGAACAGCTTTCGACCAGATCACCGGGGCCGGTAGGAATACACAATACCGGTTCATTGCCGGAGGTGGGCGGCGGCGCCCAAGAGACATCGGGCAGTTGTCTGCAGGCCCAGTACCAGTCTTCGACAAAGGAGAGTTGCACTGCCAGGGTGACCGGTCCGGCCATCTTCACATGGGTGTCGCGCCAAAATGAAAAGCGCGGCCCCTTACCCAGATAGGGATCGCCGACGTTGTGCCCCCCCACCCAACTGGTCTCTCCATCGACCACTAGAATTTTTCGATGGTTGCGAAAGTTGATCCGAAAGCGATTGAGCCAACCGCGGCCCACACGGAAGATGCCCAAATGAACACCGGCCGATTTTAATTCATTGGTAAAGGATCGGGGCAGCCGCACCGAACCGACCTTGTCGTAGAGAAAGTAGACCTTGACACCGGCCCTGGCGCGTTCGATCAGGGCCGACTTGAACCGGTTGCCGAGCGCGTCGGCATGGATGATGAAAAATTGAACGAGAATGTAGTGCCGGGCTTGGGCGATGCCTTCAAATATGGAATCGAACGTGGCGTCACCGTTGATCAGCAAGGTGCAGCGATTTCCCCCCATGACCGGCAACTGGTAAATGTCACTCAGGATGCCGATCTGGGGTCTTTCCCTGGCCATAATGCCATTCAGGCGCTGATCCCGCCGCAGCATCTTGCCCAAATGATGGATGTCCGTCGTGCCGGACTGATGGTCGGCCGCATAATCCTGTATCCGCCGGCCCCCGAAGACCAGATAAACAAAAATAGCCGCGTAGGGAAAGAAGAAAAGGGCCATCACCCAGGCAATCGTACCCTGACTGGTGCGGCCGTTCATGAGCACATCAAAGATGAAAAGCAGGCCGATGCCGTGCATCACCAGGGGAACCAGCAACATCCAATAGTCGATTACCAAATGCAACCCGGACATTTGCAGACCCTCAACAACAGCCCCTTTTCGGCAAAAAAGCAGCACAAGACGAAACCGGGAACCGCTGCCCCGCCTCAGGTGAACGGTCTAATCGCCGTTTTTCGATCGGACGGCTTTTTCTGTTCGGCATATAATGTTATACACGCACCGACCCATTCGACAACCCCTGATGCGCCACCGGTTTTTTAGCATATGATCCCCCATGGTTGCAATGACCGGAACTGAAACCCTGGCCCTTGCCTGCGGTCTGGGCAGTGCCCTGGCCTGGGGCGCTGGAGACTTTGCCGGGGGTGTCGCGTCCCGGCGGGGCAGCGCCGTTACCGTGGTTTTGTTTTCCCAGTTGATCGGCGGCATCCTGCTTTTGTCAATGGCCATCGCCTTTGCGGGCACGGTGCCGACCGGTCGGCAGGTGGCGGCCGGTGGGGTGGCCGGCATCTTCGGTGTACTGGGTCTGATCGGCCTCTACAAAGGGCTCGCCCAGGGACGCATGGGATTGGTCGCGCCGCTGTCGGCGGTGGTGGCCGCGGTGGTTCCGGTGGCGTTCTCGCTATTTATCGACGGCTTTCCGGGTGGCTTACGGCTTGTCGGTTTCGGGATCGCCCTGTCGGCGGTTTGGTTTTTGTCCTCTTCCAGGGGTGGCATGAAAATCGAAGCCGACGCGCTGCGGCTTGCCCTTTTGGCCGGTCTGGGATTTGGCCTGTTCTTCGTTTGCATCGATTACGCCAGCGATCAGGCGGTGATGTGGCCGCTGGTGTCGGCGCGAGCAGCGGCCATCGTGCTGATGGTCGCACTCGTGAGACCCTTCCGGCGGACCACCTTGCCAACCGGCGAACAGTTCATCCCGATCGCACTGGCCGGCATTCTAGATGCCGCCGGCAACGCCGCCTTCGGAATGGCCGCCCACCTCGGCCGGCTGGACATGGCGGCCATCGCAACGTCTCTTTACCCGGCTGCCACCGTTCTTCTGGCCTGGTGGTTTTTCCAGGAACAGCTCAGCCGCCGGCAATGGTTCGGCGTAGCCGCGGCCGGCGTGGCCCTGGTGTTGATCGCCCTATAGGAGATTGGGCCGACACAATCCTTCCTTTTATGTCTATTTCAATTGTTTTCGGGTAATATTTTGAAGAATCCCTCAATTTGTTAAAAAATGTTTGACAGTATCATCATCCTAAAATAAATTATCACTTAATCCGACTCAATGAAGCCGTGCGATGAAAATCGACAACCTGAACATTTCCATCATTCGCCATTTACGCCAGGGCCGCAAATCCTACAAGCTGATTGCGGAAGACCTCGGTGTCTCCGAAAACACGGTCCGATCCCGGGTCAACAAACTCGAAGATGAGGGCGTACTCGAAATCGCGGGAGTGGTGGACCCTGAGGCGATTCCCCGGCACCGGGCCGTCATGGTGGGGGTTAAACTGGCCACCATGGATCTGGTCAAAAAGGGGGCCGAGTTCAGCCGTATTCGCGGCGTGGTATCGGTCAGCGTGGTGACCGGGCGATTTGATTTGATCCTGATCGTGCTGCTCAAAGAGGGCTTCGGTTTGCTGGAGTTTTATACCGAGGAGGTCTCGCGTCTGGAAGGGGTACAGTCGGTGGAAACCTTCGTGGTTTACAAAAGCTACAATCTGAAAGTTCCCTATATATTTTAGCAGTAGTGTTGGGGTTAACCGCTCTAAGCACTTCAAGGAGAAGCCGATCATGCCAACCACAATCAAAACCACGCCCTTGAACGCCTGGCATCGCGACCAGGGCGCCAACATGGCCGAATTCGGCGGCTACGACATGCCCTTGTGGTATTCATCGGTCAAAGACGAGCATCTTGCCGTGTTGACCGCGGCCGGTGTTTTTGACACCAGCCACATGGCCGCCCTGACTGTTGCCGGTTCGGACGCCAAAAGCCTGCTGCAACACTGCTTTACCAACGATCTGGACGCCTGTCTCGGTGCCGCCAAAAAACCGCTTAGGCCGGGTCGATGCGTCTATGGGGCCTTTCTGGACGAAAAAGGCTATACCATCGACGACGCCATCGTCTTTTTTGTGGCGGAGGACAACTACATGGTGGTGGTCAATGCCGGCATGGGCGGCACGATCGCCGATCACCTGGATCAACACCGCGGCAAGCAGGCAGCGACGGTGTCCGACCTGACCGACCAACTGGGCAAGATGGACATCCAGGGGCCGGCCGCCGCCAAGGTACTCGGACGGCTCCTGGCCGATCCGAAGGCCGTTTTTGTCGGCATGCCCTACTTCTCCTTCAAAGGCCACTACGACCGTTCCCTGCCCCAGGCCGGGGCCGTGCGCCTGGACGACGGCACGCCAATCCTTTTGTCACGCACGGGATACACAGGTGAATTCGGATTCGAGATCTTTCTGGCGCCGGACAAAATTCGCCATCTGTGGGAACGGGTCCTGGCGGTCGGCGGCGAAGCCGGCATCAGCCCCTGCGGCCTGGCGGCCCGGGACAGCCTGCGGGCCGGTGCCGTACTGCCCTTGTCCCACCAGGATATCGGCCACTGGCCGTTCATCAACCACCCCTGGCCCTTTGCCCTGCCCTTTACGGCCGATCAGATCGGTTTCAGCAAGGATTTCATCGGCCGGGCGGCGTTGGAAAATCCAGACGACATCACCTTCACCCAAGCATTCGTGGGCCAGGACCTGCGCAAGGTCGCCTCCGGTGATGACTCCCGTGTACTCGATACAAACGGTCGCCCATTCGGCACCGTGCTCACCTGCGCCACGGACATGGCCATCGGCCGTCATGACGGCGACATCTTCAGCATCGCCAGTCCAAACAAACCACCGAATTTCAAGGCCAGGGGACTGTGCTGCGGCTTTATCAAGACCGATCGTAAAATTCCCTTTGGTCAACAAGTGAAGATCGCCGACAGCCGGCGCACCATCACCGTCACCGTGACGGACGACGTGCGGCCTGACCGCACCGCCCGCAGCCCCATGGCCGACATGGTCTGATCGCGGCCACAAAACCCGCCGCGCAATCCGATATAAACCAATTTACAGGGAGGAAAACAATGAAAGCGATCAACGAGCTGAATCTGCCGGAAGATGTCAAATACACCGACGATCATGAATGGGCCAAATCGAGCGGCAATGGCGTGCGCATCGGCATTTCCGACTATGCCCAAGATCAACTGGGGGACATTGTGTTCGTGGAACTGCCTGAAGTTGGCAGCACTTTCGAAAAGGGTGCAGAGTTCGGCACCGTTGAGTCCGTCAAGGCCGTATCCGAGCTGTACATGCCCCTGGGCGGTAAAGTGACGGCCATCAACGAAACCCTGGGCGACGAACCCGAGCAGGTCAACAGCGATCCCTATGGAAACGGCTGGATGATCGAAGTCAAGGCCAGCGATCCCGCCGAACTCGAGGCCCTCAAATCCAAGGCCGACTACCTTGAAATGCTGAAAGGATAAATCGTCATGAGATATCTGCCCCATACCCCGGAAGACATCCAACAGATGCTCCAGGTGGTGGGAGCGGCGGACCTGGACGACCTGTTTTCCAGTATTCCCGCCGACTGCCGCCGGAAAGACACCATGAGCCTGCCCGAACCGCTCACCGAGTGGGAACTCAACGGGCACATGGACTGCATGGCCGCCAGTATGGGTGCCCCCCCTTTCTACAAGGTTTTCATGGGCGCCGGCAGCTACCACCATTTCATTCCCGAAATCACCCGCCAGCTGCTGTTAAGGGGCGAGGTCTTCACGGCCTACACCCCCTATCAACCCGAAATCAGCCAGGGCACCTTGCAGACCATCTACGAATACCAGACCCTGGTCTGCCGGCTGTTGGGCATGGATGTGGCCAACGCCTCCATGTACGACGGCGCCTCGGGGCTGGCCGAGGCCCTGCTGATGACCATCCGGGTCTCGCGTCGCAAGAAAGTGGCCATCTCCCGCGCCGTCCACCCGCTCTACCGCAAAGTGGTGGAAACCTATTTCGCCCCAACCGGCTTCGAGGTGGTCGAACTGCCCGCGGGCGAAGACGGCCGCACCGACCTCTCCGGCCTGGCCGACCTGGGCGAACTGGCCGGCGTGGCCCTGCAGAGCCCCAACTTCTTCGGCTGTATCGAGGACCTGGAAAGGGCCGGGAAAACGATTCACGCCGACCCCAAGACCCTGTTCGTGGTCGCCTTCACCGAACCGTTGGCCTACGGCCTGCTCAAAAGCCCCGGCACCTGCGGGGCCGACATCGCCTGCGGCGAGGGCCAGAGCTTTGGCATCCCCCAGAGCTTCGGCGGGCCCGGCCTGGGCATGTTCGCCGCCAAGCAGCAGTACGTACGCACCATGCCCGGCCGGCTGATCGGAAAAACCACCGATCGGGACGGCAAAACCGGTTTCGTGCTGACCCTGGCCACCCGCGAACAGCATATCCGCCGCGAAAAAGCCACCTCCAACATTTGCTCCAATCAGGGTCTGTGCGCCACGGCCGCAACCATGTACATGGCCGCGCTGGGTGGCACGGGCATCCGCGAACTCGCCCGGCTCAACCGCGACCGGGCCGAATATCTCAAGGCCTGCCTGGCCAAAGCCGGCCATGGGTCACCGTTCAGCGCGCCCACCTTCAACGAATTCGTGGTGCGCTTCCCGGACGGATTTGCCGACACCTGGCAGGCCCTGCTCGACAAAAAGATCATCGCCGGGCTCTCCCTGGCGCCCTTTTATCCGGAACTGGCCGACTGCTGGCTGATGTGCGTGACCGAGACCATCTCAAAAACGGTAATCGACGAATTGGTAAAGGAGGTGGCCAAATGAATGACCCAACAAAAGACCAGGTAAAAGATAAGATGGGAACCACCGGCCTGATCTTCAACGAACCCCTGTTGTGGGAAAAGGGATCGCCGGGGCGCAAAGGCATCTCGCTGCCTCGCCGCGACGTAGCCGAAGCCCCGCTGGACGAGGCCCTGCTGGGCGACGGCCCCGATTTTCCGGATCTGTCCGAACTGGACGTGGTGCGCCACTTCACCAAGCTCTCCCAGTGGAATTTCGGGGTGGACAGCGGCATGTACCCGCTGGGCTCGTGCACCATGAAATACAATCCCAAGACCAACGAACGCCAAGCGTCCATTCCCGGCCTTGCCAGCGCACACCCCCTGCTCCCACAGAGCCTCTCCCAGGGGGCCCTGGAGTTGATGCATGACCTGCAGGCTTACCTGGGCGAAATCACCGGTTTGCCCGCGGTTACGCTCCAGCCGGCGGCCGGCTCCCAGGGTGAATTGACCGGCATGCTGATCTTCGCGGCCTATCACAAGCACCAGGGCCGAGCACGCAGCAAGGTGCTGATTCCCGACACCGCCCACGGCACCAACCCGGCCAGCGCGGCCCTGTGCGGCTTCAAATCGATCCCGGTCAAATCCGGCCCTGACGGGGTCCTGCTGCCCGAAACGGTGGCCGACCTCATGGACGAAGACACCGCCGGCATCATGATCACCAACCCCAACACCCTGGGGCTTTTCGAAGACAATATCCGCCAGGTGGCCGACATCGTACACGCCAAAGGCGGCCTGGTCTACGGCGACGGCGCCAACATGAACGCCGTCATGGGCATCGTCGACATCGGCGACATTGGGGTGGATGTGCTGCACCTCAACCTGCACAAGACCTTCTCCACCCCCCACGGCGGCGGCGGGCCAGGCGCCGGACCGGTCTGCGTCACCCCGGAGCTGGAGCCCTTCCTGCCGGTTCCACGAGTGGTCAAAAAGGGCGACACCTATGGCCTGGATGAGAACCAACCCCTTTCCGTCGGCAAAGTGCACGCCTTTTTCGGCAATTTCGGCATCCTGGTGCGCGCCTACAGCTACATCCTGAGCGTGGGTCCGTTTCTCAAGGAAGTCAGCCAGTATGCCGTGCTCAATGCCAACTACATCAAAGAACGCCTCAAGGACCATTACCATTTGCCCTACGACCGTCCCTGCATGCACGAGTGCGTCTTCACCGACAAGCATCAGCAGGAGCACCACGTGGCCACTTTGGACATCGCTAAACGGCTCATGGATCACGGGTTTCATCCACCCACGATCTATTTCCCGCTGGTGGTCAGCGGGGCGATCATGATCGAACCGACCGAGTCCGAGTCCAAGGAGACGTTGGACCAGTTCATCGACGCCATGAAGCAGATCGCCCAAGAGGCCGTGGAGTGCCCCGACTGCCTGCACGAATCACCCCAGTTCCCCAAAGTGCGGCGGCTGGATGAGACGGCGGCGGCCAGGAATCCCTGCCTGCAGGGATGAGGGAAAATCGACAAACTAACTTCCGGCAAAGCGCAGGAGTGGCGTCCGGCCGCTCCTGCGCCGGCCTGGAACCCTTCAGAGGCGTTGCCAAAGCGTGCCGGTTTCCCCTGAAAAAAATGCGTATCACAGCACAACCTGCTGGTGGTTGAACCTGCCGCAAACCGATTACCGCCGGGTCCTAGACCTGCAGTTGGCCATCGTCGATGCCAAAACATGCGGCCGGCTGGAGGCCGACGTGGTCGTGTGCGTGGAGCATCCCCGGGTCTTTACGCTCGGACGGCGCGGCGGTCGTGAAAACCTGTGCGTCACGGACCAATTTTTGACTGAAAAGGGCGTGTCGGTGGTGCCAACGGACCGGGGCGGCAACATCACCTACCACGGTCCGGGCCAGCTGGTGGTCTATCCCATCATCCATCTCAACCGCCGGCGCTTCAGGGTCGTGGACTTTGTCTCCGGCCTCGAGCAGGCCATGATCCGAACCGCGGCCCGCTGGGGCATTCCGGCCGACACCGACCCGGCCAACCGGGGTGTCTGGCTGGACGGGGACAAGTTGGGCAGCGTCGGCATCACCGTGCGCCGCGGCGTCAGCTTTCACGGCCTGGCCCTGAACGTCAACACGGACATGGAGCCCTTCGGCTGGATCAATCCCTGCGGCCTGAATCAGGTGCGCATGACCTCCTTCGAGCGCCGGCTGGGCCGTCCGGTGCCCATGGCCGAGGTCCGGCGGGTCATGGCCGCCAGCCTGGCCGACCGGTTCCAGATTGCCTTGACAACGGTTTCCGCGGAGCAACTTTACGGTGTGATCGGAAAGGGGTATTCCGACAATGACAAAAGACCCAGCAAGCACGTCAAATGAAGGTGTGCGGCCATTTCAACAGATTTGAATAATATGAACCCTTGCAACCCCATTCGCACCGGCAAGCCGGCCTGGTTGAGACGAAAGCTGCCCTCGGGCCCCGAATACGAACGAATCCGATCCATGATCGGCCAGGGACAGCTCCACACGGTCTGCCAGGAGGCCAACTGCCCCAATCAGTTCGAATGCTTTGCCGCCCGCACGGCTACCTTTTTGATTCTGGGCGCCACCTGCACCCGCAGCTGCCGTTTCTGTAATATCGAAGGCGGACAACCCGGGCCGATCGACCCGGACGAACCCCGCCGCGTGGCCGAAGCGGCCGCCGCAATGAACCTGCGCTATGTTGTGGTCACCTCGGTGACCCGCGATGACGCGGCCGACGGCGGCGCCGCGCATTTCGCGGCTACCATCGAGGCCCTGCGGGCCAGGATCGCCGGCGTCCAGGTAGAGGTGCTCATTCCGGACTTTCAGGGGATCCGCTCGGCCCTGGAGACCGTCATGGCCGCCCGACCGGATGTGCTCAACCACAACATGGAAACCGTCCGGCGCCTTTACCCTGAAGTCCGCCCTGAGGCCGATTACGATCGCTCCCTGCAACTGCTGGCCCGGGTCAAAAAGATCGATGCCTCAATCCCCGCCAAATCGGGCATCATGCTGGGCCTTGGCGAAACCGAGGACGAGGTCCGGCAGACCATCGCCGATGTCTACGCCACCGGTTGCCGCATGCTCACTATCGGCCAGTACCTGCAGCCTACCGCGCGGCACCTGCCGGTGGTCGATTTCATCCCGCCCGAGGAATTCGAGCGCTGGCGCCGATTGGCAGTGAAGGTGGGCTTTGAAAAAGTGGCTTCCGGCCCTTTTGTGCGCAGCTCCTACCACGCCGGGGAGATGTTTGCCAACCTGTGATCGGACCACGGGCGGGAATCTAATGGACTCCGACAACGTCACTGATTCCGGGGCCGCCGGGAGGCGATGGTTTCGCGCTGCCGGGGCTCACTGCGGATCCGTGCGCGCCTGGGCCCGGCGGATGAGATCCACCAGACGGGTCACCTTGTCGGGCGGTGCGCGGTGACGGGTGAGCGCATCGAAGGCCTGCGGTGACAGACAGGCTTGCATGTGCGCCACCACGTCGAAGCGCTCCCACCAGCAGTCCAGCACCTTGAAACAAGGCGAGTGGTCATCACCGCAGACCTTGCAGTAACCGAAGGCCACATCCCCGCCCAGACGCGGGCAGCGCCGCTCCAACGAATCCGGGTCCATCAGCGGCTCTTGATGAGCTGCGGTTTGGGATAGTTCTTGAACACCTGGGTCGATTTTTCGATTTCGGCATCACCCAGGCTGTGGTCGAAAAGCTCCCCGGAGAAAAATTTCTCGTAAGCGCCCAGATCCAGCAGGCCATGCCCGCTGAAGTTAAAAACGATGGTCTTGGACTGTCCCTCGGCTTTGGCCTTTTGGGCCTCTTCCACCACCAATGCCAGGGCGTTGTTGGTTTCCGGTGCGGGGATAAAGCCCTCGGTGCGCGCCCACAAAATGCCGGCCTCGTAAGCGGCCATCTGGCCCACCGATTTGGGCGTGAGCAAACCCTCGCTGACCAGCTGGCTGACGGTGGGGGCCATGCCGTGGTAGCGCAGCCCGCCGGCATGGATGGGGGCCGGCACGAAATTGTGCCCCAGGCTGTGCATGGGCAGCAGCGGGGTGTAGCCGGCCGTGTCGCCGTGGTCGTAGGCAAAAGGGGCCCGCGTCATGGTCGGACAGGCCTTGGGCTCCACCGGGTAGATCTCGATCTGCTTCCCGTTGATCTTGTCCAGAACGAAGGGGAACGCCAGACCGGCGAAATTGCTGCCGCCGCCGGCGCAGCCGATGACGATATCCGGGTAGTCGCCGGCCATCTCAAACTGTTTCTTGGCTTCCAGACCGATAATGGTCTGGTGCAGCATCACATGGTTGAGGACACTGCCCAGCGAATAGCGGGTTTTGCCGGAGGCGTCGCCGACGGCCGCTTCCACGGCTTCGGAGATGGCAATGCCCAGACTTCCGGGCGTGTCGGGAGACCGTTCCAAAACATCCCGGCCGGCCTTGGTTTCGGTGCTCGGAGAGGCGATGCACGTGGCCCCCCAGGTCTCCATCATGGCCTTGCGGTAGGGCTTTTGGTCAAAGCTGATGCGAACCATGTAGACCTTGCAGGTCAGACCGAACTGGGCGCAGGCAAAGGCGAGTGCACTGCCCCACTGGCCGGCGCCGGTTTCGGTGGTCATGTTCTCGATGCCAAAGATTTTGTTGTAGTAGGCCTGGGGGACGGCGGTATTGGGTTTGTGGCTGCCCGGGGGGCTCATGCCCTCGTTCTTGAAGTATATTTTAGCCGGTGTACCCAAGGCTTTCTCGAAGGCCGTGGCACGGGTCAGCGGAGCGGGCCGCCAGATGGAAAGGACGTCCAGCACCGCGTCGGGGATGTCGATCCAACGCTCCGAGCTGACCTCCTGCTCGATCAGATTCATGGGAAAGACCGGGGCCAGCATGTCGGGGCTGACCGGTTTTCCATCCGGTCCCAGCGGTGGATTCATCTTGATGTCTGCCAGGATGTTGTACCACTGTCTGGGAATGTCGTCTTTGGAAAGGATGAAGCTCTTGGGTGTCATGCAGGTTTCTCCTTGGGAGGCGTCGTAAACCGGCTCGTCGATCACCATTGCCAAATCGATCTGCAAGCGGCCCACGAGCGCGTATCAGCAACGGCAGCAACTTTTTACGTCGCCAGGGGTGTTTCTGTCAATAGAAATGACCGGCCGGCCTGGCGCCGCGACCGAGGTGAGGATTCATTTGACATTTTTCAGGTATCGCCTGTAAGTGGCTAGGGCAAGATTGTTTTTGGAAGCGGCCCATCCGGCCGATTGAAAATCGAACGTGAGGCAGTCATGCAGCCCGGCAGGTTTACGCCCCCGTTTTACCTGAAACCGACCGCCATTCAGACCGTGCTGGCCAGTGCCAGGCTGCGCGCCTGGGGCAAAAACCCCATGCTGGAGGCCGCCCGCGAGACGGTGGTCACCACCGCGCAAGGCATCCGCCTGCTGGGCTACATGAGTCGCCAGCGCCGGCCCCGCAACAAGGGTCTGGCGATTTTGCTGCACGGATGGGAGGGCAGTTCGGCATCCACCTACATCCGTACCACCGGACGCTTTTTGTACCGCCGGGGTTTCGACGTCTTCCGGCTCAACCTTCGCGACCACGGCCCCAGTCACCATCTGAACGTCGGCATTTTCTACGCCGTGCTGCTGGATGAGGTCTTCGATGCCGTAGGCCAGATCGCCCAGGCTGAAAAGCGGCAACCGGTCTTTCTGGCGGGTTTTTCCCTGGGCGGCAATTTTGCCCTGCGGATCGCGTCGAAATCCGCCCAGCAGCCGATCGACGGCCTGCGGCAGGTGGTCAGCATCAGCCCGGTGCTGGATCCGGACAAGGCCACAGACCGTATCGACGGCAATCGCTTCATCCGGGCCTATTTTCTCAACAAGTGGCGCCGATCCCTGTCCATCAAGCAGGGCCTTTTTCCCGATCGCTACGATTTTTCGGCCATCGTGGATATCGACAACATCCGTGAAATGACCGAACGCCTGCTGGCGCGCTACAGCCCCTATGACAGCTTAAAAGCCTATTTTAAAGGGTACACCCTGCTCGGAAACGACCTGAACCACATCACCACACCCACCACCATCATCACCGCCGCCGACGATCCCATCATCCCCGTGGAAGATTTCTACGGCTTGCACATCAGCCCCACGACCCGCCTGATCGTTCAGCCCCGTGGCGGACACAACGGCTTCCTGGAAGGGTGGCGGCTCAAGGGGTGGTACGAGAAGGTGCTGGAAGATGCGTTTGGAAATGCCTGATTTCAATTTTCATCCCATCGGGATCGTCCGTTCATGCTTTACCGAAAAATTCGGCATTCCGCGCCAGCCGGGTCTGGCACCTGCCGGCCGGGCCACCCTGGAAATTTTGCCGCCCTATGATCGGGACGAAACGTGCCGGGGACTCGATGGTTTTTCGCATCTGTGGATCGTCTTTGTTTTCCACGGCATCAAGGCCCAAAAGTGGCAACCCACGGTGCGACCGCCGCGGCTGGGCGGTAACCGGCGTGTGGGCGTTTTTGCCACCCGATCCGGATTCCGTCCCAACCCCATCGGCATCTCCAGCGTGGTCCTGGAAAGGGTTGGTCGGAACCATGGCAAAATGGTTCTGGAACTCTCCGGGATCGACATTTTAGACCAGACCCCGGTTCTGGACATCAAACCCTATCTGCCCTATGCGGATTCGATTGCGAATGCGAAGGGCGGCTATGCCGCCCAGCCACCCCGCCCGTCGATTTCCATTCAATTTTCCAACCGGGCACGACGCGCCAGTGTCGAGGCGGACAAAACCTATCCAGGATTCACGGACCTGGTGATCCAGGTGCTGCGCGCCGACCCCCGTCCGGCCTATTTGGGAAACCGCTCTGATCGAACCGAATTCGGCCTGCAGCTGTATGACCGCAATATTCGCTGGTGCGTTCGTTCGGGTACCATCGTCATCGATTCCATCGAGACGCGCTCGGCCGGATCGAAGGGGAACGGGAGGTGGCCTCTTTAATCCTTTTCCCATTCAGCTGCTGGCGCTGCTGTAGCGGCGGACCGCGAAGCGCCAGAAGCACACGCAGCCCCAAAAGAACCCGGCGGCCAGCAGAAACGCCAGCGCGAGCAACAGCGGCTTGGCACGGCCCAGGACGGCGGCTGCCGGGAAGGTGGTGATAAACGCGATGGGCACCACGAACGTCAGCGCCCCCCGCATCCAGGAGGGATACACGGAGACCGGAAAACGTCCGGTTTCATAGATGGCCGAAAAGAGTTCACTGATGTCGTCGATACGCACGAACCAGAATGCGGAGGTCGCCATCATCAGCCAGATGCTGTAAAGGATCAATTTTCCATGATCGATAACGAGCACCCGTTTGCACAAGGCCGTTACGTCCGCCATATAGTGGCTGGTCAGGATCACCGTGGCCCCGTGGCGGCGGTTGTACTCGGCCACGAACTGGCGGATGCGCGTTTGCATGACGACGTCTATCCCGATGGTCGGCTCGTCCAGGAACAGGACCCGCGGTCGGTGCAGTAGTGCCGCGGCCAGTTCGCATTTCATGCGCTCGCCCAGCGAGCGCTTACGAACCTGCTTGTCGATCAGCGTGTCGAGGTCGAGCAGTGTGGTCAGTTCGGCCAGGGTTTGGCGAAAGGTGTCGGCGGGTATGTCGTAGACGGCCTGGTTGACGACAAAGCTTTCCATGGCCGGAAGATCCCAGTTAAGCTGGTTTTTCTGGCCCATGACCAGGGTGATCTGCTTGAGAAACGGTGATTTGCGCTCGTGGGGGGTAAAACCGAGAATACGCGCCCTGCCGGCGGTGGGATGCAACAGCCCGGAGAGAACCTTCAAGGTCGTGGTCTTGCCGGCGCCGTTGGGCCCTAAAAAGCCGACCACCTCACCGGCTTCTATCTGAAAGTTTATGTCGTCCACAGCCGTTACGGTCTGGTAGCGGCGTCGGAAGAAGCTGCGCAGCGATCCCATAAATCCGGCGGCTTTGCGGTGGACCCGATAGTGTTTGGCAAGACTTTGGACATCGATTTGGGGCAAGGTTGAAGTTCCGTTCCGGTCAGTTTTGTGCTCATATAGAAACTATTTAGTCGGGCCTGGTTGCCCGGCATAAAGCAGCACCCGGCAGGATTGAACCTTCCCCGCGGCAAGCGGCGGGGAATGCGCTCACTATCACGGTTTAGCAGCCTTTTATCAAACCAGATTGACCATCTACCGTCAATGCCAAACCGGTTTGCGTGACCCTGGAATTGGTTTCACAGTAAAGTCGCCATCGAGGAAGAAAGAAATTCAATATCGAGAAATACACACAAACGAGAGGCTGCAACGCTGCGGCGAAAAATACCCAATACACGCATTTTGATTTTGGTGATGGCTCCGCCAGGCTTTCCACAGGTCGTCTATCACAACATTTTATATTCGCGATCGATGCAATGTGCTCTCAATCTATCCCAACTAACCTGAATTAAACTATTTAAAAAGGGATTGGTATGATATCTGGCCATTGATGTTATATACGATTAATCTAAAACAACGTTTGTTATTCAGGAGCAATGATGAAGAATTTTACCATCGAAGCGATTAATCAAGCCATTGGCGGAACACTTACCGGTAATCCGGCGATCCTGATCACCGGTGTAGAACAAGTCTCCGAGGCTACGGAAAGCCAGCTGACGTTCATAGGCCAGAAGAAATACGTTAAGCTATGGCACCAATCCAGTGCATCGGCTGCTATCGTCAAGGATAGTCTGGATATCGAACCGGGACAGGAGCGGGCCCTGATAAGTGTTGCCGACCCCGATCTGGCGTTGGCACAAGTCCTTAAGATGTTTGAGCCGGAACCTCCGAGATGTGAGGCCGGCATCCATTCAACCGCGGTAGTTGATTCAACCGCCATTATCGGTGCGACTGCCGCCATAGGGGCCGGCTGCTATATCGGACCCGGTGTTGTTATCGGCACGGGCACTAAACTTTATCCCAATGTTACCGTACTGGATGACACCCGCATAGGCAGTCGAACGGTTATTTGGTCCGGTACGGTCATACGTGAACGATGCAGCATCGGCAACGGCTGTATCATCCATCCGAATGTGACAATCGGCTCCGACGGCTTTGGTTATCGACCGTCACCCGATGGTCGCGGCATGGTCAAGATACCTCAAATCGGCACCGTCGAGGTTGGGGACGGCGTCGAGATTGGAGCAGGTAGTAGTGTCGACCGGGGTAAATTCAGTGCCACTTCGATTGGCGACGGTACGAAAATAGACAACCTCGTTCAAATTGCCCACAATTGCAAACTGGGTCGATCCTGTGTGATGGCCGGGCAGTCCGGCTTAGCTGGCTCCGTGACTTTAGGAGATGGCGTTATTATGGGAGGAGGTGCGAGGGTCAACGATCATGTTACCGTTGGTTCCGGGGTAAGGATTGGTGGGAACGCCGGCGTCGTCAGTGATGTAGCACCGGGGAAAACCCTTCTCGGGATGCCTGCCGACGATCATCGACAGACCTTGCGGCTATGGGCAGCACAAAAACAACTTCCTGATATTATTAAACATGTAAAAAAGAAGAATTTGTGAGCGCATCGCTTTTTATAAAAGCAGTTTGACCTAAAAATTCAGTTTGCCGCCCACGACTCGAAGCTTGAGTTTTTGCTATAATCGGCGATTTATCTGCATTGAGGCCATGCCGAGCCAAGTGAAGATTAGGCCAGCGGAAAAAAATAAATCCCCTGAATTTGCGCCGGATGTGTGTTGGTTTTCAAGGCGCCCCAAATGAAAGCGTATTGGAATACGTGCCATTTGGGGCAACGCCGAAGACCGGCGCAAAGACAAGCAAGGCGGGGGGGTTATTTATTTCCGCTGGCCTAAACCATCTAAGTCCTGCCCTATTTGACCTCATCCACCAATGTTGGGTTTCATAAAAGTGAAAAAGCGTTGACTCTCGCTATAATTGTCCTGTTGACCTGCATAGGGCTACCGACCCCTAACTTTTTAGTTGTAATTTGCTTAATATCTATTATCTTAATATAAAAATAAATTTAATGCGAGGGTACCATGAACCCCAATACCCGGATAACAGCCCAACAGCGAACCTTTCTAAAGACCTACACTCAGATGATGCGGGCTACGGATGCGGTGACCACACGAATGCACCGTCACCTGGTGGATACTGGCCTGACTCTCAGCCAGTTCGGCGTGCTGGAGGTTCTGTATCACAAGGGACCACTTTGCCAGCGGGATATCGGTGAAAAGATTCTGAAAACCAGCGGCAATATGACCATGGTTATTGACAACCTGGAAAAACGGGAGTTGGTCGTCCGGACAAAAGACCCGGCAGACCGCCGCCGGATGGTGGTGAAATTGACGGAAAAGGGTTTGGACCTGATTCAGGCCTTGTTTCCCAAGCATGCCACTGTGGCCGCGGAAATATTCTCGGTACTCGAATCCAACGAGTTGGCGACCCTGGGCAAGCTTCTTAAAAAGATCGGCAAAGCCAACGCCGCCCCGCCGGAAACGGACAACAGGAGGATTTCATGAGCGCAACCATTATACCGTCCAACCAGCGCCATTTTACGGATATGGGCTGGCTCCAGACCTACTGGCTCTTTTCATTTTCAAACTATTACGACCCGGCCAACATGGGGCACGGCAAGCTGCGGGTTTTCAATGACGATGTCGTCCGGCCTGGAACCGGGTTTCCCACTCACCCCCACGAAGAGATGGAGATTATCACCATTGTATTGAAGGGTGAAATCTCGCACAAGGACAGCATGGGCAATGGCGGGGTGATCCGGACCGGTGAAGTCCAGCGGATGTCGGCCGGTACGGGGCTGACCCATTCTGAATATAATGCAGCGAGCCGGGACCTGCATTTCTACCAGATCTGGATTCTGCCGGACGAGGCGGGTTTGCCTCCTTCCTATGAACAAAAAGAGTTTACAGAAGATGAATTCAAGAATGTCCTCTTTCCACTGGCCTCTGGTCAGAAGCACGTCAGGGCCGTTAGTTTTCACACGGATGCTGCCATCTACCGGTCACGGCTGGATACACGTCGGCAGCTGGAGCATCGCACTTCGCCCGACCGTAAGCTTTTTATCTACCTTACATCGGGACGCTTGCAGGTCAATGGTGAGGCCCTGGCAGCCAGGGATCAGGCCCGGTTGGATGGTGTCGACCGCCTTATACTGAAAGCTGACCAGGACGCGGATTTGATCCTCATCGATGTATCGGGGAAATGAATAACCTAAACATACCAGATTTACATGAAAAGGGGCTATAATGAACTATAAAGAGATTACCGCAAAAAGACGTGCCATCAATTTCTTCGATCCCGATCGAGATGTGAATGACGAACTGTTAGGAGAGATGGTCGCCCTGGCGGCCCAGGCGCCATCAAGCTTCAACCTGCAGCCTTGGAACCTCATGGTCTTGCGCGATACTGCCACCAAGGAAAAGCTCAAGGAGCTGGCCTGGGATCAGCCCAAGGTCGTGGAGGCGCCGATCACCCTCATTGTCCTGGCGGACAAAAACGGCTGGCAGGAGAGCCACCCCACGGTGGAAAAAAACTGGCAGGAAATGTTGAACAGCGGAGCAATGGGACCGGATCAGCGCGATTGGTTTCTCAATGCTGCCAAATCTCTCTACGGCTGGAGTCCCGATGCTGGCCTGGCATTTGCGACTAAAAATGCAGGCTTTTTTGCCATGGGCTTGATGTATGCCGCCACTAACCTGGGTTTGGATACCCACCCCATGGACGGTTTTGATCATGAGGCTGTTCGAAAGGAGTTTAACATCCCTGAGAATTATTGGATTCCGCTATTGCTGGCCGTTGGCTATAGGAAGCCAGATATAGAATTACAACCGGCCAAATGGAGAAAAACGTTCAAAGAAATTGTTGTCTCATTTAACAAATAAGTGCCTTACTTGCCATTGCTCTTGTATTTTGCAAGCGCCCACAACATGGATGTGGAGACCGCACTTCTTGCAAACGCCAATGCTGGTGGTGACAGTGTCCACCGTGGAATGGTTCTAGGCATTCTCCTGGGTGCAGCCAATAATGAATTGCCAGAACACTTAAAGCGAGGTTTGATCGCATTCGAGGAACTGCAGACCGAGATCGAAGCTTTTAGCGACATCTCCTTGAATGGAAATGCTATTTGATTTTTATGGATATACCAATAACCCTATTAGGAGGCTGAAATGATAACGTTAGCCGGAATATCTGGTAGTCTTAGAAAACAATCTTTTAATTCTGGGCTCTTACGAGCAGCTTTTGAAGCTGCCCCTGATGGATGTTCTTTAACAATTGGCACTATCAAAGGTATCCCCCTCTATAATGCTGATGTTGAGGAATCAGAAGGCATCCCTGCCGCTGTCGAGGACTTAAAAAGCCTCATCGCCAATGCTGATGGTCTGTTGATGGTGACACCGGAAAACAACAACTCGATGCCAGGCGTTTTCAAGAACGCAATAGATTGGTTGACGCGTCCACCTGAAGACCGATCGCGCATCTTCGGAAATATCCCCATAGGGCTTATGGGTGCCACACCAGGTAGCTTTGGCACTGCTTTTTCTCAATATGCATGGCTGCCGGTATTGCGAGTGTTGGGGGCACAGGTTTGGTCTGGAAGACTGATGTGGGTAAGCGGTGCGATGAGCAAATTCGATAAAGAAGGCAATCTGACAGATGATGGAACCAAGAAGCAACTTACCAAGTACATGAACGGCTTTACGGAGTTTGTCGCCAAAATGAAAGCATAGGCCCTAACGAACTAATGGATTCACACCTAAAAGGGGTAGTACCCGCTATCCTAATATTATAAGTTTTGGACCTTGACCACAATTATTCCGTTGAAAGCATTTTCTGGGCTATGTATCGATAAGATAGCATAGCAAGCACCGATCCGATGAGGAGAATCAATATGAGGATGACACCCAGCATGAAGGCCAGCAGAACCCATTCTTCACCTTGTTGTCCTATCTGTTCGATGGCATTGGTAATTGCTGGCAAGTTGTTTTCCAAACCCAGCTGATCGATGGTTTTAACCAATTCGTGGAGCGTTACAATGGCTCTTGATGCTTCTTGCAAGGTGGCTTGGTAATCCTTGATGTCAAAAGGCGGTGATGGCTCTGACGCACCCCTTTCGCCATGGCCGAGATTGAGGCGATCCAGTGTGGCATTGGTTGAAGCCAGAAGGTCGTTTCCCGATACGAGCATCAGTTTCAAATCCGTCAACAAACCGCCTATCCGTTTTTCCTCGGCCAAGAAGTCTTCTATTGTTTCCCGTCGCTGTTTGGCGACTTCCTGAATGAGCTTGTTGATGGTGGTATCCCGTTCTTTGGCAATGACATCCGGTAATTTTTCGGAGACAGCAGCTATACGCTGGAGCCCGCCGGCGATTTGATTCACGTCGGTTAATATTTGGCTGACATCGTGGTTGCGCGTTAGCCGGGAGGCCCATACATCCGCGAAAGCACCGGTCATCATCGGTAGACGGGAGCCCAGATACATGGCTCGTTCAGCCAGTAGACGCACCTCTTCAACCTGTTCGGTAGCCTTGGCCACGGATGGGAAAATGCCGCCTGATGACGATTTTTGGGGATCGTCCGAAACTCCTCTGAATTTCTCGAATTCACTGAAGCGCACACTACTGAAAACGATATTTTTCGGGTTGTTTTGTCGCCACGTCTGAATCAAACTCATCAATTTTTGTTGTTGCTCGGCCGTCAGAATATCGCCGGCAATTTCCCAGACCTCCGCCTCGGCCTTTATGAAGCCCCTCACAATCGGAGTCACCTCTTCACCGTAAAGGTTGGCATAGTGCTGTTCAAACACCATACGGCCCAGGGTGACCATGACTACCATATCCAGAAATGCAGCCACCGGTTTAGGGCCGGCGGCAATCGTAAACGCATCTGCCGCTGAATGCACCAACTGAGCTAGGATCGCGCGACTGTTTTCAGATGATGGCCGGTTTTCCACATACTCGATACCCACTGAGTTCATCATCGACCAATAGCGGTCGGCGAAGGCCATCAGATTGCCCTGCAACTCTGCTTCGGTCATAATGTTGTCGGCATCCGTCGCGCCTTTTTCGTCGGCAGCGTATGTCATGGATGCCGCAAAGGATAAGATTACGATTAGTGGCAAGGCGATGAGAACTTCAGAATGCCATTTATTCGACGCGTACATCTTTACCTCCTCCAATTTGAGAGGGGAGTTCCCACGCTAAAAATTGAACACTTTCGAATGGAACTGGAGCGCTGGAAACCCACAATACGGCCCGCAATCCGTCCGTGAAGTAGGGGTCCCCTGTCAAATTGTTGCGCGGCGCTGTGATTGGGGCTGCACCGACACCGCCAACCAGCGCAAACTGTTCCAGCCCCTGTGAATACCACAGATCCTGGACCAGAAAGCCGCGGGTCTCATCCACGTCTGGATCTATTTTGTGGGTTACGATGGTTTTCCTGGTAAAGCGCACACCGATGTCACGGCTGATCTGTCCCACCCACACGAGTTTGCCTTTAAACCGCACCGGCGCCAACCACAGACGCAGGTGGTTGCGTTCATGAATCCTCCCTCGAGCCTTCTGGAGAGAGACATCCTGACGTCTGCCGAAAAGATATAGGCTGCTGACGGGGGAATATCGATAATTACCCCCGGAAAGATAGGCCATCGCGGTCCTCCAGGCGGATTGGGTGGTGACGATCTCCGTCACCGACCACGTCTACGTTGAAGGCTTTGGTGCCCATTTCCAGGTTCGTGAAAACGAATCCTGAACGAACCGTTCGTGGGTTGATGGGTTTGCGCATGGCATGCTGGTAAAAAAAACGGTTCATGGCCTGTTTGGCGGTTTTCGTGTGACCGGCATGGTATAAATAGGCCACTTCCAGCGGAGAGAAATAGTCACGATCGACGCTCAGCGGTGCAAACCACATGCGGTGTCGGGTGCTGTTTTCGATCTCGAGCCAAACCGGCTGGATGCCTTTTTTGTAAAGCGAGAGCCCGAACACGGATTGGGTTTCCTCCGCACTGAGTACTGCCGCCAGGACGCGCACGCCATCTTGTGCTTTTACGGCTGCCCGTTCTCGAAACAGCCTCTCGTTCAATGGCTGCGGATTGAATGCCGCACATCCCAGCAACACAAAGCCTGTGAGGAGAATTGCCGCAACTGTGCGTATGCACGAGGGCACTATGACCTTGCTCCGAAAATTACCACAAACCCGCCTCACTGGCTGGAAGCTTTTTGGCGCGTTTTGTCGCGTTCGACAATCATGCTGTAGGCGATCCAGTATTTGTAAATGTTGCTGACGTACTGGACCGTCTCCCGGCCGATGCGTTTGGCGGCGACCCGTTCCACGTTGCGAAACCACTTGTTGGGATCGAGGCCTTGCGCCGCGGCCTCGTTCCTGAGCTTGGCAATTTTGGCAGGGCCTGCATTGTAGGCCGCAAATGAGAGCAACAGCTTGTTTTGCGGGTCGATACCGTCATCGGTGAAGTACCTGTCCGCTATGAATCTGAGGTACTTGGTGCCGGCGTGGATGTTGTTTTGCGTGTCGTGGATGTCCGGGATATTGACATTTTTGTCGGCGGCGGTGCTGGGCAGCAACTGCATCACGCCGATGGCCCCGGCGGCGCTTTTTTTGCTCTGATCGATCTGCGACTCCTGATAGGCCTGGGCGGCAATCATCAGATAGTCGAATCCGTACTGGTCGCCGTATTTTTTGAAGTAGTCGATGGTCTGCCGGAACTTTTCGATCTCCGCTTCGGAAGTCGAGTTTTCGATGTAGTCGGTGGATTTCAAATAGCGTTTCAAAAGGATGTTGCCCATGAGCGTTCCGGCCTTGTTCTTTTTGACAAACTCGTTTACCACCGCTGCAAGCTCGGGGCTGTCTTTGCGAAAGGCCCAGGCGATTTTGCCCTCGCTGGCCACGGCGACATCCTCGTGAACCGTGATTTTGTCAAAGATCTGGTTCCAGAACGCGGCCTTGTGGCTGTCCATCACGATCAGGGGGATGAGGCCGGCATTGAGCATCTCGAGCAGGTCTTCATCTTCCAGGTTCTCGTCGGCCGCCACAATCTTGACCGTGCTTTTACCTTGGCCTTCAAAGCGTTCGTTGAGTTTCCGGAGGCTCTGGTAATAGCTGCTCGATTTTCTGACGTGGACCTCTTTTCCGGATAGGTCGTCGAGGCTGGTGATTTGCGGTGAAGCGGGGCCGGACACGACGAGTTCCTTGACACCGGTCCCAAAGGGATCCGAAAAGTCGACCAGCTTGCTGCGCTCGGGGGTAATGGTCAAGTTGGCCGCCGCGATGTCTCCCTGCCCCGCCAGCAGGGCGGGCAATAACTGGTCTCTGGCCACGGGGATGAAAATCACGTTGACCTTTACGGTCTTTTTGTCCAACTTTTCATTGACGAATTTTTGGAACAGCATCAGCCCTTCGTAGGTCAAACCCTTTTGCTCGCCTATGTCGATAAAATAGAAGGTCTTGCTGTAGACGACCAGTGCTCGAATCCGATTCTTTTCGGCCATGGCCTCGAAGTCGCCCTTCCAGACCTCGCCGGGGAAGGCAGGTTGTTGGCCGGGAGCCACATCTGCGGCGCTTGCACCAGCCGACAGGGCCAACAGGAGGATGGTCATCAAACACCCCAGACGTGAGCCGAAGCTAAGCCGATGTCGTTTTATTTTTTTAATGGAGCACCTCGCTTTCTCTGATCAGTTACTATAGTGTATCTTATATCCTTTACAAGTTTAGAAAGGATTGGCACGATTATCCAGCTAATGCCTCGAAGCTTCCAAAATCAGCGGTATGTCATCGGGTAGATTCTCCTTTTGCCGCTCGCTGAAATACTGATTCAGTTCCTTCAACGATAGCAGCCCTTCCGGGCCGTGTACGATTTCCGCCCGGCTCAAAGCATACAGGTTTATAGGCTCGGCGAATTTTTTGACAAGCTGGGCCTGAAGCGTTTCAATTTTCCGGCGTGGGCACACGTCAGGCCCAACGATTTCCAACATGAAATGGAATCTGTCATCGAGGCGGGTGACATTAGTGTTAACCAGCTTATACACTTTTTCACCATCAAAAAAGCTCACCAAGTAGGCATGGATTTGACGGGCCCTTTCGATGGTTTCAGGGGAATATTGTTTTCCCGGTATCCAGCCATATTGAATTGTACCATCAACTGTGCTGATCGTCTTTTCAAGATGGCTGAAGACCAGTTCGATGGAGGGATTTTCTGTTGCTTTGCGGACACTGGCCTCCAATTGTCTGATTTCCTTGGCTGCAATGCGCCTAAATCCGGAAACGTGAGCCAGCATTATGTTGCGCTGCCGGTTTCTGGGAACATATTGAACGCGGCTCAGATCCAGGGCCACATCCGTTGAAAGATATTCGCGGATCACCTGCTCCGTAGTGGCAATATCTTTTAAAATATCACTACCGGCAGATTTTACGAACGTGCCGTCGAGATTTTGCTCAAGGGTATTTTTCACCGAGCCAATGGCCGAAACGTTGCTGCTGAGGGTGCAATGCACGATCAACTCCACGGGCATTTTAATGTCCTGTGACAATTGTTCCTGCATCAGGCTCACCTGCGTCGGCGTCAAAACCTCCGGGGTGCTGATGTTGGCCACCACGTGAATCAAATCTTTCTCTTCCTCCTCCTCATCATGATAGAAATGCACCTTCTCCAGTGCCGTCGATGGTATCCGGGATGTTTGGCTGATCAACGTTTTTTCGATGCCTTTGGCCATACGACGCTCCTGGGCGAGCTTGTACAGCGAGTGTCCCAGAAAAGCGGCGATCACAAGAAAGGAAACGATCGGCAATCGAAAACGGCGCAAAAGCTCCACGCCTTTGGCCCTTGCGCCAAAACGCTGGGCCATGCCGCTTAACACGAAAGTGACGGACGCAACGACCAGAATGGACAGAAAGTTGGCGATAAACAGCAAAAAAGACCCTACCCCGCCGGCCACTTCCCCCAAAGACAGGCAAAGGCCGCTATTGGCCAAAGGGGGAACGATGGCAGTGGCAATGGCCACGCCGGGAAGGGCGGGGCTGATCTTTTCGTCCACCAGAGCGTATGCCCCGGCAAAGCCGGCCAGCACGGCCACCAGCAGATCGTACAAGGACGGTCGCGTCCGCGACAGCATCTCGGCGGTAGGCTCGAAATCTCCCAGCAACAGCCCGAGGACAAGGCTCATGGATACCGCGGCGGCCACGCCGACAATCTCGGCACGAAGCGCGCGTCCCAGAAGGTCGGTTTCCCCCCTGACCAGCGCGAGGGATATACCGAAGATAGGGGTCATCAGCGGTGCCACCAACATAGCACCGATCACCACGGCGGTGCTGTCAAGCAACAACCCAAAGCCGGCGATCAGTGTCGAAACGGTTACCAGGAGGTAAAACCGCAGGGCCGGCTCGGAGCCATCGGAAATATCGGAATAAACGGTCTCGAATCGTTCTCGCGTTATTTTCAATAGCTGCATTTTTGTCACCTTTCACCCGAACACTTCAACCCGGGCACAAAATCGAACCCAAGTTGAGCGATTGTCGAGCTTGCCGCATATTCAAGGCAGATGTCGTTGCGCTATAGTGGACTATGCGCGGCGATATCTAACGCCGAAGATGTGGTGAGATCGGCAAACCCAATGGGTTTCATCTTTTAAGGATCCCAATCGATCATAACGACCTGAAATCGAATCCATTCGAACATTTCCGAAAAAGGTGAATCGCTCAGCTTGGGTCGAAGCTATTTCGGAGCCTGTGTACATGTCTTCACTTCCCTTGTCGATCATCACCAGCCTCTCCACGCATGTGCACGCTCGTTTGAAAAAGCCTGCTGGATGGATGCGCTCAATAACGAATGGTGCCATTTCAGAGAGCGTCGAGCGTTTCCGTTTGCTCGACCCGCAGTTGCCATCCGGCCTCCCCGGGGAACAGACCATACACCAGCTTTCGTTTTCCGCCGGTCGGTTTCTCGTTTGTATCGCCCTTGTTGTATAAGGGAAACATCCTAACGAGCATACGACCCTCGATGGTGAAGCTGTCGTGTCCCATGTACCCGTCGAAATTCGCATCCCCTTCCCGCATTTCAGGGAAATGAATCATGGACAGGCTCTTGTCCTTGTTCGAGGCGAATGCCAATACGCTGCCATAGCTGCCGGAACCCGCCGCTGTGGTGACGATGTAGATCTCGTCGAAGCCGTTGCCATCCAGATCGGCCACGAACACATCGGAAATGGGGTCCCGGTCTTCGAACACTTCTCCGAAGTCGTGTTCAAAGCCCTCGGTGCGGACCTCGATCGTGGCAAGGCTCCGGCCGGCGGGGTGGCTTTGCGATACGACGATCGTCTTGCCGGTCTTTGTCCGATAGGTTATGGAAACATCTGTCACACCGTCCTGTCTTTGTGCGGCTAGCAGCGGACCGACGGTTGAAACCGATAGGGCCACAACGACAAGTATGCTTAGGGTCACCCCTCTCATTTTTGAGGTGGTACTCATTTTCTATTCCTTCCTTCGGGCTACCATATGGCGAGAGCCTCTGCCTCTTCTTCACAATTCCGCGAAGGCGTCAGGCCTTTGGCATCTGCCTTTTTTTACAACTTTTTGGCCGTATACGTGGAAAGCCCTGCGTCAATGATAAACCTCTATGGGCGGCACCATGTAGTTTTGGGTCGGCTGGAACTTGTCGAACATGTCGAAGATCTCCGCCATGCCACCCGTATCGCCCTTTAGCTTGACTTTCCCGGAATCAACGGCTTCCTTCAACGACACCGAACTCAGGTACAGCCCGACCCACGCTTCCGAATCCAGTTGTAAGACAAAATCCGATTCCCGGTAATAGTCTGCCGGCACCGGGATGAACTCGGCAACGCCTCGCCGCACATGCAGGGCCACCGCCTGATTGCCTTTATCCGTAAAGACAAACTCAACGACTTTATCAGTATTTTCGCTCTTTTTGGGATCAATCCGAACCCGGAAAAAATCGACAAATGTTTCGGGTGATCCCGCTATGGTTTCAGCATTCGTCGGAATCAGTTTCGGGTAGCTGACTTTTCCTTCAGGGGCCAGCGCTTCGGTCAGCAAAAAGGCCCTGGCGATGGAGCCGGTGGTGCGATAGGCCATCTGCCGCAGCAGTTCTGCCTTTAATGATGGCGGACACCTTCATTGTTTTTCTCCTCTGGATAAAAATAGTTGTTCCTGAAATGCTCATGTTTTGATCACCTTTGTGGTTTGTTTGCTGAGCACACTCTTGCATCCAACCCTTTTTCAGTATTTCAGTTTCGCGGCAGGATGCCGCTCCCACAGGATGCCGCTCCCACAGGATGCCGCTCCCACGGAAGTTCATGGTCCTTTGTGGGAGATTTTTTTTGTGGGAGAGGCTTCCAGCCTCGATGCCCATGCTCCTGCATCAAACTTCAAATTTGCAATACCAATACGGATAGTCATGAAAATCATCCACCATATTTGCCCTTACCGGATTATTCAAACAGTAGGTAATTGTTTGTATTAATTCATCATTTCCCCGAAGGACATGATCATAATACTGAGATTGCCAGACATTTTTTTCCAAATTTAGATCCGATTTTATTTTTTTAGATGTAAAGCTTTTTAAACTGTGCATTACCCCTGATAAATTTCCGCTAATCAACCGTGCCACAAAATGTAAATGATCCGGCATGACGACTGCGGCTTGTAGATCTATCCGCTTTTGATTATCAAGCCAGTGCAGACTATTGAGCACCACTTCTGCGACTCCCGGCAAATTGAATAGTTTAGCCCTATTATGTGCCGATGTTGTGATCATATAATATTGACCGGCAATGGATACCCTTCCTTTTCGCAGGTTTTTGGATCCGGTTGCAGGTTTAAACTCATTCATGAAAAGTCTGTTATTCATCTTTTTTCAGTGTTTCAGTTTCGCGGCAGGATGCCGCTCCCACAAGATGCCGCTCCCACAGGAAACCATGGTCCTTTGTGGGAGATCTTTTTTTGTGGGAGAGGCTTCCAGCCTCGATACCCATGGCGTCAATGAAGACCCGTCAAGTTCGTAGCTGCCGAAAAAATTATTGCACCCCGCAAAACCTGTCGCCTGCTTCTGTGCCGGATCCAGCAGAATATGGGGCTGCTTGTCATCCGCCATCGGCGATACCGGCGAACCGCCCACCTCCGTCAGATGCCAATGGATGCCTTCAATGCCTGCGGCGTCCGCACCGAAAGGCACCGTTGCCTGCTTCATGCAGGACACCAGCAGCAATGCAATGCATAGCGCACTGCCAAAAATCGTTGTTATTTTAAATGTTTTCATTCCTGCCATTGGTAAGCACCTTTTTGGTGGGAGTGGCATCCTGCCACGGAAAAAATCCTTGGCGGTCATTTCGCGGCAAGATGCCGCTCCCACAGTTTGCCGCTCCCACAGTTTGATGCTCCCACAGGAAGCCATGGCCCTTTTCTTTGTGGGAGAGGCTTCCAGCCTCGATGCGCAGTTCACCGCTCATGAAGACTATTTTATCATTTTTCCTTTCTTACTTGAAAAAGTCCAATAACATGTCGCTCAGCTTGTCCGGTTCATCCACCGGAACCCAGTGACTGACCCCTTCAAGCCTTTCGTATCGCCACTGGGCGTCCACATACTCTGCGGAGCCGATCATCTGGTCTTCGGCCAGGGCCACATCGTCGGTACTCCAAATGCCGAAAACAGGGATTTTCACCCGTGGAAATTCGGCTTTCCACAGGTTGGACAGGTTGGCGCGATACCAGTTCATGCCGGCGGTCAACCGACCGGGCCGGGAAAGGTCTTCGATCCAGTGATCCATTTCCGGATGATTATTTACCGTCTTTCTGAAAAGGGACCAGTCATCCGCCATGAACACTTTTTCAGCGATGCCGCCGAGTTGAAAGAACAGCACGTACCAGCCCTTCTTTTTCTGTTCGAACCCTGCCGACGCATAGGCTTTGGGGTGGCCGACGGAAACGGCGGTATAGCTTTCAAAGCGGTCCGGATAGGTCCCTGCCAGGAGCCAGCCGATCATGGCGCCCCAGTCGTGGGCAACCAGTTTGGCCTTGGAAATGTTTAGCGCGTCCAAAATGGCCACGGCATCCTTGGCGATGAGGTCCATATCGTAATTTCCTTTCCCTTCGGGTGCATCTGACATTCCGAAGCCCCGCTGGTCGGGTGCAATGACCTGATACCCCGCATTGACCAGATGCGGAATGACGCCCCGCCACAAATAGTTAGAATCGGGGAACCCATGCAGGAGCAGCACCGGCTCGCCTTCACCCTCGATTAAAACGTTCAGGTTGAGGCCGTTGATTTTCATGTTCGTGCCTTGAATACTCATATCCTGTTCCTTTCAGACATAGTCATTTGAAATTACTTGCCTCTCCGGTTCAGCCCAGATAGCCCCAGCTGGATACGATGGGGATGCAGTGTAACCGGCCGGGGTTGACGTAACCAGCAATCAACCCCAACGTTTCATAAAAAAATGCAAAAATTATCGTTACTATTCGAAATAATATACAAACGCCATGATGTAATCCTTCCTTCTGGAATTCTCTAAATGTGCAATCCAGGGCGTAACGATAACTTTCTCATTTTTTCACCCTATCGGGAAAGCCGGAGGAAACCAGATCCAGCGTTGCCAAGGGATCGTAGTAAAGCGCTACGACTTCACCCTTGGCGCCTTGGCTCTGGCTCCCTCCGTCTTTTGCAACGCTGGGGTCAATTATCCAGCACAGCTGCAAAGGCGGCTTACTCCGCTTTGAGGTTTTTGAAATACAAGCGTTTCAGGGAGCCTTCGAACGTGAAGGGAGCCTTGTCGAAGTAGTCGTCCGCAACCGGCGAAGCCGTGTCCATGCCGACATCGAAGGTCTCGGATGCCGTGAAGATCAATGGAACGGTGCGCTGCACCGTACCCTTGGCGGCCTCCTTGCCGTTGATCCAGAATGTGAGATCGGCGGGCGCGGCCGGTTTCATCGGTGTCCTCATCTCATAAGCAATGGTCACGTCGCCGGCAGGCAGAGCGCCGACCTTGATCTTGTCGCGCTTGAGCAGCAGGGCGCTGTACTCGTAGTAGAGATCGCCATCCAGGGCGTAGAGGCTCACGCCCCCAGCATAGCCCCCCATGGCAAAGAGCACGCCGTTGACCTTCTCCGGCACTTCGGCCTCGATCTCGACCCGGAGGTTGCCATTGCGAACGTTGGGCGCCTGGCTTTCAGGAATGCGGGTTATCCCCGCGAACAGCGTCCATTCGGTGTTGGAGCTGCTCTTGATCTCCTGGGGGTTGAGCGAAATAAACGCGGCGCCGCCGATGGGCAGTGCCTTGTTTTCCTCGGCCACCTGCAGGTAGAGGGCTTTCAACTCTTCCAGCTTCTCGGGATGCTCGGACGCGAGATTGTTCATCAGCGAGTAGTCGCTGCGGGTGTCGAACAGCTCCCACTCGTCCTCCAAGGGGTTCCAGTCGGCCAGGTTCGGTATCTCGGCCGACCAGGGGGCCTTGGGTCCAAACGTACCGGCCATCCAGCCGTCGTGATAGATGCCGCGGCTGCCGTAGATGTCGAAGTACTGCGTCTTTTTGACTTCCGGTGCTTTGGCCGAATCAAAGGTGCTGACAAAGCTCACCCCGTCGATGGGGTCCTGCTCGTGGCCGTCGACCACCTTGGGCGGCGTAATGTCGAGAATGTCGTAAATGGTCGGCACCACGTCGTTGACGTGGAGGAACTGCGGGCGCGGCGTATCGTCCGGCTTGATGCGCTTGGGCCAGGAAATGACCATGGGCGTACGCGTGCCGCCCCAATCGGAGGCAACCAGCTTGGTGTAGCGGAACGGGCTGTCGCCGGCCCAGGCCCACGCGGCATTGTACGCGTTTTCCATCTTGGGGCCGCCGATCTCATCGAGCCCGCCCAACTGTTCGGCCATGGCGATGTGTTCGGACACCGTCGTGGGGATGCCGTTCTGGGCGTTGAGTTCTGCCACACTACCGTTCATCCCCTCGGACGAAGCACCGTTGTCCGAGAAAATGTAGATCACCATGGTGTTGTCGCGGATGCCGCGTGCTTCCAATTCGTCAATCAGTTTGCCGACCTGGACATCGGTATGCTCGAGAAACCCGGCATAGACTTCCATCAAGCGGGCCTGAAAAGCTTTCTCCTCTTCAGGAATGTCTTCCCAGGCGGGCATTTCTTTCGGGCGGGGCGCCCGCTTGGTATCGGCCGGGATCCAGCCCATGGCCTTCTGTCGCTCGAAGACCCGCTTCTGGTGGGCATCCCAGCCGTCGTCGAACTTGCCCTTGTATTTCTCCGCCCACTCCCTGGCCACGTGATGGGGGCCGTGCACCGCGCCCGGCGTCCACCACATCAGGAAGGGCCGGTCCGGATTCATGGCCAGGTGGCGCCGCATCCAGGTGATCGCCTTTTCCGCCATGGCCTCGGTCAGGTGGAAGTCCTCATGGTTCTCAGCGTGGGGCGGCGAGATCGGGCTGGTGTTCTCCCACAAGACTGGTTCCCACTGCGAAGTCTCACCGGCCATAAACCCGTAGAAATAGTCGAAGCCTCGTCCCGTCGGAGTGCGGTCGTAGGGTCCGTTGGCAAGCTGGTCCACCGGCGTGTTGTGATCCTTGCCAAAGGCCGCCGTGGCGTAGCCGTAGTGACGGAGCACCTCGGCGATGGTCGCAGAGGATTTGGGAATGACGCCGGTGTATCCGTCCCAATCGTTGGCGAACTCGGCGATCGTGCCTGAACCCACCCGATTGTGGTTGCGGCCGGTCATCAACGCCGCCCGGGTGGGCGAGCATTGGGCCACGGTGTGGAAGCGATTGTAGGCGATGCCCTCCTTGGCCAGGCGGTCCAACGTCGGCGTCTCGATTTCACCGCCGAAGGTGCTCGCCTGTCCAAAGCCCGCATCGTCCAACATCACGATCAGAATGTTGGGCGCGTCCTCGGGAAGATGACTTGGGGCCTCGCGCCACTTGTGAACCGATTCCTGCATGGTTGGCCCGACCTTGCCGCCCATCGGCGGAGTCGGGAACGGCAGGACGTCCTGGGCCAGCGCGGGGGTGACCGCAAGCAAGATGAGGCTGATGAGCACTTGGGAGAATAAGATTCGATTCGTTTTCATGCTGATGTTCCTTGTCGTTGTTTCGATTAAAGTTTTTTTGCCTGCGGCGGGGTCCAGCTCGTAAACTTCTCGAGGTCGGGATTGTAGAGCCGCATGATGACATTGAGATCGACATCCTTGCGTTCTATGGGCAGCCAGTTTTCCTCCGGCACGCCCTCAGGCTTTTGAGCGGCGATGACGATGCGGATGCCGCCGTCCCTCGTTCAGCTTGAAGCCGGCGTCTTTTCGCGGCAGGATGCCGCTCCACAGGATGCCGCTCCCACAGGATGCCGCTCCCACAGTTTGCCGCTCCCACAAGACACCATAGTCCTTTTTTGTGGGAGAGGCTTCCAGCCTCGATACCCATGCGCTCTGCCTTTTAGTGCACATTGCTATCGTCCACTTCTTCCCCGACATCTTCCAATTGTTGATCTACCGCGTCGGAAACTCCAGGTGCCGAAGGTCGTGCCAGGACGCTCTCGAATGTGGCAATGGTCTTGTCCCGATCGGCAAAGGATCGCTGCCCAACGACGAACTCCGCCCATTCCTTGCTGGAAACATCGATGTGCGTTTGCTCCTTTTTGGATGCTTCGGAGATGACGATCACTCCGTTTCGCAACTCGATCCGCGTGGGCTCTTCGGCGTCCTCGACGGTAATCGTAAATGCCAATCGGGTATCCTCGGCTTTTCCAGGGTCAACGAGATAACGCACATACTGGAAGCTGTCTTCCAACGGCGCGGACATGACGGTGTCAACATTCGGGGTTCCCAGGGCAGCCCGCATCATTGCCAGGGTAAGGGGTTGGTCCCCGATCTTCAGCTTTTTTTCCATGGCCAACGCTTCGGTGGTGTACCACCCCCTTGCGTTGGCAGAGGTTGTTCGTTGTCCGAGAGCCCGTGCTGCGGCCGCGCGGACCGTCCGTGCTTCCTCATCGTTTTCATCGATCTCCAGCAATAATGAGGTCAGCTTAAGCGCCCAACTCCAATTCGGAAAACCGCCTTCGTCAACAGCATCGCGGGCGGCGGAGCGTACCTTTTGCGCCCCTCCCATCATCTCCACCATCCGCCGGGTTTCCTCATTTACCGACAAGGGATTGATGTCGTACACATCGTTTCCCATCCAGCCGAGCCGACCGTTATAGACCTGCTTCGCGTGGCTTTCGACCTGTCCGTAGGTCTCCCATCCATCGCGTAAATGACTGGGCATATAAATATTTTCAGCCGCACGGCGGGCGTCCATCCCAAGGGAGATCATGCGAAAGGTCTGGTCATGAATCAGCTGTATCTGGTCACGTGCCCGTTCCACGTTCTCGCGTACCGCTTCCTTGCCCTTTACTCCAGGTCCGTGAATATCGGCCAGCACTTCCGCCTGTTTTGACAAGGCCCAGTCATGCGCCTCTATAAAATCATTGGGGTCCCGGTAGATATCTCCGCGAAGGCTGTAGAGGTTGAATATGGAGTTACCGCCCACTGCGTTCGTCACCAGCGTATTGCGATCCGGGAAGTAAAAACCCACACTGTCCTTTGTATCGGTCCGGTTCGGAGCGACCTCTACCGGTTCGCCGGCAATGGTCAATTCGAGGATCTTGCCATCTTCAAAGGTCTGGGTGGGCGCCCGATAACTTCGTTCGCCGGTCATTTTTTCCATGCTGAATCCCAGTTTGTTGGGAAAGGCATCGGGCCCTTCCGTAGGATGGAGAACCCCGAACTGGGTGGCGGCCCGGGTCTGAAAGTTGCCGCTCAGGATACCGACCCCGGTATCGGCGCGTTTGAGCATGTCCAGGTGCTCATGCCCCCAGATCTCGGCGCCCTCGTCCAGCCATGCATCCGTGCCATCGGTGTAATGGCTGTGGGTGTAGAGGATGGCGGCCACCTCGATCTTCTCCCCGATCTTCTCCTCCAGACGTTTGCGCATGTCGGCTGCGGTTTTCGTAGTATCGCCAGTATCCACGATGATCCACCCCTCGGGAGCGTCGATGGCGATGGTGTGGGCAATTCCCCAGCCGCGAATGTGATAGACACCCTCAGTAATCTCATGCACCACTTTCTCATGGGCTCCCAGGAGTTTGTCGACATTCAGTGCATCCCGGGTCGTGATCGCCCCATTGGGAGCGGTTACGATTTCTTCTTTCAAAGACTTGCTGATAAAAGAAGTGTCTTCCGCACTCGCAGACAGGGCCAGAAATGGTATGACGACCAATGCGCAAAGCATGTTTTGGATGAATACTTTCACAATAAAACCTCCTATTAATGATTATTTTCAAATAGTTAAAGATTCTCTGCCTTGGGTGGTTCCCAGTTCTCGAACTTTTTGAGATTTGGCACATAGAGCCGCAGGACCACATCGATGCCATAATCGCCGCGGTTCGAGCGGCAGCCAGTTTTCTTCCGGGACACCCTCGGGCTTTTCTGCGGCGACGTAAATCTCGATGCCGCCGTCCTCATTCAGCTTCATGCCGCCGTTCTCGCCGACGCTGTATTTCTTGTGGTCGTTGGGGATGAAGAACCCGTTCTGCGTGTCGTAGAGGGTGCACGGACCAGAAGGCTTCGGCCGGCGGCATTTCGTTCTTGCTCATCCGGATCACGTAATCGTGCTGGGCGTTCATGGGCTTGCCGTCGGTTGTCACGATACTTGGATAGACGGCTTCGACCGCCGGCTGGCCGATGGGACCGAAGACGGACTGAAACAGCAGCAAGTCAAGGCCGATTTCGCCTTTGGGCTGAAACAGCCCGGTGCTGGCGGCAAGGCGGTCGGCCTTTGCCATCTCCTCAGCGGTGATTCGTTCGGCAACCTTACGCACCCGTTTGGTGTCGAGCTTGGCGGTTCGCTTCGGGTCATAGGGCTGGCCGGGTACCACACCCAGCGGTTTGTAGGCAGCAAGGAGTTTCTGGTCGAGTTCGCTGTCCGGATCAAACGTCGTGTGGTTGAAGACGAACTGCATGACCTCGAGCAGGTTGTTCGCGAAGGTGTCAATATCCGTCTTCCCGACCGGTGGGAAATTTGCATCATCGATCGGCTTTGCTTTGTTGCCCTGGTACTCCGAGAGCGTAACCAGTTTCACTGACTGCATCTGGTCCTTGATGCGATCGAAGCGCTCCGGATCGTTGGCATGGGGCATGATGCGAAATACGGCGGAGAGAAAATCACCGGTGGCCTCGAAGGTGCGGTCGACACCCTCGATCTTCTCGCCTTTTTTGTACCCTTCCGTGCGTTCGGTGAAAAAAAGCATCTTCTCCGGTTTCTCAAAATCGCCCTGGCGGGTCGACATGGGGATGTTGACATAGTGGTCGTAACCGGTGACCATCAAAGATACATATTTTGAATCGAAGGCCGGCATGTCGATGATCACGGGCTCCTTCGCAGGTCGAGCATGGAGGTGATATAGAGCGAATCGTTGTTCGGCCGGGCGATGACCTTGAGGTTGTGGTCCTTGAGCTCGGTGTCGACGTCGACGATGTTCCAGCCGCCGTATTGCATGGCGCCTTTATTGTTGACGTTATACATGGCCACATACTGATAGGAACGCTTGACGAGGTTCTCGATGTGTTCATCGCTGAGCTTGACACGCTTTTGTGCCTGGGCAATGGAAATGAGGCCTAAGAACGCAAAAAGTGTGAATGTGATTGACACTATTATTCTTAATTTCATAATGATACATCCGTTCTACTATGTATTCGATAGGTAAGTCTTCGCTCGCCAGTTGACCTATTTCACCGGCTCAATACTCGGGAAGGTCCATTTGCCCTCCAGGATCTCCTTGCGCGGCTGGTAAAAGCGCACCGTGTAGTTCCAGCCTTCAGTGATCGGGAGGTGATTCAGACTCTCGGGATCACCTCCGAAATGGATCGTGAACGAACCGTCTTCATTGGGTGTGCCTGTCAGGTTGTTCACACTGTAGGCCTCCTCCTCATTGGCTTCGAAATAGCCATCTTTGTTATACATGCTGACCGACCAAAAGGCGTCCACAGGGACATCCTTGACGGTGAGTTGGTAGGCGCCGACCGGGAGGTTCGGTTCCACGTTGAGGTAGTAGGCCTCCTCTTCCGGCAATCCGCCCCAGCCCCATGCCGTTCCGAGGAGGTGGCGGATCGGATCGACATCCTCTTTCTTGCCGAAGGTGGCACTGGCGTCGGTCATCCCTTTTCCCAGCACGAGCAAGGCGTCGTAGGTGACCTTGTAGCTGGCCTCGTCATAGGCTGGGTGGGTGTAAGGTTTCGCGGACTTCGCCTCGATCTTCAGTTGATCCTGCAAGGCGTTTGCCTTTGCGACATCGTCAGGATCTGACGCGTTGACCAGGGTGCGCACGGACAGGTTCACAAATGGCGTTCCATATTCTTCGACGGTCAGTTGGTGTTCGCCCGGTTCATGGATCACCTTGTTGATGTAGTGGTCCTCGTTGACGACCATGATGGACAGGTATCGATCACCCGCATCGGGCACGGTGAGGGTGGCCCCCTTGCTGATGTCGACGATGGCAGCGCTGTAGAGCGTGTCACGGTTCATCCGGATGACGTTCTGTTTATCGAGCGGTGTGGGTCCGCGCAGATGAACAAACTGGTTGATGCCCTCCGTCATTTGAAGGATTCGGTCGAACTGCGCGGACGTCTCGGCTCTGGCAAAGTTCTCGACATTGACGATGACCGGCTGATGCGACGTCTTCGGCATGGACGCTCGAGGCGGCGATGACCGTCGCGAGGATGAGGCTGCTTGAGGTGATGATTGTTTCATGGTTGTTCGTTTTCTTGGTGAATTGATTTCCGGGTTTCTTGTCAGTCTGTTGTCCGAATTTTGGGCGGCGTCCGGAGCGGCTTTCTCGTAGCTGATGGCGACTTTGTTTTGTTAGCATTTACTCCACAAGCTCGAAATCACCCGGTTTCCAGGTTTTGTCGAACCACGGCTCCAGCGGGCCATAGAGACGAAGGATGGTAAGGTAGCTTTTTCCGGGAATGGTTTGGATCCAATTGCCCTCGTGACCTTCTGGTGCTTTTGGACCGAACCAGACGGTATACGAACCGTCCGGGTTGGGTTTGACGGCTGGCATAGTGCTGTCGAGGCCGGCTGATTTCTGGTCGGTCTCCAGCATGGAGCGGTGTTGCCCCGAATACACCATGAATGACCAGAAGTTATTGACTGGAATCGGCGCGGGCAAGGTGACTTTATACGTTTTACCGCCATCGAGGTACTGGCCTTCAGCATCCTTGGCAGTAGCTGCATAGGCCGATCCTGTTCCTACTTTCGGCGCGGCCATGGCAGGGGTAATACCGGTAGCCGCATAGTGAAACATAATGCGATCATCGAGAACCAGCTCACCGTTGTTCATGAACTCGTGGCTGCCACCGGCAAAGGAAGAATACCACTGGCGGTCCGGATAGAAATAGACAGCCTTACTGCGCGGACTAAAAGTCAGGGATCGTGCCGAAGCGTTGCCGATTGCAGCGGCATCGTTCAGAATTTTCTGCATGCGTGCATCCGGTGCAAAGGGTTCCCCTTTTTTGATGCCGATAGAGGCAAAGAGACCAACAAGCTCTGGATTGAATGCATCCGCAGGCTCATATTGAATCACCGCGTTCAGTTCTTCATAGAAGTGCTCATCGTTGGCATGAATGGTATTGAATTTTTTGCCGGAAAGGTCGTGAACTTTTTGCTTTGGTGGCTTGTCTGCCTGCGCGAGAGGATAGCAGCGAAAGCCTTCTTTCAGCTCTTTTGTCGACGCCTCCAGGTCGCCGTCTTTCACAAAGACGCGCATGAGCAGCCAGTGACGGTAGGTCGTGGATTTTGCGACAAAGTAGCCTTCGGGGATATCCCCCTCGTAGTCCGGCCCTATAAACAGATATTTACCACCCTTGCCCTGATCGGGGCCGGTCAGGCCAACGTCACATGACAAAGCGGAAAAATGCGTCGTCAACAGTGCCCAGAACAGGCCCGGGGATCTCTACGACAACCGGACCATTTTTCAAGTCAATCTCTGCCAAGGCATACGGAGTCGTCGACTGGGCAGTCAATAACAGGCCGCGGGCATCCAGCAGGCTTTCGGTAATCCCCAGGTCGCCGGGCTCTAAGCCCGCTTGTTTGAGTCCCTCCAGGAAGGCATAGATGGAGGCTGCCGGCATTCCATTGAGAAACGCATCCACGCCTCGCGACAGGTCGAGAAAATCATAGGTTTTCTTGACGGTCGATTCGCTGGGCATACCATCGAAAAAATTCGAGGGTCCCGAGGACTTCGGTCTCTACCTTATCCGGGGTAAGCAGGAATTCCGGCACATCCGCAGCGTATTTCGGCTTTTGGGCGTCTTGTGCCACTGCTGGCCAGGTAATCCCCATTACCACCACCGCAAAGGTGGCGATGTTCAAAGTGATGCTTGTTTTCATGGTTGTTCCTTTTTCTTGGTGAATGGATTTGGGGTGCTCTTATCAGTTAGCCTTCTTTTACCTGGGTCTACGACCGGCGATCTTTGCAGTGCTCTTTTTCAATGAGCTTCTTGACCCTTATTTCTCTTATGATTGTCATACCCTTTGTTACTTCTACCTGTGATTCATGTCATCGGCAGTATCACGGCTTATTGCCCCAGCACTTCGATAAGCGGTGTGCCGGTAGCGCCGGAAGGCGCCTTGATGTTCAAATATCATAATGCCTCCATTTCCTTCATCCGGCCGATCTCAGCCATCGTTGCCTTTGCTCGCCTGGCGCGTGGCCTGAACGGATCGACACTTGTTCGGCACAAGGCCTTGGGATCTTCGGCAGCAGGCGCTCCAATCGATCCGACAACCGTGTCATTCCATGTTCGATTCAAAATAGTCTGGGCAGCACAAAATTGGCCTGCAGACGAAAGCGAAACCCTTCGGCCCCTGTATCCGGCGATGCAAGCCAGTAACCGACCCCGGCCTGCAGGCTGACCGGCAGCTTGCCCCAGCGGACCAGCTTGGCGACGGCGAGATTAACGGGTACCGACCAGTTCTCTGAGTTCCAGTCATAGGTAGTCTCGGACTGCATCGACACGGTCCAGGCGTTCGGCCATGTGTACGCCGCAAAGGGCTGCAACAACGTGTTGTTGATGTCCGGACCATCGCTGTCTCCCGCAAAAGACCAGATGTGATTGCCCAGTGCACCGATGGTCCACGGCCCGCGCATTGTGAGCGCGACTGCCGTCGGCCCCGCACCCCATTTGTCGGCACCCAGTTTGGAATCGGTTGCCGTCGGCAAAAGGAAAATCGGTCCGACGCCCCAGATCACACTGTCGGAAGCCGGTTCGTTGGGGCGATAAGAACAGGCTCAGGCTGGTGTCGCCCAGGCCGAACTGGGACCCTGCCCCTGCAAAGACATCATCCTGATAGATCACCGGCAGGATCGTTCGGGTAATCAGCATCCAGTCCCGTGTCAGGTCTACCGGGATTACCGGCTGGACATTGGTCTGCAGCTTCCAGCCTTCGTCCTGCACACCGATATCGCGATCGTAGTTCATCTGGATTGGAATCGTCATCAGGTCGGCCAGCGGATTGGTCAACGACTGGGCCAGATCGGCGTCTGCACCCGACCGTTTGCCGGAAGTGGTTTCAGCCTGGGCAGGCAGGTCTTTTGCAGACAGGATCACAAGCATAAACAGCGTCACGACAATCAGGCCATCATAATTGAATCTGGTTTTCATACGGGTATCTCGCATGCTTTGGATTCCTTCAGGTATAGTAAAATCTCATCCAACAATTCCTGTGACAGCAGTTCATATTCCCGCTTGCGGTTCGGCGCCTCTTTTTCATCTGACTGATCCCAATGGTGCAGGGCCTCGGTACATCGGCGGTAGTCGCCACACATGGTTTGAAATGCCTGGCTTTTTTTGTATAGCCGTTTGATGTCCCCAGCGCGGTCCGGAAATTTTCCAAGGACGTGGAAGACACTGCTTTTGATAACGGTCACTTCGGCCCCCTTTAAAGCGTTATCGAATCACCAATTGCTTGCGATGGATGTTTGTTTATTTACTGTAAAACAGGTAAAATCGTTTGTGTACTAATTTAGGATATGCTATACATGATAACTTATTATAATATATACAAAAATTAATTTTCAGTCCGCTCTGCCATGGTAACGATCAGATGACAACGGAAAACAAATCACCATCGGGGACAATCGCATCTGGTGCCAAAGCCGTCCCTCCAGCTGAATTGATCCGGCAACAAATCAACCGCATTCTGACCAGCCCTGAGTTTACGGCCACCGATGTCCAAAAATCCTTTCTAACGTTCGTTGTGGAAACCGTGTTGGCCGGGCGTTCCCACGAAATAAAGGGCTATACCGTGGCCACTCAGGTGTTCGGCAGGGGCGAGGACTTCAACCAGGCCACCGATCCCATTGTGAGCATTCAGGCCAACAAGCTTCGGCGTGCCCTCGAGCGGTATTACCTGGTGGCCGGGCAAAACGACCCCGTCCGTATCGACATCCCCAAAGGCAGCTATGTGCCGCATTTCTGAAACCAGAACCACGTCGAAATAGAAAGACCGATCGAAAAAACTCCAACGACGGAACCTATCCGCACCAGCGCTTGGCCAACGATTGTGGTCCAGTCGTTCGAGAACCTGACCGGCAACCGGGACTTGGAATACATGGGGATTGGCATCGCCACCGAAATCGCCCTGGAAATCACACGCTACCAAGAAATCCGAGTATTGAGGCAAACACCCGAGGGAAAGCAACGACGCGCCTCTGATATCGGAGCCCGATTCGTGCTCTACGGAAATATTAAACCGGATGTCGACGGTCTGAAAGTGATGTCAACCTGGTCGACCGGCTGACGGGGATGCACATATGGGGGGATTCTTATCGAACGGATCTCAATCCTGCCGCGCTGATTGGGTTCGAGGAAGAATCGCCAGCGAGGTTGCCAGCAAAATCTCCTGCGAGTATGGGATTATTGCCAAAACGCTCTCCGCTGAATCGAAACGGGTACCACCCTCGAGATCTCACCACCTACCAGGCGATGCTGCGATTTTACCAATTTTTCGCCGACTTTTCCGCCGGAAACCTTTGTCGGTACGTTTGAAGCACTCCGGCAGGCCTGCAACCATGAGCCGGAGTGTGGACTGGCATGGAGCATGCTGGCCCGCCTGTATTCCCTCAATTACAGTCTGGAACTGTTCGATCTGGAAACTCCCTTGGATAAAGCCGCTGCATTTGCCGAACGAGGGGTAAAACTTGATCCGGCCAACCAACGGGTCAGGACGATCATGGCATTTATTCGGCTGTTTAAAAACGAACTGCCCGCAGGGCTGGCCGAGGTCGATCGCGCCCTACGATTGAACCCGAATTCGCTTGTATTTCTTGAAAATCTCGGATACCTGATGACCCTTTTCGGCGACTGGCAGCAGGGCCCGGCGCTCATCAACCAAGCCATCGAACAAAACCCGTACTATAACGTCACCGTTCACTACGCCCTGTGGCTCGATTGGTTCCGGCAGGAAGAATACGAACAGGCATAAGCGGAAACCCTGTTATTCAACAGGCCCTTACTGTTCTGGGATCCGTTGCTGAAAGCTACCAACCTGGGACTGCTGGGGAGAGTTGAGGAGGGGGTGCAGGCGGGGAAAGATCTACTGCAATGCAAACCCGACTTTTCAACACGCGGCCGTGTGTTGATTGAGCACTACATCAAATTTGAAGAGATCGTCGCCAAGGTTATTCAAGGTCTCAAAGAAGTAGGAATCGATGTCGCTTGATTGGTCATGTGCCTCAGTGCAAATTGAAGGGAGAGATGCTATCATTCCCTGATCAGGCCAAGCTCATCAAGCGAATACCTTTAGATATGAATTCCGATTCGTGACCATTGAGAGTCTTTCCCACCTTCTTATGCTCGGATCCAATGTCAATACAAAATGAGATAGACTTGACATGCAAAGATAATTGCGAAACTTGCACAACTGCTATTAAGGTGCTGTATTAATATTAAAAATTTTGGAAAGACCAACTGCTACATCTACTGGTTGGCCTTTTCTGATGATTAGTTGACTTTTAATTTGCTATCACAGGCAAAAATTGATGTCGGATTTCACTGATGCCTCTCTCCAACATATCGCCGATCAGCCTCCATTGCAGATAGCCCAATTCCGATTGTGCAAAGTCACCTCAGGCATCGATGCCATATTGTAGCTTCGCTGCCGTTAAATGTCTCGGCTCAATGTCATTCCTTTAAGCCTTCGGTGGTCTAAAAACGGCTCTTTCGGAGTCATCATCGCTATCGGGATCAATGCCATGGCCGTATTTGTCGATTTCGATGACGATGTCGATGGATTTGGGCATTACTCACCCGCTTCGATACTTTTCCGATAGACACCGATCACATTGCTCAAACGAACAAATTCGGTGACGGAGAGGCTCTCGGCGCGCCGCATGGGATCGACACCGGCTTTTTCGAGCAACTGTTCGCAGGTGGCGGGCATCAATCCGAGATCGCTCTGGGAAAGGGCATTGCGCAGTGTTTTACGCCGCTTGCCGAAGGCCGTTTTAACGACCCGGAAAAGAAATGATTCGTCGTCGGCCGGGCCGGCCGGCGGGCCGGTGAATCGAATGCCGATCACCGTGGAATCCACCTTGGGCGCCGGGAAGAATTGCGACGCCTTGACCTGCATCAATACCCGCGTCTCAGCGCAATACCCCAACATGACCGACAGGCGGCCGTAGTCCCTGGAACCCGGTCCGGCGCAGATGCGCTGGACCATCTCCTTCTGGAGCATCAGCACCGCCCGGTCGACGGCGCGACGGGCATGAATCAGCTGGACGATCACCTGGGAAGAGATATTGTAGGGCAGGTTGCCGAGCACCACCAGCGGCCTGCCGGCCGCACGTGAGATCGCTGCCAGGTCCACCGTGAGGATGTCGGCGGTCTGGATCTCGACATTGTCGATACCGGCAGCCATCAATTCCGTCCGCAGCAGGGCGATGATGCGAGGGTCCTTGTCCACGGCAACCACCCGGCCGGCGTATTTTGCGGCGGGAATGGTGATGGCACCCAGCCCCGGTCCGATCTCCAGCACCACATCGGCGGCGGCAATGTCGGCGTTGCCCACGATGGATCGGGCCACGTTGACGTCCTTGAGGAAATTCTGCCCCAGTTGTTTTCTGGCCTGGACATCCCAGGCGGTCAACAGAGCCCGCGGCGATGTCATCGGTCGGGCCCGGAGCTGGAATCGGTAGAGACGGATTGGCGCCGGAAGGTGGTGATCGCCCGTAATGTTACAAAATAGATCACAACCCCCAGAAAGGCCCCGATCGCGACACCGCCGACGATCATGGCCCAGGTGACCTCCAGGCCCAATGCCATCAGCTCGGAAAATGAGGTAAAGGCGATGCGGTCCAGGCTGTTGTGGTATCCCAACAGAGCGCACCCCAGCTTGTAATTGGCATAGTATACCACCGGAATGGTCAGCGGGTTGCTCAACCAGGAGCCCAGCACCGCTGCCGACTTGCTGCCGCGAACCAGAAAGGCCAGCGCGATGGCGACGATGGTCTGGAAGGGAATGATCGGGGTTATGGAAACGAAAATGCCGATGGCCATGCCCAGCGCCAGGTTGTGCGGATTGCCTTCCAATTGGCGCAAGCGGACCAGCATCTGGCCGATGCGTTCGCGGGGGCCCGTCAAGGCCGGGGGTTTTGAGGTGGTGCGACCACGCGTTGTTTTCATTGGCAAGGCAACCGTCCCTTGACGTGAGACCCGAACCGCTCCGCCGTAAAGATGCGGGAAAGCTATAAAATCCGTTGTCATCGGTTCGATTTACGTTCCCGATCCAGTTCCCGTTTCTGGTCGCGTCGCCGGATGGTTTCGCGCTTGTCATGAAGCTGCTTGCCCTTGGCCAGCGCCAGCTTGAGCTTGGCCTTACCGGATCTAAAGTAAAGTTTCAATGGAATCAGAGCGTAGCCCTTTTCATTGACCTTGCCATACAATTTTTTGATTTCGTGGTAATGCAGCAATAATTTTCGGGGGCGCAGCGGGTCGTGATTGTTGTAGTAGGCAAACGGATACATCCCGATGTGCATCTGGTAGACGAAAACCTCACCGTTCTTGATGCGCGCATAGGAGTCCTTGAGATTGGCCTTGCCGAGCCGCAGGGATTTCACCTCGGTTCCGACCAGGACCAGACCGGCCTCAAAGGTGTCCTCGAAAATATAATCGTGCCGGGCCTTACGGTTTTCGGCCACCAGCTTGACATGTTGATCTTTCACGAAACTATCGCTCCTCTCGGGCAGGTTCGACCGCCCTGACCACCTCACCGTAGGTTTGCTCCAGCAGGGCCCGCACGGCCTCGGTGGTGGTCAGCTGCATCACGTCGGCGATCAGGCCGGGCAGATCCGCCATACGGATCGAACGGATGGCGTTCTTCACCAGGGGAATGGACTGGGGATTCATACTCAGTTCGTCGACACCCAGCCCCAGCAAAATCGGAGCGAAAAGGGGCTCTCCAGCCATCTCGCCGCACATGTAGGTCTTGATGCCTTTCTCCTTGGCCACATCACAGATACGCTTGATCATCCGCAAAATGGCCGGATGCAGGGGCTGGTGCAGGTGAGCCACATGACGATTGCCGCGATCGATGGCGATCGTGTACTGAATCAGATCGTTGGTGCCAATGCTGAAAAAGTCAACCTTTTCAGCCAAAATATCGGCCGTTATCACCGCGGACGGCACTTCGACCATGATACCCACAGGGATCTTTCGATTGTAATCCACACCCTGCCGATGCAGGCATCGGGCGGCGTCGTCCAGCAGCTCGATGGTCTGTTCCACCTCCTCGACCCCCGATATCATGGGGATCAGGATGCGAACATCACCGTATGCGGCCGCCCTTAAAATGGCCCGCAACTGGGTTTTGAAAATGTCGGGTTTATGAAGGCAGTACCGGATGGCCCGCAACCCCAATGCCGGGTTCACCTCATGACGGTCGCGTATGTGGTTGACCGCCTTGTCGCCGTTGATGTCAAGGGTCCGAATGGTCAGCGGCCGCTCGCCCATGACATCGATCACGTCTTTGTAGTTTTCAAACAGCACCGCCTCGCTGGGAAAATCGGGTCGGCTGAGGTACTGGAATTCCGTCCGGTAAAGCCCGATGCCGTCACCGCCGTGATCCAGCACCGAAACCACCTCTTCAGGAAGTTCGATGTTGCCCAGGACCGAAATCCGGCTCCCGTCCGTGGTGCGAGCGGGCAGATGGCTGCGTCGAACCATCAAGGCCTTTTGGATTTCGTAGCGTTCCCGGCGCTCCTCGGTCTCCATCAGGGTCTGCTCGGTGGGATTGACCACCACCACCCCGGCCTTGCCGTCGACGATGATGATGTCGTCGTTGTTGATTTTCAAGGTGGCGTTGCCCACTCCCAAAACAGCCGGAATTTCAAGGGTCCGGGCGATAATGCCGGTGTGGGACGCCAGCCCGCCGCGATTGGTGACAAAACCCTTGATGCGTTCCAGCTGAATCTGACTGGTCTCGGCCGGCGACAGATCGCGCGCCACCAGGATCACGCGTTTGTCGATGCGGGCAATATTGACCTGTTCGGCTCCCACCAGGTGCTCCATGATTCGGTCTGACACCTGGGTGATGTCTTCGGCCCGCTGCCGGAGGTAGTCGTCGGCCATGCTGGCAAACATGGGCTTGACCTGGGAAACCACTTTCTTGAGCGCCCACTCGGCATTGACGCGATCCTGGGTGATCGTGTCGATGGTGCGGTCGTAGATCATCTTGTCTTCCAGGAGCAGCATGTGCGCTTCCAATATCTGTGCATGCTGGCGGAACGATTCGGGAGTGTCGTCGATGATCTGGCGCAGCGCCTCCCGGGCCTTTTTTACGGCCGTCTTGAAACGGTTGACTTCGGCGGAAAGGGATGTCTTGGGGATCGCATAACGCTTGACGACATCCACCCCCTCCTTGTCGACCAGGTAGGCCTTGCCGATGCAGATTCCGGGTGATCCGCCGATACCCGTTAAAATGATCTCCTGGTGGTCTTGTTCTTCCATGAACGACTACTCTCCAAATCCACGGCGGATTAAGGCCGTCATACGCTCGAGAACGGGCAGGTCGGCTTCATCGTCGACGCCGACGGTCACCTCGGTGCCCTTGGGGCATGCCAGCGTCAACATATCCAGCAAGGAGGTGGCGTCGGCCGTTTCGCCGTTTCTCATGATCCATACGCCCCCGCGGGCCTGCCCGGCCAGTTTGGCCAATTTGGCGGCGGACCTGGCGTGCAGCCCCAGATCATTGACGATCCGAAGGGTTTTGGTTTGAGCGGTTTTGTGCTTGTCCACTAGTTGATTTAACGCATGCCTGATTGAGCGTGTCAACACCGGGTCCCTCGAACCGGCCGCGCAGGGTATTCGCACATCTGGGTAGGCAACACGCCATGTGTTAAAACGTGATTAATTATCAATCGTCGATGGCGATGTCAATGCGTAATCATTGACAATTTTGCTCTCCACCGATATGCTGCCAACCAATCGATTCAAACCTACATGGCATGCCGCCGACGGCCAATCCGCCTCGCGGCCGAAAGATGACATCATGAACCCAACGGTTACCATTTTCGGGAAAAACACCTGACCGCACACCCTGGCGGCCCGTGAGGCCTATGCCCGCAAAGGGAAAAGGGTGTCTTACGTCGATGTCTTCGCTGACGCCCATGCGCTGGACAAGATGCTGGCGCTGACCAAGGGCATCCGCAAAGTACCCGTCATTGTGGAGGGCGACCAGGTGGCGGTAGGGTACCTCGGCAAGGGGTGAACGATTTGACACCGGCGGCTGGACGCCGCCCAAGGGCCCTTCGCGTAAAGCGGCCGGCACGCTTGCCCAAGATGACCATCCCACCGACAACCAACAGCCAATCGCTGAGCACGGACCTGGCCGTGCAGCGCCAGAATGCCTCGCTCAAAGCCCTGCATGAAGCCGCTTTGGGCCTTCTCGACAAAATCGACACCGAGGGACTGCTCGAAACCTTGATCGAACGGGCCGCTACCCTTACCGGTACGCCCCATGGGTACATCTATCTGCTGGACCCGGTTCGACGGGTGATGACCATGCGGGTTGGCAAGGGTTTTTTCTCCAGACAGCTGGGGCGACGCGTGCGCATGGGGGAAGGCATGGGCGGCCGTGTATGGCAGACCGAGGCACCGGTCCTGGTACCCGACTACAGCGATTGGCCGGGCCGGTTGGACGACGCCGCCCTGGACGGTTTGCGCTGCATTGTCGGCATTCCGCTCAAGTCTGACCGGCAGGTTCAGGGCGTCATCGGCCTGGCGCATGTCGACCCCGGCCGGCAGTTCGACCAGGAGGATGTCGCCGTTCTGGAACGCTTTGCGGCGCTGGCCCTGTTGGCGCTGGAAAAAGCCACCTTGTACAGCAAGGTCACCCGCGAACTGGCGGAACGCAAAAAAGCCGAAGCGCGCATTCGCGCGAGCGAACAGCGCTACCGCTCCTTTCTGGAGTCCTCCCCCGACCCCATCGTCGTTTACGACATGCAAGGGATCGCCACCTACGTCAACCCGGCCTTCGAGCAGACCTTCGGCCTGTCGCGCCGGGAACTGTTGGGCAAACAGATCGATTTCGTTCCCGAAGCGTGCTGGCCGGAGACCAAGGCCGCCATCGACCGCATGCTCAGCGGCAAGAAGATCACCATGTTTGAAACCAAGCGGCTGGCCAAAAACGGCCGCGTTCTGGATGTTCAAATCAGCTCAACCTTGTTTCAGGATCAAAACGGCTGTCCGGTCGGCAACATCGTTACCTTGAGGGACATCAGCGCCCGCAAAAAAGCGGAAAACACGCTCCAGCAGTATCACGGCCAACTGGAGGAGCTGGTCCAGGAACGCACGGCCGAGCTGGCCAAGGCCAACCGCCGCCTGGAACAGCAAATCGAAGAGCGCAAGCGGGCCGAAGAAGCCCTGCGGGCCCAATCCAGCCACCTGGAAGAGGTCAACACGGCCCTGCAGGTACTGCTGAAAAAACGTGAAGAAGATCGACACGAAATGCAGGAAAATGTGCTTTCCAATGTCAGGGAGCTGGTCATCCCCTACCTGATGCGGCTGCGCCGCGGCCGGCTGGATCCGCGCCAGGTCACCTTGATGGAGATCCTTCAATCCAACCTGGACAACATTATCTCGCCTTTTATCAGCAAGCTCTCGTCACGCTATCTGAATTTCACCCCCGCCGAAATCCGGGTCGCCAACCTGATCAAGGAAGGCAAGACCAACAAGGAAATCGCCGAGGTGCTGCTGATTTCCAAAAACACGGTGCTGTTTCATCGCCACCGCATCCGTACCAAGCTGGACCTGAAAAACAAGAAGATCAACCTCAGAACGCATCTGCTGTCATATGAAGAGTAGTGGTTATTTACCACTATTTAACTGCTGTTTTATCAACTTGACATTGTCGATCGTTAAATTGATAATAGGACTCACAGTGATCGCCAATCTGGCGAAAACCCCCTATAAAAAATTTTAATAGCTTAAAATCAATTGAAATAAAAACCGCCATAAATTATAACGCAATAATATGAACGAAATTTATTTTTTAAACGAAAAGCGAACCATTTTAGGGCCATATGACCACATTAACCATTGAAGACGTAACCCTTACGTTTGGGGGACTCAATGCCCTTTCCAATGTGAACATGACCATCGACCCCGGACTGATCACCTCCATCATCGGTCCCAACGGCGCCGGTAAAACCAGCATTTTGAACTGCATCTCCGGCTTTTATCACCCCACTTCCGGGGAGATCCGATACGGCGAACACCGACTGACCCAAGCGCCCCCCCACCGGTTGACCAAACTGGGCATCGCGCGCGCCTTTCAGAACCTGGAGCTGTTCCGGGGCCTTTCCGTTCTGGACAACCTCATGCTGGCCCGCCACACCAACCTGAATTACAATTTTTTCCAGGCCATGATCTACGTTGGCCGGGCGTCGCGGCTGGAGGCCGAAAACCGCGCCTACGTGGAAGGGATCATCGACTTCATGGAGCTCGAACCGTATCGCAAAAACACGGTGGGCAATCTCTCCTACGGCATCCAAAAACGGGTCGAGGTCGCCCGGGCGCTTACCCTGGACCCCCAACTGCTGCTGCTGGACGAGCCCATGGCAGGTATGAATATCGAAGAGAAAGAGGACATCGTCCGATTCATCATGGACATCAAAAAGGAGCGCAAGACAACGATCATACTGGTCGAACACGATTTGGGCGTTGTCATGGACATCTCCGACCGCATCAACGTGCTGGATTTCGGGGAGTTGATTGGAGCGGGGACCCCGCAGGAAGTGGCTGCCAATCCAAAGGTGATCGAGGCCTACATCGGAGAAGATTAATTGGACAAGAATGACAAGCAACACCTTCAGTCCCTGACCATTCCCCAGCTGCTGCGCTGGCGGGTGGACCGCACGGGGGACAAGGTCGCCCTGCGCGAAAAGGAATTCGGCCGCTGGAACAGCTACACCTGGAGCGATTTTTACCAGTCGGTTCGCAAAACGGGGCTCGGCCTGCGAAAGCTCGGGCTGCAAAAAGGCGATGCCATCGCCCTGATCGGCGACAATATTCCGGAACTGCTGTTCACCGCCATCGGCGCACAGGCGGTGGGCGGGATTTCCGCGGCCATTTACCAGACCACCATGCCGGACGAAATCGCCCAGCTGCTCGAATACATGGATGTCACCATGGTCTTTTGCGACAACCAGGAACAGGTGGACAAGGTTGTCGAAATTCGCAAGCGGGTCCCGGGCGTCAAGCATGTCATCTACGAAGACCCCCGCGGCATGCGCGCCTACCGTTCCGACGACTGGTTTGTCTTCATCGACGAACTCTACCAGCTCGGCGATACGGTCCACGCCGAACAGCCGGACCTTTATGAATCCTTGATCGATGAAGGGTCGGCCGATCAGGTATGCCATCTGTGCCTGACGTCGGGCACCACCGGTCTGTCCAAAGGGACCATGCTGACGCACAAAAACTTTATCAGCATGGGCTTGCAGCTCACCGATGCGGATCCGCTGGCCAATACCGACGAGTACCTCTCTTTCCTGCCGTTTGCCTGGATCGGCGAGCAGATGAACTCCTTTGGGGTGGCCATGGCCACCGGGATCACCCTCAATTTCCCCGAATCGGTGGAAACGGCTATGGAGGACCTCAAGGAGATCGGTCCCCACTTCATGTTCGGGGCACCCCGGATCTATGAGACCATCCGCTCCCAAATCTGGCTCAAGATCGACGAGTCTTACTGGCTCAATCGAAAACTCTACCATTACTTCATCAAAATTGGTGAACGGGCGGCCGGCTACCGGATGTCGGGCAAATCCATGCCCCCGGTGTTGAGATTCAAGGCCTGGCTGGGCTACCAGATGATGTTCCGCCCACTGATCAACCAGATCGGGCTGCTACGCCTGCGGCGGGCCTATACCGGCGGTGCGGCCCTGGGCCCCGAACTGTTCACCTTCTACCAGGCCATTGGAGTCAACCTGAAGCAGATCTACGGCCAAACCGAAATCGTGGGTATCGCCTACATGCACAGGGACGGCGATGTACGACCCGACACGGTGGGCAAACCCCTGCCCAACACCGAATGCAAGATATCGGAAGAAGGCGAAATCCTCTCCCGATCCCCATCGGTGACCCCTGGCTACTACAAATTGCCCGACAAGACGGCCGAGCTGCTGGAAGGCGACTGGCTGCACTCCGGCGACGCCGGTTATATCGACGAGCACGGCCACCTGGTCGTCATCGACCGTCTGGCGGATGTGATGCACAACGCCGACGGTGAGATGTTCAGCCCCATGTTCCTGGAAAACAAGCTCAAGTTCAGTCCGTATATCAAAGAGGCGGTCATCTTCGGGGACAAGCGGGACTTTGTGGCCGCCCTGATCAATATCGACCCCATCGTGGTGGGCAAATGGGCCGAAGACCGGGGCATCTCGTACACGACATTCATGGATCTGTCGGCCAAACCCAACGTGGCCAAACTGGTCCAGGAACAGGTGGCCGAGATCAACTCCCGGGTCGAAAAGGAACATTTCAAAATCAAGCGGTTTGCCATCTTGTACAAGCTTTTGGACATGGACGACGGCGAGTTGACCAAAACGGGTAAGATCCGCAGGAAGTTCGTCCGCGAAAAATACCAGGACCTCTACGACGCCCTTTATGACGAACAGATTCGCGAAAAAGAGGTCGAGGCTTTCTTCCAGTACCAGGATGGACAATCAACCACGGTCAAAACCAAGATTTCATTTTACACCATGGAAGGGTTCTGATGAGTTATTTTTTTCAACTGGTGGTCAGCGGCATCGTGGTGGGGTCCATCTATGCCCTCTCAGCCCTCGGGTTCGTGCTGATCTACAAATCCAGCCGGGTGCTCAACATCGCCCACGGCCAGATCATCGCCGCCGGGGCCTTCATCGTCTACGCCCTGACCGTCTGGGTCGGCCTGCCGATCCTGATCTCGTTTTTGGCCAGCATGCTGATCACCTTCTTTCTGGCCATGAGCGTGGAGCGGGTGTTCCTACGCCGGCTGATCGGGGAACCGATCATCTCGGTCATCATGGTGACCATCGGACTGATGTCGATCCTGGACGGCATCATCTACCTGACGCCCTTCGGATCCAGTAATTATTCGTTTCCCGAATTTTTGCCGACCACCCCCATCAGCTTAGGGGGGGTCTCGATCTCCTGGACGCAGTTGCTGGGGGTCATTATCACCGCCGTTCTGATCGGGGCCTTTTCGTGGTTTTTCAAAAGTGCCACGCTGGGCATCAGCATGCGGGCCGTATCCGACGATCAGCTGGCCTCCATGAGCGTGGGAATCTCGGTCCCACGGATCTTCGGCCTGGCCTGGGCCATGGCAGGCCTGAGTGCGGCCGCCGCCGGCGCCATCATCGGCAACATTACCGGTCTCAATTTCGAGACGCTGCGGGCCTTCGGCATCACGGTCTTTCCGGTGGTCATTTTAGGGGGATTGGACTCCATCTTCGGGGCGGTGGTGGCCGGCATCATCATGGGCCTGATTCAGCAGTTCGCGGCCGGCTATCTCGATGGCAACTGGGGGCTCAACGGCACCGCCGACGTCCTGCCCTATATTATTCTCCTGATTATCCTCCTGTTCAAGCCCCACGGCCTGTTCGGGACCCATGAAATCGAGCGAGTTTAGCCATGTCGAGCAACCGATGGTTTGCCACGGGGAATTTTTATACCAGCTACCAGGAAGAGCAGCGCATTTTCAAGACCCATCTCGATCGCCTGATCTTCGCTCTTTTTCTGATCAGCCTGTTCGCCTGGCCCCTGTTCATCTCCGCCAGCAACAAAAACATGCTGGTAATCAACAACATCCTGATCGCCGTAGTCGCCGTGATCGGCCTGAACCTGGTGACGGGCTTTGCCGGCCTGATCTCCATCGGGCATGCCGCCTTCGTGGGCATCGGTGCCTACACCCTGGCGGCAACGGCCCGGACCATCGGCGCCAGCCACGTGGTGGTTACGCATGCCTGGCCCCTGATGATCCTGATTTCCGGTTTTATGGGCGCCGCCTTCGGGGCCTTCGTGGGGCTGCCGGCCATGCGCCTCAAGCACCTTTACCTGGCCATCGCCACCTTGTCGTTTCAGATGATTTTCACCTGGACGATCAGCTTCATGCCTTTTTTTAACCAGGGCCAGATGATTGCGGTGGGACGCGTCCACTGGATCAACGGTCAGGTGGGGCGCAACGAACACTATCTTTTCTGGTATTACGTGATCCTGGTTACGGCGGTGGTCTGCGGTCTGGGGGTGCGCAACCTGCTGCGCACCCGCTATGGCCGCTGCCTGGTGGCCGTGCGCGACAACGACCGGGCCGCGGACGCCATGGGGATGCATCCGGGACTGACCAAGGTCTACGCATTCGCCCTGGCCGGTTTTTTCGCCGGCATCGCCGGGGCCTTGCACACCTACATGTTCCGCGGGGCCGGTTTTGAGTCCTTCACGCTGCACCATTCGATCATTTACCTGGCCATGGCCATCGTGGGTGGCCTGGGAACCCTGCCCGGAAGCCTTTTGGGGCCGGTGGCGATCCAGACCCTCGAGCTGCAGATGGAACACCTCTCCGAATGGGCCGGGTCCTTCCTGCCAGCCAGCATGAACCTGGCCACGGCCTTGCGGCCGTTGGGATTCGGCTTGGTCATCGTGCTGTTTTTAATGTTCGAACCGCGGGGGATCGCCAACTGGTGGCGCATCTGCCGATCCTACTGTAAACTCTGGCCCTTCCGCTACTGACGCGGGCCGGGGAACAAGCGGGCCCGCAATTGTATTGCGGCGCCGAAGATGAATGTCAACCAATCACCAAAGGGGGAGAAGATGAAAGAATTCGTATTGAAGCGATGGATGGTCCTGATCGTTGTCGGACTGGTACTGGTTCTCACGGCACCGGTCCAGGCCGCCGAAACGATCCAGCTTGGCCTGTCGCTGGCGATCACCGGCCCGACCTCGGATGCCGGCAACCCTTACTCGAAAGGCGTGGAAGACTACATCCGTCTGGTAAACGACACCGGTGTGCTGGGCGATGCCAAGGTCGACTGCCCGATTCGTGACGACATGTACGAAACCGCCGTGACCAAACGCAATTTCGAAGATTTTCTCGATCAGGGAATGGTGCTGTTTCTCAGCTATGCCACCGGCGCCAACCAGGCCCTGGCCCAGGATTTTAACGAGGTCCAGATCCCGGTCATCCCGGCGTCCATGGACAAGTCGCTCTACAGCCTGTCCCCGTTTATCTTTCTGCCCATCGCCTCGTATTCCCACCAGTATGTCGGTGTGGCCGAATACGTGGCCAGAAACCACAAGGGTGACGACGTGCCCAAAGTGGCCGCCTTTATCCATCCCTCGGCCTTCGGGCGGGCGCCCCTGGATGATTTCAAAGCCGCCCTCAGCGCAGGGTTGAAACTGGATCTGGTCGAAGTGGTCGAACACGGCAAAGACCTGGACAACAGCGCCCTGCTCCAGCGGCTTGCCAGCAAGGGCGTGCAGTACGTGCTGTGCCAGACCGTTCAGTCGCCGGTGGCGACCCTGCTCAATGACGCCCAGCGCCTGGGTATGACGGCCAAAACCTATGGCGAGTCCGGCAAAATGACATTCATGGGCGCCCACTACACCGGCGGCAACGACCTGATCGCCCTGGCCGGTTCGGCTGCCGAGGGGTATCACTGGACCACCGGTTATCATGTGACCTCCGAACCGGGCCCCTGGACCGACTGGCAGTTGGATATCGCCAAAAAGTACGGGCGGGACGACAAGACGGCCAACTCCCACAACTATGCCTGCGGCATGATGGCCGCCCAGGTCGCCGTGGAGGCCATCCGGCGAACACGCGAAGCCGGAAACGAGGTGACCATGGCCACGCTCAACGACGCTCTCAATCAGATGAACGGTGACAAGGCCTTCACCTCATTGGCCGGCGTCGGTCCGGTGACCTATTCAGAGACCGACCGCATGGGGGTCGACACCGTTCAATTGTACGTCGTCAAGGACGGCGCCTTCAAATCCGTGGGCGAACCGTTTAAGCCTGAATTCATCAAATAAACGCTGTTGCGCTGCAAACCGCCAGCGGGGCGCCGGATCGGCGCCCCGCTTTACCCCGGACCCCAACGAATCGTCGAATCAAAGCCATGGAACCTATTGTCCCGGACAGGCCGCTTCTGGAGGTCAATAACATCGAAGTGGTATACAACGACATCATCCAGGTGCTGCGGGGGGTCAGCCTCGAGGTGCGCCAGGGCGGTATCGTGGCGCTGCTGGGGACCAACGGCGCCGGTAAAACCACCACCTTGCGCGCTATCAGCGGGCTGCTCAAGCCTGAAAACGGTTTCATCCGGGATGGGTACATCAACTTTTCCGGCACTACCATTACCAACAGCCTGGGCACCGAGGTCGTTAAGCTCGGCGCCGTGATGGTGCCGGAGGGGCGCCGCGTCTTCAAACATCTCACGGTGGACGAAAATATCCGTGCCGGATCGATCACCCGCAAAGACGGCTCCTCCAACATCAAGGCCGATCTCCAGAAAATGTACGAGCACTTCCCCCGGCTGTCCAACATCACCAACCGCCTGGCCGGGTACTGTTCCGGCGGAGAGCAGCAGATGATCGCCATTGCCCGGGCCTTGATGGCCGCACCGAAAATGTTGATGCTGGACGAACCATCCCTGGGTTTGGCACCCCTGCTGGTCAAAGAGATTTTCGAAAACATCGAAACCATCAACCGTGAGATGGACACCACCATTCTGGTGGTCGAGCAGAATGCCAAGATAGCATTGCAAGTGTCCAAATACGCCTACATCATGGAGTCGGGCAAGATCGTCCTGGAAGGCCCATCTTTGGAACTGAAAAAAAACCCGGATGTCAAGGAGTTTTACATGGGCATCACCCAGGGCGGCGGCCGCAAATCCTTCAAGGAAGTCAAATCCTATAAACGTCGTAAACGCTGGATGTGACATCCCGGAAACGGCTATTTTACCCGACATCAGCGTTACGCCAAATTTTTATCGTCTATTACCGGTGGGGAAAGGACAACAACGATGACGTTTCTGGTGGCCTACAACGGTTCCAAAGAATCAAAGGCAGCCCTCGACCTGGCAATCAAGCAGGCCGTCGTGTTCGATGCCAAGGTCGTTGTGATCACCTCCATGGAAGGCGGGTACAGTGAAAAACCGGAAGATATCGCCAGGGTGAACCGGGAACTGGAGGGTGTCGGCCGGCAGCTAAAAGATGCCGGTGTCGACCATGAGGTCCATGAAATGGCGCGGGGCCTGTCCCCCGGCGAGGACATCGTCTTTTTTGCCGCGGAGAATCAGATCGACCAGATCTTTGTGGGAATCGAAAAAAAATCGAAAACACGCAAGCTGCTGCTCGGTTCCACCGCCCAATACATCATTCTCAAAGCAAATTGTCCGGTAACCACCATCAAGTAGTTCCCATCCCGACAAGGAGTCCGAATCATGGGGCTTTACGACTTTTCCCTTTATGACCTGATCCGTCGCAACGCGCAGTGTTTCCGGGACCAGCCGGCCTGGTTTGACGTCGATACCGGCAGCACCGTCACCTTTGGCGAATTCAAACGCCAGGTGGATCGACTGGCGGCGGGCCTGGAACGGGCCGGCATTCAAGCGGGAGACCGGATTGGCGTCGTCGGGAAAAACAGCCTGGCCTTTTTTCGGATCTACGGTGCCGCCGCTGCTCTGGGAGCGATCGTGCTGCCCGTCAACTGGCGCCTTTCCGCCGCGGAAGTGGCCTTCAACCTGAACGACGGCACGCCATCAATCGTTTTCGCAGACGCCGAGTTCGCCGATATGGTGGCCACCAGCGGCGATCAGCTGCCCTCGGTCAAACGCTTTGTCAACCTCACCCAAGCCGGGCCGTTCGATCCCATGGATGCGCTGGTGATCGACGAGGCCTTTTCAAGGCCTTCGGTCGCGGCCGACGCCGGCCTGGTGATCATTCACACAGCCGCGGTGGCCGGACGACCGCGCGGTGCAGTGGTCAGCCATGCCAACCTGCTGTGTGCCAGCTTGCACCTCAACTACTGCTTCGGCCTGTCGCCGGCCGACGTCCATTTGAACCTGCTGCCCCTGTTCCATGTCGCCGGGCTGTTCATGGCCGTCAACGCATTTCATGCCGGCGCATTGAACGTCAACATGGCCAAATTCGACGCCGACACCGCCGTCGATCTGATCCAGCGCCAAAAGGTTTCCCTGCTCTTCGATTTCTCGCCGATCCTTGGCGCCATTTTGGACGCACAGGCCAACAGCGGTGCCGACATCTCATCGCTGCGGGCGGTCATGGGCCTGGATGCCCCGGAGACCATCGAACGCTACCAGAAGGTCACCGGCGGCTGCTTTTTCAACATGTACGGCCAGACGGAAACCTCCTGTTTGACCACCATGGGGCGCTACGACGATCGTCCCGGGTCGGCCGGCCGGCCGATCCCGTTGGGCCTGGTGGAGCTGGTGGATGACGACGACCGTCTGGTAGGGGCCGGCCAGGTGGGCGAGATCACCCTCAAGGGCCCCATGGTGTTCAAGGGATACTGGGGCCTGGCGGACGACAACGCCCACACGTTCCGCAACGGCCGCCACCACACCGGCGATCTGGGCCGCTTCGACGAAGACGGTTTCCTGTGGTACGCCGGGCGAAAACCGGAAAAGGAGCTGATCAAACCCGGCGGCGAAAACGTCTATCCAGCGGAAGTGGAGAAGGTGATCTGCGACCATCCGAGCGTGGAACAAACCGTCGTGTTCGGCGTTCCCGATCCCAAGTGGAAAGAGGGTATCAAGGCCGTTTGCGTTCTCAAACCGGGTCAGGCGCTGACCGCTAAAGAACTGATCGACTTTGTGGGCGGCCGCATCGCCCGCTACAAAAAGCCCCAGTACGTCCAGTTCGTCGACTCCCTGCCGGAAAAAAATGGCGCCATCGACCGCGAGGCCGTGAAAGCACTTTATGGCGGTGACCCCCATCACGACAAGTAGGTGCTTGACAACCAAGATCCACATAGACATACTCGAAACCTAAAAATTGGTCGCGCAGCACAACGGTCAGGCCAATGAGTCGTTGATGGAGTGTAAAGCGTCCTCTTGAATAGGCCGCATTGCCGATGGGCTTATTTTTTGACCTGCACCTGGCATATGTCTTCCGCATCCTGCCCTGATCGAATCCTTTCCGGAGAAGGTTCTTTTCTTTGCTTTGGCCGCTGGAACCGCCCGGGCAGGGCCGTGGTGTGGATACGCTGAAAAGATTTCCACTTCGAAGAACAATCAGTTGCGTTTTGGGAACCGTTATGAAACCAGTCTTTTTTAATCATGTCGCCATCGAAGCGGTGGCCTGCGCCCTGCCGTCCACGGTCGTCACATCGGCGGATATCGAAGCGCAACTGGCGGATTCCATGGCCCGCATGGGCATCAAACCCGGGCTGATCGAAGGGCTCACCGGCATCCGGGAACGACGATTTTGGGACGCCGGCCAGCAGGCCAGCGATGTGGCCACGCTGGCCGCCGAAAAGCTGCTGGCAACATCCGCAATCCCCCGGGATGCCATCGGCTGCCTGATCAGCACCTCAGTCTGCAAGGACTACATCGAGCCCTCGGTCGCCAGCCTGGTACACGGCAATCTGAAGCTGGCCGACCATTGCATCAACTACGACATCGGCAATGCCTGTCTGGGATTCATCAATGCCATGGCCAGCGTGGGCATGATGATCGAGGCCGGGCGCTTGAACTATGGCCTGATCGTGGACGGCGAAAACTCCCGCGAAGTGGTCGAGGCGACCATCGACCGCCTCAAGCGGCCGGATGCCACACCGGAAGCCTTCCGCAGTCAGTTCGCCACGCTCACGTTGGGTTCCGGGGCGGTCGCCATGCTGGTCTGCCGACGTGATTTGTCGACATCCGGGCACCTCGTCAACGGATCGGTGACCCGCGCCGCCACCCGGCACAGCCGACTGTGTCTGGGGCAACGCGACTACATGACCGCCGATGCCTCCAAAGTGCTCATTTTCGGTGTGGAACTGGCCAAGCGGACCTGGGACCTGGCCTGTGGCACCCTGGCCGGCTGGAGCGACGCCGACATTGATGCCTATATGCCCCATCAGGTCAGTCGGCGGAACATGGACGTACTCAACGAGAAACTGGGCCTGACGCCTGAAAAACATCATCTGAACTTTCCCACCCTGGGCAATATCGGTCCAGCCGCCGTTCCGATCACCTTGTGCCAGGCCCATGAAGCCGGTCGGATCCGATCCGGAAACCACGTGGCGCTCATGGGCATCGGCAGCGGCCTCAACTGCTCGATGATGAGCGTTACCTGGTAATGATGCCGACAAATTCCGCATTCAACTTATGGTAATTTATGCTACTGTGATTCCATTTGGAATCATCGCACAAGCAATAATGATGAACTCGTAAAAAGTCGCGTTTCCAGACGGATTCGTAAGAAGTCCGAGATCAAGGCTTGCGAATCCTGAGGAATGAGGCGTGCTTAGCGTACTCCGCAGTGACGAAGGATGAAGCGTAACGCAGATATCGGACTTCTTACGAATCCGTCAATAATAAAGAGAGACGATCAATGAGCACCGATCCCAATAAAGTGATCTATTCAATGATCCGCGTCAACAAGTTTTATGATAAAAAACCGGTCATCAAGGACATCTCCCTGAGCTACTTCTACGGTGCCAAGATCGGCGTGCTGGGCCTCAACGGCTCCGGTAAAAGCACCCTGCTCAAGATCATGGCCGGGGTCGACACGGAATTCAACGGTGAAGCGATCCTCTCCAAAGGCTACACCATCGGCTACCTGGAGCAGGAGCCGCTGGTCGACGATACCAAGACCGTTCGGGAAATCGTCCAGGAGGGCGTTCAGGAGACGGTCGACCTGGTAGCTGAATTCAACCGGATCAATGAATCGTTTGCCGAGCCCATGTCCGATGACGAAATGGATCGCTTAATTCAGCGCCAGGGTGAGGTTCAAGAAAAGCTCGACGCCATGGATGCCTGGGATCTGGACGCCCGTCTGGAGATGGCCATGGATGCCCTGCGCTGCCCCCCCGGCGACACGCCGGTCAACCTGATTTCGGGCGGTGAGCGGCGCCGGGTGGCCCTGTGCCGGCTGCTGCTCAAAAAACCGGACATCTTGCTGCTGGACGAACCCACCAACCATCTGGATGCCGAGTCGGTGGCCTGGCTGGAGCAGCATCTGCAGAAATACGCCGGCACCATCATCGCCGTCACCCATGACCGCTATTTTCTCGACAATGTCGCCGGCTGGATTCTGGAGTTGGACCGGGGCCACGGCATCCCCTGGAAAGGCAACTACAGCTCCTGGCTGGAGCAGAAACAAAATCGCCTGGCCAACGAGGAGAAATCAGAAAGCGACCGTCAGAAAACCCTCAAACGCGAACTGGAATGGATCCGCATGGCCCCCAAGGGGCGTCGGGCCAAGTCCAAGGCACGCATCACCGCCTACGAAAAATTGCTGGACCAGGCCAGTGAGCATCTGGCCAAAGAGCTGGAAATTTACATCCCGCCCGGCCCCCGGCTGGGCAATCTGGTCATTCAGGCCCAACGGGTCTCCAAAGGATACGACGACAAGCTGCTGGTGGACGGTATGGATTTCGCGCTGCCGCCGGGCGGTATCGTGGGTGTCATCGGTCCCAACGGGGCTGGCAAGACCACCTTGTTTCGCATGATCACCGGCCAGGAGCATCCGGACAGCGGCGACATCACCATCGGCGACAGCGTCAGCCTGGCTTACGTGGATCAGAGCCGCGACGTGCTCGATCCGGAACAGAGCATCTGGGAGATGATTTCCGATGGCCAGGACACCATCGAACTGGGTGATCGTCAGGTCAATTCCAGAGCCTACGTCGCCCGTTTCAACTTTTCCGGCACCGACCAACAGAAAAAAGTCGGTCTGCTCTCCGGGGGGGAGCGCAATCGGGTGCACCTGGCCCGCATGCTCAAATCCGGAGCCAACGTGCTGCTGCTGGACGAACCCACCAACGACCTGGATGTCAACACCATGCGCGCGCTGGAAGAGGCCCTTGAAAACTTCGGTGGCTGCGCCGTGGTGATCAGCCATGATCGCTGGTTTCTGGATCGCATCGCCACCCACATCCTGGCCTTCGAGGGTGACAGCCAGGTGGTCTGGCTCGAAGGCAACTACTCCGACTACGAGCAGGACCGTAAAAAGCGGCTGGGGGCTGCGGCCGATCAGCCCCACCGTATCAAGTACCGGCAGCTGACACGATAGATGAAGATCGCAAAACCCATTGGAGGATGAGCAAACTGGCCCCCATACAAAACGTCAGGGAGTTGTGGAACCGAGTCGTCACCTTTTTCAGCGTCACTATCTGGCGGGTGCGCCGGAGCGAAAAGCCCGCCTTCCAGTGGCTGCTGATACGTTTGGTGCGCACGGGAATCCTCACCGTCAATGGGTTTTTCCAGCACAATGGTCCCATGCGGGCATCGGCGCTGACCTTCTTCACACTGCTCACGGTGGTGCCGGTGGCGGCCTTGGCGTTCGGCATCGCCAAAGGATTCGGTTTAGAGAAACGGCTGCAGCAGGAAATGCTCAACAACTTTCCCGCCCAACAGGAAGTCGTCAGACAAATTATCGAATTTGCACATAATCTGCTCAATAACACCCGGGGTGATATGATCGCAGGCATCGGTGTCGTGGTGCTGTTCTGGGCGGTCATCAAGGTGTTGAGCCATATCGAAAATTCCTTCAACCACATCTGGGGCGTCGCTTCGCGACCGATGGTCCGCAAATTGAGCGACTACCTGACCATCGTACTGATCGGCCCCCTGTTGGTGGTCATGTCCAGCAGCGTCACGGTCTTCATCTCGCGTCAGGTGTTGGCCATTTCGGGCCGATACGAACTGCCGCACCTTCTGGACCCGGCCATCTACACGGGACTCAAGCTGCTTCCCTATCTCCTGATCTGGGTGCTGTTCACCCTCGTTTACATCATCATGCCCAACACGCGCGTCCCGTTCAGCAGTGCCCTGCTGGCCGGTGTCATAGCCGGCTCCGCCTATCAGGTGGTGCAGGCGGTCTATATCCAACTTCAGATCAACGTGGTCCAGTACAACGCCATCTACGGAAGCTTTGCCGCCCTGCCCCTGTTCCTGACGTGGCTGCAGGCCAGCTGGCTGATCGTGATCTTCGGTGCGGAAATCTCGCACGCCTTCAGGAATTCGGCATTTGTGGATCAAACGGACGGCGGCCGTAAAATGAGCGTCTACCAAACCCGGCTCATGGCCTTGGCGGTCTGCCGTCACGTCGTTCAGCTGTTCCATCAGGGCCAGCCGGCCCAATCGACGCGCCAGATTGCCGAGGCGCTGGCCCTGTCACCGGTGCTGGTGGACAACTTGACCGATCTTCTGATACAAGGGGATATCCTGGTGCGGATCGACAGCGGCAAGAGAAATGGCAGCACCGTGCAACCGGCGCGGGACATCGGGGGCCTGACAGCCAACACCGTGGTCACGGCCCTGGATGAGGTCGGCGCCAGCGGCCGGCCGCTGCCCTACCTGTCAGCCGACGGATCGCTCTCCAAAACGCTGGCGGCATTCCGGGAGGAACTGGATCATTGCGACGCCAACCGGCTGGTCAAAGAGCTGTGAGGATCACGGGCGGCATTTGAAACACCGGGACGACTCAGAGGATTACCCGTCATGGATCAAGTCACTGAAATTACCAATATCATCGCCCTGACCATGGGTGCGGCCTGGGCGGCCGGCATCAACCTGTATGCCGCCATCGCCACACTGGGCATTTTGGGGGTAACCGGTAACATGACCCTGCCGCCGGATTTACAGATCCTGACCCATCCGCTGGTCATCGGTGCCGCCTGCCTGATGTTCGTCGTCGAGTTCGTCGCCGACAAGACACCTGGCGTGGACACCGGATGGGATGCGATCCACACCTTTATCCGCATCCCGGCCGGCGCGCTGCTGGCCGCCGGGGCCGTGGGCACGGTGAATCCGGCCGTAAGCCTTGCCGCCGCGCTGCTGGGAGGGACCCTGGCCGCCGGCGCACATGGTGTCAAGGCCGGCTCGCGGCTGTTGATCAACACATCACCCGAGCCGCTGAGCAACTGGACCGCCTCCATTGTGGAGGACATCGTCGTCATCGGCGGCATCTGGACGGCGGTCAACCATCCCTGGGTGTTTCTGACCATGCTGGCCGCGTTCGTCTTGCTGATGATCTGGCTGCTGCCCAAATTGTGGCACGGCATCAAATTACTGGCGGCCAGGATCAAACAGTTGTGTCAGCCACGACACGCGCCGCCACCGTCCGCGCCGCCGCCGACGCCGATGTGATGTCCGACGGTGAACTTGACATGCCGGCCCACAAAGGATAAACGCGCATCCCGGTGTGTCGATCCGGGCATGCGGCCATTTTGGATGAGGCAATGACCCTTTTTGCGACCCTGTTCGTGACCTCTTTTGTGGTAGCGCTTTCGGGCGCCGTCATGCCCGGGCCGCTGTTGACAATCACCATCAGCGAAAGCTCGCGGCGAGGGGTCATGACCGGCCCGCTGCTGATTGCCGGCCACGGCATCCTGGAGTTGGCGCTGGTGCTGGCCCTGATCATGGGGTTGGCGCCCCTGTTGAAAAGGGAGCCGGTCTTCATCATCATCGCTTTGGCCGGCTCGGCGGTATTGCTGTGGATGGGGGTCGCTATGCTCAGGTCGCTGCCGGCCATCACCCTGGCCACGGACGGCGACCCTGCCGGCGGAAGAAGCCTGATCCTGTCGGGCATCCTCATGAGCCTGGTCAACCCCTATTGGAGCATCTGGTGGGCCACCATCGGCCTGGGCTACATCCTGCACAGCATGAACGCCGGAACCATGGGTGTGGTGGCCTTTTTCACCGGCCACCTTCTAGGTGACCTTTTCTGGTACGCGGCCGTCTCCACCGCCATCTGGAAAGGCCGGCGCCTGCTCTCCGACCGAAGCTATCGCGCCCTGATCGGTGCCTGCGGCGTGTTTCTGATCGTCTTTTCCGGCCTGTTTGCCTGGTCGGGCCTTCAAAAACTCATCACCTGACGCCCTCCATCCAGCCGTGGCGCTTGGCCGACTGAATTCACTTTTTTGAATTGTCGCTTGGCATGGTCAGTGACCCATTATTAAATGGAGGCCAAGGCCATGAGACTGATCAGGCCACCTTGTAGCGCTGCCCACGGCGGCTCAAAGAATCGCTCAACTGCGCGTGCGCCGAACGAATCAACTGCTCGGTCGTATCCCAGTCGATGCAGGCATCGGTAACCGACACCCCGTATGCCAGCGTTTCCAGATTTCCGCTGTTTTTCTGATTGCCGGCCGCCAGGTTGCTCTCCAGCATCAAACCGACAATGCTGTCGTTGCCGTCCAACCGCTGGTTGATCACATCCTGCCAGACCAACCCCTGGCGGGTGTGGTTTTTTCCGGAATTGTCGTGCGAACAGTCCACCATGATGGCTTTGGCAAGCCCCTTGGCCGCCAACATGGCACGCGCCTGTTGGATGCTGACCGAATCGTAGTTGGGCCGCGTGCCGCCGCGCAACACAATGTGGGCATGCGGGTTGCCGGTGGTGGTCACAATGCAGGTCTGCCCGTTCTGGTCGATGCCCAGGAAGTGCTGGGGGGAACCGGCGGCGATCATGGCATTCACGGCCGTGGACAGGTCACCGTCGGTGCAGTTTTTAAACCCCACGGGCATGGACAGGCCGCTGGCCATCTCGCGATGCGTCTGGGATTCCGTCGTTCGCGCACCGATGGCGGCCCAACAGACCAGCCCGGCGATGTACTGGGGTACGATCGGATCCAGCATTTCCGTGGCTGTGGGCAGTCCCATTTCAGTGATCTCAAGCAATAGCGCGCGCGCCTTATCAAGCCCGGTGTTGATGTCGTAAGTGCCGTTGAGCCAGGGGTCGTTGATCAGCCCTTTCCAGCCCACGTTGGTGCGGGGTTTTTCAAAATAGACCCGCATGACCAGCAGCATGGTTTCGGAAACCTGGCCGGCCAGCACCTGCAGTCGTCGGGCGTAGTCCAGGGCCGCCTTTTCGTCGTGGATGGAACACGGGCCGGCAATGATCAGTAGGCGCTGGTCCACCCCATTCAGAATATCGGCAATGGCGGCGCGCCCCTCGACAACGGTGCGCTGGGAGGTTTCACCCATCGGCAGACGATCCTTCAGCCGGAACGGCGCGATCAGCGGTTCGAATTTTTCCACGTGCAAATCGTAGGTTTTTGGCATGCCGGTGTTCCTTTCTAAAAATAAATGGGTTTGGGTCATTGGGTTGTCCAAAACGAAAAGAGCCGCAGGCGGTTTCGCCTGCGGCTCTTGCTTTTTTTACAACTGGGAATTCAGCAACCCACAGGCGCACCTCGGCCGAAATAAAAATAATAATAACCGAAATAAGTTAGCGTGGCTGCGGTTGGCTGCATTTGAAAAATAACCCTCCTGAATGATTGCAGGCTTACCACACGCCGTTTCAAGTTGCAAACCCTAAAATGATGGACGCGAAGCCGCATGTTAACACAGCTCGAACAGTGCCGCCGCCCCCATCCCGCCGCCGATGCACATGGATTCGACGCCGTACTGAACGCCTTTGCGCCGCATGTTGGCCAGCAAGGTGGCACACAGCTTGCCGCCGGTACAGCCCAGCGGGTGGCCCAGGGCGATGGCGCCGCCGTTGATGTTGATACGGTCCATCCGGTCTTCGATGCCGATTTTGCGGATACTGTAAAGGGCCTGGGAGGCAAAGGCTTCGTTGATCTCCCACAGACCGATGTCGCTGGTTTGCAGGCCGGCCATCTCCAACAGTTTGGGTATGGCCACGGCCGGTCCCACCCCCATCTCGTCCGGCGCGCAGCCGATGGTGGTGTAGAGCTTGAGTTTGGCGATCGGCTTGAGGCCGTACTTGTCAACGGCCTCCTTACTGGCAATGATGCTGGCCGCGGCACCATCCGTGGTTTGGGAAGAGTTCCCCGCCGTGACCGAGCCATTGACCGCGAAAACCGGATTGAGCTTGGCCAATCCCTCCTTGGTCGTGGTCACCCGCACACCGTCATCGAAATTTTGGAGAAACGTCTCTTTTTTATAGGTGCCATTGTCCTGCAGGACATAGGTAGCGGCCGGCGTGGGCACAATCTCGATAAACAGTCCCTCTTTCTGGGCCTTGGCCGCCTTCATCTGGGATTCGTAGGCAAAGGCATCCTGATCCTCGCGGCTCACATGGTAGCGATTGGCTACGTTCTCCGCCGTAATGCCCATCGAGGCATAGAGGTCTGCATGTTCGCTTGAATATTCGGGATGAGGGCGGGGACGGTGACCGGTCATGGGGACGTAGGTCATGGATTCGACCCCCCCACCCATGGTAACATCCGACCAGCCGGCCATCACCCGCAGCGATGCCAGGGCGATGGCCTCCAGCCCCGAAGAACAGAAGCGGTTAACCGTGGCCCCGGAGACGGTGTTGGGGAAACCGGCGATCTGGGTAGCCATCCGACCGATGTTCAACCCCTGTTCGGCTTCCGGGAAGGAACAGCCGATCATGACATCGTCTATGTCCTTGGGTTCGATTGCGTTGGCCCTTTCGACTGCCGCCTTCATAATAAAAGCCAGCAGGTCATCCGGCCGGGTATCCTTAAAAGCCCCCTTGGCACGACGGCATCCCGGGGTTCTGACGGACGATACGATATATGCATCTTTCATGTTGATGATCCCTCCTTTTCTGAACGATCCCTAATTTCTCAAGGGCTTGCCGGTCGTTAGCATGTGCTCCACCCGGGCCACGGTTTTGGCTTGCTTCCAGAAATCGACGAATGCCTCCCGCTCCAGGTTGAGGATGACCTCCTCGGCGACCTCGCTGTTGGTGCGCACGTCGCCGCCGCTGAGCACCCAGGCGATGCGCCTGGCCAGAAATGTGTCGTATTCGCTGACGAATCCGGCCGAGCGCATGTTGAACAGTTCGGCGTCGATCATGCCCTGGGCAGCGGCGCCGAAAACCTTGACCGGCCGCTTGACCGGCGGCGCGTAGCCCTCGTCGGCCATCTTGAGCACCTCTTTTTTGGCTTCCCCGATCAGGTAGTCGCGGTTGAACACGATGCGGTCACGGGGCCCCAGAAACCCGTTGGCCCGTGCTTCGGCCGCGGACGTGGAGACCTTGGCCATGGCGATGGCCATGAAGGTGGGGATGAAGAATTTGGCCAGGTCCACATCGGTCACCGCTTCGGGCAGATCGGCGATCATCTTTTTCCATAGGTTCAGGCAGCCGCCGCCGCCGGGCAAAAGGCCTACGCCGATTTCGACCAGCCCCATGTAAAGTTCGCTGTGAGCCACGATTTTGTCCGCAGCCCCCAGGCAGACTTCGCAGCCGCCGCCCAGGGTCAGGCCGTAGGGTGCCGCCACGACCGGAAAGCTGGCATAGCGCACGCGCTGCATGCCGGTCTGGGCCTTCTTCAGGAAGGCATCGATCCGGGCATAGTCACCCTTTTTAGCCAGTTGGGCCATGAAGGCCAAGTCGCCGCCGGCTGAAAAGGCACCGGGCATGCCAGCGGCCTGATTGCCGATGACCAGACCGACACCGCTGGCATCTACGGTGTCGACCGCATCCTTCATGAAATCGACGATTTCATCGTTGATGGCATTCATTTTGGTGTGAAATTCCAGACAGAAGACGCCGTCTCCGATGTCCACCAGTGTCGCCGACGGACAGGTGTTGACCGTTTTGCCAGCGGCCTTGAGACCGGCCAGAGAGATGATGGTGTCGCTGATCTGCACGGCCTGGTAGGTGCCGCTGGAAACGTCGTAATAATAGGGCCGGCCACCTTCCAGCTTGTAAAAACGGTCCTTGCCGCCGGCCAGCATGTCCTTGACCGACCGGGGCACGGTCATGCCATCGGCTTCCATTTTGGCCACCGACTCCGCGACACCGATGGCGTCCCAGGTTTCAAAGGGTCCCATCTCGAAGTTGAAGCCCCATTTCATGGCATTGTCGATCTCCACGATGGTGTCGGAAATTTCAGGAATCCGGTTGGCAGCATAAATCAAATTGGCCGCAACGGCTTGCCAGGCGAACCGGGCAGCCTTGTCGTCTCCGTAAACGATCGCCCGCATCTTTTCGGACAGGGTCTTGGCGGCTTTGGCGGCTTTCAGGCAGGGAAATTCCACCGTGTCATATTCCGAATGCGTCAGCGTGTCCGGATCGATGACCTTGCGGATTTTTTGCCACTCGGGCGTCAGGTCGGTCTTGTAAAAGCCGGCCTTGCTCTTTTTCCCCAGCATGTTGGCCTCGATCATACTGGTCACGAATCCCGGCAGGATAAAATCGTCCCGGGCCTCGTCGTCGGGAACCAGGTCGTAGGTGTTTTGGGCAACGTGGGCCAGGGTGTCCAGGCCGACCAGGTCGGCGGTCTTGAACATGGCGGTCTTGGGCCGGCCCATGGCCGGACCGAACAGGGCGTCCACCTCGGCAATGGTCAGTCCCGATTCCCGCATCAGTTGCATGGCTTTGACCATCCCGTGCACCCCAATGCGATTGCCCACGAAGTTGGGCGTGTCCTTGGCCCAGACGATGCCCTTGCCCAGGACCCGTTCGCCGTAATCGGCCATGAAGGCCAGAACCTCCGGCAGGGTCGCTTCACCGGGAATAATCTCCAACAGCTTCATGTAGCGCACCGGGTTGAAAAAGTGGGTTCCGAGAAAATGTTTCCTGAAATCGTCACTCAACCCCTGGCTCATGCGTTGCAGCGGAATGCCGGAAGTGTTGGACGAAACGATGGCGCCCGGTTTTCTTAGCGGTTCGATGCGCTTGAGCAGGTCCTGTTTGATCTTCAGTTTCTCGACCACGACCTCCACGATCCAGTCGCATTGGCCCAGTTTGTCAAAATCGTCCTCCAGATTGCCGATGCGGATCAGGTCGGCGTCCTTGGGCTGCATGAGCAATGCCGGCCGGGAGGTGCGCAGCGAGTCCAGGCCTGCCTGGACGATCCGGTTACGAGCGGCGGGGTCCTCTTTTTCCGACGCCTTCAGATCGAACGGAACGATGTCCAGCAACAGTGTCTTTACACCGGCACCGGCCAGCAGCGCGGCGATTCCGCCGCCCATCACGCCGCTGCCGATTACGGCGGCCTTCCTGATCTTTCTGGTCATAATTGCCTCCTGCCATTTGAATGAAATGGTCCCTGTTCGCAGCAACCCACCGCAATGCAAATTGATTGGATGGGTATGGGTAAACAAACCAATTGTGAATGAATACTCATTCATTTAACAGGGTGGGAAAGGGCCTGTCAAGCACAAACCGGGCCCTGAACGGTCGCCGTGGAATCAACAATAGGCCTTGTCAATCCAAAGTGATCAAAAATATTGGCCATGCGGGGCCGCCGTCGGCCATGGCCGCCCGAACCGCGGGACAAAAAAATGAATATATATTCATTCAGGGTATCGGTGTTCCATCGGCAAACACCGGTTCGTGCAGCGGGAGCAGAATATCGGCGATCTTTTTGACCCGGAGCATGATGTCGTAGGCTGCGTAGGCATTCACATGGGTGCCGGGCGGGATCACCTCCATTTCCATGGCTTTGATCTGCCGGGGCGGGAAAAAGTTGTCCCTGATGGTGCAAAAGCCCGTGATGGCCGCCGTACCGACCGCCGTTTCCACCAACACCGTGAGGCCGCCTTCGGTGTGGGCCGGGGTGTGCATGACCCGGATGCCGTCGGCAATCTCCCGGTCGGACTCGACCAGCCGGAGTTGACCGTTCTCCTCCACATCCTCGATGAAATCCTCGACATACCGAAAATCCAGGGGATGGGGATCGTGAATGTGCGCCAGTTCGGCAGGGTGAACGAAGATGTCGGCATTGATGCACTTGTAATCGTTTTCACAATGGTCATTGTGCAGGTGGGTGTGGATGACCGTGTCGATGCACTCCGGGGTCAGGCCATGCTTGGCCAGTCCCGCCTCGAACGTGTATATCGGTCCGCCGATGGCCTGCTCCCGATCGTCGGACTGCAGCGGATGCATTTCACCGGTATCCACGATGATGGTACGATCCCCGCCTTCCAGGTACCAGCAGTAGATCGGGATGGTGTAGGGTTTGCCGTAATCGTGTTGATAGGTCATCATGCCTTTGTCGAACTGTTTGGTTCCCATGACGATGGGATGGATGCGATACTGGGTCATGTGCACGCTCCGCTGAGCTGAAAAACGTCGATGGTTCAAAAGCCTTGAAATGTTGCCGATATCGGCCTTATTACGAATCCGCCAATTTTAGGGCATATGCTTTTCGACGTCAATCCTGGAAAGCGCGGCAGGCTTCACATGTTGACAGCACCCGAACCAAACCGATATTGATGTCTATCCAATTGAGGAAGAAAATATGCCTACAGAAAATGACATCGTGCTGATTCACTTCGAAGATCAGCCCTTGAGTTTCGCGCGCATCGAACAGATCCTGCCGGACAACAAACCGGACTGGTATCATGTCACGCTGCTCATGCTCCAGGTGCCACTGCAGGTAGTCACGTGGATCCTGCGCGACCGCTATATCGCCGGCGACGAATTCACCATGAACGGCAAGCGCATGCGCCTGGAACCGGTCGTCAGCCCCGAACCGGTTCTCCACGAGGACACACCTCCAGAAATAGATGCCGCCGGACCGACCGCACCCGATAAAAGCGATGCCACGGTGATCTCCCTGGCGGACAAGAAGAAACGCTAGCCCGTTCACCAACACGCATGCACGGTACCATCAAACAGGTCCTCTCGGTCTCCCGCCGAACCGATATCCCCGCCTTTTACATGCCCTGGTTCATGGATCGGGTCAGCCGGGGGGTCATCGAAGTCATCAATCCCTTCAACCGGCGCACCCGGCAGGTGCCGGTATCGCCGGAGCGGGTCCACACCATGGTATTCTGGTCCAAAAACTTCGGGCCGTTCCTGAAAGACCGCTGCGGGGAAAAACTTCGTGAGATGGGATATCACCTGCTGTTCAACTTCACCATCAATTCCTCCGCTCCCAGCCTCGAGCAGGGCGTGCCCAATCTGGACCAGCGCTTGACGCAACTCCAGGAGCTCTGCCGGCGATTCGGCGCCGCATCGGTCCAGTGGCGCTTCGATCCGATCTGCCACTTCATCGAACGCGCCGGGACCGTCGTCTCCAATCGCGGCGATTTCGAAGCCATCGCCGCCGCGGCCGGGGCGTGCGGCATCGAGACCTGCATCACCAGCTACATGGACCACTACCGAAAAATCGCCCGCCGCACCGGGAGCCGTCTAACCTTCCGGGAGCCGGCCATGGCCGAGAAGGTTGACATCGTGCGGGAGATGGAACACACCTTGACGCAAAGGAAAATTCAGCTGGCCCTGTGCTGTGAACCGGCGGTCTTGAGACAGCTTCCCACCGAGTCCACCATTGGCGCAGGGGCTTGTATTTCAGGACGTCGGATCATGGCTGTTCATGGCGGAAGGGTGTCCGTCGGCCGCGATGGGGGCCAGCGCACGGCCTCCGGCTGCAAATGCACGCGTTCCGTAGATGTGGGGTCCTACGAGCTGCACCCCTGCCACCACAACTGCCTGTACTGCTACGCCAATCCCGCGTGCGACCGAAAGTCTTGCCGATGAAGATCGGCAGCGTGGCAACTCCCAATCTGACCGTCCTGGCCCCCCTGGCCGGCATCACCAACCTGCCCATGCGCCTGCTGGCGAAACGAGCCGGCTGCGGGCTGGTCTGCTCGGAGATGATCAGTTCCAACGGCCTGGTGTACAACTCGGGCAGAACCGTTCAGATGCTGGACAGCGGCACTGAAGAAAAACCGCTCTCGGTCCAGATCTTCGGTTCCGACCCACAGATCATGGCCGGGGCGGCCCGGATCGTACAGGCCTCCGGAGCCGACATCGTCGACATCAATTTCGGCTGTTCGGTGCGCAAGATCCTCAAGAGCCATTCAGGCTCGGCCCTGATGAAGGACCCGCTGCTGGCCGGCCGGATCCTCCAGGCCGTGCGCAAGGCGATTCAGATCCCCCTGACCATCAAAATCCGGTCCGGATGGGAACCCGGCGGGAAACAGGCCCTGGAAATCGCCCGCCTGGCCGAGGATTGCGGCGTAGATGCCGTGGCCGTTCACCCACGCACGGCCACCCAGGGATTTCGCGGGCGGGCCGACTGGGCCGTCATTGCCGCCGTCAAGAAGGCGGTGGCCATTCCCGTGATCGGCAACGGCGACGTGAACACACCGGCTGACGCCTTGCGCATGCGCGATGAGACGGGATGCGACGGCGTGATGGTCGGACGCGCCGCCATCGGCAACCCGTTCATATTCAGCCAGATTATGGCTGCGACCAGAGGCCTTCCCGTCAGCGGCCCGGACGATCAGCAACGCATGGCTGCCATGCGCGGTTATTTGCGGGATACGGTGATCTATTTTGGCGAAGAGACGGCCTGCCGCATGATGCGCAGCCGCTTGTGCTGGTTCGTCAAGGGGATGCGCAATGCGGCCCAATTTCGCAACGCCATCCGCTTCATCGCTTCCGAAAAGGAGGCCCTGAAACTGATCGATCGGTATGCGGCCTCAATTGGCGCAACGTCCTCCGATTAGGCCAACCCAACCTGGCCATTGGGGGAAATGCTCCCGGCGGCAGACCCATCACCAACAGGATTCCTACCAATCACAGATGTATGCTCAGCGCCTTGACGAATTCCTGCCATGGTCACTCTCCAAGTTATCATTTAAGGGGTCACGCTGCCGGGAAAAACTGTTCTGAGTCGGCAACGCACCGGATCAATCCACCGGCACCACGATGCTGCCAGCCGGCGGCGGATCTCCCAACACCGGCACGCCAAAGGCGCTGCGGTCGTCCACCCGCGTGATGGTGAGCTCGCCGATTTTGGTTCCGGGAACGATGAAGCGCTGATTGTCCAGCCCCGTGATGACCTGGCTGGCGCCCAACACGACGAACCGGTCATCTACTTGGATGCCAGCCGCCCGTCCCGCTGAAATCACGCAGCCCCCCTGTGTTACGGAGACCACACTAGCGTGCCAATTGCTCTCATCAATGGCATCGCCCATGCGATCACCCAGCTGCTCACCCATTTTTTGGGCCATTTCGACCAGCTCATCCACCTGAACTTCCTGGCCGTTGCGGATGATCTGGGCATCCTGTTCGTCAATGTCGACTTCATCGGTAAGGATTTTCAGATCCAGCCGAGCCCCGGTGATGGCGTCGTACAGCGCTGCAGCCGTCTGGATCTGAAGGTGGTGGGTCACCTCTTTGAAAAACCAGAAACCGGTATTTCGCGACCGCACCCGGATGTCCATCAGCACCGGACTCACCACGGCGTTCATGCCTTCCTGCCGGGCCAGTGCCGACAAGGTGAACACGTCCATCTCTCCGATGGCCACCCGGGGCGGGTCGCTCAGAAATGGCGGCGCGTCGGGGCTGCCCGGCAGAACCCAAATGACGTCCCCCCCCTGGGCGGTCATACTGGCCAGAAACGATTCCAGGAAGGGTCCCGCAATTTGATCGCTGGTGAAAATGGTGGTGTTGGCCAGTGCGATCACACCGACCCGCTTGCGGTAGGCACCGCCGCCGTCAACGTCGCGGATGGTCATGCTGTCGGCCGGCCGGTAGGAAGCGGTGATGCCGCATCCGCACAGCATGAAGGCCGCCGCCAGCAGGGCCGCCGCAGTCCTTTTCAGGCGGGCGGCAACCATCACGAAGCGGCCTCGTAACGGGCACTCACACAGGTGGTCAGGCCGCCGCGCGCGGTGAACTCACCGGTGACTTCCATGGCCTTGGGGTTGAGGACCAGCACCAAGTCATCCAGGATGCGGTTGGATACGTGTTCGTAAAACATGCCCACATTACGAAACTGCAGCAGATAGTACTTGAGGGATTTCAACTCCACGATAAGCTGGTCAGGCGTGTATCGGATAATGATGGTTCCGAAATCCGGCAGCCCGGTCATGGGGCAGACCGAAGTGAATTCCGGCTGGGAAATGGTAATGACCACATCCCGCCGACCCTTGTAGTGGTAGTCGATCGGGTCGAGCACATCGGCGGTCACGACCTCCGGCGTTTCCATGCGGTAGCGGATGGTGTGATCGTAGGATTTCATGGGTCGCTCCATTGCTGTGGCTGCAAACCACCCCGTTCAGGCAGATGCACGGCCTAAATGGTCGTGGGCATAAATACGATGGCATTCGGCGGCCGATGCGCCCGGTCCGTCTGCGTTGCTCGTCACTCCCAGACGAAAGGGTATGCTCGATCCTCGCGCCTTGCGGTCCGGACGCATCGGCCATCTCGGTGCGTCACCATATTTATGCCCACGACCACTAAGCCAGGTTCTGCGCGGCAAACTCCCAGTTGACGAGGTTCGCCAAAAAAGCCTCGACATAGGCCTTGCGCTGATTCTGGTAGTCCAGGTAGTAGGCATGCTCCCAGACGTCTATGACCAGAACCGGTTTCAAGCCGTGCGCCAGGGGTGTGTCGGCATTCGAGGTGGCCATCACCTCAAGCTTGCCGTCACGGATCACCAACCAGGCCCAACCACTGCCGAACTGTCCGGTGGCCGCACCGAGAAAGGCCTTTTTAAAGCCATCGTAACTGCCGAACGAAGCGGCCAGGCCTTCTTGTACCGCCCCCGTGGGTTCTTTACCCCCGCCGGGTGCCATGCTGTTCCAGTAGAAATTGTGATTATACACCTGGGCGGCATTGTTGAAAATCGCCGTGCTATCGGCATCGCCGGCACTGCTGACCACCAGCTCTTCCAGGGGCATGCCGGCATAGGGGGTTTTAGCGACCAGCTTGTTGACATTGTCCACATATCCCTGGTGGTGCTTGCCATAGTGAAAGGCCATGGTCCGCGCTGAAATGTGCGGTTCCAATCCATCTTCAGCATATGCCAGGGTCGGCAGTCCAATCGACGCCTTGGCCGAATTGGGCTGACATCCTGTCCAGATCGCCGGCAACAAGGCAACGGCACCGGCTTTAAACGTCCAGCTGAGAAATTCCCGTCTTCGCATGGCCATGTCTCCTTTTAATTTGAAACGAAACGGTGATAACCTTGCCAAAAGGTTCCTGGGGCGGGTCGAAAGCGTGATGCCTCAATGCGACCGATAACAGAGTTGCCAGTGGGGTGTCAAGCCGGAGATGCCGGTGTTATCAATATATTAAAATCGATTCAAAAACTTTTGACCGTCGCACCCCACCTTGCTATAAGGTTGCCATCAGCAAGACGCACCCCGTTGTAATCGCGCCGCCAACCGGCCGGTCAACGCGGTGATGTCACAAGGTGAAAAATGATGAGAAAAACGAGCCAGGACGAACAGATTTTGAGAACGACCAAAGAGATCGTGGTCAAGTTCATTGAAACCGGGCGAATATCGCCGACCGGTTTTCCCGATGTGTTCAAAGCCATTTATCAGGCCGTCGACGAAACGGTTAAAAATTCCTCGACACCGGAAGGCGCGGAAGATTAGCGGTCACAGGTGGCTTGTCGGCACCTTGCGCCCACCGTCGCCGGCAGCGTGACGCGCTTTTTCACCAATGCGAGGTCAGATGGTGGTCAGCAGATAAACCTCCCAGATGACCACCCCGCCGAATGTGGCGGCGCAGATCGGGAGTATGCCGGCGCAAAGTCGATAGCGGGTGGTGATGGTTTCATAGGCGACCACGATGATAAGGACCGAAAGGGCGGTCATCCCGTATTTCACCAGCAAAAAGACTCGCGGCCCGTGGGTGAGGTAATACCGCATCACCGGGTTGAGTTCGTGCGCCCCTTGAGCGATCAAGGTCAGGGTGAGCACTGCGTCCAACAGGCTCAACGCCATAACCGTCAGGGCTAGAATAACGAGAGACGGTCTGTATCGATCGAAGACAACGATCCGATCGCGGTCCGCCATCCGACGAACGGATGTGCGCATACCCCTGAACAACAGGCGCTTGGAAAGCGGAATCCCCTGAATACGGCGATCTTTCCCGGAACGCCGCTCCGATATCGATGAATGTGTCATATGGTCTCTTTCCCGCGCAACGGGAGCGCAGGATCCTGAATCCCCAGCTGGATTGCTGACAGGGCTTTGCCTTGAAAAACCTACAAAAACCATACCTATAATTTCAAAGACTTTGATTTCAGCAGGTTATCAATATTTCCCCCGTCTTTTCGGCAACCCTTGTCCATAAAAACTCCCAATAAGTAGGAATATTTTTTCACACTTTTGCTGTCACGGAGACCCGATGGCCTGCGGCCAGATATAGTAAAAGCCGGCATCGAGAGCGAACAGGCCCGCGACAGATCCCAGGTTCACCAGCGGTAATGGATCAACGCCGGCAGCGCTGGTCAGGGGATTGTAAATGTTGTCGTCGGGGTACTCGGTGCGCCGGTAGGTCACGACCCGTGCATCGGGATCCAGGCCGGCAATCTGCTTGGCGGCCTCGATGGCATCGGAAAGATAGCCGATACCGTCGATCAGATCCGCTTCAAGGGCAGCTTCGGCCAGAAAGATGCGGGCATCGGCGATGACCTTTAGACGCTTTTCATCCAAATTGCGGTGCTGTTTCACCAACTCGACGAAGCGCCGGCCCAGGGTGTCGGTCACCTCCTGCAGCATGTGGTCCTGCGCTGGGGTAATGACGCGAAAGGGTGACCCCATGTCCTTGTTCTCACCGGATTTATTGACCTGCACGGCCACGCCGATTTTCTCCATCAGGCCGGACACCTCGGGCCGCATCAGAATGACGCCCACCGAACCGGTGACGGTCGTGGGATGCGCCAGGATCATGTCGGCCGGCAAGGAAATGTAGTAGCCGCCGGAAGTGGCCAGGCTCATCATGCAGACCACCACCTTTTTGCCGGTGCGGGCCTTGAAAGCCGCGATTTCATGGTAGAGCGTGTCACTGGCCGTGACGCTGCCTCCCGGAGAGTCGATCTTGAAAAGAATCGCCTTGACCCGATCGTCCTTCTCGGCCAACCGCAGGTGCGACACCACCTCCTGCAACACGCTGGGTGTCGTTCGCAAAACCCCGCTTCTGGGGACATCGCTGATGACGCCCGAAAGCGGAACCATCAGGATCTTTTCCTGGGCGGAGCCTTCCAAGGTAACCTCCGTCAACGGATCGGCGCCGTCGGGAAAAAGGGTGATGCGGGGCCCCGTGCAGCCGAACAGTACACCGGCCGCCAACACTGACAACAGCATCCCGGTCCATTTTTTCATGAATCACATCCTCTCACCGACCCCTTGGGCGTCGGTCGCCCCCAAACCATTTTTAGGGGCAATCCTGGCTAGTGGGCTTCAGCCCAGTTCTTTCCAGCGGCCACGTTGACTTTCAGGGGGACGGCCAGATCCCACACCTTCTCCATTTCGCCTCGCACCAGGGCCTTGGCCGCTTCCAGCTCGTCGGGCGGAACCTCAAAAATCATCTCGTCATGCACGGAAAGCAGCATGGCGGTCTGCATGCCTTTTTGGCGCAGCACCCGGTCCACGTTGATCATGGCCAGCTTGATGAGATCCGCGGCCGACCCCTGAATGGGGGTATTCACGGCGGTGCGCTCGGCGAACTGGCGCACGTTGTGGTTGGGGCTGGCAATATCCGGCAACTGACGAATCCGGCCCAAAAGGGTACTGGTCTGGCGGGTCTCGTGGGCAGTTGCGATGGTGTGGTCGATGAACGCCTTGACGCCCTGGTAGCGCTCGAAATAGTGGTCGATATAAGTCTGGGCCATCTTGTTGCTGATGTCCAGCTCGCGGGACAGGCCGAAGGCGCTCATGCCGTAGATGATGCCGAAATTGATGGCCTTGGCCTGGCGACGCAGATCGTCGTTGATCATCTGGGGAAAGACCTGAAACACCTCTGCCGCCGTACGGGTGTGGATGTCCTCGTCGTCTTCGAAGGCCTTGATCAGGATCGGGTCCTGGGAGACATGCGCCAGAATGCGCAGCTCGATTTGAGAGTAATCGGCCGAAAGCAGCTCCCAGGCCGGCCTGGGGACAAAGGCCTTGCGGATTTCGCGGCCCTGTTCGGTGCGGATGGGAATGTTCTGAAGATTGGGATCGCTGCTGCTCAGCCGACCGGTGGCGGTGACGGTCTGGTTGAACGACGTGTGAATCCGCCCGGTTTCCGGATGGATCAGCTGCAAGAGCGCGTCGGCATAGGTGGACTTGAGCTTGGCCAGGGTGCGATGGCGCAGCACCAGGGCCGGCAGCTCATGGTCGCGGGCCAAGGTGGTGAGCACTTCCACATCGGTCGAGTAGCCGGTCTTTTTACGCGTTTTTTTCTGGACGGGCAACTTGAGCTTGTCGAACAAGATGGTGCCCAGTTGCTGGGACGAATTGATGTTGAAGCACTCGCCGGCCAGATCGTGGATCTGCTGTTCGAGACGGTCCAGCTGACCGGCAAACAAACGCGAAAGCTCACCGAGTTTGGCGCGGTCCACGCAGACGCCGGTCATCTCCATCTCCAGCAGCACCGGCAGCAGCGGCATCTCCACCTGCTGCATCAGTTTCGACAACCCGTTTTCCTCAAGCAGGGGCTCAAACACCTCAACGGCGGACAGGGTCATATCGGCATCTTCGCAGGCATACGGGATCGCCTTTTCAACAATGACCTGATCAAAGGTGACGGCCTTTTTGCCCGTGCCGGCCACATCGGCATAGCTGATGGTCTTGTGGCCCAGGTAGTCCAGGGCAATCTGGTCCAGACCATGGACCCGTTTGCCGGGATTGATCAGGTAGGAGGCCACCATGGTATCGAAGCCCACGCCGGCCAGTTCTATGCCGTGGCGGCGCAGCACCATCCAGTCGTATTTGATATTCTGGCCGATCTTGGTGATGTGCGGGTTGGCCAGCACCGGTCGCAGGTGCTCGAAGACCACCTGCATGGAGAGCTGTTCAGGTGCCCCAAGATAGTTGTGGCCGACCGGAATGTACCAGGCCTCACCGGGCGTCACGCAAAAGGAAAGCCCCACCAGATGCGCCCGCATGGGGTCCAGGGAGGTGGTTTCCGTATCCAGGGCGAACCGCTTGACGTTCTCCAAGCGGTTGACCAGCGCTTCCAGGCCCGCCAGATCCATGATGGCAGCGTAATGCCGCCGCACGGTTTCGGCCTGTGAGGCATACTCTTGCTGAAGCTGCCTGAATTCCAGTTGAGCGAAAAGCTGAAACAGGGCGTCGTCGTCAGGCTTGCCGGTTTTCAATCCATCGGGATCATATTCAATCGGCGCCTGCCGGTCGATGGTCACCAGCTCGCGGCTCAACAGGGCCTGAGCCTGGAACGCCAGCAGATTTTCCTTCAGCTTCTTGGCGGTAATGGTCTCGATGCCGGCATACACGCCGTCCATGCTGCCGAATTGTTGAATCAGCTTGAGCGCCGTTTTCTGTCCGATACCGGGCACGCCGGGGATGTTGTCCGATGTGTCGCCGGAAAGGCCCATCACGTCGACCATCTGCCGGGGATCAAGATCGAAGGCGGCACGGATGGCGCCAGGATCGAGGACATGGTCTTTCATGGGATCCCAGATGGTGCAGCGGTCGGTGACCAGCTGCATGAAGTCTTTGTCCCCGGTGACCATGACGACGCGAAACCCGTTTTGCTCGGCCAGGTGACCCAGCGTGCCGATGAGGTCGTCGGCCTCGTACCCCGCCATCTCGAAGACCGGGATGTTGAAGGCCTCGGTGACCTTGCGGATCCAGGGCAGCTGCTGGACCAAATCGTCGGGCATGGGCGGCCGATTGGCCTTGTAGTCCGCATAGCGCTCGTGGCGAAAGGTGGGGCCCTTGGCATCGAAGAACATGCCCACATATTCCGGTGACCGGTCCTGCATCAGCTTGATCAGCATGCGCGTAAACCCGAACGTGGCGTTGGTGGGCAGGCCGACGCTGTTGGACAGTCCCCGGACGGCATGGTAGGCGCGATAGATGTAGGCACTGCCGTCGATCAGGTACAGGGTCGGCAAGGCCGCTTCCTGGCTCGATTCAATTGGCGTTGACACGAAATAGCTCCTGCATTAGTTAGTGAGCGTTGGAACGAATGTGCCTGAATGACAACGTTACTTTATCTTTTCGGCGTGTTGGACGCATGGTAGCATTTACGGCCCCAAACGACAAGACGTCAGGGTGCCCCTTCAATTAGAGCGATGACCGATTGTACCCCCCCATCCACCCGCCGCTCCCGGCGGCGACACAAGGGACCACACAGGTGCCACTGCTGCACACGCGAAGTGCCGTTTTGCTGGCGCTGCCGCTGCGGCTTCATGATCTGCCAGGACTGCATGAATGAGAATGTGTGGGGCATGTCCTGCAACGGCATCACCTGGCAATGCCCGGACTGCGGCGGTCAGAACGGATTCGGGAACCAGTAGGCACCGTCGAACAATTATAATGTGGTGCCCGCGCCGCAGATACCCCCAACAACTGCCTGAAATGACCTGTCGTGAAGAAACGGCCGATCAAGCGGCCGCGCTGCAGATCGCCGCGGCAGCAGCATCGACGGTGAGCGTGCCCGTGTTCAGGATCATGTCGTAGTTCAGCGGATCACGGATATCGCTGTGGTAGTATTTGCGGACAAATGCCCGCCGGTCCGACTCGGTGTGCAGCACCCGCCGCTTGGCCTCTTTACTGGAAACACCGAAGGCCTCAGCCACACATTTCACCCGGAATTCCAGAGGTGCGATGATTCGTACCCGCAAACGATTGTCCGGCGGCAAAACGAAATTGGCGCCTCGCCCAACGATGATGGCCTTGCCGTGCCGGGCAATGGCGCCGATGACCCGCATCATGACCTGGCCGTACTGGTCCGGCCACAGGTGCCGCTCGCTGATGGCGGCCGAGACCCAGTCCTCCAACATGGAAACCCCTCTCTCGTCGAGCGTCCGGATCACACGGGCACTGGTCTCGGCATCAGCAGCCATGCTGTGAATCATATCGTGGTGAAACAGGTCCAACCCCAATCGCTCGGCCACCGCTTCGGCCACCAGCTTGCCCCCGCTGCCCGGTTCCCTGGACAAGGTGATCACCGGCAGGGGCGTTGCCGCTGGCGTGTTCTCTTTTCTGAGAATTTCCCAACGCCGCACCTGCTCTTCAATCAGTTGATGAATGGCTTTCATGGCACCCTCCTTTCCGCAATGGGGTTCATGCAACCGTGCAAAACACCCGGCGGAAGAACGTCGGAACAAATCGCGGGCAGATCACGGGAGTCGAGGCCAGGCGTGCGAGGAAAGTCGATCTGAAAAACAATCGGTCAGGTGGATGGTGCATGGTGCCAGTGCAAGCGATGCGAGAGAAAGCGGATCGGCAGCATGAGCTTCGCCGGGCAGGCCGCATGTCAATATATAGATTGTATTTTACAACCGATAGGGTGTCAAGGGCGCCTGGATCCCGCCTTCCCGATTGATGGTTTTCAGCCTGATTGAAAATCTCGATTAAGACGCCTTGCGTCATCGATATTAACGCTTTGACTAATTTGGCGGCTCAACTTAAGAGATTTGTCTCATAGGAGTTGCGCCCGTCCAACATCCAAACTTGACCATGAAATCGCTCACACGCCTTTACAACCTGCTGCGCTGGATCCTGGGCACAGTTTTCATCTACTCCGGGGCATCAAAGCTCCTGTCCCCGGAAACCTTTGCCGTGCTGATCGAGGCTTACGGTCTGGTCCCGCCGGCGCTGCTGATGCCCGTGGCCGTCATCCTGCCGGCCATCGAGGTGATCGCCGGCATCGGTCTGCTGATTGACATTCACGGCAGCCTGGCTGTGTTGAGCAGCCTGCTGCTGCTGTTTGTGGCCATTTTAGGCTACGGCATCCACCTGGGGCTGGATGTGGACTGCGGCTGCTTCGGCCCCGGGGATCCGGAAGCCGATGCTTTTCACGGCCTGCACACGGCCCTTTACCGCGACCTGGCCATGCTGGCGGCAATTGCTTTTCTCTACGCCTGGCGCTATCGGGCCCGCATCCAGCCTGTCAGACCCAGCGCCGCTTTCAAGGGCCGCTGCGCCTGGAGCGGGCCGATGTCGGGTCAAACCCGCCGCAGTCTCTGATAAACGCACTGTCTAAATCAACATATTGAGAAACCTTCAGGAAATTGGAAAGGGAGATTCGCACATGGGTAAAAGGACGTTGTCATTGGTGTTGGCGCTCGGGCTGGTGATGGGCCTGGCCGGAACGGCCACGGCCAAAAACAAATTTGAGAAGGAACTGGAAAACGAAACCGTGGCGGTCAAGCTCCTACGCGACACCCGGCGCGGCGGCTACGATCTGGTCACCACGGCCGAACTCGACCAGTGGATCGCCAGTGGCAAGCCGATGGTGATCGTCGACACCATGCCTTACGCGGACAGCTACCGCAAAGCGCACGTGCCGGGAGCCCAGCAATTTTTGTTTCCCATCCCGGACATGGACACGTGGGACGAGAGCGCGACCGACGGTAAATCCCAGGCCGATTTCGCCAAGATGCTGGGGGCGGACAAGCAAAAACCCGTTGTCATCTACTGCGGCTTCGTCAACTGCACCCGCAGCCACAACGGTGCCGCCTGGGCGGTCAAGCTGGGCTACCAGAATGTCTATCGCTACGCCGGGGGTATTTTTGCGTGGAAAGGGGCCGGATATCCGATCGAGAAGGTCGACTAAACCTCACCTGCATGATATCCGGGATGGTTTCAGGTAACCACGGGCGCTGCCGCCCGACACTGGCGCAAGTGCGCGATCGAATCCGTTCACGGTGCACCGATTGCGGGGCCTGCCGGATTCAGTGCCCGTTTCTGCAGCGCTACGGCACCCCGCTTGACATCGTCGGTCGCTATGATTTCTCGACGCCGGCGCACCAGCGAATCGCATTCGAATGCAATCTGTGCAGGCTCTGCGATGCCGTCTGCCCAGCCCACGTGGCGCCCTGTGATCTGTTTCTGGCCGTCCGTCGCCAAGCCGACGGCCGGCCAGACGGCAAGGCCTGGCGGCACCTGCCGGTTCTGGCCTACGAAACGTGGGGAATGTCGCCGCTGTTGTCTTACTACGCACTGCCGGACGGCTGCGACACGGTATTCTTCCCCGGCTGCGCCCTGCCCGGCACGCGCCCGGAAACGACCTGGCGGCTGTTCACTCACCTGCAGCACTGCATTCCCAAGCTGGGCATCGTACTGGATTGCTGCACCAAACCCAGCCACGACCTCGGGCGGCAGCGCCATTTCGAGGACATGTTCGGTGAAATGGCCCGCTATTTGGGTGCCAACGGCATCCGCAAGGTACTGGTCGCCTGCCCCAATTGCCACACCATTTTCAAACAATACGGCCGCAACCTGAGCGTCGACACCGTTTACACCACTGTCAACCGCAGCGCCCTGCCCCCCAGGGCCTCGGGCACCGGCGAACTGGCGATCCACGACCCCTGTTCGGTGCGCACGGAAACGGCTGTTCAGGACGCCGTGCGCGGCTTGCTGTCGCGCATGGGATTGCAGGCGACCGAAATGCAGCACCACCGGCACCACACCCTGTGCTGTGGCGAAGGCGGCAGCGTCGGCCTTTTTCAGCCCGATCTGGCCCGCCACTGGAGTCGACTTCGCCGCCAGGAGGCCGGCGGGCGCAAACTGGTTACCTATTGCACCGGCTGCGCCGATCGCCTGAGCCGGCTGACCCCGACCGTGCACATCGCCGACCTGCTCTTTTTCCCCGGGCAGGCCCTCAACGGCGGCATGCCGGTGACACGGCCCCCGCACACCTATGCCAACCGGTGGAAACTCAAACAGCGTTTCGAACGGACCCTTGCCCCGGCGGTTCACGGCCGCCGCCTGAATTTTTCAGGCACCCGTATTGACTTTGTGTGAAAGGTTGTCCCCGGTTTTCCATTTCCGAGTGCGCTGCCACGTTGGCCGGGCCACCTTTTTACCGACCTTTCAAATCATCCCCTTCCTACGGTAAACCCGCGTCAAAACAGTATCCATAATAATAAACAGCGCCACCGGCAGGAATAAAAATATCAGGGTCAAAATAGCCGCCAGGGAGCGGTTGGACGAAGTGAGCAACGGAAACAGCGTCCCGGTAAAAGAAGCCACACTGCCGCCGCCGATGAGAAAAACCAGGAAGTACTCCGAGAAGGCGACCAGAAAGACCACACTGCCGCCGGCGATTACCGCCGGCATAAGCAGGGGCATTTCCACCCGCCAGAGAATTGCCAGGGAGCCGGCGCCTAAATTTCGGGCGCAGATTCGGTACGGCGCCCCCATGGTCTGAAAGCCAGCCACCAGAGCCCGGAACATATACGGGTAGCTGAACATCGCCAACACCAGTACGACGCCTGCGAAACTCTCGGTCAGCGACCATTTGATGAAGATGAAGTGCAGTCCCATGGCAAACGTCATCGGCGGCACCAGGGCCGGGGTCAAAAGCAGCCCTTCCAGCAAGGCCTTGCCCGGAAACGCAACCCTGGCAAAGACGGATGCCGGGAACACGCACATCAGCAAGGTGGCCAGGGCGGTGAGCAGGGAGAAGGCAAAGGAAGCTCCCAGGGCGGTGGTGATCTGTTGATGGTGTCGAATCAGGTAGGCGAGGCCCTTCAGGGAGAAGGCCTGCGGCCAGACGTCCGGAAACCGCCATCCCGGTGCCAGGCCGATCAGAATCAAAATGATGACCGGCAAGACGAACGCCACGAGCAGAAACAGCAGGGTGTAAAGGTGCTTCATAGTTTGCGCACCCCGCTTTCCAACCGGCGCACCACCTTCGAATAGACTACGATGAAGCAGACCGCAAAGCCGAACATGGCCACCAGGATCGCCATGGCCTCGGGCCGCCGGGCCAAATCGTGCCTGAAATAGAGGTTGTAGACGTGAATGCTCAGCATGCCGGGGCGGCTTTCACTCAACAGGTAAGGGATATCGAAGGCCCCGAAGCTGTAAAGAAAGAGGATGATAAAGCCGGTGTGCATGGCCGGCGACAGGCGTGGCAGCACGATGCTGAAAAAGATCCGCCGGCCAGTGGCGCCGAGCATGGCCGCGGTCTGGATTTGCCGCACATCGAAGCGCGCCAAAAGGGCCAGGACCAGGAGCATGGCAAACGGGGTTCCTTTGAGCGTGTAGGCCAGGATCATCCCGGTTCCCCAGCCGGAAAACAGGAGATTGGGAAAGTCCTGCATGGCGTCGATCAAGCCCAGGGCGTGGGCAACCGAAGCCAGGATGCCGGACTGGCTCCAGAACACCAGAACGACAAACGCCACGGCAATGTGGGGCAAGATCAGCGGAATCTTGTAAACCAGGGCGGCGGCGGCCAGCCTGGCGGGCAGCTGCCAGACCCGATAGGCCAGAAAGGTGCCGGCGGCAACGGCCAAAAAGGCCGATGCCGCGGCCACACTCAGAGAAAACCCGAACGAAGCGAAAAAGGACGGGTCGGCTAAAAGGCGGGCATAGGCGTCCAGGGCACCGCCCTGATGGGGCAGCGGGGTGAGAATGCCCAGGGACTGGCAGACGGTCAGCAGCACCCCGCCGCAGAACAGCACCAGATAGGGCAGCATCAGGGGGCTGAGCCTAACGATTACCCCTAAGCAACGATCAGGCATGACGATCTATTTGTCCAGGACATGTTCTTTCCAACCCTGCTCGAGCGCCTCCAGATAGGCGGCCGGAATCTCGGGTACGGCCACGGGATCCAAACGCTCGGATCCCAGGGTGGCCGGCCCCAGGTCGACGGCCTGAAATCGTTTTTGGTCCTCGGGCGTCAAGCGGTTCAAGTCCAGAGCCGGGAAGTCGCCCCAGTGGTCCGGGCTGTATTTGGAAAGCTGGGCATCCACGGAAACCAGAAAGTTGGCCAGCACCATGGCACCGGCCTTGTTGGGGCTGTTGAAGGGGATGGCGGTAAAGTGGGTATTATAGATCGAGCCGTCTTCCATCACAAATGTCCGCACCGTATCCGGGTAACTGCCCTCGATGATCTTGTTCTGCGCGTGGGCCGGGTGGTAGGACATGCCCACGGCCACTTCGCCGCGCGAGAAGAGCGTGTCCAGAAAAGCGCTGTCCTGGGGATAGGTCCGGCCCTTTTGCCACAGATAGGGTTCGATTTCGTTGAGCCAATCCCAGAGCCGGGGTGCGTTGCGAGCCAAAAGATCCGGGTCCCAGCCGGCCATGTAAGCCTCATGCCCGCCGGTGGCCGCGTAGAAGACCTGGCGCACAAAGGCCGATCCAGTAAAATCCGGCGGCTGGGGATAGGTGAAGCGTCCGGGGTTGGCCTGGATCCACGCCTTCAGCGCCGCCATGGTGTTGGGCGGGGTGTCGATCCGGGCGCTGTCGTATTCGAATACGAATTGCGCCCGGCCGAATGGCGCCTCATAACCGTCCACGGCATAGCCGAAATCAAAAGCCACACCGCCGGGATCGACATACTGCTGGACGTTGGGCAACCTGTCGGCAAACGGGCCGAACAGCAGGCCGGCCTCCTTGGCGTTTTTGAAATTCTCCCCGTTAATCCAGAGCAGGTCGATATTGCCGCTTGTCTTTCCGGCCGCTTTTTCGTTGAGCAGTTTGTTGACAAAAACCCCGGCGTCCATGGGAACGCGCACCAGATCGACGGCGTAGCGCTTTTTCATTTCGCCGGCCACATAGGTGTCCACCCAGGCATTGACGTGGGCCCAGCCGCCGAACATGTACCAGCGCACCTGGCTGCCCCGGGCCTGCTGCACGATCTGGTCAAAGGGGGTCTCCAGCAAGGCGGCGTCCGCTTTTGCGGACCGAACCGGCCCGGCCAGAACCAGGGTGGCGCACAAGGCCGTCAGGATGACGAATCTTTTTGCCATAGCAGCTCCTCAATACGGTTTGAGTGTCAATCCCACCCGCTGGCCGGGTTGGAAACGGTCGTTTTGGCTGTAAACGGTGTAGGCGGTGCCCTGAAGGTCTACGGTGTAGGCGGTGTAATGACCGGCAAAGGTTTTTTCCACGATGCGACCGGGACCCTGGGTGTCCGATGTCATGCTCAGATTTTCCGGCCTGGCCAGGATCTGCCCCGAGCGGATTTGGCCGGGCGCATACCCGTTGACCCGGAACAGGGAAAACAGCCCCTGGGGAATGGTGTTCACCGGTCCCAAAAACGTGGCCACCGCCGGGGACGCGGAGTTGAAGTAGACCTGTTTGGGGGTGTCGAACTGCTGCAGGCGACCGTCCAGCAGAACACCGATGCGATCGGACATGGCAAAGGCCTCTTCCAGATCGTGGGTCACGCTGACCGTTGGGATGCCGAAGGCCTGCTGGGTGCTGCGGATAAACCGCGCGGTCTCCATTTTCAGGTTGCGGTCCAGGTTGGCGAAGGGCTCGTCCAGCAACAGCACCGCCGGATTGACGATCATGGCACGGGCGATGGCGACCCGCTGCTTCTGACCGGCCGACAGCTGGGCCGGATAGTGGCCGCCCTTTTCCGTCAACTTGAAATAGGCCAGCATTCGATCGACCTGCTCGGCAACCCGGCGCTTGTCCATGCGGCGGGCCCGCAAGCCGAAACCGATATTGTCCCTGACGGTCATGGCAGGAAATAGGACATAGTCCTGAAAAACGATGATGACCGGATGCGTTTTAGACGGCGGCGTGGAAAAGTGCACGCTTCCGGCATCGGGCGCCTCCAGGCCTGCGATGATCGTCAGCAAGGTGGTCTTGCCCACGCCCGACGGTCCCACGATGGAGACCAGTTCGTGCGGCCCGACATCGAAACTGATCCCTTCCAGCACAGTGCGGCCCTTGAACCGCTTGGCTATGTGACGGACGTTAAAATCCATGGAATGTCGGCAAGGTACTGCTTGATTTTGGCAAATGTGTCCGGATTCCGCAGGCTACGGTCAGCTATGGTGTACTCGTACCAGGCCATGAAACACCAGGAGAGCGCCCGCAATAAAATCGTCTTTTCCATGACCCGGGTTTTCAGGATCAGGCCGTCGAAATCAATCTCCGGGCAGGCTTTTTGGCGATAGGTCGCCAGAAACCGCCGCTTCTCGATGGGTGTCAGGACCGTGTCGCTCTTCCACAAGGTCGTGGTGGGAACCATGAAATGTCCCAGGTCCTGGTACCGGTATGAGGCCACCGCCTTCTCCCAGTCGACGAGAAAGGCGCCGGCCTCGCTGATCAAAAAATTACCCGAGTTGACCTCGGTATTGACCAGGCAAAGATCTTCACCGTCGAACACATTCGGGGTCCCATTCGCCAGTTCCACAACGCTGTCGTGGTAGGCCCGGATCTGATCGCGCTCTTTTTTCAGGGGATGATCGCCGAAACGATCGAGCAGCCCTGCGCTCTCGCGGGCGATATCCATCACCGGGTCGGCCTGGACCACCAGCCCATCTGGCACCGCAGCCGTGTGAACCCGGGCGAAGATCTCTGCGGCACGATCCAGGTCCTGCCGGTAGTCCAGGGCCTTGCCGGGCAGGTAGGTCATCAGCAGCGCACCCCCGCCGAGCGGTTCGGGGTGTGGATGGCAGGCGATGGGACGGGGGGTGACGCCGGTTGCCGTCAGTGCTTGAAGCACCTTGTACTCGTATGAGATCTGGTCCTGCCCCAATCCCAGTTGGCTGCCGTGGTTGATGCGCAGCACGCAAGGGGCGGTTTCGCTTCGGACCAGGTAGTTGGCATTGTATTCCCCGGCGGCCAGAAAGGATATTGAAAAGGGACTTTCGATCCAGCCGGAGGTTGCCAGAAATGCGCGGATGTGTTCCAGGTTGTCTGGGCCTGCCATGTCACCACCGGACTTTCTAACCAGTGTAAAGGTGTCGGTAGGTCAGTGTCCGGCCAGAAATGAGGAATTTTGGTTGAGATCAAGACGCGGGCAAAATAACCATTTATGGATGGACACGGGGTTAGCGTTCCTACCGCCGACTCTATAACACGTTGCCGGTGGGGAGTAAATTTTATTGGCCGGGGAATCCACCATAAAAGGACCCGGCCAACTGGGTCTGCTCGATGAGGTAGCCACGGAACTTCTGGAACAGGCGCTTGTCGGGAGGATAGTGCTCGGACCAGAAACGGTCCAGGGGCATGCCTTTACAGGTGAGGCCGTCGATGTCGTACAGTGCTTTTCCCAAAACGATGGTGGGCGTGCCGTGATAGAGCGACTGGATGCCGACCGTGCTGTTGATCGTCACGGTACCGATGGCATTTTTCAAACAGGTGGGCAAGTGGGCGTCGTGGACCGCGTACACGCGATGCGACACCCCCAGCCGTTCGGCTGTGGTTCGAATATAGTCATAATAGAGCGTGCGGCCCCGGTCCATGGGATGGTGTTTGAACACCAGATCGACGCCCCCGGGAGCACACTTGGCAAAGGAGGTCATCACGGTGGCGATAAAGTCCTGCATGTCTGTAAAGTGGGAGTGCCGTGATATCTGAAAATCATACTGCACCTGCAACGGCACCAGAAAGTATCGCTTTGACATACCCGCGGTGATGGTCTCGACAAACCTTTTTTCGGTCAGCGCAAACTCAATTTTGCGGATGGCGTTGCGCAGGCCGTAGATGAGTTCAAGCCCGATGTGGGTACTGCGATGGTGGCGATAATAAGGATAACGGTGTTTTTTGAGCAGCATGCCCCAAAAGTACCAAGCGGCAAACAGCGCCTGCCGCTGGTAGTTGTATCTGACAGGCGTTGTAGATGGCACCGGTTTTGGCTGCGGCTTCAACTGCCTGTAAAACCCAGCATCGCGGGGCAACCCGCTGCAAGCATTTACCCCGTCCGCCTCCAACGTGACGAAATTGGGCCTGACGTAGCCCTCCTCGAACACAAACACCTGAATCCCGGATGCGTGGGCCACCTCGATGGCCACACGATGATAATATCGACAGTCGCCATACAGGACCATGGCGCCAATTTTATTGGCGGCACAGAATTGGGCGATGAAGGCCTTCCAGGATTCGGCTTTCCCGCGGTAATCAGTGCAGTTTTCCTGGTTGGCGAAAAAGCGGTCTCCGCCATTGAAACAGATTCTGCAGGTCTGGACACCATTTGATTTGAGATGGTCGTCCAGTTTTCGAAAAAATGGGCCCATGGGGCCTTGCAACAGCAGCAAGCGCTGGTTGGCGGTGTGGTCACCTATCTGAAGCCCTGGGGCGTTCATGGCATTGGTTTCAACCATTGAACGCAGGTGGTAGGTGTGAAATCAATTTCATAAGTCATGATCAAGTAGCACCATTTTTTCTCAAAACCAAATGGTAATAGATCCCTCAAACATACCGATTGTTCAACGATTCGAAATGCGGCCAACCGTGGCCAGGTTGACAGCACCTGACTAGGAAAAACTTTTTTAATAATTAAACCATATACTTTTGGTTTCTTCGCGAACAAGCGTTTTCAATAGTAACGCCCACAAATTTCGGACGAGCAGCCGGTGTTCGGCGCATTTGCTGCTTGGTACGCGATTTGAAGATGCGGTTAACGGATGGTTTGCAGTCGCTTATGGTAATCGGACACGATTTTGGTGAATATATATGAAAAGAACATGCACGCGTCTACTGATCATGTTGGTGGTTGTCTGCCCGGGTGTGGCCTGGAGTGAATCACCCAGAGAGAGCGTGATCAACGAAATCCGCATCGGCATTATGGCACACGATGTCGCCACACGCGCGAACAAGCACGAGAGCGGTCAGGACTTTAACAGTGAATTCTTCTTTCGTCCTTTCAGTGCCCAAATGATGGACTACCTGGGATCGCCACGCCCCTCGGTCGGCATTGCGGTAAACAATCGCAACCAGACCTCCCAATTTTACTCCGGCCTGAATTGGGACGCCAGGTTTGTCGACCGGCTCTTTTTGAGTCTCGGGCTGGGCGGATCCGTTCACAATGGCGCACTGGAAAGTACCGATCCCGAGGAACAGCGGCTCGGCTCACGCGTTTTGTTTCGATTCGCCCTGGCGGCCGGCTTTAAATTCAATGAGCGCATGAACGTGTCCGCGCTTTTCGACCACTGCTCAAACGGACGCCTGGCCTATCCGAACAATGGCATGGAAAAACTGGGCATTCAGTTTGGATTTACCTATTAGCGGTTGCCTCGGCATTAGATACTTTTTAGCCGCTGTTAGCAGAAATGGTCCTGAAATCCACCGGTCATGACGCCGCCCGATTTTATCTGCTGCTTCAACTGGTGGAGCGTTTTCGCCCAATCCTGGGTACTGCTGATCCGCAGCTGCTTGGTCTTGACCAGGTAAACCCTGGCATGGTCTCGTTGATCCGTTTTGTTGCAGGCGTTGCCGTTCACATTCTCGATTGAATTACCTTTTTGCATCATTTTTTCCTGTGCACCCTGCCTCGGTTTTTTTGTGGTTGACCTGTTAGGGGAAAAGGCTGTTTTTCGGATCGGTAGGATCTGTTGCCCGTCCAGAAGCAGGCCAATGGGCCATTCGTGGTTGGACACGTCCTAAGTGCATTACCGTCTAGTATATCGGCGCAATCAATAATTCATTAAGGGTCTGTCCAGAAAAAAATGTGACAAGATGGCGCCGGATTCCGGTTCATTTTCAAGGCGTCATAACCGGTGCAACCTTGTTGGTTGTGCCGGTTATGACAACACCGAAAATGGGCCGAAAGACAAGCCAGATGGTGACAGTTATTTCTGGACAGGCCCAAAGGCCCGGCCGATCAACTTTTTAACAAAAGGACGGTGCTCTCCAACAAATTGCCGGCCTTGCGCTCCAACCGCCGTCGCCAGGGCACATCCAGGGCTTGGTTTTTGCTGGTTTTGGCGCGGATGAGCGCTTCGAGGGCATCCTCCACACAGATGAACATGCGGGCGCCCCAATCGTAATAACAAGGATAAAGAAACAGCGCACAGTAGAGCAGTTCGTCGATGGAACGCCGCCGGCGGCGGCGCTCACTGATGTGCCGGTCACAGGTCAACCCCCACCCGGCATAAAACGGCAGGCCATAGGTGTGCACGATTTTGCCGCGCAAGAGCGCCTCGAATCCGGTCAGCGATGTCATCGTGTGGACTTCATCGGCCCGATCCAGGCAGGCAATGATGTCGCAATCGGTTACGATCTCATCGCACAGCGTCCGGGCGGCGGCGTCAGGAATGGCACCGACCCGGTTGCCGGCCACCACATCGGGATGGGGCTTGAAAACGACATAAGCGTCCGGCCTGGTTTGCCGAACCGCTTTCAACAGGTCCATATTGGTTTTGATATCGATGCAGCCGGTCCGGATGGATGCATCATCCTCTACCTGTCCCGGCACCAGAATGACGGATCTTGAATGGTCGCGGCCCGCACTCAGTCCGCAGAGGCCGGTATTGTATTTGCTGATACGGCTGTCGACAAGGCGGTGGCGAAGGCGCTTGGCCCTGCCAATGGCAGCATCGTCCAGGTCAATCGTGTTCAGCAAATGTTCCAGGTCGGAAGGCTGGCGGGGATCAAAGTAGATGCCGCGTCGGTCTATGATCAACGAAGTGGGCTTGGCAAAATCCGATCCCAGGCCCACGCTGCGAATAAAGCCGTCCTCGACCCGTTCGATGGCAATTCGGTGACGCTGGGCCAGCTCGCGTACCGCCGGGATGTCTGCAGCGCCCCACACTGCAATTCTGCTGGGAGGCGGCATGACGTTCCGGTGCAGGGCCTGTGGCGGCTTGGGGAACAACAAGGTCGTGTCAGCCGAACCCAAAAATTGCTTGATGACGCCGCGCTTCCACCAGCGGAAATTGAAACCGTAGACAGTCCCCCGATTGTTGGCGGCGACGCGCTTGTGATTCTCGATCAGATCGAGAATTCGCTCGAGTCCACAGGGCTGTTCGGTAATCGGATCGACGTAGCACGTGTACTGCAGGTAGGCCGCCGTGAAGACCTGCTCCAGGGAGCGCCGCAGGCCCCGCCGCGGGCAACTGAGCATGTCGTCGGTAAGCCCCCATCCGGCGTAATAGGGCATTCCGAAACAGGTCACCGGTTTGCCCACCAGCAGGGCTTCAAAACCCATCTGGGAGGTAACCGTGTAGACATGATCGACCTGTTGCAGCAAGGCGATCGGGTTGCAGTCTTGCGAAATTATCGTGATCTCGGGTGGCAGCTTGTCAGTCAGGTAACCGCGCTTCTTCCCGGCAATGACATCCGGGTGGGTTTTGACGAAAAAGCGCGCCTGCGGGTACTGCTGCACGGCGGCATCGACCATGCGCCTGAAACTGTTTTCGTCGGCCAGACCGTATTCGACAGACAAATCACCGCGTGTCTGATCAATCAGTAAAATGTTGGGCCGATCATCTTTGGGCAGCTCCGGGCTGTGCCAGACATGGTTGTACTTGCAGACCTGCAGGTCGATGAGCCTTTTCATGAGACGCGCGGCCCGCGGCACGTCCGTTGTGTCGGCGGCCCTGATCAGCGCTTCGACGTCGGAGGGTTGACAGGCGTTGTAGTAAATGCCCCGGCGGTCGACGATGAACCCGAACGGCTCGGACCCGGTGACGCCCAGCCCGACGGAGCGCACGAAGCCGTCTTCGAGGCAATAGTAGGTCAGCTCATGTCGATGGGCGACATCGCGCGCTTTCTTGGTGTTGTCTTTGAGCCCCCAGCCAATGATGCCGGATAGTCGGTCGGCACGAGGGCCGCGCTTGCAGGCAACCACTTCGGTCCCTAAGGCAATTGGCAGCAGGCGTCGTTTTAAAATGCCTCTGGAAAACGTGCCGATCATTCTGGTTTGATCATTTTCCCATACGGAGGGCGTTGATTGTTACACCACGCCACGGCCTCCGCGTGAATAGATTCTTGCAGCTTGGCCTCATTCAGCAGATCAATGGCTGCTGCTGCCCACTTTTTTGGATCATTGGCGCACAACAAACCGGTTTTGCCATGGACCACCTTTTGGGCATACGGCGTCACATCGGAGTAGATCCCGGCGGCACCCAGGCGGGTGATGTCGAAGATCTTGCTGTGGGAGCGTGCCCGGTTAAAGTGGGTGTCGAAGCAGGGCGCCAGGCCGACTTGGTAGCGGACCGTTCCGGCATATGCGAGGTAATCGGTCCACGGCATGGGATGAACCACGCGCACCCGCGGGATGCCGCGAAACAGTTTCCGTACCCGATCGGTTCCCATGATCTCGAACCAGGCTCCTGGGACTGCTCCCTGGACCTTCCTGACGACGGGAACCAGCCATTTGATCTCGCGTCGGTGGGCCCAGGAGCCGTGGTAGAAATAGACGAGCGGGTTGGCACCCTCTCTCTTGGCCACAACATATTCCGGTTCTGTCAACCGAGTGGATGGGGTGCGATAGCGCCGCATCAGTTCAGGGGTGGAAAACCAAACGGCGCTGCACCTTTTCTGGAGCGTTCGCCATGTGTGCGCGAAACGCCAGGTAGTTTTCACACGGTAACGCAATGGCAGTTCCGTTGCCCGAAGTGCCGACGGCATGTCGTCATCCATCAGATAGACGAGCTCGGCGGGTGCTGGTCGAAACGACTGCAACCATTTCAACCAGCGGTGGGGCAGATAGCGCACAATCACGGTCAAGGTGCCGTGACCAATATCGATTTCATGCGGAGCCGAACGCAAGGTGTCAACATAGCATACGTCTTCTTCGAATCGCTGCCTTAATCGCCTTTTGAGATATAAATCGGTTGTCGGGATCTCACCCGGCGACAGCACGACAGCACGGCGTGGTTCCGTCTCACCAGCGACATCACCCGATACCGACAGACGCTTGGCCCCGATAAAAGAATCGATTGAACCGGTTAAATAACCTCGCAACAATTAAGATGCCTCTGCAAAATAGCCGTAGTGTCGGCTCCACCGTCGGCAGAGTTGCTGGATCTGACAGATCTCTTCCGCTGAGAAGATTTCGGCGTGTTTATGGCGTTTCGGTGCCATTTTCATGTGCTTGTAATGTGAGGCATCATAGTCCTCACCCAAAAAATCCAACAACGCTTTAATGCCAACCTCGGGTTGGCGCGTAAAATCTTCATATCGCACCTCATAAACCCGATCGGGGAAGGCTTTTTTAATCACATGGACAATGTCGGCCGCTTCTTTCCAGTAATTGCAGGCGCCAATAATGTTTGCGACCTTCATCACCTTGCCGATGCGCAGGCTCGAGACCACATCCAGGGGGTGGCGCACGATGTGGATAAATTGAGCACCGGGCATGTCACTGGCGATCAGGGCGGCACCGTAGACATTCTGGGGCGACTTGTCGAACCAGCGCTGTGCTTCGGGCTTGTTGGTTTCGATATAGCACTGCATGTATCGTCGATAGAGGTCCGCACGTGAGACGCTTTGGTCCAGCAACTCCTGAAACATCTCCTCATCGATCCGGTCTAACTCACGATGGCGCTTCAGCACCCGATTGTTGCAGACGGTGTTTCGATAGGGGACACCGCCGAAAGGTTCCGCCCACCTGAAGAAATGGGTCTCCTCGGGCGCCGCCAGGCGGGGGTGGTTGCGCAGCACATCCCGCAGCAAGGTTGTTCCGGATCGAACGCAGCCGATGATGAAAAAAGGTGTGTTCTTCACGGTCTCATGCTTTGAATGGACTTTGATGGCGACTTCCCCCTGGATGGGCACTGGATCAACCGACTTTCCGCATCTGTTCGACAACCAGGTGGTCGGAACGAAAATCATCGAACACCCGATTGACTTCATCCGGCTGTTTGGCCATTGCCAGCGGCAGCAAAAGATGCCCTGCAGATGGATCGCATTCACCGATACGCCGGGCGATGGCGCCGATGTCGAAGGCCATCACCGGCAAGCCCTGCCGCAGGGCAATCGACAGGGTGTAGCTGTAGGTTTCCGGCCATAAATAGGGCAGCCATACGACGTGTGGCGACAGTGCTTTAAGGGTTTGTTGCGCGTTGTCATCCAGGTACCGGCCGGTCACCCTGACCCCTGCACCGCGCAGCAGGCGGTCGTTCAGGCTGTATCCCATGAGAATAAATTCCAGCGGAAGCCGTCTCTTTTGAGCATTTTGAGCACAGCCGAGGAGCAGATCAAACCCTTTGATTTTGCCGATCGCGCCAAGGACCACGATCCGCAGCGCCTCGTCCGCGGACACCTCGGGAATGCGCGGAACCATTTGCGCTGGATCGATCGTCTCGTGCGGCGATACCCGGAATCGAATGTCAGGGAAATAGCGCCGCAGGCGCCCGGCCGCATCCGGGTCAGGCACCCATACCTTGTTCGCTGTCTGCAGCGCCCGGCGGTGCATGGCACGCCAGACCGCGATGTCGGTCACGTCGAAATCGGATCCGGCGTCGATCAAACAGTGGTTACAGGCGTTTTCATTCGGCTCAAAACAATGAAATCCGTTTTTGTCCGCCAGGTTGATGCGCGGGCAGATGACCTTGTAGTCATGCAGGTTCACTTCCCACCGTGCTCCCAGCGCCTTGGTCAAGGAAATGAGATGGTCAGGGGCATCGGCTTGGAAATCGACAAGACTGTGGGTATGAATCTCGGTGATGTTCAACGCGTTGAGCACCGTTGTCAAGCAGGCCGTGTCCGCGAGACGGCACTCAATCAAATTGGGCAAGGGCCTGGCCGTGGGATGTTGGATGACGACCCGAGACGGTTGACCGGCTTTGGGACGCATAAAATAGACGCCATATTTCTCGCGATTGAAACGCAAAACCTCTTGCTGAACTTTCTTTTCGGCACCCCCTCCCCGGTTGTGGCAAACGATCAAGGCGTTTTTTTCGCGGCGCAATCGTGTCAGCCGCGCCCGGTCAAGGCGACGCCGCACGTCACGCAGGGGGTCCCGGTCGATGAACGCGGCAACATCCCGCTGATAGTTGGGATGCAGGCGATCAAGCGTTTTGAGTGCGGCCTGAACGCGCTTGGCCTTTGCGCCTTGAAACGAGGTGGCGCCCCAATGGTGCACGAAGACGTCAGCAGCAATGATGTTGCGCCATTTCCTGCGGATGGCACGCTGACAAAAATCGTTTTCTTCTCCATACCCCTTGCCGAATTTAGCTTCGTTAAATTGGCCCACATCCGCCAGGGCGGAACGTTTGATGTACATGCAAAAGCCGACGCCCGTAGGTGCTTCCACTTCGACACCCGCATTCACCGATGCGGTCAGCGCATCCAGTTCATCGTAACCAAGCTCGAGCGGGAAGGGGTTGTCCTGCAAAAAGCGCGGGTAACTGCAGATGGTGGCATTGTTGGAAAGCGGGGTCACCGTAGCGGTTCGGGGATGGCGCTGGGCGGCCTGATGCAGGCGGTCGAGCCAGCCGTCGAAGACCTCCGTGTCAGCGTTCAAGAGCACCACATCCCGGTCCGGGTGGCGTGACATGCCCCGATTGACGGTGTGGACGAAACCGCGGTTTTCGGGATTGACCAATAACGTGAATCGCTTCTGGTCGGCCAGTTTGCGCAGATCCTCAACCAGTTCAACATCGGGGCTGGCGTCGTCGACCACCACCAGCTCATAATCGGTAGTCGTTGAAGCGGCGAGAACACTGTGCAAACAGCGCAACGTCTCGGCCCGGCCCTTGTAAACCGGAACCACCACATCCACCTGGGCGTGTCGAACATCGGCACGCGACGGTAACGCTGCCCATTCCACGTCATCCGGAACGGCGGCTTTGGGATTGTTTCCCAACACCACATCCGCCAGAACGCCATCTTCCGCCGGCAGAGTACGCCGCCCTTCAAAACGGCCGATCCGCAGGTAGTGAAGCAGCGGGTTTACACGCGCCTGTGCGACCTGCGGATTGGTGCGCAGATAATAGGCGCTGTCAAATTGCGGTGAGGGCGAACGGCCTTCCATCGCCGCCCCAGTTCAGAAAATGGTGCAGCGGGTCGAATCCGGCGCGGGCGACATCCTTGTTGACGGCCAGGTAAAAGTCGATGTCGAACCATGAGCTGGGTGAGATCCGCAGATACCGACCGACGTACGCGTAGTGAAGCAGCGCATTCACGCTGGTCAGCCGGCATTTGGCGCGGGCGCGGTAGTAGTCGGGATCGAACAACGCCATGGGCAAACGCCGCTGCCGATCGCCGTGAATCACATAGTGACGCAACGGCGTCATATCGGTTTCGACGGCATCTTCATTGGCTTCGAGGTAATAGGCGCGATCGAAAAAGCCGGTTTTTTTGATCAGGTGGATGAGCAATGAGTGATAGGCGCGGCGCAAAAATGGAAGCCAGGAAATGGATTTGATGATCCAGATTGCGGATAACATTAATTCTCCGCGCCATGCCTTTATTCTATTGCGCCACAAAAGTATTGGTTTAGTATTTTCATTTTCGCGTATCAAAAACGTACTCCTCGATTAAAAATGAACGATAAGATTGTACAAAAAATCGTTTAATGTCTTTATCATTAAACTCATTTTATTTATAAAGAATTGTCATAAGTAGCTGCGAAAAAGGAAAAAAAACCCTGTTATATTAATTTTCCCTATAGTTGCTTTTCTCAGCTACAATTAATCGCGTGATATTCAAAAAAAAAGTCAAATTAACATTGTAACTTATGTATGAAATCGTTTTGGGTTTGAATTACCTCATCGAGCCAAAATCTATTACGCTTGAATATTTACTTCATTTCTTTTTCAATATTCGCAGTGAGCAGTTCCTAATAATCGGCTCGCCCAAGACTCTCGCTAACGGTGGTTTTTCGGTCTGTAAAGGGATGACCCAATCTGAAATATTATAATATTTTCGAAAATGAAGATAGCCAGCTGAACACTTAAACAGCATCTGTTTTCTCCAGTTAAATTAGTGACCAAGTCAGGAAAAACGAGCTGATCAGCGATGAACGTTTTACGGATTTTAATCGAAAATAGCTTCAGGTCAAAATATGATAACAAAGGCTCCGATGATCGTCCGAGGCACAATAAAACTTTTGACCTACAGTGTCAGAGATGAAATAAATATTCGCATGCGTTTGCCGCCAAATCGGGTGCCCAGACATACACGAAAAGCAAGAATAATAAACTAATTTTTGCTATATTATGGACCATTCGGTAGTGAAAAACCGCAACAACAGTATGGTCGATACCAGTGTTAAACCAGGTAAAGAAACGGCCTAATGCGAAGCCCCTTTTGAGATGCGTATATGCTCCAAGAAACGATGGCATTACCGAAAATGCAGACAAAGCCTTCAATACTTCGATGTCCTCTAACAGGCCCGCCGACGATGGCATGCAACCGCTCATGTGTTCCAAAAAGAAAAACGGCTCAGATATTGACAGGCCAACCACTCACTATGAAGGATACCGCATCAGCTTCAAAAACCAAAAACGGTTATGTTATCCTGAATAATGATTCCATGTCTTATGTCAAAGAACAAAATATATTCTTCAGGAAGTTGAAAAACCATTAGTAAATTTGTTTTTTAACAACCTGGTAGCTAAAGTCTGCCTTGAATCGAATGGATAATCAAATAATCTCAGGTGACCAGCCATAGCCAAAATTTCGAAAATCACGCTCATAGATGCGATGAATTAACTTTATTTCGTTAAATCCAAAATAATCCCTGACTTTTTTATAGGCATTGGTAGCGTGCCAAGTACCGGATAGATCTGCGGCGAATTCGGAAACACAAAGGCGCTCGCATACCATACGGAAATGTTCACGGAACAATTCGAACCGACCAATGAAAGAATAACGAACACGGTTGGGGCGAAGAATATAAGTCTGCGGTGCCCAATGGATATCGCGCTCTTCGTCTTCTTGCTCCGAAACTGCACGCAGGAAAGAAGCAAATGAGGGCGGATTATCAGGGTTAAGACCAAGTTTGGTGCTAGCCTAGTTGTGCTTGAATATATTTTCAACCATTTTGTCCAAATAGCAAGAAAGTATGCGTGTGAAAGGATTGCGAACGAAGCAAAAGCGGAAATAATCATCAGATATCATCGCATCAGCAAAAGCACTTATATTTGAGCAAGGTGAAAGAGCGGTGAGTATTTGCTATCATGCACATCGCCCGGTGTACCATAGACGAATAAGCCATTGGTTTTCCGCTTCGGTGCTCGCTTTATCGTAGTACAAGCGACTTTTGGGGTCTCCACATATACATAACTATGCTTATTAGACCAATGGCAGAGATAATTTGCTAAAGACTGTGGTTGATTAAAGATCATTTGGATAATTTGATCCTCTTTGCTGCCACAAGCCGTACACTTTTGCTTCTCGTCGTTCATATTTACCCACATACGCTTATTCTTCACTTTTGTGATAGCGAATAGTCATTCTCCAACACTGTGCAATCAGGCTGCATCATAACAATACTTTCCTCTCTCAATAAAAGATATGATGAAATTCATAGCAAATGATTATCCAATAGCAAAAATGATATTATCCCTTTCTTCTCCAACCCTTTTTTTTGCATTATCCATTTAAAGTCCAAATAAATCGTTAAATGTCTTTCAATTGGGAGACGATAAATGTTTTTCGAAGTTTGCTTCACTAAGGTCTCTTCAAGAGCAATGTCCTATAGCTTTTTTTCCTCTCTAAAATATTTCATCTAAACTCAAGGTCGCAATTTATAGTTCAATAAGATTTGTCACCATCAGGTCCTCATGGGTCTATTACGGCCTTCGGTGCGACCATACAGAAGGTAATGCATGTAGGCAGAACGAACATCACCCTCCCTGGCACTTTTAGCGACATCCGGGTTAGTGTTTAGGTAAGCATTCTCGTCAAAATCTGCGGGTGGCGGGATAATAATCTCAAAATTTCTTAAAGCAGCTTGGACCTCGTTCCATCCTGCATTTGGATCAATTGACGAAGGTAGCGAGTGGCTTTTCCAGAACATCCACTTCTTATCGGCAAGGAAACGGTTTGCCTGCATTATCGACCAATAGAGATCAATACGGTCGTCATGAATCACTTCAGGTGCGCTATTTTTCGGTTGCAAATCAAGCCGTCCCCGCACATCGTTGAAGATATAGCCTAAACGACGCTCAAGGCCGCATTATTTTTGTCAGCATGGCGACGCAGAAATTCATTACGTGCAATGGCAGCAAACTCCTCATGCTTGGATACAGCGCCGATAACCGAATTGGAATATAGCCCAGACCGTGAATCGCCGCGATCACGATGATGGTAGAAAGCAAGCGGTTCGGGCAGAACTCCGATGTCGGCATTTAAAAGAAACTCCATATTGAAAAACCAGTCTCCAAGAACAGGCAAGGATTCATTATATCCACCGATTTTATCATATATTGTTCTTCGGAAAACAAAAGCAATCGGTGGGAAGAAATTGCCACATGCCATCTCAGCAATTTGAACATTTCGCACCCATTCTTTATAGGGCCAGCGGCCGTGCTCTATAACGGCACTGCCGCGAACTTCCTCAGAAACATAAAGAGATTGAGTAATCACACCACCATAACGTTTTCCTTGTTGGTTTTTTAAAAATGAGACTGCTTTTTCTAAAAATTGTGGGGCCCAACTGTCGTCATCATCATGAATTACAATTAATTCGGAGTTGCATGCATCTATACCTGCGTTGGAAGCTGCCTCCATACCCAAGCTTTTATTGTTCGATACAAGCAGCATACGCCGTCTATCAACAGCGCACGTTTCTAAAATTTGACTTACAACCGCCTCATCGCCCCCGTCATTTACTACAACCCAGACAAAATCAGGATACGTCTGATGAGACACGCTTTCTGCGGCACGTCTCAACAGTAAAGGTCGGTTCTTAGTCCTCGTAATAATAGCAACTTTTGGATGAAATGAATCGAGAATTGCAAGGTTAGGTCTATTTTTATTTAAAGCTGCGGTTGAGTCAAACCAGGAAACATCACTGAGAAGACCGTTCATACGCATTTGCAAGTCACGTGCAATGGCGCCATCATATTCAAGTGCGGCCTGGCCTTCTGGCCAAAGTGATTTTCGGATACGCCAGTCTTTTTTCTCTGGTTCATCTTGACAGGGATCTATCAGTACCGGCACCATTTGGGCTTTCCCGAAATCAGCAGAACGATCCTTACAGTGCAGTGCATGTGCTTCTTCAGCGGTAGGTGTAATAATTAATCTTGCGAGCTCCGGCATCGCAGCTTGGTGGCGAGCAATAATATGGGAAATTGAAGAAATCGCATGGTCTTCAAGATACCGGGTGATATGAAGGTATAGGCAATCCTGGTCGCGATCTGGCTTTTCTTCAATGTTTTCGGTAATCAGACGATTCGCTATTTCGGTGAAAGGTGGAGCTGGTATTTCTTCAATTGAGGGTCCATGCGGCTAAGTATGCATTCGATGAGATGTCGGTGACGTACGAAAGCACTTTCAGGAAGATCTGGGTCATAGGCGTTGCGCTCAAACATCAAACCGATCACATCAGGGACTATAGCCGAATCGTGATGCTCAGTCAGTATTCTTCCAAAATACAATCCCTTCCATTGGACTTCGGTGAAAGAATGAGAAAGCAACCCTTGCGCTGATCCCTGCCATCCACTGTCGATCAGCACCGCGCGGGAATTTCCATTAAGAACTTCAGCTATATAGTTTTCAAAAGCCTTAGAAGTCTCACTAAGATATGCATTAACTGCGTCCTGTGCAGGTGATTTTACAGTTAGCCAACCTGAAAGATTAAATCCATGCGCCTTCAGGTCGTCGGTATAAAGATCAAGATTTGCAAGTCTGCCCGGTTGATGACGAAAAAGGCCTTCCACTAACCGACTTAATGGATGATGATGATACTCCCGAGCGATGAGTTCGAGTGCACGCTTACGTTGGCGCTTGAAAACACCCTTGGCTACAGCTATACGCGAGATCCAGAATAATTCCGGCTCAATATTCGTGTCAAACGGAAAACCACGAAGAAAAATATTATATAATTTTCGGATCCTGACGCCAGCACGGGCACAAAAGAGAAAGCTCGTGTTACCATCATCAAGAAACTGTATATACTGATGCAACGCCAGAAGCCAGCGATGAATAATTGGGCCCAATAAATTATAACCCACATGACTTTTGATTTCATCTATAGGTACTTCATTTGATTTATATGCTTAACTGCCCTATGCATATCTACCCTTTCATACTGTATTATTGTGGCTTGGAAATATCAACACTGATGCCAAAATTTTGTTTTTAATTTCTCGACACTATCAAAATGATCACATTGGCGAGACTCAATTTCCGAAATAGGAATCGGTAGATGTAATGCCTTCCAGTTATGCATTAGTGGCTTTGGAAATCACTTTCAAAACTATCGCCAATATGCAAAAAATTATCAGCATCCAAATCAAGAGAATTCTCAATTAGGTTGAAAATTCCACCAGAAGCCTTGGACACCTTGGTGTTGGCACTGAAAAAACCTGCTCAAAAAGACCTGTATCAACGCCTGTTTTATTAATAAGTTTCTCGATTTGATCAGCGTCATGTACATGTCACTTACTAAAATTGCTCGTCCACCTTTTTCACAATGCATCCGAACAAAATCAATCAGCAAAGCATTAGGGGAAAGCCGCTCAGTTTCGTAATCAATCTCCACATCTACGAAAGTTTTCGCCATCTCATCACCTACACCGAGGAGGCGGCTTGTAGTAAGATGTATTTCTGTTAGCGAGCCCTCCCGGCAACCGTTAATCATTTTCCCTGCCCGATAGCTCGCCTTGGTTGCCAGATGACAAGCCAAGAAGGAGTCAATTGGATTGGAGGTCCCGGCACATTTAGCCATACGCTCGCCAATTTCAATAAAACGCGTCAATTTAGAATAATTATCCGGCATCATAAAGAGTATCAAAAACATCAAGGGATAGAATATTCTTTTCAGCCATCAGCTCTTCAAGGCGCCCAAGCAACATCTTGCGAAAAACATGATCAGCGAGAATTGATTCCCTTGATGGTGCACCATGAAGGGCACTTGTGCTCCATATCAAAACGTTGCATTTTCGATCTTTTGTCATGCGACGATCTCACTTCTGCTAATGAGGTAACAACACGCAAAATTCTACCTCCTTGATTTATTCCAGTAGCAAAATAAAGTGACCAATCAGACAGGCTACGATTGCATCGTCTAACCGTTCAGACCAGAGAGCATACCAAGTAAGTAATCTCTCTGCCGCTTTACAAGTATCTGGATGTTATTATTGTTTTCGTGTTTGCTTATTAATCAATTAAACAATCGCCAACAGCACACCCACACTTACCGCAATCTGATACATGATCTGAGTGATGTCCTTGGCGATCTGCAGCGTCTTTCCCTTTAGCTCCGGAAAGACCAGAATCGAATCGCCTCTGTCGATGGACACCCTGCCCAATCTGAGATTTGGACTCGACGCGAATAACGCTGCCATTTTGTTTGATCACCAGATACGCGGTCTTTGTTGGCCCGCTCACTGAAGTCACCCGACAATGCAATGTAGTCCTTGACCGTTTTCCCTCGCAGTATAGGTGTGAGCCCCTGGAAAAGAGACTTCTCCTTGCACCAGCACGACGTTGGTCTTGCGGGGAATAAAGACCTGATCGCCGTCTTCAAGATAGATCTCCGCCATCGCCGCCATATCGTGGATGACCACATGGCCTTTGGGTTCGACCAGTTTGGCGCGGTCGATAAAACGCAGGATGGATTCGGTCTCCTGGCTGCGCATTTTGGCCTCGTCGGTGGTGACCGAGGGTGTTGTCAGCACCAGGGTCTCCAGTTCGCGCAACTTGGCCAACAGCAATTGTTTTTGCCTTTCGGCCACGCTTTTCCGGAACAGCTGGATCGCGTCGATGTTGGACAGTTCCGTCAGCGTCAACTGAGTTTTAAGCTCAGCGAGCGTGGTCCCGTTGGGCAGCAAAAGGGTGTGCCGGCCCTCGTGTTCGCCTGAAATGGTGGTGGTAATGGCGTTGGCGTTGTGGTCGGCGTAAACCTCGATGGCATCGCCGCCAAACACCAGGAGTTCTTCGCTGCGGTCCAGGGCATAGGTGCGCAAGACCTTGTTGTTGTCCGGCAGCCAGCGCGTGAGGGTCAGGTTGGTGGCCGTCGGGTTCGGCAGCGCTAACGACAGAATATCCTCGATCGCGACGATCGATTTTGCAAATTCAAAGCGGAAGGGCCGTTTGACATCCCCGGTGACCGTGACACGATGTTGGATATCGCCGACCAGCACCGAATCCCCATCTTGAAACTGAAACAACGCCATCTTGCCGGCGATCAGGAAATCGTAGAGATCGATTTTGTTGATCGTCTGGTTGTTGCGAACGATGGAAATGTCCCGGAAGCTGCCGTAGTGGAGGTTGATGCCCTGGGCTTTGTCGATGAACTGCAGGACCGAGTCCGAGGCCATGCCCTGGTACAAACCAGGCTGATTGACGTTGCCGGTCACGAAGACCCAGACCGGCTGAAATGAAGTCACGTTGGCATATACGAATACGCGCAGGTTGTACTTCTGGTGGACCTTGGCCTTGATGATTTCGACCAGCCGCTTATTGGTCACACCGCCCACGGCCACGGTACCGACCTTGGGGATGAAAATGTTGCCCTGGTTGTCCACCGTGGCGTCCATTTCCAGTTCCAACGATCCCCAGATGCGCAGGTTGATCGTATCGCCGATGGCAACACGGTAGTCCGGGTTGTAGTAGGATTGCGATTTGGCGCTGAAACTGCCTTGAAACAGGTTGTGCCCGAAAACAGTTGCCCGAGGCATCTCCCTTGAGCTGTCTTGAACCTCCAGGTCCGATGCAGTCGTCACGGCCTCGCCGACAGAAACTTCGGCGGCGGCAACCGTTTGACCGGCCAGGACAGGTATCAACACGCAGGCAAACCAAAGGGTCAGGCGAAGCAGAAAGTGCATCGATTAATCCTTGTGATCCTTGATGACCGCCCAGACCAGCTGGACAATCTTGTATAGTCCCACGATAATCAGCAGGGATGTCAGAATAATTCTGGGACGCTTGGGATAGACGTAGTCATCCGGCAGGTGCGGCGCGGCGATCACTTCGAAAATTTTGGATTCCTGAAGCGCTTCGATCCGGCTAACCTCGTATTGCACCAAGGTTTTCTTGTAGACCTCGGTAGCGAAATCCACATCATTTTTCAGTTTCTGGTAGGCGAACATCAGGTCGTTCAAGCGTTCGGCATCCGCTCCGCTGAGCTTGGAGCGGGTTTTGTCGAGTGCGGACTGGAGTTCCTCGATCTGCTTGGCCAGCTTGAGAGCATCGATCGTCTCGGCCGACATGTAACTGGTCAGCTGATTGTATTCGGCGGTCTTCTCGACTATCGAAGTCTCGAGCGAGGCGATGATACTGTTCTTGACCGCCATGTCCGCTGACGGATCGACAATGTTGTGTTGGTTTTGAAATTTCTCGAGCAACAAAATGGCAGCGTCGAGTTTGGCCTTGTTTTCGGCCAACTGGGAGGTGGCAAAAGCGATCTTCTTTTCCGCACGCTGGTGGTTAAGTCGATTCAAGAACGTCTCACCGGCGTCGAGTAGAAACCGCAGAATGGCGATGGCCTTTTCAGGGTCCGTGCTTTCGAAGGCGATGCGGGTGATGCCGGACAACTCGTCCGGAATGATGTGCAAGTTCTTGCGATACAGGGCCAGCAGGTCTTCCTCGGAGTCAAACCAGTAGAGCCGCTCCAATGGTTCGGTCCGATTGGAGCTGTAGAACGCTTTCAGGTTGAAGCGCCCGTTCAGATCCTTGAGCATGCCCATGGAACGCAGGTACTCGACCACGATGCTGGCATCCTGCTGCTGGCTGGAGGCACCGGTGACGAAAAGTCCAAAGTCGATTCCGGCGGTTTCGTTGGCGGAGAGATCGCGGATCACGTAGCTGGACTCGGAGCGGTACTTCGGGTTGGCGAATAATGAAAAGTAGGCAACCACGATGGAAAGCGGCAACAAGATAAACAGCAATCGCCTGAAATTATAGGTTTCCATCAGTCCCATCGAGTTTAGCATGCCTGGTAGAACGCGATGGCATCGATGATGTCATCAAAATAGGTTAAGCAACCGTCCTGCAGCACCACACCTGAATCACACAGGTGTTGCAGGGCCTGGGCGCTGTGGTTGACGAGCAGGATGTTGCGCCTGTCTTTCAGGTCCATCAGGGCATCCGCGCATTTTTTCTTGAACCGGGCGTCCCCGACGGACAAGGTTTCGTCGATAAGGTAATAGTCGAAGTCAAAGGCCAGGCTCAGGGCAAACCCCAACCGGGCGCGCATGCCCGAAGAATAGGTCTTGACCGGCATGTCGAAGTACCGCTTCAGTTCGCTGAATTCCTTTACAAAATCCAATGTTTCGATCAGCTCGCTTTCGGAATGGCTGTGAATCCGGCACACGAATTTGGCGTTTTCCCTGCCGGTCAGACTTCCTTGGACCCCGCCGGCAAGCCCGAGCGGCCAGGAAAAGTTGGCCGTCGAAACGATGCGGCCCTGATTGGGAAAATCGATCCCGCCCAGCATTCGCAGCAATGTCGATTTACCAGCCCCGTTGCATCCCAGGATCCCCACGTTGGTCTTGGCCGGAATGGTCAAGGTGACGTCGCGCATCACATAGTTGCGGGACCCCTTGACATCATAATATTTGGTCACCCGCTCCAGGCGGATCATGAGGCAATGATCCGGTGTTGAAGCCGGCCGTAAAGCCACAGCGCCGGCAGGGTTACGGCGATGGTCCAGTACATCACATACCAGTGGCTGCCGCCCTGGGTCTCAAACGAGGCGAAGTAGTAGGTCCGTGTCAATTCCAAAAAGTGCAGGACCGGGTTCATCAGGAGCACTCCCCTGAATTTCTCGGGCACAATAGCGACGGCAAAAAAGATCCCCGAACAGAAAAAAAGAGGGCGCATGATGATGCCCACGACCTTGGTAAAGGTCTCATAAAAGGATCCGATCACCGCACACAGCAACCCGCAGCCGAAGCTGAAGCAGAGCAACAGCAGCAAAATGGCTGTCAGCCCGACGAAATTGTCGATGTCAGCGTCAAATCCCATGGCCTTGCCGGCGATGACAAATATCGTGAAGACGACCGCATAGACCAGGCTCTCCAATATCGCCCGGGCGATCAGGGTGTCGATGGGCTTGACCTGTCGGTAATTGAACAGGCCCTGGTTGGACTCGAAAGCATTCATAGATCGCCGAACCGTGCTGCTGAACAGTTGGAAGGGCAGCATGCCCGTCATCAGAAACATGGGGTAGTCCACGCCGGGCAGCGCTTTGCGGACCGACAGGCCGAACATGACCCAGAAGACGACGATAATCGCAGCAGGCTCCGCGATGGCCCAGAAATAGCCGAATTTACGGGCGCCAAAGCGTGTTTTCATCTCACGCAGAAACAAAGAGAAAACGACCGCTTTCTGGATCTGCCAGGATGTTCGCGCAGCTGTCATGGACGACGATCCTGAGATTCTAAGGGTTTACTTTTCTTTACGTCCTCATTAGTCATCGTATTGGTTTTTTCCCGTTCACGAGTACGGGAGTCTAATTCTCAATTGGCCAATTCAAGATGTTTGGCATAGTCGCGGGCCATAATTCGTTTAACTTTTTCGAGACAGGCCGGCGTGTCAACACCGGTTCCGGCACGCGAGGTGCGGATGGCTTTGATGGGAATGTCCGATTCGAGCAGCCGCAGCTGTTCCAGCCGTTCCCGGTTCTCGAGGTTCGACCACGGAAGCGTGTCGTACCGGATCAAGACGTCGGCACGATACCCGTATATGCCGATGTGCTTCAAGTACTCGGGCTGGTAGGTGGTATTGGAGATGTACGGGATCAGTCCGCGGCTGAAGTAGAGCACGTTGCCCGTGTGCGACACGATCACCTTGACCGTGTTGGCATCCAGCGCCTCCTGAATGGGCACCGGGTAGCAGAGCGTACCGACCATGCAGTCAGGATCGTCCAGCATGGTCCGGGCCAGCAGATCGATGTCTTCGGGACGGATCAACGGCTCGTCCCCCTGCACGTTGATGTAGACATCAGCGCCAATCTTCCGCGACACCTCGACCACGCGATCGGTTCCGGAAGGATGATCCGTGGCGGTCATCATCACCTCGCCCCCGAATCCGATGACGGTATCGGCGATGCGGCGATCGTCGGTGGCGACAATCACCCGTTCGGCGCAATCGGCCAAGCAGGAACGCTCGTAGACATGTTGGATCATGGGCTTTCCGTGAATGTCGGCCAGCGGTTTGCCGGGAAAGCGCGAAGAATTGTATCGCGAAGGAATCACAATTAAAATTTGCATCGGCATGTTCTGCTTTTGCGTACAACTATTTGATTTATAATCTGAATATAGATTTCCCACCTCACACTGGTCCAAAGAACATTACAACTATCATGCCAGGCCGAAATCGATGCCCGCCAGAACAGGCGCCATTGGGCTGAAAATCGAGGCGATTGGCTATCATTTTAGATAGGTAGGGGGTGCAATGGTCTGCTGCGGAGATGCCAGGAATTCATGCTGCAGGAAGTGCCGAAAACAATTCAGCAGGGACCAGTCGCCATAAATGTGCCGTCAGCGACGGGATATTGACTAATATGGCCTCATTCCGTCTGCCCAAATCAATGAGATATACCCTGAACGGCCATAACCTTCGATTTTAATCCTCACCCCGGCCCTCTTCCCCGGGGGGAGAGGGACATTGATTCGGAACTGCGTCAATAATCCCGACCAGCCGCCGGGTGACCTCCTCCAGGTAGCCGAAGAAGAAGTGATCCGCCCCGTCGATGACCTCCAGCCGGGTGGCAGGACTCCAGTGACCCATCAAGGGCTGAACCAGCGCGGGCGGGGCAAACTCGTCATCGCTGCCGGCCACCACGCCAGTTAGCGTCGGCAGGCGAATGCCATCGGCAAAATCGATGAAGGCCACCGGCGGCGCCACCATGGTCATCTGCTGCACCGACAACCGGTCCTGAACGGCCATGGCGTTGACCCAGGCGCCGAAGGAGTAACCGGAAAGATGGATCCGCTGCAGGCCTTCACGCATCAGACAGTCGATGGCAGCGGCTACATCGGCCCGCTCCCCGACGCCCCGGTCGTGCGCCCCGGTGCTGTTGCCGGTGCCCCTGAAATTAAAGCGCAGCGTCGCAAATCCGCAGCGTTGATAGGCTGATACGACGGCTTCGACCACCGGGCTGAACATGTCGCCGCCATACAACGGGTGCGGATGGGTAACGACGACACCTTTTCCAGAGCGACCACCGCAGTACAATCCTTCCAGTTCCAATCGTCCGGCCGGGAATCGAATTTTTTCTTCCTGCATGAGGTTCCTTGTTTAGGGCCTGTCCAGAAATAACGGTCACCATCTGGCTTGTCTTTCGGCCCATTTTCGGTGTTGTCATAACCGGCACAACCAACAAGGTTGCACCGGTTATGACGCCTTGAAAATGAACCGGAATCCGGCGCCATCTTGTCACATTTATTTCAGGACAGACCCTTAGTCGAGGATTTCAGCCGAGGGAAAAAGACGGTCTGGGCCGAAAGATGCCGTTTGTGGGTGAGCACTAAGCAGTGAACCGCCTGGCCAGGTCACTGTCGATGACGTACATGCAGACCGCCTTGGCTCCGGCCTCGGTATAGCGATACTGATGCATGAGGTTGTCCATGAGAAAGGTGACATCATCGCGGATCTTGTTGTCGTAGGTCTTGAAATCCTCTTCGGCATAATCCTTGATCGCCCGCCTGAAATTCTCATTTTCCAGAAACGGATCCAACACCTTTTCCTTCAGGTTGTAAAGGTAGCGCTCCTTCAGCGATTTGAACAGGCGCGTTCGTGTCGGCGCCGTTCCGGCCACCGACATCTCCTGGGTGAGCGTTCTGGACGTATATTCACGCTGCGTCTCTTTGCGCAGGTTCAACAGTTTGGCTTTTTCGACTTTCGGGCCCAGCATACGCCGCTCGATGCCGTCCAGCAGCGCCTCGGTGATGTGAATCTTTTCGTTGGTGAAGCTGCACACTTCGACCGTCCCCGGCTCGAAATTAACGGCGAACATGTAATTCAGGATATCTCGGTGAATCTGGTCTTCGTTGTAGTAGTAGAGCGACTCCTTGACCTCCTGAAGAATGGTGAAATCGTACAGCAGCAGCAAAGAGTCCAGCAGGCCCTCCGGAATTGTGGCTTTGAGCGCTTTCTGGCCATGAATGAATTTACACAGCATGGACATGTCGATCAGTTTGTCTGCTTTGGCATAGGTCGTAAAAAAAGCGTTGAAGGTTTTGATGGAGTCCCGGCCCGAAATGCCCTGGCGTCCCTCGCTTTCGGACTCATCGATAATTCGGCGGCGGCGTTTGGCCGTGAGCGACTTGCGATCCTCTTCGGCCAGCCATTTGGGGATATGGCCGGTGTATATCTCCATTTTGAGGAGTTGCAGGTTTTTGTCGCAGTAGCGGCTGTATTTGTCTGGATCGGGTATCCATTCCAGCATGGCCTCGGAGCGCAGGCTCAATCGGGATGAAATGATGACTCTGGCGAAATTGTGCAGCACCCGGGGGAGAAAACTGTCGTCGATGCGTGAGCCGAATATGTTGCGATAAATCTCAACTTCGGTGTTCAAATCCAGCACATAAGGGATGTTGATGTAAACAATCCGGTCGGAAAACGATTGGACATCGATAATGTTTTTTTTGTCTTCGGGGTTCATCACCGCCAGAAAGAGCGAATTGACATTCTCCTCGATGTCCTCGACCTTGTGCACGCCCTCGCTGATGATGTTGTGCAACTCGATCAAACGCTCGATATTGTGCGACTTGATGTCCATCAGGGCATAAATGCCGTTGTTGGTCTTGGCATAGTGGGAGTAGATGTAGCGCACCTGGCTGCTGCCGGCAAAGAGGCGGTTGATCAGCCGCTGCAGGTACTCATTGGTCTGGATGATCTGCTTGACCGGGCGATCCCCCGGAGAAAAGACACTGATGCCACGCCCCAGGCGGCGGTTGAAATGATAGGGAATCGCGTAGACCATGGCGAGCACCTTGGCCGGGCTCTTCAATCGAGCCGACAGCGCATCGAACAGCGAGCCGCAAATGGTGCAGGCCTCGTCCTGGAAAATCCACTCGAAGGCCTTGTCGGTGAACAGGGTGTACTTGAACCGATTGTTGTCAAAAAGGTCGTCGAGAAAGCGTCGGCGCTGGGATTTGGGAATCAGCAGCAGGGGATTGTCATGGCAGGGGCAGGGAACCTCCACAAAAGCGCTGTCCGGATCGGGCCGCACCCGGTCCCGGGTCGCATCGAGCTGCTTTCGATCCAGATTGGGGTTCAGCTTGACCAGGCACTCCATGATGGTATTGGCCTCGTCGCCCTCCTCGTAGGCCAGCTGCCGCTTGTCCAGGCGCCAGACCGTTTCGTAGCGCATGCCCTCCTGGGTGTTGGCGTACTCTTCGAAACGCTTGAGCAAATTGTTTAAAAAGGTGCTTTTACCGCAACCGTGCGGGCCATCAAAGATGTAAATCTTATTCTGCTGGGCACCGGTCCGCAGGGCATCAACATGGTTGACCAGCCGGTTGGCAAACAGTCGGTCTGCAAAAAAAGGGTGATCCGCACCCTTGACAAACAGCTTGCTGCAGTCATAACTCACATAGCGGATCGACTCGGGATCGTTGGGATACTCGTCAACACCTTCACCGATGGTGGCGGTAAACAGGTCGTGCAGCAACTGAAACACATTGCGGATCGTGCCGGTGGGATTGTCGAGGACCACCTTGAGATACTCCTCGAAGGAGATGGGCTTGCGGTGGTTCGACACCGTGGCATCGACATGCTGCATGGCCTTGGCGATGTTCTCCATTACAGCACCTTCCTGCTCAGCTTACGCTCTTTCATGGTGTACAGCACCCGCTGCCATTTTACTTCCCGTGGCCCGGCGCTGTCAGTCGTGGGCCCGGGTGGGGCCGCCCTTGCTGGCTGCCCGGGCGTGGAGACAACCTCCGTGGTTTCCAACTGCACCGTGCCGCCCCACAAATACTCGATGCCCAACATGGTGTTGGGGATGTAGTCGGCCAGCAGGGGCTTGCCTTCGAACCGGTGCACCAGGTAGAGGGCGTTGTCCTTCGTTTTTAGCAGATCGACCTCGATGTGTGGGGGATGATACATGGACGCCATCAACATCTGCCGGTAGTCCTCGGCGCTGCGGCTCTTGACGTAATACTCCCAGACCATTTTCTTGGCGTTCAGGCGCTTGCCGGCTACAAAAAGCTTGTTGGCGGTCACGAAATCCTGATCCACAAAGCGGTGAATGAAGGTGAAATCCGCGAAATTTTCGCGGACATTGAAGATGAATGCCTTGCCGCGGCCGGTCCTGGCATCGTATTGGCGGCGCTCACGGTTGTCGGTCAGGCGCTGAAAATCCCAGTTGAAGCAGCCCTTCTCGGCCATCTCTTCTAAATAGTAGAACAGGCGCATACCCAGGGCGTATGGATTCAATCCCACCCGGGGCATGGCCGTCACACCGGCGTTGACGCGGGCAAAGTCCACCTCGTGTCCCCTGATACGGTCATCGCGCATGAATAAGGTCTCATGCCAGTAGGACGCCCAGCCTTCGTTCATGATCTTGGTGCGGATCTGGGGCTGAAAAAACAGACCCGTTTTCCGAGCGATCTGAATCACCATCAGCATCCATTGGTGCGCTTCCCGGTTTAGCATCTTGGAGTGCGCCATGATAAACTCCAACAGGTCCTGGGGCCTTTGCCGTTTCTCCTCCTGGTACTTTTTAAACAGGTTGTTAAACTCCGGGTGACGCTGATCGATCGGCGCGAAAAAGCGCTGCTCGCCCATCAACGGGTCCTGGCGCATGCCGGCGTTGTAACGCTCCAGCTCCTTGACATACCGGCTGATACTCGCCTTGGCGACATCCTGAAGGTACACGTCGAAATAGTAGTCGACCTTGTCGGAGACGCCGTTGCCCGTTGTGGTAAACAGCGTGGACAGCAGACTGTGGTAGCCCACCAGATTGTCGATGCCCCGGGCGAACTCGATCACATAGTCCACCCAACGTCCCCGCTCGGCGCGCAGCTTGGCGATGGCACGCTTGTCGGAGAGCGCTTCGCCGTTGAAATCGTAGTCCCAGGTGTGCCGGAAGTAGAGATTGTTCTGAAAGAAATCGATGTGAGCCAGGACGTGGTAGAAAATCATCACGTTGAGCCAGTCCGGATTGTTGTCGTTGTAAAACGATATGGCCGGACGGGTGTTGATAACCGTTTCGTAGGGATTTCCCGGGTAGAGCTCGTACTTGCCTTTTTCCCTGAGCACTTCCACGTCATGGACCCAGTAATCGTAGAGGGTGGGAATCATCATCTTGGGGGAAAGTTCGAGCAGGTCCCGGTTGGTGACAATGTACTCCAGGCTCTCTTCCTCGAAGCGCAACCCGGCCTCACGGGCACGCAGCTTGCAGCCCTCCATGATCGCTTTGGTGTGCTGGTCAATCAGTTCCATAGGCCCTATTCATGAAATCAGCTTCTTGATTCCTTCGATGAGCCTGGGTTCGTCGGCACTTTCATTGATGACATCCAGGCGCAGCAGGTTGGGAAATGTCTCCAGGAAGCCCGACTTTTTCAGATACCGCTCCACTTCCGTGTTGTTCTGGGAACCGCTGGCATGCTCGGCGATGGTAACCCCCACACGGTTGGCATAATCGAGCATCTCCTTCAAGGCCGGCAGGGCCTTTTTGCCTTCAGTATCCCAGTCGTCGCCGTCGGTTCCGTGGAACACGTAGATATTGTAGTCGGTCGCCAGACCCTCCGCTTTTACGATCCGATTCACCATCTCATAGGCGGAAAACACCTGAGTGCCGCCGGCCACCTTGGAATTGTAGTAGGTGTAAAAATCCGGCACCTCCCTGGCCTCGGTGTCGTGCAAGATAAATCGCGACACCACCTGGTTGGCGTATTGGTAGAGCAGCCAGCTGTAGATGAGCACGTGCTGGGTCACCACCAGTTCGGTGGCCTTGCCGGCCATGGACCCGGAATAGTCACGCACAAAGAACACCACCGCCTGGGATTCAAAATCCTTCTCCCTGGAAAGAATGCGATAGATGCGGTCACGGGGAGCGATGATCAGCCGGGTCGGGTCGATTGTTTCCACGTCGGGAATGTTGCCCAGGTGGATGTTGGTCTCGACAATCTCCCGCAGGGTGGCTTTTTTGTCCAGCACCTGGCCGAAGCCGCGGTTGCGGTCGGTCATGTCGTAGGTGTAGCGTGTCAGCGACCGTTGCTTGCCTTTGTCTTTCAAGTTGGGCAGTTCGAACTGTTCGGTCAGAATTTTGCCCAAATCGTAGGCCGAACTCTCGATCTCATGCTGGCCGTCCTGGCCTTCACCGGGCCCCCCGCCGCCGGCCTGGTCCGGTTCACGGATCGGCTGCTCGCCGATCACCTCTCCCTCCTCGCCATCGCCGCTGCCCCCCTGGCCCTGGCCCTGTTGCGATTCGGCAAAATTGGGATCGTGGATGAATTTCTCTTCCACAGTGGTCGGTACGACCACGACCTTACCCTTGCCGGCCTTGCCGGGTTTGATCATGCGGCCGACTCGGATTTTGCGCGGAAAGCCGTCTTTTTCGCGCTGCCGGTCCTTTTCTAAAAGCTCGTCGATGGACCGGATGTGGCTGACCGCCAAGCCTTTGGGTGCCGACATGGCCTGCAGTACCATCAAATCGTGATAATCGTACAGGTTGAGCAGCCGGATCGGACCGTCGTCCGTGGTGACGGCCGCAACCGTCCCACCAGCGGCCGGCAGACCGTGGGTACCGTCGTCGTCGAGTTCCCGAAGGACCACGGTCTCCTGCTCCGGCGTCAATCCCTGCCGTTTCAGCTCGGCATATATTGCTTGGCGTTTCTGACGCATTGGTTGTCCCACCAAGGTTGACGGATTAGATTCTAGCAAGGTTTTAGGATGGTCCTATTAGGATTCATCCTCCTGGGTACAAAAATACTCGATCGTCTTCTGGGCGCAGGTCTGGCAGTATCCTAGCTTGTTGAGCATGGTGTCGACCATGCGGTCGTAGAGCTTCTGGTTCTCCTCGTTGGTGCGGTTGGCCAGGGCGCCGATAAGGCTGCCGGCACCGGCGATGTCCGACTTGAGACGCACATCGGTGACCGCCTTGACCAGTTCCAGATTGTCCATGAAGTCGTAGCCCGGGGTGACGGAAATTTTCTGACCGTATATTTTGCGGATGGAGGTGCGGAACGACTCCTGCTGCTCGGCGGTTTTCAGGCCCAGCCGCTCCTCCACACTTTTGATATAGCGTTCGTCGATCTTCAGTGCCTTGAGGTCCCCGGACTGGGGGTCCTTGTACTTCCACATCTTGTCCGGCCCGAGGTTTTCCGCATCGATACCGATGATCATATTGACATAACTCATGACATCCTTGCGGATGGCCAACGGCTCGTCCATATAGGCGTTGAACATCTCCGTCATGATCCGTTCCCGGTAGAGTTCCTTGGCCGTTTTCAGATCCTCCAGGTACTTGGCGCGGTCGTTGGCTTCGCTTACATAATCCAGGATAACGCGTTCCAGGGCCCTGAAAACATCATAGGCAAACATACAGCGGCCTTCGTTGGTCTCGGAGCTTTCGGTCAGCAATTGGATGGCACGGCCCAGATTGCGTTGGCCCATTCCTTTCTGACCGAACCGCTTGGTGATGTCCGGGTCCTGGTTCAAGGTGTCGATGACCTCGGCCAGGGTCTTAATGCTTTTTTCACCGGCCACCTCACCGGCGGCCAGCTTCATGGTTTCGATGGGGGTCAGTTTTTCCGAGCGGGGCAGCCGCGTCAGCACTGCCGCTACGGAAGCGGCCTGGTTCAAGTTGGGGTCCTGGTGCAGATATTCACGGGTGAGGGTGGTGCGCGTCTCGCTGCCGATGGCATAGCCGGTCAGTTCTTTCTGCAGTTTGTAGTTGGTGTTGTGCGACACGTAGCAGATGCGGCACCGGTCGACGATGGGCGCCTCCTCCTTTTCGGCCAAAAAACGGTTGAACTCGGAATTGTTGCTGGTGGCAATGATCAAGGTGTCGATGGGCCACTTGTAGCCGTCGATCTCGATGTTGCGATTCTGGATAACCCCCAGATAGACCTGGACCAGGTCTTTCTTGTTTTTGAAGATTTCGTCTGAAAAGTGAACCCCGCCGCCGGCGACCCGTGCCAATGCCCCGCGCCGCAGGTCGAAACGATAGGGGTTGTTGGTTTCGGAGATGTGCAGCAGGCGCTGGATTGACTCTTCGCCCAAAAGGTCCACGGCCGAAGAGGTGATCTTGTCCTTGGCCGGGTACTTGCCGGTGACGGTGCCCAGACTCTCGGTCATGGGCACCGGGATGATCTCGACGAAGTCGAGCATCTTGGCCAGGTCACCGTCGGCGAAGCTGCGGATTTCGTTCCATATGTAAGCACTGCAGGCACCGAGGGGACGATAATCCGACCACAAGGTTTCAATTTCGTTGTCCGAAAATCCGATCTGTGCGGACAGGAACTCCCGGTTTTTATCGGGTGTGTCGGAGATGTTCATCCCCAGTATCATGGGGTCTTCGTAGGTCTGTGACTCGATGGTCGTAATTTTCCCGTATCCGCCGATCCGATCCATTCCGACAAACCGGAACGAATACCGGCGATTGGTGTCGACAGACAAGAACGATCTGTATTTACCGCAGATATAGTCAACCAGAAAGGTCTTGCCATTACCCGGCTCACCCACCAGGACAAAGGCCATCTCCTTGGAAGATCCATTTTCCGCGGCATCCTTGACGTAGGAGACAAAGCTGTTGATCTCGTCGTACATGCCGATAATGTGCTTCTTGCCAATCCTGAAGATACTGAAATCGTATGTGGTTTTTCCGTTGACAACCACCTTTTCGATGTCGCTCTCCAGAATCATGCGGGCCACGCTCTGGAAGGCATTCTCGAAACACCGTTTACCTTCTTTGACGTCGGCCAAATGCCGGTGAAGCGCGGAAGTCTGCCTTGCTGCCATGGTGTCCCCCTCTGACGAGAATAACCGCTGTTGAAGATGGCCTGGCGTCCCGGCGGTGGTGGACGCCGACAACCGTTCGATATGAAGCTCAAGTTTATGTCGCAATGGCAAACATCGCATGGGCTGGGCGTTTGCACTGTGGAACCGGCTAGCGTCACGGGCAGGAAGCACTGAGAATTTCCATTGCGTTATAGGACGAGTATATCAATTCGCGGCCAAACTGCAACCCAAATGAGCAATCCACCGCCACCGGGCAGATCCTGCAGCATCGGCGCCATCGATGAATGCGTCCGTATCGATAATGCTTGATTCCCTCTGGCGCCTTTCCTATGATGGCGCTGTGTTTTCGGATAGGATACCGATTGGGACCCGTGGTGGAGACCACCGTGCTCAGAGAGCTGCTGATCAAAAATTTTGCGATTATTGACGATCTGAACATCCACTTCGAAGGGGGGTTGACCATTTTAAGCGGTGAAACCGGTGCCGGCAAATCGATTATCGTCAACGCCGTGAACCTGCTCTTGGGATCGCGTGCCAGCGCCAAAATGATCCGCGGCGGTGAGGCCACCGCCGAACTGTCCGCCTTTTTCGATGTCCCGACAACCTCCACCGCGGCGGCGATCATGGCCGAAAACGGTTACGAGCCCAAAGAGGGCCTGCTGGTGCGCAGGGTAATCGCCGACAACGACCGCCATCGCGTTTACATCAACGACCGCCTGGCCACCATGCAGATGCTGGCGGCCATAACCGCTGACCTGGCCAGTATCTCCGGCCAGCATGCCCACCAGAAGCTGCTCCGGGAGGAGACCCATATCGCTATTTTGGACCGTTTTGGCGGCCTGCTGCCGCTGGTTGACCGGGTAGCCGATCTGTATGGGCAACTGGTACCCCTCGTCAAAGCCCTCGCCGCCCTTGAAGACAAGCACCACAGTCAGGGAAAGGCCTTGGATTTGCTTCATTTCCAGGCCGCGGAGATCGACGATGCCGCTATCGTCGCCGACGAGGACACCGCCTTGGAGCAGGAGCGGCTGCGGCTCAAACACACCGAATCCCTGCAGCAACGTACCATGTCGGCCATCGAGACCCTGCACAGCGCCGATGGCGCCATCGTCGAAAGGCTCGGTGAAATCCGCAAGGACCTGGAAAAGGCGGCCGATCTGGACAAACAGTTGACACCGGTGGTGCAAACCCTGGCCGACCACCTCTTTGGCCTCGAAGATGTGACCGGCACGTTGCGATCCTACCTGGGCGGCCTGGATGCGGACAGCGGACGCCTGGATGCGGTAGAGGCCCGCCTGGATCTGATCAACAAACTGAAACGCAAATACGGGGGGTCGCTGGCCGCCCTTTTCGAAAAACGGGATGCCATTGCAGGGGAACTCGAGGCCATCGGCAGCCTGGACGACGAGATCGAACGCTGCCGGGCGCAGCTTCGTGACCGTTACGATCAGGTGGCCGAGCTGACCCGGCAGCTCACGGCGCAGCGCAAAGGCGTGGCTACCGATTTTGCCGACGCCGTCGCAACGGAGTTGAGGGAGCTGAAGATGCCCGGCACACGATTCAAGGTCGACTTTCCCCCTGCCGCCACCTCGAAACCATCCCGGTGGATGCAAGTGGACGGCCAACCACTGAGCGCCTCAGGAGTGGACCAGGCCGTGTTCATGATCGCCCCCAATGTGGGCGAAACACTCAAACCCCTGGCATCCATCGCCTCGGGCGGTGAGCTCTCCCGGGTGGTGCTGGCGCTCAAGGCCATTTTGGCGCAAACCGATGCGGTCGGCACGATCATTTTCGACGAGGTCGATGCCGGTATCGGTGGTGCCGTGGCCGATGTGGTCGGAAAAAAATTGAACGCGCTGTCCACCAAACACCAGCTCATCTGCATCACCCACCTGCCCCAAATCGCCCGTTTCGGCAGCCATCATTATTACATTGAAAAAAAGGTGCGCAAGGGTCGCACCGTGACCGTCATCAGGCCCATGAACCAGGAAGAACGCATTCATGAGATCGCCCGCATGCTGGGCGGCGAAAAGATCACCGGCACCGCACTGGCGCATGCGCGATCGTTGATGACGCCATGATCAAGCAATCCTTGCACTTGACAATTGGCCGTTAATGGGAAATTTTTAACCAATTTTCCGACAAGGAGATCAGCATGCCCATTTTTGAATTCAAGTGCGCGGACTGTGACCAATACATTGAAATCCTGGTAATGAACAAGCAAGAGGAAGTGGCCTTGTCCTGCAGCCACTGCGGGTCGGGCAACCTGGAACGCATTCTCTCCACAACCAACCACACCGTTACCGGGGGCGGTTCCGGCCAGGCCGCCGCCGGTTCCACCAGCCAGACGCGCACCTGCAGTTCGGGTTCGTGTACCACCTATACCATTCCCGGGCCGGCATGAGGTCATCGATGCCCCACCCGTTCCAACGTGATGATTGACAGATCATGCCGCAAAAACTGCACAAGCAGGAAAAAGAGCAGTTCAGCAAGCTGTTCCAGAAGGATCGGATCGCCAACTTTGAAGATCGGTTCGCGGTGATGGAAGCCTTCATGCATACCGATGGCCATGTCACGTCGTCTCAGTTGATCGAACGGCTCAACGACATGGGGCATTCATTGGAACCCGAATTTGTCCGTGACACATTAAAACTGATGTGCCAGTATGGCTTTGCCAGCAAGCAGCAATTCGACAACGGCGAGGTCCTTTACGAGCATCTGCATCTGGGCCAACACCACGACCACATGGTCTGTACCACCTGCCGGCAAATCGTCGAATTTGAGGACCCGCAACTGGAGTCACTTCAGATACAAGCTGCCGCGCGTCACGGATTCCACCTGCTCCAGCACAAATTGGAGCTGTATGGTATCTGTGCCCAATGCCTGGCCCGGCGTCGCAACCTGCTGCCGCTATCCGATGCGCCCACAGGAGAACGTTTGGTGATCGCCCGATTGGAGGGTGGCCCCATGGCGCGGGCGCGGTTGATGGCAATGGGGCTGCGCGTGGGGGATGAAGTGGATGTGATCGCCAACTCCGGCCAGGGACAATTGGTCATTGCCGTGGATTACAACCGCATTGTCATGGGGCGGGGGTTTGCACAAAAGCTACTGGTTCAGGTAAAGGCCATCGCAGACTGACGGCCTGACAGGGAAGCGACGTTGAAACATGCACGACTGATTATTCTGATGGTTATCGCCATGGCGGCCACGGCGGATCTGGCGGCAGCCGAGCGGGTGAGCGTCAATGCCGACATCGCCAATGTCCGGGCTGAACCGGATACCAACGCGGCCGTCATATGGCAGGTAGAGCGGTATCACCCCTTGAATGTGGTCAACAAGCAGGAAAACTGGTACCTGTTCGAGGATTTCGAGGGGGACCGTGGGTGGATACACAAAACCCTGCTCACCGACGTGGAAACGGTCATCGTCAAAAAAGACAACTGCAACGTCCGCTCGGGACCGGGAACCGATACCGATATTCGCTTTACCGTGGATAAGGGCGTTCCCTTCAAGGTGCTGAAAAAAGATGGAAAATGGATAAACATTGTCCATGCGGACGGCGATGACGGCTGGATTCATCAATCCCTGGTCTGGTAAGGAGATCGGTTGCAACTACAAAACGGTAATCGAAGAGTGGTGGGCCTCGGTTCGGCCCTTGTAGACATGTTGGTTAATGAAAGCGACGAATTCGTGCGTCGCATGGGCTTTGAAAAAGGCGGTATGTTTCTGGTGGATATGCCGGAGTTGCAGCGGATTTTGTCCCGAGCAACCCACCCACCCATCGTGGTGCCCGGCGGATCGGCATGCAATACGGCCGTGGGCATCGGACGCCTGGGCGGCCAGGCCCGCTTCGTGGGAAAGCGCGGCGACGACGATTTGGGCCGTTTTTTTGAAAAAGCCCTGGCCCAATGCGAGGTGGAGCCCTATTTGATGACATCGACATCTCCCACCGGCCGGGTGCTGTCCATCATCACCCCCGATGCCCAGCGCACCATGCTGACCTATTTGGGAGCCTCCGCGGACACCCAGCCCGACGAGATCACCCCCCAGTGTTTCACAGACAGCGCCGTGGTCCACATCGAGGGCTACCTGCTGTTCAATCCCGAATTGATGACGACGGCGTTGAACGCTGCCAGGCGTGCCGGGGCTTTGATTTCTTTAGATCTGGCAAGCTTCACCGTGGTCGAGCAGTCCCGTGCGCTGTTGCATGACATTGTTGAGCATTTTGTGGACATCCTCATCGCCAATGAAGACGAAGCCCTGGCCTATACCGGCAGCCAGGATGAGATGGACGCGCTGGCCAGCCTGGCCCGACACGTGGATATCGCCGTTTTAAAGGTTGGGGCCCGGGGCAGCTTCATTCAGCACGGCGACCAGGTGTATCGGATTCCGCCGCAAGGCTCGGGAACGGCCATCGACACAACCGGGGCCGGAGATCTCTGGGCCTCGGGGTTTTTATTCGGCCAGGTGAACGGCTATTCCCACGACAGGAGCGGTGCGCTGGGGTCGGCGTGCGGCTACGAGGTCTGCCAGGTGGTCGGGGCCGATATCCCAGAAGAGGCCTGGCTGCGGATCAGAAAGAGACTGGAGGGCTGATGGCCAAGACGGAAAAAACACGCAAACAACTGCTCAACGAACCAGATAAGTTTATTACCTTTTCGGGAAAAATTATCGCTTTCGGGCGCTCTAATGTAAAAACGCTCCTGATCTGCGCGGGCGTTGCGGTGGCGGTGCTGCTGACTGCGGCAACGATTCGGCAGGTTTCCGAACGCAATGCAAAAAGCGCCTCCGAAACGGTCGAAGCCGCCGTAGCCAAATACACAGCCGCCCTGCAGGACACCGACCCCAAAACAGCCTATGAGCGCGTACAGACCGATTTTAGCGACATTTTCGATCGGTATGGGTCCCGGCAACCAGCCAAGGCCGCCCGAATCGTATACGGTGACATCAGCTACAAAGGCGGTGACGCCGACACAGCCATTGCCATGTACACGCAGGCCCTGGAGGATTTCGAGCAGTCCGCGGCACTGCGCAACATCATCCTGAGCGGATTGGGACATGCGTACATGTTGAAATCGGATTATCCCCAGGCCATCGGCTATTTCGAAATGATTGCGGGCGGCAGTCAGCAGGACATGAAAGGCGACGCCCTGTTCAACCTGGCATGGCTCTACGAAGCGACCGGCGAGCAGGCCAAAAGCAAGCCTTGTACCAGCAGCTGGTGACGGAGTTTCCCGACACGATGTATGGCGATCTGGTCAGAGAAAAAATCAGCAGTTAGGCTTTCTCTTTTTTAAACAGGTCGTATTTTTTTATTTTCTGGTTCAGACCGCTTTTGCCGATGCCCAACAGTTCCGCGGCGTGGGCCTGCACGTAATTGGCCTTTTTGAGCGCCCGGACGATCATGTTTTTTTCAACCAGCGCCAAGGTGTCGTACAACCCGGCATCCACCGGGATGCCGTCCATGTGCAGCGTGCTGTGTGCATTGTCGACAAAATCCTTGGGAAGATCGGACACCTGGATGGTCTCTTCCGGGCTCAGCACCACCGCCCGTTCAATGACGTTTTCCAATTCCCGGACATTACCGGGCCAGTCGTATTCGTAAAACAAGCGCTCCACGTCACGGTGAATGCGGGTCACGGGCAATCCGGTGCTGCGTTCGCCGCTGAACTTGGCAATAAAATGCCTCACCAGAGGACGGATGTCTTCCAGCCGTTCGCGCAGGGGCGGCAGGGTAATCGGAACCACATTGAGGCGGTAGAACAGGTCCTCCCGAAAATTCCCCTTGGCCACCTCCGCTTTGAGGGATTTGTTGGTGGCCACAACCAGTCGGATATTGACCGGAATCGGCTTGACGCCGCCGACCCGCTCGATCACACGCTCTTGCAGAACACGCAACAGCTTGACCTGCAATCCTGAAGAGAGCTCGCCGACTTCGTCGAGAAACAAGGAGCCCCCATCGGCGATCTCGAAGCGCCCTTTTTTCATGGAAACCGCGCCGGTAAAAGCCCCCTTTTCATGACCGAACAACTCGCTCTCCAAAAGGCTCTCAGCCAGGGCGGAGCAATTCACCGCGACAAAGGGCTTGTCTTTTCTGGCGCTGTTGACGTGCAGCGCGTTGGCGACCAGCTCCTTGCCGGTACCGCTGGCGCCTTCGATGAGCACCGTTGCGGCAGCCGGGGCGACCTTGCGGATGACCTCGAAGACATCCTGCATGGCCTTGCTTTTTCCGATAATATTGTGGAAGCTGTAACGGTCCGCGACCGCACTTCGCAGCTGGCGGTTCTCCTTGACCACGCGATACATGGAGACCGCCTTGCTTGAATAAAGCACCAGCCGCTCGTTGTCGAAAGGCTTGAGGATGTAATTGTAAGCCCCTTTCTGCATGGCCTCGACCGCCTTTTCTACCGTGCCGTGGGCGGTCATCATGATAACCGGCAGGTCCGCATCCTCCTTCTTGATCCGCTCGAGCAACTCAATGCCGTCCATGGAGGGCATCTTCATGTCGGTCAGAACCAGATCCACATCGGATTCGGAAAGAATTGCCAGGGCATCCCGGCCGCTGTTGGCCGTTAAGGTTTCGAATCCCTCGTCTTCGAGAATGGCCGCCAGAATAAGCGTGTAATTTTTCTCATCATCAACAATGAGAATGGTTTCCATTAGGCATCCTTTTGGTTGCGTGCAAACTGAATCGAAATGCGGGCTCCCTTTTCAGGCCGGTTGTCGATTCGGATCTCACCGCCATGGGCTTCGACAATATTTTTTACGATACCCAGCCCCAATCCAGTCCCCTTTTCCTTGGTGGTAAAAAAGGGATCCCAGATCTTTTCCATAACCGATGCCGTGACCCCCTGGCCTTCATCCGCAATGGTGACCTGCACGGTCGCATCCGTTTGTTCGACCGACACCTCGATGAGGCCGCCGTTCGGCATGGCCTGCATACCGTTGATCAGCAGGTTGAGGAAGGCCTGGTAAAGCATATCGGCGTCGGCCATGATCACGGGAACCGGATCGTCGAAAGATGTCTTGATGACATACCCGTTGGACTTGAGCTGCTGTTCAAGGAAGTGGATGTTCTTGGAGAGGACTTCGTCGATCCGACAGGGTGCGAGTTTGGGTTTTTTGGGACGGGCGTAATTCAAAAAATCGCTGATAATATTGTTCAGGCGCCGTGATTCCGTCACGATGATGTCGGCAACGCCATTGAGTTTGTCGTGGGGGTCTATCTTCTTTTTAAGCAATTCGGCGGAGCTGCTGATGATGCCCAAGGGGTTTCTAATCTCATGGGAAACACCGGCAACCATCTCCCCAAGGGACGACAGGTGCTTTGATCTGGCCAGCTGATCCTTGAGGCGAATGCGCTCCAACGCCCGCCTTTCAATGATCCCCTCGCCACGCTTGACAACATAGATCAAGGTTAACAGCAAAATGGCCATGACAATACTGATGGTCAGGATCACCAGGACCTGGAACTTGAAGATTTTACGGTGGTCGCTGGACAAATCTTGCCTGAACTCAACCACGCCCAGCACCGGACCGGAAATGGGCGACAACGGCTTTTCGGCCCTTAAGGGGGCAAACGTGACAAGCGTAATCGCTTTGGGGATACCCAGAAAAATTTCCCAGAACGTACCGTTTTGAACCAGCTTGGAAGTGGTCTCTCCCTCCACCGCCCGTTTATAAAAGGTACCGCCGACACCCTCCATGCCGACCAGTTCGGGTGAAAAGCTGTAGGCAATGATGTCCTTTTTACCGTAGATATTGACCATTTCAACCTTGAAGCTGTGCAAGGTACTGCGAACGACACTGTCCATCCGCTCAAACTGCTCCTTGTTTCGCAGTTCGATCTTACCGTATTTCAACCCGACCGGAAGAATGAATTGCAAAAAAACCTGGTGATTCAGATTTTCGACCAGAAGCAGTGCATAATCCTCGCTTTTTTCGAACTGCATCGAGCGAACCCAGTGGGTGTTGAGCACGGAAAGGATAATGGTACCCAGGAAAATGACGATTAGGCTGGAAAAGGTAAAATATTTAACCAACCGAAAGGGTTTGGTACGCTCCGCGAGGTAGGTCGGCTTTATCTCATTTTTTTTATCCGCTAAAGACATCGTGCTAAAGTTTTCGTTGCCAGTACCGATTTAGGAAAGTAACCAGCGGCTGCGACCGTATTAAGATCATGATAATTCCGAAATATTTATCAATTCGCCCGCCGCTCAGCACCCCTTATCATTGGAGTCCCATAACCTACATCGATTCCTTGAGCCATGCCAATAGATTTTACAGAAAAAATGACGAAAAATTCATTAAAACAAGTAAGGGAATCACTTTTGGTAAGCAAGTCGGAACTGGCGCGGGAAGCCAACATCTCCCCCATCACGATTTCACGAATTGAAGAGGGCAAACCGTGCCGGCTGGAAACCAAGCGCAAAATCTTGTTGGCACTAGGATATCGCCTTTCGGACAGTAAAAAAATCTTTAACGATTAAAAGAGCGAATCATGTTTCTTGGGAAAAAAGATCGTTTAATCGGCCTTGACATCGGGTCCAGATCCATCAAAGCGGCGGAAATTTCGGAAACGAAAAAAGGCCCCTGCCTGGAGCGATTCGGTATCATCGATATGGCGCCCGGTCTCATCGAAGACGGCGCCATCAAAGATACGGAACAAGTCGCCGGCACCATCCGCCAGCTGTTCAAAAATTACGGCATCAAAAGTCACAACGTGGCGCTTTCCGTTGGCGGATACTCGGTCATCGTGAAAAAGATCAACGTTCAGACCATGCCGGAAGAGCAGCTTCAGGACAGCATCAGCTATGAGGCGGAGCAATACATTCCGTTTGACATATCCGATGTGAATCTCGACTTTCAAATTCTGGGCGAAAATGAAAGCAATCCCAACCAGATGAATGTCCTTCTGGTGGCCGCTAAAAAAGAGATGGTCAACGATTATGTCAATATCGCCCAACTGGCCGGCCTGAATCCATGCATCATCGACGTGGATGCGTTCGGCCTGCAAAACATCTACGAGTTCAACTATTCCCCCCCCGAGGATGAAAACGTGGCGCTCATCGACATTGGCGCCAGCAAGACCTCCTTGAACATCTTAAAAGGGAAAACATCGGTTTTCATGCGGGATGTGTCGCTGGGCTGCAGCCAGATCGACCAGAAAATCGCATCGTTGATCGATTGCACCCTGGACGAAGCGGAACAAATCAAGTTCGGTGACCATTCCGATAAAATCTCTGCCGGTGATCTCTCCGACATTGTATCATCGGTGGTTTCAGATTGGTGCACAGAAATCCGTCGGGCCCTCGATTTTTTCTACTCAACTTATCCCGATGATCAGATCAAACGGATAATGCTCAGCGGCGGCGGCGGCAACATCAAGGAATTCAGGCAGCTACTGTCTGTTGAAACCTCTGCGGAAGTGGCAACGATCGACCCGTTTGAAAATTTTCACATCGATGAGAATCGATTCGATGTTGAATTTTTAAAACGAATTGCCCCTCAAGCCTCAATCAGCATGGGACTCGCTACCAGAAAAGTTGATGATAAATGATACGCATTAATTTACTTCCATTTCGAGCCGCAAGAAAAAAAGAGAACATCCGACGACAGGTTTCCATCTTTCTGTTGTCGCTTGTCTTCGTGGTGATCGTTGCCACCTGGTTTAGCTACCTGTTGTCCGGCAAGATAAACGTTCTGGACCAACAGATTGTCGAAACCAAGGCACAGGTCGACAAGTACAACGAAATCAATAAAGAGATCGCCGAGATAAAAAAGAAGCTGGACGTTCTGAATAAAAAAATCGAAGTGATCAAATCGTTGGACCTGACCCGCAAAGCGCCGGTCACCCTGCTCGATGACATGTCCCGGCTGAATGTCGAAAAGCGGATGTGGCTGACCGGTCTGGAAGAGAAATCAGGAAGCGTCAAGGTCACCGGAATTGCGCTGGACAACCCGACGGTTGCCGAATACATGACGCGGATCGAATCTGTCGATAAATATGCCGACGTGAAGCTGCTGTCCATCAGTCAAGATACGTCGGTCGAGGGTCTAAAGCTGAAACGATTCGATATCCGGTTTCAAAAAGCGACCAATAAAACCAATAAATAGGTGTCGAGGAAATGAAGCAAGGCAAAGCGGTTTCCGCTGAAAAAATTAGCCCCTTTTTGGATAAGCTTGAACAGCTTACCAAGATCCAACGAATCGCGATATGGGCGGGCCTGTTGATATTGCTGGTCGGTACTTTCGTTTATTTCTCCTATTATCCAAAGTTCAAAAAAATTGACGCGCTCAAGGCAAATCTGTCAAAGGTCGAAGAACAATTGGCGGTCGCCAAGAAAAATGCGCGGCAGCTGAATGCATTCAGAAAACAGATGCAGGATGCGGAAGAACAATTCCGGGTGGTGATGCGCGCGTTGCCCGAGAATGAAGAGATACCGACACTGCTCACCGGTATCTCCAAATCCGGTAAGGATGCGGGCTTGAGCTTCGTCCTCTTCCAGCCCAAACCCGAAGTGAAAAAAGACTTTTACGCAGAGATACCTGTTTCAATTAAAATGACAGGCGATTACCATGGCGTCGCCACCTTTTTCGAAAGTGTCGCTGAACTCAATCGAATTGTTAATATCAAAGATGTGAACATGACACCGGAAAAAGAGGGCTCGGCGCTGACGACGACCTGTACGGCGGTCACGTACAAGTTCATCGAGGCGGCCCCAGAGGAAACCAAGCGGTCAAAAAAACAGAAGAGAAAAAAGAATCGGTAAAATCATGCGAATGCAATTGAAACAAGTTGTCGGCATTGTAGCTCTCTTTCTACTGGTTGCATGTTTCCTGTGCAGTTGTGGTGAGCAGAAGCGGCAATCCAAGGCTCAGGTGGTCAGCAAGCGCATCGTCGTCAGCAAACCGACGGTGGCGAATGATGTTCAGCAGGCGAAACAGACCGAACCATCAGCGCCAGCGGACAACCAGGCATTCGAGGATGCAACGCCTGAAATTGCCGCCGCCCGAATTTATGATCCGGCCAACCGGCAGAATCCGTTTACGCAGCTGTTTAAAACGGAAAAGAAAGAGACGGCGATTCAAGCGCAGGGCACCGAGAAGCGCCAAAAACGGGAGCCGCGTACGCCGCTAGAAAGAATCAGCCTCGATCAGCTGAACCTGGTGGCCATCGTCCGAGCGCCATCGGGAAATCGGGCGCTTATGGAAGATGGCAGCGGCAAAGGCTTTATCGTCCACAAGGGGACCTATGTCGGCTTGAATCAAGGTATTGTCACTCAGATTAATGCAAGTAGTTTGGTTGTCGAAGAAGAATTAGAGAACCTTATGGGAGAACTAACGCTTCAACACACCGAAATCAAACTTCAGAAACCGGCTGGAGAATAATATGCGAAACATCAGGATCGGATTTCCAAAGAGATGGGCACGGGTTTGCTGCCTGGGATGGATTGTGGTTTTCCTTTTCGCATCGTGTGCGACACAGGATGCGGGGCGACAAACCGGCACGACGGCACTTGATGCTTCGCAGCCGATGCGGATTACGTCCATAACGCTGTCCGAAACAGTAGATGCGCTCGATGTCATTATCACCGGGAACGCGCCGCTGACCTACACATCGGTCAAACAGCCGCTTCCGCTGGGCGTCGTGCTCTACTTCCCGGAGACGCAATTGGATGCGGCCAACCCGGCCGTCGAATCGACGAGCGGCCCGGTCACCGCGATTCACGCGGATCAGGTCAAAACGAAAATCGACACCACCCGTGTTGAGATCCTGCTCGCGGCAGATGCGCCCTACCAGGTCGTTCAAGACGGTGCGGCCCTGGTAATTCGATTCGACCGCAGCGCTGTACCCGCGGATGGCAGCAGTCATGCGGCGGCAACGGCCGCAGCAACCGAACCGCAGTCCGCTGATGGGGACGGCACGCAGTCGTCCGTGGAGCCTGTTCCGTTTCGGGCCGTAACCCCGTCCGACACCTTTCAAGGCACGGGTGCCGCCATTGCACCAACGGACCGGATATGGGTCAACCGCATGGATTTTCTAGGGGAGGCGGACGGTCGGTCGACCCTTTCCATTGAAACGACCGCCCCCGTGGAGTACGACCTGAAAAAGGTGTCCAACACGGTGCTCGAATTGCGCTTGATGAACGCCAATATCGCCGACTTTAGGCAGCGGCCCATGATCACCACCCGCTTCGAAAGCGCCGTTAACCGGATTATGCCCATTCAACTGCCATCGATGAAAGATTACGCACTCTTTACCATCGAACTGCGCGAACCGGTGCCCTTCTACACCGAACAGACCGACGGTCTTCTGCTGGTCCACTTTGAAGCCTCCTCCGTTCCGCCGGCACCCGCGGACGAAACCAATCTCCCCGAGTGGAAAAAAGCGCTCGAAGCGACCTTTGGATCGGAATCGGCCGGAGATTTTTCCGAAACCCCAAACGCCGGCCACGGATCCGCGCCGGCTTCTCTGTCGGCCACCGCGGATCAGGCGTTGGACCAAGGCGACACAGCGATGGTTTTCAAAACCGACAAGGCAATGGTCTTGAATAAAAACATCCAGCAATACACTGGTGAGAAAATCGCCCTGGATTTTTACGAAACCGACATCAAGAACGTGTTCCGAATTCTAAGAGAAGTCAGCCGAAAAAATTTCGCCATCGACAAGGATGTGACCGGCAAGGTCACCTTGACGCTCGACAAACCGGTGCCCTGGGACCAGGTGTTGGATCTGGTTCTGCGAATGAACCAGCTGGGCATGATCGTTGAGGGCGATATCGTCCGAATTGCCACCTTGACCACGCTCAAGCAGGAAAACGATCTGCGCAATGCGCAAATTACCGCCATGCAAAAAGAGAAAGAGCAGATCAAGTCCCTGGAGCCCTTGCGAACCCGCTACATCCCGGTCAGCTACTCCGATGCATCGCAGGAAATCCTGCCGCACATCGAGCCGATTGTCACCAAGGGGCGCGGGTCGGTGTCCGTCGACAGCAAGAACAACCAGATCATCATCACGGACACGGCCGACAAGATTGCCAAGGCCGAGGAGATCGCCATCCAGATCGACAAAGTCACCTCCCAGGTGATTATCGAAGCCCGGGTGGTCGAGGTCAACGAGAGCTATACCAAAGAGTTAGGGTTTTCCTGGAATCTGGGCGTCGGGCCGGTCAGCGTCAACAACGGCGGCGCCGCCTGGACCTCCTCGGTCGCCATGAACTATCCGGCCGCCACCAACAACGGCTTTGGGTTGAGCTACACCAAGATCGCCGGCACCCCATTCACCCTGGATGCCGCTCTGACCGCTCTTGAAACCAACGGCAACGGCAAAATCCTGTCGGCACCCAAAATCCTGACCTTGAACAACAAAAAGGCCAAAATCAAGCAGGGCCAGGAGATCGGGTACCTGGAGCGCGACTCGGCCGGTGGCTCGTCCGTCAAGTTCAAGGACGTCGACCTGCTGCTGGAAGTGACGCCACACGTCACGCCGGACAACCGCATCTCCCTGACGATCATGATCCAGAAGAACGACGTCACCGGTTTTGTAGACGGCGTCCCGGTCATCTCCACCAACGAGGCCGAAACCCAGCTGCTGGTCAACGACGGTGACACGATTGTCATCGGCGGGATCATCAAGGCGTCGACATCCGAAGAAAAGAACGGCTTTCCGGGGCTCTACAAGATGCCCCTGGTCGGATGGATGTTTGGACGGCAATTGGAAGACGTGGACAACAACGAGCTGCTGATTTTCATGAACCCGAAGATCGTCCAACTGGAACAGCGCGCGGCGGCCTACTAACAGGAGCGTATTGCACAATGAATCATAATCAATTCAACATAGCCCATCTCTTGGCAGTGGCATTGCTGGCGGCACTCCTGCTGGTCGGGTGCAGCAGCGGCGGCGACGAGGTTGCGGTCAACGGCGACGCGGCACCCACGGCATCCGATGAACCCGGCGGCGACGCCATTGACGACACCACCGGCGACGGGGCCGGTGACAGCGCCAACATCACCATGGGGCGGGTGGCCGGCCCGGGCGAATTGGGCCCCCTGGACGATGCCGGCGATTTGGTCAACATTGGCGACAACTGGTATTGGACTAAAATCCACGCCATCAGCGATGACGGCAGCGTCGTGGGCCAGTCCACCGGCGGTGGCGGCCAACCCACCAAAGCGGCCTTTGTGCGCGATGCCGCGGGCGCCATGACCTATCTGGGCATTCACCCCGGCCTCTACGACCCGGAAGACGACACGACCCACTTTATTTACAGCGAAGCCGTCGGCATCGGTCCCGGCGGCGACGCCATCGGCAACTCGACCACGGGAACCGGCTGGCCGGAAGAGGAGCAAAAACGCGCCTTCTACTGGAGCGGTGGCAGCTTTGTGGACCTTGAACCGGTCGGTGACGGAAAATTCTCCGAGGCCCATTTCATCAACGCTGATTACGTTCTGTTTACCCGGGAAGATGACGAGGAGAAAAAGAACGCCTGGTACTGGAACAAAACCACCGGTGCCCTGGGGGTCCTGGGCAGAATCATCGGCGCCACCCTGACCGAACCGGTCGGCATCAACAGTCAAAATCAGGCCGTGGTCAACTCCGAAGGAACCACGGCCGTGTTTCACGACCTTGACGTCGATGTGGTTCAATCCTTGAACCACCTCCCGGGCGCCGAAGCGACCACGGCTTCGGCCATCAACGACAGCGGCTATGTGGTAGGAACGTCTGGGTCCTTGGCTTTTTTCTGGGACGGCGGCTCCATGTATCCGTGCGGCGACCTGGGTGGCGGCAGCAGTGAAGCCACGGGTCTGAACAACAAGCCCTACCCCCAGACGCAAGTCGTCGGCCACTCGACCACCGGCAGCGGTGCCACGCATGCCTTCATCTGGGCGCTCAACGCAGGCGGAACCGGTGAAATGAAAGACCTGGGCACCCTGGGCGGAGCCAATAGCTGGGCCACGGCCATCAACGACAACGGCCTGGTTGTGGGCTACTCGGAAACCGGGGAGACCTATAACCAGGGCGGCATCTCCCAGCCCATCGTGCACGCCTGCGCCTGGTATGGCGACGTGATATACGACCTGGGCATTCACAATGATTTTTACGAATACCCCTTTGTCCAGCCCTATCCGTTCAGCGAAGCGATCGATGTAAACAATGACGGCCGAATTGCCGGCAACTCGTTTACCATCAACAGCCATTATCGCGGATTTGTAATCGATGCGGTGCTGCCCTAAGCCGGCACCACGGCGGCCATAACGCAGTTTGTCAGACGGCCGCCCCGGGAAAGCATTTTCCCGGGGGCGGCCGTTTTAGTTTTGGCCACTGGCGGTCAACCGCTGTAGAGCACGGCCAGGATCGTGGCCTGGCCCTCGAGAGCGGCGATCAGGTGCGGTGTGGTGGACAGGTAGTAGGCACTGTCTCCGGGAGAGAGGCGGAAGTGATCGTCACCGATATCCAGAGAGACCGCTCCCTCGAGGACATAGATGAATTCTTCACCCTCGTGAACAGAGCGCTCCGTATCCTGGGCCGTTTCCAGCTGCACAATCAGTGACTCCATGTGCCGACCCTTCACATCGGGGGCCAGGCTTTTGTAGGTGTAGGCCTGCCGGGTGCCCTTTTGCGAGGTCGAGCGGGAAACGATTTGGCGCTCCCCCTTGCGGGTAATCGAATAGAGCTTCTCACCCACGCCGGACACCAGTCGACCGAAGGCGCTGTCCAGCGCCTTGGACAATTTAATGGCCGTTCCCAGCTGGGGCTGGACGTCGCAGCTTTCGATGCTAGACAGCAGCGCCACCTCGAAGCCGGTCATGTGGGACAGCTCTTCCAGGGTAATCCCCTTGGCTTCACGAATGGCCTTGATCCGTTGGCCGATGCCTTCCCGACCACTTTCCTGAGGTTGGCTGCAGCTGTCCGACTTGATCTGCCCGGTCAGATCCTCGAAATAATCCACATTGATATGCGGTTTTTTATCGCCTGTTTCCATGGCAATGCTCCTAGTTATGGGGTCAACGTCAGCGGTCAGGCACGGTAGCGCTCCGGCAACACCGCCTGTTGCGCCCAGGCCGTCGGCAATTTCTGGCCGCTGGCCTCGCCCATCTTCTCCTTGAGCCGCTTGAGCCCGGGCCGGGCGAATTTGGGGTGCCCTTCCTTGAGGGTGCGTCCGTTGACGACGGCTTCACTGCGCAATCGATGCCCGACGGTGCGCTCGAGCTGGCGCCCCAGCCACAGGACACGATCCACATCATAGCCGTGTTCGATACCCATCTCGTCGATCTGCACCAGCATGTCCTCGAGACAGGTCAACCCGACATAGCGCGGGTCTTCATAGTAGTATTCGCCCGTGCCCGGCACCGGGCAGTCGTCCAGGAAGTTGGCCGGCTGGCCGCCCAGGCCGCCGAGCGTGCCTTCGAAATGACAGATACCCGCCTGCAGGGCCGCCAGCACCGAGGCCGACGCCACACGCTTGGTTTCGTGAAAGTGGGCGATGTGCACGGACGTGTCCGGGATTTGGTCCAGGATCATGGAAAAATAGCGGTAAACCTCGGGGGCCGAGGCACTGCCGTCGTGGTCGGCGTGCTCGATGTCCGTAGCACCGATCTCCAGCCAGCGCTTGGTGAACTCAACCGCATCGGCAAGCTCGGTGGCCCCGGCGATCGGGCTGCCCCAGATGGTGCTGACCGTGCCGCACATCTGCAGGCCGGCGTCCCGGCATTTGCGGATCGCACTTTCGCACTCCTTCCAGTACTCAGGCAGGGTCAACCCGGAGTTGGCAAAGTGGTGCTCCTCCTCAGTCGAGACCATCATCAGGCAGCGGTCCGGCCCGACCCCTTTTTGGGCCAGCGCGATGGCCTTGTCGACGGACGGTTCACGGATGGTCACGGCCGTGATGGTGATGTCGGCCGGATCGATACCCCGCTTCTGGCAGCGTGCCTTGAAGCGGTCACTGCGCAAATGCGCCAACACCTGCTCGGCATCGCTGAACTGGGGCATCAGGTAGGGGTTGCCCAGGTTGGTCACCTCGATGTTGCGGCAGCCGGCGAAAATCATCTCTTCGGCGTAAAAGATCTTGGCACGCGTGGAGATGAACTTTTCCAGGTGCTGGAAACCGTCCCTGACCGTGATGTCGCCCAGGGTGACTTTTTTAGGCATGCGCGGGAAGATCTTCCAATAATCGTATTCGGTCATGATACCTCCTGTTGGGCTGATGTCTGGGGGGCTTTCGTGGCGCTCCGGCAGCCGGGCGCTTTTCCTCAGCGTCCCCGGTAAACGGGTTTGCGTTTTTCCCGGAAGGCGGCCAGCCCTTCCAGGCGGTCTTCGGTGGGAATGCAGATCCAGTAGGCGTTGGATTCGATGGAAAGGCCCGTGGCCAGATCCGTTTCCGTGCCATGATTGATGGCGTACTTGGCCTGCTCGATGGCCACAGGCCCCGCTTCACAAATCTGGGTGGCCATGGCGCGGCAGGTGTCGAGTAGTTCACCAGGAGGCGTGACGGCATTGACCAGCCCGATGGCGAGCGCTTCGGATGCATCGATGCGCCGGCCGGTGAAAATCAGCTCCTTGGCCTTGCCCTTGCCAACCAGACGCGGCAGGCGCTGGGTGCCGCCGGCACCGGGAATGATGGCCAGACGGGTTTCGGTCAGCCCCATGGTGGCGGTTTCCGAGGCGATCCGGATGTCCGCGGCCAAGGCCAGTTCGGTGCCGCCGCCCAGGGCCACACCATTGATCGCGGCGATGACTGGCTTGTTGAGCTGTTCGATCTCGGTGAACAGGCTGCGAATCGTGAAGATGTAAGCCTTGACCTGGTTGGGTGACAGCGTGGCGCGTTCTTTCAGATCGGCACCCGAACAGAAGGCTCGCTCACCGGCACCGGTGATGATGACCACACGAATGTCGCTGTCAAACCGGATCTCGGCAATCTTGGCGGTGAGTGCATGCAGCATTTCGAAATTGAAGGAATTCATCACCGCCGGTCGGTTCAGGATGATTTCGGCCACATTGTCGCGGAGTTCGGTCAGCAATATTGTCTCTTTCATAACGCCCCCCTCGGTCGATGGATTCGGTCAGCAGCCAATGTGGCGGGAGATGACGATGCGCTGGACCTCCGACGTGCCTTCACCGATATCCAGCAGTTTCTGGTCGCGATAAAACCGTTCGACGTCGTACTCTTTCATCAACCCGTAGCCACCGTGAATCTGCACGGCACGGTCGGCCACCCGGCCCATGAGTTCGGAACAGTAGAGCTTGGCCATGGCCGCCTCTTTTTCGAAAGGACGCTTGTGGTCCCGCAGCCAGCAGGCCTTGTACAGCAGATTGCGGCCGCACTCGATTTCCATGGCGCTGTCGGCCAGTTTGAAGGCCACGGCCTGGAACTTGGAAATGGGTTGGCCGAACTGCTCCCGCTGGCGCGCATATTTCAAGGCGGCGTCGTAGGCTCCCTGGGCCCCGCCCAGGCCCATGGCGGCAATGGAGAGCCGGCCCCCGTCCAGGGTTTTGAGCATCTGGTGAAACCCGTCACCCTGCCGGCCCAGAATGTTGTCGGCGGGCACACGCACATCGTCAAAATAGAGTTCCGCGGTATTGGACGACCGCCACATCATTTTACGCTTCATCACAACAGCCTTGAACCCTTTGGTGCCGCTCTCCAAAATGAAGCAGGTGTATTCCGGCTTTCCGTTGGGACGCGTGCCGGTGACGGCTTGAACCGTCACCCCCAGGGTCATGTCGCTGGCGGCGTTGGTGATGAAAATTTTCGATCCGTTGATCACCCACTCGTTGCCGTCACGCACGGCGGTCGTCTTAGACCCGCCGGCATCGGAACCGGCCGTCGGTTCGGTGAGCCCGAACCCCCACAGTGCCTCTCCCCTGCAAAGCGGGGGCAGGTATTTTTTCTTCTGGGCCTCGCTGCCGAAGTAGTAGAGCGGCCCAATGCCCAACGAGTTGCCCGCGGCAATGGTGGCCGCCTGGGAACCATCCACCCGGGCTATCTCCTCCACGGCGATGATGTAAGAGATGTAGTCCATAGCCTGCCCGTCATAGGCTTCCGAAACAAACAGGCCGAACAACCCGATCTCACCCATCTTGCGGGTCAAATCGCTGGAGAAGGTCTCGGTTTCGTCCAATTCCAGCGCGACCGGCGCAATTTCGCTCTGGGCAAACTTGCGGACCTCTTTGCGAATCATCTCCTGTTCCTTGGTCAAATCAAAATCCACGATGCCCTCCTTTTGCGCAATTGCACACCGTCTCTGTCGCGTGGGTGCCGGTAACGCACCGTCTCCCATTCACCCTCACCACCCCCCTTCAACTGCCACGGGGTGTATCGAGCATACCCTGCTTGAGCCCGCCGATAATGAAATTTTCATAGATGTCGGCAATCTGCTCCACTGCCAACCGCCCCCCCGGTTTGTACCAGGTGGCGCCGGCTGTACACAGGGTGAGTATGGCATAGGAGAGTATTTTTGCATCCGCCCCGGCAAACACACCATCGGCAATCCCTTGGCAGATAATGTCCTGAAAAATTCTTTCATATTCATCCCGTTGGTCAACGATAATCCGGCGATATTCGGCCGTGATGCCGCGCAATTCACTGTTGGCGATGAAATTCTCCTTCTGGCGCTCCAGGTGAAAACAGACATGGCTGCGAACGGCCGACCGCATGCGCTGCTCCACATCTGTGGTCGATGACAGGCTCGCCTTGAGGTTCGCCGTCAAATCGTCCATGGTACCCTTTAGGATATGAAACAGAATCGACTCTTTGCTGTCGTAGTGGTAATAGATGCTGGCCTTTTGAATGCCGCTGCCCTTGGCGATATCGCTGATACTGGTGGCAAAGTATCCCTTTTGGAAAAAAAGGTCGATGGATATCAATTTGATCGTGGCCTTCATGTCGCTCATACGGCGGCGGCTCCTGGGGCGGTCAACGGTACCGGGCGGCGGCACGAATACCGGTAAGCCGGAAGCGAGACTTACCGACCGGTCGTTAGGTTAAGCCTAATTTAATCGAACTCCCCACCGTATGTCAAGCCCCATCTGGACGCCCCGAAAAGGCCGACAAGAGCTTATCCCATGGATACGGTGGTGTGGATTCTTTGCACGGCAATCAGGGAGACGAGGGCCATGATCGCCCCGGCGATAAACGGAATGCGATAATCGATGATCCAGAGGTAGCCGCCGATGGCGGGAAGGAAAACGGCAGCGACATGGTTGATGGTGAACCCCACGGCCATGGTCGGGGCCACGTCGCCGGGATCGCCCATCTTCTGAAAGAAGGTGTTGATGGCCATGCCGAAATTGAAAAAGATGTGGTCGAGAATATAAAGGCCGCCGGCCACCCACTTTGAATCCGTGAAGGCGTATGCCAGGAAAACAGCGATCAGGCTGCCGTATTCGAGGGTCAGGACCCTGCGCTCGCCGAAGCGGATAATCGCCCTGCCGATCGTGGGGCTGAGAAAAAAATTGATGGCATTGTTGAGCACGAACAAAACCGTCACCCCCTGGACCGAATAGTCGAATTTCTGCACCAGCAGCAATACGGCGAAAGCGATGAAAATCTGGCGTCGGGCACCGGCCATGAAGGTCAAAAAGTAGTAGAGACTGTATCGCCGCCGGAAGATCATCTTTTTGAGCTGAGGGGCCGTTTCGGCACTGGTGGGACTGTGCGTAAAACCCCACAGGGCCAAGACACAGATGAGGCCGCCGACGACCATGTACATGTGGGAGAAATCCAGAACTGATGCCATGCCGAAAATAAACAGGCCGACGACGATGCTCGAGGCCGCGGAAACACTGCGCAGCTTTCCGAACACCCACGGCGACTGGTGCTTGTCGAAATACTGTAAGGTCAGGGACATGTTGGTGGTTTCGAAATAGTGAAAGCCGAAGCTCATCACCAGGGTCGTCAGCGACAGCCCGACCAGGGAGGGAAACCATCCGGTGGCGCCGATGCCCAGTCCCAGACAAAAAATCGAAAGGGCCGAAAGCCGATGCTCGGGGATAAATCGAATAATGAAGATAGCCATCAAGGCCAAAAATCCGGGGATTTCACGAATGGACTGGATCAGGCCGATGCCATCCCCGTCAAGCTGTGCCACTTCGACCGCGAAATTGTTGAACAGGGTCGTCCACGCCTGCAGTCCTGCCGTGGAGGCGATGGTGAGCACCACCAGATAGAGGTACATGGGATTTTTTTTGACAGCGTCCATGGCAGTGGCGGTCTCGAGCGGTCCAACGCCGGCGGGGCAGTCAACCACGGGCATGCGTCGCGCAGGTGATGGATGGGTCTACCACTGAATCGGTGCGCAGGCAACGGCCTTCTTTAAGCTGGGGTGCCAACGGTCAATCGATAGGGGCGCCCTATTGCACAACGGACATGCCATGGGTCGCCAGGATGTTACCCGTGCGGGTTTCAAGCTCCACCCAGGCCTGACGCAAGCCCACCAGGGCCAACGCCAGGTTGCTCTGGGCCGTGGTCACATCGCGCTGGGCTTCGTTGAGGCGCACCAGGGACCCCTGGCCGGCATTGTACTCCTTTTCCACCAGGTCGCGGGTGCGCTCGACCAAATCCAGATTCTCGCGCTGGAGCGCCACCTGTGTCTGGGCGGAAACCACCAATGCCGCCGAGCTGCGGATATCGGCCGTGGCTGACAAGATCAACTCGTCCAACTGCTTTTCCAGTTCCACTTTTCGCTGACGGGATTCGCGCACCTTGGCCCGGGTAAACCCACCTTCAAACAGGTTATAGGTCAGCCCCATCTGGACGCGGTTGCCAAAATCGTCCGAGCCGAACCCCGGGTCGCCGGTCCGCTCGCCATCCAGGCTGCCGGCAACCACGATCGATGGGTAGTAGTCGGACTGGGCAACCTTGATCAATGCGTCGCCCTGCTTGATACGCCACTTGGCCGCCTGAATGTCCGGACGGTAATCCATGGCCGTGCCAAGCAGTTCCGTCAGCGGTGGCGTGGACAGTTCGGCGGCCGTCTCCGGGGCAAGGTCGGCCAACCGGACGTGCGCCGGCAGCCGGGATTCGGGCAGGCCCAACAGGGCCGCCAACCCATACAGGGCGATTTGGTAGCGGTACTCCTGGGTGATGCGTTGGGTTTTGGCCTGGATCATCCGCACCTGGAAATTGAGCACATCGCTCAAAGCACCGGTACCCACGCGCTGGCGAGCTTGTGCATCCACCAGCTGCCGCTGGTTGAAGGCTTCGTCGGCCCTGGCGATGGCAATGTTCTCCGAAGCCAGCTGGGCAGAATAGTAGGCAAAGGCCACGGAAGCGATCAGCAGGCGGCGAATGTCGCTCAATGCGGCCACACTGGATTCCTCGCCATAGCGGGCGGAGGCGTTGGTAAATTTTCGCTCAAACCCGTCAAACAGGATCCAGGAGGCCGTGAGGTCGGCATTGTAGTATTCGTCGGGGTTGTCAACAAAGGGGCTGGTGAGCCCCTGTTCGACCGCATTGTCGGAAAGCGCGATGCGCGCGCCGGACGCCGTGGCATCCAGTCGCGGCCAATAGGTAGCCCGGGCCTGGTCCACCTGGGCCTTGGCCTGACGGACCCGGGCCACGGCCGCTTCCACCCCGGGGTTGTCGGCCATGGCGATCCTGACGGCCGTCTCCAGGTCCAGGACCGACACACGGCTCCAGTCCACCTCCAAGTTGGCGGCGGGAGGTGACGGCAGGCCCGCTTGCGGGGCGGCAGCCTCCTGGGCGGCGCTCATCGGCGCCAGGCCGGCCAACAGGCAGAACACGAACAGGCTGTACCACAGTGTACATTTTCTCATCTTTTTTACTCTTCGTGGCTTGTTGTCATGGCTTGGGTGCAAATATCCAGCATCGGGGATTGGCGCTGCTGCGCACCCTCGGCCAAAGGGTCGCTGTGCCGGTGGCGCGCCGGCTCCACCTCCAGCCGCCGCGGCCAGCGGCCGTGCCGAATACGGTGGACCAACAGGCGCAAGTCGCTTAAAATGGCCATCAGGCTGGGGATAAGGATCAGGGTCAACACCGTGGCAAAGGCCACACCAGCAGCGATGGAAAGCGCCATGGGGATCAAAAACTTGGCCTGGAAGTCGGTTTCCATGATCAGGGGGGCCAGCCCGCCAACGGTGCTGAGCGTGGTCAGAAAAATTGCCCGGAATCGTCGGGTACCGCCTTGTAAAATGGCGTCGAAAAAAGGCATCCCGCATGCAAAATTTTCGTTTATCCGCTCGATGAGCACAATGGCGTCGTTCACGACCACGCCAGTCAGCGCCACCATACCGAAGATACTCATTATGGACAAGTCGTAACCCAGCAGCAGGTGACCGAACACGGCACCGATGATGCCAAAGGGAACCGTGAACAGGATGACGAACGGTTGTGCGTAAGAGCGGAACATGGTTGCAATGACGACGTAAATGCCGAGCACCGCCAACGGAAATCCGATGAACAGGCTGCCGAACGATTCACGCATTTTCTTCTGTTCGCCCTGCAGGCTTACCAACAGACTCGGATAGCGCTCCTTCAACTCCGGAAAGAAATCGGCCGACAATGCGGCGAAAATCTCATTGGCATTGGCTCTGTCGGAGTCCACACCGGCACTTACCGCTACCCGGCGCATGCCGTCGGTACGGGTGATGGTCGCGTAGCCGGGGCTGAACGTCACCTCCGCCACAGACATCAGCGGCACTTCGAAGCCCTTACCGGTGCGGATGCGCACCTGGTTGAGATCTGAGATCCGGCTGCGTTCGTCCGCAGTGTAGCGCACCTTCACCCGAATGTCATCCCGGCCCCGCTGCACACGGTAAGCTTCATCGCCATAATACCCGGCATATATCTGCCGGGCCAGGTCCTCAACGGTCAGACCCAGCGTTCGGGCCTCCGGCTTGAGACGCAGGCGCATTTCATTCTTACCGGCCGAGAAATCCGATCGGATCTGAAAGACCCCGTCGAATTGGCGCAGCCGTGCCTTCAGGTCGTCGGCGGCGGCCAAAATGCCGTCCATGTCATGGCCCTGCAGCCACACTTCAATGGGATCGCCGGGCGGACCGGCTTCCATGCCTGCAAAGGTCAGTGATTTGACGCCGGGAAGCATGCCGATCTCCCGCTCCCACATAACCATCAGCGCCTCGGTGTGGATGCCCCGTGCTTCGGAGTCCAGCAGGATGGCCTGGACCGAGCCGTAGTGGGGACCGACCTGGGGAAACTCGCTGAGAGTCTGCCCCACCAGCGTCAACCGGTCGGCCAGCAGCGGCTCTCCCGAGCGCGTCTGGATCTTGCCCTCCAGGCGCAACAGGGCCGCCTCAATCGCTTCCACGGCCCGCTGGGTAACGTCAGGTGGAGTGCCGCTGGGAAACTCCGTCGTGGCGGTCATGATGAATCCGTCCAGCTTCGGAAAGACCTCGAACTTGATGATCCCACTGCGAACCAGGCCGATAGTCAACATCAGCACGGCGATGGCCGTGGCAAAGGATATATAACGCCAATACAAGGCCTTGCTCAGAAACGGCATGTAGAGACGGGCGACCAGAATCTCCATCCAGCGCGAGGTGGTTTCCTGAACCCGGGAGAGCCGTGCCAGGAGCGATCGACCGCCTCGACCGGCCCGATTGGGGTCGCCTAGATGGCTCAGGTGGGCCGGCAGCAGGAACAGGCACTCGACCAGCGACACTACCAGGCAGGCGATCACCACGGCGGGCAGGATAGAGATAAACTTTCCCATGATACCCCCCACGTAAAACAGCGGTAAAAAGGCCACAATGGTAGTGATGACCGCAGCGATGACCGGCATGCCCACTTCCGACACGCCGTCCACCGCCGCTTTCAGGGCCGTCTTGCCCTGCTTGCGGTGAACGTAGATGGCTTCGCCAACGACAATGGCATCGTCCACGACGATGCCCAGGACCATGATCAGTCCAAAAAGAGAAATCATGTTGATGGTGCCGCCCATGGCCCACAGGATGACCAGGGCCCCGGAAATCGAAATGGGAATACCCATTCCGGCCCAAAAAGAGAGCCGGGCATTGAGAAAACACCACAGCAGCAGGAAAACGATGCTCAGGCCGATGATACCGTTTTTGACCAACAGTTCGATGCGCGCCTTGAGCATTTCGGTGTTGTCGTACAAGGTTTGCATCCGGGCGCCGCTGGGTATCTGCTGCTGCTTTCCTTCGACAAAGGCCGCCAGGGTCTTCGAGATTACCAGAGCATCTTCTTCGGGTGTTTTGTATACAATCAACAGAACGGCCGGCTCCCCGTTGATCGTCGCGGCGATAGGATCTTCGGCGAAGCCGTCATCGATGTGGGCCAGCTGGTCCAAGGTGACCAAATCGCCTTCGGGCCGCGCCAGCACGACCACCGAGGCCAACTCTTCGCCGGTATACTTGCGACCCATGGTGCGCACCCGGATCTCTTCCTCCCGGGTTCGAATGGTGCCCCCGGCCAGGTTGAGGCTGCTGCGGCGCACGACCTCGGCCACGTCCGAAAAGGAGAGGCCATACTGGCGCAACCGCTCCTCGGAGACCTCGATGGCGATCTCATAATCGCGTGCGCCGAAGGTTTCCACCTGGGAGATGTTGGGCAGCTGCTGGATCTCGTCCTTGATCCTTTCCGACCACTCCTTGATCCGGCGTTCGGACATGTCGCCGGCCAGATAGATCAGGCTGACCACATCCTTGAGCAGCAGCTCGCTGATCACCGGTTTTTCGGAATCCACCGGGAAGGTCGAGATGGCGTTGACTTTGGTGCGCACCCGTTCGAGGACATCGTCCACGTCATAGTCTTCCCGAACCTCGATAGTGGCCGTACCCAGCCCTTCGGCAGACTGGGTTGTATACTGCTTGATACCCTCCAATCCTTCGATAGCCGATTCTATCTTGCGGCTGATGCCCTCTTCCACCTCTTCCGGATCGGCGCCGGGATAAGCGACGGTGATGGTAATCATATCCAGGGAAAACTCGGGAAAGGTCTCGCGTATCATGTTGGCGGTGGCAACGTAACCGGCAATGAATATGATCACCAGTACGATGTTGGCAAACACCGTATTTCTGGCAAATGCGGCAATGATGGGCCTCACGAGGCGGACTCCCTGGTCGGTTCGACGGCTGCAATCTCCACGAGCGCGTTTTCAAGGGGGTCGATCAGTCGCGTCGTGATCACGGTGTCGCCCGGGCTGAGCCCCTGGCTGACATAAACCGATTCACCGTCGACCCGCTGCACGGTGACGGCCACCGTTTCGAGTCGACCGTGGGCGTTGACTATGTATATTTTGTTCTCGAAGCTGACGGCCTGCCGGGGAAGCCTGAACACGTCACGCATGGTCCGGCCGGGAATGTCGACCACACAGAACATACCTTCCACCAGCGGCATTGTCTGGATGCGGCGGTCAGTGGCCGATGCGGCCGTGACTCTGACGGCAACGGTCAAGGTTCGCGTCTGCTGGTCGAATCGGATCACACGATTCAAGGTGCCGAGCCAGGCTGGTCCGGCCTTGTCCTCGGTCCACCGGATACGGCACGCTACCGGTTTGAGCCCGTTAAACCAGGCCGTGGTCAACTGGCCCCGGGGCACCGGGTCAAACTGCAGCCAGTCGCGGGCGTCCCCGCTGGACAGCGGTACCTGGATCTCCAGCACCGAATCGTCCGCCAGGCTCAACACCTGCTGGCCGGGCGACACGAACTGGCCGGTCTCGAGCGAGACGGTCTTGACGCGGGCATCGAAGGGCGCGTTGCGCGTGCAGCGGGCCAAATTGGTTTCGGCCATGGAGAGCCTGGCGCTGGCCGAGGCTAGGCCGCTTTCGGCCTCGCGGATTTGCAGTGGGTAAAGGCTGACAGCCTGAGCCATCTGGTCGGCCAGATCCAGGGCACCGTTGTAGGCGCGCTCGGCCTGATCCACACCGGAACGGGTACCCACGCGGTCCGACGCGAAAAGGCGTTCAACGCGTTCGAACTCGGTTTTGGCCAGTTCGGCGCTTCGTTTCAGCGTTTTCAATCGCTGCACGTCGATCTCGAACTGCTTGTTGAGGCGGGCGACGGTATGGCGCCATTGGGCCACGCCCGCCTTGGCCTCCTCAAGGCGCGCCTGGTAGTCAGCCGGGTCGATGCGGAACAGGACCTCACCTGTGGGTATGATCTCGCCGGCCCTGAGTGCCGGGTGTGTGTAGACCACGCGACCGGACACCTCCGGTGCAACCGTCACGACCGTCAAGGCCCGGGTTTCACCGAAGCCGGTGATCGTCACCGGATAGTCTCCCGGATGGGCGTTGATCACCTGCACCTTGATGGCCCGCTCGTCGGTGGCGGCCTCTGCGGGCGGCTTTTTGAGGCTGGCCAGCCCATTCATCCCCACCCACCCGATCACGACAATCAGGACGCAGATCACGATTCGGATGGTCACATGCTTTTGCTGACGGCTATTTAGTTTGGCATCCATCTTGTCAACCCTTCATGGATGATCACGGTCCAGGACCGTTTTGATGTGCTGCAGAACCTCGCACCATTTACGGGTGGTCTTGGCGCCCACGGCTTCCACCAACTCAACGAAAGAGGCCAGGATCATCGCTTCCACCCGGGCGATCTCTTCGATCGCTTCCGGAGTGACCTGGATCACCACCTTGCGGCGATCACGGGCGCTCGGCCGGCGCGTCAGCAAGCCGCGCTCCACCAACCGATCCACCATCGTGGATACCGACGGCGGCGATACGCCCAGCAGCGCAGCCAATTCGGTAACCGACACAGCGCCACGCACCCGGATCATCATGATCATATTCATCTGGGGTGCGGATAAATCCTTGAATTTAGCCTCGGCGATGCTCATACAAGCGGAAGCGGCGATCCGTTGTACGCGCTCATAAACCATCCTTCCCGTGGTGAAAATATAACGGGCACTGTCCAGCGTTGCCTGGTCTGTCATCACTGCCTCCACCTGTATTGAACGACCAATAATGACAAAGCTTAAAATTTTGTCAATATAATATTTAGCTTGTCTAAACTTAATGGGCCACGCGAATACCACCAAATGCTTGCGATAAGAGCGGATTCTGGCTTTTCGACGGTTAAAGAAATGCCGGCCGGGACCGATATTGTGGGTGGCACCTGAGCGTTCGAAGGCGATCGAGATTACCACAGCATCCGGTTTCCCGAAAACAAGCACCCAGTTGATGATGCACCCGGCCAAACTGGCCAGACGAATCAGACAACATATGCCCGAAGGCACAAAAAAACCGTTGACCCTTTGTGTGACCGGCGGCAAAGGCGGTGTCGGCAAGACCAGTTTTGCCGTCAATTTCGCCATCGCGCTGACGCGAAGCGCTAAACGGGTACTGGTGGTGGACGGTGACATGGGCCTGGCAAATGTAGACATCCTGTTGCGCCTGTCGGTCAAAAACAATATCCGGGACATACTGGAAAGCGGCGCCGATCCGCGCCAGGCCCTGATTTTTGCACGCCCCAACCTGGCCGTGCTGCCCGGCAGTTCCGGAGTTCCGGAACTGGTCGCGCTGGCAGGCGCGCAACAGTCCAAAATGGCCGGCTTTCTAAAAGAGATCGCCGCGGATTTCGACTATGTGATCATCGACACGGCGGCCGGGATCGGGTCGTCGGTACTGTGGTTCAACCGCCTTTCCGATCACAGTATCTTCATTCTCAGCCCCGACCCGACATCCATGACCGATGCCTATGCCCTGCTCAAATTGCTGTCCCGTGATCACGGGATCAGCCGCTTCAATGTGGTGCTCAATTTTGTTCGCGGAGCCCGCGAGGGCAGCCACACCCTGGACACCATCCGGCGGGTCACCCAGCGCTTTTTGAACTTGCAGCTGTCCCACATGGGCAGCATTCCGGAAGACCGGATGGTTCGCCAGGCGGTACTGGACCAGCTGCCCTTTGTCGAACAGGCACCCGGCGGCAAGGCGGCCCGGGCCGTCCATGCGATGGCCGACCAGGTTCAATGGTTGATCTGATGGGCAGCCGCTGCCCTGCGCATATCCGTGCACCGTTGGTAGGCGCTTGCAGTTGGAGCGCAGCGGTTGTGTTGATCACCGAAACGGGGCTGGCTGCCGATGCCGGCATCAGGCATGGCGGCGGGTATGAAAAGGTGCTGTGGATCGGGCTGCTGGTCCTGACGGCCGGCCTGGCAGGCTACCTGCTGCAGCGCAAGATGATGAAGCGCAAAACCGCCGAATTGCGGCGGGAACTGTTCGAGCGGCAGGTCACGGAAAAGGAACTGCTGGTGTCGGATCGGCAGCTGCGACAATCCCTGGCGGAAAAAGAATCCCTACTCAAGGAAGTTCACCACCGGGTCAAAAACAACCTCCAGGTGATCTCCAGCCTGCTCTATTTACAGGAAGCGCATCTGAGCGATCCCAAAAGCATCGAGATTTTACAGCAAAGCCAAAACCGGATCAAATCCATGGCATTGATCCACGAGCAGCTCTATGGCACCGCCGACCTGGCAAGGATCGATTTCGGCTGCTATGTAAGCGAATTGGCAAACAATTTGATGGATGCCTACGGTGTCGATCCGGCCCACATCCGGCTCACCGTCCGTGCAGATGATGTCTCCCTGCCCGTCGACGTGGCCGTCCCTTGCGGCCTGATCATCAACGAACTGGTTTCCAACGCCTTCAAACACGCCTTCTTGCCCGATGTCGGCGGGAGGGTTGAAATCGCCATTCGCACCCAGGATCCCGGCCGCATGACGATCGTGGTGGCCGACGACGGTGTCGGTTTTACCCGCCAGGCTGCCGAAAGCGATGCCACATCGCTGGGCCTGCGGCTCACTGAGACGCTGACCGCCCAGTTGGGGGGCCGGTTGACACGCCATGCGGACAATGGATCCCGGTTCGACATCGTCCTGCAGATCCCCGAACCATTTGAAAAAGGAATGCTGAAATGACACATGCGAACATTCTGGTGGTGGAAGACGAAGGTATCGTAGCCCAGGAAATCAAAAGCCGGCTGGAAAAAAATGGCTACACGGTTTGTGCCGTAGCCCACGATGGTGAAACGGCTGTGATGCAGGCCGAACGCAATCATCCCGATCTGGTGCTGATGGATATCCGGCTGAATGGCAAGATGGACGGCATCCAGACCGCCACCGTAATCCGGGATCGCTTCGATATCCCCGTCGTCTACCTGACGGCCTATACCGATCCGGCCACCATGGAGCGCATCAAAGTCATGGAGCCGTTCGGGTACGTGGTCAAACCGTTCGATTCGCGCAGCCTGATGGTCTCCATCGAAATCGCCCTGCACCGCCACCGCAGCGAGTCGGAACGAATTTACCGGGAAAAGCTTCAAGCGGTGCTGGAGACCGCAGGTGCCATCTGTCACGAGCTCAACCAGCCCATAATGGCCATTTCCGGCAATGCGGAGCTGCTCATGTATACGCTGGATCCAGACAGCCCCATCTATCCAAAAGTTGCCAAAATAAAATCCCTGGTGGAGCGCATGGGCAACATTACCCACAAACTGATGGGCATCACCCGCTACGAAACCAAGGCCTACACAAACGGCGAGTGCATCGTCGACATTGAGAAGTCATCCATGGCGATGGGTTAGCCGGCGCGGCGTTGCGCCGCGCGCCGGTTAACGGTGCGTAGCAATCTGGCAATGTGACGGTAGTAGTGAAAACTGCTCAGCAACAGCGCCCCGCCGATACCCGTGTAAAGGACGGATAGGATCGTCGCTGGAACCGATAGGCGCCGCAGGGCAGCCCCCAGCACCATCATGAGGACAATGATCAGGTAACTCTTCCACGCTTGAAACGCAAAGAGACAGCCCCGTTCCGGAAGCCGCCGCAATCGCAGGATATTTTTCCGCGCCATGCCCCCGAAGCACCGCCAGGTCGACACAATGGCCACCGCCAACCCCGCTGTGACCAGCCCGAGCGCAGGCAACCCGCGTTGGTGCGCCAGCCAGCCGAACCCGGTGGCGCACATCATCATGCCCACCGCACTCCACATCAGGCCGGAGGCGGCAAAAAGCCAGCATTTCGGCACCGCTGGTTTGAGGCGGGCAAGGGTCATGGACGGGCCCACCGATAGTAGAGCAACCCTAAATATTCGTGCAGAGCGCTCGAGGACGTGTACAGGGCGCTGGCCTGCGGCAGCCATTCCCGCCAGGTGATCGGTGGATCAGCGACGCTGGCAAAATAGGCCGGAAACAGGGTAACCGGCATGCCGACAACCTCGAACGCCATGCCGGCCCGTTTGAGATGGTAGGCGGAGGTCAGTACGATCGGCCTGGAAAACCCGTGCTGGCGGCAGATGGCCGCGCTAAAGCGCGCATTCTCGAGCGTGTCCCGGGCACGGTCCTCTTCGATAATCATGTTCGCGGGAACCCCCAGGTCCTGCAGAAACCGCTTGGCCACCGGCGCTTCCGCAAGGGCGCCGTCCTCGGCACCACCGCCGCCGCTGACAATGATGGGCAGCCCCAGACGCTGGTACAGGCGCACAGCGGCGACCACCCGACCCATGGTCCGCGGAGAGGGCGCCGCCGTGCCGGTCAGGTCCGGCACGTGGTCGATGACGCCCCCGCCCAGCAGGATGATGACATCCCCCGACGGATTAACCGGCATGGAAAAATCCGCCTCCAGTCCCTGCATGAGCCTGTTGGCCAGCGGTGCGGTGGAAAGTGCCCACAACGACAGCCCCACGGTCAGGTTAACCAGTCCGAGTCTCAACTGTTTTCGACGGAGCAGGCCCATCGAAACCAGCAGCATCAAAAGGATAAAGATCCCCGGTGGCAGGACAAACGGGGTAATCACCTTTTTGACGGCAAACACGAGATCGCTTTCCATAAAATGCTTAACCCAAACATGCCTTGCGGATACCGACGGCCCAATTAAAAAGGGCTCACGGCGAACGCCGTAAACCCTTGAATTTTCTGGTAGGCACGATTGGATTTGAACCAACGACCTCTTCCGTGTCAGGGAAGCGCTCTCCCCCTGAGCTACGTGCCTACATAAAGAGCTTCTGATAACATCCGGACCTACCGCTGTCAAGCAAAATGAAGCCTTGTCGCTATGGTTTCAAACGGATGCGAACCGTATCGGCGGTAACCTCCACAATGTCGATGCTGAAGTCGTCGAAGGTCTGCTTGAGCAGCGCATCGGCCAGGCTGCGGGTGTTGCCCTGGTAGTCGACCGACATCACGGCCAAATCCGGCGACATCTCCTTCATGGACAGCTCCTTGACGCCGGAAAGCGAGGCCATGGCCTTACGCAGGCGCACAAAACTGGCGATCTGCCCGCCGGTACCCTCGATGGCAACCATAAAATTGGTCTGCGGCACCTCGGAACCGGCCAGCACCACCCCTGCCTGTGCCAGGTCCTGGTCGAGCCGATCCGCGGCAACATCCACCTGCACCAGGGCCTTGACCGTGTTGCCGGACACGGATTCGGTCAACACGCGGTAGTTTTTGATGTAATTGTCCGGTTTGGCCAGAATGCCGCTGGCGATGAGCTGGAACTGCTGGACCACCGTTTCGCCGCTGAGCATCTCGATGACCGCCTGCCCCACCGCTGCATCCAAGGCATCCTTGACCGCGTCCTGCCTGCTCGTGGCCATGTTCTTCTTGCCGGCCTCGGCGGAGCCCAATACGTTCAGCCGCATTGTCGTGCGATCCGTTTGGCCATAGCTTCCGGTCCCGGCAAGCACCAGGGCGATGACAACACATGCCGGCCCCACCCATTTATTTAGTATGTCACGATCGAACACGCCTTCCTCCTCCCATTTAGATCGCAGGCACCTGCCCGTCATGCGTCCGATTCAGGCCGCTTCCCTGGATCCATGATAGTCAATGACATTCTATCCGGTGCGGACCAGCGCATAGTCGGCAATGTCGGTCAACAGATCCCGCGTCGACCGGTCGTCAAACGCGCTCAACTGGGTCTTTGCCGTTTGAATGTGCGCTGTCGCCTGGGCGCGGGTATAATCAATGCCCCCATACATTTTCAGCATCTCCACAAGGGCGGCAAAGGCACCATCGCTAAGATCCGGGTTCTCGATCGTGGCCAGCATGACCCGGCGATCCGCTCCCGATGCCTTTGACAAGGCGTGAATCAGGGGCAGGGTCATTTTGCCTTCCCGCAGATCGGCGCCGGCGCGTTTGCCCAGAGCGGCCAGGTCCTGGGTGTAGTCCAGCAGGTCATCGGCCATTTGAAAGGCGATCCCCAAGTGATAGCCATAATCGGACAACTTTTGAACCCGCCCACTGTCGGCGCCGGCCACCAGGGCCCCGGTCCGGCAGGCACCTTGGAACAGAACGGCGGTCTTGCAGCGAATTACCTCCAGGTACTCATCCTCGGTGAGCGAGGTGTCACCCTTTTTTTCCAGTTGACGGATCTCCCCCTGGGACATGTTCTCGGTGATCCCGGCAATCACGTCGATTACCGCGCACGACCCGGTGTCCGCGGCAATGGAAAGTCCGCGGGCCAATAGAAAGTCACCGGTGAGCACCGCCGTCGGGCTGTTCCATTGCAGGTGCGCCGCCTGCCGGCCGCGCCGCATGTCGGCGCCGTCCACCAGGTCGTCGTGCAGCAAGGTGGCGGCATGCAGGTATTCGAAGATCGTGGCGGTGCGGACGGTGTGATCGCCCGATCCGCCGCACAACCGGGCGCAAAGCACCATCAAAAGGGGCCGGAGGCGCTTACCGCCGGCAAACAGGATGTGCCCGGCAACACGGGACACCAAATCGAAATAGGGGTTCAGGTTGTCGACCAGGGCCTGCTCGATGGCGGTGAGATCATCACTGACCGCGGCCAGTATTTTTTGCTTCAGATCGGTCATAACAGCGTTCCCATCAGATCGTATTCAAGCGAATCGGTTACCCTGACCGGAACGATCTGCCCGATGGACAAGGCAGGTGCCTGCGGTCCTGCGCTCACGAGCGTAATCCCGTCCACCTCGGGCGCCTGAAGCATGGAGCGGCCTTCATAGCGGTCGGGTTCGGGCGCGGCATCGATCATCACCGGTAAGATCGTACCGACTCTGGCGGCCAGGTTTTCAGTTGAGATTTCCAGCTGCCGGGCCATGATCGCATCGTAGCGGGACCGGGCCACCGCTGGGGAAACGTGATCGGGCAGGCCGTGGGAAGGGAGATCTTCGGCATCGGAATAGGTAAAGACCCCCAGATGGTCGAAGCGGACCCGCTCCACGAATTCGATCAGCTCCTCAAAATCCGATTCGGTCTCGCCCGGAAATCCGACGATCAACGTGGTCCGGATGGCGGCGTCGGGTATCCGCTCGCGGATGTGCCCAAACAGGTCCAGCAGGTGCTTTTTCGTGTAGCGGCGACCCATCTTTTCAAGGACGGTGGCGGCGGCGTGTTGAATCGGCAGGTCGAAATAGGCGCACAGATTGGGATGGGCCGCAACGGTGTCGATCAGCGTGTCGTCGATGCTTTGCGGATGGCCGTATAGAAATCGGATCCAGATCCCTTCGTCCAGCGCGGCGAGGCGGGTCAGCAGGGTACTCAAATCCACCGGTTCGGGCAGGTCGCGACCGAATTGGGTCGTGTCTTGGGCGACCAGATTCAGTTCCTTGACACCGCCGGTGATCAGCTCTTGGGCCTCGCTGACGATGCGGTCCAAGGGGCGGCTTTTCTGGCGGCCGCGCAGGCGGGGGATGATACAGTAGGTGCAGTGGCGGCTGCACCCTTCGGCGATTTTAAGATAGGCGGAGTGCGTCAACGTACGCTGCCGAGGCGCCGCTGGGCCGCTGAGTATTCGGTCCGGGTCGGGCAGCAGGCATTTTTCGCCACCCATGTCACCGGCAACGGCATCGACAATGGCGCTGAACGCCCCGGTACCCAGAAATCGATCCACCTCGGGCAGGGCCTCGGCAATGGCTTCACGGAACCGCTCCGGCAGGCAGCCGGCCACCACCAGCCGCCGGCATTGCCCCGACTGCTTGAACTTGGCCAGTTCAAGAATGGTGTCGATGGATTCGTTGATGGCCGATTCCACGAAACTGCACGTGTTGACGACGATAACGGCGGCTTGGGCCGGATCGCGGGTCACAGACCAGCCGGCCTGGATCAACTGCCCGGCCATGCTTTCACTGTCCACCTGGTTGCGGGCGCAGCCCAGACTTTCAATGTAAAGGTGCATGGCGCAGCGCGCTTCTCATCGCAATACAATAGCTGGACAAGCTGCCTATCCCTTCAGTTTTTCAATCTCTGCCGTCACGGCCGGCAGTAGGTCGAACAGATCGCCCACGACACCGTAGTCGCATTTTGAAAAAATGGGTGCCTCCGGGTCTTTGTTGACCGCCACCACCACCCGCGACGAGGCCATGCCGGCCAGATGCTGGATGGCACCGGAAACGCCACAGGCAATGTACAGATTGGGGGCGACCACTTTGCCGGTCTGCCCAACCTGGTCGGTGACCGGCCGCCAGCCCTCGTCTACGGCAGAGCGAGAGGCTCCCACGGCACCGCCCAGGGCATTGGCCAGGGCTTCCACCACACTGAAATCGTCCCCGCCCACGCCCCGGCCGCCGGTCACCACCACATCGGCTTCGGTCAGCTCGATCTTGCCGGTCTCCATCTGTTTATCGATCAGCCTCAAGGCGCTGTCGTTTAGATCGACGTCCAGCGTTTCAATCTCTCCGGCGCCGGCAGCAACCGTTGCATCCATGGCCCGGGGCCGGATGGCGACCAAGGCCAAAGATCCCTCCAGGCGAACGTCCGCCAGGACTTTACCACCGTACATGGGACGCGTGGCGACAATCCGGTCGCCGTCCACACGAACGTCCACGCAGTCCATGGCCAAAGGCGCATTCAGCCGGGCCGACAAGCGGGCGGCGATGTCCTTACCCAGGGTGGTGGCGCCGATGACTATCACGGCCGGTTCGCATTTTTCCACCAGTTGCGCCACGACCTGGGTGCAGGCGTCGGCAAGGCCGTCATTCAGTCCGGCGTGGTCGGCCACCAGAATGCGGTCGGCTCCGTATTCGGCGGCCTGTCCGGCCATGGCGGCGACGCCAGTTCCCATGACGGCCGCGGTCAGCGAACCGCCGGTTTTTTCAGCAATCGCCTTGCCCGTCGCAATCACTTCGAAGGAGATATTCTTAAAGGTGCCGTCCACCTGTTCGGTGACGGCCAGGATGACTTTTGACATATTGATTTCCCCTTGTATTCCGCTGTGAACAACCGTTTCCAGATGGGCATTAAAGTACTTTGGCTTCTTCGCGCAGGGCCTTCACCAGGGCCGCGGCCTTGTCCGCCGGGCTGTCGCCCGAGATCATCCGGCCGCCCTTGCGCTGCGGCGGCAACCGCATGGCCAGGGTCGTGACCATGGGGTCGCCCGGATCGGTGCCGGTCTCCGACAACTTACGGGTATCGATCGGTTTTTTCTTGGCTTTCATGATCCCCGGCAAGCTGGCGTAGCGCGGTTCGTTGAGTCCACGCTGGGTGGTGATCAGGGCCGGTAGGGTCGTTTCCAGCACCACGGTGCCCCCCTCGATGGTGCGCGTGCAGCGCAGCTTGCCGTCAACCGTCTCCTGGCGGATGACCATGGATATGTGGGGAATCGCCATGAATTCGGCCACGGCCGGACCCACCAGGAAGTTGTCGTCATCCACGGCGCGGTGTCCGGCGACGATCAGGTCGAAGGCACCCTTTTTCAGTTCGCCGGCCAACACTTTGGCGGTTGCCAGGCCATCCAGGGTGTTGCCTTCCGGATCGATGCGCACGGCAACGTCGGCACCCATGGCCAGCGCCGTACGCAAAGCCTCGACGCTCTTTTCCGGGCCCAGTGAAAAGACGGTGACAGTGCCACCGGCCGCGTCGCGAATCTGAAGGGCCTCTTCGACGGCCATCTCGTCATAAGGGTTCATGACCCAGTTGAGTCCATCGGTTTTGATGGTGCTCCCATCGTCGGCCACCTCGATCAGGGATTCGGTGGCCGGAACCTGTTTGAGCAGAACGGCAATTTCCACGATTCAACCTCCTTGCGGCGCCCACGCCCAAGATGCCGGCATGCCTTGCGAGCGTGGGCGGGTGTATGTTCGAAAAAACGATATAACCTTCCAATATTATAGGATATGCAATTACTTTTCAGTCAAATATAGGAGTAGGGTGACAAAGTCAACGGGAAATCGGCCCGGCGGCGGACTTTTTAGCGGAGCACAAACCGCTCCGACGGGTAGTCGATCAGGCGGCCGTCGGGCCGACGGACCACGATCAGGCACGCCACTGCATCCAGTCGATTGACCAGTTCGAGCCCCTTTTGGGGCCCCATGACCATCAGGGCGGTCGCCAGGCCGTCAGCCACCGTGCAGTTGGCCGCCACCACCGTGGCACTCACGACGCCGTTGCTCACCGGCCGGCCGCTGCGCGGATCGAGAACGTGGGAATAAAAGCGACCGTCGACCTCGAAAAAAATCCGGTAGTCGCCGCTGGTGGCCATGGCCTGATCAGTCAGCGGCACTACCTTGTAAACATTACTCAAGGCCGCACCGCGCTCCGGACGATTGATGCCCACCTGCCAGGGACGGCCGTCCAGGCGGTGTCCGCGAGCGTATACCTCGCCGCCGATCTCCACCAGAAAGTGGGCATAACCCCGCTCCCCCAGCAGCCGGGCGATGGCATCCACCCCATACCCCTTGGCGATGGAGGCCAGGTCGAGGGTGACCATGGGATCGCTTTTGCGCATGACGCCGGATGGATCCACCTGGATTCGCTCAAAGCCGACACGGGCAAGGGCCTGCTGGATCGCGGCGTCGTCCGGTAGGTGCGTCGCCGTCCCCTGGCGGCCGAAACCCCACAGAGTGATCAGCGGGTCCAGGGTGCCGTCCCAGGCACCGTCGGTGAGCCGGTGCAGTTCACTGGCCACCTGCAGCACATCACGAAAATCAGCCGAGGCCACAAAGGTCTGGGTTGTCGATTCGATGGCATTGAAGCGGCTGATCTCGCTGGCCGGATCGTAGGTGGACATGCTGGCGTTGATCTGGGCCAGGCGCCGGTCGATCTGCGCTTGCAGCTTGTCACCGGAGGCAAACCGACCGGCGATGACCGTGACGTGATAGGTGGTGCCCATGGTCTCGCCGGAAAGCGTCAATGCCCTGCGGGGCTGACAGGCGGCGCACACCAGGGCCATGGTCATCGCCAGGGCGATTGCGTGCTTGCGGCCGGGAATGGATCGACAGCTCAGCATATGCGCGGCAACTGCTCGCCGGTAAGCATATCCACGACACGCTCACCACCGATACGGGTCTGCATGAAAACGCGGCCGGGGTGATGATCGACCACCTCGCCGATGACGCAGGCCTTTTTGCCATAGGGGGAGGCATGCATCACGGCAAGCACCCGCTCGGCATCGCGGCCCGGCACCAGGGCCAGCAGCTTGCCCTCATTGGCCACGTAGAGGGGATCGAAGCCCAACAACGCGCAGACCCCGGCCACATCGGGCCGGATGGGCAGGCGGTCTTCGTAGATGCGGATGCCGACCCGCGACTGGCCGGCGATCTCGTTGAGGGTCGTGCCCACGCCGCCCCGGGTGGGGTCGCGCAACACATGCAGGTCGCATCCGCTTTTCAGAAGATCGGCCACCATGTGATTCAATGGCGCGGAGTCGCTTCGAATCTCGGATTCGAAGGCCAGTCCCTGGCGCTGGGTAAGAATGGCCATGCCGTGGTCGGCCATGGTGCCGCTGAGAATGACCACGTCGTTGGGCCGGCCGTTAGCGCCGGAGACATTGACACCGTCGGCAACGACGCCGATGCCGGCCGTGTTGATGAAAATTCGATCCGCGGCGCCTTTGGGCACCACCTTGGTGTCGCCGGTCACCACGCTGACACCGGCCCGCCGCGCGGCACGGCCCATTTCAGCCACGATCCGCTCCAAATCGGGCATGGCAAAGCCCTCTTCGATGATCATGCCCACGCTCAGGTAAAGGGGGGTGGCGCCGCACATGGCCACATCGTTGACCGTGCCGTTGACGGCCAGGTCGCCGATACTGCCCCCGGGGAAAAAGATGGGGTCCACCACGTAAGTGTCCGTCGAAAAAGCGAGCCGGCCGCCGGGCACATTCAGCACCGCGCCGTCGTCGAGCTTGGCCAGGGCCGGGTTGTCGAAGGCCGGCAGCAACAGGTCGGCCGTGAGACGGTGGGCGATTTTCCCGCCGCTGCCGTGATCCAACAGGATTCTGTCCGGTTTCATTAGATTAAATCCAGTTCCTCATCGGTCATGCGTACCGCCACCATTGACAATCTGCTGCGAGCACGCGAGCCGCTGCGTCCCACGCCGGAAAGGGCCGTTATCCGTGGTAACGATAGTAGGCCGCACAGGTCCCCTCACTGGAAACCATGCAGGGCCCCACCGGCGCCATGGGGTTGCAGGCCGATTTGTAAAGCGGGCACTGGGGCGGCGTTTTCATGCCGGTCAGAATGTCGCCGCAGGCGCATCCCTTGGGTTCCGGGGCCGGTTCCAGCCGCAGGTCGAAGGCCTTGACCGCGTCAAAGGGCACATATTGGTCGCGGATGGCCAGTCCGCTGGCGGCAATGGTGCCCAGACCCCGCCAATCGGCATCGACGACCGTGAACACCTCGTCCATCACGGACATCGCCTTGGGGTTGCCGGTTGCCGAAACCGCCCGTGGATATCCGTTTTCCAGAGACGGCTGCCGGCTTTCAACCTGATTCACCAGCATGGCGATGCCCTGGAGCAGGTCGACTGGTTCGAATCCGGCCACCACGCAAGGCACCCGGTAGGCATCGAAAAAGGGCCGGTAGGCGCCCAGGCCGATGATCACCGATACATGGCCAGGCAGCAGGAATCCGTCGATGTTGATTTGCCCGCCGGCCAGGGCTTCCAAAGCCGGGGGCACGATCTTGTGGGCCGACATGACAAAGAAATTGTCCAACCGCTGCCGGTAGGCGGTCAAAATCGCCGCGGCCACGGTCGGCGCCGTGGTTTCGAATCCGACACCAAGGAAAACCACCTTTTTGGCCGGGTTCTCCCGGGCCAGATTGACGGCGTCGACGGTCGAATAGACCATGCGGACGTCGGCGCCCAGAGCCTTTTCGCGCTGCAGGGAGGAACCGCTGCCCGGTACGCGCACCAGGTCGCCGAAGGTGGCCACAATGGTGTCAGGCTCCCGCGCCAGGGCAACGAAGGCATCGATCTCGGCCTGCGCCGTCACACACACCGGGCAACCCGGACCGGAAAGCAAGGTGATGGTTTGTGGCAGAAGCGATCGGATGCCGCTGCGGAAAATGGAAACCGTGTGGGTGCCGCACACTTCCATGAAGCGAACCGGCCTGCGGCTGATGCGGGTGATGCGCTCGACCAGGTGTCTGGCGATTTGGGGGTCGCTGTAAACGGCGCTCTGGTTAACGGTCATGATGAGTCGTCTCTGATATTCGGTCGGCTTGCGCCGCGGCGACCAAGGCCTGTCCCAGGGAGAGGCCGCCATCGTTGGTCGGCACCAGCCGATGGGTGATCAGGTCGAAGCCGCTTTCGACAAGGGCGTTGCTCAACCCCGTCAGCAGTCGGCTGTTTTGAAACACACCGCCGCTCAGGGCCACCCGGTCAATACCCGTTGCGCCTCGCAGATGACGGCAGACGCCGTCGAACAACGCCACCAGGGTATTGTGAAACCGGGCGCTGATCAGCGCCGGGGAAACGCCCCGTTCCAGATCTTGTACCACGGCCCGGATGATGGGGGCCGTCGACAGTTCCAGCACGCCATCACCGTCCCAGGTAAAATCATAAGTGCCGGATGCCGCGGCGTCGGCGATCATTTCCAGTTCCATGGCGGCCTGGCCTTCGAAGGCCGCGTGGCTGCGCAGGCCGATGATGGCCGCCACGGCGTCGAACAGCCGTCCCAGGCTGGATGTCAGCGGGCTGTTGAGCTTCTGGTCCATCATCTGGATCATCAGCGCCACCTTCCGGTCGTCAACGCCCTGCAGCAAGGGCCTTGCCAGCAGGTTCGGCACCTCCCCGAAAGCGGCCCGCAGGTAACTGACCGCCATGCGCCAGGGGGCTTTGACAGCGGCGGCGCTGCCGGGCATGGGCACCGCTGCCAAATGGGCCACCCGCTTGAAATCATGGGCTTCGGCCACCAACACCTCACCGCCCCAGATAGTGCCGTCCGTTCCTAAGCCGGTACCGTCGAAGGCCAGCCCGATCACCGGCCCATCGACCTGGTTCTCGGCCAGGCAGGCGGCGATGTGGGCGTGGTGGTGCTGTACCGCGATACGCGTAATGCCGGCCAGTTCTTGGGCATAGCGGGTACTCATGTAGTCGGGGTGCAGGTCACAGGCCACGATCCGCGGGTCGATGTCCAAAATGCGCTTGAGATGGTCGATGGTCAGGCGAAAAAAATCCTCGGTGGCCCGGTTTTCCAGGTCACCGATGTGCTGGCTGACAAAAGCCTGCCGGCCCCGGGTCAGGCAGACCGTATTTTTCAACTCAGCCCCGCAGGCCAGCACCGGCGGCAGCTCGTCCTTGAGGAACACGGGGATGGGCACATATCCCCGGGAGCGCCGGATGGGGCGCATGTGACCGGCACTGTGCCGTACGATGGAGTCGTCGCTGCGTAGGTAGATCTCGCGGTCGTGGATCAGAAAGTCATCGGCAATCGCCCCCAAGCGGTCGAAGGCCTCGGCATTGTCGATGGCAATGGGCTCTTCACTGAGGTTGGCGCTGGTCATCACCAGGGCCGTGAACCCGCCATCCATCAACAGGTGGTGCAGCGGGGTGTAGGGCAGCATGACGCCGAAATAGCGGTTGCGAGGGGCCACCGCCTCGGCGATGGGCGTCCCGCTACGCTTTTCCAGAAGAACGATGGGCCGCTGGATGGAGGCCAGCAGCTGCGCTTCGGCCGCGTCAGCCCGCACGATGGCCTTGAGACGGTCCATGTCGGCGCACATCAGGGCCAGGGGTTTTTCTTCACGGTGCTTGCGGCGTCGCAGCCGCGCCACGGCCTCCGGATCGGTGGCATCGACGGCCAGGTGAAACCCGCCCAGCCCCTTGATGGCCGCAATGCGCCCGGCCTTGATCCGCCGGCCGGTCTCGGCGATGGGATCGTCCGTGTCGATGGGCATACCGCGGCCATCGCACAGGGTCACACGGGGGCCACAGACCGGGCAGGCGTTGGGCTGGGCGTGGAAGCGGCGATTGCCGGGATCGTCATACTCGGCCTGGCAACGGCGGCACATGCTAAAATGCCGCATACTGGTCTTGGGCCGGTCATAGGGGATGTCGTCGATAATCGTGTAGCGCGGACCGCAGTTGGTGCAGTTGATGAACGGGTAGCCGAAGCGCCGGTCGTGCGGGTCGCGCATCTCCGCCAGGCAGTCATCGCAGACCATCACATCCGGGGAAATCAGGGTAGCGCGGGCAGCGCTGCCCCGGCTGGTGACGATGGAAAAGGAGCTGAAGCCCGACACGGACTCGGGCCTGGCCGAGATTTCCACGATGTGGGCCAACGGTGGCTTACGGCGCGGCAGATCATCGACAAACTGTCGGATCCGTGCCCCCGGGCCTTCCAGCACCAGGGATACCCCCGTGGCGGTGTTGGCGACTTCCCCTTTCAGGCCGTGGTGGTTGGCCAACTGGTGGATGAAGGGACGAAACCCCACTCCTTGAACGATGCCGTTGATCTCCAGGCGTGTTGCCGTTGGTGCGTCCGTCATGAGCCGTATCGGCGGCTATCCATTGTTGGCATCGAGATCGTCCACGAAAGCGGCGGCTTCCTTGAGCAGTCGGATGGTCTCCATGGCTGCCTCCGCATCCAGCTTCTTGATGGCAAAGCCGGCATGAACAATGACATAATCGCCCACGCACGCATCCTCCAGCAGCATGAGGCTGGCCGATCGTTTGACGCCGTCCACGTCGATCATGGCCATTTCATTGTCGATGTGGGTGATTTTAGATGGGATGGCAAGGCACATGAGCGTCTGTTCCTCTATCGTGGTAAACGATACCCAACCGATCCAGCTCGGTGAGCACCATCTTGATGGTCGCTTCCATTTTGGTTTGGGTCGTCGCGGTCAAGGCCGTGCTCAAGGTGCTGATATCTTCGGGCTCGACACCGATGATGACCGTTTCAGGCACCTTTTCCATGGCCTGGCACAGGGTCAGAGCCTCCAGAAAGTCGATCTGATGAAGCGAGTTCTTGGCCCGGATCCGTTCGGGAATGGCGTCCCCGGCCAGGCGATACAGATCGCCCGGCACACCCTGGTTTCGAATCACGTCCACGACGATCAGCTGGTCCACTTCGGAGATGATCCCCAACAGGCTGACCCCCAGGACCCCCCCGTCGACGATGGAAACGTTTGCCGGAAACGTATAGCGGCGTTCCAGGGCCTCCACGACCCGGATACCGAACCCTTCATCGGAAAACAACAGGTTGCCGACACCCAGAATCATGACATGGTCAGGCATCTTCGCTTTACCCATAAACCCTGTGCACGTCAGGGCCGTGCCCGACACGCTTGGTTCTGACGGCGGTTAAAAGCAGTTTGGTACCATGGATCGTCAAACGGTTCAAGCCAAGATCCAAGGGCATTGGCCGGCACGGCCGCGGGAAAGGCAATTTCCCGACTGAGCGGGTCGTCGATGCACCCCGGGCGGTGATCACCGGCGGCGATGCTTGGGTAGTACCAGGTTGTTTTCGTCCAAGGTGACGACGCTGATCCGTTCCGAGGCCACGGTCACCGGTTCCTGCCAGGCGACCTTGTACCCCTCAATCATGGCAGGGAATTTAATCAGAACGAAAAAGTCGCCGGCCGGTGGATCCAGAAAGGCGAAGTTGCCTGTTTCCGAGGTGACCGCCTGGCCAACCAGATAGCCGGGTTGCGCCTGCTTTTCTTGAAACCGTTTGTAAAAATCCAGATGCCGGTTGTTCAGACAGTCCAAACGCTGCTGGGGATGCGTCATTGTTTCACAGAGATCCGCCGAAATCGGATTTTGGGCGCTAACCAGAAACACGGCCAGGCGTTCACCGTAGACCCGTCGACCGGCTTCATCACGAATGGAAACAGAACCGACGATCCATTGCGCGGCGTGCACCTGGCCGATGAAGAGGATACAACCCATCGCAATGGCAAGCTGAAAGAACCATCGATAAACTTTGATCATCTCATCCTCTTGCGTCGGCAAATGAACTTTATTGAAACTATACTCAATATGTGAAATAGTAAAGCACTTGTTGGCCTGGCTTACCTACACCCTCTTGGGGGCCCGATGAAACGTGCCTACATGGGAAAAATCCTGTGGGTGGATCTGACTGGCGGCCGAATCACCACCGAAAGGATTCCCGACGCGCAGTATCGACACTTTCTGTCCGGAACCGGGCTGGCCGCGTGGCTGCTGTACGGACGGATTCCGGCCGGTGCGGACCCGCTGGGGCCGGAAAACATCCTGGGCTTCATGTCCGGCCTGTTGACCGCCAGCGGCTCCCTGTTCACCGGCCGCTGGATGGCGGTGGGCAAAAGCCCGCTCACCGGCACCTGGGGCGATGCCAACTGCGGCGGCAACCTGGCTCCCGGGATCAAAGGATGCGGCGTCGATGGAATTTTCTTCAGCGGCCGCAGCGACCGACCGGTTTACCTGTATGCCGACACCAGCGGCGCCGAACTGCGCGACGCCGCCCATCTGTGGGGTCGGGACGCCATTGCGACGGAGCGCCTGCTCACCGAGGCCCATGGGAAAAAACAGCGCGCACGGGTAGCCTGTATCGGCATGGCCGGCGAGCGACGTTCCCTGATCGCCGGCATCGTCAACCAGGGTGGACGGTTGGCGGCCCGCAGCGGGTTGGGCGCCGTCATGGGATCCAAGAATCTCAAGGCCCTGGTTCTGTGCGGCGCCCATCGCGTACATGCCTTCGACCACAAGCGCATGAAAACCCTCAGCCAGGCCTGCAACGAACACGTCGCCTTTCAGCCGCCATTTTTAAACGGCACCATGACCGCCTACCTGGGGGCCCTCATGCGCGTCATGCCGGCCCAGTTGGAATTAGACGGCATGCTCTACAAAATCATGCTCAAAAAGTGGGGTACCGTCAACCAGAACCAGATGGCAATCGAAATCGGTGATGCACCGGTCAAAAACTGGAAGGGCTCCAGCCGGGATTTCGGTTTGGATCGATCGAGGCCGATCGGCCCGGATGACTTTACCGGCCCGGTGGTGGCCAGGTACTTCTGTTACGCCTGCCCACTGGGATGCGGCGGTATCAGCCTGGCGCCAGACGGCAAAACCGAGGTTCACCGCCCCGAGTATGAATCCACGATCGCACTGGGGGGGTTGTGTCTCAACGAGGATGCCGACAGTATTTATTACCTCAACGAGCTGCTCAATCGCGCCGGCATGGACACCATTTCCGTGGGTGGCACCGTGGCCTTCGCCATCGAGTGTTTTGAAAACGGGATTCTGACGGCCGGAGAGACCGACGGTCTGGAGCTGACCTGGGGCAACACCGACGCGATTGTGCGCCTCGTGGAAAAAATGATCGCACGGCGCGGCATCGGCGACCTGCTGGCTGATGGCGTCCGCATGGCCGCCGCCCGAATCGGCAAGGGCAGCGCGGAGATGGCCATCCATGCCGGAGGCCAGGAACTGGGCATGCATGATGGCCGCTACGACCCGGGCTTTGCCCTGCACAATGTGGTCGAACCCACTCCAGGCCGCCATACCATCGGCGCCTACATGTACTACGAGATGTTCCAGTTGTGGCGCAAGATTCCGCAACTGCCCGACCCGGCGCTGATTTACCTGAAACGCAGCAAGTACCGCGAACATCGCCAAAAAGCCGCCATGGGGATCGCCTGCAGCCAGTTCATGAATGTGGTCAACGGCGCCGGCTGCTGCCTGTTCGGTGCGTTCATGGGCGCCCATCGCCTCCCGCTGTTCGACTGGCTCAATGCCGCCACCGGCTGGGAGCTAACACCCCAGGCCTACATGGCCATCGGGCATCGGATTCAGGCCATCAAGCAACTGTTCAACATCAAACAGGGTGTCAATCCGAACGACATCCGCATCAGCAAGCGCGTCCTGGGCAATCCCCCCCAGGCCAAGGGGGCCAACCGGGGCGCCACGGTGCCGCTCGAAAAGCTGCGCCGTTATTACTGGTCGGGCATGGGCTTCGATCCGCAAACGGGTGTTCCCACGCCGGAGTGCCTGGCCGCGCTTGATCTTTTCTTGTAACGCAGGCACTGATTATGGCTTACACCATCACCCATGAATGCGTCGGCTGCAGCGTGTGCGTGCGCGTTTGCCCGGTCAAGGCCATCGTCGGCAAACCCAAAAAACGTCATCAGGTGATATCCAAAGCCTGCATCGACTGCGGTGCCTGCGGTCGGGTCTGTCCCCACAGCAGCGTCAAGGACCCCGAGGGCCGGATCGTTGAACGCATCCGCATTCGCGCGCGGTGGCCACAGCCGGTTTTCGACGAACAGCGCTGCATGGGATGCACCATCTGCGTGGAAGCCTGCCCCACGGGCTGCATCGCCTTGAAAATGGACCGGGGAACCCGGGAAACCATTCGCTACCCGCGGGTCAAAACGATCGGCGACTGTATCGGATGCGGTTTCTGCGAATGGGCCTGTCCGGTGGATGCGGTCGAGATGGTTCGGTCGGAAGGGTGAAAAACCCTTCCCGGGCCAGATGACCCGGGAAGGGTGCCAAACGATTTAAATGACCTTGAACTTATAGACTTGGTTGGAGTCCGGGTCGATTACATGCACACCGCAGGCCACGCACGGGTCGAACGAGTGGACCGTGCGGAGCACCTCCAGGGGTTGCTTGGCATCGGCTACCGGGGTGCCGATGAGGGCTTCTTCCACCGGTCCCAGTTTGCCTTTGCTGTCCCGGGGGCCGAAGTTCCAGGTTGACGGTACCACGTACTGATAATTCTTGATCTTGCCGCCTTCGATGTTGATCCAGTGCCCCAGCGATCCGCGCGGCACATCGTTGAGCCCCAGGCCCATGCCTTCATCGGGCATCTCCCAGGGGGTGTAGGTCTCCATGTCGCCGTTTTTGATGTTTTCCAGCAGCTCCATGGTCCAGCCCGGCATGGCCTGGCCGATGGCGATGGTTTCCAGCCCACGGGCCGCGGTCCGGCCAAGGGTGGAGAACAGGGCGCCGGCTGGGATGTCGAGTTTTTGAAGGGTGCTGTCCACCAGGGGCTTGATCTCCTTGTGGCCCTTGCCGTAGGCCACCAGCACGCGGGCCAGGGGGCCGACTTCGCAGGGTTCGCCCTCGTAGCGGGGGGCTTTGAACCAGGAGTATTTGCCACCGTCGGGCCGGTACTGGGGATTCTCCTGGACTGGCTTGGTCTCGCCTTCATAGGGATGCAGGTCGGCGCCGTCTTCGTACCAGGCGCGGGTCACATTTTCGAGGACCTTTTCCTGAACGGCCATGTTGATATTGGCCAGGTCACGCTTGTTGATCACGCCGCGGGGCATAAAGAGGCTGTCCGGCTCACTCGCACTGTCGCCTGAAGGGAAGTCACCCCAGGCCAGGAAATTGGTGGTGCCGCCGATGCCGCCCCACTCCTTGTAGAAAGAGGCCACGGCCACCAGGTCGGGAATGTACACGTTCTCGATAAATTCCTGAGTCTCTTTTTGGAGGTAGAGAAACTCGGCGATACGGTCCGGTTTCAGGTCGGCCACGCTGGTGATCCCGCCCACCACCAAAAACTGCGGGTGCGGGTTCTTGCCGCCGAAGACAGCGTGCATGCGGGCCGCGCGCGCCTGCAGGCGCAGCGCTTCGATATAGTGCGCACTGGCCATCAAATTGGCTTCCGGCGGCAGCTTGTAGGCCGGGTGTCCCCAGTAGGCATTGGCGAATGGTCCCAGTTGACCGCTGTCGACAAAAGTCTGGAGGCGCTGCTGGACCTGTTTGTAGTAGGCGGCGCCACCGACCTTGGCGTTGCTGACGTTGTCGGCCAGGGCGGCCGTCTTTTGTGGATCGGCTTTCAGAGCGCTGACGATGTCGACCCAGTCCAGCGCGTGCAGGTGATAAAAGTGGACCAGGTGATCATGCTGGAACTGCGCGGCATGCATCATGTTGCGAATCAGTCTGGCGTTTTTCGGAACCTGAACGCCAACCGCGGCTTCGACTGCCCTCACCGAGGACAGAGCATGGGTGTACGTTCAGACGCCGCAGGAACGGGCCACAAAATGATGTGCATCCCGCGGATCGCGCCCCTGAAGGATCAGTTCGATGCCGCGGAACATCTGGCCCGAACTCCATGCATTAACCACTTTTCCCCCGGCCACTTCCACCTCGATGCGAAGATGACCCTCGATTCTGGTGATCGGATCAATTACGACACGCTTACCCATATTGGTAACCTCCCGTTGTTCGTCAAAGGATAATTGCAGATAAGATGACGGTACCTATACCTTTTTAACAAGCCAGCACACATGCCAGCGATGCTACATCTCTTCGTAGAACGGCGTCATCGTATCCCAGAAATTCGGTTCGCTGCAACCGATGCAGGGATGTCCGGCTTCCACCGGCCAGCTGGTTCCGTCATTGAACTTGGCCGTGGGGCAGTTGTTGTACGTCTCCGGCCCGCGGCATCCCATCTTGTAGAGACAGTAACCCAAGGCGGCTTCCTCGCTGCCGAACTGCTCCACGAATTCATCGTTTTCGAAGTGGGAGCGCCGGGGGCATTTGTCATGGATGGTATGGCCAAAGGCAAACATGGGACGACCCAGGTTGTCCAGCTCGGGAAGTTTGCCCAGCATCAGATAGTTGACCACGGTGCCCACGAGGTTGATCGGATTGGGGGGACATCCCGGGATCTGGAGAGGCTTGATGCCGATGGCATCGCCCACACCTTTGTAGCCGCCCGGGTTGGGCGCTGCGGCCTGGATGCCGCCGAAGGTGGCGCAGGTGCCATAGGCGATGACGGCCGCCGCCTTGGGGCAGACCTCTTTGGCGATTTCAAGGAAGGTGCGGCCACCCACCTTGCCGTAGCCGCCATCGAATTTGGTGCCGACGCCGCCTTCGACCACGCAGATGAACTTGCCGTCGTATTTCGTAATGGCATGATGGAGCTGCTCTTCGGCCTGGCGTCCGGCGGCCGCCATGATGGTTTCGTGGTATTCGACCGAAAGGACTTCCAGCACCAACTCGTCAACGTAGGGATACTGGGACCGCAGCAGGGACTCGCTGCATCCGGTGCATTCGGCGAAATGCAGCCAAACCAGCGGCGGGCGCTCCGCCGGTGCGGCAAACACCTCGGCCACTCTGGGAATAAATGACGATGAAAGCCCCATGGTTGCTGTCAGGGCCGTGCAATACTTCATGAAATCTCTTCGCGAGACGCCTTTTGCTTTCAGCCTTTCATAAAATGATCTTTCCTGGTCCATTGGCACCTCCTGATGCTGATATGGGATGATTGGGGGAGCAAAAAAAGAGGAACCGGCGACACCTGTCCGGCTGTTTGCGCCGCAGCCCAAACAGCGAACGCTCAGTCGCATGAGTTCCTCTTGTTTTTTCAGTAGGTTAGAACTTTTTCGATATAGGACGATCAAGGCGTCTCACGAACAACTTTTGGTGACCGTTTCAGATCCGCAAATTACCAGTTCAACACAGGCGCAAATGGCAAGTCGCATAGGCCGCCAGCGCAACAGGACCTATAGACTCTCATTGACCCTATTTCATTTTTCGAATCAGGTCAAGCAATTGAATACCATTTACATGGCGATAAAAATCTTTTTCTCGATGGCATCGACTCAAGTATCGTCGACGCTGGCCTCCTCGTCGGAATTTTTAATTGATTTTTTCAGGTTTTTGATAATTCCCTTCTCTTCGAAGTCATCATCGATGTCGTCATCCAGCAGTTCGTCCACATCCACTTCAGCGTCGTCATCACTGTCGTCGCCGTCGCTCTGGGTCTTCGCGTCCGCGTCCTGGAAATCGAACAGCTCCCGTTCTTCGAAAAAGAGTTCGGCAGAGGTGTTCCCCCCAGGCTGAAGCATATCGACAACCGCATCGGCAATCCGCTCCGTGTAGCCTCCCGGCGGGTACATGTTGTGTGTCCGCAGGGCTTGAATCAGGGCGTTGCGATCCTTTCCCATGGCGGCTTTTATCGCCTGGGCATCGTAGGTCTCTTCACACAACAGGGAAAGCATTTCCTTGTCGAGCTCAGCATACTCCTGGATGGCGAGTTGATCGACATCTTTGTCCAATAGAACCACATATTTTTGTTTCATGTACCGTCTTCCTCCCGGAGCGAATAATGCCCGTTTTTTTGTGGACGGAGGAACATCATATATCATTGCTGATGTCAACCATGATTTGAGACCGAGGGCCCTGGCGTGGGATAAAATGATTGACGCTGATGGTTCGAGATGCTAATGAGCCTGCTTTCAGTGGAGGGATGGCCGAGTGGTTTAAGGCGGCGGTCTTGAAAACCGTTGAGCGAAAGCTCCGTGGGTTCGAATCCTACTCCCTCCGCCACAAGATCGCTCGCCGATTCCATCGACATAGAACATTACCCGGAGAGATGGCCGAGCCGGCTGAAGGCGCTCGCCTGCTAAGCGAGTGTGGGGGGAAACTTCCACCGAGGGTTCGAATCCCTCTCTCTCCGCCACTACAAAGGATCAAGGTCAATTTGAGATCTCTCGGATTGACCTTTTTCTTTGGTCGAGTGTTGGAAATCGTTCCACGATACGGCTGTCACTCCCTGATGGCCACCCTTTGAGACCTTTTAACAGGAGGTTAATGATGACCGATACACAGCAAACCCTATTTGAACGAATCGGAGGCGATCACGTCGTCACTGAGCTCATCCATAATTTCTATGATTGTGTTGTCGCCGATCCAGAACTGAAACCGTTTTTCAAGAACGCCTCCATTGCAAAAATCCGACGCATGCAGCGGGAATTTTTCAGTGCCGCACTGGATGGTCCGATCACCTATACGGGTAAACCCCTTGGCCATGTCCACCATGGAAGAGGTATCACCAAACATCATTTTGCCCTTTACGTCGGCCACCTGATTAACGCGCTTGAACAGTTGGAGATAACTGAGCAGGATGTACAGGACATTATCAGCCGCATCAATACCTATGCAGACGAGATCACCGGGACGTCGGGATCGATGGGGTAACAATGGATCCATTTCAGCAGCGGCCACCGTCCTTGATCCTCTTCCTTATGGTCGTCGCTGTTTGTACCGGGATCGTTCCAGCCGGGCGGGCGAATGAATCGCCGGCCGGCCGGACACAAACCGCCATCCAATCCCGTCTGACCAATAGCGCGGTACTCGGCTCACTGGTCTGCCGGGGTGCATGGCTGTGCGGGATCAGCATGCTGCCCAGGGCCTACCAGGATAGAAACTATCTCCCCATGTGGCTCGATCCGCCACAAGGAACCGATAACGCCATGACGATGGCCGCGGCCATCGGACGAAGCGATGAAGACGGCCTGGCCCCGCTGGATTACCACCTGGATGTAATCTACGATCTGCTGGTTCAGGTATTAAAGCAATCCGCCAAAGACGACCCACCACCCTTTGACCCGGAGTTGTGGGCCGACCTGGACCTGATTCTCACCGATGCCTTTCTTTTATTCGGTTCGCATCTGGCTGCCGGCCGGGTCAACCCGGAAACCCTGCACTCCGATTGGAAAATCAAACCCGATGCCGTTGACCTGTCGGCAGCCCTCGACCGAGCCGTCTCATCCGGCGACATCGCAACGGCGCTGACTCGATTAGGCCCGGCACACCAGGGCTACACAGACCTTCGCGAAGCCCTGGCACGATTGCGTGGGTTGAAGGCAGCCGGCGGCTGGCCGAGCGTGGCGGTCCGTGAAACGCTTCATCCGGGCGACCGCTGCTCGGCGATCGGCGATTTGCGGTTTCGTCTGGTGGCGAGCGGCGATGCCAACCCGCCCAGCCGATTCGACGACCCCCTTTATTTCGATGCGGCGCTGGTGTCAGCGGTCAGGCGCTTTCAGCGCAACAACGGGCTGCCTGTGGATGGCATCATCGGGCGGGAAACGATTGCGGCCATGAACATTACCATTGAACAGCGCATCCGCCAGGTCGTTCTCAATCTGGAAAGATGGCGCTGGCTGCCCCGTGATTTAGGGCACCGCCACATTGTCGTCAACACCGCCGATTTTACGCTCATGGCCGTGGAAAACAATCAGCCCCTACGGCAGATGCGGGTGGTTGTCGGCCGGCCGGCCAGGCGATCACCGGTTTTCAGCGCCGACATGACCTACCTGGTGGTCAATCCTTACTGGAATGTCCCCACCACCATTGCGGTAGCGGATATGCTTCCCCAGCTGCAACGCGACGCGGCCTACCTGTCTCGAAAAGAGATCCGTGTATTTGAGAACTGGCAGCCGGATGCACCGGAAATCGATCCACTGACGGTAAAATGGCGAGCTTACCATGCCGACGACTTTCCCTTCAGGCTTCGTCAGGAACCGGGGCCCAACAATGCCCTGGGGCGTGTAAAATTCATGTTTCCCAACCGGTTTGCCGTGTACCTGCACGACACCCCGAACCATGACCTGTTCGATCGGTGGCAACGCGATTTCAGTTCCGGATGCATCCGCGTGGAAGCACCGCTTGCACTTTCCGAATTCGTGCTGGCCGGAGATGAACGCTGGACCCGGGAAGCCTTGGCCACGGCCATTGACCGCAAGGTGCCGGTATCAATCCGCCTGAACGATCCCGTTCCCGTTCACCTGGTCTATCTGACCGCGTGGGTAGATCAAGCAGGGACCCTTCACTTTCGCAACGACATTTACCACCGCGACCTGGAGTTGGACCGCGCCCTGAAATTGCGTGGTCCGAATCGGCGGCCGGAATTCGTTCACCAATAATTTCTGCCGGCATTGTCGACCTGACCCCTTCAGCGTGAAGCGTGGGAAACGGCCGCTGCTAGCCACTCCAGGTTCGGATCTCACCGGTGTCCACATGGACGAAATCAGACTTGGCATAATAACCGACACCACCGCCCCTGAGCGCCAGACAGGTGCGTTTGAGCTTGCGAGTGTCGCATCCGGGCAGACGGATGTCGATGGCGCGTCCCAGCAGGTGGTAGCTGCGTTTGGCCACCCCGGAGCCTTGCTTGCGGAGCATCGCGTTCGTCTGGGGCGAGCGGTAGGCGGATATGATGTGAAAGGGGGCGTCGACGGCCAACCGGCACTTCACACCGTACAGCAGATCCAACAACCGGGGGTCCATAGCTACCATATCACCCGTGCGGTGGTCCCTGAGGATGTGATCGATTTGTTGCAAGGCGTTGGGATGATAGGCGCCGTTTTTATAGTAAGTGATGCGGAGCCGCTCGCCGGTATGCGTGTTGAAAAAAGCCAGCACCCGCGAGGCGGGATCGGGAGTCAGTGCCGCGGTTGCCGGCAGCGGCACAAGGCAGGTGGCGATGAAAACGGTACTTCTTTTCAAAAAAATCCGTCGACTGCAGTGACCCATGGTTGACTCCACCTTTCAGGGCGCTTTTTCTTCTTGACGTCAAGTGGCCGCCATTACGCTACTGACCCGAAAGAGAAGCAACTTGTATGCCCATCTTGCCAAGGGGCCGCAACCCACTCACCTGCCGACCTAGCTAAATCACAACTAATTGTAATAATTATTATTTTAAAATCAATCATCTCGTTTCGGCTGGATGCGGCAGGCCGTTGTCACCCACCCGATGCCGACCGCCGTTGTCAACCGGTTGACGACGGCCACCGATCAGGCCGTCCGCCGAAACTGTTTTTCCAGCTCCTTGAGGGTCCACTGAATCCAGATCGGCCGGCCATGCGGGCAATGGGACGGGTTTTCGCAGGCATCCAGTTGCGCAAGCATCGATTGGACCTGAACATCGCTGAGACGCTGGTGGGCTCGGATGGCATGGTGGCAGGCCATGACCATGAGGCACCCCTGCATAATGGTGTCAATCTCGGCTTCAACCCCGATTGCAGCGGTCTTTTCGACAAGCTGGGTGATCAGCGCGGGTACATCCCGGTTGTCCAGCAGCACCGGAATTGTCTTGACCACGAAGGTGTTGCCGCCGAAAGGTTCGATCTCCAACCCGTAACGCGCCAGTTCCGGGAGGATCCGTTCCAGAATCTGGGCTTCACGGAACCCCAGATCGATGGTCTCGGGCAGCAGCAGGCGCTGGGCCGCGGGTCGACGCCCGTCGGAGCGATGCTTGAGCTGCTCGAAAACGATGCGCTCATGGGCGGCATGCTGATCGATCAAGATCAGGCCCTCATCGGATTCACAGATGATATAGGTGCCTTTGTACTGACCGATGCGGATCAGATCGGAAAAAAAGCGCTGCCGCCACAATGGGGACTGCTGATTCGGCCGCTGGGCCGCTGGGGCTAAACCCGTCGGTGGCCGCGAACCCGTCGATCGTTCGGGCGACAGCGACCGCTCCGGCCCGTCATCCGAGTCAACCTCGGCGATGTGGGGGTTTTCCCGATCCGCTGGACGCGTCACCCAGGGTCCCCGGTGGGCACCGTCGCGCGCGTCCGGCGACACGTAGGCCGGTCGCGATTCAGCCACCGCCGCCGGTTGGGGATCCGATCGGTCGGTTTTCTTGTCAGGTGTTTTCCAGTAGGTGGGATCGGACCGCTTGAGGGATTCGGTCACGGCATCGCGCACGTGGTCATGAACTTTTTTCTGGTACACGAAGCGGATTTCGTGCTTGGTGGGATGCACGTTGACGTCAACCTGGTCAAAAGGAACCGTCAGAAACAGCACCGCCACGGGGTATTGGCCCTTCATCAGCCGGCCGGCATAGCCGGCAAAAAGGGCGTGCCGGACAACCCGATCCTTGACCCAGCGGCCGTTGACGAACAGGTAGATCCCCCGCGCAGTCGACCGGTTCAGGCGCGGTACCGCCACCCAGCCGCTGACAGCAACCGCGTCGGTGACCCGTTCGACCGGACACAGCGCACTTTTTATGGCGGATCCCAGAACGTCGGCCACCCGATCGGCGGGGTCCGGGACCGCCACCCAACTCTTGACGAGCCGGTTGTTGTGGGACAGCCGGAATTGGATGGCAGGCCGACACAAGGCCATGCTGGCGATGGTGTCGGCGATGTGCCCGGTTTCTGTGTCGATGCTTTTTAAAAACTTGCGCCGGGCCGGGGTGTTGTAGAAAAGGCCGGCCACCGAAATCATGGTGCCGGGCGGAGCGCCGACGTCGGCGACGTCCCCGATCCGGCCGCCGGCCACCGTGATACAAGTACCCACATCGGCATCCGCTTGCCGGGTGGTCAGGGTGAATCGGGAAACCGAGGCGATGCTGGGCAGCGCCTCCCCGCGAAACCCCAAGGTGCGGATGGCAAACAGATCGGGATCCCGGGCGATCTTGCTGGTGGCGTAGCGCTCCAGCGACAACAGGGCATCATCCCGGCCCATGCCGTCCCCGTTGTCCGCCACCCGGATGAGTTTACGGCCGCCCTGTTCGATCTCGACGGTGATCCGGGTGCTGCCGGCATCGATGGCGTTTTCCACCAGCTCTTTGACCACCGAGGCCGGACGTTCGACCACCTCCCCGGCAGCAATCTTGTTGGACAGGATCTCGGGCAGAATTCTGATGGTTGACATCTATTTGGCGATATCCTTGAAGCTGCGTGCCAAATATTCCGACTCCATGGGGGTCAGGTTGAATTTGAGAGACGCCTGGGCCATCAGCTCCTTGCGGCTTTTCGGTGATCCGGTCTTTTCTTCTTCGGCGATCCAGCGCACTGCCTGTCGCAGGCTTTCGCCATCGGGATGGATGCTCATGATAGTCTCTCCTCAATAGGTTCGCAGTATCGCGTCCGCTTGCCGATTCAGTGCTATAGCGGCGGTTTGCGATCCTGGAGGTGCATGGCCCGCTCGATCTCCCGGCCCACCGTGAACAGGATCGCCTCGTTGAAGTGGCTGCCCATGATCTGCAGGCCGATGGGCAGTCCTTGTTCGGAAAAACCGCAGGGTACCGATATGCCGGGGATGCCGGCCAGGTTGGCCGACAAGGTAAAAATATCCGACAAGTACATGGTCAGCGGATCGTCGATGGTCTCGCCGATGCGGTAGGCCGGCGTCGGGGCCACCGGTGAAACGATCGCATCACATGCCGTAAAGGCCTTTTGAAAATCGTTTTTGATCAAGGTGCGGATCTGGGAGGCCTTGCCGTAGTAGGCATCGTAGTAGCCGGCGGAAAGGGCATAGGTGCCCAAGATGATGCGCCGCTGCACTTCCGGGCCGAAACCCCGGGAGCGAGTACGGCGATACATCTGCAGCAGATCGGTCTGGGTCTTGTCGCGGAACCCGTACCTGACCCCGTCGTAACGGGCCAGGTTGGAGCTGGCTTCACTGGGAGCGATCACGTAATAGGCGGCCACGGCGTGGTCACAGTGGGGAAGGGAAACCTCCACGCAGCGGGCACCCAGAGTCTCGAGGGTGGCTACCGCCCGGTCGACCGCCGCGCTCACCTGGGGGTCGACCCCGCCGGCGTCACGGTACTCTTTGGGAATACCCACGACCACATCGGCCAGGCCATCGTCACGGATATCCGCAAAGCTGGGCACCGACTCGGGCACCGAGGTGGCGTCGTTCGGGTCATGCCCGGCGATGGCGTCCAGCAGGATGGCGCAGTCGCGTACGGACTTGCCCAGGGGGCCGATCTGGTCCAGCGACGAGGCAAAGGCCACCAGCCCGAAACGCGATACCCGGCCGTAGGTCGGCTTGACCCCGACCACCCCGCAGTGCGAGGCCGGTTGGCGGATGGAGCCGCCCGTGTCCGACCCCAGGGCACCCAGGCACATGTCCGCCGCCACGGCAGCAGCGGAGCCACCGCTGGAACCACCGGGAATGCAATCCAGGTTCCAGGGGTTGCGGGTGACCTGAAAGCCGGAATGTTCGGTAGTGGAACCCATGGCGAATTCATCCATGTTCAGCTTGCCGACAATCACGGCCCCGGCAGCTTTCAGGCGGGTGATCACCGTGGCGTCGTATGGCGGGATGAAATCCTCGAGAATCTTCGATGCACACGTCGTACGCAGCCCCTTGGTGCAGATCAGGTCCTTGATCCCCAAGGGAATACCGGTCAACGCAACCGCCCCTCCCTGGGCCAGGCGCCGGTCCGCCGCTTCTGCCTGGGCCATGGCACCGTCGGCGTCGACGGTCAGGTAAGCGCCGACCCTGTCATCGACGGCCTCGATTCGCGCCAAGACGGCCCGGGTCACCTCAACGGAGGAAATCTCCTTTTTTCTCAGCAGGTTGGAGGCCTGCAAAATGGTCATTTCATGTAATTTCATCCACTGTCCTGTCTTCCTAATACGCGGCCGCCAGTCCGATGGGAAACTGGATTCAAATCACCTTGGGCACCACAAAGGCACCGTCTTCCTTTTCCGGAGCATTGGCCAGCGACGCCTCCGGGTCCAGGTGAGGTCGCGGGAGATCGTCCCGAAACGCATTGGTCAGGCTGATGGCATGGGAGGTGGCGGCAATACCGCGGGTGTCCACCTGCTTCAAGGTGTCCACATAGTCGAGAACCGTACCGATCTGATCGGCGAAGCGGCCGACATCCGCCGCGTCGATATCCAGACGGGCCAGATGGGCCACGTGAAGTACTTCCTGATGGGAGATTTTCATTTTACCGCCTTGTCTCCTGTCAATAAATCCAAAAGATGGTGGGCAACAAGTCCAACGCGTGCAGCGTTTGGTTGACCTTCAAAAAACCAACCAGGATGAAGAACCAGATGACATCCGCCATGTGCTTGCGATAAACGCGCGGTTTGACCGTATAGTCGTGTGGCTCGACCAGACGCGAAATCGCCGGAAAGAATCGCGGCACGGTGTTCTGGTAGCTGCTGAAAACCGTCCCATGCAGCTGCCGCAGCTGTGTTTCCTCGCTTTTGATGACCAGCGGATAGTAGATCGCAAAGGCCACCAGAATGATGATCGGGATCAACAGGGTTTCCGTGGTCAAGGCAACGCCCACGGCACCCAGCAGGCTGAAAAAATAGAGCGGGTTGCGGCACATGGAATACGGTCCCACGGTAATCAATGTTTCCGTCTTGTATCCCGCGATATAGAGCGAGCACCACAACCGCCCCAGGGTGGCAACGGCGACCAGCACGACCCCGATCAAGAAAAGGGCGTTGCCGACCAGCGGTGCCGTTTCCGTCAGGGCGCTGGCGGAAACCGAAAGGAACGCAATCAGCGCAACCGCAACCACCCGGGTGATGATGATTCTCAGATGTTCAATCACAAATAGACCCACATCGTGGTTAGGCCAGCGGAAATAAATAAATCCACCGCTTTGCTTGTCTTTGCGCCGGTCTTCGGCGTTGCCCCAAATGTCACGTATTCCAATACGCTTTCATTTGTCGCGCCTTGAAGATCGACACACATCCGGCGCAATTCTGCGGATTTTTTTATTTCCGCTGGCCTTATTTTGGCAACAGAATGGGCTTTTGCCGGGCTTTGCGCAAGCGATCCATGTCAACCGCCGCCTGTCGACGGTTGTCGTAGCTGCCCACCCGCACCCGAAACCAGTCGCCTTGTTGCGGAAGGCTGACTTTCGACAGGTAGGCAGGATACCCCTCTTTCTTTAAATTTGCAATGATCTGCCGGGCGGCGACGGCATCCTTCAGAGCCGCTACCTGAATCGTCAGATGGCCGGTGGTGCTGGTTTCCACCTGGGGCGGGGATGTTGCGGCCTGCGCATCGAGGCCAATCGACGGGTGGGTTTTTTTCGCCATGACCGCCGTTCGCGATTTGTGAGGAACATTGCGCGCAGGGGCAGGCGGCGCTGGTGTGGCCGCGTCGCCCGATGGGGTCGCGGCCATCGAAAGGGCATCCGTGTCGTCCGGTCCGTCTTTTCCGAGGGCCTCATAAAACTGTATCGCGGCATTGTCGTCCTGGCCGCGCAAAGCCCTTTCCATGGCTGCCCGCTCCTTTGTCATCATCGCCTCGCGCAAGGAAGCCAGCTCTTCTTGCAGGTCCTGGATGTCAAAATGAACCGGTGCCGTTCCCCGGCCCACCAGCACGCCAAGAACAAACATCCATGCCGCGATGAAAAAGAGCAGCAGGTATCGCCCCCAGGCGACCCGGCGTTTCGGCACACTGGCCTTACCCTTTGTCACGGGCCGTTCCTATGCACAAAAATGGAATCCATTTGGATGCCGCCTACATGGAATCGGGCGCATTCACCCCCAGTAGCGCCAGGCCGTTGCGAATAACCCGCTGAACGGCTGCAATCAGGTGCAGCCTGGCCCGGGTCAGCCTGAGATCGCCGTCGCACAGTACTCGATGGCGATTGTAGTAGGTGTGGAAGGCAGCGGCCAGGGTCATCAGGTAAAATGTGATACGATGGGGCTCTTTGAAGGCAGCGGCGGTTTCCACGGACTCGGGAAACCGGGCCAGGGCCTTGATCAGAAAGATATCCTCAGGCGTCTCCAGGGTGCTCAGATCCAATGGAGAAAAACCGCTCACATCGAGCCCGTCGGCCTCGGCCTTGCGTTTGATGCTGGATATGCGCGCGTGAACATACTGGACATAGTACACGGGATTGTCGTTGCTCTTGCGCGTGGCCAGCTCCAGGTCGAAATCCAGGGGGCTGTCGTAGTGGCGCGTCAGAAAAAGAAACCGCGCCGCATCCCGGCCCACCTCCTTGACCACATCGGCCAAGGTGACGAACTCGCCAGCCCGGGTGGACATGGCCACCGGCTGGCCGGCCCGCAACAGGTTGACCAGCTGAACCAGCAGTACGTCGAAGCGCTCGGGGTCGATTCCCGCGGCCTCGACGGCCGCTTTCATACGCGGAATATAGCCGTGGTGGTCGGCCCCCCAGACATCGACAACGGTCTGGAACCCGCGTGCAAACTTGTCCTTGTGGTAAGCGATGTCCGATGCGAAATAGGTGGTCTGACCGTTTTGCCGCACCACGACACGGTCCTTTTCATCACCGAAATCGCTGGTCTTGAACCACAAGGCGCCGTCCTTTTCGTAAATCAGGCCCTTTTCCTGAAAATAACGCACATCGGCGTCGACCTTGCCCGCATCGTAGAGGCTCTGCTCGGAGAACCAGCGGTCGAACGTCACCCCGAAAGCCAGCAGGTCGGAGCGCATGCCCCGGGTGATCTTGTCCGCCGCATATCGCGCACAGTGTTCAATGGCGGCGGCCGCGTCCGCTGCGAACATCTCCGGGCCGTCCCGGTCGATCAACTCCTGGGCCAGCTCCCAGATGTAGTCGCCCTGGTAGCAGGTTTCGGGAAAATCGACCGCCTCGCTCAGCAGGGCTTTGCCCCTCAGGTAAACCGACATGCCCAAGGTTTGAATCTGGCGGCCGGAATCGTTGATGTAGAATTCCCGTTGGACCTCGTAGCCGCAAAATGCGAGGATGCTGGCCGTACTGTCTCCCACGGCGGCTCCCCGGCCGTGGCCCACGTGAAGCGGGCCAGTGGGGTTGGAACTGACGAATTCGATCTGGATGCGGGTTCCCTTGCCCAGGTCACTGCGGCCGTACTGGTCACCTTGTTCATGAATCGCCGTCAGCACAGGGTGCCAGGCGGCAGGACGAATGAAAAAATTTATAAACCCCGGCCCGGCGATTTCAGTGCGATCGATGAGCCCATCGGGGTCGTCCAGGTGACCGATGATCGTTTCGGCAACCTGGCGCGGCGCCATGCGCTGGGTCTTGGCCATCTGCATGGCCATGTTGGTGGAAAGGTCGCCGTGGCTGTCAACCTTGGGTTCTTCCAGAATCACATCGCAAAAATGCGACGATGGCAGGATGCCTTTCTGGTGAGCGGCCGCGGCCGCCGCCAGGATCATGTGCCTGAGCTGGTTCTTCATCAAGTCTATCCCGTCGCACCGAAACGGTCACCCGCGAACGGGTTCGCCGACCGGTATCGTTGGCCGATGGTCGCAGGTGAAAGGCAAATTGCCGGATACACACTACTTTTCATAGAGCTCCGTTCATAGAGAGTTTTCCAATCCAAGTCAAGCAGGTTCCCGGTACGGCAAATGCCCCTCACATTCGATTTGAGCCGATGAATCATTCCAGATGGCCACCTATTACCGCAGGACGGTTCCCAAGATACAGGACGCCGTTTGGCAAAGGCGGCAAACCCGCCGGACCGCTCGGCGTGAGGTGATCGACCGCTGCGCAGAACGGCATTTTTGCTTGCATATCCAGAATTTCCAGCGTAATTTGCCTGGCTGCGGCACAATGGGAAAATGTCAACGGGAGGGTCGGTCGACTCCAGCGGTTCAGCGTCGTGATCCATATGACGGTCTGCAAGCAACAGGAAAAACCTACCATCGATATCGGTGCTGTCAGCCGTCTGATCGCCACGACCCAGCTGCCGAGCGGTGAAATTCCATGGGCCCGGGGCGACAAAACCGATCCCTGGGACCACACTGAGGCCGCCATGGGGCTTACGGTGGGCGGTTATATGGAAGAGGCCAAACAAGCCTATGCCTGGGCGCGATCCATGCAGCTGGCCGACGGCAGCTGGTTTTCCGCATATCGCGACGGAATCCCCGAGGACCGGACCCGTGAAACCAACCTGAGCGCTTATATCGCCGTGGGCGTATTTCACCACTGGCTGATCACCCGGGACCATGAATTCCTCGAGTCCATGTGGAACACCGTTCAACGGGCGATCGACTTCGCGGTCAGTCTCCAGCGCCCCGGCGGTCAGTGCTGCTGGGCGGTCAGCCCCCAGGGCAAGGTCGATCCCATGGCGCTGCTCACCGGCTGTAGCTCCGTCTACATGAGCCTGAAGTGCGCCTGTGCGATCGCCGCCCAACGGGGTACCCCCCGGCCGCACTGGAACGAGGCCCGCCAACGCCTCGGCGCAGCCATCCGCCGGCGGCCGCACCTGTTCAACATGACCAAATCCCGTTTTTCCATGGACTGGTACTATCCGGTGTTGTGTGGCGCCGTTACCGGCGCACAGGCCGACGAGCGCATCGAACGGCAGTGGCAGAAGTTCGTGGTGGATGGACTGGGGGTGCGCTGCGTTTCCGACCGGCCATGGGTAACCATCGCCGAAAGTGCCGAACTGGTGCTGACACTGTCAGCAATGGGAAACGAGGCCAAAGCCCGCATCGTCTTTGGCTGGTTGGCGGCCCACGTGTTCGAGGATGGGTCGTTCTGGTGTGGATTCACTTTCCCGGACATGACCCGCTGGCCGGAAGCACAGATCGCCTGGACCAATGCCGCCGTGCTCATGGCTGCCGATGCCCTGTTCAACCTGACCCCCGGCGGGCGGCTGTTCAACCACGACTGGTGGGCTGAAAACGGGTACGGGACCCAATGATTGCCCCAAATGTCACGTATTCCAATACGCTTCCATTTGTCGCGCCTTGAAGACCAACCCACATCCGGCGCAATACTGGCGGCTTTATTTATTTCCACCGGCCTAACGTCCGATCGGGTCTCCGGCTATGATCAAAGACCACCGACCTTACGTCGTCAAGAAAGCGTACCTCAAATATCAGAAGTTCTATGCCAACCACTTTCTGCGTCCGCAAATGACGCATCTGGGCCGGGGGTTCACCTTCATGCGGCCCTGGCACGTGGAGTTGTTCGGCGCCCCCATCTCCATCGGGTCTTATGCCACGGTGATCGCCACCCCGGATAAAAAAATCCGCTTGTCGGTGTGGCCGGAAAAAGCCGGCCAGGGCCACATTACCATGGGCAACTACACCTTGATCTGCCCAGGCGTGCGGATCAGCAGCGCCGTCGGCATCACCATCGCCGACAACTGCATGCTCGCCAACGGTGTGTACATTACCGATTCAGATTGGCACGGCATTTACAACCGCCTCTCTTTCGGGAGCGCCAAGCCGGTGACCATCGCCAAAAATGCCTGGATCGGCGACAGCGCCATCGTCTGCAAAGGGGTCACCATCGGTGAAAACAGCATCGTGGGCGCCGGCGCCATCGTGGTCGATTCCATTCCCGCCAACTGTGTGGCCGCCGGCAACCCGGCACGCGTGGTCAAGCAGCTGGACGCCCAGGAAACCTTCACCACCCGCGCCGCGTTTTATACCGATCCGGCCAGGCTGGCCCAAGAGTTCATGGCCTGGGAGCAGGCCGTGCTGCAGGGCAATACCCTTTTCGGGTGGCTGCGCCACCTGTTGTTTCCCGCCAGGGGGGATTGAGCACCCGACGTCACGGTCAAGGCATCTTGAACACCCGGCTCGTTGTGGCCGTCGGACCACCAGGGTCACTTCCGGTCGGGTGTTATTGGCCGCTGTCCCTGCCCTTTAACAGCGCCTCCAAACCGGCAAACGGCTGATGGGAAAAATCCGAATCCGAGGCTTCTTTGGAGGGTGCGCGGTCATCGTAGGCCTCGGCCACCTCTAATCGTCCGTGCTCGTTGTCGTGGCAATAAATGCACAGCAGTTCCCAGTTGCTGCCGTCGGGCGGGTTGTGGTCGTGGTTGTGGTCGCGGTGGTGCACGGTCAGTTCCTTGAGCCGCTTGCCGCTGAACTCGCGACCGCAGCGACCGCAGACGTGTGGATACATATTCAGCGCCCGCTCGCGGTAGGTGTTTTCGCGCTCTTTCATGTGACGGCGCGCATCAGCCACCACTTGTGACAGCTTGTCCACGTCCTTTCCGCTGTTTGGCGATGCCATGGTCAACTCCTTGAATTGATGATCGATAGTAGTGGCCCATGGATGGTCGGAGGCGTTAGAGCGTCAACGCCAGCCGGGTTCCCTGCTCAACGGCACGCTTGGCATCCAGTTCGGCCGCCACGTCCGCCCCGCCGATGACGTGGATCTGCATGCCGCGTTCTTGCAGGTCGTCCGCCAGGCAACGCAGCGGCTCCTGGCCGGCACAGAGGATGATGGTCTCTGCCGGAATCATACGGCGGCAGGCATTTTTTACGATGTGCAGGCCCTCGTCATCGATTTTTTCGTAAGTCACCCCGTTGACCATTTGCACACCGCACTTTTTCAGCGCGGCCCGATGAATCCAGCCGGTGGTTTTGCCCAGACCGGCCCCCATCTTGCCGGCCTTTCGCTGCAGCATGGTAACCTGTCGGGACGACGGTGTTGCAGTTTTAGGGGTGCCCGTCAGGCCACCCGGCCGGGAATAGTGTGGATCCACGCCCCACTCCTTTAGAAAGCGGTCGCGATCTAGACTCGCGGGGGGGCCATGGTGCGTCACCCGGATGGCAGTGTCGAAACCGATGCCGCCTGCACCGATAATGGCCACGGTCTCTCCAATCGGCTTGGTGTCCAGGATGGCATCGATGTAGGTGATCACCCGGGGATGGTCGATACCGGGAATCCGGGGCAGGCGCGGCACCACACCGGTGGCGACCACGACCACATCGAAGGCGCCCTCAGCCAACATATCGGCATCCACGGCAGTGTCGAGCATCACGGCAACGCCCGTCAACGCCAGCTGTCTACGAAAGTAGGTGAGCGTCTCGGCAAACTCCTCCTTGCCGGGGATGCGCACCGCCAGGTTCAACTGGCCACCGACGCGGTTCTGCCGGTCGAACAAGGTGACCTGGTGGCCGCGTTGGGCGGCGGTCACGGCGGTGGCGAGCCCGGCGGGGCCGGCCCCCACGACCGCGATCCGCCTGGGCGATGGGGTTGGCGAAACGACCCATTCCGTCTCCCGGCAGGCACGCGGATTGACCAGACAGGTTGCGGTTTGGCCGGCAAAGATGTGGTCCAGGCAAGCCTGATTGCAGCCAATGCAGACGTTGATCTCATCGGCGCAGTCCGCTTTGGCCTTGCGCATGAAATGCGGGTCGGCCAGAAACGGACGTGCCATGGAAACCAGATCGGCCATTCCATCGGCCAGGGCTTGTTCGGCCACCGCGGGCGTGTTGATGCGGTTGCTGGTGACCAGCGGGATGGAGACGGCCCCCTTGAGCCGGCCGGTGACCCAGGTGAAGGCTGCCCGGGGAACCATGCCGGCGATGGTGGGAATGCGGGCCTCGTGCCATCCAATTCCCGTATTGATGATGGTCGCCCCGGCGGATTCGATCTGTCGGGCCAGGGCCACCACCTGATCCCAGGTGCTGCCGCCTTCGATCAGGTCGAGCATGGAGAGGCGGTATATAATGATGAAATCCGGTCCGACCCGCTCCCTGACCTTGCGGACGATCTCGATGGGAAAGCGAATCCGATTCGCGAAGCTGCCACCCCAGCGATCATGGCGCCGATTGGTACCGGGGGCGACAAACTGGTTGATCAGGTAGCCCTCCGATCCCATGATCTCGACACCGTCGTAGCCGGCCTGGCGGGCCAGGTCGGCGCAATGGGCAAAATCGTCGATCTGGCCGACAATTTGCGTTTCGGTCAGCGCAAGGGGTTTGAAGATATTGATGGGGGCCTGCAGCGCCGACGCGCTGACGATCTGCTTGTGAAATCCGTAACGGCCGGTGTGCAGAATCTGCAAGGCGATTTTCCCGCCGTGGTCATGCACGGCGTGGGTGACGATACGGTGCCGCTCGACATCTTCGGTGGTGCTGAATTGCGCCGCCTGGTCCGCGATGCATCCTTCCGGATTGGGCGAGAACCCACCGGTCACGATCAGTCCCGCATCGCCCGCGGCCCGCTCGCCGAAATAGGCCGCCAGGCGCGCGTACCCATCCGGGTCTTCTTCGAGACCGGTGTGCATGGATCCCATGATCGACCGGTTTTTCAGGGTCGTAAAGCCCAGGTCCAGCGGTTGGAAGAGATGCGGGTAGCGAGGGTGCGCCATGGCGTTCTCCTGAACGATGGCCAACGGCCGTTGATAATGATGTCGGCGTCGGTTCAGGCGACACAAAAGCGTTGTCCAAACCGTCGGTCAACCGGCTGTTGACAATACCACTACCTGGGATGGGGAACAAGTTTTCCAATTATTTTTAATCAGACGCCGGCATTGTGATTCCGCCCCGTCGCCTGTGGGGACGCACTTATTTTGCAATTGATTTTCTTTGACAATGCAGTAAGCTAAATGCTTTTTCATTCCTGACTCCATCGCGTTTTCGGTCTTGATCCAGCACAGTGCCAGAGTCGGCCGAGCGCTTGAACAGAGTTTTAATGCCGATGGCGAGGACACCGATCGACAAGCTGAACACCCGCATCCCGTTTCGCATTTTCCTGCCCGTGTTGTTGACGGTTATGCTGTTTGGCATGACCATCTTTTTGATCATTTTGCCGACGATGAAAGAGCGGCTGATGGAAGGCAAACGCGAGGTGATTCGGGAACTGGTGACATCGGCCTGGAGCAGCCTGGCAGGCTACGCCCAGTTGGAACGCCAGGGGCTGTTGACCCGTGAGCAGGCTCAGCAACAGGCCATCGACCATATCCGTGGCCTGCGCTACGGGCGTGACTTCAAGGACTATTTCTGGATAAACGATATGCAACCGCGCATGATCATGCATCCTTACCGCCCCGATCTCGAAGGAACGGACATTTCCACCTTCGCCGATCCGGCCGGCAAACGCCTCTTCATGGCTGTGGTGGAGACGGTCAACGCCGATGGCGCCGGATATGTGGACTACCAGTGGCAGTGGATGGACGACCCCGCCCACATCGTTGCCAAAATTTCCTATGTAATGGGCTTTGAGCCCTGGGGCTGGATCATCGGTTCGGGTATCTACGTCGAGGACGTGCACGACCAGATCTCCGCCATCACCCGCAAGATCACCTCCATTTGTATCCTGATCCTGATTGTGATCATCGCCCTTTCCATCCACATCGTCTGGCTCGGCGCCAAGGTCACTCGAGAAAAAAAACTGGCCGAAGCGCAGGCCCTGATCAAGCAAGAACAGCTGTTTCAAGCAGCCAAGATGGTCTCTTTGGGGACACTGGTGTCCGGTGTCGCCCATGAAATCAACAACCCCATTACGTCAGTCATGCTCAACGCACCGAACCTGAACCGCATGTGGCAGGCCATCATGCCCATCCTGGATCAGCATTGCGCCACCCACGGCGACTTCACCGTGGGAGCAACCGTCTACAGCCGCATCCGGGACCGGATTCCCCAGATGTTGGCCAGCATTACCGATGATGCCCGGCGGGTTCGGGACATCGTGGCGGACCTGAAAGACTTTGCCCGGGACAATCCCTCGGAAATGAAGGACGGTGTCCAAATAAACGATGTGGTCAACAAGGCCGTGGGATTGACCACCAACCTGATCAACAAATCCACACGACACTTTTCCCTGACACTGCAAAAGGATTTACCGCCGCTGTTGGGCAACGCCCAGCGCATCGAGCAGGTCGTCATCAACCTGGTGGTCAACGCCTGCCAGGCCCTGCCGGATAACAGCCGATCGGTGGCCGTGGCCACCGCATCCACACCCCACAACGATGGCGTGATCCTCGAGGTCCACGACACCGGCAACGGCATTGCTGCAGATGCATTGAAGCGGATTACCGATCCCTTTTTCACGACCAAGCGTGAGCAGGGCGGCACCGGCCTCGGCCTGGCCATTTCCGACCGCATCGTGCGTGACCACGGGGCAACTATGGAATTCACATCGATCCCTGGCAAGGGTACGACGGTACGGTTAACCTTCCCGGTAACGCCACTACCCCAACCCGAGGAGACAAGCGCAGCCTGACATGCCTATTTCGCTGAATCCACCGCAACCGATCCTGATTGTCGACGACGAGGCTTCCATTTTACTGGCCATCGATACGACCCTCCAGATGGCAGGGTTCAACAATACGATCACCTGCCAGGACAGCCGCCAGGTCATGGACATTCTGGCCGACAACCCCATCGAAGCCATGTTGCTGGATCTGAACATGCCCAACATCGACGGGCAGCGCCTGCTGGACAATGTGCAGCAGGAATATCCGCAGGTACCGGTAATCATCGTCACTGGTGCGGTCGATGTGGAGACCACGGTGCGCTGCATCAAGGCCGGGGCATTCGACTACATCGTCAAGCCCGTCGAGGCGGACCGCCTGATCACAGCCGTCAACCGGGCCTTGTCCTTTCAGGAGCTCCGGCGTGAAAACCAGTCCCTGCGACGGCACATGCTGCGCAACGACCTGGATTTTCCGGAGGCGTTCGAACACATCATTACCAGCAGCCAGAAGATGCTGACGATTTTTCAGTATGTCGAATCCATCGCCACGACCTCGCAACCGGTTCTCATTCGCGGCGAAACCGGTGTCGGAAAAGAGCTCATCGCCCGGACCATCCACCAGTTGAGCGGTCTGAAAGGTTCATTCGTGGCGGTCAATGCCGCCGGGCTGGATGACACCGTTTTTTCGGACACGCTTTTCGGCCATGTGAAAGGGGCTTTCACCGGTGCCGAAACGCCGCGCGGCGGATTGATCGAGCAAGCCGACGGGGGGACCCTGTTCCTTGACGAAATCGGCGACTTGACACCGGCATCCCAGGTCAAGCTGCTGCGGTTGCTGCAGGAAGGGGAATATTTTGCCCTGGGCGCCGACATGCCGCGTTCGTCCAACGCACGGATTATCGCCGCCACCAACCAGGAACTTTCCGTACTCCTTAATGAGGGGCGGTTTCGCAAAGATCTCAACTATCGCCTGCAAACCCACCGCATCGTCATCCCACCGCTCAGGGAGCGCCTGGAAGATATTCCGCAACTGCTCGATTTTTTCCTGGCACGCGCCGCCTCCCGGTTGAAGAAGCCAGCCCCATCCGCCCCCCGGCAGCTGGTGTCGATGCTGAGCAGCTATGCCTATCCCGGCAACATCCGCGAACTGGAATCCATCGTTTTCGATGCCGTCAGCCGCCACCGGTCCGGCGAACTCTCCCTTGGGTCGTTCCAATCCCATCTGGCGCGCGAACCGTCCAGCGCCCCGTCTCAGGTCACGCCCCCGCATGACGATGCCCTGATCACTTTTACGCAGACCCTGCCCACCATCAAAGAGGCCGGCCGGCTGCTGGTGGCCGAAGCCCTTCGCCGCTGCGACGGCAATCAGTCCAAGGCTGCCAGAATGTTGGGAATTTCACAGCAGGCCTTGAGCAAGCGGTTGAAAAACCAACGCGCCCGTCGATAGGAACGGTCAGGGTCGATCGAGGTGTCGGAAAACGTGAATCTCACCATGGCGGATCGATCCAGCGGTATGGCACGGATATCACGCAGCGCTGGGCCGCCAACCGTAAAACAACTTTTTTTGTAACGACAACTGTTTTTGTGGAAAGTCGCAAGCCGCCCATCACGCACGCAGCTGGAGCGGATTCTCGGCCAGCCGCCCCGCTTTCTCGGTGAACAATACAAATTTTGTTGTAGCAACCACCCGGCCAGCAATAGGCCTTCTAACATTTTTTTCTTTTAAATACAAATTGTTAAAAGAACCCATGGCACGTGGCACAGCTCTTGTAATGTTTCTTGGTGAACAGCATTCAATCGCTATAAAATATTTAATGAATAGCATTCATTAACATAAGCTCAAAAAAGATGCCGGCCAAGACAATAAGGCAACCCCATTTATACCAACCACTCAACTGATGGAGAGCAGCATGGACGAGATCAAAAACAGAGGATGGAACGTGACCATGGCAGGCCTGGGAATTAACCTGGCACTGGGCATTCTTTACACCTGGAGCATATTCAAGCAGTCCATCAAGGAGTCGGTGATTGCCAAAGACGGGGTGTTCAACTGGGATATCGCCTCGCTCAACGATCCCTACGCCGTATGCTGCCTGATGTTTACGGTGGCAATGGTCTTTGCTGGACGCATCCAGGACAAGCTCAGCCCGCGCCTGACCGCCGTCATCGGTGGCATCCTCACCGGCGCTGGCCTCATCGTCATCTCACAGTCCAACGCCCTGTCCGCCTGGATTCTGGGATTCGGCGTGCTGACCGGATTGGGATTGGGATTCGGGTATGCATCGGCGACACCACCGGCAATTAAATGGTTTCCCGCCTCAAAAACGGGGATGATCGCCGGCATCGTTGTTGCCGGGTTCGGACTGGCCTCCGTCTACATCGCTCCTTTGGCCAATTTCCTGATCGCCAAGTTCGGCCTCAGCCAGGCCATGCTGATTTTTGGTGTCGCCTTCATGGCCGTGGTCTGCACCCTGGCCATGTTCCTGGTCAATCCTCCGGAAGGGTATGTTCCCGCAACCGCGGCAACTGCAAAAAAAGCCGCGGCGGCAGCACCTCCCATCAACTACGCCCCGATGGACATGCTCAAAACCGGTGCATTTTACAAGCTGTGGTTCATGTATTTCATCGGTGCCGGCGCCGCATTGATCATCATCGGCGGCGTTGCCGGAATGGCTAAAAACAGCATGGGCGACCTGGCATGGATCGTCGTGGCATTGATGGCGGTTGGCAACGCCGGCGGTCGGATTGTGGCCGGCATCGTTTCCGACAAAATCGGTCGCACCAAAACCCTGCTGATCATGATGAGCCTTCAGGCCGCTGTCATCTTCTCGCTTCTGTTTATCGGTGAGTCCGAAGCCATCCTGCTGGCAGCGGCCGCCACCATGATCGGATTCAATTACGGCACCAACCTGTCTCTTTTTCCGTCGGCCACCAAAGACTATTTCGGCCTCAAAAACTTTGGCATAAACTATGGTCTGGTCTTTTCCGCCTGGGGCGTCGGCGGCTTCGTCTTCCCCCGCGTCTCGCAGATGATCGTGGCCAGCACCGGCAGTCAGCAAACCGCCTATCTGTTGTGCAGCGTCCTGCTGGTAGCCAGTGCCTTGATGTCGCTGTCGACCAAAGCCCCCCAAGAATCGACCCAGAGTCAATCGGCCTGGATTCAATTCAAAGACAGACTGACCTTCGCCAAAGCGCAACCCGTCGATGTCGACCTGGGATCCCGGTATCTTTGATCAGCGAACGTTGCCCAACAAGTTGAACCAACGAATCGGAATTCTGCCCCTTAAATAAAATGGGTGCAACAAAAGAACGCCCTGGCACCACCCGGCCAGGGCGTTCTTTGTTTGTCACATCGTGGATCTATTCGTTTCTGAAGACCTCAGGCACCACTGGACTGGAAGAGCCGCTCTTTGAAGGCGGATGGGCTGTCCATGTAAAGCCCTATGGTTTCCCGGTACCCAAGTCGCTCCACCAGGTGCACCCCTTTTTTGCGGTAGCGGTAGCGATGAAGTTCAGGCACCGCCGCATCCGATGCCTGCCAGGTAACCGGCTCGCCGCTGTACCGGGAACAATATTGGCTGAGAATGCCTTTGACCAGCCCTCCCACGACCGACTCTTCCACTGCCATCCATTCGTTCGCCATCTGGCGAACATCGCTCAGGCTTTCCGGCGGCTGGTCGGCCATGGCAGCCGCGATCTGGCGATCCGTTGACTGCCCAAGGTAAAAGTGCAGCGTCTCCTCCAAAGGGATGGCCAGCAGTGTGTAGAGGTTTTCGGTGTCGTTCTGCCAGATCGTAAAGGGTTTACGCGCCAGTCCATACTGTCCGGCCGCCTGCACTTCAATCTCCAGGTCCACCGCCCCTAAGTGATTGGAAAATGCAGATCCCGAGACCTTGTATTTGACACTGCGCCCCGATTCCGAGGTAAATTGGCAGATCGCGCGATATGCTTTGGCAAGACGATGAACCAAAAAGGCGCTTTTCCCCGTATCTGCCATCGGCGGATAGCTGGCATTGGGGATGGAGATGGCTCCGTAGAAGTTGTCGGTTTGGATCAGCTCAAAAAAGTAATCGACAATATCGATGCAGTATCGATGATAGGCAATGGTGTGGTCATCCGGCAATTGCGGAACAAACATCAACTGGACCTGCATCTCCTCCAGCGACAGCTTGACCTTGTTCTTGAATTCAATTTTTTTCTTGAGCAGGTCCAACAGATCCTTGCGTTGGACCAATTGACGCCGGATGTGATCCTCGATCTCGGCGTCCGGATCGAAAACAAAATCCCGAAAGACCAAAAAGGGGTCTTCACGCCCCCCGAGTCGGGGAATGTGGGCCACCATTTCAAGATCTTCAGGCAATGCTGCCGCCGCCCTCTGGATAGGAGAGAGCAGCCAACCACATAAACTCGCCGCACCGAGCTGGATGAGCTGGCGCCGGTTCAGCCACCGCCGGTCGAGGGGATCCAATTCAACTAAGTTCATGAACCCGATATCGGTCTTTTTTCGCGTCCCATGAGACCAGATTGCAACGCCCGAAACGGGTCCATTAAACGAGCCGTTTTCTTCGGTTAAGCGGTTCGGTCACCCTTGCAACGGCGACGGGCCAAGACTCATGTGAGCAATTTTGAGCACGCAACCGACATCAGCAAATCAAGGCGCCTCTGACGTGAAAAATTTATATACTTGATTTAAATAATATTTTTATTTTCAATCACGTACCGAGGGCATTCTTGATGAAGCGTCCATCCCGTGTGTGCAATTTTTGGTTGCAAGTGCGCAAATTTCGTAATCGGCGTGAGGCCTTTCCAGGACAGCCCCTTTCCCCGCCAGCCTGATTTTTATAAATATCAATAAATAACAGATGGTTCAATTGTTGGCACGCCCATTGCTCTTGCATGGTCACGAAGAGCACACCCACGGTCGGTTCCGTGTTGCTGTATGCATGGCGTGTGCTCCGAGCGGAAGAGGCGGTTGCCTCCATTAATGGTGAAGAGGGGTCATTAAAAACGTAAGAGAGGAAGAGAAAATGAAAAAGAAAAGCATTATTGCAGGTTTGATCGTAGCTATGTTCGTCGTTGTCGCCACCGCCGGCTTGGCCGTTGCCGAAGATCCGATCACCGGTACCATTGCACAGCAAGGCGACCAGTTTGTACTCGACGCTGCTGATGGCAGTTATGTTCTCGAGGGCGATGTCACCCCCGAAATGGTAGGGAAAAAAGTAGCTGTTACCGGCGCTGTTGCTGAAAAAGACGGCATGAAGGTCATCAGTATTGACAGCATGGAAGAAGTGATGGAATAAACCGTTTGAAAAAATTTACCCTGACGGTCGACAGGCCGTTAAAGTGAAACCGATTTCAGACAGCCGCCGCACCTGGTAAGGACCCCCACTGGGGACAGGGCTGAAGAAATCAGATAGAAAAGGGAGCATTGCCGAAAAGGTGGTGCTCCTTTTTTTATATACCAGCCGGTCGGATGCCCTGCCGGCGGTACCGTCATTGCTGTAGGGGAAAACGATAATTGTCCAAGAAATCCTTTACCTTGCATGCTGGATGATTTACATTGTTGCAATGTGATCGGACTGGGAATCGTGGTGGGTCAGCCTGCGACAGGCAGCCCCCACCAGAGCAACGATAATTGGATCGGGTTGGCGCCCGTGCCCATTCGGGTAATCCGACCAGGCCTGCGCGGACATTTAGCAGACAAGGAGTGACAGCTATGCCCAACGCTATTTTTTCGATAGATCCACCGGCCAACGAGCCGGTCCTTGAATACCGCCCCGGCAGCGATGAAACCCGCCGCATCAAAGCAGCCTTGCGCCGGCTTAAGGAAACCCGGCTCGAGATTCCGCTGATCATTGGCGGCCGCCGGGTTGAGACGAACCGGTTGGGCCGCTGCGTGATTCCTCATGACCACGGCCACGAACTGGCAGTCTACCATCAGGCCGGCGCCAAAGAGGTGACCATGGCTATCGAAGCCGCCAATGCCGCTGCGGCCCAATGGGCGGCCATGAGCTGGGAAGATCGCCTGGCGATCTTTACCAAGGCTGCGGATCTCATCGCCGGCCCGTGGCGCATGTCCCTCAATGCAGCCACCATGCTCGGTCAAGGCAAAAATGTGTTCCAGGCGGAAATCGACTCAGCCTGCGAGATCATCGACTTTTTACGCTTTAACGCCTATTATGCGACCCAGATCTATGGTCAGCAGCCCGGATCCGGGCCGGCCGAGTGGAATCAGCTGGAATACCGCCCCTTGGAAGGGTTCGTTTTCGCGGTCACCCCCTTCAACTTTACGGCCATCGGCGGCAACCTGCCGTCGGCACCGGCCATGCTGGGCAACACCGTGCTGTGGAAGCCGGCATCAACAGCGGTGTACTCGGCCTGGATGGTCATGGAAATATTCATGGCGGCCGGGCTCCCACCGGGCGTCATCAATTTCATTCCAGGACCGGGCAGTCAGGTGGGCGATCCGGTGTTGGCCAGCCCGAACCTGGCCGGGATTCACTTCACCGGTTCCACATCCGTGTTTCGCAGCATGTGGAAGACGGTCGCCGAAAATCTGGATCGCTACCGATCCTACCCGCGCATCGTCGGCGAAACCGGAGGCAAAGATTTTGTTTTCGTTCATGCCAGCGCCGACCCGGATGCCGTCATAACCGCCCTGATCCGGGGCGCTTTCGAATATCAGGGACAAAAATGTTCGGCAGTTTCCAGAGCCTACATCCCCGCCTCTTTGTGGAAAACGCTCAATCAGAAGCTGCTGACCACCATGCAAACCCTAAAGACGGGTTCGCCAGAAGACTTTTCCACCTTTGTCAATTCAGTCATCGACCAGTCCGCATTTGACACCATCACTGGCTACATCGAATACGCCCGCAATCATGAGACAGCCGAAATCATCTTCGGCGGCGGATATGACAGTACGACCGGCTATTACATCGATCCCACCATCATTCTCACCTCCGACCCGCACTTCAAGACCATGCAAGAGGAGATTTTCGGGCCGGTGCTGACCCTCTACGTTTACGACGACGAAGCGTTCGAAGCCACCCTGGACCTGTGCGATCAGACCTCGCCCTATGCCCTGACCGGCGCCGTGTTTGCCCGGGATCGGACGGCCATCGTCACGGCCAGACGCCGACTGGTCAATGCGGCCGGCAACTTCTACATCAACGACAAACCTACCGGTGCCGTTGTCGGGCGCCAGCCCTTCGGTGGGGGACGCGCTTCGGGAACAAACGACAAGGCCGGAAGCATTCTCAATCTCTACCGCTGGGTCAGCCCGAGAACGGTCAAGGAAAATTTCACCCCGGCGACCGACTATCGCTACCCGTTCATGGCAGCCGAATAATCGATTTGCAAGATCCTCGAAAGGAGCATGCGAAGAACATGGAGTTCCTAAAGAACTTGGGCATTCAAAAGCAAAACCGCGGCGTCTCCACAGGCTTGAAGTGGCTGGGAGACGGACCGATTCTCGAATCGACCTCTCCCGTGGATGGAAAGGCCATCGCTGGCGTATTGACCGCAGCCGAAGGCGATTATGAACAAGCGGTCCGCACGGCCCACCAGGCCTTTTTGAAGTGGCGGGGAGTACCGGCTCCCCAACGCGGCGACATCGTACGCCGGATCGGCAATGGCTTCCGTGCCTACAAGGAGCCGCTGGGGGCCCTGGTTTCATACGAGATGGGCAAGTCCCTCCAGGAGGGGCTGGGAGAGGTCCAGGAGATGATTGACATCTGCGATTTTGCCGTGGGCCAGTCGCGACAGCTCTATGGATTTACCATGCCTTCGGAGCGACCGGAACACCGCATGTACGATCAGTACCATCCCCTGGGAGTGGTGGGTATTGTCACCGCCTTCAACTTTCCGGTGGCCGTCTGGTCATGGAACGCCATGTTGGCCGCGGTGTGCGGGAATGCCTGCCTGTGGAAACCCTCTTCGAAAACCCCTCTGACCGCCATCGCGGTGCAGCACATCCTGGCCGACGTACTGCAGGAAAAGGCCGACGTGATCCCTGAAGGGCTCTTTACCCTCGTGGTGGGCAGCGGTCGCAGTGTGGGCCAACGGCTGCTCGAGGACCAGCGCGTTCCGCTGGTGTCGATCACCGGCTCGACCCGCGTGGGCCGCCATGCCGGACAAGTGGTCGCCGGCCGCTTCGGCCGAACCATCCTCGAGCTGGGCGGCAACAATGCCATTATCGTCACCCCCGCCGCCGATCTGACATTGGCCGTGCCGGCCATCGTCTTCGGGGCCGTGGGTACGGCCGGACAGCGCTGCACATCCACGCGGCGGGTGATTCTGCACGAATCGATCTACGATAAGGTCGCCACCGCCCTGCTCAAGGCTTATGGCAACGTGCGCATCGGCACCCCCCTGGACGCCAAAAACCACATGGGACCCCTGATCGACACCGACGCCGTAAAGGTGTTTCAAAATGCCCTGGAAATGGTAGAGCGGCAGGGCGGCCGAATCCTTTGCGGAGGAGGGGTCCTGCAGGGCGAGGCATACGCATCTGGATGCTATGTGGAGCCCACCATCTGCGAAATAAAAAATGACGCCGCCATCGTTCAGCAGGAGACCTTCGCACCGATTCTTTATCTGATCCGCTACCGCGGCGATCTTGACGAGGCCATCGCTATCCACAACGACGTACCACAGGGTCTGTCGTCGGCCATCTTCACCACGGATATGAGAGAGGCCGAGCAGTTTCTCTCAAGCACCGGATCGGACTGTGGCATCGCCAACGTCAATATCGGCACCTCCGGGGCCGAAATCGGTGGCGCCTTCGGCGGGGAAAAAGAGACCGGCGGTGGCCGTGAATCCGGCTCCGATGCCTGGAAAGGGTATATGCGCCGGCAGACCAACACGATCAACTACGGCCGGGGCCTGCCCTTGGCCCAGGGGATCGTATTCGACATTTGACATGCATCAACCGGGGACAAACAACGGACTGACGGATGTTTCCGGCATCCGGGTGGGGCACTACACCGATGCGTCGGCCGCTTGCGGAACCACGGTGGTGGTCTGCCCCGAAGGCGCCGTGGCCGGCGTCGATATCCGTGGCGCGGCGCCGGGCACGCGGGAAACCGCTTTGTTGGCCCCTGAAAACCTGGTAGAACAGGTCCAGGCGATCTGCCTGTCCGGCGGGTCGGTCTTTGGGTTGGCCGCCGCCGACGGTGTGGTCAGACACCTGGCCGCGCGCGCGATGGGCTTTCCGCTGCACGGCTCCCACGTGGCGCCGATCGTCCCGGCAGCCGTTCTGTTCGACCTGGGGCGCGGCCCGGCGTTCAGGCCGCCGGTGGATGCCGGATGGGGTGAGGCCGCCTGCCGGTCGGCCGACGCGGGGCCGGTGAAAACCGGGTGCGTGGGCGCCGGTACCGGAGCCCTGTCCGGTGGCATCAAGGGCGGCCTGGGCACCGCCAGCGTCATGCTCGAATCGGGTCTGACCGTAGCCGCCCTGGCAGCGGTCAACTCCCTGGGGTCAACGATTGACCCGGCTACCGGGACCTTCTGGGAGGTTCGGCTCGAAATAGCAGAAGAGTTCACAGGGCGTATTCGCGGCCGGGTCAAGCTTCCCGAACCGCCATCCGGTGCACCGGGAGAAAACACCACCCTGGCCGTGGTGGCCACCGACGCGTTCCTCACCAAATCCCAGGCCAGAAAAATTGCCATGATGGCCCACGATGGTATGGGCCGGGCCATCCGCCCGGCCCACACCATGTTCGACGGGGACATCGTGTTTTGTCTCTCCACCGGCAAACACAAACCACCGAAGGCACCTGGCTTTTTTGCAGTGCCGATCGCACAGGCGATCAGCGAGATCGGCCATGCCGCCGCCGACTGTCTGGCCCGGGCCATCATCCGGGGGATTGTGGATGCCGAAAGCATGTTTGGCATGACCGCTTACCGGGATTTAACCATCGAGAACTGAACCCATTCGGGTTGTTCCGCTTCACTGCCGAAAGGACAAAAGATGAAAAACAGCTGTCGCTCTCTGCTTCTGATCCTGTGTGTGGCTGTGGCAACCACGCCGGCTTTTTCACAGACGCCGGTCAAGGGCGGCGCGCTGACGGTGTGCCAACCAGCCGAACCCCTGGGCCTGGACCCCACGGCCAATACCGCCGCGGCCATTGATCGGGTCGTTTATGCCAACATCTTCGAAGGCCTGGTCAAGGTGGATCCGAACGGCAGCCTCATCCCGGGATTGGCCGAAACCTGGCGGGTATCGGCCGATGGCTTGAGCTACACCTTCGACATCCGAAAAAAAATCCTTTTTCACAACGGTGAGGCCTTCGATGCGGCGGCGGCCAAATGGAACCTCGAGCGGGCCGCCCTGCCAGAAAGCGGCAATCCCCATCCCGAGTACTTCAACATTATCGCATCCATGGAAACGCCCGACAGCCACACGCTGATCGTTCGCCTGAAGGCGGTGGACGCGCTCTTTCTCGCCCATCTGGCCGAAGGGGATGCGATCATGCTGCCACCGAACGCCCATGCAACGACCAAGTCCGCTCCGGTCGGTACGGGCCCCTTCAAATTCGAAAAATGGATTCGCGGCGATCGGGTCGAGATGGTTCGTTTCGACGGCTACTGGAACCCGGAGTTGCCCTACCTGGACAAGGTGACCTTCCGGTTCATCAGCGATCCGGCCGCCCAGGTAGCGGCCCTCAAGGCCGGTGACATCGATGTGATCGGCTACATCACCGCGCCGGAATCGGCCATGATGCTGGAAAAGGACGCGCGCTTCAAAGTGTTTGCCGGCACCACCACCGGTGAGGTGATCATGTCCACCAACAACAAGGTCAAGCCCTTCGACAACCGGCTGGTGCGCCAGGCCATGGCCCACGCCATCGACCGCCAGGCCGTGGTGGACCTGGTGATGTTCGGCTACGGCACCCCCATCGGGTCCCACTGGTCGCCCTCGACGCCCTATTACAAAGATCTCACCGAGCGCTTCCCATACGATCCGGACAAGGCCAAAGCCCTTCTCAAGGAGGCCGGTTATCCCGATGGCTTTGCGGCCACCATCAAACTTCCGGCGATTTATCCCTACTCCAAACGGGCCGGCGAAGTGATCGCCGACATGCTCGCCAAGGTGGGCATCGACCTTACCATCGAAATCGTGGAATGGGGCCAATGGATCGACCGCGTTTTCAAAGAGAAAGAATACGAACTGTCCATGATCGGTCACGTTGAGGCTTGGGACATCGGCATCTACGCCAAACCGGACTACTATTTCCAGTATGACTCCCAACAATTCCGCGACGCCTATGCCAAGGCCCTGTCCGCACCGGACGAAGCCGCGAAAGCCGAATGGTTCGGCCGCTGTCAGGAGATCATTGCCGACGACGCCGTCAACGGTTTTCTGTTCTCGGCCCCCAGCCTGCCCGTAATGAAAACGGCCGTGATGGGATGGTGGGAGAACTATCCGACCGTCGCCTTGGATTGTACGGAGGTGTGGTGGAAGCCGTAGTCGTGGCAACACCGCACCCATGACCGCCTATCTGATAAAAAAGACGGCCGTGTTGGTAGCGCTCCTCTTGCTGGTCTCCCTGACCGTTTTCAGCGTTCTTTTCGTGCTGCCTGGTGACCCGGCTCAGATCATCCTGGGAATCAACGCCTCGCCGGAAACCCTGGCGACCCTGCGGGCCCGCATGGGGCTGGATCAACCCTTCTGGACTCAGTACGGTCAATGGGTCGGCAGCCTGCTCAGGGGCACCGGCGGGCAGTCCATTACCTATGACATACCGGTGGCCTCTTTGATCGGCTCGCGTCTGGCGGTGACCGGTCCCCTGGCGCTCATGGCCATGGCCATCGCCGTGGTCCTGGCCCTGCCCCTAGGTATTTTTGCAGCCCGCCACCAAAACCGTCCCGGAGACGCCGCCGTAATGGCCGGCACCCAGCTGGGCCTGGCCATACCGGAATTCTGGTTGGGCATCCTGCTGATGCTGCTCTTTTCCGTCCATTGGGGACTTTTTGCTTCCGGCGGATTTCCCGGATGGGCTGAGGATGTTGGGAGTTCGCTAAAGGCTTTGTGCCTGCCGGCTCTGGCGCTGGGATTGATCAGGGCCGCCATTTTGACCCGGCTGATCCGCTCGGCCATGCTGGAAGTGTTGCGCGAAGACTATGTGCGTACCGCCCGGGCCAAAGGCCTCAAAGAGCGCAGCGTGGTCTACGGCCACGCTTTGAAAAATGCCCTGATCCCTGTGTTGACCATTTTCGGTCTGCAGATGGGCCAGCTTCTGGCCGGGGCGATCATCATCGAAAACGTCTTCACGCTGCCCGGCCTGGGAAAGCTCGTCTTTCAGGCCATCGGCCAGCGGGACCTGCCGGTGGTACGCGAGGTTGTCCTCTTCATGGCCGCCGCCGTGGTGATCGTCAACTATCTCGTGGACATCTCTTACGCCGTCGTGGACCCGCGGGTCCGGTTGGACAGGTGACGGCAATGGGCCTCTATCTGAAAAACGTAAACTTTGCATTGGGCCTGGTCCTGTCAGCCACCCTGGTGATAGCGGCAGCCACCAGCCTGTTCTGGACCCCGTACGAGCCCAACGCCATGAACATCCGCGACCGCATGCAAGCCCCATCCCTGAATCACCCGCTGGGAACGGATCAGTATGGCCGCGACCAGCTTTCCCGAATCATGGTCGGAGCGGTCAATTCGATCGTGGTGGGGTTGATGACGGTAGCCATTGGTATGGGCGCCGGCATCACCCTGGGGCTGATCAGCGCCTGGGGCGGGCGCCTGGTCGATGAAATGATCATGCGCTTTGCGGACCTGCTCTTCGGATTTCCGGCGGTGCTGTCGGCCATTTTGATCACGGCCGTACTGGGGCCGTCGGTGGTCAATGCCATGTTGGCCATCGGCATCTTCTATATTCCCATATTTGCACGACTCACCCGGGCGTCGGCCCTGACCGTAAAGGGGTTGAACTACATTACCGCGGCCCGTGCGGCCGGCCAGGGCGAAATCGCCATTATCCGGCGTCACGTGCTGCCCAATATACTGTCACCGCTGATCGTCCAGGCCACCATCCAGTTTGCCGTGGCCATCCTGGCCGAAGCTGGATTGAGCTATCTGGGCCTCGGCACCCAGCCCCCGCATGCGTCCTGGGGCGGGATGCTCAACGAGGCCCAGACATTTATGGAGCTGGCCCCGTGGATGGCCCTTTTCCCGGGTATGGCCATCGCCTGGGCGGTACTGGGCTTCAACCTGCTGGGCGACGGGCTGCGCGATATACTGGACCCCCGGCTGCGGTAGGAATGCTTCAAATGTGACGATTCGCCAATAACGCCCCCGGAGGCATGTTATGATACCCGAAGCGATCATCGACAAGGTACTCGGTCAGATCGACTCCCAGGAGGTGATCGATCTGACCGCCTGCCTGGTGCGATGCAACTCGGTGTGGGATCCAAAGGCTGGCACCGGAGAGGCCGAAACGGCGGCACTGGTCGCCCGCTGGGCCGCCAAGCAAGGCCTTGCCGTGGATGTGGAGGAGGTTTCTCCCGGGCGGCCCAACGTCATCATCCGCCTTACCGCCGGCAGCAGCCGGCGAAAGCTCATGTTTGAAGCGCACACCGATGTGGTCACACCCGGCGACCGGACCCGTTGGCAGCATGATCCTTTCGGCGCCCACATCGAAAACGGTCGCATGTTCGGACGGGGCACCAACGACACCAAAGGCAACCTGGCGGCCATGCTGGTGGCCATGGCCGCTCTGCAGTCCTCGGGCATCGCGCTGTCCGGGTCAGTCGTAGGCGGCGTGTTGTGTGATGAAGAGGGCATGATGACCGGCGTACAGCACTTCATCGAACGCGGCCACGCCGATGCCGTTACGGCCGCCGTCATCTGCGAACCCCAGGACGGCCTGGTCTGCGTGGCCCAGAAAGGTGCCCTGCGGGCCCGGTTTTCCATCATGGGCCGCATGAGCCACGGCGCCATGCCCCTGTCCGGCATCAATCCGGCACCCGCCGTGGCCCGGGTTGTCGATGGTCTGGCCGACCTGGAGCGCGAGGCGGTGAATACCTGGGGGTGCGATCCCCTGGTCGGATGGCCCAGCTTCACACCGACCGCCATTCAGGCCCCCGCCCAGGGACCGGCTCAGCTTAATGTGATGCCCGGTGAGGCCGAGATCCTGGTGGATGTCCGCACTGTTCCCGGCCAGGATCACGACACCATCCGGCAGCAGATGTCCGACCTGGCGACGCAAACCTCCCAAACGGTCCGCAGCGACTACCGGGAGCATGATCGACGCCTGGGCATCAGGCGCACCCTCCAGCTTGAAGTAGCTGTGGCGTTTCTTTCCGATCGGCCCTGCACCCTAACGTCCGACAACGATCCGGTGGTCGCATCGGCCCTGTGGGCCAGCCGCCGCATCAGCGGCCGGGAACCGGAGCTGGGCGGAGTTCCCGGCGCCACCGACGGCACATTTCTGTGGGCACTGAAACAGATCCCCATTGTCACCATGGGTGCCGGAGACCGCCATGTGCCCCACCAGATCGATGAGTGGGTGGATCTGAAACAGCTGGTGGACACCGCCCGTATTTACGCCCTCACGGCGCTGTACTATCTCTATCCGGGTGACGTTCGGTAAGCGGTGCGGCGCTGGAAATCGACGGTCTGTCGAACCATTTTCACCCATCGGGTGAAATGGGTCGGGCCGGGCCATCGGTCTGGCGGCACACACATTCCTCACGTGTCCGGACGATGGCACCCTTGACAGCTGATTCGACCAGTCGGCGGTGCAGATAGAGATGCCCGGCGGCAACGGGGACTGCCACGGACCGGCCTCATCCAGAGAGCTTGGCGGCCATCTTGATCGCTTCAATCATTGACTGTGGATTGGCATGGCCATGCCCGGCCTTGTCGAAGGCGGTGCCATGATCCACCGACGTGCGGACGATGGGAAGCCCGATGGTCACGTTGACGCCCGCCATTTGACTCCATGTGCCGGTGCCGTTGTCGTATTGAAAACCGACCAGTTTGGCGGGGATATGACCTTGATCGTGGTACATGACCACCACAGCATCATACATGCCGCCCTTCATTTTGGAAAAAACGGTGTCCGCCGGCAGCGGGCCATCGACTATGATCCCGGCTGCGCGACCGGCTTCCACGGCCGGCGTGATTTCGATGTCGTCCTCGTCACCAAACAGACCGCCCTCGCCACAGTGGGGATTCAGACCGGCAACGGCAATCCGGGGCGGATGGATGTCCAGTCCATCCAGGGTGTTGTGAGTGAGCTGAATCACTTTCAGGATCCGTGCCTTTTTGACCCGGTCACAGGCGGTTCGAAGGGATACGTGGGTGGAGACATGCGTCACCCGGAAGTTGCCGTCGACCAGCATCATGGCAAAATCGGTCGTCCCGGTCTTTTCGCCATAGATCTCGGTGTGGCCGGCATAGTGGAACCCGGCGGCGTTGATGGCGGCTTTGTTGATCGGGCCGGTGACGGTGCCGTCGATCTCGCCGGCCATCGCGAGTGCAATGACCCGGTCGATGTACTCGAATGAGGCCCTGCCCTGGGCGCTGGTGACGGTTTGGTGCCGCAGGTCTGTCATCGGCATGTTCTTCAGGTCCAGCACATCCAGGGTTCCCGGCTCGAATCGGCCGGCCGTGACCTGTCTGCAGGCGTTGAACGCCAAATTTAGGTTGGAAAATTGGATCGCATTGGCCATCACGGACGCATCTCCGATAATGATCGGACGGCAGACGCTGTAAATCCCTGCATCACTGAGCGCCTTGGCACAGATTTCTGGGCCGATGCCCCCGGGATCCCCCATGGTGATGCCCAGCAGGGGCAGGGTGGATGTCCGCTTCATGATTAGCAACCCTCTAATTCAATGCCTTGATCAATTGGTTCAGCGTGTCGGCATGCCCGAAAGCGCCGGCCTTGGTGACGAGCACAAGACCGTTGTGCGGTCCACCGACAAACTCGCCGCGCATCAGGCCTGGCAGAATCTCTTCTCGAATGAGTACAGCGGACGCGCCGATCTGATGCCGAAACGCCTCGGCCGTATCACCGCCGGAAAGGAAAACCCCATCCGCGGCCGTGGTGGCCAGCAGTCCCGCCGCCACTTCTGCCAATCCTCGCGCCATCCGGTCGGGGTCTTGGATAGCTGCGGCGTCGGTGACCGGCCGGATACTCAAGATCATGCCGCCGGGGCTCCACTTGTCTGCCAGATGGGCAGCCCGTGCTTGTCGGTGCGTTGAACCGTCAGCCGCGGTCAAGGCCGACGGATCCAGGGCCGTGTGTGTCCAACCGGTAGAACGGGCAAGCTTCGCCACCTGAGCCGCCAGAACCCGTGATGCCGAGCCACAGACAAACAGCCACGTCTTGATATTGGGCCGGTCCGCTGCGGCAGGGAGCGGCAGATCCCGACCCAAGATCCGGGCGAGGCTTCCGGCCAGGCCGGCGGACCCGACCAGTAGGAATGGCTCAACGTGTTCCCAGGCGAGGCGGGCGACAGCGTCTAGGTGGGCCGTTTGCACGGCATCGAAGGCGATGTGCCGGCAGCCTCGGCCCAACAGGGTAAGGACCCGTTCAGCCAGCCTGGCGGAACCGCCTTCCAAATAGGTCAGGTCGACGTGCCCCACCGGCATCTGGCTTTGGGTAGACAACAGGCCCGAGAGTCGCGATTGCCGGACCGGGCAAAGGGGATCGCGACCGATTTCGGTGTCGGCAACCGGTACCCCCTCGATCAGGTGACAGTCGTTAACGGTGGTGCGTCTCTGTTGAGGAAAGGCCGGTGCCACAAAAGTGGCGGTTGCGCCGGTCGCCTGAAGCATGGCGTCGATTTCGGCTCCCACGTTTCCCCGCAGACAGGAGTCCATTTTTTTGTAAACGAGGCGTGGCGAAAGGCCATGGATATTTTCAATCGCCACACGGACGATTGCGGATGCCCTGGCCGCATCAATGTTGCGTGTATTGGTAAAAACCGCCAATCCGGCCGTATGGATGGCGGTGGCGCTCAATTCTCCCCCGACGGCATTGATCATGTGAACGGGGCCGACAACCGGGCAGAATTGCACCGCGGCATCGGCGGCACCCGTGATATCATCTGCAATGACGGCAATTTGGAGGACAGGATTCATGATTACCCGAGGTCGATAACGGCCGGGACGGGCAGCATGTCCGGCGCATGGGTGAGCACGGTCAGCCGGGCCTCGGGTCCCTGAAGCCGCAAGGCTTCGGCCACGGCCGCCTCGACGCTATCGGCATGGGTGTGCCCCAGTCGGGCTTTATCAGCGGCAGGAATGCCGGGTGAATAGGTGATCACCGACGCCTTTTCCCTCACCATGGCCCAGGCGGTGGCCAGGGCTGCGGCCACCCCGTTTTTAATACCACCGTCCCGATAGGCGGCCTTGATTTCACTGCGAGGACCAGGCGGTATAGTCCAAGAGGTCGGTGTGTACCGGGCTGACCCCTTCGGGGGCTGGCGTGCAGACGATAATGGTCCCACCCGGGCGAACCATCCGCTGGGCTGGGTATTGGGATTTGTGGGATTGCCAGAAATCCAGGTCGCATGGATAGGAGTTAGCCAAAACGATGTCCGGCGTTTCGTGGTAGGCCACGCCATAAATGTCCCTGGCCAGCTCTACACCGGCGGTGAAGGCCGACCGCATATCGCCGAAAAAAACCCCCACCACACCGCCCTGGCTGTCCATGACGACATTGAAGATGGTGCTCATGCCCACCCGGTCCGCCATGTCATCCATGTCTCGGCGCACCAGGTTGTCGGCGACGCCTAAAAAAGAGTCACCGCCGCTGCAGCAGAGCAGGTGGGTTTCGGCAGTCGTAAGGGCGCCGCAGACACCCGGCTGAATAATTTTGGATGAACCCGAAAACCCCGGGATGTGGTGGGGAACGATAGCCCCCAGGCCGATCACCACCTCGGCCTCGGCCACGGCCCGGTTGACCAGCAGCGGTGTTCCGTGGCTGGAAACCCCCAGGTCCACCAGGGCGTCCGGATTGCGCCAGTCGTGGTTGAAGACACGGATCCGCCGGAACACATCCTGGCCAACCTTGGCGGCCATTTCGTCTTCTGTCATGTAGCGGTGGGTGCCCAGGGCCATGATGCAGCCAATCCGTTCATCCGGTACACCGGCAGCATTGAGCCGCTCCAACAGCGGCGGGATGATGCGGTCCGCCGGCGTCAGGCGAGTGTTGTCGTCGCTGACGATGATGACCCGGTCGCCCGGTTGGACCCATCGTTCCAAGGGCTCCTGGCCGATGGGGCTATCCAGGGCCGAATCAATGGCTCCTTCCAGATCGGCCAAGGGGGTCGACGGCCGGGGACTCAATATTTCAGCCAGGTTGCGGTCGGGCACATCAAAGGAGAGCGGCATGCCACCGAAGGGAATACAGACACTTGCCATGGGTATCAATCTCCAAACATGTTCGGGATAAACATGACGATATCGGGCACATAGGTCATCAGCAGCAGCACGGCGATCATGACGGCCAGAAAGGGCAGGATGTAGCGGATTATTTCGGACAGCTGAATCTGGGCGATATTGCACGAGATGAACAGGCAGATGCCCAGCGGCGGGGTTAGCATGCCGATGGCCAGGGCGGTGACCATGATGACCCCGAAATGGACCGGGTCGATGCCGAACTGCTCGATCACCGGCAGAAAGACCGGGGTCAGGATAATCAATGAAGCCGAGGTCTCCATGAAGGTCCCCACCACCAGCAGGCAGGCCAGGATCAGGGCATAGAGCACCGCCGGGGAACTGGTCAGGCTGACCAGGTAGGCGGCCACATTCTGGGGCACCCGCTCGGCGGTCAGGATCCAGCCGAAAATATTGGCCGTGGCGATAAGCAGCATCACCGTTGAGGTGGAAATGGCCGATTTGGCGAGGATTCTGGGCAGGTCGCGCATTCTGAGCTCGCGATAGACCACGAAACCGATAATCGCCCCGTAGACGGCCGCCACCACGGCCGCTTCGGTGGGGGTGAAGATGCCGCCCAGAATGCCGCCCAGAATGATCAACGGCATCAAAAGCGCCCAGAAGGCGCCGAAAAATGTCCGGCCGATGGCGTTGAGGCCCAGAAAGGTCTCCCGCTCGTAGCCGGCCCGTTTGGCCAGAAAATAGCTGACCGCCATCAGGCTGCCGCCGATCAACGCGCCGGGAATAAAACCGCCCAGAAACATCTTGCCGATGGAAACCCCACCAACGACCCCAAAAATGATCATGGGGATGGAGGGGGGGATGATCACGCCGATGGAGCCACCGGCAGCCTGCACCGCAGCGGCAAACCCTTTGTGGTATCCCTTGCGGATCATGGCCGGGATGGACACCGCCCCCACTGCGGCGGTGTCGGCCGCCGCCGCACCGGAAATGCCGGCGAAGAACATGGCCGCCACCACGGCTACCATGGCCAGTCCGCCGGCAGACGAATCCCACCAGGGCATGGGCGAAATCGAACAGGCGGCGGGAAATACCACCCGCCTCCATCAATTCACCAGCCAGCATGAAAAAGGGAATCGCCATCAGGGGAAAGGAATCGGCCCCGGTAAACAGCCGCTGAGCCGCCAGGGTCAGGGGCAGGCTGGAGGCGAACTGCAGGGTCGCCACCGAGGCCATCCCAAGGAAAAGGCGATCGGCACCCCCAAGGCAAAACAGATGATCAGGGAGGCGAACAGAACCGGCGTCATATGCGCACCTCCCGATCCAGGGTACCGGTTTCAGAGGGCGGCCACCATAACGCGCAAGGAGTTGATCAGCATGAAAATGCCACCCACCGGCACCGCCATGTAAGGATAGTGCATGGAGATGTGCATGGAGGGAGATTCCTGAAACTTGATAATCCCTAAAATCTTGAACCCCCAGTAGATGATCATTAGCAGAAATATCTGGATGATCAGATTGACCAGCACCACCACCCATCGGTAGACAGCCGGGCGGCAGCAGCTTGTCCATCAGATCGATGCCCAGATGGACCTGGTAGCGCACCCCGGCCGCGGCCCCCATGAAGGAGATCCAGACGAACAGGTATCGACCGGCCTCCTCAGACCAGGAGAGCGGATCGTTGAGAATGAAACGATACCAGACCTGGGCCGAAATGATGACCACCATTGCGGCCATCAACAGGGCCAGAAACCAGTTGATGCAGCGATCCATGATGTCGAAGACAGTATTGAAGCGCACATCTGCCACCTTGCCGAACGAAATATTAATTCCAGTGGTCAGCATCAATGTTGGTGCCGGCCCGGTCGCCGTGGACCGAGCCGGCGGTTGTCAGCAGCGCTTCGGCAGGCAGCCTGTTATTGGGCCGCCGCCTTAGCCGCATCGATCAGTTTCTGACCCTCTTGCGGCATCGCCGCCGCCGATGGCCTTGATCACCGAAGGATTGCTGTATACGGACGGCCACGGCCTCGGCAAAAGGCGCCTTGTCCGGATGGGTCACTGTCATGCCCTCTTTTTTACAGGCCGCTTCGAGCTCCTGGTCGGCCTTGAGGGATAGTTCTCGTTCATAATCACGCGCCTGGCTGGCCGCCTCGGCAAGGATCTTCTGCTGTTCGGGAGTCAACGTCTGCCAGGTCATTTCGCTGATCAGCAGAACAGCCGGAGAGTAAAAATGGCCGGTCATGGCCAGGTGATCTCTGGACTTCGAAAAATCGCGAGGAATGGATTACCGCCAGAGGATTTTCCTGGGCGTCGACGGTTTTCTGCTCCAGTGCGGTGTAGAGTTCACCAAATGCCATGGGCAGCGGGCTGGCACCCAGGGCCTTCATGGTCAGGATGAAAACGTCGTCCTCCATGACCCGGATTTTTATGCCTTTCATATCCGCGGGCATGTTGATGGGCACTTGGAGTTGGTGATGTTGCGAAAACCGTTTTCGTACCATCCCAAAGAACGGATGCCCACCTTGACGAAACGGTCGGCGATCTGGGTGCCGATCTCACCGTCCAGGACGCGGTAGCAGGATTCGCGGTCCTTGAAGAGAAACGGCAGGTTGAACAGCTTGACCTGGGGCACGAAATTGCCCATGGGACCGGTGGAGGTCAGGGTCATCTCCAGAGAACCGAGCTGCAGACCCTTCTACCATGTCTCGCTCGGATCCGAGCTGGGCCGCCGGAAAGACCTGGACCTCGATTTCGCCACCGCTCTTTTCGGCAACGATTTTACCGAAATGCTCCGCCGCCAGGTTATAGATGTGGGTCGGCTGGGTCGACGTGCCGAGTTTGAGGATGGTTTTGGCGTAACTTGCCGAAGAAAGCGACAGGACGAGAAACAGTGAAAACAGAACACCGACTGACAATTGCTTACGCATGACTGCCTCCTTGATGTGAAAAAAGTGGGTTGATGACTGACACGGAACACCGCGGCCTTTGGGCCGCGTTGTAAACATGGGTGGCTGTTCGCGCTACCGTTCGAGAATCGGAAACGTATTGGCACCTTGCGGCATGACCGTGATTGTGGGCGTGCTGCTGCCGCATTTCTCGTAGGCCATCTGCAGCGCCTCCGCCATGGTGGCGACACCCTGCACGCCGGCCTTGCGCGCCAATTCGATATTCTCTTTCCGGGTGACCATAATGATCGTTCCCTGCCGGCCGTACTCCAGTTGACGCACGGCCACCCAGCCCGAAATCAAAAAGTTGGCCCGCACGGCCTTTTCCATTTCCAGACGGGTGGGATGGTCGAACCAGTCGAAAAACTCGCTGGGCTCCTTGATGTCCGGGCACTCCGCCAGCAGGATGACCACGCCGCCCGGCTTCATGGCATAAACGGCGTTGTCGATGGTCTTCTGGGACTGGTAGAGGTTGATGTCCTTGGGATAGCCGCCGGCCGAGGCGATGACGATGTCGGCCTGCTCGCGGATCACCACCCCGAAAATATCGTCCACCAGGCGGGTGGCCGCCTGCCAGGCCGTGATCCAGTTTCCGGCAAAGATACCGGTAATCTCACCATCCAGGTTAGGGACGACGTTGACGATGAAGTCGGGCTTGAAAAATGCCGCGGCCTCCACCATGTCCTCGTGGGCCGGATTGCCGCGGGTCTTCTTATTGGCCGCCAGGGGATTGGATCCCTGGCCGACGGTCTTCTCCATGGCCCACATGTGGCTCTGCTGGATGGTCTTCAAGGATGCGACTCCCGGCAGGACGCTCTTGCGGCCGCCGCCGTACCCCACCATGTAGTGGTAGATAACTCCCCCGGTGAGAATTACCCGGTCGGCCTCGGCCACCACGCGATTCAGGGAAACCTCGGTTCCCCGGCTGGTCTTACCGTAGTAGACCATGTTGTCGGTGTCCCAGGCGTTGTTGTTGATCACCCGGACGCGATGGCAGACCGCTTCACTGCAAAGCTCCACAAACTCCTCATCCGTGTTCTGGCGATGGGCGCCGACGGCGATGATGACGGTGATGTCCCCATCGGCAACACCGGCTTCATTCAGGTAGTCGATCAGGATCGGCAGGGTCAGGTCGTTGCGCTGCCAGCCCCGGGTGATGTCGCTGACCGTGATGGCCACCGTCTCGCCCGGTTTGACGATTTCACCCAGAGGCGGGCTGTCAATGGGATGGGCCAGCGCATGGCGATAAGCCTCGGCCAGATCCTCCGGTGGTTGGCGATTGCGCCCCACGAGCTCGTAGAGCAACTGTGCTTGTGGAATGGAAAAGGTCGCTGTCCCCTTGCCGATCTTCAGTGTGAAGGCGCTTTGTTTCATGTGTTTCTACCCGTTTTGCCGGTGGATCATTTCGACCGATCCGCTTCGAGTTTGGCGGCTTCTCCGTCCATCATCCGGTAGACATGCTCATCGCCGGGGAAGTCCCCGCTGCGCACGTCTTCGATGTACGCCGCGAAAACCTTGCGGTATTCGTCAGCGACGTTGCCGTAGCGCTTGACAAATTTCGGGGTGAAGGCCTGAAACAAGCCCAGAATGTCAGAGCAGATCATCACCTGGCCGTCGCAGTCGCCGGCACCGATGCCGTAGACCGGTATTGGCAGTTCACTGCCGATGATCCTGGTGACTTCGGGCGGCACCCCTTCGACCAGCACGGCAAAAGCACCTGATTCATACACCGCCCTGGCATCTTCGATGATCGCCTTGGCGCTGTCCGCGGTACGGCCCTGGGCCCGAAAGCCTCCCATGGCCCCGGAACTTTGGGGCGTAAGCCCCACGTGCCCCATCACCAGCATGCCGCCGTCGCTGATGGCCCGGATGACCGATGCGACCCGGATGCCGCCTTCCAGCTTGATGCAGTCGACGCCGGCTTCCTTGTGAAACCGAATCGCGTTGCGGCAGGCGTCTACAACCCCGGCCTGGTAGGCGCCGAAAGGCATGTCTCCGATGACGAAGGTATTGGGTGCGGCGCGGCGTACGGCCTCGGTGTGGTAAATACACTGGTCCATGGTAACGGGAACGGTCCCCGGATATCCGTAAACCGCCATTCCCAGACTGTCACCCACCAAGAGCATGTCCATGCCGGCCTCTTCGGCCAACTGGGCGGTGATGTAGTCGTAGGCCGTGATCCAGACCGCTTTTTGGCCTTCCGTTTTCATTTTCTGGAGATCGAATCGAGTCAGTTTCTTCTTCAATGGTGGATCCCTCCTGCGATGAGTTTGGTTTGCGGTCACCGGCAACCGGCCGAATTACACTATTGCAACGCCCAAATCAGGGGCCTGCCGATCCATCACCCCTCTCCATTGCCCACAATGGTCACTTTAACGCCCCTGCCTTGCAGATTTTTCTGCATGGCGGGGACAAGCGGGCGGTCGGTGATGATTTCGAATTTACCATCGACGTCAAACGCATTAAAAAAGGCGACCTGCCCAAATTTTGAGGCATGGGCCAGCACGACGACCCGTTTCGCGGCAGCAACCATGTATCGTTTAGCATAGGCGACCTCCAGGGAGGTGTCGCAGCAGGACGACTGATTGATGGCATGAATTCCCATCAGGGCCACATCCACATGCAGGTTGCGCAGAAAACTGGTTCCCGGCTCGCCGATCAGGGTAAAGGATCCCGGCCGCAGGGACCCGCCGCTGACCAGTAGATGTATTGACCGGCTTGCGGCGAGAAGCTCGCCGATGCGGATATCGTTGGTTACGGCGGTGAGCTTCAGGGCTTTTTCGGCAACTTGGCGCGCGGCCTCGTAAACGGTGGAACTGGAATCGAAAATGACACTCTGGTTGTCCCGAAGTCTGTCGGCAGCCAGTCTGCCGATGGCAGCTTTTTCCTCACGCGCAATTTTGGATGCAACATGGTGATCCGGTTCGAAGGTCGTACCAGGAGCCGTCTTCAGGGCGGCGCCGCCGTGACTGCGCTGAACGGCTCCGGTTTTGGCCAGCCAGTCCAGGTCACGGCGAATGGTCGGCAATGAGACACCGATGGCATCCGACAATTCATGCACTGAAATGACGCCCTGCTGTCTCAATCGCTCGAGGATTAAGTTGCGACGCTGGGCGGGGATGATGTCTGTTTTTTGATGGATGATTTTCATCGAATTGATCCGATTGCCGGTCAAGCATGTGTCAATAAACAATCATAAAACGTCAATTAAAGTCAATTAAATAAAATTACGCTCACAATCTCTCCAACATCCTGGCACCTTGTTGGGGAAAGATCACCCCTTGCGATTCATGGTGAACAGAAAATCATCTTGCCATGGCCAGATGCAGCACCTTGAGAGAGGCTTGAAAAGTGGGCCGCAACTGCCGATAATTGAGCTTGGCAGCTGATATTTCGGTGATAACCTTTTTCGGACGGCGCAGATGTCGGACCCAACCATCATTTTTGGATCTGCGCGGGACAAGGAGTGGCAATGAACCTGTATGGCCGCATTCGCAAAGGTGTGATAGTCGTACTGATGATCTGTGCACCACTGGCAACCATCGGATGCGAGGGGTCGGACACCCGTGCAACAGTGGACGATACCGCCCAGGAGCTGTCCGGGAAAAAGAATCTAGATCGCTACCAGCAGATGAAAGGCGATATAGACAACTTACAGCAACAGCAGGCGCACCGATATCGAGAGTTGGGCGAAAGCGCCAACGCCGAATGATCCGGTCGGCCGCAATCGAAAAAATCATTGCCCCAGGCACCACCAATTGTGTTACAGATTCGACAATGAAAGCGAAGCCGGTAGCCGGTAATGACCCGAACTCAATAGCCTGTAGGGTTGTGATAGGATACTGATGATGACGGCGTTGCTGGCAGGGGATCTCGGAGATGGGGGAAGCCGCAAAAGTTCAGGGTGAAAAACTCACCGAACTGTTCGACAAACTGATTGAAAAAAAGGTGATCCTCTCCATGAATGTGGTCGGCACCGGTTTCGATCGGCTCACCTGCGTGACCGCACTCGTGCAGGGCAGTGCGGGCAGCCACCTGATCATCGATCCGCCCAACGATTTCGAGGAAGCCGTCTCCGCCGCGGAAGCGTGGCGCCTGCGCTTCAACTATGTCGGATCGGATCGATTGGAGTACATCTTTCACACGTATGGCGGTTCGGTTGACCAACAAGGACTTAAAATTCCCTTCCCCGACCATGTGGAGCGTCTGCAGCGACGGCGCAACTTCAGGGTCAACGCTTTGACCGGAACCCGGCTGCATTTCAAATTGAAAAAAATCCAGGGCAACATCGACCTGATCAACATCAGCCGCGGGGGGGCCTACGGCGTTCTGACCAAGACCAATTTTAAATTCGTGCGCGGATCGGTGCTCAAGGTCGATCAGCAGGTTTACCATATCGACATGGTGTTCCCCGCCGACGAAAATGCCGCCAGCGAGCGTGTGCACATTGAAAGAGCCGAAGTCAAGCGGGTGGAGCGCGACCAGGAGCGCGGCTTTTACCGCTACGCCTTCGAATTCAAGGATGTCGAGAAAGCCGAACTGGATCGGCTCACCCGGATCATCTACGACCTTCAGCGTAAATATTTACGCCGCCGCAAGTAAGGCCCGTGGAACTAAATCCACCGCGCTGCCAGGCAGGCCAACTCCTTTTTTTTCGCAACAGGGCGTTGGCGTCGGGTCAGGCCGGTCGCCGGGCAATCGGGTTGCTGCCAAACAAGGAGTCTTTATTATGGCTGTGATTACCAAATATGTCGTTGTCCGGCAGGGCGTGGAGCTGGACAGGGAGTTTCTGGTCAAAAAAGAGGCCGACGCCTACGACAAGATGCTGGATGCCGCCGAAACCCTGGCCGCCTATATCAAGGAGGCCGGACTGGAAATCGAGGTGGCCGGCGAGACGATCGACGCGATCGCCGTGTTTCTGGCCAAAAACGGCCCCGAGGTAACGCGGATCCTCAAAGGATTGAAGCCCGCCAAACCCGCGGTTGCTCAGGGTTCCGAGGGTGACGTGCAGGCGCACGTCCCGCCGAAACCGGCGCCGAAGAAAAAGGCCGCCCCGGCCCAACCGAAATCGAACCGTCAGTAGCTTTTCACAGGTATGCCCGCCGTTTCCAAAAAAGAAGCCGACGCCTGGGACCGCGTGCTCGATGCAGCCGCGGACTTGGCGGATTTGATCGATTCCAGCGGGATCGACATCGACGATGTCGCCCTGGAGGAGTTGACGATCTTTTTGGCCAGGCATGGCCCGGCAGTGCGCAGCATGCTCAAGCGACTGAAGCGGACCTGGCCGACGCGGACTCCCAGTGCGCCTTACCCCTTTGAGGAGATGGCAAAATGAACTTTACGCCCGAGCGTAAAAAACAGCTTGACGACCTTTTCCACACCCACGGGTACGCCGACTACCGCTGGATCGACCCACACCAAATTGTCGTGGCGCAGTGGGTGCGCATGAAGTGCATGTTTGGTTGCGCAGAGTATGGCCATGGTGCCTCCTGCCCACCCAACACCCCTTCGGTCTCCGAATGCGAACGGTTCTTCGGCGAATACAGCCAAGCCGTTGTTCTGCATTTTCAGGGCCTCATGGACCAGCCCGAGGACCGTCATGGCTGGTCCGCAAAAATCAATGCCCGGCTGGTCAAGCTCGAGCGCGAGGTCTTCCTGGCGGGGTTTGAGCGTGTTTTCCTGCTGTTCATGGACTCGTGCTGCTTCTGCAAGGAGTGCTCCGGTGAGCGGCGCACCTGCAACCAGCCGCGCCTGGCCCGGCCGGCCCCCGAAGCCTTGGCGGTGGATGTTTACAGCACCGTCCGCCGCTTCGGGTTTCCCATCGCCGTGCGTACGGATTACGACCAGAAGATGGATCGCTACGCGTTCATGATGATCAACTGATTCACTTGAGGTCGGGAGGCCGGGTCTGCAGCAGCCAGGTTTTCATGTCCTCCCGATAGCGCCACAATTGTTGATGCTGGATTTTTCTCACCACATGCTGATCGAGAAAATAGTACTCAAGCTCAACTGTCTGAAGGACTTCATGATTGTTTTGCGCCATTTTCATTTCAAGCACATCATAGCCGGTCAGCTTCAGGTTGGCATACCGTTTCCGGCAAACATCATGCGCCATGACGGACGCATCGAGGAACTGGCAGGCCGTATTGAATTCCGATAACCGCATGGCCGATTCATAGGTGTCGCTGGTTTGCCCAAATGTTTCGATTTTGGCCTGACCCGCAAGGGTTGCACACCCCGTCGGCAGGAGCGTTAGAAAGACAAGTGCAACAACAGAAAATCTCATGGCATACACCCCGGTTATTGTATAAACAGTTCAGTTTACCTATATTCCATGTATCCGCTTGACTCAATTCTTTTTTCCCCGACCGCTGCAATGCGCGGAAAAAGCATTGAAAGGTGACCACGCTGCAACCGAACCGAAACCGAAAGCCGTTGCATCTTTTTGGAATTTCAAGACATCACGGGCATGGAGGGCTACGGCAGAGACTCGCTTGACAACACCGGCCGCCTTATTTATTCTTCCGTTCAATCGCATTTCGGCGCGCATCTGCCGGGATTCTTAGTCTAATTCAAGACCGATGCGGTCATCGGCAAAAGGAGACCATTGTGCCACTGGAGGAGTTGAAAGCGCAGATCGAAGAAAAATGCATCGTGGTCGACCGCATCCGCGCAGAGATCGGCAAGGTTCTGGTGGGCCAGCGCGAACTGATCGACGGCCTGCTGATGGGGCTGTTCACACGGGGACACATCCTGATCGAGGGGGTGCCGGGACTTGCCAAAACCAGCGCGGTCAAGGCTCTGGCCGACACCGTGCATGCCGACTTCAAGCGCATCCAGTTCACGCCCGACCTCCTGCCGGCCGATCTGGTGGGGACCGAGATCTACCGCCCCAAAACAGGCGACTTCACCATTAAAAAAGGCCCCCTGTTCAACAACATCATCCTGGCCGACGAGATCAACCGGGCCCCCTCCAAGGTCCAGTCGGCCCTGCTGGAGGCCATGCAGGAGCGTCAGGTCACCATCGGCGAAACCACCTTTTTGTTGGCTGATCCGTTCCTGGTGCTGGCCACCCAGAACCCTATCGAGCAGGAGGGCACCTACCCGCTGCCCGAAGCCCAGGTCGACCGATTCATGCTCAAGATTCTGATCGACTATCCGGACAAGGCCGAGGAGAAGGAGATCATGAAGCGCGTGGGCTTCGAGAACCCAGAAGCCGTAAAGGCCGTTCTCGATCCGACCGAAATCAGTGCCATCGGTCAATTGATCAATGGCGTCTACATGGACGAAAAGCTCAAGGACTACATCGTGGACCTGGTTTTTGCCACGCGCGATCCGGCAGCCTACCATATCGATGTGGCCCATTACATTCAATTCGGCGCGTCGCCCCGTGCAACCATCTTTTTGAGCCTGGCCGCCCGGGCGTACGCCTTTTTGCAGGGTCGCGCCTACGTGACCCCTCAGGACGTGAAAACCATCGCCCCGGCCGTCCTTCGCCACCGCATCCTGTTGACCTATGAGGCTGAAGCCGAAGACATCGACACCGACCGGATCATCGGACATATTTTTGATTCGGTGGAGGTGCCGTAGGCCGAAGGAAGGGTGATCTAACGCTCACTGATTGCAAACAGCCACCACCTTCAATCGGCCTTTTGATTTAGGCAGTTGCTATTAAAAAAACCATGCTTTCTCCCGACATCATCAATAAAATCAAGAAGGTTCACATCAAGACCGGGCGCATGGTCAACACCGTCATGGCCGGCCAGTATCGGTCGATCTTTCGGGGGTCCGGCATCGAATTCGAAGAGGTCCGCGAGTATTCACCCGGCGACGAGGTCAAAAGCATCGACTGGAAAGTGTCGGCCCGCATGGGCAAACCCTTCATCAAGCGCTATCGGGAAGAACGGGAGCAGGTGGTCATGTTGCTGGTGGACATGAGCGCGTCGGGCCGCTTCGGTACCACCTGGAGCCTCAAGCGGGAAACCACCGCGGAAATGGCCGCCACCCTGGCCTTCAACGCCATCCGCAACAATGACAAGGCCGGCGCCATCTTGTTCACCGACCAGGTGGAGCGCTACATCCCCCCCCAAAAGGGATCGGCCCACGTGTGGCGGCTTATCCGCGAAATATTCACCTTCGAACCGCAGCACGCCGGAACCGATATTGTCGCGGCGGTGGATTTTCTGGCCCGCGTGTGCCGCAAGCGCACCGTGGCTTTTCTGGTTTCCGATTTTCTGATCGAGGCGTTCGGTCGCCAGACTGCCCTGCGGGTGAAATCCGCCGCCAGGAAACACGAATTGATCAGCGTCCTGGTCAGCGACCCGGGTGAATTTCATCTGCCTTCCGGCGGGATCGTCGCCTTGAAGGATTTGGAGACTGGTGAGATCCGCGAAATGGATGCATCCGACCGGACCACCCGCGAACGTTACCGGACCAGCCGGCAAGCCCTTCACGATCAAATTCTGCAAACCCATAAAGCCATGGACATGGACTGTATCGAAATGTCCACGGACGGGGATCCGTCCGATGCCCTGGTGCGTTATTTCAGGTATCGGGAGCGGCGGCGGCGATGATCGAAATAAAGAGACGCTTTGGGGGCTGGGTCAGCGGTCGTCGTCCTATTTCAGATCCAGCTTGCACCCGCTGGCCTGGCCAAGCGCATCATCTTGAACGCTATGTGGCCGCTTTTTTCTGGTTCTCCTTGATCTTCCTTGCCGCGGTGCCGGTCCTGGGCCAGGAGTCCACCGCCGCGCCCGGCCCATCGGCGGCCGCTGATCCGGCCGCCCCGAATGCCCCGGCATCCTTGACCGATATCCACGACATCCTGCCGCCGCTGGCGGTCGGCAGCCACGCCCCCTGGCTGCTCCCGGTCCTGCTGGCCCTGATGGCAGCAGCCCTTCTCGCGGCCGTCGTTTGGTTCCGGAAAAAAAACCGCCAAGACCGGCATATCGAGACCATTGCCGTCGAACTGCCACCGGAAACAGTGGCCATGCGGGCCTTTGAAGAGATTGCCGATGTGCACCGGCTCGATCCCAAGGCTTTTTACTTCCGCCTGTCGGCAATTTTGCGACAGTACATCTCCGGTCGCTTCACCGTGAGGGCCGCTGAGATGACCACCGAGGAATTTTTACCGTGCATCGACGGGCTTGCGGTGAACAAAACGCTGGCCCAGAAATTGAAGCGTCTCAGCCGGGCTATGGATCCGGTCAAATTCGGAGCAGAGACGACCGCGGAGAACCAGATGGCCGAGGATCTGCGTTTTGCCCGTGAGTTCGTAGCCAAAACGACACCATCGCCGACGGACGAGGGCAGTGATGGCGCGGTGGTGCGAAACACGGTCGATGGCATCGTCAACCGTCGCCAACCGCTGAACACCGGTCATCACTTGTCCGACAGAAAAGGTTGAACAGGGTCGATACATGTTGAGACTCGCATTTCCTCATTTCCTGCTCCTGCTGCTGGCTCTGCCGGCCCTGGCCTGGTACCGCCGCCGCCGCCACCGCCAGCCGGCCATGGCCAGCAGCGCCCTGTTTCCCGCCGCCGGTGTTCCGTCATCTGCGGCCCTCAAGCTGCAAAAACTGATGCCGATCCTCAAGTACGCCGCACTGGGATTGATGGTGGTGGCCCTGGCACGCCCCCAATGGGGCAGCCAAAGAACCGAAGTGCTCACCGACGGCATCAACATCATCCTGGCCCTGGATCTGTCGGAAAGCATGGCCGCACTGGATTTCAAAAAGAAGGGACGCGTCATCAACCGGCTGGAAGCGGTCAAGGGGGTTGTTCAAGATTTTGTGGCCGGGCGCAGCGGCGACCGCATCGGCATGGTGGTCTTCGGCAGCCACGCCTACACCCAGCTGCCGCTGACCCGTGACTACAACACCATGGTCAGCGTGCTGGATCGGCTGGAGATCGGTGCCGCAGGCAAGCGTACGGCCATCGGCGATGCCATCGGCATCTCCTTGAAGCGGCTGGCTGACATCGAAAGCCGTTCCAACGTCATCATCCTGCTCACCGACGGTCAGAGCAACACCGGCCAGCTGAAACCGGAAACCGCGGCTGAAATCGCCCTGCACAAAGGGATCAAGATTTACACCATCGGCGTGGGATCACGCGGCCAGGCGCCGTTTCTGATCGATGACCCCCTGTTGGGCGAGCGCTACGTCTACCAGCAGGCTGACATCGATGAAGCGACCTTGAAGCAGATCGCCGAAAAAACCGGGGGACGCTATTTCCGGGCCGAAAATCTCAAGGGACTGCAGGACATTTATGCGACCATCGACGCCATGGAAACCACGACGGTCAAGGTGGACATCTTCGCCGACTACCGCGAAATCTATCCCTGGCTGATCATCCCGGCCCTGGCCCTGTTGGCGCTGTTCACCATCTTGCGCAACACGAGGTACGTAACCGTCCCATGACCTTTTTCAGAACCGAAATGTTGTTTTTCATCTGGGCGGTGCCGATGGTGTTTTTGGTGATCGTTTACGGCATGCGCCGACGGCGCGACATCATGCGGCGCTTCTCTTCCGACCACGGCCTCGAGGCAATCGTCTCCGACCGGGTTGATGGCCGCCGCTGGATCAAGGGATCACTGCTCATGGCGGCGGTCCTGTTCAGCGTGCTTGCCCTGGCCGGCCCCAAGTACGGCTACCGCTGGCAGGAAATCCATCAGCGGGGAGTGGACCTGATCATCGCCCTGGACTGCTCGCGCAGCATGACCGCCACCGACATCCAGCCCAACCGCCTCGAGCGCGCCAAACGGGAAGTGTTCGACCTGCTGGCCATGCTTCAAGGGGATCGTGTGGGATTGGTGGCCTTTGCTGGCACGGCTTTTTTGCAGTGCCCGCTGACCCTGGACTACGATGCCTTCGACCTGTTTATTGGCGCCCTGTCGCCCGACTACCTGCCGGTGGGCGGGACCGACATCAGCGCCGCCCTGGAAACCGCCCTGGAGGGCTTCGATTCCAAAAGCGCCTCGGACAAGGCCGTGATTCTCATCACCGACGGCGAACACACGGGTACCGGTGATCCGTTAGCAACGGCCGAGAAATTGAAAGCAAATGAGATCAAACTCTTTTCCATCGGCGTCGGCGGCGCAGAAGGGGTGCCCATCCCCGAGCCGGACGGCGGCTTTAAAAAAGACCCTGCCGACCGGATTGTCCTCTCGCGGCTGGACGAAACCACCCTCATAAAAATGGCGGGCGTCACCGGCGGTACCTATGTCCGCTCCGTAGCCGGAGACATGGACCTGGATGCCATCTACACCACTGAGATCCGAGGCAAAATGGACGCCGAAACGCTCACCTCGGGGCGCAAGCAAGTGTGGGAAGACCGCTTCCAGTGGCCCCTGGCCCTGGCCGTGATCTGCCTGGTGGCCGAATTGATGCTGCCGGTAACCCGTAAGGCCGTGATCACCGCACTGCTGGCAGGCATCATGCTGCTGCCGGTTCAACCGGCCAGGGCCAACGACACCCGCGACGGCATCGCGGCCTATGAACAGGGAAATTTCGACCGGGCCCTCAAACACTTCACCGACGCGCAGCTCAAGGCACCGGACAAGCCCGAGAACCTTTACAATGTCGCCGGCGCCTACTATAAAACTGGCCATTTCGATGCGGCGGTCGATCATTTCGAACAGGTTCTGGAAACCGACGACATCCAGTTGAAACACGACGCGCTGTACAACCTCGGCAACGCCGAGTTCCGGCGCGGCGATGCCGAAGCGGCCATCAGCCACTACGAAGCGGCCCTGGCCATCGATCCAGACGATCGCCTCTCCCGTGAAAACCTATCCTTCGTCAAAAAGGTGCTCGAACAGCAGCAGCAGCGGCAGCAACCCGAACAGGATCAAGCGGGCCCCCAGAAGGACACCCCGGATCAACAAACAGACCCCAAATCCGGCGACCCGCCCCAAGCGGATCATTCCCCGGACGATCAGGTCTCACGACCGCCCGAAGCACAGTGGCAGGAAGGCGCTCAGGCCGCGGAAGAGCGAGATGGTGCAAGCCAGCAGCAGCCCGCGTTCGGGGACGAGATGAGCCCGGAACAGCAACAGGCCGCACCACCGGAAGCAGCGCAACATGACCACGCGGCAGCCACACCCGCACAAGCCGACCCGGCCGATCGACAACCCGGCGATCCCGACCAGGCCGAACACATGCTGAACCGGCTCCAGGATCAACCGGGCCGGGCACTCATGCCGGCCACCCCAAACCGGCCGGTGGAAAAGGACTGGTAGACGACGTTGCATCGAGGCGTCCGCAGACAGGCAGTGGTGCTTCATCCCCTCCGCCACAGCGCAGTGACGACGAAGGCGGCGCTGGGATTGATTGTTCTGGCCCTGGCTTGGTTGTCGGCCGTCGCGGCTGTTGCCGACGCCGCCGCCGTACGTGCCGTTGTGGACCGCAATCAGGCAACGGTCGGAGAATCCGTCGCCCTGCAGGTCATCATCGAAGGCGGCAACGCAGAGATCGACCTGTCCGGGCTGGCCGGCTTTCAGACGATCTCGCGCGGGTCCACCAGCAGCTTTCAGATGATCAATGGCCGGACCTCACGTCAGGTGATTCACAATTATGCCCTGATTCCCCTGGCAGCCGGCAACCAGACCATCCCGGCCATACCGGTGGCCATCGACGGTGAGGTTGTCCAGACGCAGCCCATCACGATCGTCGTTTCCGAACAGCCGCCGGCCGAAAGCGGCCAGCGCGATGTCTTTGTGACCGCCGAAGTGTCGGAAGCGACACCATGGGTCGGCCAGCAGATCGCCTATACCTTTCGTCTGTTCAACGCCGTGCAGGTGGCCGAAGCCACCTTTCAGGCCCCGGCGTTCGACGGTTTCAATGCCCAGGAACTGGAAGACCGCAGCTCCCATCGAACGGTGATCAACGGCCGGGAGTTCGTGGTCACGGAAGTGGTTTTCATCCTGGTCCCCCTCAAGGCCGGAGCAATCGAAATCGAACCGGCCGTACTGCAGGTGGGCCTGTTGCAGGGCAGGCGCCGGCCGCGACCGTTTGCCGGCATGGATGCCTTCTTCGGCCGCACGGAAATGACCACCCGGATGCTCGAAACGGATGCCGTGGCGGTCACGGTGGCGCCCTTGCCGACGCCGCCGCCGGGAACCACCTTTTCAGGTCTGGTGGGATCGTTCGACATTGCGGCCGATCTCGAGAAGGCGGACATTCGGGTCGGGGACGCCACGACCCTGACCGTAACCGTCAGCGGTGCCGGCAACATCATGGATGCCCCCGAACCGGCCATTCCCGCACCAACCGGATTTAAAAGGTACGCCGACAATCCCGAATCACAGGTCCAAATGACACCGCAAGGCTATTCGGGCAGCAAAACCTTTCGCACCGCCCTGGTTCCAGTGCAGCCCGGCCAATTCCGCATCGAGCCCATCGTGTTGACCTACTTCGATGCAGCGGCCGGCGCCTATCGCAGCCCGGCTACGGCGGCATTTGACATCGCCGTCGCCCCTTCCGAAACGGCCGCCACCGGCATCGACCGCTTTCGGACGGCACCCCTTGCTCCCCCGGGGCTGAAAAAACGGGTCGAATTCACCGGCAGGGATATCCTGCCCCTGAAAGCCGGGCTGGAGACACTGGCGCCACAGCGCTCGCTGGCGCCGGCCTGGTTCGCCCTATTGCTGCTGGTCCCCGTCATCGGCTTCATTGCCACCACAATCGTGTTGCGGATGACCCGCAAAGACGACTCCCCCGCGCGGGTCATGGCCGATCGGGCCCAGCAGGCCCTAAAAGCCGCAGCAGTGGCCGGTCTTTCAGACACCCAATTCCTCTCGGCCCTCTATCGGGCACTGGTGTCGGCAATCCACGCCAAGCAGCAGGTCGTGGGCGCCTCCCTGACCTGGTCGGAAGCTAGAACCGTTTTGGTGGATATTGGTTGGGATCCGGATCAGGCCGATGCCACCGCCAAACTGTTGGAGTCCATCGAGTCCTTCAATTACTCCGGCGAAATGTTGAGCGCCGAAAAAAGGGCGCAGCTGCAAGAACAAACGCGGCGGGCGGTCGGGAAGCTGTTACCATGAAAGGCCTGACGGCATTCGCCGCTGCGCTGCTGCTGGTTGCCGGCCTTGCCGCCACCGTGCCCGCATCGGAAAACGCGCGTGTGTTGATGAAGGGTATCGACGCCTACCAGAACGGCGATTGGCAGACCGCCATCACCGCCTTCGAAGCTCTGGTCGATGCGGGAATCGACACCGGGAGACTGTATTACAACCTTGGCAACGCCTACCTGAAAAACGACGATCTGGGCCGCGCCATGCTCTGGTACGAACGGGCCCTGAAACACCTTCCGGACGACCCGGACCTGCGCTTCAACCATGCCTATGCCCTTTCCCTGACCAAGGATGAAACCGGCGAACAGACCTCGCCCCTGATCCCCATCCTGTTTTTTTGGAAATACCAGTTGAGCCCGGCCGTCGTGCGCTGGATCGCCATCGGCCTCAATGCGAGCCTGTGGTTGGTGCTGTCGATCCTGGCCATTGGCAACAAGCACCTGTGGCGCCCCACCACAGTCATCATCGCCGCCACGGCGGTCATTTTCACAAGCACCGCCGTTTACAACTATGTCGAAACCGCTCGCGTCCGCTATGCCGTGATTTTGCCGGACCAGGTAGCCGTGCGCTCCGGGTTCACCGACGCGGCCACCCAGCTTTTCGTTCTGCATGCCGGCACCAAGGTGCGCCTTGAGCGCGAATCCGACACCCACCTGCTGATTCGCTACACCGAGGACAAAATCGGTTGGGTGAACCGGGCGGATGCCGGCCTGATCTGATCTCCGGGCGATCGCGAATATTCAAGCCTTGCCAATTCCTACTTAATGCAATAGAGTTGCATTGGGTTCAATCGAGCAGGAAGGCTTAGACCGACACATCCAGAGGCCGGAAATGGTGAACGCCCGTAGTTTGAGATTTACTCTGATAGTCTTTTGTTGCCTGCAAGTTGGGCCGGTACTGGCCGCGGCGCCGATACCCGTGTTCGTCAGCATCGCCCCCCAGCGTTACTTTGTGCAACAAATTGGCAAAGACTTGGTAGCGGTGCAGGTTCTCGTCGAATCCGGGGCCGATCCGCACACCTACGAACCCAAACCGCAACAGATGGTGGCGCTGTCCAAAGCCCGGCTCTATTTTGCGGTCGGCATTGAATTCGAGGAAGCCAAATTGGCCAAAATCACGGCCCTGAACCCCGGCCTGCAGGTGATCCACACCGATCAGGGGATTATGAAGCGGCCCATGGCGACCCACGACCGTCACCATGCCGCCGGTCACGACGGTGACCACCAGGGCCGTGACCCGCACATCTGGCTCTCCCCACCGCTGGTGATGATGCAGGCACGCTCGATTCTGACCGCCCTGCAGGAGGCGGACCCGGATCACCGCCTGGCCTATGAGGCCAACTACCGTGACTTTATCACGGCCCTCGTCGATCTCGATGCCCATCTGCGGACCACCCTGGATGGCCTCAAAGGCACCGCCTTCATGGTGGTGCACCCCTCCTGGGGAGCCTTTGCGCACACCTATGGCCTGCAACAGATACCCATTGAAATCGAAGGCAAAGGCCCCAAGCCGGCCCACCTCGAAAGCCTGATCGCCCAGGCACGTATAAACCGGATCAAAGTGGTTTTCGTGCAGCCCCAATTTTCATCGAAAAGTGCCCGACAAATCGCCCAGGCGATCGACGGACGGGTGGTGGCGGTCGACCCCCTGGCCGAAGCCTGGGCAACCAATTTGCGTCAGGTCGCCGAGGAGATTCAACATGCCGTCAGATGACTTCCCTGTCGACAATCAGTCGAAACACCCCATCGCCCGGATCGACAACCTGTGCTTCAGCTACCATGGACAACCGGTGCTGGAACATGTCAACCTGATGGTCCGTGAAGGGGATTTCATCGCCATGATCGGCCCCAACGGCGGCGGGAAAACCACGCTGCTCAAGCTCATGCTGGGCCTGCTCAAATCGGATCGCGGCAGCATCCGGATCATGGGAAAACCACCCAACCAGGTTTCCCATCAAATCGGCTACGTTCCCCAAGACGTCAACATCAATCGCAACTTTCCCATTACGGCCCTGGACGTCGTCCTCATGGGCAAGCTGGCGCCAGGCAACCGATGGTCCCTCAATTCGGCACAGGACCGTCAAGATGCCCTCGAGGCGTTGGACCGCATCGACATGGCCCAGCATGCCCAGCGTCGGATCAGCGAACTTTCCGGGGGTCAGCGCCAGCGGGTATTTATCGCCCGTGCCCTGGTGACCCGCCCACGGCTGCTGTTGCTGGACGAGCCGACGGCCAGTATCGACTCCAAGGGGCAGACGGAATTTTTCAGTCTGCTCAAACGCCTCAACGAAACCGTCACGATCGTGGTCGTCAGCCATGACCTGCTGGTGGTGTCCATCTACGTCAAATCCGTGGCCTGCGTGAACAGGCGCCTGCACTATCACCATCAAGCCGAAATCACCGGCAGTATGCTTGAAGCCATGTATCCGTGCACGGCCGAAGAGGTATGCCCGGTAGAACTGATCACGCATGGCCACCTGCCCCATCGTGTCCTTCAGCACCACAAGGAGTGATTCATGATCGAGGCAATGCAGTTCGAATTCATGCGAAACGCCCTGGCAGCCGGTCTTCTGGCCAGCATCATCTGCGGGATCATGGGAACGCTGGTGGTGGTCAATCGCATCGTGTTTCTCTCCGGCGGCATCGCCCATGCCGCCTACGGCGGCATCGGCCTGGCCTTTTTCATGGGGTGGCCCTACCTGGCCGGAACGCTGGGCTTTTCCCTGGCGGCGGCCATGATCATGGCGGCGGTGACGTTGAAGGCCCGCCACCGGGCCGACACGATCATCGGTGTCATCTGGGCCGTGGGGATGGCCTGCGGCATCATCCTGATCGACCTGACGCCGGGCTACAACGTCGATCTCATGAGCTACCTGTTCGGCAGCATCCTGACGGTACCGGATACCGACCTGTGGATCATGGTTGGCATGGGGCTGGCGATCGTTGCCCTGGTGGCGCTATACTACAAGGATCTGCTGGCAATCTCCTACGACGAAGAGTTCGCCCGCATCCGGGGGATTCCGGTCAACACCCTCTATTTTCTGATGATCGGAATGCTGGCAATAACCGTGGTCATGGTCATTCAAGTGGTCGGCTTGATCCTGGTGATCGCGCTGCTCACCATACCCCCGTTCATCATGGAACGGTATGCCCGATCCCTGATGCAAATGATGATCGGGTCGAGTGTTCTGGGCGCCCTTTTTTCCGTTTCCGGGCTGTGGATCTCCTATACCTTCGATCTCACCTCGGGGGCGTCGATCATTCTGGTCGCCGGCAGCTTCTTTTTCCTAAATTTGCTGGTCGAAGGGCTCAACGCTTTCCACAAGACTACCAATCACAGCCCAACGACAACCCGCCCCACTGCTGTGGATCCACGAGGGAACTGATATGTGCAATCAATGCAACTACGAAAACCTGCTCAAGGCCGCCAACCTGGAATATACGGACAATCGCCTGAGTGTCTTGGAGGTGGTCGGCAACAACAACCATCCGCTTTCCGCGGCCGATATTTACAACACGTTGAAACGGTCGAACCACATCAACCGCGTCACAGTCTACCGCATCCTCGACCTGCTGGTGGCACAGGGCCTGGTGGAGCGCATCAGCACCGGCGGCCGGGCATTCTGCTACGGCCTGGCCCCAAATGAACACCACCATCCCCACCCGCACTTCTACTGCAAAAAATGCGGTCGGATGGACTGCATGACGCCGGACAGTCTCAATGTGGACACGGACGCGTTGTGGAAAACATTTCCCGGCCGCATCGATAAAGTGGAAATCCGTGTGGACGGTGTCTGCAGCTACTGCATGAAGTAACTCTGCCGTTCCATAAAACAGGCCTGTCGATCCCCCACGCCCGTTCGAGGCCAGAATCTGTTCGCGAACAGCCCAGTACATATTGACATCTTTGCAATAATTTTAGAAGATTACTGAAACTCCTTGAGCCAATCATGAAAACGTGACCTCAAGGTCACCGACCGATACCGATCCTTCGATCAGGACAAGGTTATGTTTCGCCATGGATAAAAAAGAGACAACCCAAAGGCCTGTGAATTCGTCCGAGATCGACGGGGCCGCCCGCCAGGCCCCGAATCCTCAAGACGATACGCACCCGCACCTGGATCGTTTGCTCGAAGAGATCGTTTCGGCACTCAAAACCAAAAATACGGTTCGGGATACGGTGGCTCGCCATAACGATGAATATGAAGTTGAAACGATCATGCAGGCCAGCGACCGCGAGTGGTATTTCATAGCCACGGTAAGGCACAACGGAAATGAAATCACCGATGACATCGAACTGGCCCCAGATGAGCTGCGCAGAAAACGGGTCACCCAGGCAAACAAATCCAAAGCGTTGTGGAATCTGTTTGTCAAAGAAGCCGCGCAAACTCACCTCGAAAAATGCCGCTGTGTAAAAAGAAGGCTCGCAACATCCACGCAGCAGCAGTGGCACACCAAAAGGTACGTTCTCCCGGTAGTGGCGGCTCTGATCGCCGCTCTGGCGGGTATCGGCATCTACATGGGGTATGTGACGACGCCTCCGACAATACCGACTGCACAGACGCCGCCGGCAGTCCAACGCACAACCGAAAAAGCGACGACGACGATGGACGCCCGGCCTGTGGCGGCAGCGCAGGACGGCCTGACGCCAAAACCGGTAACACCCTCACCGGCACCACTGGAAACGCAAGAGACCAGGGGAGATTCCGTTCGGGCGGAGAACCAACCGACCGAAGCACCACACAAACCGCCGGCAGCGCAGGTGCAGGTCAGCCTGTCCACACCCGAACCGAACGCGCAGCCCAGCGGGCAAGCACGAAACGAAGCGGAACCGGCCTCAGAAGCGGAACAACCGCTGCCGTCGGCGACCCAATCTAACGACATCCCCGACCCAGGGGAAAAAAAATCAACCGCGGAAACACGGCTGGAACCGCCGGCAGCACAGGCACAGGGCGGCCTGTCCACACCCGAACCGAACGCGCAGCCCAGCGGGCAAGCTCAAAACGAACCGGAACCGGCCTCAGAAACGCAACAACCGCTGCCGTCGGCGACCCAATCCAACGACATCCCCGACCCAGGGGAAAAAAAATCAACCGCCGAAACACGGCTGAAACAGCCGGCAGCACAGGCGCAGGAAGGCCTCGCCACACCCGAACCAGACGGGCAGCCCCGCGCAGCGAATGAGGAATCTGAAAAATACCTGATGAATGGTCGCGAAACGCCTGAACCGCTCCAGCAACAAACAGTCCCACAACTATCGCCGGAAGAGATCAAGCAAAAAGTCAAAAAGCTGTTGAACAATCAAAATTAGAACAGAAGGGAGAAACAATGATGAAAAGAGAATGGCTCCTGGTCGTGGCAGCCGCACTCATCACGCCGGTTATGGTGGCGATCTCATCCGGCATGGCCGAGGACAAGCGTGCCATGGGGATGGTGACCGGATCGGAATCGGGTACCTATATCCAGTTTGGTAAACAAATCGCCGAAATCGCCGCTAAAGAAGGCATCGACATCATCGTCAAAACATCGGGTGGGTCTTTGGACAACGTTCGGCGCATTCGAAGCACCGAGAATGCCGCGCTGGGCATCGTTCAGTCCGATGTATTGGGGTTTATTCAGAAAAAATCAGACGACCCAGAGCTCAAGCAATTCGTCAGGTACCTGCGGCTGATCTATCCCTTCTACAACGAAGAGGTTCATCTGTATGCCAACAAGGAAATAACGGATATTGAGGACCTTCAGGGTAAACGCGTGGCCATCGGAACCGAAAACAGTGGTAATTTTGTGACCTCAATGAATCTTTTTCATATCATGCAGATCGAACCGCTGGAATATGTGACCGGTCTGAAACCCATGGATGCTGCGGCGGCGGTCATCTCGGGCGAGGTTGATGCAATGATTTATGTCGCCGGTAAACCGGTTGCCCTGTTCACGGAGCTCGAGAAGATAAAATCCAATCCCGACCTGGCACCCTACTTTGACAATACCCATTTCGTGCCACTGAATCATGAAGCGATTCTCAAAGAGTATGTGACCAGTGACATCAGCACCTCCGATTATGCCTGGTTCGACGGTCACATTCCCACCGTCGCGGTCAAGGCCGTACTCATCGGCTACGACTTCTCAAAAGGCAGAACAGGGTACTACAAAATGCGCTGCAATCAACTTGGAACCCTCGGCCAGGCCATCAGGGACAATATCGACGCCCTGAAAAAAAATGGCCACCCGAAATGGGCCGAGGTCGATCTGGATCAGGAAATCGGGATCTGGACGCGGGATACGTGCTCCCGAACGCCGCGAACCCGCAGTGACCGCCCAGCAAAGGGTTGCACGAGAAGATCATCGATGCCATAAAAAGCCAATAGCCGGACTGTGCACAAGCAATTTCAAACTGACATACTCGGAAAATGACAGATTACATAAAACCGGCAATCCAAGGGTTGACGATACCCGATGGACGGATACAGGCGGAGGCCGCTTCCCGAACAACATCCGCACCTGGCTCGGACACACCGATGGTCCTGTCCCGGATTGCGAACATCTCAATACCACGCAATCCCAATTTTACCGGAAGGGAAACAACGCTCACCGAACTGGCAGACGGATTCAATTCGGATGACCACCACACCGCCATCCAGGTGATAAAGGGAATGGGCGGTGTTGGCAAAACCCAGGTAGCGCTTGAATTTGCGTATCGTTACGGATCAGCGTATCGTGTCATCTGGTGGCTGAATGCAGCGGATGAATCGGTCCTTGCATCGGATTATGCCGCTTTTGCCGTGGCGGCAGACCTTCCGGAAAAGACCGCAAGCCGGCCAACGGCCATCGCCGCCGTCCGCCAGTGGCTGGAATCCAATCAAGGATGGTTATTCATCTTCGACAGCGTCAAGCAACCGCAGGAGGTTCACGATTACCTGCCTTGCGAACCATCGGGACAGATTCTTCTCACCTCCCGGCACCAGGTCTGGGAAAAACGGTTTCGCGCACTGCACCTCGATGCCTGGCCGCATGCGGAAGCGGTCTCCTTTCTGGTTCGGCGAACGACTCTTGAAAACACGCCGGATGCCGAAAATATTGCTGGCACAATGAAAAACCTTCCACTCGCGCTGGAACATGCCGGCGCCTGGATCGCTGCAAACGAATCCGATTGTGCCGGTTATCTAAAATTGATCGATGCACGCCACCGCCAGCTCTGGGAAAACCGGAACCCGCCGTTGAATTATCCGGATACGGTGGGAACCACCTGCTGTCTTTCCGTCGAAAAGGTGGAAGCGGAAATACCGATAGGCGTTCTGGTTCTGAACCTGTGTGCCTTTTTCGCATCACACGACATTCCGCTGAGATTGATTCAAGCAGCCAGTGCACATGTATCAACAGAACTGTCGGCCCTGCTTATGGACATGACCGTGCTAGACGAGGGTATCGATGTCTTGAATCGCTACGCACTCGTTGACCGCCGACCCGATGGGCTGTCCATTCATCGGCTGGTACAGGTGGCGATCCAGGATCACCTGAGCGCCGCGGAGCGCAAATTATGGTCCAATGTAGCCGTACGCGCGCTCAACACGGTCTTTGTGGTCGATGATGGCAAACCGGTTTCATCACAGGCGGGACCGTCACTTTTGGCGCATTCTCGGATCGCCATCGCGCATGCGGACAAATACGAGGTGGCCCAAGATGCCACGGCCGACCTGCTGGATAAAATTGGTGTTTACCTTCATCGCTGCAACTTGTTCGCCGAGGCGCAACCGCTGTTTCACAGAGCCATTTCGACCTACGAAGCCCGACTTGGGGACCATCATCCCGATGTCGCCGCGGTCATCAATAATCTGGCGGCGATGCATCTGGATTGGCAAAACGACGCCGAAGCCGAGCAGCTTTGGCAGCGCTCGATGCAAATCCTCGAAACCCAGTTGGGCGCCGATCATCTTGATGTCGCCGTCATTTTGAACAATATGGCCGCACTGCGTCATGGTCAGGGCAGGCCCGGCGAAGCCGTGACACTGCTGCGCCGGGCCCTTGAAATCCAAGCGTCCCGATTGGGCACCGACCATCTTTCGGTCGCGGGCAGCTTGAGCAACCTGGGGACGGTGCTGCACGATCAGGGCGAGTACACAGAAGCGGAGACGCTGCTGCGCCGAGCCTTGAAAATCCAGGAAACCAGACTGGGCGACGACCACCTCTCGATCGCCGTTAGTTTGAGCAATTTGGGCTTATTGCTGCACGATCAGGGCATGTATACCGAAGCGGAGACACTGCTGCGCCGAGCCTTGAAAATCCAGGAAACCCGGCTGGGCAGCGATCATCCCGATATGGCCGTGGCCGCAAGCAACCTGGCATCGGTTCTGCTTGACCAGGACAAGATGACTGACGCCGAAACGCTGCTGCGCCGAGCCTTAAAAATCCAGGAAACCCGGCTGGGTGACGACCATCCGGATGTGGCTTTGATTGTGAACAACCTGGCGGAGGTGCTGCATGAGCAGGGCCGGTACGGCGACGCCGACCCCTTGTATCGCCGAGCCCTAAAAATCCATGAAGACCGTTTGGGCGACAAGCATCCCCAGGTCGCCACCGAATTGAATAACCTGGCCACAATGCTGCATGAGCAAGGCGACCATGCCGGCGCCGAACCGCTTTACCGCCGGGCCCTGGAAATTTATGAGTCTCACTACGGGAACCATCACTCTGAGGTGGCCACGAGTTTGAACAACCTGGCCGCCCTGCTTGAAGAACAAGGCAAGCCAGCGGACGCCAAACCGCTCTATCACCGGGCATTGGCAATCAGACAGGCCCAACTGGGTGACGACCATCCCGATGTTGCGGCCAGTCTGGCCAATCTGGCAACCCTGCTCAGAAAACAGGGTGATACAGAAACGGCCGACGACCTCTTGCATCGCATTCCGGTTCATTATCTTCAGACCCTCGAACCCGATCCGAATCTTTCCGGATAATTGTACGCCGTTGGGCTGAACCTCTAATGGCCACACTCAACTGCTGACCGGCGATCAAGCAAGACCCCTATTCCCGGCCGCAGGAAATACCGAATCGAATGTTCGCCAACTCCAGGGCGGACACCCATTTTCAGAAGGTGCGCGCCCCGGCCATGGCCACCCCTGCGGTACCGGCACCTCAACCGTCAGTCGCCGGCCCAGGGTGGGGTGGTCCACGGACAGCGCCTGGGCCAGCAAGGCGATCTGCTTGTCGGGCAGCGGCTTGTCGGCGCCGTATCGCAGGTCGCCCACGACCGGATGGCCCAGATGGGCCAGTTGAATCCGGATCTGGTGGCGCCGGCCGGTTTCCAGGTGGACCTGCAGCAAGCTGGCCTGAACGCTTCTGTCGAGAACGCGATAGGTCAATCGGGCTTCTTGACTTGTCCGGGTGGGTGACGGCACGATCCGGCTCAGGCGCCCTTGACGCTCGATGTGGTCGATCAGCCGCCCGGAGCTGACGCGGACGGATCCGTGAACGACCACCAGGTAACGCTTTCCCACGCTGCGTTCCCGAAACTGCCGGGCCAGGCGACCTGCCGCTTTGGTGGTCCGCGCAAACAGGACCACGCCGGCCGCCGGGCGATCCAAACGGTGGACCATGGCCAGAAAGACCCGACCCGGCTTGCCAAAGCGCGCTTTGATCCACTGCTTGCCAAGCTCGAGCAGACAGGCATCCCCCGTGAGGTCCCCTTGCACCAGCAGGCCCGATGGTTTATACAGTGCCAGCAGATGGTTGTCCACGTATGGGACCGGCCAGCGCCGATCGAAAAAGTAGGGTTGATGCATTGATTGCGAAGCGATCTCCATCGCTCTCCGTCAACTCGTGAATGGTTTTCGGTTGTTCACTTATCCACCTGCAAGGAGTCGCATGTGGCACAAGGGGGTACCGGTTCTCACCAGCACCGCAATGACGGCGGAGGAAAAGCGCCGCCGTCCCCCGGGCGGATGGATGCGCTGCTGAGGCGCTGCCATATTTATCTCACGGACGACCAGCTTAAGCAACTGTGGGCCTACCACCAGTTTCTGCGGCGGCATGACGACGAATTGAACCTGACGCGCATCCGCAACTTTGACAACATGGTGGTCAAGCTTTACGCCGATTCCATCCTTCCGGCCCTGCACGTCACGCTGCCCTCCCCCTTGCTCGATCTGGGGACCGGCCCGGGTATGCCGGGCATACCGCTCAAGATTTTCCGGCCAAACCTGCACATCCTGCTGGCCGACAGCCGGCAGCAGCGCATCACGTTCTTGAAAGCGGCCGTCGCGTTGCTCGATCTGCACGGTCTCGAGGTGCTGGAACGCGGCATCGCACCGGATTTCGATCGACCGGTCGCCGGCGTCATCACCCGGGCCGTGGAACCCATGCCCGACACCTTGACCCGCGTGAGCGGCTGTCTGGCCAAAAACGGCATGGCCATTTTCATGAAAGGCCCGCGCTGCGACAGCGAAATCGCAGCGGCCCGGCAAACCGCTTCATCCGCTTACACGCTGGCCGATGACATCCCCTACCGCATCGCGCAGACGCCTCACCAGCGCCGCCTGGTGCTCTTCCGGCGCACCACCGAACCCCTGGGAAACGGCGGCCCATCACCAAACCCGGTCAACCACCGGGTTAAAGTGATCGAAAGCGCTGGCAACCCCGCCTTCAAAGATCTGAAAAAGCTCTTGACGGGCCGCGGCGTCAAAAAACAGGGTCAGACCCTGGTACACGGCTCGCGCCTGACAACCGAAGCCTTGCAACAATCCGCAACGCACTGCCTGGCCTGGATCAGCAGCGGAAGCAAAACGCCGCCCCCGTCCGACGCACCCGCCGGGCTGACCTGGCTGCAACTGGCCCCGGACCTGTTTCGGCAGCTCGATCCATTCGGAATCCGCTGTCCCATCATCCTTTATGGGATTCCCGCAATCCAACACTGGCCCATGGATTCGGCGTCGCGTTCGGGGTGCAGTCTGCTGGTCCCGTTTCAGGACCCGGAAAACGTAGGTGCAGTGATACGCTCGGCCATGGCGTTCCATGTGGGTCGGATCGTCATGCTCGCCGAAAGCGCCAACCCATTTCACCCCAAAGCCGTTCGCACCTCGGCCGGGACCGTCTTTTCCGCCCCGATCGTGCAAGGTCCCTCCCTGTCCGAGATTCCGCCGGACCTGCCCATGGTGGCGCTTGCCCCAGCGGGTCGGTCCCTGGTTGACCTTCGGTTTCCCCCATCCTTCTGCCTGCTCGCGGGGATGGAAGGCCCCGGCCTACCGGCCGAATTAAGGCCCCATGCCGTTGCCATCCCCATGGCCGCCGGCGTGGAGTCCCTGAACGCCGCCGTGGCCGTGGGCATTGCACTTTACGAATGGCGGCGCGCCCAGGCCCAATGGCCTGCCCGGCTTTGACACCAATAAAAAAAGGGGGCTGGAAGCCCCCCTTTTTTAACACCCCCACGGCCTACGATGATCGGATCTATTTTCGTCCGCTGTATTCCTGATACGCCATGGCCACTGTCCGGTAGACGATATGGGCCAATTTGGAAAAGGGCGTGTAGGCGAACAGCGCCCAGATAGCGATGAGGTGCAGAAAGTAGATGAAGGCCGACAAATCGTACATACCACCCAAACGCAGCATTTGCGTCAGCAGGCCGGTCACCGCCAGGGTCAGCACCAGACCCACCAGGTACCAATCCCAATAGCTGGAAATCTGATCCTTCTTGGCAAGGCGGTTTTTCAACAGCAGCAAACCGCCGATGAGCAGCGCGATCCCGCTGAAGTTGGCCAGCCACTTAACCGGGTTGATCTGGCTGTAGGGCCCTTCGATGTGAAAGACCCACTCAGCCGCGAAGAAGCTGTTGGTGACGATGAACAGGCCGATGAACCCGAACAGCACCATCATGTGGGCCGTCGAGCGGTCGTGATTGTCGGTGCACTCGTTGAATTTCTGATGTCTCAGAATGGTCGGTATGATTTTGACGAAACTCTGAAGCAAGCCGACCGGCTCGATCTTCTCTTTGTCGGTTTTTCCCTCTTGGAGGGCATTGGCGTGCATGTCGGCCAAAAAGCGCTTCAGCCCCAATGCAAAAACCGCTACGGCACCGAAAAAGGTGGGAATCATGATGATGTCCACCAGGTAATTGCTGATGTAATCGGCTTGCCACAAATGATCGCCGCTGGGGGCGAAGTTGAGCCAATCCACGCCCACCATTTTCAGCAGCAGTCCCACCGTCAGGAAAATCAGAGCCGGGATGGCCAGCAAAATGGGCAGTTGTTTGGGATCGCTGACCATTCGGGCCAATGCCTTGGGCGTGGCATATTCGATCACCGTGGCCGCCCGTACCGCCGCCAGGACGTCGCCCGGCTGAGCGCCGCGGGGGCACAGCGTTGAGCAGTCACCGCAATTGTGGCAAAGCCAAACGTCGCCGTTGCCGATCAAACGATCCTTCAATCCCCAGGATGTCGCAATCATTTCCTTTCGGGGAAACGGTTTGGTATCCGGAGAGATCGGGCAGGCCACCGCACAGGTGGCACACTGGAAGCACTTTTTGACATCCGCACCTCCAAGCCTCGCCACTTCCTTAATAAAACCCACATCAGGATCGACCAGATATGAATTCGCCATTGATAACCTCCTCACTGGGCAAATGGGTGGAAAAGGCGGCAGGCACCGCCCTTCCATTGGTTCATCGTATCAATTAGAAGCCCTTGAACGGGTTCGGACCAAGCGCCTCTATGGATTCCACAAAGTCATTGATGATCTGCGGCACTTTGTCGAAATCATCGATGGCAACTTCAAACTGCGCCACGCGCTCTTCCTCAAGCGCCAGGCTGGCCAGGGCATCCCCAATCTTCTTCATGCGGACTTCAGCCAACTCCGAGCCCTTGACAAAGTGACACTGGTAGTCATCACCGTGTTTGCAGCCCAGCAGGAACACACCGTCCATACCCTGAGAAAGGGCGTCCTTGATCCAGATCACGTTCATGGAACCCAGGCAGCGAATCGGTATGAGACGCACGTCCGCCGAATAGGACAACCGGTTGAGGCTGGCCATGTCCAGGGCCGGGTAGGCGTCGTTTTCGCAGACCAGGCCCAGGATACGAAATGGCGGTTCGGAGTAGTCATCCTCGGAGGGCACACCCACCGCCTTGACCATGGAGCCGACGCTGTCGATGTTGTAGTCGGCAAAACCGATGATGCGCTCGGGGCAGGCTCCCATGCAGGTGCCGCAACGGCGGCAGCGCGTGGGATTGGGTTTGGGGGTTCCCTTTTCATCATCGTCCAGGGCGCCGAAGGGGCACTCTTCCGTGCAGCGTTTGCACTGGGTGCAGCGCTGGAAGAAAAAGTCCGGAAAGGTCATGTCGCCGGAGCGCGGATGCACGCTGACGCCGCGGTTGACCGACTCCAGGCACTGGATCGCTTTGAGCGCGGCGCCGGAGGCATCCTCAATGGCCTCTTCCATGGTCATGGAACGGCGAATCGCACCGGCAGCATAAACGCCGGTACGCTGAGTCTCGTAAGGAAAGCAGATAAAATTGGAATCGGCGTAGCCGTTGAACAGCCCGATATCCCTGAATCCCGGCCCCTGGCGATAGGCCAGGTTGATCACCGGGTCGTCCTTGGTTACGGGGACCATGCCGGCACCCAGGACAACCAAATCCGCCTTCACCTGCAGTTTTTCACCCAGCAAGGTGTCCTGGGCCTCCACGACCATGCCGCCGCCGTTCTTGGACACCTTCATTACAGCGCCTTTGGTCATGAAGATGCCCGGATCCTGCTGCAGCCCTTTGTAGAAGAGCTCTGAAAAACCGGGCGTGCGCATGTGCTGGTAAAAGATGAAGGCCTTCCCGTCGTCGTAGTCTTCACGCACGTACTTGGCCTGTTTCAGGGAAACCATACTGGTGACCGCACCGGCATAGGCAAAGTCGCTGTCGGATTCGTCTTTGCCCGGGCTCTGAACGAAAACCACGGATTTGGCGGCGTTTCCGTCCGAGGGGCGAACGATCTTGCCGGCCTTGGCGATCTCTTCGAACTGGTGGTTGGTAATCACGTCGGGCAGTTCGCCGAAGCCCAGGTGGCCGTAATCGCCCTTCTTGAGGTCGTCCGGGCGCCAGCCGGCCGCCAGGATCACGGCGCCGAACAGTTCGCCGTTCGGGTCGATCGTGAGGATGTCGTTTCTACCTTCGTTGTAGGCCAGGTAAGCCTCGTGTTGCTTTTCGACATCCAGATCCTTGCCATTTTCGTCCACCTTCATCTCGTCGGGCAGGGGATAGGGTACGTCGAAGGGAATTTTTTCACCCGGTTTCTTCAGGGTCACCGTGAACTCTCCCGGTTGGCCGGCAATGCGGGCCACGACGGTTTCAGTCTTCACGGTGATGTTGGGCATGGCCTCCACTTGGGCAATTTTGGCTTCCACGATCGGGGAGATCAGGGCATCGTAGGGCGCGGCAATCGGAATCTGACGCCGCACCTTGGCCGCATAGCCACCCAATGCCGCGGTTTTTTCGACAATGGTGACATCGAACCCGGCCTTGGCCGCGTCGATGGCCGCGGACATGCCGGTGATGCCGCCGCCGAGCACCAGGATTTTCCTGGACAGGTTCTCGACCACATAGGGTTCGGGCAGCTTGATCTTTTCCACACGAATCATGCCCATTTTAATATAATCTTCGGCCATCATCTGGACGCGGTCAAATTTGTCCTCGTCCTCTTTTTCCGCTTCGGTCAGCGCGGGAAAGTCGCTGCGGGGATGTGACCAGACCACCCCTTCACGCAGGTTGACGCGGTCGACGATGCAGCCGTCAAAGCGGAAAACATCGAAGTTCACCCGGCGCGAGCACGCCGCGATGACCAGGGTGTTGGTTCCGCCGTCGATATCTTTTTTCAGGAATGACACCCCATCCTTGCCACACAAAAAGGGATGGGTCTTGACGGGTACGCCCTCTTCTTCGGGAACCCCGCACAGGGCCTTTACATCGAGGGACTCCCCAATGCCACAACCTTCGCAGATATACACACCATACTTTTTATCCATGGGTTACCTCCTACCTTTTCACCAGGGTTTGAATGGCTTTCATGGCCATCCCGGTCGCATTCTGGTTGGACGATATCACGTCGGCCGGTTTGTTGGCACAGCCGGCGGCAAACATGCCGCCTTTTTCAAAGTCATTGATGAGAAAACCGTCATCGTTGACCGTGAGATTGACAGGCAGGCTGGCGTTGGCGGCCGTGGGCTGCATGCCCGTTGCCAGCACCGCCATATCCACCGTCTGGTGAATCTTCTCCCCGGTGACCGCATTTTCGGCAACCACGGTAATGTTCTTAGTGGCCGGATCTTCACTGACGTCGGCGACTTTTCCTTTGATGAAAATGACGTTTTCGTCTTCCTTGACCTTGTTGTAAAATTTTTCGTAACGGTCACCCGGTGAACGGATGTCAATGTAGAAAATGTAGATTTTGGTGTCTGGATACTGTTCACGGATATAGGTGGCATGCTTCAGTGAGGCCATGCAGCAGATGTAGGAGCAGTAAGGCAGGTGGTTTTCGTCACGCGAGCCGGCACACTGGACAAAGGCCACGCTGGCAGGGGCCTTGTCGTCGGACGGACGGACGATTTTGCCCTCGGTGGGGCCGGACTTGGAGGCCAGGCGCTCGAGCATCATGTTGGTGATGACGTTGTCGTACTGGCCGAAGCCCAGGTTGTCGATGCGGTGGGCGTCGTAGGGTTCCCAGCCGGTGGCCCAGACGATGGCGCCAACGGGCAGATCGACGGTCTTGGCGTCCATGTCCAGATCGACCGCATCGTATTTACAGGATTCCTTGACCTTGGCGGCGTCATCGGTACCGATAATCTGCGGCGAAATGACGAATTTGGCCGGAAATGCCATCTCAAAGGGCAGGTAAGCGCCTTTGGTTTTGCTCATACCGAAGTTGAACTCGTCGGACACTTCCATCTGGCAGGCGTCGGCGCAGTCGCCGCAGCAGGTGCAGTTTTCGTTAACGTAGCGGGGACTGATTTTCACGCTGACACTGTAATTGCCGGGCGTGCCGTCAACCTTTTCGACCTCCGCCAGGGTAAAGACCTTGATTCTCGGGTTGTCCTTTATCCGCCGGAAGTTGATCTCCAGACCGCAGGTCGGCGGGCAGAGCTTGGGGAAATACTGATTCAGCTGCGCCACTCTTCCGCCCAGATAAGGATTCTTTTCGACCAGAAACACCTCATAGCCCACTTCAGCGGCCTCGATGGCCGTGGTCAGACCGGCGATGCCGCCACCGACCACCATAATGCTTCCACTCGCAGGGGCTGCTTTGTCGTTTGTCATGCTATCCCTCCGTGCATCAACGTTTCAGAAAAATCATAAAAAAGTACGGTTATCGATACGTCGCGTTCCGGGTAATACCCTATTATTGAAACTGGAAACGGGGAGCTGGAAACCGTTGTACCACAATTTCCCGGTCTCCAGGTACCGGCTTCAGGCTCCAATAAGGGCTACGGCCTTTCTGGGACGCTGCATTCTTTCGACGACCCGCGGTCCCAGATGGGTACTACCCGAAAACAGGGCACAAATACGCTAATAAAAACCTCCAGGTGCCGTTACGGCACCTGGAGGCGTGTTGCTATTCGACTGGAATTACCGTCGACATACCACTAAGGAATGATCTTGATGTAATCTTTCTTGGAAACATTCCACTCCTTTTTGGCCGGATCGTACTTGGAGTTGACGAAACAGAACCAGTTCTCGTCGTCCTGACCCGGGTAATCGGCCTGATAGTAGAAACCCGGGTAGCGGGTCTCTTTGCGGTACTGGATGTGGCGCAGGTGGGCTTCCACCGTCCAGATGCGGTGCTCGATCTCCCAGCATCTCATCAGCTCATGCAGGTCACCGGCAGCCAGCTTCTCGCAGTCTTCGCGCATGGTGGCCAGCAGATCCATGACCACTTCCAGGGATTTGGTGGTGGTCATGTAGTAGGTCGCCGTGCCGGCGCCGTACTCGTGGGTGGCCTTCATCAGGCGGTACATCATCCCGTTGGGCTTGAGGTAGTTGGGGTTGATGTCGATGGCGGTGGTGTATTCGCAGTGATCCAGGAAGGTGCGGACCGGTTTGTAGGCCAGGTCGACCAACTCTTCGGAGGACTGCTTCAGGGTCGGTTTGAAATCGGCGAAGTCCGTAGCGTAGCGCACCATCTGCTTGGCGGCGATACGACCTTCGGCGTGGGAGCCGGAGGAGAACTTGTGGCCGGAGCCGCCCACGCCGTCGCCGGCGGTGAACAGACCTTCAACAGTGGTCATACGGTTGTAGATTTTTCCGTTGCGGGCCTTGATTTTGTAGGCATCCGGCACCCAGTCGGCGTCCGGACCAGAGGTCCACAGACCGCAACAGCCGGAGTGGGAACCCAGCAGGTAGGGCTCGGTGGGCATAATTTCGGAGTTTTTCTTCTCTGGCTCACAGTCCTGAGCACACCACAGGTTGGCCTGGCCACAGGTCATATCCAGGAAGTCTTCCCAGGCTTCGGACTCGAGATGCTTGAGCTCTTTCTTGTCCATGGTGGCGCCGAGTTCGGCCAAGGCGGTCACGGTGTCCATCATGATGGGACCGCGGCCTTCCTTCATTTCGAACAGCATCAGGTGGTTGCGCAGACAGGTCGGGGTGATGGCGGCAGTGCCGTAAGGCGCATATTTTTCCAGCTCGGCCTTGGCGGCGTCACTGCCGGCAAAGGCTTCACCCAGACCGTTGAGGGTCTTGGCTTTGAACAGCAGGAACCAGGCACCGACCGGGCCGTAACCGTCTTTAAAACGGGCCGGGGTGAACCGGTTTTCCATCATGGTCAGCTCGGCACCAATCTTCATGGTCATGGTGTAGGTGGAGCCGGCGTTCCATACCGGATACCAGGCACGGCCTTTACCCTCACCGACGCTGCGGGGCTGGTAGATGTTGACCGCGCCGCCGCAGGCAACCATCATGGTCTTGCATTTGATGATGTAGACGATGTTCTCACGAACGGAGAAGCCAACGGCGCCGGCAATCTGATTGTCGACGTTGGCATCCAGCAGCAGCTCGACGATAAAGCAGCGCTCGATGATGTTGTCCTCGCCCAAGGCCAGTTTGGCGGCTTCGGCAACGATACGTTTGTAGGATTCACCGTTGATCATGATCTGCCACTTACCGGTGCGGACCGGCTGGGCACCGGCTTTCAGGGTCCCCATTTTCTGACCCTTCTTGCCGTCCAGGTTCTTTCCGTCGTCAGTTTTCTTCCAGACCGGCAGGCCCCACTCTTCGAACAGGTGCACGGAATCATCGACATAGCAGCCCAGGTCGAAGATCAGGTCTTCGCGAACCAGGCCCATCAGGTCGTTGCGAACCATGCGCACGTAGTCTTCGGGAGCATTTTCGCCAATGTAGGTGTTGATGGCGGAAAGGCCCTGGGCAACGGCACCGGAACGCTCCATGGCGGCCTTGTCGCACAGCAGTACGCTCTGACCGTCCTTGAGCCATTTTTTAACTTCGAAAGCGGTACCGCAGGCAGCCATACCACCGCCAACGATGAGGATGTCAACTTCTTTCTCGACGACTTTAGGATCCCGCACGGCCTTGAGTTCACCCAAAGGTTTATTCGGTAATGCCATATTGTATCCTCCTGTAGAAAATCAAATTCTTAAAGTTGTGTCACCAACAAACATGGGACCGGATTTTAGACATTGGGGGTCGGGATGGTGGCGCCGTCCGCTTCCTGGGTGGAGAGCAGTGCGCTTTCGAGATCCTTGCCCTTGAGGTCGGCATAGGCATTGGCCTGGCCTTCGGGGGTGGTCCGGATGGGGAACTTGAAGCGTTTGATGAGGCCGTTTCTGAACTTACAGGTCCACATGACGTCTTCGGTACCCATCATGGGCATGATGGAGCTTCCCAGCGGTACGAAATCGGCATAGCCGCGTACTTCGATGGCCTGGGTGGGGCAGATTTTGACGCAGGAAAAGCACTCCCAGCATTGATCCGGTTCCTGGTTGTAGGCTTTCATGGCGTTGGGCTCCAGCACCATCAGGTCATTGGGACAAATGTACATGCAAGCGGTCTTGTCGCCGCCCTTGCAGCCGTCACATTTTTCCGAAATTACAAAACTTGGCATTTAATATACCTCCTACGGTTGGTTGAAAAAGATTTGACTCAAGTTACTTCCGAAACTAAGGCTTGGCCCTCCTGTTCGTCGCACCTCCCTTCCGTGAATTAGGCGTCCGAATGGTTTCGACCCGGACTGTTGCACTGGGTTAGCGTTGAATAAAGCCCCATATCCTGTTTTTGTAAAACACGACGTGCAGATATGCATCCAATGCGCTGCGGCATTGATCCAGTCGATCGAATATATCGTATAATATCGGGAAGATAGTCATTGTCTAACACAAGGATAGATCAATACCATCCGACATATTCATTGTCAAGAATTTTCGGCGGTCGCAAAGCCTAAAAGATGCAGATAGTTACATTTGGGCAAACGGCGATCAACATGTCGTTGAAGGGTTCAAATCAACCACTACATGTGGTAGAAAAAATATGAACGCTTCTGTCGGCCACGGACCGGTGGAAAGGGGACGCACCAATTCGGCGAATCCATGTCGGTCGCGCCCGGGGCCGACCGGGTCATCATGGTAAATGGGCCCAGCATCACAAAATGGAGTTGACATGCCTGGCCAGCGTGCTACCACTGCCATCTTGACATGCGACCCGAATGGAGCAGCCATGCCAGAGCCCCTATCGCCGTTGGATCGGCAACAGACCTTCCGTTTCACCTGCTCTCCCCGGGTGGCCTGCTTCAATGCCTGCTGCCGGGATTTGAACCAGCTGCTGACGCCCTATGACGTCGTGTGCCTTAAACAGCATCTGAACCTGTCCTCGAGCGACTTTTTGAAACGGTTCACCGAATCGCATATCGGGCCTGGAACCGGCTTGCCGGTTGTCGGCCTGAGATTCCGGGACGACGACGAACTGGCCTGTCCCTTCGTCACCCCCAGCGGTTGCCGTGTCTACCCGGCCCGGCCGGCATCCTGCCGCACCTATCCACTGGCCCGCGGGGTCTCGCGCCATCGCGAAAGCGGCAAGCAAACCGAGCACTGGGCCCTGATTCGCGAACCGCACTGCCTGGGTTTTGAAAGCGGTCAGGAACGAACCGTGGACCAATGGGTGCATGACCAGCGGCTTGGTGACCACCACCAGGCCAATGACGCCATGCTGACCTTGATCGCTCACAAAAACCGTTTCCGGCCGGGACCGTTGACACCCGCCGAGAGCGAGCGGGTGTTTACCGCCCTGTATGACCTGGACAGGTTCCGCACTCAGCTGTCGACCGCCGGCCGCCCGATCATGTCCTCCATCGATCGCCGGCGCTTCACCCAGGCGTGTCAGGATGACCTGGCACTGCTTTACGTGGCCATGGACTGGGTTCAACAGACCGTCTTCGCGGCGCCGCCGCGAATCGAGTAAGCAGGCATGCCAACCAACGCCAAAGTCGCCCTGGTGCTTGGCGGCATCAAAGGTATCGGCAAGGCCATCGCCTTGGACCTGCTCAGCCGGGACATCCGGGTGGCCGCCACCTGGTTTGACTGGCCGGAAAGCCTGGCGGCCATGCAAGCCGATTTTGCCGGTACCGGAACGGATCATCTCATCGAAGCGATCGATCTGCGAGACACCGAGGCCATCCCCGGGTTGGTGGAGCGGGTCGTGGAACGCTTCGACCGCCTGGACATCCTTATTAATAACATCGAGCGGGGCGGGTGGCCCGTGGTTCACGGCCACTACACCCGGGATCAGTGGGATCTGGAGCTGACCGTCACCCTGCGGACCAAACGGTGGGTGTTCGAGGCCGCCCTGCCACACCTCGACGCCTCCGGGGATGGGTGCGTGATCAACATCTCGTCAATTGCCGGAATCGTCGGCCGCAGCGGCCCGACCAGCTACCTTTTCAACGAAGGCTACGCGGCCGCCAACCGCGGCATCTCCCTGCTGACCGAAACCTGGGCCCGACTGGGAGCCCCCCGGGTGCGCGTGAACGAACTGATGCTGGGTATTGTCGAGACCCGCCATGGACCGCACACGCGCGGGTGGGGGCTGTTGACCGAAGCCCAGCGCCAGGCGATCATCGATCACACCCTGTTGGCCAGAATCGGCCGGATGACGGATGTGACCCGGGCGGTCCGCTTCCTTTTGGATGATGCCCCCTTCATGACCGGCAGCATGATCCGGCTCGACGGCGGCTACCCTTTAGGGGGTGAACCGGTCGCGCCGATGCCCGGCGGGGTCGTTTGAAAACGGTCATGCGCACCGCCGAAAACCCGCTCAAAACTTACGCGGCACTGGTTGCCACCATGGTTTTTTGGGGGCTGTCGTTCGTGGCCACCAAGGTGGCGCTGGAAAACATCCCCACGTTTACCCTGGTCTTCGCGCGCTTTTCCCTGGCGGCCGTGATATTCCTGCTGATGCGGCGCGGACGCACGTGGCCGGCCTTTCAGGGCAGGGACCATGCCAAGATGCTGCTGCTGGCCCTATTCGAACCCTGCCTTTATTTCATCTTCGAAACCATCGGCCTGCAGCACACCAGCGCTCCCAAAACGGCTTTGATCATTGCCACGATCCCGGTGGTCGTGCTGGCGCTGGGCGCACTGGTGTTGGGGGAACGCACCGGCGCCGCGCGCATCGCCGGAATCTTGCTCTCTTTTTGCGGCATCGCGATCCTGGTGATCGGAGATCCCCAGTTCGGCTGGAGCCTGCACGGGTCGCTGCTGGGCGACCTGCTGATCGGCGGCGCCGTCATTTCGGCCTCGCTCTATATGATTCTGGCCCGGGATCTGAGCCGCACCTATGCCTCCCTCGAGATCACCTTCGTTCAGATCGTCTACGGCGCCGTCTTTTTTTTCTTCCCGTTTCTGTGGGAGCTGCCGGACCTGCAGTGGTCGGCCGTCACGGTGCGCTCTGTCGCCGCCGTATCCTATTTAACCCTATTTGCCACAGTCGGGGCCTTCATGTGCTATAATTTTGCCCTGTCTCAGGTACCCGCATCCCGGGCCGCCGTGTTCATCAACGGCATCCCGGTCGTCACCGCCATCGGTGCATGGGTCCTGCTGGATGAACGCTTGACGCGGGTCCAGATGGGTGGCGGCGCCCTCGTGCTGGTGGCGGTGTTTCTGACCAACCTGCCGGCTGGATTGTTTTGCAAAGGAAAGGGGAACCGAGCAAATGCGAGTGGTTACCAGGCCTGACTTCGACGGCGTCGTGTGCGCCGTTTTGCTGATGGATGCCCTTAACATCGACCCACCGGTGTTGTGGGTGCAACCCAGTGACGTTCAGCACGGTCGAGTCGACATTCGATCCGGCGATGTCATCGCCAATCTGCCCTTTCACGAAAATTGCAGCTTGTGGTTCGATCACCACTATTCCAACCAGCCCGCATCGCCGGTTGCCGGCATGTTTAAGATTGCGCCGTCGGCCGCCGGAATTATCCACGACGTTTATCGCCGGCACCTGGACCGGGATTATACCGAACTGGTCCGGCAGACGGATCGCATCGACGCAGCGGATCTGCAGATAGACGAAATCCTGCGCCCGCACGACTACCCTTACGTACTGCTGTCCATGTCCCTCGGCAATCCCGATCCCGCCGAGGCGCCCTACTGGGAGCATCTGGTGTCCCTGCTGCGCACGCGGCCAATGGACCAAGTCATGCAGGATTCGGTGGTCTGGCAGCGCTGCCAAATCGTCGAGGCCGAAAATATCGCCTACGAAAAAGCCTTGAAGGCCCACACGACCATGGTGGACCATGTCTCCATAACCGACTTCCGGGGGCTGCGTCCCGCCCCCAACGGCAATCGGTTTTTAGTCTACTCCCTTTTTCCGGAATGCACCGTAAATGTCAAAGTCGTTGACCACGACGACCACCTGGCCAGCATCAAGGTCGGGCACAGCATTCTCAATCGGGGCTGCAACGTGAACGTGGGCAAGATGCTCGCCGCCTTCGGGGGCGGGGGCCACCCCGGCGCCGGGGCCTGCCGGTTCGACCGACGGAAAACGGACAACTACCTTACCCGCATCGTCGACATCCTGAGCAACAACGAGCCACTGTAAGGCCCCGTCACGTCCGGCTGAACATTTTCTGGATGCGCTCGCGGCTGTCCACCAGCATCCGGCGGTTTTCGTCAAACACCTCCAGGGTGACCGTGTCATCGTACCCGGCAGCCTTGAGACGACGGACCAGATCCGCAAATCCAACCGTCCCCTGGCCGACGGCCAGGTGGTCGTCGTTGCGACCCTGATTGTCGCTGATGTGAAGGTGGCCGATCCGCTTGCCGCAGCGCTCCACCAGCCCCTTCAGGCGGCGACCCCGCCGATCGTCGATGTTGGCGTGCCCCGTGTCCAGGGTCATCTTGAGCGATGGAAAGGCGTCGAATATCGGTTCGAAATCCTCGGGCGCAACTCCGATCCGGGCTTGCGGGAACATGTTTTCCAGGCAGATCGTCAGATCCAGGCGCCGGGCGGCAGCCACCATGTCCGCTAAAAATTCGAACAGATACCCCTTGACCGTCTCCAAGACAAAGGCCCCCATGCCGACCGCCATGCTGGGATGCAAAACCACCTTTTGGGCGCCCAGAAGGGCCGCCACCTCCAGGGAATCGTGCATCTCCATGAGCGATGCCCGCCGCAGGCGCGCGGTCAGATCGGCGGTGCTCAAAAAGGTCGGCAGATGGCAGATCAGGCCCAGGCCGTGGTCCTTCAAGGCGCGGTCGATGGCCGACCGGGAGGCCGACAGCATGCGGTAGTGGGCCATCGGCGGGTCCATGGCCAGTTCGAGGTAGTCGAACCCCAACCGCGCAATGGCATCGATCTCACCGAGCACCGGTGCCACCGGAAAATTCATGGCGCCAAATTGCACCCGACACCTCCTTTCAAAACCCGGCCGACCGTCGCGAACGGTTATTTACAACCCCCGTCCCAAGGGAAAGCTGAAGGTGGGCTTTTTGGGGTTCACATGCACCAGCAGGATGCCGGCGGCAATCAACGCCAGGGCCACGAGCAGTTTGGGGGTGATCGGCTCTTTCAACACCAACCCGCTGAACACCACCCCGGCAATGGGCATCATAAAAACGAACACGTGCAGGGTCGACGCACCGTAACGCTGCAGCATGGTGTTCCAGGCCACAAAACCGAAGGCGGCCGTGACCAGGCTCTGGTAAAAGTAAGCCCCGACCACCATTGCATCGAGATTGTAAACCATCCGACCATCCCACAGATAGGCGGCGGAGAGGAAAATGGGAACGGCGACGATCATGGGGTACAGCACCAGATGGAAGGGATCATAATCGTTGATGATCCGTTTGGTGTAGACCACATTGCCGGACCAGATGGTCACGGCGACCAAGATGATCGGGTCGCCCCGGTTTAAGGATCCAAGCCCGCCCCCTGAATCCAGAAACATGAACGCCACGCCGCCGAACCCCAGCACCATTCCCACCAGTTTAGGCCAGGTGATCCGCTCCCCCGGGATGAAAAAATGGGAGAGGCCCAAAACGAAAAACGGCAGCATATTGGAGATCAGCACCCCCCGGGAAGCATAGGTCCGATCCATCCCCAGATAGAAAAGACAAAGCTGTACCGTGAATCCGGCCGAGACGATCAGCACCTGCGGCAGCTGACCGGCCTGAAGGCGAAAGGGCCGGCCGGTCACACGAGCCCAGCCGGCAATCGCGGCCGCCGCCAGCGCGAATCGCAGGCCTGCGCTGGTCAAGGGGCCCATCCCCGTCAAAGTCAGTTTGATCGCCACGGCGTTGCCGCCGAAAATCACCGTGAGAAAAACGATGAACATCCCGGAAAGCAGGGTCATGTCCATGTTGTCCGAAGCCATAAGGGGTTTTACCGGTTCAGCATGAATTGCAGGAAATCGGCGACGTTTCTGGCGGCAAAATGCACGCCCGTGCGATGGGCAAAATCCGGATCTCCGGTAAATACCGGCCCGCCGGCCACGATACGGGTCTGGCACGGCAGATGGTGCGCGATCCATTTCAACTCGTCTTCGGTGTCGAACTGCAGCACGGTCACTCCCAACCACTCCGGTTGATGCCGGCGGCAGGCATCGCGGATCGTCTCCGGCCTCTGCATCAAGCCGAGGGAGATCAGTTGAATGCCGATCGCGGCGGCGCAATTTTCGACCACCGCCAACCCCTGGCCGATGCCGTCGTCCAGGGTGGCCGTCACCATGGTCGGCGAACGTTTCCACAGGCCGGGAACGTTCAAGCGCTTGCGCAGGTGGTTCAGGTCCTTGAAGGCGGCATCGAGTTCTTGCCGTGAAGGCAATCCGGACGCCTCCCAGTGGTCGGCCAGTTTGTGGGCCGCCTCCCGCAAGGGGGTGCGCAGCGTGTTTGTCATGTGCCTGACCTCAACCGTTTCCAGCAAGCACCACCCGGATAGCACCATCTGGAATACGAGTCAAAACCAGTCTGGTCAACAAGGGCCTGGGCGGGGACACCGCATCCCGGCAGGCGCATACCATTATTTCACCATTTTCGAAAAACGACCCAATTTTTCCCAGAGGACACGCCTGTCGTCACCGCCACAACCAGATAAAAACTATCGAATATATAATAATATTCTACTGATTATACAATTTTGATAAAGATAGGCATGCTTATTGCTTTAAGACCATGACCATCGGTTATTTGCAGCCGCATGCAACGGAAATGAGTAATGCCTGAATACCTTCTTGCCATAGTGAGCGTTGGGTTTGTCGTGTTTTTCACGCTCTTTGTCGGATCATTCTTTATACTGGCGCTGTGCACGGGAGTCGTTCGCGTAATTGTCCGTTTCTACCGGGACATCTTTATCGGCCAACCGCGCACACGCCCGCAGCAAAACCTACCACCGGCACGCCGCCATCGCGAATCGGCAGGATCAAAAGGGAATATCGTTCGAGGCCTTGTAATCGTCGATCGTATCGGCGAGATGCTGGATGATGGCCGCTTTGACGCCGGATTGAAAAATCACGCTCAGCGCTTCTAAAGCATCGTAGCCCTGTTCGAAGGTGTTGGTGTGAAAATCCTGAACCAGCAGGGCGAACCGTTCCAAATCGGCCTCTTTCAGACAAGCCTGGGTGTAAAAATCGATCAATTCGCTGAGCATGCTGTCGAACTCGCTAAAATAGGCCAGGTCGTCCAGAAGGTCCGGATCGGTAGGATTGGCCGCCAAGCCCGCCAGGATGATGGCCTTTAGGTTGACATTGGCCTGCTTGAAGTATTTTCGGATCAGCGCGATATTGGATGTTTCCGAATAGCGCTCTGCCAGATAGCCATCGAGCACCTGTCGGGTAACCGGTCCGCCGCCGCCCAGATAGCGAACCAGCATGCGCTGCCGCGCCGTTGTGGCAACGGCCGCCCGTTCTTCGGTGGCCTCCTGCTCGAAGCGCAGGTCGTATTCGTCGTCATGCCAGGTGAACCCGATCTCAGCCAACCCCTCCCGGTAGTCGCGGGGATGGTGTCTCAGGATCTCGCCCACCGCTTCAAATGGATCGTCCCAACCTTGCAGCGTCGCCATGCAACCGTCGCAAGCATCTACAATTTCAGGGTCACCATCGGGTTCGGCCGAACCGGTAATACAGGTAAAGCACCCATATCCGGCCACCGCCGACCCCGCCACCCAGAGCGGTTTACCGCAGACACAACGGACCCCCTGCCGCTGGGCCGCCAGGGCATCTTCGACGGCGGCACGGACGGTTTCACCGTTGACCTGCGTGTTCTTTTGAACGTATTGGTCCACAAACCGGTTCAAGGTGACGGGGATGAAACCGCGCATCGGCATGATCTCCCGGTGGGTGATGGTTGGGGCCTTCGCCGGGGAACGAGAGGTTGTCGCCAGGACAAACGCGGCCGCGGCAAGGTTGCTGGCATCGGCACGCCCCCTGTAGGTCCGAAATGATGCCTGGCCACCACCCGCGCTTCCCGGTCGGGCCCCGACAGTCAGTCTGTAAAGTTTTTTTTCACAACCCCGCCGCGCCGTCAAGGGCCAACAGGAATCTTTGCCCGAAATCATTTTAGCGTCAGGGCGAACTAATTAAATTCATTCTTAATTTCAGCGTTTTCCATCGGTTTGACAACATCGGTGCGGTGGTTATATTTGGAATGCAAAATACAGACCATGTCTTGGCTTCATAATATTAAGGGGGAAAGAATGCGTTTTGACCGATTCACCTTAAAATCACAGGAACTGATCCAAAACGCTCAGGCCCTGGCATCCACCCACGGGAACCAGCAGATCGAAACGGAGCACCTGTTGGCGGGCATGCTCGACGAAAAGGGGGGCGTGGCGCGTTCAGTGTTCAAACGCCTGGGGGTTTCCGGCGACAGTATCGCCGGCGCCGCCATAGAGGCCGTCGACCGTCTACCCAAGGTCAGCGGAACCGGTGAGGTGTACCTGTCGTCCGTCGCCAAATCCATTCTGGAAGCGGCCTTTACCGAAGCCGGCAAGATGAAGGACGAGTACACCAGCATCGAACACATTCTGCTGGCCCTGTGCGATAAGAAGGCCGGGGAGGCCTATCGTATTTTGGCGGCGGCCGGTGTCAACCGGGAGGCCATCTTGAAGGTGCTCATGGAGATTCGGGGCAATCAGCGGATCACGGATCCCAATCCTGAAGAAAAATACGAGGCGCTTCAAAAATTCAGCCGCGATCTGACCGACATGGCCAGCAGCGGCAAGCTGGACCCGGTGATCGGCCGCGACGACGAAATCCGCCGTATCGTCCAGGTGCTCTCCCGCCGGACCAAAAACAACCCAGTGCTGATCGGTGAGCCTGGCGTGGGCAAAACCGCCATTGTCGAAGGCCTGGCCCAGCGCATCGTCGCCGGCGATGTTTCCGAAAGCCTCAAGAACCGACGGCTGGTGGCTTTGGACATGGGTGCATTGATCGCCGGTGCCAAGTACCGGGGCGAATTCGAAGACCGTCTCAAAGCGGTACTCAAGGAGGTCGAAAAGGCCGAAGGTGAAGTGATCCTGTTCATCGACGAGCTGCACACCCTGGTAGGGGCCGGTGCCAGCGAGGGCGCCATGGATGCCTCCAACATGCTCAAACCCGCTCTGGCCAGGGGCACGCTGCGCTGCGTGGGGGCCACCACCTTGAACGAATACCGCAAATACATCGAAAAAGATGCCGCCCTGGAACGGCGCTTCCAGCCGGTACTCGTGCGCGAACCCAGCGTTGAGGACACGGTTTCGATCTTGCGCGGGCTCAAGGAGAAATACGAGGTGCACCACGGTGTGCGTATCAAAGACTCTGCCATCGTAGCGGCCGCAGCACTCTCCCACCGATACATCGCCGACCGCTTCCTGCCGGACAAGGCCATCGACCTGATCGACGAATGCGCCTCTAAACTGCGCATCGAGATCGACTCCATGCCGCTGGAAATCGACGAGATCCAGCGTAAAATCCTGCAGGCGGAGATTGAACGGGAGGCGTTGAAAAAGGAGACCGACCCAGCCTCCCGGGAACGACTGGCCAAGCTGGAAGACAGCCTGGAAACCATGCGCACCCAGATCGCCGGCATGAAAACCCACTGGGAAGACGAAAAGCGCCTGATTCAGAATATCCGCAAGATCAAAGAGGAACAGGAACAGCTGGGCATGGAGGAGCAACGGGCCGAGCGGGAGGGCGACCTGGCCCGCGTAGCCGAACTGCGCTACGGCCGCAGCAGCGAATTGAAAACCCGGCTGGAGCAGGCAAAAAAGGATCTGGAATCGCTGCAGTCGGACAAGAAAATGCTCAAGGAGGAGGTGGACGACGAGGATATCGCCGAGGTGATCTCCCGCTGGACTGGGATCCCGGTGAACCGCATGCTGGAAGGCGAACGGCAGAAGCTGGTCAAAATGGAGCAGCGCCTGGCACGACGTGTCATCGGTCAGGAGCAGGCCATCGAAGCAGTGTCCAATGCCGTGCGGCGGGCGCGTTCCGGGCTCCAGGACCCCAACCGACCCATCGGTTCATTCATCTTCATGGGCCCCACCGGCGTGGGTAAAACCGAACTGGCCAAAGCCCTGGCCCAGTTCATCTTCGACTCGGAACAGGCCATGGTGCGCATCGACATGTCCGAATTCATGGAAAAGCACTCGGTTTCACGGCTCATCGGCGCCCCTCCGGGTTATGTGGGCTACGACGAGGGCGGATACCTGACCGAGGCGGTGCGGCGGCGGCCTTACGCGGTGGTCCTGTTCGACGAAATCGAAAAAGCCCACCCGGAAGTGTTCAACGTGCTGCTGCAGATCTTAGATGACGGCCGCATGACCGACGGCCACGGCAAGACCGTCGATTTCACAAACACGATCATTATCATGACCTCCAACATCGGCAGCCAGATTATCCAGGAACTGGGCGGCCGCGACCGCCCGGAGATGGAGCGTCGGGTCACCGAAGCGCTGCGTGCCGGGTTCAAACCGGAATTTCTCAACCGTGTCGACGAGATTATCATCTTTCTCAACCTGGCGCCGGACCAGATCGGCCGGATCGTCGACATCCAGATCGGACACCTGGCCGACCGGCTGGCGGAACAGAACATCGAGCTGATCCTTTCCGATTCGGCACGCGATCTCATCGCCCGCCAGGGCTACGATCCCATCTACGGTGCCCGCCCGCTCAAGCGGGTGATTCAACGCCAGATCGAGAATCCCCTGGCCATGGAGATCCTGGAGGGCAAGATTCCGGAAGGCACCAACATCAGCGCCGAACCCGATGGCGAGCGGATCGTGTTTCGGAAAGTTTAACCTTCCGCCCCCCTTCGCTGATCGCGCAGGCCACTGAAACGCAACGGGAAAGGCGTCAAATCAAAACATTCCCGTGCGTTAACCGTGGGAATGTTTTTTATAGAATGCGTGTGGTGACATGGGCCTCGATCAATCCGGCAAGCAACAAACCGCCGATCGTCAGCAGCGTAATGGTCAAGACCGGCAACGCATTGCGATGGCGTTCAATCTGATTGAAAACCGCTTTGATTTGATTGTGCCCGGCCAGTTCCTTGACCAGCAGGTGCGCTGAAAAAGTGACCGCACCAGCAAAGGCCAGGGTTGGGATTTCAATCAAACCGTGCGGGAGCATTGCGAGGACGGCCCCCCCAAACGATCCGAAGATATGGGTCGCCGTGGCGACCTGCAGACCGCTTTCGGTGCCAAGTAAAATCATACCGAGCAGGGGAATCATCAACCAGACATAGAGCCTGCGTAAAGACTCGGCTTCGATTTTCGAACAGCCCGGCAGATGACAAAAAAATTTCATCCGCCGCCGGCCGCCAAAGATTTTCCGCAATGCCTGGGGAGGGGACCCGAGGTGGTCGGGATCGAACCAGGCGGCGGTGTAAACGAACGACAGGGTAATCAAGGCGCCGAGTGAATTCCAGAGGAACAATAAAATCCCCATGTCGATACCGTGACGCACGCCCATGTCAAAAACCGGCAGGGCATAGGCGAGCCGCTTGGTGGACATCTCGTACAACCGTTCCGGCGGCACATGGGCGATCATCACCAACAGCGTTCCGGCCGCCAGACTGATGGCAAAGGCCAGCAGATAGGCCGCGATCAATTGCTTCCAGGCAGAATAAAGATAATTGGGATTGGCTTTCATAAAGTGCTTATTGGCTTTTTGAGGTACAGGCTTGAATAGAGCCACCATCGCTTTAAGGCCCGTGGAAGAAAATAAATCCTCCAGAATTTGCGCCGGAAGCGGGCGGGTATTCAAGGCGCACCAAAGAAAGCGTATCGCAATACGTGACAATAGTCAGACCGACCATCCCAAAGATATGCCTGAATGAACCCTAAGAACAATTCTGAAGCAAGCGGGTATCGAAACGGAAAAATTTTTAAACCAATGAACTTCGCCTCCCGCTTTCCAGTGCCAGGTTTACCGCGGCCTCGGCATGGATCATGGTTGTGTCAAAAAGCGGTACGACCGTGTTGGTCTGATCGATCAGCAGACCGATCTCGGTGCAGCCCAGAATAACACCTTGGGCGCCCTGGCGGGCCAGGCGCTCGACAATGCCCACGAAGCGCCGTTGCGAATCCGAATTGCAGATCCCCAGGCACAATTCGTTAAAGATGACCGCATGGATCTGTTGTCGATCAGCCGCTTGCGGAACCAGAACCTCAAGTCCATAAGTGTCGGTCAGCCGGCCTTTGTAAAAATCGTGCTCCATGGTGAAGGCCGTGCCGAGTAGACCCACCCGCGTGAGACCAGCTTGCCTGAGCGCCTTTCCCGTGGCGTCGGCGATGTGCAACAACGGAATGTCGATTGCGGCCTGGATCTGAGCGGCGACCTTGTGCATGGTGTTGGTGCAAATCAGCAGAAAATCGGCACCCGCGGCCTCAACCCGGCGCGCCGCCCCCGCCAGCATTTTGCCAGCGCCACCCCAATCGCCTCGGTGTTGGCGTTTCTCGATCGGATCGAAATCGACGCTGTAAAGGACGATCTCGGCCGAATGAAGCCCGCCCAGCCGCGTTTTAACGCCTTCGTTGATCAGGCGATAATAGGTTAGCGTACTTTCCCAGCTCATGCCCCCCAACAGGCCTATGGTTTTCATAATTCACCTTTTTCGGGTCCTTACAGCGACCTTTAAAAACCTGCCGGCCGGTGTCGGTGTGCAGCGACAATCTACCGAACACCGCACAAAGCGCTAAATTTTCGGTGGACAACGACCGATACAACGTCATGGTTCAGGTTTCGCAGGCGGCCGGCAGTCACATTTTGCACGGTATTACCACGGCTTCGCCCTTTCCGCCTGTGGCAAGAGAAAGGGCTGCCCGGATAAACGGGCGCCCTTGCAATAGGCTTTTCCGGAGCGAATGCTTTATTCCCTTCAATATCAATGTTTTGCTTGACAAAGACGCTGGGTTGCGATGGTTAATGAAACCAAGAGGCAAAACATGATCAGGGTTCAGGCAGCCGGTTTGAGTGATACCGGAAAAATCCGCAAGGCCAACGAAGACTGCTTCCTCCTCGACCAGTCCCTGGGCCTGTTTGTAGTTGCCGACGGCATGGGCGGGCATCGCGGCGGTGGTGTGGCCAGCCAGCTGGCCGTGGACGTTGTCGGCACCTACCTGGCCACCCCACCGGCGGATCCGACGGGCGGCGACAGAACCGACCCGGCTGAGGGGACCCAACGGCTTCGCCAGGGAATTGTACTGGCAAACCACAGCATCTTCGAGCAATCCGCTGCCAATGACGCCTACCGGGGAATGGGCACCACCATCTCCGCCCTTTTCCTGATCGGCGAGACCCTGATCACCGCCAATGTGGGCGACAGCCCCATCTACCTGCTGCGCAACGGTACTATGACCGATCTTTACACGCCCCATACCCTGCTTCACGAAGGCAGCCCCAAGGCCTTGAGCCGCTACCCCAGCAGCAGCCTGGCGCACATTCTGACGCGCGCTTTAGGTGTCCGGCGGACGGTTCGCATGGATCTCACGCAAAACCGCTGCGCCGGCGGCGATATCGTCGTTATCTGCAGCGACGGCCTCAGCGGCAAGGCCACCAAGGCGGAAATCGGCGACATCGTTCAAAAAAAATCCCCTGCGACGGCCTGTAAAATACTGATCGACCTGGCCAACCGCAGAGGCGGTGAAGACAATATCACCGTCATTGTGGCCAAATTCGTGTCGCATGGCAACGGCGCGATTACGAATTTTTTCCAGCGAATGGCATCTATTCCGTCTGGATTGGCATCGTTTTTTACTGGTAGGAAAAACACTTGAGAGGGGCGACAATCCATATCGCCGCACGGTCCTGCCAAATCTCCCGGGTGCGCCGCATTCAATGCAATTCGCACGCTGCATGAGACGTGATCCGCGCAACATCCGAAAATGGCTCGTCATGGTTGCCCTTTCCGCCGCTTGTGCGGCTATGGTCTCCGTTACTAAGATCGAGGAGACCGCCACGCGTCAGGTCATCCGTGTCAGGGGGGGGAAACGGTCCTGGCCGACAGCGTCAACCGGGCCGATGGGCTTGTCGTTTACGAAGCCGATGGGAAGTCAGGCATGTTCATGCCGACCGATGTCACTTCGGTCGGCTCGATCCAGGTCCGGCAGCGGACCGCACTGCTGGCAATCATCGACCGCCACAAACGTCGAATGGTGGAGCGCGCGGGTCTGACGGGGTCCCGGATCCCGGAGGTGGACAGCCGCCTGCTGATCTTTTTCATCACCCTGATCATCACTACCGGTGCGGCCAAGCTGCTGCCGCGGCTCTCAACCGCCATCGCAGGCCGGATCGCCAAACCATCAACGGCCATTCCCACCAAAATACCCGTCGGTACAGCCATCAACGGGCCTGAAACCAGCTGCGAGTCCTCCGACATTCGCGACATCGCCCTGTTTTTCCTGGAGCTGTTCAAGGTCCAAAACGGCTTGAACAGTGATGCCCCCGGCCGCTTCTCCATGCTCGAGGCGTCCGCTTCACAAAAAGTGAAGGGTTTCCATCTGGAGATCAAGCGCTGCGGCGACTGGATCGGCCGCCGCATGTCCATCGGACTGTTGGGAGAGGAGACCGGCAGTAAAAGCAGGTGTTACTATATCATCTTCGACACCCACATGGTGATCAAAATACCGCCCACACCGGTAACGGACATGCAACACTATGCAACCGCCATTCGGGCCGGCGTGCAAGTTGCCGCACGGGTCGCCCCAATCGTCTGCATCGTCCCCATGGTGTCCGTGGTGCTGAAAAAGGTCCATAAACTGCCTTACGCGGCGAGCCTTTCACCGGCACAGTTGGAAAAGCGGTACATTCGGTTGATGGAAGCGCAGCCGAATTACCAGGAATACCTTAAAATCGGCGGTCGCTTTGCCTTCTTTATGGAACTGACCAACAACTTCTTCCTGGGGCGCGTCATCAATGAATTGAACGCTGCCCGGTCGACAGCGGGTGACGAGATCCATGCCGCGCCCGAGGTGGCCTGGGATCAGGCGGTGTTTACCACCCGGTATGGACTGGCGTCCCTGCCGGTGTTCGAAGGGTTGCAAACCCTTTACCGGCAGTGTGAAGCCGACGCCCTGCAAATTGTTCGCACGTCGAATCGACATCAGACGATTCACCCGTACCAAATCAAAAAGTGGTTCTGGTCCTGCCTTTTCGGCCCGGGGGTTCACCCGCAAGACAAACGGCTGGACAAAACCCAACGGATTCGCCTTGAAGAAACGTTCCGCGCTCGGTTCAGTGCCAATCCCGGGAAGGTTGACGATCTGATTCAGCTCCTGGGTGAACGGCGGGAAACAACCGTCTTTGCACAAAATCGCCGGCCAATCGAGAATATCGCATCGAATGTGCTGGACTTGCTGGCCCGGTTCAAGGAAAATCAGATCGTCATCAGGGATCTCAAGCCGGACAACCTCTTCTTGGATGCCGACCCGCAGGACTATCCGGTTTTTCTGAACAGCCGCGGTGGATTTTCAATCGGGGTGATCGATGTGGAAACCGCCGTCGCCCTGCAACCCACCGAAGATGGGTCACCTGCGCAGCCCCTTTTGGGGGGCACCCCACTGTACGCGACGCCGCTGCAGCTTGTCGCCAACAAGACCATCGCCACCTGTTTCGGAAACGCGGCCGAGATTCTGCACTACCAGGACTGGTTTGCCGTCATCGCCATCATTTTCAGAACGGTCACGGGCAAAAACCTGTTCGTCCGTGCAGCCCGCACCTTTCCGGAAACACTCAGGTCCCTGAAGCAGGGCCGCCGCCGATCGGGACCGGACGAGGCGACTCTCGAGGCCATCAGCCGAACCTTCTGGTCCGCGGCGGTTACGGATATCCAAGATGGGTTGGCAGACCATTCCGATCGCTTAAGGCGCTTGACACTGCGCGTACCCGAATCGATGGCACCATCGATCAAAGCGGAGCTGGAGCGTGAAGCGGCGTTTCTTCAGCAGGCCATCCGCCGACACGTCGCCTACGCACCACTTTTTACAGGTGACAAAAACCGGAACTTCTTGTTGAGGGCGTCGAGTGAAACGATTGCCCGGCAGGTGGCGCGTTGGCAGCAACAGGAGACGCTTGCCAAATCCCATCAGGCCCTCGCACCGCAAATGGTGGCATTCTTGCAAAATCTGAATCGATTGAAACGGGGCGTGTCGGAAAAGCGCACGGCCGCCCTGGTCCTGGCCACCGCCCCCTATGAAATCACGGCGCACACCCTGTTGGAAGCCATGTTTCAGGTGGTCTTCGCGGCCATGTACAAATCCCGCTGGAAAACGCTGCCCCGCGGCAACCGCATTTCCGAGCGAGAATCAGCGGCAGCCGACAACCGTGCCGTGGTGACGACCGCCTTGAGTGAGGTCTGACGGCCGCAACGGCTTATTCGATTGCGGCTTTGGCTACCGAGACGTTGGCAACGATCTCCTTGCTGCCCACCACCATCCCGATTACCGCGCCCATAGCCGCATCGATATTCAGATTTTTAGTGTTGACCACCAGATCGTAATTGGCGGGATTGGAGACATCGGCATTAAAAGATTGTCGGATAAAGGCGGCCCGTCTGTTGTCACGATTGATGACGCGCCGCTTGGCTTCCTCGGGGGTGACACCGAATTCGGTGGCCACGTTTTGGACGCGATCTTCAAGCGGCGCAATAACCCGAATGCTCAGGCGCTCTTCCGCGGGAATCAGAAAGTTGGCTCCGCGACCCACAATAACGGCATTGCCATGGCTCGCGATGGCGGCAACCACTTTCATGAGGTGGTCCAGATAGACACCCGGCCAAAGGTAGCGGTCGTTGACCAGCGAGGAAATGAAATCCTGGATGCCGGACATGCGTTCCTTCTCCATGGTCTCGATTACGGCACCGCTGATGTGCGCACTTTCGGCAATCTCTTTGACGAGATCACGATCAAACAGATCGATGCCAAGCTGTTCGGCCAGACCACGCGCGATGACCCGTCCCCCGCTGCCCGGCTCCGAAGAGATGGTGATGACCGGCGCCTGACGGTGGGCTTTCTGTCCCCATTTCTCGATCTGATCCTTGATGAGCGTTTCGATCGAATGATGCTGTCTCATTTTATCCCCATATCTATCTGAAATATCGAAATCGGATCCGCGGCCGATCCCGTTTTTCACAAAGCGGCAACTGCAGCGGACGGGAAGCGCGTGTCTATTCGTGAGGAAACGGCCGTTAAGGTATCGCGTGGTCGGCTGTCATCTGAACTCCGCCTGCTTGTGCGTGGTCTGCAGGCGCTGCAGGTAGGTATCCACAAAGTGCTGGTTGTCGCTGTCGGTCATGATCTGGGGCAATCGTTGAACGGCTTGGTCAATGGCCAGGTCCGCCAGCTCTATCTTGAGCTGTTTTTGGGCTTGAACGATCCGGAATTCCATCTTTTTGTGGGCCGTTTCGATCATCATGGCACTCTGCTGCTGGGCTTGCTCGATAATCTGCTGTTTCTCGGCCTCACCCTGGGAAATCAAGCGCGCCTTCATCTCTTCAAGCCGCTCCCGGTTTTCCGCCGCCTGAAGCTGGGCGGCCTTGATCTCTTCGATGACCCGATTTTTTTCCTCCTCGAGGGCATCGATCTGCGCGACCACATCATCGCGCTGCTGTTTTAAAAAATTCTTGATGGGTTCACGACCGTAGCGGTAGATCACGGCGGCAAGGATGCCAAAATTGACATACATCATGACCAGATCGTAGGTGGGCCGCCATTCGGGGCTGGCCGCCACCGCCGTTCCCGGAACCATCGCCAGCAGCAAGGTTGTGACCGGCAGCAGTCGCCGGTTGATAGATAGCCTCATCGTGCTCATGATTGCAGTCTCCGATTCAACACTTTTTCCATAATCGCAGTGGCGACGGCGTCCACCTCTCTGCCCAGCTTTGAACGGGCGTCGGCAATCTGCTGCTTGATCCTGCTCTCCGTCTCCTGGCGCAATTGGGCGATCTGTGAACGCGCCGCATCGAACAGTTCGGATGAACGCCCATCCGCTTCCCGATCCAGTTTTCGGGTCGCGTCCTCGGCCTCCTTGAGGACCTTCACGCGTTGGCGGTCCAGTTCGCGATTGAGGGCCTCGAGGTCAGATTTAGCCTTTTCGATATCCGTCTTGACGTCATCGAGGAACTCTTTACGCTCCGCCATGGTGCCGACCAGTGGACGAAACATCACCCGGTTGATCAGGTAAAGGAAAATCAAAAATGAGACCAATTGGACAATAAACGTTTCGTTGATGCTGATTAATGCATTGGTCGCGATAATTTCCATGGAGGAGTCGCTCCGCTGGATAATTGTTGTCCGGTCAGCGTGCTACCGGAGCGGTGGGTGGGTTCCTGTTTCGCTGTGGATCGCGCTAAACAACGAAAAGCAATAGCAATGCGATTACCAGAGAATAAATGCCGGTCGATTCCGATACCGCCTGTCCCACCAACATGGTGCGCGTCAGCAACCCGGCCTCCTTTGGGTTTTTGCCGATCGCTTCACATGCTTTCGCTGCGACCATGCCTTCACCGACACCGGGGCCGATGGCACCCAACCCCATGGAAATGCCAGCGCCTAAAAATGCTGCTGCCTTTACGATATCTGCACCTTCGATTGCCATGATGATCCTCCTGAATTGAATGGTCAGCCACGATGGTCTGAACACCGTGGATATACGCGCACCCCGTTTAACCCGCCATAGGGGTCGGGTGGGGCAACTAAACGACGAAAATCAAAACCAAACTGACGACCATTGCATAAATGGCCGTTGATTGCGAAACGGCTTGACCCACTAGCATGGTTCGCATTTGATCGGCGGCATGCCGCACATTACGCGCCACCCACTGGACAGCACGCTCTGCGGCCATGCCGTTGCCCACCCCTGGTCCGATACCGCCCAGGCCGGTACACAGCCCGGCCCCCAATAATGCCATGGGGGCCTGCAGATTGGCAGCTTCGGGAAACGTCTTGAACATCAGAATAAAACTCACAAGCAGCCCGAAAATCGATGGCGTTTGGGCAACGGCCTGCCCCACCAGCATGATTGTAGTCACATTACCTACCGTTTCAGGTTGCCGGGCGACGCCTTCGCAACTGGTACCGGCGGCCAAGCCGCCACCGTACCCCGAACCAATGGCAGCAAGCCCGGTGCTCAGCCCTGCTCCGATCAACGCGGCCCAGGTGGGATTGAGCGCTGCACTGGAAAAATCCATAAAAAGAAGCATTAATGCGACCACCATGGCAAAGATTGCCGGCGTCTGACAAACTGCGGAACCGATGAGCATGTTCGTTGTGAGCCGGTTGGTGACTGCCGGCTGCCGTGAAATTCCCAGGCACGCCTGTCCGCCGGGGAATCCCGAACCGGCACCTGAACCAATCGCCCCGAATCCCATGCTGACACCTGCACCGAAAAGCGCCGCCGCCTTAATCAAGTTCGGCTCACCTTTGTTCATGAACAGCAGGAGAATGGCCACAACTAAGGCAAAAATCGAAGCCGACTCGGCAATGGCCTGCCCCACCAGCATATTTTTGAATATATCGCCCGAAATCTTCGGATTTCGGGAAACCGCTATATTGGCCATGGCAGCAGTGTAGCCTTCGCCGATGGCAGCACCAACGGCACCGAGCCCCATAGCGATCCCACCGCCTGTAAATGCGGCCACCTTAACCCAGGCCTGAATGTCGAGTTCCATCATCTATTTCACCTGGACTGATATATAAACAACTGTTAACATGGTAAAAACAAAGGCTTGAATGGTGCCCACGAACATGCCGAAGAATGCGTTGAGAAAGGGTGGCAGGACAATACTCCACGTCAGGTAGGACACCACAAGGATGATGATCGCTCCCCCCATGATGTTGCCGAACAGACGGAAAGAGATCGAGACGATCTTGGCCACCTCTCCGATGATGTTGAGCGGTGCCATGAAAAAGATCGGTTGAAAGTACTCATAGGCATACTTTTTAAACCCTTTCTTCTTGATGCCCGCTGCATGGGCAATCACAAAGCCCATCACGCCAAGACTCAGCGGTGTATTGAGATCCTTGGTGGGTTCCTCGAGATGGGGAATGATGCCTAGCCAGTTGGACACCAGCAAGAATAGAAACAGCGCACAGATAAGCGGACCGTATTTTTTGGCCAAATGCTCGTCCAGCGCGTCCTCTGTCAGTTTATAGAGATTGGAGACGAACAGTTCGCCGACAATCTGCATAGAACTTGGGACGACCCCACGTTTATGGACAGATGACAATCCCAGCGCGAAGATCAACGCGAAGGCGATCCATGTCATCAAGATGACCTCGAGGTTGAACGCCATGGAATGGCCGAAAACCGGTATGATGAGTTGATGAATTCTTCCGAGTTCTTCCATGTGTTACTGCCTTTGGTTCAGTGTTTGATGGAAGTGAAAAAGAAACGGGCGCCATGTTCGACCATGATCACCAGTTGAACCATGAAAATTCCCACCACCGTAGCCGCCACATCAAATCGATCCGATTGCACAGATAGAATGAGCGGTATCGCCAGCACCGCATACCGCAATGCCAATGCCAGGAAAGATTTCACAGTGGACCGCTTACGGCTGTCGCTGAGGCGGTATTGGAGCATCTGCCCCATGAGGACGAAATTGACCGTACTGAACACGCCGCCGAGTACCACTCCCCGGCATACCGCTTTTTGGCCCAACACTAAAAAAAGAAGACCGGCACCAATGGACAAAAGCAAGGCACGCGAACCATACTTTTTTTGGGCATCATGAACCGTCGCGTCCATTTTCACCATTTTCACCAGGTGTGGTCTTGTTTTGTCGAGTTATCTCTAAAATCTGTCTGTAACAGACATTGGCGCCGCCAGCGATGCCGAGAAGGATGAAAATAGTGGTGAATATCCCCTTGAGCCCTAGCCACTTGTCCAGATAAAACCCCACGAAAAAGCAGAAGACGATGCACCCGGCCATGGTCAGGCCCAGCTGCATGACAATGGTTAAATTTTCGGCCCAGTCCCTGTTCTTCTTATAGTCGAACAAACAGCGTATCCGTGTATCGTCTGTTCCCGCCGGCAACGATTACCGGACAGGTCAAACGGCGTCACAAAACGGTTTCGATTGTATGGATCGCCAAGCAAAAGGAGCGGTTAACCCGGTGGTTTATCGCACATAAATTGCTGCACCGGTTAGAGATTTCATGCAACCTGCAAAAACGAATAGCGGCAGGAATAGCAAATACCATTTGGCATTGTCAAGCGCCTTGATGGGTCGGTACTGAAATTGACCGGAGTGGCCATACGCTCGTTTCGCAAGCCGCATTTTCCACCGCCACATACCCAAACAACTCATATTTATCGTGATATTTTCCTGGGAGGGAACCTTTGCGACATATTCCGGTTGTATTCTGCAAGCGTTCATCTTAACATGGCGCAACCATATGAGACAATTCACTTTTTTAAGGAGTCGTGCTGACGATGGCCAGCCGGATTATCATTTTGGGATCGGGAACGTGCGTGCCGTCGCTAAGCCGCAGCCCATGTTCGTTTCTGCTGCAGACCGGCGGGCGGCACCTGCTCTTCGACTGCGGTCCTGGCGTCATGCGCCGGCTGCTTGAAACCGGTGTCACCATTTTCGACATTTCCCACATCTTTCTCAGCCATTTCCATCCGGATCACACCGGCGAACTGGCGTCACTCCTGTTTGCACTGAAATACCCGGCGCCCACCAATCAAACGCAGCCCCTGACCGTGGTGGCGGGCAACGGATTCAAGGCCTTTTTCGAGCGTTTGAAAGGGGTCTACGGCGACTGGATTGTGCTGCCACCGGACCGCTTCAACGTGGTCGAACTGGACACGCACCAGGCGGACAGCCGCGCGTTCGAAGGCTTTACGGTTACCTCCATGCCCGTGGCCCACGGACCGGAGAGCATTGCTTACCGTATCGTCGATGCCGACGGAAAAGCCGTGGTCTATTCAGGTGACACCGATGTTTGCGACGGGCTGACGGCCATCGCCGCCGATGCCGATCTGATGATCTGCGAGTCGGCCTTCCCCGACAGCCAAAAAGTGGACGGCCACCTGACCCCTTCCCTGGCCGGTAAAATCGCCCAAAAGGCCCGCGTGAAACAGTTGATCCTGACCCATTTTTACCCCGCCTGCGAATCGACCGATGTTGAAAAACAGTGTCGCAGCACCTATAATGGAAAGGTTTTGGCGGCCCAGGACCTGATGACGGTTACCTTGTAGCGGATGCGACAACAGACTCAGATGCGATACTACCCGATCAATCTGGACATTCGGAGCCGGCCCTGCCTGGTGGTGGGCGGTGGGGCGGTCGGCGCCCGCAAGGTCGCCACCCTGTTGGAATGCAAAGCGCTGGTGACGGTGGTGAGCCCCGGTACGGTTCCCGCCCTGGCGCGGCTGGCCAGGGCAAATACCATCGTTTTGAAGCGGCGCGCCTACCGGTCGTCGGACGTTTCGGGAATGTTTCTGGTCATCGGGGCCACCGATGACGAGGCCTTGAACCGCCGGATCAACACCGATGCCGAGCAGCAGGGCCTGCTGTGCAACATCGCCGACCGGCCGCAGATCTGCAATTTCATTCTGCCGGCCATCGTGAGGCGCGGTGATTTCGTCATGGCCATCTCCACCGCCGGGAAAAGCCCGGCCTTTGCCAAGCACATCCGTCAACGCCTCGAAAGCGAGTTCGGTCCGGAATACGGCGACTTGCTGGACCTGATGGGTGCCATCCGGAGCCGCCTGCTGGCCGAAGCGCATGCGCCCGAAGCGCACAAGCCGTTGTTCGAACGATTGATTGACGCCAACCTGCTCACGCTGGTCAAAGATGGCGACACCGGCCGGATTGACCGGCTGCTGGAGACGGTTCTGGGCCCAGGATACCGATACGAACAGCTGATGGCCGCGACACAGCAACCCCGGGAGTGATATGGAGCCACTATTCATCAGCGCCACCGCGGTCTACACGTTGAGTTGCGCGTGCTACGTCGGCTTCCTGTTCTTTCAGAAAGCAGTTTTCCAGCGCACGGCCATCACCTTGATGACGATCGGATTCGGCCTGCACACGGCCGCCCTGGTGGCCTGCGGGCTGCGGGCCGGCAACTTCCCGGTCAACAACCTCCATGAGACCCTATCGGTGACCGGTTGGGCCGTCACGGCCGTTTTTCTGGCCTTTCACTTCAAGTACAAGCTCAAGATTTTGGGAATATTTGCAGCCCCGCTGATTACCCTGATCATGATCGCCGCCTATGGACTGCCCAAACCGGTGGCCCAAAACCCCCAATTGTTCAAAAGCTGGTGGCTGGCTGCCCACATCGTCACCATCTTTATCGGCAATGCGGCCTTCGCCCTGGCCTGCGGTCTGGGCATCCTCTATCTGTTGCAGGAACATGCCATCAAAAAGAAGACCCGGGGATTTTTTTTCAGCCGGTTGCCCTCCCTGGAGCTACTGGACACCACCGGCTATGCCTGCATCGTGGTGGGCTTTTCCATGATCACCATCGGTTTGATTACCGGCGTCGTCTATGCCAAAGCCGTCTGGGGCCGCTTCTGGAGCTGGGACCCCAAAGAGGTCTGGTCGGCGGTGACCTGGCTGTTTTACGCGGCCTTGCTCCACGAACGCCTGACCATCGGGTGGCGCGGCAAACGGGCCGCCATTATGGCCATCATCGGGTTTGGCGTGCTGTTGTTCACATTTTTCGGCGTGAACTTTCTGATGGAAGGCCACCATGGCACCTTTACGGCAATGTAATTATGCGCGATATCGTACTGCTGGGACTCAATCATAAAACCGCCTCCGTTGACGTGCGCGAGTGCATCGCCTTTACGCCCGAAGAAACCGACCGGGCGCTGGAAGTGCTGCGGGTCAACCCGGTCATCGCCGAATCGGTCCTGCTGTCGACTTGCAACCGGATCGAACTGCTCATGGCCGTTGACGATGTCGAGGCGGCCGTTGCGGTGGCCAAACGGTTTATCTCCGAATTTAAAAAAGTGCCGCTGGCCCAGTTCGAAAGAGCCCTGTACCAGTATCTGGGCGACGAGGCCGTCCGGCACACCTTTCAGGTCGCCGCCAGCCTGGACTCCATGGTGGTCGGCGAGCCCCAGATCCTGGGCCAAATGAAAGCCGCCTACCATCGGGCGACGCTCGAGCGGACTTCGGGCGTCATTCTAAACAAGCTGTTTCACCGCACCTTTTTCGTCGCCAAAAAAGTGCGCTCGGAAACCGGCATCGGCGACCACGCGGTCAGCATCAGCTACGCCGCCATCGAATTGGGTAAAAAGATTTTTGGTGAACTCGCCGGCAAGCGCGTGATGCTGATCGGTGCCGGCGAAATGGCCGAACTGGCCGTCGAACACCTGATCCGCAACCGCGCCGGCACGATTACGGTAGCCAACCGCACCTTCGAACGGGGTGTTGAACTGGCTCAACGATTCTACGGTAAAGCGATAAAATTCGAAGAGATCGTCGACACCATCAAGGATGTCGACATCGTAATCAGTTCCACCGGTGCCAGCGGATACGTCCTCGACAAGGAACAGGTCAAGCGCGCCATGAAGAGCCGGCGCAATCGCCGGTTGTTCTTCATCGACATCGCCGTTCCCAGAGACATCGATCCGGAGATCAACCGGATCGGCAACGCCTATGTCTATGACATCGATGACCTGAAGGGCGTCGTGGACGACAACATCGAGGACCGCCAGCGCGAAGCGGTCAAGGCCCAACGCATCATTGACGAGACCGTGATCGCGTTCCGCAAATGGTACGACACCCTGGATGTGGTACCGACCATCGTGTCGCTGCGCGGAAAGGTGACGGGCATGGCCCAGCAGGAGCTGCAAAAAACGCTGGGAACGCTGAGCCATCTTTCTGAGACGGACAAACAGGCCATCGAACGCATGACCGGGGCCCTGGTCAATAAAATACTGCACGAGCCCACCCACTTTTTGAAAAAGAATGGTTGCCGGGGGGATAAAACCGTGTCCCTGGACTTAACGCGTAAATTGTTCAATTTGGACTAATGGAGGAGGCCCATTGAAAAATATTGCTCTGCTGTTTCCCGGCCAGGGGTCCCAGTCCGTCGGCATGGGTGCCGATCTGTACCAGGAATTCGATTTTGTCAGGGAAATCTTCGACGCGGCCGACGATATCGCCCGAACCCACATCACCCAATACTGCTTCAAGGGTCCCATGCCGACCCTGACGGAAACCGTCAATCTCCAGCCGGCCATCACGGCGGTCAACCTGGCCTGTCTGGCTGCCCTTGAGCATGCCGGCGTCACCGGCACTTTTGCGGCCGGCCACAGCCTGGGCGAGTACAGTGCCCTGGCCGCAGCCAAGGTCATTTCGGTGCCAAACACCTTGCAGCTGGTGTTCAAACGCGGTGAATTGATGCACCGCGAATCGTTGAAGCACAAGGGCGCCATGAGCGCCATCATCGGATTGGGCATCGAAGCGGTCGATGCACTGGTGAAGACAGGCCGCACCAAAGGCGTGGTTTCGGTCGCCAACCACAACACCGAGCAGCAAATCGTTGTCACCGGGGCTCCCGAGGCCGTTGCCGCGGTCTCGGAGGCGGCCAAATCCAAGGGCGCCCGGGCCATCCCCCTCAAGGTCAGCGGGGCCTGGCACAGCGACCTGATCAAAGGCGCCGAAGACGAGTTCGTCGGTTATCTGAACAGTTTTCAGTTCGCCTCCCCACGCAGCACCGTCATTCACAATGTTACTGCCGACCGCTGCGACGACGGCAGTGGCATTCAACGCCTCATGGCCATGCAGTTGTGCAACCCGGTCAGATGGTACGACACGATCCGGCGACTGCTGGACGACAACGTAAACCTCTTCGTCGAAGTTGGGCCGGGCAAGGTGCTGGCAGGCTTGTTGAAAAAAATCGTCCCGGCGGATCATGAGATCGCCATAGCCAATGTAAACGATATGAAAACACTGGACGCACTGGTTTCGGAAATGTCCCGGTAGCATCAGCCACAATCATGGCTTATAAAAATACTTTACACGCCCACTCCCTTTTGGTAAGCTTATTATTTCGCTAAAAGTTGTAAACTTATTTGCGCAGGGTTAAACGATGAAAAAAAAAGATTTAACGTTCTTCGAAGAGCTCCTCCACCAAAGGCTGCAGGAACTGCTCAATCAAGCCGGTGACACGGTTTCGGGAATGACGGAACAGAAAGAGAATTTTCCGGATCCCACCGATCGGGCAACCCTTGAATCGGATCGGAATTTCATGCTGAGGATCCGTGACCGCGAACACAAGCTAATCAAAAAAGTCAAAAAAGCGCTCAACCGGCTCGAAAACAACACCTTTGGTATCTGTGAAAAGTGTGGTGAAGATATCTCCATTGAGCGGCTGAAAGCCAGGCCGGTCACCACCCAGTGCATAGATTGCAAAACCAAAGAGGAGGCTTTTGAAAAAGCCCTTGGCATTTGATCCGCACGCCGGTATCGATCTGCATGTCCATTCAAGCGCCTCTGACGGCACTTTCACACCGGCCGAAATATTGACGATGGCGGTCCAACGCGGACTGAAAGCCATCGCGATCACCGACCACGACACCCTTTCCGGCTCAGCTGACGCCATTGCCGGCGGCATTCCAGCAGCACTTCAATTCATCACCGGTGTCGAAATAAGTGCGGCAGCGCCCGATGGCTACCCTATTCACGGCAGCGTTCACTTACTTGGGTACGGGATCAATCTGTTCGACCCCACCCTCACGGCACTGGTGACCAAGCTGAACGACGCCAGGCAAAATCGCAATCCTCAGATTGTGGCGCGACTGGCCGCGCTGGGGATGCATCTGGACATGGATGAACTGGCCCGCGTGGTCGCAAAGGCCACCCCGGGCCGCCCCCACATCGCCCGACTGATGATCGACAAGGGCATGGCCGCTTCCATCGACGATGCCTTCGATCGTTTTTTGGGCAAAACGGGAGCCGCTTATGTGGAAAAAGCGCGCGTGCCCATGCCTGAAGCCATTGCGGCCATCCATGCCGCCGGCGGTGTGGCCGTACTGGCCCACCCCCACCTGAACGGCTTGAGCGATCCGGACATGTTCGAAAGCTTCCTGCTGACCCTGAAAAAAATGGGGTTGCAGGGCATCGAGGCCATCTACCCCAGCCATCCCCGGGCGGCCACCAGGGCCTTCTGCCACCTGGCCCGCAAACACGATCTGCTCATTACCGGCGGTACTGACTTTCACGGCGCGGTAACGCCAGGAATTGACCTGGGCGTCGGCGGCGGCGATTTCCATGTTCCTTACGACCATTATGCCTCTCTGGTGGCTCACCTGGAGCACTGACAATGGGTGTCCCCACCCCCGATAAGACCGCCACGGCGTGCTTGGAGACGGCGCTGGGATACGACTTCAAGCAGCCGAACCGGCTGACCCGCGCCCTGCGCCACAGTTCCTACACCAATGAACAGGTCAACGTCCACCTGGCCAGCAACGAACGACTCGAATTTTTAGGCGATGCCGTGCTGAGCCTGGTGATCAGCCATCTGCTGATGGAACACGACCCGAACCTCACCGAGGGCGAGCTGTCCCGGAATCGGGCCCAACTGGTCAATGAGGCCCAACTGGCTGACATTGCCCGGCACATCGGAATCGGCCCGCACCTGCTGTTGGGAAAAGGGGAAGCCTTGACCCACGGGAGAGAGAAAAATTCCATCCTGGCCGACGCCCTGGAAGCGATCATCGCCGCCATCTACCTCGATGGCGGCTTCGATGCCGCGTTTCATTTCGTGACCAACCAGTTCGCCGAAAGCCTGCACACGCTGGACCGGGCCAGCGATGCCATTGACTACAAGAGCAAGCTTCAGGAAAAAGTTCAAATGGCCTATCGCCAGGTACCTCACTACCAGGTGGTCGACACTAGCGGGCCGGACCACGACAAGACCTTCCGGGTCAGAATGTCCGTAGCCGGAATCATCACCGAAGGCGACGGCAAAAGCAAAAAAATGGCCGAACAGGAGGCTGCCCGCGCAGGCCTTGAACGGCTGAGTCGATCGACCTGACCATGGTTCGGCCCTTGATCATTCCACTGTTTATCCCCCACCTGGGCTGTCCACACCGCTGCATATTTTGCAACCAGCACGCCATCACCGCAGCGGCTGACCAAATCCCCTCATCAGCGCAGATAGCGCGTGATATCCGCCAGTTTTTATCGTACGGCAAAAAAGAACGCACAACGACCCAGGTCTCATTTTTCGGCGGGAATTTCCTGGGCCTCGATCAATCGGTCATGCTTGCCCTCCTGACAGCGGTCACGCCTTTCGTCGAACGCAGGCTGGTGGACGGCATCCGTTTTTCGACCAGGCCGGACACGGTCGATCGGCAGCGCCTGAACCTGCTGTCCGGGTTTCCGGTGTCTACGGTGGAACTGGGCGTTCAGTCCATGAACGACAACGTCCTGACTGCGGCCGGACGCGGACATCGGGCAATAGATACCGAAACCGCCGTCAGGCGGCTGAAACAACGCGGCTACCAGTTCGGCCTGCAAATGATGGTCGGGCTGCCCGCCGATGACGCGGATGGGGCCGTTCTGACAGCCCGCCGGATCGCCGCCTTGGCCCCCGATTTCGTCAGAATCTACCCCACGCTGGTCCTGCGGGGCAGCCGGCTGGAAAAACCTTACCGCGAGGGACGGTACCGCCCCATGTCACTGACATCTTGCGTCACCCTGGTCAAACGCCTGTTGCTCTATTTTAAAACCCGCAATATTCCGGTCATCCGCATGGGGCTGCAGGCCTCGGATGGATTGAATACGGCGGGCGGTGTCATCGCCGGGCCTTTCCATCCAGCCTTCGGTCATCTGGTCCACGCCGAGATCGTCCGTGATGCCGTTTCGGCGGCCTTGGCCCAAATGGACCACCGGCCCGATCCGCTGACCATCGTCACGCATCCAGCCACGCTTTCCCGCGTTCAAGGCTTGAACAAAAGCAACATAGCGGCGTTGACCGCAACCTTCGGCCTGGCAGCCATTTCCTTGATTCAAGATCCGATCCTGCCCCAAAACCAACTGATCGTTGCCGGCCGGCGCATCACCTTGCCATGAGGCAGCCGTCGATCACCACATCGCCACAAAAAAGCCCCGCTCTGCTGGAGCGGGGCTTTTGGCAATGATGAAACGGCTTGCGGCAGGCGATCAGGCGGACGGCGCTTTTCTGAACCATCCAACAATGCGTTTAATCCAGATACCGCTGAGCAAATACGAGTAGGCATAGGTGCCGACGAGGATCAGAGCAAAAGCCTTGATGATGTCCGTGGCGCTCCCGTTGAGGGAAAACGCCGGTACGTAACCGAACAGAAAGGGCCCCAGATAGAGAAATTTAGCGAATTTGAACGCGGCGAAAGCCGTTCGCCACATGTTGGCCTTGGCAATCGTCGCCCCGGCAAAGGCAGCGATGCATACCGGCGGCGTGATGTTGGAATCCTGGGAGAGCCAGTAGACGATCATGTGGGCGGCAATTTCATTGACCCCCAGATGGGTCAGGGCCGGTACCGCCACCACGGCCGTAATGAGATAAGCTGCCGTCACCGGCACCCCCATGCCGAGAACCAACGATGCCAGGGCGATAAGCAGGATCGTCAACACCAGTGAACCGCTGGCCAGTTCGATGACGATGTCGGCGAAGGTCAGCACCAGGCCGGTAAAGGTCAGCACCCCGATGATAATGCCGATGACACCGAGCGTGGCGCCGATCTTCAGGCTGTTTTCGGTGCCCGACCGCGACGCATCCAAAAACCGCTTCAAACCAAAGTGGATGGATGGTCGTTGATCTTTCTTGATAATGTACCAGATCACGCACATGGCCAGTCCGGCGAATACCATCGTCCGCTCGGAAAAAATCTTCAAGAATCCGCGTCCCGCTTCAGGCCCGACGGTCTTGCTGAGCAGCAGGGCGATCATCTGGGTGGCCAGAACCAGCGCCATGATCACGGCCAGGGTGTAGTCGATACGGTTTTCAGGGTATTTGTAGCTGACGACAATACAGGTGGCCAGTCCCAGGATGGCCGCGTAGCCGGGCGAGTAGCCGGCCAGCATGAAGATGGTGATCACGATCAGCGGCAAAGTGTAAAACCACTCCTTCTTCAGGATCTCCATGGCGCTGTTTTCAGAGCGTTCACCCACGATGTTGTACATCTTGGCTTCGTAGTGCACCATGACAAAGACGCTGAAAAAGTACATGAAGGCCGGAAACAAACCCACCAGCATGATGGTGGAGTAAGGTACACCGGTCAGCTCGGCCATGATAAACCCGCCGGCACCCATGATGGGCGGCATGAACATGCCCCCAATGGAAGCCGCCGGCTCGATGCCGCCGGCGATGTGAGGCCGGAACCCGGCCTTTTTCATCATCGGAATCGTAAAGGTTCCCGTGGAGACCGTGTTGGCGATGGCGCTGCCGGAGATGGAGCCGAACAGACCACTGGCGATGACCGACACCTTGGCCGGCCCGCCGATCTTGTGGCCGACCGCGGCGAGCGGGAAATCGATGAAGAATTTCTGGGCACCGCTTTTTTCCAGAAAGGCGCCGAAGAGCACGAACAGGATCACATAGGTGGCCAGTACGTTGGCCATGATGCCGAAGACCCCGTCGCTCATGTAATAGATGGTGGTGCACATGTTGGGGAAGGTGTCGCCGGGATGGGCGAACAGTTCGGGGGCATAAGGCCCATAGACGCCGTACAGGATCATGACAGTGCCGATGATCACGAAGGCATTGCCCACCACCCGCCGGGCCAGTTCGATACCGATCAGAACCCCCACCACCGCCACGGCCTGGTCCAAGGGCGTTTCGGCACCCGTGCGGTAGTTGATGGCTTCGAAATTGACGATCCAGTATCCGATGCACAGAATCGACAGCAGGATCAAGACATAGTCGACCACCCGCATGACCGGGGATTTGGATTTGTAGAGCAAAAACACCAGCACGTAGGTGATGATGACGTAAATGCCCCGGTGGTACTGGGTGGCGGCCGGTTGGACGACGGCGGCATAAGAGTAAAATAGAACCAGTAAAACGGAAAGGGTGTCAAAAATGATCTGTTCGAATCGCTTGAGTTGATCGTACACGGCAACCTCTGCCTGACTGGTGTAGGATTAGTGCAACATGAGAAAGGGGCCGCGGCCTTGACCGGCGGCCCCGTGCGATAAGAGACTATTTCAGTATGCCTTTTTCCTTCCAGAACTTCTCAGCACCTGGATGCAGGGGCGTGACCACCCCCTTGATGCCATCTTCAATGCTCATGGACTTGGCGGTCTTCTTGACGTTGACCATGTGCGCCAGTCCTTCGGGCGAGTAAATCAGAGAAAGCAGCTTGTAGACCACGTCCGCAGGAACGTCCTTGTTGGCCACCCACAGCGCGGAGTCCTGATAAGAGGGGACCGGTTCGTCGACACCTTTGTAGACGCCAGCCGGAATCTCCACCTTGGACAGGTAGGGATATTCCTTGAAGAAGCCGGCCGCTTCGGGCTCAGTGTAAAGGTCCAGCAGCTTGATGTCGTTTTGCTGAGCCGCCATGATGACCGCGCCCGAGGGGTAGCCCACAAACAGCCAGAACGCGTCCAACTGGTTGTTGCCGAATGCCGCCGCCGCGTCGTTGTAGCCCATGGCGTTGCGCTCGATCTTGTCCCAGATGCCCATGTGGGTAAAGAGCAGTTCACAGTTGGCGAAGGCGCCCGAACCGGCGTTACCCACACCGACCTTTTTCCCTTCCAGATCCTTCAGGCTTTTGATACCGCCGCCTTGTTTGACCACCAGGTGGGCCGGTGCACCGTAGAAGTAAGAGACGGCCATGACATTTTCATACTTTTTGGGGTCGTTGGTCATTCTTCCGTTGCGGGCCAGGAAAACATCGCCCGAATAGGCCACGCCAAAGGCATAGGCGCCGGAATTGACCTTGCGCACGTTCTCGGTTGAGCCGCCGGAGGCCCCGGCCAGCAGTCGGAATTCCTCGATATCCTTGACGGGTGGAAAGGTGGAGATACCACCGGCCATGAACTGGAAGGTACCGCCGGCAGGACCGCCGCCGAACTTGTACATGTCTTTGGCTTGTGCCGTAAAGGCCATCGCCAGCACTGCGCAAACACCGATCGCTGTTGTGAGTAGTCTGTTCCTCATTCGTTCCTCCTGCAGGTTGTTGGTTGATGTTCGTCCGGAGTGGAAAGGTTGGCCAGTGTCCCCGGAACCATGAAACGCCTTATTGCAGATGATTGGCATGCTATCAGGACCGTTGCAAAGGTTCAATTGGGGGATTTCTGATTCTCGTGTAGGGATTTTTCTTACAAGGCAATGCGACCTCAAGGTTCACCATTTTAGGCCGCTCACTTGAAAGCGATGGAGTGCCAACAGGAAATGGTTAAACTTTGTGTTGCATTTTACAAACGATTTGTTGTACAAATAAACCAATTCAGAATTAAAAAGGAAATATTGGACAACAACCATGAGCAGAGATTTCAACACATTCTTCGACCGCGCCTGCTGTGCGTTGGGCATTACGAGCCTTTCCGAACTGGCCGCTACCTTAAATGTCAATCGTTCATCGATCACACAGGCACGCAAAAAAAACTCTGTGCCGGCCAATTGGCTGATAGAACTGTTCCGCAGCCATGGATTGAATCCCGATTGGCTGGAGGGCGGGGTCGGCCCACAGCAGTTGAAACACGGCAGCGGTTTTTTTCCGGTCCCGAAAGTCGAAGCACGCTTGTGCGCCGGGTCGGGCTCCTTCGAAGTCGACGATCAGGTCGAAGGGCATTTTTCATTTGAAACAGCCTGGCTGCGAAACCACGGGGTCAAGGAACGCATGGTGTTGATGGAGGTATTCGGCAACAGCATGTCTCCCGAGATCAAAGATGGCGACACGGTTTTGATCGACCAGTCCCAAACCGATATTTTTGCCGGCCGTGTTTATGCGATTGGTATCGAGGACACCATCATGGTCAAACGCATCGAAAGACACCCGCGCAAACTCGTTCTGCTCAGTGACAACACGGAATATGCGCCCATTTTCCTGTCGGTCGAGGAGATGGACCGCGTGCGCATTATTGGCAAGGTGATCTGGACCTGTAGAGAATTGAGGTAGATCAATGCATTACTCCCAACACATCTTTGACCCGATCATGGATAAACCCCACCCCCACCATATGGCCGAGGACCGCGACCGCCTGATTGGGGAGGTCGGCGACAGCCATTATGCCGGCATATACTGGCTTACCACGAATGGTTGGGCTCATGCCCGCGGCGCTGCCGCGTGGCGCCGGGCAGGCAACCTTAACGAAGCCCATGCCGTGCAGCGCACCATCGACGCGCAACTGGGGCCCGGGGGGATTTTCGCCGAGGATTCAACCCATCATCCGGCCGATTGGCTCCGGTTTTTCACAAACAACCGTCTTGAGCACCTGAAAAAAGCGGTCGTGGACTGCATCGCCATGGCCGGCTGCGTTTTGGGTGCCGCACTGATCACCTTGCTGCTTGGCATGTAGACACGGGATCACACCCCACCGAGTGCATCCCCTCCTGGCCAGAAAGACGATTCCGACCCCACGCTTTTCAATCTGGCCGAATCCGATGCCAGTTCTGTCGTACCCCATCAAAAACAGAAAGATCGAATCAACGAAAGCCGGGTTGCTCCCGGCTTCTCCGATGGTGTATGGAAAAGGGTCTTGGGTTATGACGACTTTACTGGGACGCGGACCGCAGGCACGGATCCCCCGAAGCCAACACAAACCCATCCATCGTGACGGAGAACCTGTCGATGCTCGAAGAGATCCGCAAGGGAGCGCTGGCCAACCTGCCAATCGGCGCCAGCGTGGCCGCCTACGGCAGTGTCCTGGGGATGCTGGCGGCCCAGAAAGGGCTCACCTGGTGGCAGTTGCTGGCCATGAACCTCTCCGTGTTCGCCGGATCGGCCCAGTTCGTCATGGTGGAGATGTGGGCGCCGCCCCTGCCCGTGGTGGAGATGACCCTTGCCGTATTGATCATCAACATGCGCTACATGCTCATCGGCGCATCCCTGCAACCGCTGTTTGAAGGCAAATCGCTGGCTCACAAGGCCGGGGTCATGCATCTGGTCGCCGACGAAAACTGGGCCGTCACCATGGCGGCTTACCGGCGCAGCGGCGCCACCACAGGCTATCTGCTGGGTGGCGGCATCTGTTTGTGCAGCATCTGGTCCATGGGCACCCTGCTGGGCCACCACCTGGGAGCGGTGGTCACCCATCCGGAGCGATTTGCGTTGGATTTCGCCTTCGTGGCGGTCTTTACCGCACTGACCGTCAGCATGTGGCGCGGCAAACGCGACATCGCCCCCTGGTTGGCAGCAGCCGTGCTGGCAGTCGTCGCCGAACGGTGGCTGCCCGGCAAGTGGTATATCGTCATCGGCGGCGTCGGCGGGGCGCTGGTTCCCGCGCTGCAGGAAGCGTGGCGCTCGCGAAAGGGCAAGAATAGGCCAGCGGCAAAGCCGTCAGGCCATGATACCATCCTGGAGAAACTCGAATGAATGCACTTTGGCCGACTGACCCGACCATTGTGATGGCCATCGCCGGGGCTGCCATCGCCACTTACAGCCTCCGCCTGGGCGGCCTGCTGCTGGCCGAACGCCTGCCTCGCAACCGGGGCTTCAGGCGATTCATGGAAACCCTGCCCGGCACCATTTTACTCGCCCTCGTGGCCCCGGGAATCGTTTCGGCCGGTATGCTGGGCGGCATGGCCGCCCTGGCAACGGCGCTGTGTGCCTGGAAAACCAGGAACGTGCTGGTGGCCATGATGGTGGGTATGGGAATGGTTGCCGCGGGCAGAGTGCTGATGTAGCCCAGCTGCCTCGCCGACGCGCCTTGGCCGCTCAGGGTCTCACATAGCGCAATTCGAAGATGAATATCAGATCCCCGGTGGCGGTCTGATCGGCAAAGCGCAGCTCGTTCACGCCGGCCACCAAATGGTCGGCGCGGATGTTAATGGTGCCGCTGACCCGCCCCAGGAAGTAGAATGCCTCCCGATGGTTGTTTACCAGCAGGTAAGGCCGCACCCTGGGGCTGGTTGCTTGAATGTTGCAGAATATCCGAACGCGGTCCGATACGGTCAGCACCGTCTCGGGAATCGTTACCCGAACCGTGGCGGTATTGGCGGTAGAAAATCGGAATGTCTGTTTGAAGGGCGTGCGGATATCTTCCCAGTCGTAGGTTTCCGCACACGCCACGCTTGCCGGCAGCGTAGCGATAATAATCACCATGCAAAGCAGGTCCGACACATGTATGTTCTTTTGATAAATCCGGAACATGTTGCCTCCTGATATAGAAGCGACGGGTGCGCATTGAATCCACTGCAACCGCATACTATTATCGCATACATCTGGTCCGGCAGAAAGGACCTTTTTCAGTCACTCCCGGGAGGTGAGCACCATGCCGAGACACACCAGTATCAAGGCCACCAGGGCCGGCCAACGCAGGTGTTCACTGTCGAGCAGGACGACGGACAGCAGAACCGCACATACCGGAATGAGAAACCGGTAGATGGCCATACTGGACAGCCGGTTGTACTGAATCAGCAGGTACCACAGGGAAAAGGCCGCGGCGGAGAGAAAACTGAGGTACAGCAGCAACAGCAGCGACGGGGCCGTAAAATTCAGGACCGCCGGTGAATCGAAAAACAGGGCCAGCAAAAACAGCGCAATGGCACCGACAACCAGCTGGTAAGCCGACATGAGCGGTGGATAGACGCGCACGCTGGTTTTCTTGACCACAACCAACGCCAGGGTCGAGGAAAGCGCGGTGAGCAGGATAAAGCCCTCGCCGGTCAGGGTCACATGGAAATCCAGGCACTCCCCCTGCAGGTTGACCAGCACGATGCCGACAAAACCGAAAAGCAACCCGGCACTTTTGCGCAAGGTAATCGGATCGTCCTTGAACCACAAATGGGAGAAGAGCACCAAAAAAAAGGAACCCGAACCGATGATGATGGAAGCCTTGACACCCGTGGTGTTGGACAACCCGATGTAAAAGAATGTGTACTGCAAGGTGGTCTGGAGCAGGCCGGTCAGAACCATGGCCCCGTAATCCGACCGTCGGTGCAGCAAGACCGGTTTTCCGCAAACCCATACCCCAGAAAAAATCATCACGCCGGCCAGGAAAAAGCGATAGGCGGCAAAGTAAAGCTTGCCGCCGGTGCTGTGCTGGATGTCCAGCATCGCAAAACCGGTTTTGACCATGGGAAAAGCGCTGCCCCACAGCAAGGCGCAGATCAGCGCCCAGAAAAAAACAGCCGGGGGCCAGGTGAATAAGTTGTCGCGATCGATCAACGTCACACCGATATCAGGGCAAATGACCGTTTGGGGATGCAAAAGGGGAGATGGTTATGCGTGCTGGTATACCATAAGTCAACCGAAAAGAGAGGCAACCCGGCTAGTGCCAGCGGATGCGGTCCAACCGGTAGGCAATGGTGACGGGCCATCCCCGGTGCAACGTGACGGCGGCCAGATGGGATTCGATGACCCGCACGGTCAAGGTGATGGCGCCCGCACGCACATCGGCGAACAGGTCGCCGCCCTGTCGGTCCAGGGACAGGCGGGTCAGTGTACCGCTTACCGTCGCGGTGTTGCCGGTTTCCACTGACTCATCCTTGCCGAGTACCCGGATGGCACCCGGGTCGATAAAAGCGGTCGCGTCGGCATCGGGGGGCGGCGGCACCGAAAGGCGGCGGCCTTCGCCGAGGTGTTTAGACCAAAGACCGTTGCCGTCGTCAGCCCAAGGACCGAAAATCATGTTGAAGCGACCGTTGCCGACCGGCCGGCCCTTGAACAGGTGAAACACCTCGTCGCTCACATCGTAGAGCCACTCGCTGTCATGACTGGACACGACCAGGGTGGTCCCCCACTCGTCGCGGGCCCGCAAAGAGGCAGTTCGAATCAGTTCGCTGGAAGCGGCATCGACGCTGGCGGTCGGCTCGTCCAGGAGCAGCACCCGCGGCTTGAGCACCAGCCGTGCCGCCAGGGCCACCCGTTGGGCCTCGCCGCCGGACAGCTCGTCCCAATAGCGCTTCGCAAAGGCAACCGGATCCAAGCCGACCATCGTCAGGGCCTCGTTTACCGACCGGGCCCAGTTGCCGCTGTCCCCACGGATCTTCAGGCCGTAGACGATGTTTTTGAAAACCGACCGTTTCATCAGATAGGGGTCCTGGGTCAGCAGCGTCACGTTGAACCGCACGGCCGCGTCAAATGGGGCCGCCGGTATCCCGTTGAACCAAATCTGACCTTCGGTGGGCCGCATGATAAAAGCCATGAGCTTGAGCAGGGTGCTCTTGCCGCTGCCGTTGGGCCCCACCAGGCCCACGATCGACTCCGGTTCGATGTTCAGACGATCGATCGCCAGCACCGGCTCGCCATGGTAGCGGTGCACGACATGGTCAATCCGGTAGATCGGCTCGGGCACGGGCAGCAGCTCCTATCAGCCTGGTAGATTGTGAGAACGTCGTACCGCCACGACCCCTTCGGCCGGCTTCCCGGCACCATGGCGTCTATTTTTTTCGTAAAAAGGAGAGGCAGGCATTGACGCTGAAGGCGATGGCGATCAAGACCAGTCCCAGGGCAATGCCGGTGGCGAACATCCCTTTGCCCGTCTCCAGGGCGATGGCCGTGGTGATGGTACGGGTGTGCCACTTGATGTTGCCGCCCACCATCATGGAAATGCCCACCTCGGTCATGACCCGTCCGTATGCGGCCAGCCCGGCGGCAAGCACACCGTAGCGCACCTCCCACAAACTGCTGATCAGCAGCTGACGCCGACTGACGCCCAGGGAGATCAGCAGGGTTCGCAGGTGCCGATCCATGCTTTCCACGGCGGTGGCGCTCAGGGCAATCACCACGGGCAGGGCCAGCAGGGTTTGGCCCAGGGCGATACCGCGCAAGGTGAACAGCAGGCCCAACTCCCCCAACGGCCCCCGGGTGGAGATGAAGGCATAGATCACCAGGCCGATAAACACCGTGGGCAACGCCATGGCCGTGTCCACCAGCAAGCGGGCCTGGCGCTTGGCCGGAAAGTCGAAGTAGCCGAGAACGAACCCCAGGGGGATTCCCAGCAGCAGGCTGGCCACCATGGAGCCAGTGGAGGCCTTTAGTGTTGCCGAAACAGCGGACCAGGTCTGGGCATCACCGCCGAACAGCAGGCGAATTGCCTCGATGAAGCCGGCAACGATAAAATCCATAGGCACTCACCCGGATTGGCATTTCTCCGTCAACGGCCGATTGGGCGCGGTCTTGGATATGAAGGGAACGCCCCCCTGTCAACCGTTTAGATTCCCGTTTCTAAGGACCTTGCTGTCATTTGGCGTTGGGAACGAAAAGCGGTTTACCAAGCAGTTTGAAATCGCCAATCAGGGGCTGCCCCTCGTCGCCGACCAACCAGTCTGAAAATGCAGTCGCCAGATCGACCCTGGCATCCTTGCATCGCTTTGGGTTGACGGTCATCACGCTGTATTGATTCAGCAGGATGTCGTCACCTTCCACCAACACTTTCAGGGGTGGATTACCCTGCATGGTATCGGCGTATTTGATGTAGGTTCCGCGGTCGGTCATGGTGTAGCCGTTGCGTTCGGCGGCAACATTGATGGTCGCCAGCATGCCCTGGCCGGTCTGCACGTACCAGGCCTCTTTTTCCGGGACCTCGGCTTCGGTGGCGCTCCACAGGAAAAGCTCCTTTTTGTGAGTGCCCGAGTTGTCTCCGCGGCTGGCGAAAACGGCCTCGTGGGCCCGGATGGCCGCCAATGCATCGACAACCGACTTGCCCTTGATGCCGGCCGGATCGCTCTCGGGGCCGATGATCACGAAGTCGTTGTACATGACCTCCCGCCGGTCAATACCAAAGCCGGCCGCCACATAGGCTTTTTCCGCTTCCGGAGCGTGCACCAGCAATACGTCCACATCACAGTTTTCGCCCAGCTTGAGTGCTTTGCCGGTGCCCACCGCCGTCCACTTCAGCTCGATGCCGGTCGCTTTGGTAAAAGCCGGTGCCAGGTAATCCAGCAGCCCGGTGTTGTCGGTACTGGTGGTGGTGGCCATCATCAACACCTTGTCGGCCGCCATCACCGGAAAGGCCATCATCAGGATCAATGCCGCGATTACAACTCTTTTAGTCCTCATGGCGTGTCTCCTCTTCAAGTTCGTGGGGAAATATCATCTTGCCGCTTCGGGATACGTCATATCCCGCCAGTTGTCCCGCTACCGCAACAAAGGCCGCATCGTGCAGCATACTGAGAAAATACTGGATTCCCTGGTCGAAAAACCGTTCGCGCGTCACCAGCAGGTCATAGCGCTCCTGCCGCAGGGGCAGAAAATCGAGATTCAGCAGGGATGCCACCGGCCGGATGCCCGGTCCGGCGTCGGCATGGCCGCGCATAATCTCCAGTCCGACGTCCATGTGCCGACTCACCTCGTGCCGGTATCCCGAGAGTCGATCGCCCTGGATGCCGGCCTGCTTGAGTTCACGGTCGAACAGCAGGCGGGTGCCGGTGGCCAGGGACCGGTTGACAATACGGATGCCGGGCTTTCCGAGATCCTTGACGTGGTTGATGCCGTGCGGGTTGCCTTTCCGAAGCAGGATACCTTGATCCCGCCGACAAAAGTTGACCACCACCGGCATCCGGTCGAAACGCCGCTGCAGGAAATCGAAGTTGTACTCACTGCCGTTCTCCTGCAGCAGGTGGCTGGTGGCCATGTGACACAGGTTCCGGCGCAGGGCGTTGATCCCCCCCACGGAACCGATGTTGCCGAACACGCTCAAATGGCCGGGGTGACGGTCGTTGAACAACGCCATCGTTTTTTCCAAAAGGATGTCATTGCTGCCGGCGATCACCAGCAATCCGTCATAAGGGGGCAACCCGTTGTCGTTCTGCGGATAGTTGACGGTGTTGGCTTCGACCCATTGCTCTACCAGATGGCGGGGGAAAATCCACTTTCCGGTGACCTTGGATGCCGGCAGGCCCTTGTCCGAAATCAATGTGTAGACCATCTTCTCATTGATCCCAAGGAATTTTGCCACCTCTTTGGTGGACAACAGTTGCGTCATAGCATCCTCTGCGTTGCGCCGGTGATGTTGGTGAAGCGGGGTTGGTTTACTCGGAATTATTAAGGTTCAAATGGTTGATTGTCAACGCCTTGCCCCTGTCGAGGCCGGCTGGCCAAACAGACTGACCAATACCGACAAAGAATGACCTTTGTCTGCGGTTTTCAACCAGCAACCAGGGCACCTTTTGGGTTGACGCACGTCGCAACGGCTGCTTAGATAGTGTCCGTCCAGAAAGGCGTGGGGTTGGTCGAAATCACGATTGCAGGGGCTCTGGGGCCATGCTCAACGAAAATCAGAAATTGGACAGCCTGATGGCGTTGGGAATCGAGCTGAATCGAATCCACGACATCGACATCCTGCTGGAGTACGTGCTGACGCGGGCCCGCCAGTTCGTTAACGCCGATGCCGGCTCGATCTATATCCGCGAGGGCCGGCATCTCACGTTTGCCTACTCACAAAACGACACCCTGCAACGGCGCCGGCCGGCCGATGAGAAGCTCATCTACACCAACTTCTCCGTGCCCATCGATCAATCCAGTATCGCCGGGTATGCTGCGGCAACTGGGAAAATGCTGAGCATACCCGATGCCTACGAGCTGCCCGCCGGCAAAAGTTACCGCTTCAGCCGCAAATTCGACGATGCCTCAGGATATCTGACCCGCAGCATGCTCACCATCCCCCTGTTGAGCGCCAAGAAGGATGTACTGGGGGTCCTCCAGGTCATCAACGCCCAGGATCGGCAAAAGCGCATCAGGCCCTTTGATCGCGACGACGAAAAGGTGATGCTCCATTTTGCCAGTATCGCCGCCGTGGCGATGGAACGGGCCAAAATGACGCGCTCCATGATCCTGAGGATGATTCGCATGGCGGAAATGCGCGATCCCAAAGAGACCGGCGCCCATGTCACCCGGGTCGCCGGCTTTTCATTGGAGATCTACCAACACTGGGCCAGGCGTCACCAGATCGATCAAAAGCAGATTGACAAGACCCGGGATGTCCTGCGCATCGGCGCCATGCTCCACGATGTGGGCAAGGTCTCGATCAGCGACCTGATACTGAAAAAGCCGGCGCCGCTGAGCGCCGACGAATTCGAAGCCATGAAGCGTCACACGATTTACGGGGCGCGCCTGTTCGCCAACCCCCAGTCGGATTACGACGAAGCGGCCGCCGTCATCGCCTTGAATCATCATGAAAAGTGGGACGGAAGCGGCTACCCCGGCCATGTCGATGCGATCACGGGTCAGCCGACAGGCGACGCCGCCAAGGGCTCATCCGGACCGCTGCCCGGCAAGAAGGGCCTGGAGATCCCCCTTTTAGGCCGAATCGTCGCCATTGCCGACGTGTATGATGCCTTGTCGTCGAAACGCAGCTACAAGGCACCGTGGAGTGAATCACGCAGCATCGACCAGATCAGGGCCGGAGCGGGTACCCATTTCGACCCTGAACTGGTCGACATCTTCATCGAACGGATCGCCGCTATCCACTGTATTCAAGAACGTTATGCCGAACCACCGGACACCTTCGCAGAAATGGGCGCTGTATGTTAAATCGACTGATTGCCAACACCCTGCCCCTGTTTCCCAAACGGCTGGTCTGGTTGTTTTCGCGAGCCTACATTGCCGGTGAAACGGTCGACGATGCCATGCGGGCATGCCAGGCCCTCAACAGCGAGGGCATCAAGACAACCATCGATATCCTGGGTGAGTTTATTCAGAATCTGGATGAGGCGCAAAACAACCGCGACGAATACCTGAAGCTGATCGAGATTGCCCAGCGCACCGGCATCAACGGCAACTACTCGATCAAGCCCACCATGTTCGGCCTGCTCATCGATGCCGAGGCATGCTACCAGCACGTCCGCGAAATTGTCGCCAGGGCCGCCGATCACGGCAACTTCATCCGCATCGACATGGAGGATTCCGGTTGTGTGGATCTGGAGATCGACCTGTTTCGCCGCTTGAAGGCCGAATTCCCCCAGAATGTCGGCCTGGTAGTGCAGGCCTACCTGCGCCGCACCCTGGATGACATCAAGGCCCTCATGGACCTTCACACACCGTCGGTGCCGTTGAACTTGCGGCTTTGCAAGGGCATCTACATCGAACCGGCTAGGATCGCCTTCCAACGCTACGACGAAATCAACGCCCACTTTCTGGGGAACCTCGAATTCATGCTGCAAAACGGCATCTACCCGGGTATCGCCACCCATGACCGGGTCTTGGTCGACGGTTCCCTGGCGCTCATTGACCGCTACGAGGTGCCTCAAAACAGGTACGAGTTTCAGATGCTCTACGGGGTCACACCGGAACTGAGGTGCCGCATCGTCGCGGCCGGACACACCATGCGGGCGTATGTTCCCTATGGCCGGCACTGGTTCGGGTACAGCACCCGCCGCCTCAAGGAGAACCCGAGAATCGTCACCAGCATCTTCAAGTCGATGCTGATCAACCGCTGAGCCGACCAGTGACGGCCGACAGCGGGGACCCCATCGGTAATGTGGGTGCGGTAAAGGACGAAGCCACATCACGCAGCACGGCAACAACCAAAGCCCTGCCCGGCGTGACGACCGTCAGCCAGCCAAAGGACTATATGATGATCGAACCCCAAGCACCCACCCTGGACGTCTTTTCCGACTACATTTGACCGTGGTGCTACTTCAGTACCGGGCGTATTGAACAGCTTGAATCGACATTTCATATCCATGTCAGATGGATCGCCTTCCCATTGCATCCGGAAACACCGGAATCGGGCCAGACCCTGGAAGCCCTGTTTGCCGGTCAACCGGTAAACATCCCCGGCATGCTGGCCCGCCTGCGCCAGGTAGCCCGGGAACTGGACCTGCCCTTTGGCGACCGCACCATGACGTTCAACAGCCGCCTGGCACAGGAGCTGGGCAAATGGGCCGAGGCGCAGGGCAAGGGCGATGCCTTTCACCAGGCCGCCTTCCGCGCTTATTTTCAGCACGGTGAAAACATCGCCCAAAAAGCGGTCCTGTTGCGCATAAGTGCCACCCTCGGCCTGGACCCGGCGGCGGCCCAGACAGTTCTGGACCAGCGCACCTACCGGCAGGCGGTTGACCGGGATTGGGAGCGGTCGCGTCAGATGGGAATCACGGCCGTGCCGACCTTCGTACTGGGCGATCGGCGCTTGGTGGGAGCCCAGCCTTACGAAGCCCTGGAAAAAATGGTTCTGGACGCCGGCGTTGAAAAACGGTCCTGACCCTAGCCCGTCCAGAAAGCCAGGTGGCGGTGGTCAGCCCGGCGACCGGGCCGCAAAGAGGTCACCGACCACCAGGTTTCCCACCGCCAAGCAGATCAGCCCGAAGGGCAGATAGCCCCCGTAGCCCAGAATCGGCATTTCAAACAGATGAAAACGCTGCACATAGGGAACCGTGTAGGACCAACGGGCCAGACTGAAAAAGTTCCACATCTCCCAGAAGAATCCACAGATGAGTGCCGCGATGGCCGAGGTCACCACCGGCCGCCAGTCACCACGCCGCAACGGGAAGAGCAGGGTCGGCCGTCCGGCCAAGGCCTGGACACAGAGAATGATCAGCAGGGGTGAAATCCACAACAGGGCAAACAGCTGATCCGGGAAAATGCCGATCAGCATCAGGCCCGCAGCCGCCAAGGCGAGCACACCCCGGGGAACCCATCGCGAAGCGGGTAGATCGAGTCGCCGGCTGTGCGCCAGTCCATCGTTCAGGGCCGGAAAGGTGAGCAGCAGGTCGATCATGCTCAGCACGCCGGGCAGCACCGTCGCGAACGCGATGCTGGACAAATAGCTGTATTGTCCCGGCCCCAGCCCTTCGATGCCGGTATAGTACCAGTTCTGTACAAACCGGTTGAAGTATTCAAAAAACCACCAGAACCCGGCGCTGGCCGGGAAAAGCAGCAGAAACGCCGCCGGATTTCGCAGCATCAGGCAGCTGCCGCTGCGCTTGACGGCCAAGGCGTTAACCGTAAAAATGAGGCCGGCCCAAATGGGCAAAAAGGTGTGCTGCTGAAAAGCTCGGAACCAGGTGAACCGGGTCCATGCCATGACCCAGAAGAACAGGCACACCAGCAGCGCAAGCCAGCCCCACCAGGGAAATCGATTGCCGGTGACAGGCCTGGCGAATGTGGCGGCGCGGTTGTGCAGTCCCTGGCGGACGGCCCACAGCAAGGCGGCCATGGCCAGCCCATCGACAATCGCGAAGAAGGCAAACCAGGTCCATGAAAAAACGGCGTGCGGCACATCGCGGGTTAAGGGCGGAAACGCCAGGTAGGGCGTCGTATCGCGGCCGGCAACGACGATGCCGACCAGCGGCAGTGCAACCAGCATCAGGGCGATGAGAAGCCAGCGTACCATAGCGGATGAGTACTACTTGATCCAGGAAATCACGACGGTCCCCAGGATCAGGGCGATGATACCCATCAGACGGTAACCCTGGTGCGTGAGCGTGTCCAGCCAGTTTTTGCTCAGGTCTAACAGTCCCGCGGGATTGAAATAGATCACAATACCCTTGACGATCCCAAGGATGCCGATTAGCCCGACAAACCATCCGTGATTGGTCGACGAAGCGGCGATCAGCAGCAGCAGCCCGAAGGCGGCGGGAATGAGGGCCAGGATTCGGTGGTCCAGTCGGGCCATCAAGCCCTTTAAATAGGCCTTGTAATCATCGGTGTAGAGAATGGCGAAGGCACCGGCGGCGATCCACAGAAAACCCAACAGATAGACAATGTACTTCATCGCTCCCCCTTTTATGTAGACACATTTCGGATATCAGGTTCAGTCGCGGCAAATCATACCCCAAACGACCCAAACGATCAACGCTATCGGACCAACAGGGCAAGACAACCGCGGCGTTCACCTGCGGCACACCCCCAGACCGTCATTGGGTTTACAAGTGGTTGTCAGCGAATTAGGATACCTTTAGCATGCGACGGGCATGCACGTCACCCCGGAAAGGCAGACAGCGATGGCCAAGACAGCATTGATCGTGGTTGACATGCTCAACGACTTTATCGACGAAAAGGGCGCCCTTTATTGCGGCCAGGGTGCCCGCGACATCGTCCCGTTTATCCGCGGCCGCCTGGAGGACCATCGGCGGGCGGGCAGTCTCGTGGTGTACCTGCATGACGCCCATGCAAAGGATGACCGGGAATTCGAAAAATTCCCGCCCCATTGCGTTGCCGGAACCTGGGGCAGCCGCATCGTTGACGAGCTGGCGCCCCAAGCCGGAGAGCACGTGCTGGCCAAAACGCGCTACAGCGGCTTTTTCGGGACTGACCTGGAAAAAATACTCGCCGCGTGCGGCCCGGATGACGTCGAAGTGGTGGGCGTGTGCACTTCCATTTGCGTCATGGACACCGTCGGCGGCCTGGCCAATCGGGACTACCGCACCACGGTGCCGGCCGCCGGGGTCGCAGACTTCGACGCCGAGGCCCACCGCTTCGCGCTTGAGCGCATGCAACGGCTTTACGGAGCGGCCATCCGATGAGCGTTCCCGATTTTCCAGGGCCGTTGTTCGCCGACCTGTACGAGTTCACCATGGCGGCCGGATATTTCAGCCGGGGAATCAATCAGCAGGCCACATTCTCCCTCTTCACGCGTTCACATCCCAAGCGCAGCTATTTCGTCGCCGCCGGATTGCACGAGGCCGTGGATGCACTTTACCGTTTCGGCTTCGATAACGAAGAGATCGACTGGTTGGCCAAAACCGGTCGTTTCAAGGGTGAGTTTCTCGACTACCTGGCTGCTATGCGCTTTACCGGGTCTGTGTTGGCCATGCACGAAGGGGAAATTTTCTTCCCTGACGAGCCGGTATTGGAAGTGACGGCACCCCTGATCCAGGCCCAGATCATTGAGACCTATCTGATCAACACCGTGGGCGTCGCCAGCCTTCTGGCGACCAAGGCGGCCCGCTGCGTCCATGCGGCCGCCGGTCGGCCCCTGTTTGACTTCTCCCTGCGCCGCACCCAGGGTCACCATGCAGGCATGGCGGCGGCGCGGTCGGCCTACCTCGCCGGCTTTGCCGGCACCAGCAACGTGCTGGCCGGCAAAAGGTACAAAATTCCCACCTCCGGTACCATGGCCCATGCCTTCATCATGGCCTTCGAATCGGAAATCGATGCCTTCCAGGCTTACGCCGACATCTTCCCGGACAGCGCCGTGTTTCTCATCGACACTTACGACACCCTTCAAGGTGCCAAAAATGCGGCTGTCGTTGGCAGCAGCATGCAGCGCAACGGCCACCGACTGCTGGGCGTGCGACTGGACAGCGGGGAGATGATCTCCTTGAGCAAACAGGTGCGCCGGATCCTGGACGACGCCGGGTTAGCACAAACCAAGATATATGCCAGCAGCGGTCTGGATGAATACGATATAGAGCGCCTGATCGCCGGCGGCGCCTGCATCGACGCCTTCGGCGTGGGCACCCGCATGGGCGTTTCGGCCGACCTGCCTTTCATGGACATGGTTTACAAATTGGTGCGATTGGGAGATCGCAACCTGCGCAAAGTCAGTGAGGGCAAGGTCACCTTGGCCGGAGAAAAGCAGGTGTTCCGGACCACGGCGGCCAACGGTCGATTTAAATGTGACGTCATCGGTATGCGCGACGACGCACCGGACGACGCCCACCCCCTGCTGGCACCGGTGATGAAAAACGGACAGCCGACCGGATCGATGCCCGGACTGGCGGAAGCGCGCAGACGCCTTGCCGAAAAGCTTGCCCGCCTGGATGACCGTTACAAACAGTTGTCGGCCCCGCAGACCTATCCCGTGAAACTCAGTGCGCGCCTGGCGAAGGCGCAAGACCAGATTTAAGGGTTATGGTTACCATTTCATGACGAGCGCTTGATTCACTAAATCGAGCCGGCCTCCGGTTCAAAACAGCATCCCCACATACCCCACAAAACTGTCACCCGGGTGCTTGTCATAGCTGGTGGCATAGACCAACTCCTCGGCCCGCCGGGAGCCCAGTGCTTTTCCGGCGGCGATGGCCGCCGCCGCCGCCCCGGCACAGCAGGCGTTGTCATGCTCAAGGCCTTCACGGATCACCGCCTGCGGGCCCATGCCGGCCATGGCGGCGATGACGCGCCGGTCGTTTTCGCTGCGCACCCACTGCGCCGCCTTGGAACCACGCCCCTGTGAGGTGAACCCGTAGTTGGGGCCGTAGTGGGTCAGGTCCGTGGAGCCGATGACAGCAATGGTGCGATCCAGCTCGCGCGACAGGGCCACCACTGAATTAGCCAGTGACAGGGTGTCGGATGTGGGCGGCACCCCCATGGCTACCACACGCGCATCCTTGAAAAAATAGCGGATAAAGGGCATCTGCAGCTCAATGGTGTTGTCCTGGTGGAACTCGCTGGGTGTTTCCAGCTGAAAGCGATGCCGACGGGTGAGTTCATCGGCCAGGTCCGTGTCGACCGCAATGGGACCGAAGGGCGTCTCCCACTGGCCTTCCGGCATGATATAGTTGGGTGAGGCCGCGTGCAAATGCATGCCAAACACCACCACCACATCGGGCGGCGGCAGCGTCCTGGCAATGCGGTGGATCACGTTGCAGGCGATACTGCCGGAAAAAAACCATCCGGCGTGTGGAACGATGCCGCCCACCGGGTTGTCCACCGTTTGCGGCAGGGTTTTGCCTTCATTCAGAAACTGGTGGATCTGACTTTCACAGGACGGTGCATCGGCCGGATACCAGCTTCCCGAAAAAACGGCCTTGCGAAGGTTCATGTGGCTGTCCTCCCCGATAAGGTCCGGTTTCGACGAAATAGGCAGTTGTTGAAAGTGAACGAATCAGGTTGAAATTTTGGCACAGAAAAACGACCTGGTCACGACTTTTTTTTTATCGGATCATGCTTATGGTAAGCCAATCGATCAACATGCCCGGGTCTTACGGCCTGTAAAACCCGGAACGCAACAAAGCGAAACAGGACCCCATTCATTCTGGAGGCAGTTATGTGGGATTACACGGATAAAACCAAGGAACATTTTCTCAATCCGCGCAATGTCGGATTCATTGACGACTTCGACGGCATCGGGGAGGTCGGCTCCCTGGCCTGCGGCGACGCTTTAAAACTAACCTTCAAACTGGACGAAAACCAGCAGATCGCCGATGCCAAGTTCCAGACCTTCGGCTGTGCCAGTGCCATCGCCTCATCGTCGGCCCTGACGGAAATCGTCAAAGGCATGACCCTGGATGAGGCGGCCAAGGTCACCAACGAAGACATCGCCGATTATCTGGGTGGGCTGCCCAAAGAGAAGATGCACTGTTCGGTGATGGGACGCGATGCCATGGAAAAGGCCATCGCCTACTATCGCGGCGAGGCCGAGAAAAAAATCGAGGGCGAAATCGTCTGCGAGTGTTTCGGCGTGACGGACGTGCAGATCGAACGCGCCGTCAAGGAAAACGGTCTGACCACCCTCGAGGATGTGACCGATTATGTCAAAGCCGGCGGTGGCTGCGGCAACTGCCATGATAAAATCCAGTTCATCATCGATTCGACCCTGGGCAACGCCCCGCGCGCGGCCAAAAAGCCGGAAGCGTTGACCAACATCCAAAAGATCAAGATGATCGACGCCACGCTGGAAAGGGAGATCAAACCGGCCCTCAATCAGGACGGTGGCGATATCGAGCTGGTCGATGTGGACGGCAACCGCGTGTTGGTCAAGCTGCGCGGGACCTGTGCGTCCTGCAGCAAGTCTCAGATCACGCTCAAACATTACGTGGAGAGCAAACTCAAGGATCTGGTGTCCCAGGAACTCGTCGTCGAGGAGGTGTAGCGCATGAAACCCATTTACGTGGACAACAACGCCACCACCCGCGTCGCGCCGGAAGTGGTCGAGGCGATGCTGCCCTACCTGTCCGACAACTATGGCAACCCGTCCAGCATGCACGCCTTTGGGGGCAACGTGGGGGCCAAGCTCAAGGCGGCCCGCGAGCAGGTGGCCACCCTGTTGGGCGCCATGCCCGAAGAGATCCTGTTTACCAGCTGCGGTACCGAAAGCGACAGCACGGCCATTCACGCCGCGCTCCAGTCCCACCCCGACAAACGGCACATCATCACCACGCGCGTCGAACACCCGGCCGTAAAGAACCTATGTGAACACCTGGGCAAAAACGGTTATCGGGTCACGGTCGTCCCCGTGGATCGCCAGGGGCGCCTGGACCTGGACGTACTTTACAAGAGTCTGTCCGACGACACGGCCATTGTCAGCGTCATGTGGGCCAACAACGAAACCGGGACGATATTTCCAGTCGAGGAGATCGCCCGCAAGGTGCGCGAACGCGGCATCGTTTTCCACACCGACGCGGTCCAGGCTGTGGGCAAGATTCCCATCAACATGGCCGATTCAGCCATCGACATGTTGTCCGTCTCCGGGCACAAGCTGCACGCCCCCAAGGGCATCGGCGTGCTCTACCTGCGCAAGGGCACCAAGTTCGCACCCTTTCTCATGGGCGGGCACCAGGAGGGCGGCCGTCGGGCCGGCACCGAAAACACCGCCTCGATCATCGCCATGGGCCGCGCCGCCCAGCTGGCCATGGAAATGATGGAAGACGAGAATACCAGGGTAAAAGCGCTGCGGGACAAGCTGGAAAGCGAACTGCTCAAGCGCGTACCCAAAAGCATGATCAACGGTGACCCGGAGAACCGGCTGCCCAACACCACCAGCATTGCCTTCGAATTCGTGGAGGGTGAGGCGATCCTGCTGCTGATGGACCAATACGGCATCTGCGCCTCGTCGGGATCGGCCTGTACATCCGGATCCCTGGAACCCTCCCACGTCCTGCGCGCCATGGGAGTGCCCTTCACCGCCGCCCACGGCTCCATCCGCTACAGCCTGAGTATTTACAACACCGATGATGAAATCGATTTCATCATCGACAAGATGCCGCCAATCATCGAACGGTTGCGGCAGATGTCGCCGTTTTGGCGGGAGGGGCAGATTGCCTGAGAACCCGCCACCATGCTGCTGCTGGGCACAGGGCTGGCCGGCCTGGCCGGCGCATCGCGGAAGAAGTTCTTGAAGAAGAAATAGCTTACTACTTTTCAACAATTGTTTTCAAATATCAACTGCCCGGCCGGATACGCAAAGGCCGGGCAGTATTCTCATTTAATAGCTACCCGGTGATGTCGATCACCCAGTTGGCAGCTTCGCTTTCACCTGCCCCTCCAGCCAAGCGATCCATCCATCGAACCCCGCTTCGGTCTTGGCCGAAATCTCGAACACCGGCATGCCCGGATGAATGTCGGCGATGCTGGTGCGGGCCAGGTCCATGTCGAAATCCAGGTAGGGCAGCAGATCGATCTTGTTGAGCAGCGTGGCGTCGCACTCGCGGAACATCAACGGGTACTTGGCCGGCTTGTCCTCGCCCTCGGTGACGGAGAGCACCACCACGCGTTTGTCTTCGCCAATGTCGAACTCGGCCGGGCAGACCAGGTTGCCGATGTTCTCCACGATGAGCAAGTCGACGGCATCCAGGTCAACATCGGCCACCGCCTTTTCGACCACGTGGGCGGCCAGGTGGCAGTCGCCGCCGAACTGGTCGGTGTTGATCTGAACCACCGGTGCGCCGGACCGGGCCAACCGATCGGCATCGTGGGTGGTGCAGATGTCGCCCACGATCACCGCGCAGCGCAGCGCCGGCATGATTCGGGCCAGGGTCTTCTGCAACATGGTGGTCTTGCCGGAACCCGGCGAGCTCATCATGTTGAGCACGAAGACCTTTTTGTCGGAAAAAACAGTGCGCATGCGGTCGGCCATAATGTCGTTGGCGTCCAGCACCCGTTTGACCACCTTGATCTCGCGGGTTCCCGATTTGCGCGTCTCCACGTCGTTGGTTTGATGGTGGTGATGGTCGTGGGGACCGTGATGGGTGTGATCACGATGATGTCGTCTGGGAAGGCGGTTGGCGAAATACCACATGGCTAATCCTCTTCTTCGATTTCAATGGAGGTAATGTCCAACTCCCGGCCGGAAAGAAGGTCGATATTCCCGCTCTGGCAGGCCGGGCAGGTAAAGACCGGTTCGGACACCGTCCACTCGGCCTGGCAATCCTGGCACCGGGCCACAACAGGCACCTCCTCGATGGCCAGTTCGGCGCCTTCCAGGGGCGTTTCCTTGACCACCAGGTCGAAGCAGAAGCGCAGGCTGTCGGCCACGATGGCCGACAATTGGCCCACTTTCAGATTGACCCGCTGCACCGTGGCGCCCTGCATATCCTCGGGGATGGATGCCTTGGCGATCTTAACGATCTCCATGGCGATTCCCATTTCGTGCATGGTGTTTCCTCAACACATTTTCGTAAGTCAGACCATAAAGTCTATCACCCTGAGTATATCAGCACAATAGACGAATTCATTTCGTTCCAAAGAAACCTGATCAATTACCTCTCGGCAAATGATCGCTAGTGTAAACCGATTTTTTTAATAATTATCAGAACTTTACGCTGCTATTTGTCGATCAGGGCAAATAAGTCGACAACTGGACGAAGGATGCGTTACAGATTGCCGTCATGAGTGAAGAAACCTTATATCCCCGTTTTCTGAACCCGCGCATCATGAAAGCCCTGGTGGATTCGCCGCTGGTACTATTCCACGGACCTCGGCAGTGCGGAAAAACGACGCTGACCCGGCTGGTGGGCGTTGAGGCAAGTTTTGCCTATTTCACCTTTGACGACGACGTGCAGCGGGCGGCGGCCAAAACCGATCCAGTCGGCTATGTGGCCGATCTGCCGGAGCAGGCGGTGCTGGACGAGGTCCAGCGGGTCCCGAAGCTACTTACATCGCTCAAGGCGGCGGTGGATACCCGCCGGAAACCCGGACGCTTCATCCTGACAGGATCGGTCAATGTGCTGTTGGTAACCAAGCTGGCGGATTCCCTGGCCGGCAGGATGGAAATCCTGCGGCTGCATCCGCTGTCGCAGGCGGAGTTGGGCGGTAAACCGTGCGGGTTTCTGGGTGAAGCAATCCAGGACCAGCATGGGGCCACCGTCTTTTCCCCCCGCTGCAACAAGGATCTTGTCGAGGAGTTGATATTCACCCATCGTCGGGATTTGTTCTCCAATCTCGACCTGGTCTTTTTCGATACGACCTCGATTTATTTCGAGGGCCGCGGCGGCGAAAGCATCGGGCAAAGAGGCTTTAGCAAGGACCACCGGCCCGATCTTGTCCAGATGGTGGTCGGGGCGGTTCTTGACGATAAGGGCCAGCCAATCTGCTGCGAGATGTGGCCGGGCAATACCGCCGATGTCAAAACCCTGCTGCCGATCGTCGATCGGCTGAAAACGCGATTTAAGATTGCGCGGATATGCATTGTCGCCGATCGTGGCATGATCAGCGCCGATACCCTGAAGCAACTTGAATCCGAAGACAGCTCAATTCCTTATATTCTCGGCGCCCGTATGCGCAAGGTCAAACAGATTCGGGACCGTGTCCTGTCTCAACCAGGCCGGTACAAACTGGTCCGGCCCGAAAGCAGTGACCGGAACAAACCGGCTCCGCTGAAGGTCAAACAGGTGGAGATAGACGGCTGCCGCTACATCGTATGCGTCAATACCCGCCAGCAGCGCAAAGATGCCGCCGATCGCCAGGCCATTGTCTCGGCATTGACCGAGCAGCTCAAAAAGGGTCCCAAAAGCCTGGTGGGCAACAAAGGCTTTCGAAAGTATGTGAAGATCGAAAAAGGCAGCACCAGTATTGACGAAAAACGAATCAAGGATGACGCTCGCTTTGACGGCAAATGGGTGCTTAGAACCAACACGGATCTTTCTGCCGATCAAGTGGCACTGAAGTACAAGCAGCTATGGCAAGTAGAAAAAGTCTTCCGGGACGTCAAGTCGCTGCTTACGACCCGTCCGATTTTCCATCAGAAAGACCGCACGATCCGGGGCCATGTGTTTTGCAGCTTCCTGGCATTGGTCCTTCGCAAAGAGCTTGATCGGCGACTGTCGAAAGCGGGCCACCGCTTTGAGTGGGCCGAGATCAAGCAGGATCTGAAAGCGCTTCAACGCGTGACCATCGAAGAGGATGGCAGGCACCTTTCCATCAGGAGCCAAAGCAAGGGCGTCTGCGGCAAGATCTTTCAAGCAGTTGGGGTCGCCATGCCGCCGACGATACAGCCGGTGCGAACCGAACCTGAAATCTTGAAAGGTAGTGCCAAGAACATTGCTGCGTCTTGTAACATACTGTAATGATAAATTTTTGTAAAATCAACTGTCAAACTTGAGCCAAATGTTCTGGTTCCATCACACTGCTAATATCATTGACGAAATCAGGTTCATCGATCAGCATTTTAGCCCGAAAATCGAGACCATTGGTCAACAACAAGTGTCACTATTCATCATGATTACATCAGACTATAGGGAAATAGCAGAGGTACCAGCAGTAGTGTCACCAGATAGGTAATTATCAATAATCCGCTACCGACCTTCACAAAGTCCATAAATTTGTACTGACCGGGTTCAACTACAAGAGTAACTATTGGTGATGCAACAGGAGTGAGAAAAGCCGCTGAAGCTCCGATTAAGACTCCAACGGCGAATGGATAGGGTGATAGCCCCATTTTTTCTGCAGTGAAGATTGCGATAGGAGCGACCAGTACAGCTGCAGCCGTATTTGACAGGAATAAACTGAGCGAGGCAGTCAGAAAAAACAGTACGGTTAACAGCGTGTGCGGGCCAGCATCGCCTACAGCAGCAAGCAAACCGCTGACAATTAGATCGGTCCCCCCGGTTTTTTCTAGAGCATCTGCCAGTGGAAGCATTCCTGCTACAAGTACCAGACTGCTCCAATGCATGGAATCATAGGCATCTTCCATGGTGAGGCAACGGCTGAAAACAGCAGCCAGTGCTGCGATGATTACTGTAGCAACCAGTGGAATGACGTTGAGAATACTTAAGAACACCATGGCTGCGAGAATAGTTAATGCAATGGGTTTTCGCTTATAAGCTGGAACGATCTCCAGATGTTCGCTAGGCATTTCCATAACAACAAAATCATGATGAAACGACTGCAGTTTTTTAATCGACTCCCAGGGACCAACGACAAGAAGACTGTCCACGCTGCATAATTTGTGCTGCAGGAAATTCTCAACCGCTTGACAGTTATGCCTCATGCCTAGGATGAGGAGGTTGTAGCGTGATTGGAAATCGACTTCCTCGGGTGTTTTTCCAACCAAACCAGACTCGGGATGCAGCAAGACCGATACAGCACCAATTTCCCAGAACCATCGCTGCATGTCTTTTTCGGATGCTTCCACTGATGTAAAGTTTCCACTTTGTACAATCTGTTCAAGAGAATCATTTTCACATGAAATAAATAATACATCTTTTGATTGTATTACAGTGTCTGGGCCGGGTAACGAAATTCGCTCCTCACGCCCAAATTTTCTTCTTACTACGCCGATAATGTCGGCATCGTACCGCTCTTTGAGATCGGATTCCTGTAGAGTGCCTCCCTCTATGGATGAGTCAGAGATTAATTCTATTAATCTTGGGTATCTGCTTGGATGATAAGCAGACCACAACTCGGTCATTGTTCTTCCCGGCCCTGCAGAGGTTGTTGATCTGGGCCGTTCTGGCAGTAGAATTTTTCCGATGAGTAGCATATACACAACAGTTCCGATCAGGACGATCACACCGATCGGAGCGAAACTAAAGAATCCAAGTGCGGAATAGCCTGCTTGGGTCAATTCTTCACTCACCACCAGGTTTGGAGTGGTTGCTATCAAGGTGATCATGCCGCTGATCATAGCTGCATAGGACATTGGCAGCAGAATCCGTGATGAGCTTAAATTTGATTGAGCAGATATCCTGAGAACAATGGGAATGAAGATCGCCACCACCGCGGTTGAGCTCATGACTGCTCCCAATGAAGCAGCCCCAATCACAATCAGGACCAGCAGGCGGGATTCACTCGTTCCTCCTTTCTTCAAAATCCAGTCACCCATTGCCGCTGCTACACCTGTACGATCGAGCATCTCGCCGACGATGAGTAGGCCTGCAACTAGAAATACGACAGAGGAGCCAAATCCAGATAGTGCCTCAGTGACAGTGAGTACACCGCTGAGCATTAATGCGAGTACCACTAGCATCGCGATAATATCGAAACGAACCTTATTGCTCGCCATGAGGACTGCTGATACAACAATTAAGAGAAATACAAATGTCATTTCATTGAACATGCAATCCTCCGAAAATTGTATAAACCTGGTAAAGGTGCGCCGCTTAAGCCTTTGCAGGATCAAGTCGACGTCCAGGCTATTTTCTCAGCGCTCAAAATTATTTAACTTTGAGTTGACGGTTAAGGTGAGGTGATGGTGATAAGAACTTGCTTTTTCATCGCAGGTCATTCCTATCTCCTGAATTGTGACTGCGTCGCTCCACAGGCACAAGATATGGATCAATGATTTTCATGCGGAGTTGAACAGAAACCTAACCGGCCATGCTGAGCGATGTCAAGTCCCAAATGTGCGGGGAATGGCTTGCAGCCTCATTCTCAAAGCATAAGCCACCATTGCCGATCGTGGCGGTATTTTCAAAAATAGGTCTCCGCCGGATAGATCGGATCGACGGCCATGCCATCGGCTGAGGGGATGGCATCTTCTATGGTGTACTGAAGTTCGGCTGCCGGAGGCGGGTTCGCTTTGGGTCTTGGCTTGTCATCCCAAAGGCCCAGGTGCTTGAGGATCTTTCGGATCACATCCATCTCCTCGATAAACGCAATCACCCTCATCTGTCCGTTGCATTTCGGGCACACCAGGGGATCGATCTCGTAAATCTTTTATATCAACCGCGCCCAGGTCCGACGAGAACGCCTGCCGGAGAACTCGGGCTCAAGGATACAGGGTACGGCATCATCCACGTCGGATTTTTTGCGTTTTCCCCGTGAAACGTTGCTGTAATAGCCCATGAAGGAATGAGGACTTGGGCAGGAAGGGGGCGTGCCCGAGTCAGTAAAAGCAAGAGCAGGCTTTCAATACACACAAGGGCAGGAAGCATTTCCGCCCTTGTGTGATTGAATATTGCGGCCATGACAGCTTTCGCCCGATGGCATTGTGGAAAACGGGTTCAAGGTCCCCCCCGTCAAAGGCGGAGATCGTTTGAAAGATGCCTTTTCTGTTACTTGAACGTTTCCGCGCAGACGTCGCTGAGGTACGCCAGATTCTCGCACACGTGGATCCCGTTGGCCTTCATGGCAGCCACCTTGCTCTGGCCGGTGCCGCTGCTGCCGCTGATGATGGCGCCGGCATGGCCCATGCGCCGTCCCGGGGGCGCCGTCAGGCCGGCGATGAACCCCACCACCGGCTTGGTGACGTTGGCCTTGATAAAATCGGCCGCTTTTTCTTCCGCATCGCCGCCGATCTCGCCGATCATGACGATGCCTTCGGTGGCGTCGTCGGCCTGGAAGCGCTCCAGGCAGTCGATGAAGTTGGTGCCGTTGACCGGATCGCCGCCGATGCCGATGCAGGTGGTCTGGCCCAGACCGGTCGTGGTCAGGGCGTGGACGGCTTCATAGGTCAGGGTGCCGGAGCGGGAGACCACGCCGATTTTGCCGGGCTGGTGAATGACGCCCGGCATGATGCCGATCTTGCACTCGCCGGGGGTGATGATGCCGGGGCAGTTGGGGCCGATGAGGCGCACCGGTTTGTCCTTGAGATAATTCTTCACCCGCATCATGTCCATGACCGGAATCCCCTCGGTGATGCAGACGATCAGGGGGACGTTGGCATCGGCCGCCTCCATGATGGCATCGGCGGCAAAGGGCGGGGGCACGAAAATCATGCTGGCATTGGCACCGGCGATCTTGACGGCGTCGGCAACCGTATTGAAAACGGGGATGTCGTCCATCTTCTGGCCGCCCTTGCCGGGGGTGACGCCGGCCACCACCTGGGTGCCGTAATCAACGCATGCACGGGTGTGGAACTGGCCTTCCTTTCCCGTAATACCCTGCACCAACAATTTGGTCTCTTTATTGACTAATATGCTCACGATTCAATCCTCGCTGTTTTGACGGCTTCGTAAAAAGCCCGATATCTGCGTTACGCTTCACCCCTCGTCACTACAGCGTACCTTTGTGTACGCCTCATTCCTCGGGGCTCGCAAGCCTTGATCTCGGCGCTTTTAACAAAGCCGTCCGAGATCCGGCACTCACCAAGGGCTTTTGCCTATTTAATGGCGGCCTTCAATTTCTCGGCGGCGTCCTTGAGGTCTTTGGCATTGATCAGGTCCAGACCCGAATCGGCCAGGATCTTGCGCCCTTGCGCCAGGTTGGTGCCTTCCATGCGGATGATCACCGGCACGCGCAGCCCCACCTTCTCGGCGGCCTGGACCACGCCGTTGGCCAGTCGGTCGCATCGCAGGATCCCGCCGAAAATATTGATCAGGATCGCTTTGACGTTCTCATCGCTCTGCAGGATGCGAAAGCCGTTTTCAATCTGTTCGGCACTGGCGCCGCCGCCGACGTCGAGGAAATTGACCGGCTTGCCACCGGCGTATTTGATGCAGTCCATGGTGGCCATGGCCAGACCCGCCCCGTTGACCATGTTGCCCACGTTGCCGCCCTCGCCCAGGTGGATGTAGTTCAGGCCGTGGCTGCCGGCCTCCACCTCGGTGGGGTCCTCTTCATCCAGATCGCGGTATTCCTGGACATCGGGATGGCGGTAAAGCGCATTGTCGTCGAAATCCATCTTGCCGTCCAGGGCGATGACATCGTCTTGAGCGGTGATGATCAAGGGGTTGATCTCCACCAGGGAACAGTCGTATGTGACGGCCAGGTTGTAAAGGTTTTTGAGCAGCACGGTAAACGGTTTCATGCAGGCCTTGGGCATGTTGAGCCCGAAGGCCGCCGCTCGCAGGTGGTAGGCCTGGATCCCGACGTTGGGGTCTACATATACTTTGATGATCTTCTCCGGGGTCTTCTCGGCCACGGTTTCAATGTCCATGCCCCCGGCCTCGGAAGCCATGATGATCATCTTGGCCGTAGCGCGATCCGGTAGAATACTCAGGTAGAGCTCCTTGGCGATGTCGAGTCCCTGCTCGATGAGCAGCTTCTTGACCAGTTTGCCGCCGGGGCCGGTCTGCTTGGTAACCAGGTTCATTCCCAGGATGCTATTTGCGTAAGTGTCGAAATCCTGCGCTGTTTTAGCCACCTTTACGCCACCGCCCAGACCGCGGCCGCCGGCGTGGATCTGCGCCTTGACCACCACCGGGTATCCACCCAGTTTATCGGCAGCCGCCTTGGCCTCTGCGACGGTAAAAGCAACTTGTCCGTCGGGAACGGCCACGCCGTTTTTGCGGAACAGTTCTTTGGCTTGGTATTCATGAATCTTCATGGATGGGCCTCTTTCTCCTTTAAAAATGTGTTCATCGAGCGCGACAACCCAGTCTAATAAAGATGAGCATGGTCACCTGGCGGAGGTGGGCAACCATGCTCATCTGGTCAGTCACTTGACTTCCAGCTTAACCGATCACGCAGAGCACGTCTCCCTTGGCCACGGAATCACCCGATCCGTAGTTGATCGCCTTGACGGTACCGCTGACCGGGGAGGCCAGGGCGTTTTCCATCTTCATGGCTTCCAGGATCACGACCGTCTCCCCTTCCGCGACCGCATCGCCCACGTTCTTGGCATACTTGACGATCATGCCCGGCATGGGCGCGGGCAGGGCGGTGCCGTCGGCAGCCGCCGGCGCGGGTGCCGCGGCTGCCTTCTTTGCGGGCGCTGCAGCCGGGGCGGCCGCAGGTGCCGCGGGCGCCGACGGGGCTGGCGCTGCGGCCGGGGCAGACGCGGCGGGGCCGGCCGGCATTCCGCCGGACAGTTGAATCTGCTGCGCGTATTTCAAGATGGGGCTGCCGCCGACTTCGTCCACGCCCACCTCGAAGTACTCTTTGTCTACAAAGACGTTGAAAGTGCGCAGATTCTCACCCTTGGCCGGGGCGTCTTTCTTCTTTTCGACCAGTTCACCGGCCTTGGCCTTTTTGATCAGCGCATCCTTCTTTTTGACTGCTTCCATGGTAATGGGCTTGACCGACTCGGGCGGCTCCTCCTTGCCGTACTTCCACTGCAGGAATTTCTTGCCGGTAACCGGGTATATCGCATAGAGCACCAGGTCGTCCATGTCCACGGCCAGGTCGCCGATTTCGGCCTTGGCCTTTTCCATCTCCGGTTCGAGCACCTCGGCGGGACGGCAGGTGATGGGTTCCTCGCCGCGGTCATACCCCTTGAGTGCTTTTTTCTGCACCTCGGGATTGATCGGTACGGCCGTCTTGCCATACAGGCCGTAGCACAGGTCCTTGACCTGACCGGTGATCATCTTGTAGCGCTCCTCCGGGGTGTCGAAGAGCACATTGTTGACGGTCTGGATGCCCACGATCTGGCTGGTGGGGGTTACCAGGGGAATCTGACCCAGGTCCCTGCGGACGCGGGGCAGTTCCTTGTAAACCTCGCCGATCTTGTCCAGGGCGTCCATGTCACGCAGCTGGTTGACCAGGTTGGAGAGCATGCCGCCCGGGGTCTGGTGCAGCAGCACGTTGATGTCGATGATGGACATCTTGGAATCGTCCAGCAGGTGTTTGTATTTGGGCATGACCTCTTTTTCGAAGATCTCGTTGATCTGGGCCAGCAGTTTGATGTCGAAGCCGGTGTCCCGGTTTGTGCCCAGCAGGGTCATCACCAGCGGCTCGATGGCGGCATGCGAGGTGCGGTAGGCGTATGGGGTCATACAGGTGTCGATGATGTCCACTCCGGCCTCGATGGCCTTGAGGTGGCTCATGGGAGACATGCCCGAGGTGAAGTGGCTGTGCAGGTGGATCGGCGCCTTGACGGCGGACTTGAGGGCCTTGACGACCGCGTAGGCATCGTAAGGGGCGATCAGGCCGGCCATGTCCTTGACGCAGATACTGTCGGCGCCCATGGCCTCCAGGTCCTTGGCCTTGCTGACGTAATAGTCCAGGTTGTAAACCTCACCGCCCAGGCGCGGCTCAGTCATGGTGTAGCAGATGCACCCCTGGAAATGCTTGCCATACTCCTTGATTTTAGGAACCACCGTCTGAAAGTTGCGGTAGTCGTTCAGGGCGTCGAACGTCCGGAAGATGTCCATACCGTTTTCGCAGGCGCGGTCCATGAACGCGTTGGCCACATCGTCGGCGTAGTTGCGGTAGCCCACCAGGTTCTGGGCGCGCAGGAGCATGGAAAAGGGCGTCTTCTTGAAGTAGCGTTTCAGGGTGCGGATCCGCTCCCAGGGATCTTCGTTGAGAAAGCGGTGCATGGTGTCGAAGGTGGCACCGCCCCAGGTTTCCACGGCCCAGAAGCCGACCTGGTCCATCAGTTCGGCCACCGGGATCATGTCCTCGGTGCGGCCACGGGTGGCAAACAGGCTCTGGTGGCCGTCGCGCAGGCTCAGGTCCATGATCTTGATCGGATTGTCCGCCTTGGGCCGGTTCACATCGTAGTTCATGGTAGTCATCTTGACTTGATCGTGGTCACTCATCGTATGGGTCTCCTCTTAAAAATTTGGAAGTTCGTTGACACTTGGGTTTTCCAATCGCCCCACCGGCACTAGCGGAGTCGATTAAAGGTTTTCATCTGCATCAGATTGCGCATGCTCATCATGCCCTGGCGGCCGGAAAGGGCCCATAGGTTGCCCTGTTCAAAACGGCGCGGTTCCGGTCGCTTGGGAGGTCCCATGACCAGGGCCTCCTCTTCGGTCTGGATATAGGTCATGACGGCGGCAACGGCGGCAGCCAATCTTTTTTCATTTGCTTCCATGAAGGTCCCCTTTCGGGTTGGGTTTGCTTTGAAGGTCGACGACTACAGCGGAATGTTGCCGTGTTTTTTGGGCGGCCGCAGTTCCCGTTTGCTGCACATCACCTCGAGGGCGTCGATCAGTCGCGGCCGGGTCTCGGCCGGTTCGATGACCGCATCGATATAGCCCCGTTGGGCGGCGCAGTAAGGATTGGAAAACAGCGCCTCGTATTCGGCGATCTTCTCTTTGCGCTTGGCGGCCGGATCGTCGGCCCCCTTGATCTCCTTGCGGTGGATGACGTTGGCGGCGCCGGCGGCACCCATGACGGCGATTTCGGCCGACGGCCAGGCAAAGGCGAAGTCGGCCCCCAGGTCCTTGGAGCACATGGCCAGGTAGGACCCGCCGTAGTCCTTGCGGGTCACCAGCAGCAGCTTGGGCACCGTGGCTTCGCTGTAACACCACAGCAGCTTGGCGCCGTGACGGATGATGCCGCCCCACTCCTGGTTGCTGCCGGGCAGATAGCCGGGAACGTCGGCAATGGTCAGCAGCGGGATGTTGAAGGCATCGCAAAAGCGGATGAAGCGGGCCGCCTTGTCCGACGCGTTGATGTCCAGGCACCCGGCCATGACCTTCGGCTGGTTGGCAATGATGCCGATCGTGCGGCCGTTGAGCCGTGCCAGGGCCGTCAGAATGTTGGTGGCAAAGTACTCGTGGGGTTCGAAGAATTCGCCGTTGTCCACAATGCTTCGGATGACGTCGCGCATGTCGTAGGACTGGTTGGGGCTGTCGGGGATGAGCGCGTTGAGTGCCTCGTCGGTGCGGGTGGGATCGTCGCCCATTTCCACGACCGGCGGCTCCTCCATGTTGTTGGACGGCAGGTAGGAAAGCAGGCGCTTGATCTGAACAATGGCGTCCTCGTCGCTTTCACAGGCAAACTGGGCCACGCCGCTCTTTTCGTTGTGGGCCATGGCGCCGCCCAGGTCCTCGAAGTTGATCTCCTCGCCGGTGACGGACTTGATCACCTCGGGCCCGGTAATGAACATGTAGCTGGTGTTCTTGACCATGAAGATAAAGTCGGTCATGGCCGGAGAGTAGACCGCGCCGCCGGCCGTGGGGCCCATGATGGCGGAAATCTGCGGAATGACGCCGGAGGCCACCGAGTTACGGTAGAAGATCTGGCCGAAGCCGGACAGCGAATCCACGCCCTCCTGGATGCGGGCGCCGCCGGAGTCGTTGAGGCCCACGAAGGGGACGCCGGCCTTCAACGCCATGTCCATGACCTTGCAGATCTTCTTGGCGTGCATCTCGCCGAGACTGCCGGCCCGGGAGGTAAAATCCTGGGCAAAGGCGAACACCGGCCGGCCGTCCACCAGGCCGTGTCCGGTAATGACGCCGTCGGAGGGGACCTCGACCTTCTCCATGCCGAAATTCACGCAGCGGTGCTGAACGAACATGTCGACCTCCCGGAAAGTTCCCTTGTCGAACAGCACGGCCATCCGTTCCCGGGCGGTCAGCTTGCCATTTCCCTTGTGTTTGGCGATCAGCTTCTCCCCGCCCATCTCAAGTATCCGCGCTTCGCGCGCCTTGAGATCTTCGATTTTCGCTTTCACAATACCCATGTCACATTCCTTTCACTTAAAGTGCGGAACTCGTCGACCGGCGGCGGATCTGAAATAACCCGTGCGCCGCTTGCAAGTTCGTTATCATCACAGGCAAACCCGTTTAAGAGCAACCCGGCAGCCCTCAATGGTCCTTGTCCAGCATCTGAAGCAGCTGGTCGGCGCCCAACGTGGGCGATATGTCGCCACGCTCCACAGCAGCCTGGACCGACTGCAGCCGAGCGCTGACCGACGGGTGGTCGAAGAAGCGCTCCTTGAGCCCGTCTTCGATGCGCGACCACATCCAGGCCAGGGCCTGGCGGCGCCGCTTTTCCACCAGCTCACCGGTTTTTTGCAGCCGCCGGCGGTACTCTTGAACCGTCTTCCATATCGTATCCACACCGGCCATCGTCATCGCACTGCAGGTCAACACCGGCGCGGACCAGGTAGGCGTTGTCGGGTTGAGCAGGTGCAGGGCCATCTCATAGGATTGGCGGGCTTTTTCGGCCTTTTCCAGGTTGTCACCGTCGGCTTTGTTGACAGCCACCGCATCGGCCAGCTCCAGCACGCCCTTCTTGATACCCTGGAGCTCGTCGCCGGCACCGGCCAGCATGAGTACCAGGAAGAAATCCACCATGGAGGCCACCGTGGTTTCCGACTGCCCCACCCCGACCGTCTCCACGATGACCACATCGAAACCGGCCGCTTCGCACACCAGCAGCGTTTCGCGGGTCATCCGTGCCACACCGCCCAGCGTACCGCCGGAGGGTGATGGACGGATGAAGGCGCCCGGCGACACCGAGAGGCGTTCCATGCGGGTCTTGTCCGCCATGACACTGCCGCCGCTGCGGGAACTGCTCGGATCCACGGCCAGCACGGCCACCTGGTGCCCGTTTTCCACCAGCATCATGCCGAAACTTTCGATGAAGGTGCTCTTGCCGACCCCGGGAACCCCGGTGATGCCGATGCGCGCGGCGGTTCCCGTCTCCGGGAGCAGCCGGTCCACGACCATGCGGCCCAGATGTCGATGCGCGGGATGCGCGCTTTCGATCAGGGTGATGGTCTTGGCCAGGATCCGGCGGTTGCCGGCGCGAACGCCGTCGACATAAAATTCAGGGGATTGCTCACCCATTGGCCAAACCGTTTGTTGTCATGATGAGGCCTCCAGGGCATTGAGCACCTTGTTGGCCGAATCGGTAATTGAGGTTCCGGGACCGAAAACACCCACGGCACCGGCCTTGTAGAGGAAATCGTAGTCGCCCGGCGGAATAACCCCACCGACGATTACCTTGATATCCTGGCCGCCTTCCTTCTTTAGCGCCGCGATCAGTTGGGGCACCAGGGCCTTGTGGCCGGCCGCCAGGCTGGAAGCGCCAACCAGGTGCACATCGTTCTCCACGGCCATCTTGGCCGCTTCCTCGGGCGTCTGGAACATGGGGCTGATGTCCACGTCGAAACCCAGATCGGCGAAGGCGGTCGCCACGACCTTGATGCCGCGATCATGACCGTCCTGGCCCATTTTGGTGAGCAGGATGCGCGGCCGGCGCCCCTCCTTTTCCATGAACCCGTCGGTCCGCTTGCGAATGGCATCGATGACGTCGCTGTTGGCGTACTCGGAGGCGTAGACGCCGGAGATGCATTGCGTCGTGGCTACGAAACGGCCGAACACCTTCTCCATGGCGTCGGACACCTCGCCCACCGTGGCGCGGGCGCGGATGGCCGCGATGCTGGCCGCCAGCAGATTGCCGTTCTGTTCGGCGGCCTGGGTCACGCCGTTGAGTGCGCTGCGAACGGCCGCATCGTCACGGTCGGCCTTGACTTTGTTGATCAAGGCGATCTGTTCCTCACGCACCTGCTCTGATACTTCCAGGATTTCCATGTGGGAATCTTCTTCGATTTTGTATTTGTTGACGCCGACGATAACGTCCAATCCCTGGTCGATGCGGGCCTGTTTACGGGCAGCCGACTCCTCGACGCGCAGTTTGGGCATGCCGGTTTCGATGGCCTTGGCCATGCCGCCCAGCTGCTCGACCTCGTCGATAATCTTGCGGGCTTCCTTGATAATGCCGTCGGTCAAGGCTTCAATGTAGTAGGAACCGCCCAGCGGGTCGACGGTGTGGCACACCTGGGACTCTTCCTGGATGATGATCTGGGTGTTGCGGGCGATGCGGGCCGAAAAGTTGGTCGGCAGGCCCACGGCTTCGTCAAAGGAGTTGGTGTGCAGGCTCTGGGTCCCGCCCAGTACCGCGGCAAGGGCTTCCAAGGTGGTGCGGATGATGTTGTTGTAGGGATCCTGCTCGGTGAGGCTCCAGCCCGAAGTCTGAACGTGGGTGCGCAGCATTGAGGACTTGGGGTTTTTGGGGTTGAAGGGTTTGAGCAGGTCGTGCCACAGGTAGCGGGCGGCACGCAGCATGGCGATTTCCATGAAGAAGTTCATGCCCACACCGAAAAAGAAGCTGAGCCGCGGGGCAAATGCGTCGATGTCCAGGCCGGCGGCGATCGCCGCCCGAACGTACTCCAGACCGTCGGCCAGGGTGAAGGCCGTCTGCAGCACGCTGTTGGCCCCGGCTTCCATCATGTGGTAGCCGCTGATACTGACCGTGTTGAACTTGGGCATGTGTTCGGAGCAGTAGGCGATGATGTCCGAAACGATGCGCATGGAGGGTTTGGGCGGATAGATGTAGGTGTTGCGCGTCAGGTACTCTTTGAGGATGTCGTTTTGAATGGTGCCGGTGAGCTGCGCCTGCTTGACGCCCTGTTCCTCGGCGGCCACGATATAACCGGCCATGATGGGCAGTACGGCGCCGTTCATGGTCATGGACACGCTCATCTTGTCCAGCGGGATCTGGTCGAAGAGCACTTTCATGTCCTCGATCGTATCGATGGCCACGCCGGCCTTGCCGACATCGCCCATCACGCGGGGGTGGTCAGAGTCGTACCCGCGGTGCGTGGCCAGATCGAAGGCCACGGAGAGGCCCTTTTGGCCGGCGGCCAGGTTACGGCGGTAAAAGGCGTTGGACTCCTTGGCACTGGAAAAGCCGGCGTACTGGCGAATGGTCCAGGGGCGCCCAGCATACATGGTCGCCATCGGGCCGCGCACATAAGGGGCGAAACCGGGCAGGGTGTCGACATGCGCCATCCCCTCGATGTCTTTGGCGGTGTATAGGGGACGGACCGTGATACCTTCCGGGGTCTCCCAGTCCAAATCTTCCAGGGGCTTGCCCCGCAGCTGCTTGGTTGCCAAATCTTTCCACTGCTGTGAATCGGGATGTTCTGACATGGTCTGCTCCTTTGCTGAAACGATTGATCGACAATATTGGTGGCACTGATTTCTCGGTTGTTTCTACAAATTCATGCCCACAATCGCGCTGATGACAGGAGGCGGCCCATGGGAGCGGGTCAGGCCGCGTCTCCGTCGGGATTGGAAATGGCCTGCCAGACCATTTCAAACAGCACGTTGGCCTGGTCCGTCAAGCGCCCCTGCTGTCCCCGGGAGATCCACATGGTAAAGGCCCGCTGGACGGTCCCCAGCATGAAATCCAGAAGGACGCCGGCGCGGACATGCGGATTCAGGCGCCCCTCCTTCTGGCCGTTGCGCATGACCTCCAGGTAGAGATGGATCATTTTTTTCTGCTTGAAGGTTTCGTCGGCCATCCAGGTCTTCATGGGCAGGGTCATGAAAATGATGCGGGCCAGGCCCGGATTGCGTTCGTAGTAGTCCAGCTGCAGCCAGAGCACCTTGCGCATCTTCTCTTTCAGGTCTTCGATACCCTGCAGGTGATCGTAAATCCGGTCGGTCAGTTTACCCAGCCAGAGATCCACGAAAGCGAAAACCAGACGTTCTTTGGACCCGTAGTGTTTGTATATGGTAGAAAAACTGACCCCTGCCCGATTGGCCACGTCACGAATATTGGCCTTGTGAAAGTCGGAATGGGAGAAAATGTCCAGGACGGCCTGTTCGAGCCGCTGGTACACCTCGGGTTTGAGGGGCGTAAACATTGTTATTTCAATTCAAATATGAAAACTGGCCACATGGGCCTGTTTTTATATAACCAATTGGTTTGTTATTATAAATATTGAGTGCCAAGTTGAGGGTCAAAGCACTGCATATGGATCTATTAGAATGATGTTCTCATCTATTAAGACAGCTTTTTATTAGTAAATACAGCATTTTTTTTCTATTTTTGGTTCCGGTTAAAGACAAAGTGTAACAATGTTATGGCAGATTAATTAAGATGCCGGTCAAACCTCTGTCAAGAAAAATAAAATAATAATTGGTCAGCGAATGAATGAAATTCACCGGAAGGGGCGGATGCCTGTGGCCGCTAAGGCTTGAACGGCGCGACGATCGTGCCTATAGTGCCAAAATGTACACGCTCGACGATTACGATTACCGCCTGCCGGAATCCCTCATCGCCCAGGCTCCGAGCAGCGATCGGGACGGCTCACGGCTGTTGCACCTCAAGCGGAGCGACGGCAGCCTGGCACACCGGCAATTTGTGGACATCGTTGATTTGCTGCGGCCCACGGATCTTTTGGTCGTCAACGACACCCGGGTCGTCCCCGGCCGTCTGCACGGCCACAAAGAGACCGGTGGCAAGGTCGAACTGCTGATTCTCGACTACGGTCAGTCAAAAGTCCTCTGCCGCGACGACGGCAGGTACGTGCATCGCTGCCTGATCAAAGCCTCCAAACGGGCCGCGACCGGTATGCACATCCGGTTCGACCAGGGCCTTGTCGCCGAAGTGCTGTCATTTACAGACGGCGTTTATACAGTGGCATTCTCGGCGCCGGAATCCTTCGACCGCCTGCTCGAAAGGGTGGGACGCATGCCGCTTCCGCCCTACATTAAAAGGGACGCACGCGCGCCCGACGAAAGCGACCGTGAGCGCTATCAAACAGTTTATGCACGCAATCAGGGCGCCGTCGCCGCCCCGACGGCCGGGCTGCACTTCACCGAGGCGATCCTGGCACAGTTGCAGGAAAAAAGAGTGGCTGTGGCAGCCGTAACGTTGCACGTGGGATACGGCACCTTCGTTCCGGTGCGGGCGGAGGACATCCGCGACCACCGCATGCACGAAGAGTGGTTCTCGATTTCCAAGAAAACGGCCGACATGATCAATCGCGCCAAGGCCGAGGGTTGCCGCGTGATCGCCGTGGGCACCACCAGCGTGCGCACCTTGGAGTATGCCGCGCGTTCCGGCGGCCGCGTGTGGCCGGGGTGCGGGCGCTGCGACCTGTTCATCTACCCCGGCTACGCCTTCAGCATCGTGGACGCCATGATCACCAATTTTCACCTGCCCCGCTCGACCCTGCTCATGCTGGTGTCGGCCTTTGCCGGCCGGGAAACCATGCTCAGGACCTATGCAGCGGCGGTGAGGCAGAAGTATCGGTTTTTTAGCTATGGGGATGCGATGTTGATAGAATAATCGTTTTTTACGTAACACTTAGAACCGGACACGATGGGCGATTTTAAACTTGTTCAACAGTGCGATCTGACATCAGCCCGGGCAGGTGTGCTAAGCACTGTTCATGGACAAATCGAAACGCCGGTTTTCATGCCCGTGGGCACCCAGGCGACCGTCAAGGCCCTGAGCCCGGAAGAGCTGAAAACCGCCGGCGCACAGATCATCCTGGGCAACACCTACCACCTCTACCTGCGGCCGGGGTGCGACGTGATCGGGCGGTTTGACGGGCTGCACCGCTTCATGCACTGGGACCGGCCCATTTTGACCGACAGCGGCGGCTTCCAGGTCTTTTCACTGGCCAAGCTGCGCCAACTCAGCGAGGATGGCTACGCGTTTCAGTCTCACATCGACGGCTCCCGACACCTGTTGACACCGGAAAAATCGGTCGAGGTGCAGGCCCGCCTGAATTCGGACATCGCCATGTGCCTGGACCAGTGCCTCGAACACCCGGCCACCCACGCCCAAGCCGCCGACGCCCTGGCCCTGACCACCCGTTGGGCCGCGCGGTGCAAACGGTTCTGGGAGGAGCGGACGGGTCGGCGAAACCACCTGTTCGGAATCGTACAAGGGGGCATGTTTGCCGATCTGCGACAGCGCAGCGCCGAAGCGATCACGGCCATGGACTTTCCCGGCTATGCCATCGGCGGGTTGAGTGTGGGCGAACCCAAGGCCCTGATGATGGAAATGGCCGCCCGCACCCTGCCGCTGCTGCCCGCCGATCGGCCACGCTATGTTATGGGGGTAGGCACCCCGCAAGACCTGGTGGAACTGACGGCGCTGGGAGCCGACATGTTCGATTGCGTCATGCCCACCCGCAATGCCCGCAACGGCCAGATGTTCACCGAACGCGGCACCATCAACATCCGCAACGCCCATTTTCGAACGGCCGAGGAGCCGGTTGATCCCGCCTGTGGCTGCTACACCTGTCGGAACTACAGCCTGGCCTACCTGCGGCATCTCTACATGGCACGCGAGATCCTGGCCTACCGCCTGAACACCATCCACAACCTGCACTACTACCTGAATCTGGCCAGCGGCATGCGCGCGGCAATCCGTACCGGCACGTTTGACCGTTTCAAAAATGCGTTTTATAGTAAACGTGAAGGCTGACAACAACCACGCCAACATCCGAAGGGAACCATGATGAAAGAAAAAGTAGAAGCGGCCATCGAGAAGATCCGTCCCATGCTACAGGCTGACGGGGGCGACGTGGAACTGGTCAGTGTGGCCGACGGCATCGTCACCGTTCGGCTCCAGGGCGCCTGCGCGGGCTGTCCCATGTCCCAGATGACCCTGAAAAACGGGATCGAACGGGTGCTCAAGCAGCAGATTCCCGAGGTCAAATCGGTCGAATCCGCCTGACCATCCCGCCATCGCGCAAACTGGCAACCTTGCCTCACCTGACTTTTGCCCTCACGCAACCACGGTCGCTTTCTGATTCTGCGCTTGACCGACTCCCGCCGCATCATGGCAGGCGTCGGCAGGGCGGCCGGTCGCAGCCCGCAACCACTATTCCTTGTTGACACGGGCGACCGCCTTTCTTTAGGCTGTTCGACGCCCGTTGAAAACTGGTTGTCTGCGCCTTTCACCGACGCGGTGCCCCAACGATGGAAAAAGAATCGAACCACCGGCCGACGCTGTGGATTGTCAAGAGACGCGCATGATTAATATAGCCCGCCGTTTCAGGGATTTGCGAATTCGATACAAACTGCTGATCAGCTACTCGGCGGTCTTCATCGTCTCCTTGACGATCGGCAGCAGCATCATCTTTTTTTTCGTAAAAGAGGTGATCGAAACCAACATTGAAAGCGAGCTGGCCAACACCACCCAGACCATCACCAACATGGTGCGGACCTCCGCTAGCGTTTCCATCAAAAACCACCTGCGGGCCGTTGCCGAAAAAAACCGCGAAATCGCCCATTTTTTTTACCAGCAGGCCCTGGCGGGGACCATCAGCATGGCCGAGGCCCAGAGCCGGACCCGTGATGTCATGCTGAGCCAGACGATTGGGAAAACCGGCTATATTTATGCCGTTGACAGCCACGGCGTCATTCAGATCCACCCGGAAATGGCCCTGGTGAATGTGGACCTGTCCGAATACGCCTTCATCGCCGATCAGAAGCAACGCAAGGAAGGTTACCTGGAATACGACTGGAAGAACCCGGGCGAGCACCATCCCCGGCCCAAGGCGCTCTACATGACCTATTTCGAGCCGTGGGATTGGATCATTTCCGTCTCTTCCTACCGCAACGAATTCAAGGAACTGGTCAACGTGGATGATTTTCGAGACAGCATCCTCTCGATCGTCTTCGGCCAGACGGGCTTTTCCTACGTGCTCGACACCGCTGGCAACCTGATCGTACACCCCTTTCTCGAGGGCAACTATTTGGAGGCCGTCGACGAACAGGGACGCCAGTTCATTCAGGAAATCTGCAACCGCAAGAGCGGCAAAATCATTTATAAATGGGCGGCGCCCGGTGAAGCCCAGGCACGCCAAAAGCTGGTGATCTTCAATTACATTCCCGAATACCAGTGGATCGTGGCGTCCTCCAGCTTTCTGGAAGAGTTCTTCGCACCGCTCAAAACCATCGGACACCTGATCCTGGCCACGGTCGTGATCTCATTCATACTGGTCCTGCCCATCACGCTGCGTATCAGCGCCTCGATCACCAACCCGCTCCAGGAATTGATGCAGCGCTTCGCTTCGGGCGCCAAGGGAGACATTTCGGTGCGCATGCAGCGCCAAAGCAGGGATGAGGTCGGCACCCTGGCCTACTATTTCAACACCTTCATGGAGCGGCTGGAGGCCTCCAGTGAAAGTCTGAAAACGGAAATCGTCGACCGAAAAAAAGCGGAGGCCGCGATCCGCAAGAGCGAAGCCAAATATCGCGAACTGGTGGAAAATGCCAACAGCATTATTCTGCGGATGACCCCGGGCGGCAAGATCACCTTTTTCAATGAATTCGCCCAGCGGTTTTTCGGGTATTCCGAATCGGAAATCATCGGAAAACAGGTGGTTGGAACGCTGGTATCCACCGACACCCCCGACGGCATCCAGATGATGGTTCGCCAGGTCAACTATCCCGGCGAGCGGGCACCTGCCAACACGCTGCGCGACGGCACCCGGGTGTGGATTGCCTGGACCAGCCGGGCCGTTCGCGACAACGCCGGGACCATCACGGAGTACCTGTGCATCGGCACCAACATCACCGAAGCTCGCCAGGCCGGACAGGAGATGGCCCGCATGCGGCACTACCTGAAAAACTTCATCGATGCCATGCCGTCGGTACTGATCGGCGTGGACCGTCAGTGCCGGGTGACCCAATACAATCGCAGCGCCGTGCGCATGACCGGCATCAGCGACCGGCAGGCCCTTGGGCGACCGGTCACCGAGGTGCTCCCGCTGTTGATTCCGCACACCAAAATGATCGCCGCGGCCATGCACCAGGGACGGGCCCGCCAGGTGGAAAAGGCCATGTGCAGCCACGACCAAAGCACATTTTACGCTGACATCATGGCCTACCCCATCGAGGCCGGACAGATCAAAGGGGCCGTCATCCGGGTGGACGACGTCACCCAACGGGTGCGCATGGAAAACATGATGGTCCAGACCGAAAAGATGATGAGCGTCGGCGGCCTGGCGGCCGGCATGGCCCATGAGATCAACAATCCGCTGGGGGGCATGCTGCAGAGCCTTCAAAACGTGATCCGACGGTTGTCTCCAGGACTGCCCGCCAACCAAACCAATGCCGCCGCCTGCGGCATCCATCTGGAATCCATCCGCTGCTATCTGGAGAAAAGAGAGATTTTCCGATTCCTGGAAAACATTCGCGTCTCCGGTGAACGGGCCTCGCACATCGTCGAGAACATGCTCAGCTTCAGCCGGCGCAGCGAATCCAGGAAAGTACCCGTAAATATGGTCAACCTGTTGGACAAGGCGGTCGAACTGGCCAACCATGATTACGATTTGAAAAAGAAATTCGATTTTCGCGACATTCACATCGTTCGCGACTATCAACCAGACCTGCCGCCGGTGCCGTGTGTGAGCACCGAAATCGAGCAGGTGATACTCAATCTGCTGCGCAATGCCGCCCAGGCCATGAGCGATAAGGGAATGCCGAAACGAACGCCCTGCATCACCTTGCACCTTGGACGGGAAAACGGATTCGCCGTGATTGAAATCGCCGACAACGGCCCCGGAATGGCGGAGGCGCAGCTCAAACGCATCTTCGAACCCTTTTTCACCACCAAGGAGGTCGGCGTGGGTACCGGGCTGGGCCTGTCGGTCTCCTATTTCATCGTCACCAACAACCACAGCGGCAGCCTTTCGGCGGAATCGACCCTGGGCCGCGGCGCCAGCTTTATCGTGCGCCTGCCGCTGAGCGACCCCATGGGGCGGGAAAGCGATCTGGCTAACGAATTCAAGGAGCCTGAGCGTGTCCACTGACATACCTGGAGAACACCGGGTGCTGGTCATCGACGACGAAGAGATTATCCGCGACAGCGTCTCGACCTATCTGGAAGACAGCGGGTTCATCGTCGATCAGGCCGCAGATGGGCTGGAAGGGCTCAAACGCTTCCGGGAGAGCAGGCCCGATGCGGTCCTGTTGGACTTGCGCATGCCGCGCATGGATGGACTGGAAGTGTTGGAGGCCGTTGGCGCCGATCTGGACGACGTCCCCGTGATCGTGGTCACCGGCGCGGGCGTGCTGCAGGACGCCGTGACGGCCCTGCGGCTGGGGGCTTTTGATTTTGTCACCAAACCCATTGTGGACATGGCGGTGCTCGAGCATGCCGTCCGAAGGGCCCTTGAACGCAGCCGCCTGCGGGAAGAGAACCGACGCTACCAGGCCCATCTGGAAGATGAAATCCGCCGGCGAACGGCGGACCTTCATCAGCGGACCGAGCAGCTGCTGGCAACCAACACGGAGCTGAAAAAGGAGGTCGCCATCCGTGAAAAGACGGCGGCCGCCTTGAAGCAGAACGAGGCCCGCCTGGCCGAAATCGTCTCTATCTTCGAAGGGTTTATCTACACCTGCGACACGACCTTCGAATTGGATTTCGTCAATCGCAAGCTGGCCGACCACGTGGGCGGTAATGTGACCGGCAAGCGCTGCCATCTGGCCCTGTACGGCCTCGATCAACCCTGCCCGTGGTGCCGTCACGCGGACGTGTTCAAAGCCCAGTCCGCCCACACGGAATTTTACAACGAGAAAGACGGCCGCTGGTACGATGCCGTCCAGGCCCCGGTGTTCGACGGCGAGGGCCAGGTCAGCCACCTGCAGGCGGTTGTGCACGATATCACCAAACGCAAAACCACCGAAGACTGGCTGCGCCAGCGCGAGGCCGAGCTGGCGGCCAAAAACCGCCGGCTGAAAACATCCCTGCGCACGGCCAGCCGGTTCGGCCGCATCATCGGAAAAAGCCAGGCCATGCAGGAGGTCTACGAGAACATCCTCAAGGCGGCCGAATCCAACGCCCACGTGATCATCTACGGCGATTCGGGAACGGGCAAGGAACTGGTGGCCAAGACCATTCACGACCTGTCCGACCGCGGCAGCAAAAAATTCGTCACCGTCCACTGCGGGGCTATCCCCGACAACCTCATCGAGAGCGAATTTTTCGGCTACCTCAAGGGCGCTTTTACCGGTGCCGATCAGGACAAGCCCGGCTACCTGGATGCAGCCGACGGGGGCACCTTGTTCATGGACGAGGTCGGCGAGCTCAACCCGACCATGCAGGTCAAGCTCCTGCGGGCCATCGAAGGCGGCGGCTACACCCCCATCGGCAGCAGCGAGATCAAGCAGGCCGACCTGCGCATCGTGGCGGCAACCAACCGCAACCTGCGCAGCAGCCTTGAAAGCGGCCGCTTCCGCAAGGACTTCTATTACCGGATTCACATTTTACCCATCCACCTGCCACCCTTGAAATCGCGCCAGGAAGATATTCCCCTGCTGGTCAACCACTTCGTCAACGATTTTCCCCATGGCGACAAACTGCCCGTGGTGCCCCAACGCGTCATTTCGGCCATGCAGCGTTACGCGTGGCCGGGCAATGTACGCGAACTGCAAAACACCGTTCAGCGATACATCACCATGGGTGAAATCGATTTTCTGGATATCCCGCCAGACAGCCGGGGCGATCACCCCTCCCAGGGCGTCAACCCGGCATCGCTGCAGCCGGACCGTTTCGACCTGAGCCTGAGTGAAGCGGTCAGCACTTTCGAAAAAGCCTATATCGAACGCCTGCTCAGGGAACATCAGTGGCATCGATCCCGCGTGGCCGAACTGCTGGGCGTCGACCGGCGCACCCTGTTCCGAAAAATGAAGGGCTATGGGCTGTAGACTTCCCCATTTGGGACAAATTCGCCCCGATTCTAATTATTGCTGTAATATCGTTTGGTTAATTTAAGACCACCGCCTATTTGGGGCAAAAAAGCCCCATTTAGTCCCCGAATTCAATTCATTTTTCAACCCTTGATCAAAGATTACAACGGTTTGATATAAATAAGGATAATCTGTTATTCACCTCCTGGCACGCCGATTGAATAATGGGAGGGGTCAGCTATCGCGGACGCTCATTTTGTGCGCATCGGTTTACCTACTTCATACCAATCACATTCAATCACGGGAGGTTCACATGGCAGCAGAAGGTCAAGGAAATCCAGCAGTCGTCGGTCTGGCAGGTTTCGGCTTAACCACACTGATTCTTCAGTTTCACAACCTGGGATGGTGCGGGATCGGGCCCGTTTTGGCGCTGGCGATTGCATTCGGCGGCGGAGCCCAGCTGATTGCCGGGTTTCAGGAGTTCAAGTGCGGTAACAATTTCGGGTACAGCGCTTTCGTTTCCTACGGTGCCTTCTGGATCGCCCTGGGAATTATCTGGATGTTGAACCATTTCAAGATTTATACCCTCAACGGCACAGACGTGGGTTTTTTCCTGATCGTCTGGACCCTGTACACCGCCATCATGTGGGTCGGCGCCATGCGCATCCACGGGGCCATGGCCACCACATTTACCCTCTTGTTGATCGGTTTCATCGGTCTCGACCTGGCCCATTTCGGCTTTCCGGGACTGACCAAACCCACCGCCGTCATCCTGATTTTCTGCGCCCTGATGGCCTGGTACATGATGGCCGCCGCCATTTACGCCCAGGTGTTCGGCAGACAGATTCTCCCCCTGGGAAAACCGTGGATCGATTCTTCCCCCGAACCGGTTGGCAACCTGGCCAAACAGAGCGCCTAGTCAACCGACAGGAAAGGAATGATTCATGACCAATCTTTACGAAGCGGCATTTGCGGAATCCATCAACGATCCGAATGGTTTCTGGGGTAAAGCGGCCGAGGACTGCCACTGGGAAAAACGTTGGGAAAAAGTGCTGGATGACAGCAACAAGCCATTTTACCGCTGGTTTACCGGTGGCGAAATGAATACCTGCTACAATGCCCTGGATTTACACGTCGACAACGGCCGCGGCGATCAAGCGGCCCTGATCTATGACAGCCCCGTGACCGATACCATCAAAACCTACACTTACCGCGAACTGCGCGATGAAACCGCCAAATTCGCTGGTGTACTGGCCGCTCAGGGGGTGGTCAAGGGCGACCGGGTGCTCATCTACATGCCCATGATCGCCGAGGCCGCCATTGCCATGCTGGCCTGCGCGCGCATCGGTGCCATTCACTCCGTGGTGTTCGGTGGGTTCGCCGCCAAGGAGCTGGCCACCCGCATCAACGACGCCAAACCCAAAGCGATCGTTTCGGCGTCATGCGGTATCGAAGTCAAAAAGGTCATTAAATACAAGCCGCTGCTGGACGGCGCCATCGACATGGCGGATCACAAACCGGAGCGCTGTATCGTTTTGCAGCGCCCCATGGAAACGGCCACCATGATCGACGGGCGCGATGTGGACTGGGCCGATGCCATGGCCACGGCCCAACCGGCGGACTGCGTCACCGTTGCCGCCACCGACCCGCTCTATATCCTTTACACCTCGGGAACCACCGGTCAGCCCAAGGGCGTCGTGCGCGACAACGGCGGTCACATGGTGGCCCTGAAATGGACCATGAAAAACATTTACGACATCGATGCCGGCGACGTCTGGTGGGCGGCATCGGATGTTGGCTGGGTGGTTGGCCACTCCTACATCGTGTACGCCCCGCTGTTCAAAGGGGCCACCACAATCCTGTTCGAGGGCAAACCGGTTGGCACCCCCGATGCCGGCGTCTTTTGGCGCGTCATCTCCCAGCACAAGGTCAAGTGCCAGTTTACCGCGCCAACGGCCTTTCGGGCCATCAAGCGCGACGACCCCAAGGGTGAACTGATCAAAAAGTACGATCTCTCCGGCTTCAAAATCCTGTTTCTGGCCGGGGAACGCTCCGATCCCGACACCATCCAGTGGTCGGAAAACAACCTCAAGGTGCCGGTCATCGATCACTGGTGGCAAACCGAAACAGGGTGGGCCATCGCAGCCAACTGCATGGGCCTGCACCAGTATCCCGTCAAGTATGGTTCACCCACCAAGCCCGTTCCCGGGTGGGATCTGCGCGTGGTCGACGACAGCAACCAGGAGGTGGCACCGGGCACCATCGGTGCACTGGTCGTCAAGCTGCCCCTGCCTCCGGGAACGCTGCCCACCTTGTACAACAACGATGCCCGTTTCGTGGAGTCCTACCTGGAAGAGTTTCCGGGATACTACAAGACCGCCGATGCCGGTTACATCGATGAGGCGGGCTATGCCTACGTCATGGCCCGCACCGACGACATCATCAACGTAGCCGGTCACCGGCTCTCCACCGGCGCCATGGAAGAGGTCCTGGCCGACCATCCCGACGTGGCCGAATGTGCCGTTCTGGGTGTCGAGGATAAACTCAAGGGTCAGATTCCGATCGGGTTCCTCGTGCTCAACGCCGGCGTCGGCCGCGATCACAACGAAATTACGGCCGAAGTGGTCAAGATGGTTCGCGAACGTATCGGGCCGGTGGCAGCCTTCAAGACAGCCACCGTGGTCAACCGCCTGCCCAAGACCCGCTCGGGCAAAATCCTGCGCGGCACCATCCAGAAGATCGCCGACAACGTGGCCTACAACGTACCAGCCACCATCGACGATCCGACCATCCTGGGCGAGATGGAAACCGCCCTCAACAAAATCGGCCTGGCCGGTTCACGACAATAACCACCGCTGCGGTTTTTCGTAGATGCTTGTCAAAAGGTAGGCCTTCCCGTGGCTCGCTGCGGAAAGGCCTATCTTTTGTTTAAGAGGGCGGCTTTGTTTATTTCCACGGGTCTTGCGTGTTAAGAAGTGATTCGATGATGAAGTTGTGGTATCGTGGCAAAAGTGTTGACTCAAGTCCTCTCCCTGAGCACCTGAAGCTAAAAATTAACGCTTTCCATCAAAAATAGGAGACGCGATGAAGGAGACTCTCGTACCCGGAATCGAACATGAACTGAAGTTTCGCATCACCGACGCCAAGACGGTCCCGGCGCTTTTCCCGGAAGCCTCCGAATTCCAGGTCATGCCCAATGTCTTTGCCACCGGCTTCATGGTCGGCTTTTTCGAATGGGCCTGCATTCAGGCGCTGAAACCGCACCTGGAGTGGCCGGCCGAACAGAGCGTGGGAACCCACATCGACGTGAGCCACACCGCGGCAACCCCAGCAGGCTTTGAGGTCACCGCCAAAGTCAAGCTGGTGGAGGTGGATCGCCGCCGGCTGGTTTTTGAAATCGAGGCCCACGACGACGTCGACCTGATTGCCCGCGGCAGGCACGAGCGCTTCGTGATCGACAAGGCCAAGTTCGATGCCAATCTGGAAAAAAAGATCGGTCGCGCCCCATCGTGAGCTGACGGACACGCCCATGTGACGCCGGAGAAATGAAAAACGATCGTTGATGAATTGGAATACGTGAAATTTGGGGCAACACCGAAGACCGGCGTAAAGACAAGCAAGACCTTGGATTTATTTTTATTTCCACCGGCCTAGGTCCGCCCACGGCAGACCGGCACAACCTTTATCAGCCCTGGTAGATTCCGTCGGCGACATCGCAAATGTCGCACTCCAGATCGTTGTCCGCAAAAAGCGCTAGGATCGTACCCACCTGCGATGCCGAATCGATTTTGACCTGGCAGCGATTGTCCGTCTGCTGCACCTCAAAGTTGTTCGTCAACAGCACCCGAACCGCCTTGCCGCAACGGTCCACCCGAAATCCAAGAACTGAAAAATCTTCCATGTAAAAGGTGGGCAGGCAACGATCGTCGGTGAATGCGATTGCCGGATCGCTTTTGGTAACGATTGGATAGTAGGCCATGGTTGTCCCCAGCGGCACCTCATACCGTGAACGGCAACAACAGGCGCTACCCTCTTGTGTCCAGTATCGGCGACACCACAATTTGCTGATATTCAGCGATGGGGCAATCCATCGTGCGCTGCTCGATACCGCTGGTGCCCAACAAAAGAACACTCAACACGATCAAAAATACAATGGTCATTAATCTGTTGGGCGTGAAAAGTTGACTGACGGTCTCTTCGATCTGATAGTGTTTTTCCATAACCACCCCCTGATTGGCGTTGTGAATCTCCACCCGTAAGGTACCTATTGGTTTCGGCACCGCCCGATGGCCACCCGTTCACGATACACAATCCAAGTACTGATCATCCGCTTCAGATATAGTACATTCCATCAAATATGGGAACTAAAATATTTGAACGATATTTATCGACTAAATTTCAATCACAACACTTCTATTGGGTCGCCGAGCTGGCTACTTTAGCTCAAAATCCCGCCACACCGTATCCCTGGAGGTCAATGTGATCAGGCGCTGGGAGGTTTTCAGGGTAATCTTGTTGTATGTGGTTTTGAGGGTTTCGAACCGTTCCAGGCGGCGGAACCGGATTTCGGCTGCGCCCCGGCGGTTGGAAGAGAAGCCGAATGCCCGCGACGGCATAATGACGGCGGCCACCCGTCCCTCGATGGCTTCGGCAACAATCCTTTCCCCGAGGGGCCGGCGAACCTGGAAGAAGCCGCTGGTCTGGGTGCCGAAGCCGACCAGGCGCTCGTCGGACAGCATGACAAGCAGGTGTTTGCCCAGCAGGATGCGCGGCGAATTCCGCTTTTCATTGACCTTGAGTGGTTGGGTGTTCCACCTGCCAGACGTTATGGTAACCGCCAGCAGGCGCTCAGTGGTGAGAAAGGCTCCGATTTCCCCTTTGGCACCCTGCCAGGCAATAGTTTCGTCCGGGCGCCGGTTTTCGGTGAATTCGCGCCGGCCGTCGATTACAGCAGTAAAGACCTGGTCCGTGGCAACCATGTCCACCAGGTCCTCGACCTCTTCATAGGCAAGGCTCCGTGACGCAACCACAGACAGGATTGCGATCACCGCCAGGAAAAAGGGCCAACTGTGTTTCACGGAGGCCCCAACCGTCCTGAAAAAACCCGGCAACGCCATCCGGGACCCTCCAGAAAAAGGATGACGGGCATGATAGGTGGGAACGAAAAAGGTCTCACGCCAAAAGGCGGCCTGCAGCAAAAAGGCGGAATGGCGTAATGCGAATTCGGGCACCAGATGATACCATCGATAGCCGGCGGCGGTGAAAAAGGCGCTGCCGTCAGCGGCGCAGCCCAACTGGCGGGCGGCCGCCATGGCCGCATCCCGCTGACATCGTGAGGCGGCCATGGATTTGAAAATGCGTCGGTCTGGTCCATAGCGGATCAGTTGATCCCTGACTTTTTTATACTCTTGAAAACGGGAGCGGGCATCCAGCTGGGTCAATATGGGAAAAAGGCCCAAGACACTTAATACCAGGTACGTGTTTGGAGCCGCCTCCATGATGAGGGCCACCGCCAACATCGCCAACAGTTCGATCCCGGTGATGGCGTGCAGCAACACGCCTGCCGACAGATAGTGATAGGCCACCTTAGAAAATCCTTCCCCTGCAATCGCTGCCGTGGGCCTGGTTACCGATCTTGGGCATCGTCCCGTGTCGGCCCAGGGCCTCAAATATGGTATCGACCGGCCTCTTGTTGGTAGCATAAAGGGTAAACGCATCACCCTCAAGATTTTTCGGGGCTTGTGTTTGCGACTATGGCACCTTATTGTACCCGGATCGTTTTCATGTCCATTCGCAACCCAGCGCCCATCCAGAAATGAGATATTTTGGTTGAGATCAAGGTGCGTGAACAATTTTTCACGCAACACGAAAATCGGCCAAAACAACCACTTATGGATGGGCACGACCCAAGGATCTCATGCCGCCGCCGGCCATGCTAACCCCCCACCGCCGCCTGCTGCTCATCATGGCCACCCTGCTGGCCCTGTTCCTGGCCGCCCTGGACACACTGATCATGAGCGCGGTCATGCCCACCATCGTGGCTGACCTGGGCGGACTGCATCTTTACAGCTGGGTCTTTTCCACCTATCTTCTCAGCCGGGCCGTGGCCCTGCCGGTGTTCGGCAAACTGGCCGATCTGTTTCCCAACCGCACGCTTTACCTGGTTTCGATCCTGATTTTTGTGGTCGGTTCCATTCTGGCGGGCATGGCGCAGAGTATGATGGCCCTGACCTTGTACCGGGCCATTCAGGGCATCGGCGCCGGTGGCAATTTTGCCCTGGTTTACATTGTTCTGTCAGACATTTCCGAGCCGGAGAACCGGGGACGCATGATGTCTTACGCCAGTTTCGTGTGGGGGCTGGCCAGCGTTCTGGGCCCGTCTGTAGGCGGTTTTATTGTCAGCTGGGTCTCCTGGCGTTGGATTTTTTACATTAACGTGCCCATCGGCCTGCTTTCCCTGGTCGGCATCTGGTTCTTTTTGACGGAGACGCGCGAAAAGCACCAGGTGATCGAGATCGACTACCTCGGCATTGTCACCCTGGTGGTGACCATCCTCTCGTTTCTGACCATCTTTTTACTGGGTGGACGGGATTACGCATGGACGTCGCTGCCCATCCTGGGGCTGATGGCCCTGTTTCTCCTGTCCGCCGGCGGCTTCTACCTGGCTGAAAAACGCAGCAACGAACCCATTCTCTGTTTCGATCTGTTCAAACACAGGGGATTTTCGAGTGGAAACGGCCTGGTCTTCTTCAGCAGCGTAGCCATCTTTTCGCTGTCCGCCTTCAGCCCCTTGTTCATCCAGGGCGCCCTGGGCCAGTCGCCGGCCCAACTGGGCATCGTCATGATGTTTCTCAGCTTCGGCTGGTCCGCCGGAGCGCTTTACTGCGGGCGCAAATCCAACCGCTGGGGTGAAAAACGATTTGCCCTGGCCGGCGGCATCATCCTGGTGGCCGGTTGCCTGATGGCGGTACGCTTTTCGGCCGCCACCAGCCTGTGGACCTGCGCCGTGGCCATGGGTCTGGCCGGTGTGGGCATGGGTTTTACCTCCATTTCCACCCTGCTTGTGGTTCAAAACAGTGTGGCCAAGCGGGACTTAGGGGTGGCCACCTCTTCGCACCAGTTCACGCGAACCCTCGGTGGAACGGTGGGCATCGGCATCTGCGGCAGTTTGGTGACTGCCCGCTTTGCCGGCGTGGCGGACGCGTTGAACAGTTCGGCCCTGGTGGGAAAGATACCGGCGCCGGTGCTGGACCAGATTCGGCAGAACTTCGAAAATTTCTTCCGCCCTGACGTGCAGCAGCAGTTGCTGCCCGAGGTTCAGGTTGTTTTGCACAACGCGATCGGCAACAGCGTCGTCGATATCTTCTGGCTCACGCTCATCGCCGCGGTCATCTGCCTCGTCCTTGGCCTGTTCCTGCCGTCGAATCGCCCTGCGAGCCGTGAAAAAGCTTGACAGGCGCCCACCGACCTTGTAATCCTGCACAACTAAATTCTTTTTTAAGAGAGCATGGACACCATGATTCGCGTGAAGGGCGGCAGCTTTTTTTACTATTGTTTTTTTAGCAAGGGCCTGCCCGGCACGCGCTGAATGTCCTGAGAACCCCAACAGACAAACCAAGCCGTGGGCGGACCAAAAACCCCACGGCTCATTTTTTCGGGGCCGTGGAGATAACTCTCCCCGGCCCTTTGTTTGTCAGAAAAGCGCACCACACCCATCATGCCAGATGACGCGACAACACCGGTTTGCACCATGGCCACCGACATCTGCGAGATCCGTGAGCAGATCGACCGTATCGATGACACCATTTTGGAATTGATCAACCGTCGCCTCAATTTGGCCAAACGGATCGGAGAACTCAAGAAGGGCAGCGGCAACCGGGTGGTCGACAGCACCCGGGAAAGTGAAATCCTCAAGCGCCTGACCACCCTGAACAAGGGGCCCTTGAATCCCAACGTCCTGCACCACATCTTCATCGACATCATCGCCGCGGCACGCGCCATCCAGGCCTCCCAGCGGGTGGCTTACTTGGGGCCCGAAGCCACCTTCACCCACCTGGCGGCAACCAGCCACTTCGGCTATTCGGTCACCTACGTGCCCCAGCCCAGCATCCGGGAAATCTTCAGCGAAGTCGAAAAAGATGCCTGCAATTATGGCGTCGTGCCGGTGGAAAACTCCGTGGAAGGGTCGGTGCGCCACACCCTGGACCTCTTTTTCGAATCGGCGTTGTGCATCTGCGCCGAACGCTACCAACCGGTCTCCTATGACCTGCTGGCCCAGGAGATCAAGCTTGGTGCGATAAAGGTGGTTTATGCCCACTCCCAGGCCCTGAACCAGTGCCGCAACTGGCTCAACCAGTACCTGCCCGATGTGGAATTGAAAGAGTGCAGCTCCAGCGCCTTCGCGGTGGAGCGGGCCGCCAGCCAAAACGGCGTCGCGGCCATCGCCGGTGTCGGAGCGGCCGCCATCTTCGGGCTGGAGGCCGTCGCCTCGAAGATCGAGGATTTTTCACGGCCGCCAACGCGCTTTTTGGTGATCGGCAAGGAGCAGGTGCGTCGGTCGGACAGGGACAAAACCTCGCTGATGTTCGCCCTGGCCCATGTACCCGGCGCCCTGGCCGGTGCCCTGGCCCCCATAAACGCTGCCGGCATCAACCTGGTCAAGATCGAGTCGCGTCCCACCCGGCACGCCAGCTGGAGCCACTTCTTTTTCGTGGACCTGGAGGGAAACGCCGAAGACGACACCATCAAGGAAGCCATCGCGTTGATTCGACCGCACACGCTGTACCTGAAAAACCTGGGGTCTTACCCGTTGGTGGGCGTGGGCGTCTGACCAATGCCGATCCCGGGATGGAAACGAATCGAATATGGTAGTGGTTGATGCAAATACGCGATTGTATGCCGTAATCGGGGACCCGGTCGCCCACAGCCTCGGCCCGCTCATGCACAATGCGGCTTTTGCCAAAGCGGGCATCAACGCTGTCTATGTGGCCTTTCAGGTCGCCGACCTGCCCGGGGCCATGGCCGGGATTCGTTCCTTGAACATCCGCGGTTGCAGCGTGACCATTCCGCACAAGGTCGTGGTGATGGATTTGCTGGACGAGGTTGACCCGTTGGCCCGCCAGATCGGCGCTGTCAACACCATCGTCAACCAAAACGGCCGGCTGGTGGGATTCAATTCGGACAGCCCCGGGGCCATGGCCGCCCTGCTTGAAAAAACGCCCGTGATTCACCGCAAGGTGGCGGTGATCGGGGCCGGCGGCGCTGCCCGCGCCCTGGCCCACGGCGTGACCGCCCACGGCGGGCACCTGACCATCGTCAACCGCAGCGACCGTCGGGGGCGGCGGCTGGCCGAGGAGGTCGGCGGCGACTTTTGCCCGCTGACCGAATTTTCCGGAACCGGCGTGGATATCCTGATCAATACGACCAGCGTGGGCATGGCTCCCGCGGTGGACCGAATGCCCGTTTCCCACGCTTGCCTGCGGCCCGGCATGACCGTGATGGACATCGTCTACAATCCCCTGGAAACCAGACTGCTCAAGGCGGCAGGGACCGCCGGGTGCCCGGTGGTCGACGGCGTGGCCATGTTCGTCCACCAGGGGGCCTTCCAGTTCCAGCGCTGGACAGGCCAAAAAGCACCGGTGCAGCTGATGAAAAAAACGGTCCTGGATGCACTCAAACCGGCGGATTGAGAGGATCGATTGAGAACAACGACCATGTTTGAGATAAAACCGGGCCCCATCGGCCGCAGCCGGGTCACGGTGCCGGGGTCGAAAAGCTACACGCACCGGACGCTGATCGCGGCGGCGCTGTCCGATGGTCCCTGTACGGTTCGCAACCCCCTGCGCAGCCAGGACACCCTGCTGACCCTGGCCGCATTAGCGAAGATGGGTGCGCCGGCGGTCGATCGGGAAACAACCATCGACATCCAGGGGTTGAAGGGTCGGCTGAAACCGTATCCCGACCCGATCCACCTGGCCAACTCCGGCACGTCCATGCGGCTGTTGACCGGCGTGGCGGCGCTGGGCCAGGGAACCTATCACCTGACCGGCTCGCCGCGCATGTACCACCGGCCCATCGGCCACCTGCTCGAGGCGCTCAACCAGCTGGGCGTCGCGGCCCGCGCCGTGGAAGGCAACCATTGCCCACCGGTGACGATTCCCGGCGGCCAGGTCACGGGCAAAAACGTGGCCATCAACTGCAGCGTGAGCAGCCAGTTTCTGTCATCGCTGCTGCTCATGGCGCCGTGCACCCCCAAAGGCCTGTCAATCAGCGTCTCGCACGGACCGGTGTCGCGGCCCTACGTTGACATGACCGTGGATATCATGCAGCGCTTCGGCCTGAAGGTGGGGCGGGAAGGCTACACCCGCTTCGAGGTGCCCGGAAGGCAGACCTACCGGTCCGGCGATTATACGGTGGCGCCGGATGCATCCCAGGCCGGTTATTTCTGGGGGGCGGCCGCCATCACCGGCGGCAGCGTCACCGTCGAGGGGGTCACCCGCGACTCCGGCCAGGGGGACGTGGGCCTGTCCCGGGTCTTCGAGCGCATGGGCTGCCGGGTCGACGACGCCACCGACGGCATTACCGTGACCGGCGGCGATCTGCGGGCCGTCACGGTGGACATGGCCGACATGCCCGATATGGTGCCCACCCTGGCCGTGGTGGCGGCCTTTGCCAAAGGTACCACGATAATCGAAAACGTGGCCCACCTCAAGGCCAAGGAGAGCGACCGGCTGGCGTCCACCTGTGCCGAACTCAACAAGATGGGGATCGATGCCGTCGCCGAGCATGACCGCCTTCTGGTGACGGGCGGCACAGCGCACGGCGCGACCATCGCGACCTACGATGATCATCGCATCGCCATGAGCTTTGCCATGGCGGGCCTGGTGGTCCCCGGGGTAAAAATAATGGATCCCGGCTGCGTGGAAAAATCGTTCCCCAACTTCTGGCAGGTGTGGGACACCCTGGCATCATGAACCTGTTTCTGATCGGATACCGCTGTACCGGTAAAAGCACGGTGGGTCGGACCCTGGCTGATCGGATCGGATGGCCTTTCGTGGACACGGACCAGATCATCGTGGAGACTGCCAGCGCCCCGATCGCCCGAATCGTCGCCGAAAAGGGATGGCCCTATTTTCGCGAACAGGAACGCATGGCTCTGGCAAACGTGGCTGCCGGAAACCGCCAGGTGGTGGCGACCGGCGGCGGCATCATCCTGGACGCCCGCAATATGGCCGCCATGCAGGCCTCGGGGTCGGTGGTCTGGCTCATGGCCGGCGAGTGGGTTATCCGAACCCGCCTGCTGGCCGATGCCGCCACGGCCGGCAGCCGGCCGGCCTTGACCAACCGGGGGCTGATTGCGGAGATCAGTGCGGTGCTGGCGGAAAGAACACCCCTGTACGCCAAAGCAGCTGACCTGACCATCGATACCGATGGAATGGCGATCAGCTCGATTTGCGATCGCATTAAAGCATTTATGATCGCTCAACAAGCGCAACCAACCCAATAACGATTTCAAGGCAAAACACATGTCCAGCACCTTCGGTACCTTGTTGACCATCTCCACCTTCGGCGAATCCCACTGCAAGGGCGTGGGCGCCGTCCTCGACGGCTGCCCTCCCGGCATGCAGCTTGGCGAAGCGGATATCCAGCCGCAGCTGGACCGACGCCGGCCGGGCCAGAGTAGCCTGACCACCGACCGCCAGGAGGCGGATCGGGTGACCATTTTTTCCGGCGTGGAAAACGGCGTTACCCTGGGCACGCCCATCGGCCTCTTCGTGCCCAACAAGGACCAGCGGCCCGACGACTATCGCGAGATGAGCCGGATTCCACGGCCGTCCCATGCCGACTACACCTATCAGACCAAATACGGCATCCGCGCCTCCTCCGGCGGCGGCCGCTCCAGTGCGCGCGAAACCATCGGCCGGGTAGCCGCCGGCGCCGTCGTGGAAAAGATGCTCTACGAGGTCTATGGTGTGGAGATCGTCGCCTGGGTCAGCGCCGTAAGCGAAATCGAAGCGGATCAGGTGGACATCCAGCGCATCACGCGCCAGGTGGTGGACGGCAACATCATCCGCTGCCCGGATGCGGCGGCCGCAGCCAAAATGGAAGCCCTGGTGGCGCGCACAAAGCAAGACCAAGACAGTGTCGGCGGCGTGGTCACCTGCGTGTGCCGCCAGGTGCCCGCAGGCTGGGGCGAGCCGGTCTTCGACAAGCTGGAGGCCAAGCTGGCCCAGGCCATGCTCTCGATACCGGCCACCAAGGGGTTCGAGATCGGTTCGGGGTTTGCCGGTACCCGGCTCAAGGGCTCGGTTCACAACGATCCCTTCGTTGCCGTCGACGGACGCCTGGGGACCGCCACCAACAACAGCGGGGGGGTGCAAGGCGGCATCTCCAATGGCCAGCCGGTGGTCTTCCGGGTAGCATTCAAGCCGCCGGCCACCATCGGGCTGGCCCAGGAGACGGTCGACTTCCACGGCAATCCCGTTACCCTTGCGGCCAAGGGCCGTCACGACCCCTGCGTGGTACCGCGGGCCGTTCCGATTGTGGAGGCCATGGCGGCGCTGGTGTTGGGGGATTTGGCATTGAGACAAAAAATGCGGACATAATGACGCCGGAACCAAAACGCCCCATTTCAGCCAATATCGGCGTTGGGTCCCCATTTCAATCCTCGACATACGACCCGTATGCCTCCGGTTGAAATGTGCCCCCTGCCTTGATCTTGGCTGAACTGAAACGTTTTGGAAACCGGCTGGCACACATCCGGTACCTAAAAAATTGTATATGAAACTGTCGCGTCGAATTCAAACAATCGAAGGTTCCAGGACCGCCCGGTTCATTCCGCTGCTGGAAAAATTGAGGCGCGAGGGACGCCCGGTGATCAGCCTGGCCATCGGCGAGCCGAGCGTGGACACGCCGGGACCGGTGATCGAGGCCACCAAACAGGCCCTGGATCGCCAGGAGACCCGCTACAGCGACATCGCCGGCCTCAACAATCTCAAAATCGCCCTGGCCGAACGGTTTGCCGGCAGCCAAGCCGACAACATCGTCGTCTTCAACGGCTCCAAGCAGGCCCTGTACACCATCTTTCAAACCATCTGCGATCCAGGGGACCAGGTGATCATCCCCGTGCCCTGCTGGGTGAGCTTCGGCGAACAGGTCAAGCTGGCCGGCGCCGCACCGGTGTTCGTTCCCACCCGCGGCCACCAGCTGAATCTGGATGCCATGGCCGCCGCCGTCACCGGAAGCACCCGGGCAATCTTGATCAATTCGCCCAACAACCCCACCGGTGCCGTCTATCCCCGGGAGGACCTGGAACGGGTCGCCCGCCTGGCAATCGAACGGGATTTGATCCTGGTTTCCGACGAGGCCTATGATTTTTTCGTTTACGACAATCTGCCCCACACCTCCTTTTACGATTTGGAAGCGGTGCGGGACCGGCTCGTCGTTACGCGCAGTTTTTCCAAGCATTATGCCATGACCGGCTTTCGGGTGGGCTACGCCGTGGCCCCGTCGGCAGTGGCCGCAGCCATGGTGCGGCTGCACAGCCATTTGACCGGCAACGTCTGCACCTTTGCCCAGCATGGTGCCATGGCCGCGCTGCAAATGGATGACACCGTGCTGGTCCAATGGCGGATGGACCTTCAACGCAAACGCGATCTGGCATACGATCTGGCCACGCGGCACTTTCCCTGTATCCTCCCCCAGGGCGCCTTTTACCTTTTTCCGGATGTCAGCGGCCACCTGCGACGCAACGAAAGCTCCCAGGACTTCGCCGCCCGGATTCTGGACGAGACCGCCGTGGCCGTGGTTCCCGGCGAGGACTTCGGCATGGGCGACCACGTGCGCATCTGCTTCGCCGTTCACGACGACCGGTTGCAAGCGGCCTTCAAGAGACTTGGCGAGGTGTTATGAGCAGCATCGGTATTATCGGCTTCGGGCGCTTCGGGGAACTGACGGCCCGCTATCTGGCTAATGATTTTTCCGTGGTGGTTGCCACCCGCAGCCCGAAAGAGGACCAAATCCGTGCCTGCGGGGCCGAACCGGTCACCGTTGAAACCGCCTGCCGGCAGAAAATCGTGGTGCTGTGCACACCCATATCGGCCATGCAGGCGACCTTGCGGCAGGTAGCACCACTGCTGCGCGACGACGCCCTGGTGGTGGATGTGTGTTCGGTAAAGGTCTACCCGGTAGCCTGGATGCGCGAACTGCTTCCCGCAAGCGTTTCGATTCTGCCCACCCATCCCATGTTCGGCCCGGACAGCGCCGCCGACTCGCTGCAGGGCCGCAAGATCGTCATGTGCCCCGAGCGCATCGACACGGATCGCTATGTACGCATCCGGACGTGGTTGCAGCAGCGCGGGCTGGTGGTCATCGAAACCACGGCACAAGAGCACGACGAAAAGATCGCCGTGAGCCTCTCACTGACCCATTTCATCGGCCGATCCCTGTCGGCGTTCGGTGCCCGGGAGATGGACATCGACACCGAGGGGTACAAACGGCTCATGCACATCCTCGGCGTGGTAAGCCACGACACCTGGCAGCTTTTCGAGGACATGCACACCTACAACCCCTACGCCAGACAAAAGCGCGTGGACTTCATCGACGCCATGCGCGACATCCATGAAAGGCTTGGTCAATGAAAGTTGCATTTCAGGGTATACGCGGTGCCTACAGCGAAATGGCCCTGCATGAACACTTCGGCAAAACCGTCCAGACAGTCAGCTGCGACAGCTTCGACGACGTCTTCGACCGGGTGATCCGGGACGAGGTGATATACGGGTTCATTCCCGTGGAGAACACGATTGCCGGCACCGTGGTAGAAAACTACGACCTGCTTTTTGCCAACGACGTCTTTGTGATCGCCGAGGTGTATCTGCCCGTCCGGCACACCCTGCTGGCCAAAAAAGGCGCCCCCATCGAAGCGGTCCGCGAGGCCTTTTCCCATCCCCACGCCCTCAAGCAGTGCAGGGCCTACCTGAAGTCACACAATATCCGCCCGGTGCCCACCTATGACACCGCCGGGGCCGCCCAAACCGTAGCCGCCGGCGACCGCACGGACTGCGCCGCCATCGCCTCGGAGCTGTGCGCCGAGATCTACGACATGGAAATCCTGGAGCGCAACATCCAGACCAACAGCTCCAACACCACCCGATTCTTTGTCATCGCCAAGAAAGAGAATGCCCCGGAAGGCCAGGAAACCGGCAAGACCACCGTGGCCTTCAAAACCCGCCATTACCCCGGTGCACTGGTGGACTGCCTGAAAATTTTCCAGAAGTACAATCTGAACCTCACCAAGCTGGAGTCGCGGCCCATTCCGGAAAACCCGTGGGAGTATGTATTCTACGCCGCTTTCGAGGCGGGCATCGATGCGGACGAGGCCAAGTCGGCCATCGGCGAGCTGACCCTGCACGCCGTTTTCGTCAAGTTGCTGGGAAGCTACCCCAAGGCCGAAAAGTGCTGGTGAGGCCCTGTTTGGTGCAAGCCTCACGCACCGCTCTTGACCCGCTGCCCGTTATCCTATAAATAGCGCCATTCGAGGTACAATTTTCCCTAACCCATCATTTCGACAAGGAGAGACGACATGGCCGACTATTTCATTAATGTGTTTCTGGATGACGCCAAAAAAGCCAAGCTCGCCGATGCCGGTCTGACGGACAAAATCGTCACCATCGATGGTAAAGAGGCCATTCAGGTGCCCATGACATCCAAGGAACTCAAGAAGATCACCAAGGGTTTCAACGGATTGACCTGCGACGATACCAATGCCTGTGAACTACCATCGGACGCCGAAGACAAACTGATGGGGATCATCGCCGAGACCAAAACCCTGGACGTGATGAAGTTTGCCATCATGAAGCTCTACAACCCTCTGGCCGGCAAGGCACCGCGAGCGGCCCTGCGGTAGTTTTCCGCATAACCGAAAACCCGTTCCGGCACCCGACCGGCGGTATCGCCCGCGGTGCCGGAGCGGGTTTTGCGCTTTTGGGGCCCGCACCCCTGCCCAATCCATCTCGCATTTGTCCGACCCCATGGCGCCGTCCACAACCGGACTCCGGCACAGGAAATCGACCCATTGGAACTGTTTAATACCCTGGCGCTGGCCGTGGCGCTGGCCATGGACGCCTTTGCGGTTTCCGTCGCTTCGGGCGTTGCCCTCAAGTCGGTCAGCCCGCGCCAAACCTTCCGACTGGCCTGGCACTTCGGCCTTTTCCAGGCCATGATGCCCGTCATCGGCTGGGGTGCCGGATTGACCGTCAGAAGCCACATCGAGGCTTATGACCACTGGATCGCCTTTGCCCTGCTGGTCTTCGTGGCCCAGGGGATGCTCCGGTCGGCCTTCAAGGGCGAGAGGGCAGACGAGGGCACCAAAGATCCCACCAAGGGCATGACCATGGTGATGCTCTCCGTGGCCACCAGCATCGACGCCCTGGCCGTGGGCCTGAGCCTCTCCATGATCAATGTTTCCATCTGGACCCCGGCACTGATCATCGGCCTGGTGGCCGGCGCCTTTACCACCGCCGGCATGCACCTGGGTAAGCTGATCGGCCGTGTGTCGCAGCTCAGCCGATGGGCGGAAATGGCCGGCGGCATCGTGCTGCTGGCCATTGGGTTGAACATCCTGCGCGAGCATGATGCCCTGGCGATTCTCGACTGGCCCGGGCTGATACACTATATGCATTGATGCGCGCGAACCCCTAAAATCCAGAAGCCTCGAAAAATTGGATGCGCTGGTGAGTACCAGGCATCAGCGACATCCCTCACCACTTTTCACCTGTATTATCAATTTCAAAACCAACATATTTTTGGAAAAGGCCAACCACCAGGTCTTGTGGTTGGTCATTTTTGGCTGAACGTGTTTTTAATAGCGTTATGTTGCATGCTGTGAGATCTTCCTATATTCTGAATTTCCACGGTTATTTATTCTTTTGGTTCGGCAGCTGAAACGAACGGAGACACACCATGACAGGCAGGGATTTGGGGCGCTGTTGCCCTAATAGCCACCAACGCGGTCTCTGCTGGGTCGTGTTCGGCTTTTTGATGCTCGTCGTTACGGTGCCGGCGTTGGCTGCGCAGTCTGCGTTGGCGCCGGCCACACCATTGACCACCGAAGAACAGTCCTGGCTGCAGGCGCATCAGCCTATCCGCCTTGGATATAAGGCGGAATATCCACCTTATCTGATGTCCGGCGAAAAAAGCCCTCAGAGCGGTATCTTTGCCGACCTGCGTGACGAACTCAGCCGAGAATTGGGCGTTGATATCGTTATTGTAGAATTCAAGACGTTTACCGACTTATTGCAGGCTTCGGAAAAGAAAGCGATCGATGCCGTATATGCCATCATGCCCAGTCGGGCAAAAAAGCGGGGACTGGATGTCCTGGAGTTACTGGCGGAGCGTCTTCAAAATAAAGAAATTGCCGACAAGCTGTTTATCACAACGGAGACCGTCAAAGGGCACTTGAAAAATATCTATCAGAAACTTGGCGTCAGCAACCGCCGCCGGGCAATCGAGGAAGCCAAGCGGTTGAAGGTGATTTGAACAGGGAAAATTCCTGGCCATTTTGCCCTATACTCCAAATCAGACTTGACTATTTTAGAGTACGAGATAAAATAGCCATATGCGTTATATTTCTGCTCATATTCAGAATGATCTGAAAAAGAAGATGGTTTTCGTCGGCGGTCCACGTCAAGTCGGCAAAACGACTATGGCTCGGGCGATCCTGGATGTGTCAACGCAAGGCGGGCGGTATTTTAACTGGGACTACGACGAAGACCGGCGGGACATCCTCGGCAAAAGATGGCATAGCCGCGATAAGCTGCTGGTATTCGACGAGTTGCACAAGTATCCGCGCTGGAAGGGCTGGTTGAAGGGAATCTACGACGTATCCTATGAACACCATTCTTTTCTGGTGACGGGTTCTGCACGGCTGGATGTATATCGCCGCGGCGGTGATTCGCTGATGGGGCGCTATCACTACTGGCGGCTTCACCCATTTACACTGGATGAGATTCCACCCGGAATGACGCCCGAAGATGCCTTTCACCGTTTGATGACCGTCGGTGGGTTTCCGGAACCCTTCCTTGATGGTGACGAAAGAGAAGCACGCCGTTGGCGCAAGGAACGCTTTGACCGAGTCTTACGTGAGGACATAAGGGATCTCGAGCCAATACGCAATGTTCAATTACTGAGTTTGTTTCTGGATGCCCTGCGCCATCGTGTGGGCGGCATGATCACGCTTTCCAATCTGGCCGGGGAAATAGAGGTGTCGCCGAAAACCACTAAAGCCTGGCTTGAGTTGCTCGAGCGTATGTATCTCGTATTTGCCGTTAGACCCTACTCACGATCATTACCGCGGGCGATTTTAAAACCACCCAAGGTCTTTTTTTTCGACAATGCCGATGTGATCGGCGATGAAGGTGCCAGATTCGAAAATCTGGTGGCTGCGCATTTGCTGAAGCGCTTGCATTATACTGAAGATCGTGAGGGACACCGCTGTGAGTTGCGATATCTTCGTGATAAGGAGGGGCGCGAAGTCGATTTCGTAATCCTCAAGGACGGTGCCATCCAGGAGTTGATCGAGGTCAAATACGCAGAAGAAAATATTTCTCGCTCCCTAAAATACTATGTCGAACGGCTGCGGCCAAAAAAGGCCACCCAGATTGTCGCGACGTTAAAGCGACCATACAGCAGTGGCCTTATTTCGGTTGTCGACCCGTTGTCGTACTTCCGTGGTGCGTTGTATGATTAACGGCCCCACCTCCCTGGCAGTTCCAATACTCCAGCAAAGCACTTTATCGCCAGCGGCCCCTACTTTTCCTGACACAAGGTCCCGATAACGGTGGCTGAAGGTGTAGGGGCAACACCGAAGGGCGGCGTAAAGACAAGCAAGACGGTGGATTTATTTCTTTCCACCGGCCTTATGCGAATGGTTCTTTTGATGATGATGACAATGTGCCTATCAGTCATTATCCAGCCGACACGTATCTAGCCATACCAACCGGCAACGCGACATAGGTATTATTGACAGATAGCCCCTATTTTTTTTGAAGGAATTCCAGTCTCACGATACACATTAATCACAAGCGCCAAATCGGTTTCATCACATTGTGGTGATGCCATTTGGTGAATCACTGCTGTGCGGCCTCCGCCTTACGATGCTGAATCCAGGATTGGACGGCATCCGGGGACATCACCTCCGGATCACCTAACGACCCGGCGTCCGCGTTCGCCAGTTCAGGCGGCAAATGATGGATCAGCAAATCCAAATCCGCTGAACTCTGGATTTCCTCATCCAATACCCGGGCCATCCCTTCATTGTGGGATACGCCATGGCGCCGCACAGCTTTCACCAACCCCATCAAAAGCGCCTCCCAGGTGGTCATTGGCCCTTGCGTAATCGACGCCGATTCGGCAAAAGAATCAATAAAGGCAAACGGCACCTGTGCAAAGGGCTCGCCCATGCAAATCGCTGCCAACATCCAATCGGTGTCAAAAGAAAAATCAAACACCGTCGGGGCAGCAATAATTTGCTGTAAAATATTACGTTCATATAGCTTGAACGCAGCTTGTGTATCCAAAATATTGCGCGAAAATATAGCCTGTCCCACCATCCGTTGCATATGTCGAAGCAGCTTGATGCCCGCCCCCCAGCGCCCTTCTTGCTTTACGAGAACGGCGTCGGGATGTTTACGATTGCCCAAAACGACACGGACGTTGTCATTTAGAAATGGCCGTATAAGTAGCCCAATCTGCCCTAAATGTACCGAATTATCCGCGTCTGTGTATATAATAGCGTCGTTCCCGTCGGAAATTGCTTGCATACAGCCCAGAATTACCGCTCCCGCCTTTTTTGATTGCTTGCAGATTTCAGCTCTTTGAGTGGACCATTGTCAGTAGGAACAGCATCGTTTAAATAGAGCACCTTCACTTTTTTGCCAAGGTTATGAGAATTTACTATTTCCTGAGCTATCTTGCCGCTACCATGAGGACAGCCGTCATCTACTGCGTATAGCGTCCAACCAATCGGAGTCTCGGACGTCACCCAATCCAACTGCCTAATCTTGGCGCGCAAAGAGTCTTCACCGTTGGGATTGACATCACTTTTTAAAAGCAGCCGTTTTTGTTCACCCCCCACATAGCGAAAACGACACCAATGTTTAATGGTCGATCCACGCGTAATGCATACAAACGTGAATCTACCAGCTTTGACGCCAGCTTAAACTCCAGCGGCGCATCCAACTGTCGGGCGGCTTGCTGCAATAGGTCTATCTTAAGTTCATGCTGTTCCAGCAAAGCTGAGGTGAGTGCGTACAAACTTTCCTGATCGGCGGGTTCAGTCAAACTAAACTTGGTTTTTGCATTCGCAAGCAACGTTTCGAAGATTGTCACGATTTTTCTCCGAGGTGATGATACTGCATACAGGATTGTTTGTTGGCGTGGATTTTGAGGGGGTCCCTATTCACGAAAGCGATCAAGCCTCACCAATTTATGTGTAAATATACATCAGCTGCCTTTATCTTGGGGACTCCTTCCCAAACTGAGCGATTCACCTTTCTGGAAGAGGGTCGATTGTGAAAGATCAGTTTGGTGCCATTTTTCATCGTTTCTAAAGAGGAAACCCATTGGGTTTGTTGATCAGTTTGGGTTCTTAAATTATTACAGTTTACGCCGCATATGGATTCTATTGTATGCTTTGCTGCCCACCTTCAATTCACGTGGCTCAATGCAAAAACTTAAAAGCCAAGGGAATGATACAAACGCTGGGCTCTTTTGTCATGTTCGTCAACGACCAGAGACAACTGTTCTACGCCGGTGGATTTATTTCCACCGGCCCTAAACCCTCCATGCATCGGGCGTAAGCAAGCGCAGCTTCCAACAATCTCTTTGCAACACCAAAGCCTTGAAAACGGAGAGCAACATAGATGCCCCAGAATAACCCTTTGTGAGACGTTTTAAGCAGCGCTTCTTGTTGCAGCCCAACTGCGCCAATGAGTTCATCTTTTTCACTGAAGGCACCAAAAAGTAGACCTCCTATATGCTGGAGGTCTTGGATATCTCCCGCTGCAAAATCAGCAGAGAATGGTTGCAGCGCCCGCCGCATTAAAGGTTATAAGCGTTCATGTAATTGACTGATGACCCCGTAATGGAATTATGACGTCACGTCAAGTACGTTTTGGCAATCTCACGAAAAACTTGTCCGCAGACATATGGTTGATACGCCGCGGAAAAATGGACCTCGGCACTAATCATCGGCCAGGTGGCCGTCGCCTTTACCTCCGCCGGCATGCACCTGGGTAAGCTGATCGGCCGTGTGTCGCAGCTCAGCCGATGGGCGGAGATGGCCGGCGGCATCGTGCTGCTGGCCATCTGGTTGAACATCCTGCGCGAGCATGATGCCCTGGCGATTCTCGACTGGCCCGGGCTGATACACTATATGCATTGATGCGTGCGAACCCCTAAAATCAGAGGCCTTTAAAAATTGAATGAACTGATGAGTATCGGCATCAGCAATATCTCATTGCCTCGCGTGACGTCTAACTACCCTTTGATCCTAGTAAATGCTCGTTTTCCCGCCACGACTCTGTAAATGGACTCAAAGTCCAGCGCGTAGTTAAAATCATCCTTTTCCAGGGCTCTCTGTCCTTTAATGTCTATATTGTGGATGATGAGGAGCTCTTCATTTATATGGGATGCCTGAAGAAGGTTCATGCCCGACGGCGACCAGAGTCCGGAACCTCCCCAGAAGTGCGCACCCGTAATGCCGTGCGTGCCCACCGCATTGCACGCTATCGTCCAAACCTGGTTTGTAGCAGATTTTGCTGGAATCACTGTATCCCAGAGGTACCCGTAATATGTATCAGTGCCCACATTCATGTTGGGATAGTCCCTGCGGGCCAAAGAGCGCCAGGAGGCGATCTGTATAATTGCATCTACCTTTTCAATTTTGGCATATTCAAGCAGCAACTGGGAGAATAGAAAATCATAACAGGTTGTAAATCCGAACCGTCCCCATTTAGTGTCGACAACAAGCCGGTCGTCTCCGCCTGTTTGTGTGTAAACCTTTTCTAAGTGCGGGAGAAAGATTTTGTCATATGTGTTCTCTTTTTTTAAATAATCGAAATTCTCGACTGCCGCAAGGGTGAATGTCGAATTAAAGTATTTCCCATCAGGACCTTTCCTGATGTTGTTAAACACGATTAGCCTGAGCTCATCATCTAGCATGGGTTTTAGGGTTTTATCTATCCACTCTGTGTGATTCTCGATCACGGCCTTGTCCATATATTGCCAACACGTTTTAGTGTCTTCCCAAAAATAACCAGAAAACGTGAACTCAGGAAAGATAACTACATTTACTCGCTTACTTTTAAATATCTCTATGGCCCTGATCATCTTGTCCTTGTTTGCCTCAATGTCTGGTACAATGGCCCGCGTGTTTGCCAATCCAACCGTCATGTTGTTCTCATCATGAGAAAATACTCGCTCTATGATGATAAATTCATCCTTTTTTCCGGATGGCTTCAGCAAGTCCTTTACTGATTTCTGCTTGTCGGTCAATTGTCGCCTTCTCTCTAAAGTATAATATGATTCATATATTTGTCAGCCAGAATGCTGGGTGAGTGATGGATTTCTGAAGCATACCATTTTTATCGGTCTGCGGCAAAAAGATGTTCTTCCTGGAATTTAACCTACCGCATAACAGGGCATAAGGCCGGTTGCCTTTCTCTGGGCAGTGACTCGAGAGCTACAGCAGAGTTACCATAATGCGGGCGCGCGTGCCCCCTACCGGATGGCCCAGGCCGATGCCGGATCCGTTGACATTAGTCATATTACGATCCAACGCCAGTTCGCGTTCACATGCGATATACTTGGCCGCAAAGGCCTCGTTGACTTCCATCAATCCGAAATCCCCAATATTGAGGCTGGATGCGCTGAGCAGTTTGTTGACTGCCGGCGCCGGGGCCACCCCATGGCCATGCCGGACAACACGGCCTCCATGCCGGAAATGCAAACCCGATTTATGGTCACCGCTGGCGTGGTTTCCTGGATGCCGGATAGCAACGCGCTGACTCGGGACACATTGCAGGCATCGACCGGCTCCATGCAAGCAGCCGAAGCGGGCGTCGTCGATGACATGCGGATCGACTGCCCGCCCGATCGACCGCCTCCTTCATGGCGATGCTGCCGATTCGGGATGCATGCGTGTCCCTCAAGGAGCCACCGAAGACGCCGATGGCCGTCTGGCAGGCAGATACGGTCACAACGTCCTTGGCAATCTTCTCACTCTCTACACTTTTCCAATAATCGGAGACACTGAACCCAAGCCCGTCTCTGGGCTAACCTATTTCAATCGATAGGAACTCCTCCAAAAAAAGGCTTGACAAATATTTTGGTTGGCAATAGGAATTGTGGACAGACCGACTGGTCTGTCTTGCCTGGGTGTTTTGATAGCATACTTCCCTTATAGAGAATGTTACATTTTATGACTCTGAAAGAAACCATCATCCATGAATCCATGAGGCTGTTTTCGCTTAAAGGATTCCTTGGGACCTCAATTGATGATATTTTAACTGCATCAAAATCTTCTAAAGGTGGCTTCTACAACCATTTCAAAAGTAAAGAAGACCTTTTTTTAAAGGTTCTGGTTGAAGCTCGTAAAATCTGGAGAGATCGAAATTTGGATGGTCTGGACCAGGATCAAAGCCCTATCGACAAACTAAAAAGACTCTTAGTCAATTTTCGAGATCAGTACTTGAAAAATTCATCTGATTTCCCAGGCGGTTGCATTTTTATCATCCTCATGGTTGAGCTGAAAAATCAGCACCCTCATTTATCCAAAGAAATAAACAAAGGATTTATAGGTCTGAAAGGTCTAATCAAAAGATACTTAGAAGCGGCTAAAAAGGCAGACCAGTTGAAAAAAGGGGCCGATACAGACGCAATGAGTGAAATGCTTTTCAATGGAATGCTTGGAGCCACGGTTTCATATGATGGAAAGGCTTCCGATCCAAACCTGGATTTGGCAATCAATTATATGATCGCCTATATAGAAGAAAATGAATCATAAATCTAAATTGTTGGCTATTTACGATATTTTTTTTCTTTTGCCAGACCGACCAGTCTGTCCTTTATAGAGCGCTAATTTTTTTGAGCGGAAATCAGACCGACCGGTCCGTCGTAGTCGTGGTATTTTGTTTTATAAAGACATTATAGCGCTGAATGTATCAAAATTTGATCATTCTGTCGGCATCAAGGAAAAAACAATCGACCTAATTCAACAGAGAGGAGAGGAAAATGATCGATTTCACCTTTACCGAAGAGCAGGAGATGTTCCGCAAGGCGGCCCGGGAGTTTGCCGAAACCCAGGTGGCACCTTTCGTTCCGGAAATGGAAGAAACCGGCAAAGTTCCCGCGGGGCTAGTCAAGGCTTTAGGAGAAGCCGAGATGATGGCTTTGACGATTCCTGAAGAATTCGGCGGCCTGGGTCTGGGATACACCGCCCGCCTGATCGCCTTGGAAGAGATCAGCCGCATCTCCGTTGCCACGGCCATGATGCTGCAGGTGTTCGCCCTGGGTATCGAACCCATCGTCGCGTTCGGCACCGACGCACAGAAGAAAAAGTACCTGCCCGGCCTGGCTACCGGCGAGCACCTGGCCACGGCGGCGGTCACCGAAGCCACCGGCGGCAGCGACCCCACGGGTATCCGCACCTCCTACCGCAAGGACGGCGATGACTTCATCGTCAATGGCCGCAAGTGCTTCATCACCAACTCGCACATTGCCGACACGCTGACGATTCTGGCCAAGAGTGAAGAGAACCCTAAAGATTTCTGCGCCCTGATCGTCGAAAAGGATATGGAGGGCTTCAAGGCCACCCACGAAGAGCACAAAGTGGGCATGCGCGGCTGCAACACGGGCGAACTGGCCTTCGAAAACCTGCGGATCCCCAAAGAGAACCTGCTGGGCGTGGAAGGCAAGGGCCTGCGGGTAACCATGGCGGCCATCGGTGAGGTGGGCCGCGGCGGTATGGTCGGCTGTGCCCTGGGGCTGCAGGCCGCCTGCCTGGAGACCTCGATCCAGTTTGCCAACGAGCGCATCCTATACGGCAAGCCCATCAGCAACCTGCAGACCATCCAGAACAAGATCGCCGACATGCGCATCGACCTTGAAGCCGGCCGTCTGCTGGGCTATCGGGCTGCAGCCATGCATGACAGGGGCCAGTCGTCCAGCAACGAATTTGCCGTGGCCAAGTATTACACCACCGAAGCCTGTCAAAAGGCCGCCAAGATTTCCGTGGACATTCACGGCGGATACGGCTGCATGGAAGAGTATGCGGTGAGCCGCTACATCCGCGACGCAGCCGTGGTGGGTCCCTCGGCGGGCACCTCGGACATCATGAAGGTGATCATTGCCCGCTGGGCGCTTTCTTAAAGCGAAAGATGACAGCAGGGGGGCTTGACCAGCCCCCGATCGACAAACCACGTTTGAGTGATATGAGGTCCGCTATGTTTCATATCGTAGTATGCGCCAAGGCGGTTCCCGACCCGCAACAGGCCTGCAACGTAAAAATTGATCCAGCCACCAAGACCTTAATGCGCTGTGATGTACCCATGGTGCTGAACCAGTTGGACAAAAACGCCATGCAGGCGGCGTTGGATCTCAAACGGCAATTCCAGGGTAAGATCACGGTCATCAGCATGGGACCACCGGATGCCAAGGAAGTGGTCAAAGAATGTTTGGCATTGGGAGCCGATGAGGGGATTTTGCTCTCCGATCCAGCCTTCGGCGGTGCTGACGCCTACGCCACGGCATACACGTTGGCCAAGGCCGTTGAAAAACTCGACGCTGTGAACCTGGTCCTTTGCGGCATGGCCAGCAGCGACGGGGCCACAGAATGGGTGGGACCGGAAATGGCGGTATTCCTGGGTTTGCCGGTGGTGACCATGGTCCGAGAAATAGTTGAATGCAATGAGCATCGTTGGATCGTTAAAGCCGACTTGGCCCATGGATACCGATTGATGGCGGTTGAACTGCCGGCAGTGTTAACTGTCACACGCGATCTGAATACTCCTCAGGCTTTGAGTTTTTCTGGCATCATCAAAGCGCGTAAGAAATCGGTTTCCATCTGGGGGTTAGAAGATCTTGCCATACCACCGGAAAAGGTCGGACTGGCCGGCTCACCAACCATCGTTTCCACCTTAGCGCCGACAAACAATCGACGTACGGTTACATTGCTTGCGGGTACTCTGGAAGAAAAGGCTGGCCAATTGGTGGGCAGGCTGTCGGACGCCGGTCTCATTTAGGTGAAAGGATAGAAGCATGGAAAACGTATTCGGTCCGGTATGGGTAATTGCCGAACAGCGCGACTGCAACATTCGAAGCGTGTCTCTTCAACTTCTTGGTTTGGCACAGAAACTGGCTTGCCAACTGAGTTCTTCTTCCGAAACAGTGCTTTTGGGACACAATATGAAAGGCCGCCTCGAACCGTTGATGGCAGCTGGTGCTGATCGAATCTTTTTTGCTGATCATCCGATACTGGAAAAATACGAACCAGAAATCTACCTGGAAACCATTGTACGCTTGGCTCAGCAGCATGAACCGGAAATCATTCTGCTGGGCTCTACATCCATGGGACGTGAATTGGCGCCTTTATTGGCTGCGAAACTAAAGACTGGACTTACCGCCCACTGTATTAACCTTGAATTGAATGCCGAAAATGTTCTTGAGCAATTCATTCCGGCATATGGCGGGCTTTTATCCATAATCTGCCCGCAAAAACGGCCCCAAATGGCCACGGTTGCCAAAGGCGTTTTTCCCATGCCGGCAATGGACGGCGATCGGGCCGGCGAGGTGATGCCGGTTGATGTGCCTGACTCGATTCCCCGACGGGTGAAAACATTGGAAGTGGTCACCAGCCTTCCTGACGATGTTCCTTTGGAGTCAGCCGAGCGTGTTGTGGCCGGTGGTGCTGGTGCTGGTGATAGTGATGGCTGGCATCTTGTCGCCGATCTGGCGAAGGTTCTAAATGCGGCTTTAGGATGCACCCGTCCGGCGGTCGATGAGGGTTGGGCACCATTAGAAACGATGATAGGCCAGAGTGGTCGTATGGTCAACCCGGATCTATACATCGGCGTGGGATTATCGGGAGAACAGCAACATATGGTCGGTATAAGCGCTGCCAAACTAATGGTGGCGATCAACAGCGACGACCGCTCACCTGTTTTTGATCAGGTAGATATCGGAATTGTTGAAGATTGCAGGGCGTTTATACCAATATTCATCGAAGCCTTAAATGCATACAGAGAAAAGCGAATCACCTGTTGAGATATTTAGATGAACACCATAATGAACCCAGATTCGATCACCTAAAGGAGAACACCCATGGCATTAAAAACGAGAGACGATTATCTGGCTGCACTAAAACATATGAGACCCAACATCTACAAATTCGGCGAATTGATTGAGGACGTTACGACCCATGCGGCTACCCGACGGACCGTAGAGAGCCATGCCATGTGTTACGACGCATCACACGATCCGGATCTAAAGAAGATGTACACCACAACCTCATCTTTCACGGGTGAGAAGATCCATCGCTGGAATTCCATGATGCAGGAAGAGGGTGACCTGATCAGCAACATGAAGCTAAAGCGTCAGAATTATCGCCGCAGCGGTACCTGCACCGGTGGGGTCTGCGTCGGCTGGAATGCCCAGAATGTCATGTGGGCCGTAACTCATGAGATCGATGCGAAATGTGGTACCAACTATCAGGAGCGATTAAAAAACTGGGTCTTGCATGCTGAAAAAAATGGCTTGGCCGTTGCCGGAGCTCTTACCGACGCAAAAGGGAATCGCAGCCTGAAACCTTCCCAGCAGGCCGACCAAGACACCAACCTGCATATCACCGAAGTCCGTGACGACGGCATCGTCATTCGTGGGATCAAGGCCATGATCTGCAGCACAGCAGCCTCCCAGGAAATCTTTTTGCTGCCAGGCAGTATTTACGGTGAAGATGACAAGGATTTTGCACTATCCTGCGTAGTGCCGCGGGATATCGACGGCCTGACCATCGTAGAAGCCACACGGCCTAGCGACCAACGGGATTTAAGCGATGCCAGCCTCAACGAGACGCCCAATACCGGGATTACCCAGGCATGGCTTTTGTTCAAGGATGTCTTCGTACCCAACGAACGGGTTTTCATGTGCAAGGAGTACGCTTTTACTTCGAAGGTGATCGGATTCTTTACAGCCAATTACCGGGCCTGCATCGGCGCCTGCGTGGCCGGTCAGGGCGATGTCATGATCGGGGCCGCCATTCAAATGGCCAGAGCCAACGGATTATCGGCCAAGGTATTCATGAACAAACTGGTGGACATGAGCATCAACAATCAAATCACTTTCGGATTGGGTGCCGGTGCACTGGCCGTGGGGTCGAAACACCCGTCCGGGTCTTGGTTCGCCGATCCGCTCACCGCCCACACCAACAAAGTCATGGTCGCTACCCTGCCATACGAAGTCAAACGCCTTACCCAGGAGATCGGTGGCGGCATCGTTGAGACCGGCTGCATGCCCTCGGCCAAGGATCTGGACAATCCCGAGTACGGTGAAATGCTGCGTAAAGCCCTAAAAGCCGGTGCCTGTTCCGGTGAGGCCCGTTTCAAGGCCGCCCGGTTGGCCGAATGGCTGACCGTTGGTGGCGGTATCCCGGGTTGCATGCACGGTGGCGGCTCACCTGACGGCGCAAAACTGGTAGTCCGCTTCACTACACCGATGGAGGAGTATGCCGAATATGCCCGCAAGGTGATGAACATCGACGAGAAAATAGAAGAACCCGTAAAGCCGGCCAGAAAGTAGCAAGCCAGGTGTGGCCCCCCGCACCTGGAAAAGATGCGGAGCCAAAGGGTCGCAGGTCCAATTGGTTTGGGGGGTGGGATTTTCCCAACCAGAGGCCTGGAAGGAGTCGGGAGGACACACTGCTCAGGAAAGGAGATTGAGGATGAGTACCTATCGCGCCTATTGGGATGAAGAATTGGAGACGATGCCAAGAGAAAAACTCAAAGCCTATCAATTTCAATTATTAAAAGAAAATATCGATTTAGCCTACCATAAATCACCATACTACAAACGGCATTTTCGGGAAGCCGGTGTTGCTCCTTTCCATCTTGAGAGCGTTGAAGATTTAAAAAAATTCCCAACCATCGATAAAAAAGTCTTGCGCAGTCAGCAAGAGATATGCCCGGATTTCGGCGATCTGACCTGTGTTCCTGAAGAGGATTTTGTTTTTCTAAGTGCTTCCAGCGGTTCGACAGGCGTCCCCACCGCCTCACCATTTACCGGTAAAGATTTCGAGGCATTTCAGGATTGTGAAGCACGCCTTTTCTGGTCTTCAGGCATGCGCCCCACCGACCGCTATTGTCATGCATTGAATTTTACTCTGTTTGTCGGGGGGCCAGATGTAATAGGGGCCATGAAGCTGGGTGCCCTTACCATTTGGGCCGGCACCATCCCTTCTGAACGCCTGTTGTCAATCTTCCAAACTTGGAAACCTACGGTCACCTGGACCACCCCATCCTACGCTTGGTATTTAGGCGAAACTGCCAAGGAAGCCGGTATCAACGTGGCGGACCTGGCCATCAACAAGATCTTCGTGGCCGGTGAACCCGGTGGATCCATCCCAGAAACTCGGCAAAGCATCGAGGAACTGTGGAACGCCGATGTCTACGATTACTATGGGTTATCCGACATCTTCGGTGCATGCGCCGCCATGTGCGAGGCAAAAGACGGCCTGCACTGGGCCGAAGATCATATTCTGGTCGAAGTGGTCGATCCGAAGACCGGCGAGGAAGTGCCCGAGGGTGACCGTGGCGAAATGATTCTGACGTCGCTCAAGAAGGAGGCCCGTCCCCTTATCCGTTTTCGCACCGGAGATATCGTATCTTACACCACAGAAAAATGCCGCTGCGGACGTACACATATGCGTCTGGATGGCATCCATGGACGCCTCGATGACATGATGATCATTAAGGGGGTTAACGTATTTCCCAGCGATATCGAAACCATTGTGCGAAACAACCCCAACCTGACGGGGGAGTATGTATGTGTGATTTCCGAAGAAAAACATATGTCCGTGCTGACCGTGGAAGTGGAAAAACAAGACGATTTCGATGCCGACGAAAGTGAACTTGTCGCCGAGATTCAAAAAGAATGTAAGAAGATCATTGGTATCAAGCCCCGGGTCGCTGTCCTCTCATCCAAATCTATAGCGCGGGCCACCCATAAGGCCAAACGGGTGAGGGACGAGCGCAAGAAATAGCTCTACAGACACGTTTTCGGTATGCAGCGGTCAGGTATTTTTTTGCTTAATAGATACATAGAATCAACACATAGGAGAATGTTATGGCGGCACTATCCGGAATCGATATAACCGGCCGTATTGTCGAGAAAGCCAAGTCCTTGGGGGCAAGCCTAGTCGGTGTAGCCAGCGTGGGTCCGCTCAAGCAATCACCTTCTCATCTGATCTATCCCAAAATGGAACAAAATTCAGGTGTCGGTTCTCGTGAATCTGAGCAGGGGATCAAGCCGGGAGAGGTGGCATGGCCAGCCGGGGCCAAATCCGCTGTTGTCATCGCTGTCGAACATGGCGAGGCGCATCCTGCCTTAGACTGGTGGTACGGGAAAAAATCGCCCCCAGGCAACCGTATTTTGATGCGAATCAATAAAGCCCTGTCGGAATGGGTGGAAGAAACCTTTCAGATCACCACCCACAAGTTGCCATACCACATTGAAAAGGGCGGTATTTTCCTTAAGGACGCAGCCGTAATGGCAGGCTTGGGGTGCATCGGAAAAAGCAACATTCTTGTCACGCCGCAATTTGGCCCGCGTATCCGACTGCGTGCCATGTTGCTTGAAACTGAGATCGCTTCAACCGGCCCCATCAATTTTGACCCCTGCGAAGGCTGTGATCAATTCTGCAGGCAGGCCTGCCCCCAACATGCGTTCGATCACATTGTGTTTTCTCCCGAAGAAATCGGAATCGAAAAACTGCCGGGACGCGACGGCAGCTTCAGCAGGCCCACTTGCAATATACAAATGGGAAAGGACATCGACGCAGCTTTTGAAGAAACCGATCCGCAGAGCGGTGAAATGGAAAAAATCATTAAATATTGTCGTCGCTGCGAACTGGCTTGCCCGGTCGGACGGTGAATCTTGAGCAGGGATATAAGAACCCTTAGCATCAGCACCAATTCTGACAATAAGAAAAAGCACATCAGAAATCATTATAACCTATTGATTAAACAGGATAACAGGTGGCCCAAATCATCCAAACCGAACAACCCATAACCCAATTAGAAGGAGGAGAATAATGTCTACAGATAACAGGGGTATCTTAGGGCAATATGATGCTAGGCTTTTCTGGTCCACGCTCGTCGTATGCTCTTTTATTACTGCCTTCGGTGTATTCAGCCCCGAAGCTTTTGGAAAGACGCTTTCAACAATGCAGGATTGGATTTCAGTACACTTCGGTTGGTTTTTTATTCTGACCGTCGCCTCCTTTATCGTCTACTTGATTTGGGTCGCTGCCAGCAAATATGGAAATATTCCCCTCGGTAAGGACGGCGAGAAAAAAGAATACACATTCTTTGAATGGATAGCGATGCTTTTCAGCTGCGGCATCGGCATCGGATTTATCATGTGGGCCATCGCCGAACCGCTCTACCACCATGCTGGCCCACCATACCTGGCAGCCGTGGGGGCACCGGCCGCCGCACCAACGGGAATGGCCATCAGCCTGCTGCATTGGGGCATCCATGGCTGGGCATGCTATGCCATCGCCGGTCTGGCCATCGGATATACGACTTTTCGACTTGGCCGTCCGTTAACAGTGGCCAATTCGCTTTATGGCGTATTGGGAGAAAATGTTAATGGCGTCATTGGCAAAGTCGTTGATTTTTTAGCGGCCTTTGCCACCATCGCCGGCATTGCAACATCACTGGGCATGGGGTTGATGTCAATCCGATTTGGCATCAATCACCTGTTCGGTATTGAATTGGGCACAACCGGTTTAGTGGTTGTTATGCTCGGTTTGATCGCTGCATACACCGTGTCCGCAGCTTCCGGTCTGGACAGGGGCATTAGATACCTGAGCAAAACGAACATGTACTTAGCCTTTATCGTCCTCGTCTTCTTTTTTCTGGCCGGGCCAACCCTTTTTCAATTAAATTTGATGGTTGACTCAACCGGCCGCTATTTTCAGGATTTTATTTTTATGTCCTTTTTTGCGGATTCCATGAATACTGCCAGTGAAGGGAAATGGCTGGGATGGTGGACTATTTTTTATTGGGCCTGGTGGATCGCTTGGGGCCCCTTTGTAGGTGGCTTCGTGGCCAGAATCTCTAGAGGCCGCACCATCCGTGAATATGTCACCGGTGTTGTTTTGGTGCCCCTGGTGATTACCATCGTCTGGTTCAATGTGATCGGTGGATCCGCACTCCATGCAGAAATCAACGGAACGCTTGAGATGTACAAGGCCATCTCTGCGGATGTGGGATCGGGTATCTTTACTCTGCTTACGGCATACCCGTTGGGTACCCTGATCAGTTGGGTGGTCTTTTTCAACCTGATCGTATTTCTCGTCACCTCTGCAGACTCATCTGCATTTTTTGTTGCCATGATTATCGGCAACGGCGATCTCAACCCGACTGTCGGGCAACGGCTGACCTGGGGCTCATTTATCGGCGTCATTGCGGTCTTGTTATTGATCACCGGTGGTTTAAAAGCGGTACAAACCGCATCGATTGTCGCGGCTCTCCCCTTTGCCTTCGTCATGATCGGCATGATGGTATCCTTGACAAAAATGTTGAGGCTTGAAAAACTGGGTGATGTCCCCGCTGCTCAAGCGGTTACCGAAACTGCCACTGACACAGGCGGTGCAATGGGAGAAATTCCAATCGTTCAACCGAGTGAGACTTAAACCCATCAGTAATTTTATCTCGGGTCTATGCTTGTTATAGATCACCAACCTGAAATCATTCCCTATGGGCGCTGGATAAAAGGTCATAGGGAATGATTTCGGTCATTTTAGAATCAGCTGGGTGAATGTATATCGTTGACTGTGTTCTTAATGAGATACGCTGGTATCTCAACGATATGAAAGGTATGGCGAAAAGCCACGATGTTCCTATCTCGATCTCCATGCTTGGTGCATATCATAGCGCTATCCACCCACCGCCATTAACCGCAACGAGGAGGATCGATCATGTATGACCGCATGCAAACGTTCACCGCGAACCAGATGACCCGGATTCACGATGCATCCATGGAGCTGCTGTCCAGCGTCGGTGTGGCCTTCAATGAACCCGAAGCCTTGGAGATTTTCGCATCCAACGGCTTCAAGGTGGATGGAAAAACGGTTTTCATGACCGAGGCCCAGATACAAAAAGCGCTCGAGACCGCCCCTTCACGGTTCACGGTGACGGCACGGAATCCAGAAAAAAGCGTTGCCGTGGGAGAGGACGATTTCGTTTTTGCACCCGGCTACGGTGCACCCTTCATCGCACTGCCGGACGGCCGCCAACGGGAAGCCACCATGGCGGACTATGACAATTTCTGCAAACTGATCCAGACATCCAAAACGATGGACATGAACGGGTTCATGATGGTGGAGCCGGGCGATGTGGCGCCCGCAACCGCACACCTGGACATGATTTTCTCCAACATCGTTTTATGCGACAAACCCTTTATGGGAAGTCCGGTATCCAAACAGGGCGCCCGGGACTGCATTGAGATGGCCTCCATCATTTGGGGTGGCAAAGACAAGCTCAAAGACACGGGACCGGTTACCGTGTCTTTGATCAATTCATTGTCGCCGCTTAAGTTTTCAGACGAGATGGCCGGCGCCCTGATTGAACTTGCCCGAGCAAACCAGGCCTGCGTGATTGCCTCGTTAATCATGGCCGGTTCGTCCGGACCGGTGACCCTGTCCGGCGTGCTAGCCTTGCAGAATGCAGAGATCCTGGCGGGGATCACCCTGGCACAATTGGTCAATCCTGGCGCACCGGTGATTTATGGATCCACATCCTCGGCGATGGATATGCGCACCGGCGGATTAGCCATCGGATGCCCGGAACTTTCCATGGTAGTTTCAGCCACTGCACAGATGGCACGATTTTACAAACTTCCCAGCCGCAGTGGGGGCAGTCTGACCGACGCCCATTTTCCAGACGGTCAAGCCTCGGCAGAATCTATGCTGGCCCTGTCCACTGCGGTCCGCAAGGGTGTTAACTTCATTCTTCACTCGGCGGGCATCCTGGGCTCTTTTATTGCAATGAGTTTCGAAAAATTTCTGATGGACGAAGAGATGTGCGGCATCATCCGCAAGCTGATTAAACCCATCGACGTTTCAGCTGAAGCTATCGATGTAGAAATGATAAAAACCGTGGGCATCGGAGGACAGTACCTGACCCAGCCCAAAACATTTAAGCTGTGCCGCACTGAATTCTATATGACTGACTTTTTAAACCGGCAAAATTTTGCCGGCTGGAAAGCCGCTGGTTCCAAACGAATTGATCAGGTTGCCACAGAAAGGCTGAACAATCGCTTGGCAGCTTATAAAAGACCCGCCATCGATCCAGGCGTGGAAGAGGAGCTGAAGAAATACATTGCCGAACGTAAGTAAAACCCAAACTGAGCGATTCACCTTTCTCGAACAAGGTCAATTGTGAAAGATATCTGTTTGGTGCCATATATTATCGTTTCGAAAGATGAAACCCATTGGGTTTGCCGATCTCACCACATCTTCGGCGTTAGCTATCGCCGCGCATAGGTCACTATAGCACGACGACATCTGCCTTGAATATGCGGCAAGCTCGACAATCGCTCAGCTTGGGTAAAAGGTTGATCATTATCGAGAAATTACTGGTGACCCAGGCCTTTGCCAGTTTCGCACATCCGGCCACGCCCCTTCCTCACAGGGCCACAGAAGTTCCACAAACCGCCAGGGACATCCCGTCATACGCAAAGCTTAGGTTCTCTTTTTCCATGGCCCGGTAATCCGAAAAGCTCCTGTTCCAGTATTCTTCCAGGTGAACAAATACAATGCGGCCGGCATTCAGCTGCCGGCCCAGAGCCAGGGTTTCGTCAAATGTGTACAGGGTGGTTCTGGAGATATGTTCTTCAGGATACCTGTAATTATGGACCAGTCCTGTCTCGAAGATGCCGGGTTGGATCAACAGCAGATCCGGATTCCGTACCTCTGGGCGATATTCGGGAAAGGGCCTGATGTCACAGGGAGCATAAACGATTCTGCGCCCCTGTTTTACGAACACATAAATAAATACAGGGGGGTCACTATCCGGCACCCGGATGGCCGTAACGGCCAGATCCCCCAGCTTGAGAGTGCCCTCAAAAACGCGGCATTCAACAAAGCCGCTTTTCTCCAGAAATTCCAGCCATGGCCCATATACGGTTGTTATACCGTGAAACCTGTCCATCAGGGCCCGGGGCAGCAGCAGGGAAATCTGTTTTTCAGGTCTGCCCCGCCATGTGCGGAAATCCAGCGTAATCTGTTCAATCACCCGGAGCCCTTCAGTGTGGTCAGGATCAAGGTGGGTGAACATAATGTTTTTCAGGGTGTGGATCCCCTCACGGTTGAGCTGGGCTGCGATATCTGCTGGGGTGTCGATCAGCACGTTTTGGTCATGCAGGAAAAGAGATGGCCCGGTCCGCCGGAAGGGGTAGCCCTTTTCCCTGGCCTCCCGGCAAACCCTGCACTGGCACAGGGGCCTGGGGATGGGCAGGCACCCTCCAGACCCCAGCACTGTCAATTCCATGAGCGTAAGCTACCTTTGAAGTCCTTTAATAGTCGTGCTTCAAATCACCGTCCACAGTGCCCCTGACCATTTCCCGCTCTTCCTCAAAGTCGAATCCTGCCCAGATACCGATAGAACCCAGTATGGAGTCCTGAGGATGGTATTCCCTGAAGATTTTGAAATAGTAGGCTGCCTCTTTGCTGTTGATGATGGCATTGGGATGTTGCGCCTTGATATGCTCAAACTCCTCATCGCTCATCTTGTTGGCAATACGTTCACCCAGGTCTTCGCAACCTGCGCCTTGGGTGTACTGTACCTTGTAGCGCCAGAGAATCTCTTCGGGCAGATAGTGAGTGTCTTCAAAAGCCTTTCTCAATATCCACTTCTCTATTTTAGCTCCGTTATTCTCTCGGATTTTTAGTTCAGGCGGAATTTGCATCCCCAGTTTGATCATCTCCACATCAAGGAAAGGCACCCTAAGTTCGAGGCTGAAATTCATGCCCATCCTGTCGGCACGCTGCAAGTTGATGTTGTGCAGGTTGGTGATCAATCGCCGTCCTTCGGGGTTCATCTTGTCAAGGGGAAAATTTTTCATGTACTGGTACCCGTTGAACACCTCGTCAGCACCTTCGCCTGTGAGCACAACGGTGCAGAACTCGGCAGCTGCCTTGCAGGTGAAATAGCAGGGGACAGCACAGCGGACCAGTGAGGGGTCGTAGGTCTCCAGCTTGTTGATGACGTGAGGTAGCACATCGTAATACGCTTCTTCCGTAAACAAATATTCATGATGGGTGGAACCGATGTGGTCCGCCGCGATCCTGGAGGCCTTGATATCGTCACTTACATCACCGTTCTCATCTTTCATTCCCACGACAAAGGTATGGAGGTTAGGAATCTCGTCCGCGGCAATCGCAGCGACCAGACTGCTGTCAAGCCCGCCGCTGCAGAAGGAGCCCACAGGTATTTCGGGGTCTGCCAGTAACCGTTTTTTCACCGACCGGATAAAAGTGTCCCTGATTTTTTCTTTTGCTTTGTCGATATTCGTCAGGCGGTGATCCTGAATTTCCGGTACCCGGTAGTATTGCACAAACCCTTCTTCCGGCGTAAAATAATGGCCAGCAGGAAACTCATGCACCTCAGGCACATCAGCCAGACTCATGGCCCCAAGTTCAGAGGTAAAGTAAAATCCTCCGCCTTTGTATCCGTAATAAAGTGGTTTGATGCCAATGGGATCCCTGGCAAGTTGGTACGTTTCTTTTTCTTCATCAAAAACGGCAAAAGCAAACATACCGTCAAGGGATTCCACACATTTGGGGCCTTTTTCCTGGTAGAGATGAAGTACGGTTTCAGAGTCTGATTGGGTAGTAAATTGATATTTATTTGCCAACGTGTCCCTGAGGGACTTGAAATTGTAGATCTCTCCGTTGGCAATGATACCTTTCCGATTCCCGGCAACCAGAATAGGCTGATGACCGGTGGCCACATCGACGATAGAGAGCCTTGTATGGCCAACCGTAAACTGATCGCTGCTGTGAATCCCCCTGTCATTGGGACCCCTGTGGGTTAATGCATCCAGCATCCGGCTAATGGTGTCATTATCCTTAATGCCAAAGCATCCTGCTATGCCGCACATATGTTCTCCTTATGAACCATTTGGTTTATTGTTATTAACGTTGAGAATTTCGCTTTATTCAACTCCCAATGGTTGGCGATCTGAGTCTCGCATGAAGCAATATCAATTTTTCAATCTGAATTAATCATATCAGCTTGAAAGCAGAATTCAAGATATTGGGGATTGGAATGGTTTTAAACCCTAACGTTGCAAAAGCCGGAGGGAGTCAGAGCCAAGGCGCCCAGGGTGAAGTCGTAGCGCTTTACTACGATCCCTTGGCAACGCTGGATCTGACTTCCTCCGGCTTTTGCGCTAGGGTGGAAAAATGAAAAAATTATCGTTACGTCCTGGATTGCACATTTGGTGAGTTCCAGAAAACAGGGCTAAATCATTATTTTTCTTTATAATTTCATATGGTAACGAAAATTTTCGCATTTTTTTATGCAACGTTGGGGTAAATTCAAACCGAAGGATATTGGGTTGTGGGAAAAAATTAATTCTCCAGATAAAGCTTGTTCAGAAGAAAGGTATATCTACTGCCCATTTCTAGATGCCTGGCAATCTGACAATCATGTTTTCAATTTTACCATGGGGTTATTAGCATTGTACGCCATTTATCCCTTCCACTGAGGTCAACAAATTAAATTCCTTGCTTTTTCATGCAAAACACACATAAAAAATCGACCATACACAGATGATGCTGTTGGTTGTTTGCCAAGCTTGAAGTAAGGCCGGTGGAAATAAATCCACCGGCCTAACGTTTCATGAAGCAACGGATGTCATCATTTCGAGTGGCAACACAGGGCAACTCCCGGAGAAGACTGCCATGAAAAAGCAGTTTGCGTGAAATAAATATCCGTGGTCAAGACCTTGATTTAAAGAAAGTGACATTCGATGAAGTTGTCCGGCAAAGAAAAGCGGATTCTTGACGGCCACGAGGGTCCTGTAAGGGAAAAGGCGATGGAATTGATCGTCCGCTATGGGAGAATAATGGGTGCTGAGGCGTTGTGCAAGGTCACCTGGGCCGATCTTTTCTGCGGCAGTCATCACTATTTGGATGTCGTTTCCTCTGATGATTTTGACGTCGTTTTCTCAAAGATGTCACTGTGCTCATCGGAAACCGTGAACCTGGAAACAATGGATAGCCAGTGCATCTGTTTTTCTGGGGTGGATGCGGATTGCAGCGACGTCCCGGGCGACATGCTGATGAAACCTGAAAAAATGATCCGCAATGCCCGTTTTCTCTCGAGGTTCGTTGATGCCGGTGTCGTTTTGAGCGGAAATTGTATTCCCTACCTGACCGGATTCATTCCTCTTATGGGTGAGCATTTTGTCAGCTGTGAATCCAGCGCCGTGTTGTTCATGAACTCCGTATGGGGAGCTTGCGGCAATGGAGACGGCATTGAAGCCAGCTTTTGCGCAGCGGTCTGCGGTCGCACGCCTCTGGCCGGCAATCATCTGGCTGAAAACCGTATCGGTACGGATCTGGTCGTTGTCAACGCCGCACCGAAGTCGGTATCTGACTGGGATCTTCTCGGGTATACGATAGGTCGCAAATTACCACCCCATGCGGTTCCAGTCTTAATCGGGGACTTCCCCCATCCCAACAGCATTCAGCTGAAGGCATTTTTTGCCGCCTTGGCCTGCGCGGCAGGCACGGAATTGTGTCATATCGTCGGCATCACACCCGAAGCAGACACATCCTCACAAGCGCTGAACCATCGAAAACCGGACCAAACCCTTGAAATTTGCACTGTCGATATGGATGCTTCCATGGAGGAATTAAGCGGCCACGGGCGTGAAAAAATCGATTATGTATCGTTGGGCTGCCCCCATTACCACATTGATGAACTTCGGCGGATTGCTGCCTATTTGGACGGCAAACACATTCATTCGGACACCACCGTTCATCTGTGGACGGCCGGTTCAATAAAATATATGGCCGATATGTGCGGCTACACCGACACGATTGAGAAGACCGGAGCAACACTCTTGACGGGCAGTTGCCCATCTACGCGCGGCTACCCGGATGGGGTGCGCACCGCTGCTTATGATTCGTCCAAACAGCGCCTTTCCGCTGCACAGGAAACGAATGCCAAATTGTTCTATGGTTCATGGGAAGAATGTCTGCAATCGGCAATCAGTGGGCACTGGGAGGGGCGTTGATGAGGGCGAAAAAGATCATCACCGGTCGGGGGGCCTTGGGAGGAATTACGGAGGGACCTGCCATGATAAGCCGCCAAACCATTACCGGTTGGGGTGGCGTCGATATTTTCACCGGTAAAGTGGTTGAACCTGGCCATCCCCTTCGAAGGCATGAGCATCAAAGACAGTGTGCTGATCCTTGACGGCAGCAAAGGCTCCAATGGATGGTCGGTTTTTTTCCATGCGGCCAAGGAAGCCGGCTGCGGTCCTGCCGCGCTCGTGTTTCCGCGCCTGGATTCGCGAACCGCGGTTACCGCTGCCGTGCTCAACGTTCCTTTGGTAACCGACATTACCGAGGATCTGTTTGCCCTCATCCGTGTCGGCGATCTACTGCGGATCGATGGTGATCGGGGTATCATTGAAATCTTAGGATAAATTGCACCGATCAACCATTGGTGCAGTTGCGGGGGAAAAATGAAGATATCCTTCAACCGGCCAATAAATGCGTTTTTGGAAATGATTGGAACCTCAGTGACAGAAAGGAATCCAATTCATTTTTGTAGTCGCCATTTGTTCATGCCAAGCACTGGGAAATGTCCCGAGTAAAAGCTTCGAAATCGGAATAGCATTTCGAGTACAGGCATTTTCTTTTCACGAATTTCCATGCCCGTTCGATCAGGTTGAGATTCGGCGAGTACGATGACAAGAACAGCGATTCGATTTCAAACAGCCGTGCTGTGTTTTGAAACAACCTGCACTTCTGGTACATGGCGTTGCCCAGAACGATAGTAACAGGAAGATCCGTCACATGGCAATCAACCTGCTAAAACGCGAAACCTTCCTCATAGAGGGTATCCAGACCTAACGCCTCAAAGCGGCATGGGATCACGACTACCTGCTGAAAGTCCAGGCCGCTTAATTTCTAAATGCGATTGCCCTGTCTTCGGCGGAGCGTTCAACCAGTTTGGTAAAACTGGGCATAATACCCGTGTCCGTTCAGAACCGGTAGGTTTTGTTCGAAATCAAGGCGCACGAAAAATTTATCCGCAGGCATTTGGTTGATACTCCGAGGAACAATTGGCCCCCGGCACTGAACATCGGCTTGGTGGCCGGTGCCTCCTGGAGGTGGACGATAAAATTGACTCAATCACTCACCGATACTCAGTCGATTGCGGTGGGATGATTCGTTAAGGAATTATTTGTCTCATTTTTTTATGGATTATCTTACCCAATTGAGTTTATATTGCCCAATTATTTTAACAATCATGATAGTTTCAAATTGCTATGTTGATATTTAACCGCCTGTCATTGTATTTGAATTATGCATCTCCATTTCAGGAGGGTAGCTATTGCATTATTCTTGCTTGCCTGAGCCCAGGTCGAAAAAAATTATGTATACACAGTCCCACTTCACACCAGCTACTGAAGTCGTCTCATTAGAGTGAAAGTGAATCGCAGATTCGAAACGTTAGGGTAATGCTATGCAAAAAGCGGTGATGTTTTTATTCTTCATTGTTTGCCAACTATTTATGATTGGAAATTCAAGTATCGGATTCGCGGCGTTTAATGAGGACCAGGATCTGATATCGCTTCACTTTGATCATGCACCCGACAGAGATGATGGTCACAGCGCTGCTGCCGACAGGACCCTCCTTCAATCTGAGTTTGGTATCGATTGGATTAGAAACCATGTCGTCGCCGTTTCCGGTACGTATGGAACGAATGCAGACGTGTTTGTTCCAGACTCCGACGATGTTATGGACGCTGCCTGGAACGATTGTGGCGGTTGGATTGCGGCGCATCAGGATCGCGAACTGGCAGTAAACCAATTGACGAATCGTTGGATAAGTGCCCTGAAATCCGGTGGAGATATTTGGGTTAAAGAAGGGGGACAATCCGATATCACTGCTGATGTTTTAAGCAGGGTATTAGCCCTGCTACCAGAAATCAATAGCACTGAACGGATTCATGTTGTCCAGCACGGTCCATTGAACGAGGAATGGACGGCGCCATCGGCACTATCCTTTACTATGCTCCATTCAGACTACATTAGGATTCCAAATGGCAACCTATATTTGGCGCTGCATTATGGTGAAAAGGCGGCCGAAAAGGCCGCATTTGCAGAAGCCGCAACTAACCATGCGCTTTTCGGTGACGTGTGGCGTCAGGCATTCTCCTATTTGGATCCGTATGTACGGGTGGATTTTTCCGATACAGCCGAGCTCATGTACATATTGGGTCTCGGCGAGATCGGCATCAATGCGTTCAGAGTACGCTATCTCGATCGTAACCCAAGTGATGATGCCGGATTAGCTGACAATGCCGAGCCCACGAATGTCACCTACCAGACGGTCAACGGTGAGGTGGTGATCGAATCGGAATATCATTCGCGATTAGCCGGCTCTACTGGGGGCAAGTGGTTCAATAAAAGAGCAATAGGTGGCTATAAGGGATTTGGTTACATCGAAGCCGCGCAGGATGATCCCAGCACCCTGAAATTTTCGTTCAGTACCATCAGGGCGGAATATGACATTGATTTCAAAGAAACGGGGACCTACTATCTCCATCTTCGAACCCACGCCACTGACCACACCATGAATGGTTTTTTTGCAGCCATGGACGGTTGGAGATTCGATTACGGCCATCCGGAAGCTGATTATATTTTCGTCCAGCAGAGCAGCACCCCCCCCCGTTGGCGATGGTATACTGACGCAGGCGGAGCGGGCGCACGTGGTTACAAGGTAAGCTTCGACATCACCAGGAAAGGTGTCCAGACGCTGGCCATCTTCAGGCGAGACAAGGGGACTCGCCTCGATCGTATATGGCTGACAAAGAAAGTGAGTGCTCCACAGGCAACAACAGAGCTGAATTTGCCAGAACCTTCACAGTTCGTAAGCAGTTCATCAACACCCAACACGATCATCGTAAATAACAGTGTTTTCGAACAGAGCACCGATTCCAACGGGTTAGTTCAGATGGGCACTTTTGACTATAGTGCCATTGTCAACAGCAACTATCATGACTGGGTTGAAGTTAATCACGTAGGCATCGATGCCATGGAAGTGATACCCGACTTCGGTATCTGCATCGACAGCGACGATGTTTCCAGCAGCCCCTACTTGCGATTCAATATCAATTTCAAGAAAACCGGCACCCACTACATCTGGCTCAGGGGCTATTGCCAAGGAGGTGACAACACTGCACACGTTGGACTGAACGGCAACGCTTCGGCTTCCAGCGCCAAGATTTTTCTGCCGGTAACCAAGAACTGGGTCTGGTCTGGCATAGTCGCCAATGGTAGCCGGGCAAAGGTCTCAGTGAGTGAAACCGGGGTGCAAACCATCGAAGTCTATATGCGCGAAGACGGATTAATCCTCGAACAAATCGTGTTGACGACATCACCCAGCTACAGACCGATCGAGGGTCCTACGTTTGAGAGCAATTGCGGCAATGGCGTGGATGACGACGGCGATGGAATGGTCGACTGCGACGATGCGGATTGCGCAGGTTCACCCGACTGCCTGCCCTTGGAAGAGGCCGACTGCCTCAACGGCCTGGATGACGACGGTGACGGGTTAACCGACTGCGACGACACGGATTGCACAGGTTCACCCGACTGCCTGCCCTTGGAAGAGGCCGACTGCCTCAACGGCCTGGATGACGACGGTGACGGGTTAACCGACTGCGACGACACGGATTGCACAGGTTCACCCGACTGCCTGCCCTTGGAAGAGGCCGACTGCCTCAACGGCCTGGACGACGACGGTGACGGGCTGGTCGACTGCGACGACACGGATTGCACAGGTTCACCCGACTGCCTGCCCTTGGTGGAGGCCGACTGCCTCAACGGCCTGGATGATGACGGTGACGGGCAAATCGACTGCGACGATGCGGATTGCACTGGTTCACCCGACTGCCCAACCGCGATCGAAAATGACTGCGGTAATGCTTTGGATGACGACGGCGATGGGCTGGTGGATTGTCTTGATCCGGACTGCCAGGGTTCATCGCAGTGCGATACTGACCATGCCATTTTGTCGGCGAACTTTAATTCAGACAACGAAGGATTCGAGTACGCGGATGATACCTTCTACAACACGTATCGACCAGCCTATGCATCGGGAGAATACACAACGACCGGCGGCTACGCCGGAAGCGGCGGACTGCACATTACGCTCGGCGGCGTGGACGGTGTGGATGTGGCCGATGGCATTTCGGCTGGCTGGTTGGACACTTTCAGGGTTGACGAAGCGATCGATGCCCAGATAGATCTGCGCTACCGGCTGATCATGAACAGGTACGATGCGAACGAATGCGCCCAGGTGCTGGTGTCTGTCGATGGCGGACCAGCAGAAATTCTGGAAGAATTATGCGGTCGCAACAAGGATACAGGTTGGCGGAACAAATCGATAAGCAGCTTCCTATCCGTCGGTAATCACACCATCACGCTCGGTGGGTTTAACAATAAAAAAACCGCTCCTTTGGAAACCGCCGCTATCTATTTCGATGATGTACGGATTTCCGGCCAGCCGACTGGTGACATAGAAAGCCATTGCAGCAATGGCTTTGATGATGACGGTGATGGATTGGTGGATTGTCTCGACTCAGATTGTAATGGTGTGTTTGACTGCGAATATGATTTAGAGCTGACGTGTAGTGATGGTTTGGACAATGATGGCGATGGGCAGTTGGACTGCCTTGACCTGGATTGCGCCGGCGTGTCCGATTGTCTGAGTGCCGCCGAGCAGAACTGTAACGATGGCCTGGATGACGACGGTGACGGGCTAACCGACTGCGACGACACGGATTGCACAGGTTCACCCGACTGCCTGCCCTTGGAAGAGGCCGACTGCCTCAACGGCCTGGACGACGACGGTGACGGGCTGGTCGACTGCGACGATGCGGATTGCGTGGACTCAGACTATTGCAATGGGCTACCCATTCTCAGTGAAAATTTTGATGGGTGTGAACATTCATTTGAGTACGGTGACGACAAATTTTACAACACCAACCATCCCGAATATGCTTCCGGTGGCTGTTCTGCAAATGAAGGCATGTCTGCTGGCGGCGCGCTTCATCTTGCACTCGGCAATGTAGATGGCAGAATTATACTGGATGGCATCTCCGGCGGGTGGTCCGGTGCTTTTCACCTGAGATCGGCTTCAGATGTTCAAGTTAGCATAAGTTACCGCCTGTACATGACCCGTTTTGACAATGATGAATGTGCTGAGGTGTTGATGCAAATTGATAACGAGGCTGTTGACGTATTAGGTGAATTGTGCGGTCGAGGAAAGGATACGGGTTGGACAACGAAAAAATTCGACAGATGGCTGCCAGCCGGTGATCATTCGATCACCCTTGGTGGTTACAACAATAAAAAGACCGGTGAAAGAGAGATCGCAGACATTTATTTCAATAACGTGATTATTGAATGACCAACTTCCGGGTTTTGGTTGACGGTAAGATCCGTTCGGATCCATTGCGCTTTCGAAATCTTGATTGGGTGACAGCAAATAATGCAGCGTCTTGTTCAACTGTCGGGGCGCTCTTTAGACGCAGCCGATAACCCAGGGTGATCGGCGGTCAGGTGGGCAATGATATCCTCCCTATCGGCGTCGCTGAGATAGAGATGCACATCGCGTTGTGGAAATGGGATGCCGATGCCTTCCGCGTCGAAGCGCTTTTTGACTTCACGGGTAATGTCCCAAAACACGCCCATACGATGGGCCCGCTTGGTCCACGGTCGTACGATGAAATTAACCGAAGACTCGCCGAGAGAGTTGACGCAGATTTTGGGGGCTGGTTTTTCGAGCACCTTCGGGTGCGCGGCAACGACCTCTTCCAGAACGGCTTGCACTTTGTCGATGTCGTCATTGTAGCCGATGCCGAATTCCATGTCGACGCGCCGCTCGTCCAAGGCACTGGAGTTGGTGATCACGTCCTGCCAAACCTTGTTGTTTGGCACCACCAAGATTCTGTTGTCCAGTGTCTTGATGGTCGTCGACACCAAATTCAACGATTCCACTTTGCCCGACACGCCGCCTGCCTCAATGAAATGGCCCACATCGAACGGCCTGAAAAACAGGATCATCAGGCCGTTGGCAAAATTACTCAGCGAATCTTGCAGGGCAAATGCGATTGCGAAACCGGCGGCACCAACAACAGCGAGCAGGGGGCCGACGCTAACCTCCAGCGCAGCCAAGGCCATGATCAGACCGATGGCCAGAACGATCCATCGGGCGGTCCTAACAAAGAAATCCTCCAATAACCGCGATGTCCCGGGAACACGCTTCATGCCCTGGCGGATCAGACTCCTGAAGATTCCGGAAACGATCCAGGTGGCGATCAAGATACCGATGAAGGTGAGGATGTTCAATCCCCATCGTTGACCGCCCTCTTCTGACATCAACCAGGTTTTGATCACCAACCAGGTAGACGTCGCATCCTTGACATCCACTTGAATGCCGCTGACTGCCGAGGCGTAAAGCTTGTAATCGGTGATTCTGGCCAGCGTTTCGGCATCGTTCTCGTCAGTCTTGGTCTCCAGTGCTGTGACAACGGCCTTGAACTGGTCCAGCAGCACCGTGCGTTTCTTGTGCAGTTCGGCAATCGCTTCGAGCAACTGGACCTTTTGTTCCTCTTTTTCCTGCTTGGCCTTCTCTTTTCCGGAGGTGGATTCAGCCGTTTTGTCGGTCTGCTCGGTCTTTTCAATTTCCTGATTCTTTCTCTTGACCGAAATCTCGGCTCCTGCGATCTGCTCAGCCTTGGCTTGAACAAGGGCCTGCCAAGCTTCCGCTTCGATCAGCAGCTGGTCTTTAGTCAACGGTTTCAGCAACAACGCCAGCTCATCGACCGGGATATCCGCGTTCCCTGTCGTGACTGGCTCCTCCGCAGGGGGTTGATCGGGGGACTGCTCTTCAGCGAAGCCATAGCAAAAGGGACCAAGAACCAATACAAGAGACAAAAACATACCCAACAATTGACGTTGCATTAGAGACCCCCTTCAGCCTAATGATGCTTGAGGTTTAGATTGAAACACGGTTGAAGATATCGGTTGATACGGCATTGTACAATTAATACCTGTGTCCGTTCAGACCCGATTGATTTTGTTGGAGATCAAGGCGCGCTAAAAATTTGTCTGCAGGCATATGGTCGACACTCCGAGGAAAAAGCTTTCGCGCAATACCGAGGATATACAATATAGCACATTACGGATGGGTCGGATACTTTTTTAGACGACACTACCGGTTGAACTCGAGCCGTTGGCCTGCCGGACGCCGATCCACCTCGCCATCCACAAAGGCCAGATGGCCCGACACAATAGTGGCAACAACGGTCGATCGGAACGTGCGGCCGGCAAAGGGCGTCCAGCCGCAACGATATAAGACCGGCTGATCATCCACCGCACTGGGCCGGTCCAGATCCACCAGGACCAGGTCCGCCCAGTAGCCCTCGCGCAGAAATCCCCGCTCCTTGATATCGAACAGGCATGCCGGGTTGTGGGCGGTTTTTTCCGCCACCTGGGGCAGGGTAAGACCGCCATCGTGAACGTGCTCCAGCAGGCAGGCAAGGGAATGCTGCGCCAAGGGCAGCCCCGCCGGCGCGCGCAGATAGGGCTGCTGTTTTTCTGCCAGGGTGTGGGGCGCGTGATCCGTGCCCACAACATCGATTTTTCCGGCCGCCAGCGCCGCCAGCAGAGACGACCGATCCGACTGGGTTTTGATGGCTGGATTGCATTTGATGCGCATACCCTGATCGCGGTAATCAGTACCCGCAAAAAAGAGGTGGTGAACGCAGACCTCGGCGGTGATCCGTTTGTCGTCCAGCGGCGCGGACGTGAACAGGTCCAACTCCCGGGCCGTACTCAGGTGCAGGACGTGCAGCCGTGTGTTGCACCTTTGGGCCAGCTCAACGGCCAGGGCCGAGGATCGGTAGCAGGCCGCTTCGCTGCGAATGGCCGGGTGGAGGGTGATGGGTATGTCATCGCCGTGGATGGACTGGAACCGCCGGGTGTTTTCTGCGATGGTCGGGCTGTCTTCGCAGTGGGTGGCCACGATCACCGGGCTGTGGGTGAAGATCTGCTCGAGGGCATCGGGATCGTCCACCAGCATGTTCCCGGTGGATGCGCCCATGAAGACCTTGACACCGCAGGACTGTTTCGGATCGAGCCGCTTGACGGCCTCGATGTTGTCATTGGCACCGCCCAGATAAAAGCTGTAGTTGGCATAAGAGCGATCGCGTGCCAGGTGGTGCTTGGCCTCGAGCAGCTCGAGCGTGGTGGTGGGCGGCGACGTGTTGGGCATCTCCAGGTAGCTGGTGATCCCGCCGGCCACCGCCGCACGCGACTCCGAACCGATATCCCCCTTGTGCGTCAGGCCGGGCTCGCGGAAATGCACCTGGTCGTCGATCATGCCCGGAAGCAGGGCACGGCCGGCGGCGTCAATGACCCGGTCCGATCTCATGCCGGAGAGGTTTTTGCCGATAATCTCCATGCGACCATTGCGGATGAGCACATCCTGATGAACGGCCGCGCCTTCGTTTACCGTCAATGCATTGCAGATCAACATGGTTGCCATGCAAACTCCTTGGGATACGGGATGCAACTGCTTCCGGCCGGGGGCTCAGCCGGCGGCGATCCCCAGCGTCGGCCAGGTGAATCGCCATCGAGATGCACGCAAGAGGTTACCGCAGGCATCTGGTCTCGCTGCCACAGATCAGGTGTCGAGCATGCCCCGGTTATCGGGAAATGTGGCCATTGTTGGATGGGTATAGTTTAACGGGAGCTCGCCCGCTTGTCTATAGCCGGTTTATAGGCGGGTCGGACCCTTTCATGCGCTTGCGAGCACGGGTGCAGCGCAACGAAGTGATAGAGACCGCGCCAATCGGGTCGATATTTATGGAACCGGTCAATTTGGCCCCCCGCTTCAAGCCACCGGCGGACGGAACCTGAAGAGATGTTCGACTTTTTAAAATATCATCCCCGGCTGCCCGGGCTCGACAATTTTCCGATCGCCTCCTACGCCATCAATTTTTCCCTGGATCGCCTGGTCGTCGGCGTAGACAACATTCGCTACGACGTTCGCCTGAGCCCGGCCTTTTGCAAGGCCGCGGGCCAATTGGCCGCCCTGCTGATCGAACGTGAAACCGGAATCTGGACCGACGATGAAAAAAAACAGCTGACCGCCCTGGCCAAGGTCCAGGAAACCGTCAGCCGGCTCTACGGTCAGGTTATGAGCGATGCGGTCAACAAAGCTCGCGCCGTCAAAGAGGTGCAGGTCGACTTTCTGGCCCAGGTGGCCATTTTGAGCATGGTCCACGACGAGATCCGCCGCCAGTACGACAAACTGATCACCTATTGCAAATCCGCCATTCGCCGTTCGGACCTGGCCCGTCTGGACGATCACGAGGAGGTGCTCGACCTCAAGGAGAATCTGGCCCACGTGCTCCACAGCCGGGAAGCGGTGCAGCTCTGCGTGGGCGTGGAAATGTGCGGGTTGTTCCGGGATCTCCGGAAAGGCGATATTCAGGAAATCAGGGAAGCGGTCTTTGGTCAGGACCTGCCGTTTCTGGCCGATCTGCTGTCAAATCCGATCGTCCACATGGAGAACCCGTTTCACGACCACTTCATGATCGAGGCCTATGACCTTTGCCTGGGTCGCCGAGTCGAAGACCCGGATCGCTACGAACGCATGATCGCCCTCATGCGGAGCATTTTCGCCTTTTTGGAAATGGGGGACACGGCCGCGGTCGCCTGGTCAATCGATCGGCGACGCCGGGAACTGACCGCGGCCGAGCTGTCGGTCAGCGCGGAAGAGACGCCGTTTCAGCTACAGCGCCTGGACCAGTGGATCCGGCAGCCGGAAAACATCGACCTGCTGCTCAACGTCGATGCAGCCAAAACAGAGTACCGCTCCCTGAAACGCCGGAAAGCGGACAAGGATACGCTGCGATCCCAGCGCCTGCGAATGAAGCACCAGCAGCTGTTGATGGGGTATTTCTTCCGGCAGTTTTCCCGGACTGGCCTGATGGAGCGAATTACGGCTTCATATGAAATGCAGCCCCTGTACCGCGATTTCTGCCCCCCCCTGGTCCCCCAGCAGGTACTGCAGTACCTGATCAACCCCAAGAGCCGGCGCCTGGTCAAAAATCGACTCAAACGCCTTAAACAGCTTTATGGAAAGACCTTTCATCTGAGGCCCCTCAACCGCAAGGTGGTCCAGATGGAGCACATGAGCACCCGCCGGAAAAAAGCCTACCTGGTGCGGTTCCTGCGGGCTTTTTGCACCTACCACCGCGATTTTTGCTGCTTTAACGTCTACCGCGAGGCGGTCGAGCGCATCAATCCGGTCACCGACAAGAAAATTATGGCCCTGTCCAAGGCCAACCGCACCTTGTATGAGTTTTTGCTGCCCCACGAACAGGAGATGGGCGAAAAGCCCATCATGAACCACACCATCATCAAGGCCGACCTGCGCGGGTCGACAGACATCACCCACCGCATGAACCGGCGGGGCCTGAACCCGGCCTCTTACTTCGGCCTCAATTTCTTCGATCCCATCACCGAAATTCTTTCCGAGTACGATGCCCACAAGGTGTTCATCGAAGGCGACGCCATCATCTTGTGCATCGTCGAGCAGGAAGACACCCCCAGCGGCTGGTACAGCGTGGCCCGGGCCTGCGGCATGGCCATCAACATGCTGATGATCATCAGTCGGATCAACAAGAAAAGCCAGGAATATCGGCTGCCGGTGCTGGAACTGGGTGTCGGCATCTGCCACCGCGCCGCAGCGCCGACCTTTCTGTTTGACGGGGGCCGGCGCATCATGATCTCTCCGGCCATCAACCTGGCGGATCGACTATCCGGGTGCGACAAGTCCGTGCGCCGCATCATCCAAAAGAATCGCAGCCCCTTCAATCTGATGGTGTTCCAGGGGGTGCCCGATGCGGAGATGTCAAAAACAGCCGACGATCAATTCATCCGGTACAACGTGAACGGCATCGAGTTGAACGAGGCGGGATTCCGCAAACTGGCCCAGGAGATCGACTTGAAGCAATTTTACGGCGACATTCCCGACTTGCAGCTGGAAAAAGTGCGGCTGTATACGGGAAAATTTCCCACCAAATCCAACCGCTACCAGCGGCTGGTGATCCGGGAAGCCAATGTGCCCGCCGTCAACCCCAAGGATTTCAGCGAGCTTCACTTCACCCATCATAAGTACTACGAGGTCTGCACCAGCCCCACGCTGTACAAGTTCACCCAGAACTTGATGCGTTGATTGGGATTAATCTCTGTGGCGCCATCAGGCGATACTGGGGTAGAGATGGATCAGGCGGTTGCCCAGCATCGTGGCCACCCGCTGAAAAAGGGTCGCCCCTTCCGCGGGATACTGATTCAAGAGGTCGAAAAAGACCTGCCGGTCCACCTTGCTGAGGATGGTGGACTCCAGGCAGTGCGCCGACGCCGACAGGGTTTCGCGACCGATCAGGCTCGACCACCCGATGATCTCTCCAGGCTGGTAGGCCACGTAAACTTCCCGGGATTTTTCTCCCAGGGTAAGCTTGATGCGGCCTTTAACCAGGATATAAATCGCCTGAGCCGGATCGCCCTCCCTGAACACCACCTCGCCCTCCTCCAGGGTTAGTTTGGTAGCAGCATCCATTGCCGCCTTGACGAAATCCTTTTCCATTCCCCAAAACAGATCACCTTGTTTAAGATACATTGCCAACCTCCTTTCAACTGCGGGTGGTCGATGGGAGCCGTCTTGAAAACACGGTTCCGCAATCCATGGGAGGGAGATGTCTACAGCACGAACAGATCGGAGGCGAAAGCGCGACATCGCGGGCCGCGTTGCAGGCCCTGTGGCAAAGCACAGCACGGAAGATGTAGGGGCGGTCGGGACAGGGTGCTCCCATAAAATCCCTCACCACAACATTCGATCAACTTGGTACTTAGAGTATAGGCGGCCTTAAAAGGGCGGGTCAACCAAAAATTCGGGCGTCGGAAGCCGACTTCGGATGGCCGCTTCCGACGCCCGAGTGCATGTAGCAGATGGGTTAGCCGAGCTTTTCTGCCAGAGCCTTGCCGTAGTCCTGGCAAGCCTTCGTGCCGTCGCCGCTGTCGACCATGGCTTCGGTGAGGTTCAACGGCCCCAGATTGGTCATATCCATTTTGAAGACATGCTCCATGGTGTCGAAGATCATGGGCGCGCTCTCCCCGCTGTGGGTGTGCGAGCCGAAGGCGCCGCCGATCTTGCCGCTCAGACCAGCCTTCTGGGCCTTGAAGAGAAACTGTTTCATGCCGCCGGTCATGTCTTTGTGGTAGGTGGGGCAGCCAAACACGTAGCCATCGTAGCCGACGATGCCTTTTTCATCCTCAATGGCCGCGATCTTCTTGAGCTCGACATCCTGTCCCTTGATCCGCAGACCTTCGGCGATGTAATTGGCCATGGATTCGGTCTTTCCGGTGCGGCTGACATAGGCGATCAGTACTTTCTTCATGAAACCTCCTTTATTGGGGTTGATTTCGGGGGCGTCCAATTATCGGGCGCAATGATGCGCGCATTTTCGATCGATGTCAAGATTTCAGCGTCGCCAGGCGCTTTTTTCTCAGCCGAGCCAGCCGGGAAAGACGTTGCCTTTACTCCCAAAGTGGGTATGATAGCCGCAGCATCGCCACCGTATGCACTCCTGTTGCGGTTTTGACCATGATCAATGCTAAAATTGCCATTCGAATACAGTACTTTCTCTATTTTGGGGCCATGGGGGTCTATCTGCCCTATTTCAACCTCTACTGCCTCGAGATTGGTTTCTCCGGTTTTCAGATCGGCGTCCTGTCGGCCCTGCGCGCCGCGGTGCTGATCGTCTTTGCGCTGTTGTGGGGACACCTTGCGGACCGCAAGGGCCTCCGACGGCCCATCTACATCGTGTGCAGTATCGCCAGTGCTGCCCTGTGGTCGCTGTTTCTGTTTACCACCGATTTTGGCTTCATGATGGCCATTACCTTCATGTACGGTCTGTTTTACGCCCCGATCATATCCTTTCTGGAAGCCTTCGCCATGGATGTACTCGGGAAAACGAAGCATCGCTATGGCCAAACCCGGGTCTGGGGTTCGATTGCATTCATTGCGGTAGCACTCATCGTCGGCCGGCTGCTCGACCATCATGCCATCGGTATCATCATCGGGTTGATCCTGGCCATCTCGGCCATTCAGGCCATGGCTGCCGCCGGCATGCCGACGATCAATCCCCAGCGCCCCGTGGAAGCACGTGACGCCCCGCGCCTGTTTACCGCCAGCACGATAATCTTCCTCATTTGTGCCTTTCTCATGCTGGTGAGCCACGGGGCCTACTATGCCTTCTTTTCCATCCATCTGAATCAACTGGGGCATGGCGGCAGTTTCATCGGGCTCGCCTGGGCGCTGGCCTCCGCCGCGGAAGTGGTGGTCATGATCGGATCTCCCCGCCTGTTTGCCCGTTTATCCGTCAGGCGGGTGTTGACAATTTCGTTTGCGGTCGCGTCGCTGCGTTGGATCATCTTGTACGCCACCTCATCCACCGTGGCGATTCTGGCCAGCCAGCTGCTTCATGCAATCACCTATGGGACCTTTCACATGGCCGGCATTTTGTACATGGACCAGCTGGCACCGGCAGCGGACAAAACCCTGGGCCAGGCACTGAACAACGCCGTTACCTATGGCCTCGGGCTCACGGTGGGCTTTTTTGTATGCGGTGCCCTGTTCAAAGAAGGCAACACCGCCCCGCTGTTCCTGTTCAGCACCGGCGCCGCCTTGGTCGCAGGGGTGCTGTTTTTTGGGTTTCACCGGTTTTTCTGCAACCGGCCTGCCGTCAAATCGGGATAAGACAGAAACGGCAGCCCACGCGTTGAACCCGCGGACTGCCGTTCGGGGAGGACCGATCAGTTTCGGGAGGAATCGGTCACACAGACAGAAGGCTTATATGTCATAGTAGAGGAAGAACTCGTGCGGATGGGGCCGCAGTTTGACCGGGTTGACTTCATTTTTGGTTTTGTATTCGATCCACATCTCGATGACGTCCTTGGTAAAAACGTCGCCCTTTAGCAAAAAGTCATGATCTTCGTTCAAGGCTGCCAGGGCCTCATCCAGTGAGCCCGGTGCGGAAGGAATTCCGGCCAGCTCTTCGGCCGGCAGGTCGTAAATGTTTTTGTCCAGGGGGTCACCCGGTTCAATCTTGTTTTCGATGCCGTCGATGACCGCCATCAGCATGGCCGAGAAAGCCAGGTAGCCGTTGCAGGACGGGTCGGGCGTCCTGAATTCGATACGCTTGGCTTTGGGAGAGGCCGAGTACATGGGAATGCGGATGGCGGCACTGCGGTTTCGGCTGGAGTAGGCCAGGTTCACGGGCGCCTCGAAACCGGGCACCAGGCGCTTGTAAGAGTTGGTGGTGGGGTTGGTAAAGGCGCACAGGGCCTTGCAGTGTTTCAGGATACCACCGATGGCGTACAGGGCTTCCTGCGACACGCCGGCATACTTGTCTCCGGCGAACAGGGGCTGGTCGTCCTTCCAAATGCTGATGTGGGTGTGCATGCCGGTACCGTTGTCCTCGAAAAGCGGTTTGGGCATGAACGTCACCGTGTGCCCGGCCCGGTAGGCCACGTTTTTCAGCACGTACTTGAACCACATGAGCTGGTCGGACATCTGCAGCAGGGGCTTGAAGCGCATGTCGATCTCGGCCTGTCCGGATGTGGCGACCTCGTGATGCTGGCATTCGACGTCAATGCCCAGACTTTCGAGAGTTAACAGCATGTCGGAACGCAGGTCCTGGAACTTGTCCGTCGGCGGCACGGGGAAATAGCCCTCTTTGTGGCGCGGCTTGTACCCCAGGTTGGGCTCTTCGCACCGGCCCGTGTTCCAGACGCCCTCCACTGAATCGATGGCGTAGAAGGCGCCGTTGCGCTGACTGTCGAAACGGATGTCGTCGAAGATGAAAAATTCGGCTTCGGGCCCGATGAAGGCCGTGTCGCCGATTCCGGTGCCTTTCAGGAAGGCCTCCGCTTTCTTGGCGATGTTGCGGGGGTCGCGGCTGTAGGCCTCACGGGTGATGGGGTCGGCAATGTTGCCGATGAGCACCAGTGTGGGTGCTTTGAAAAATGGGTCCATTTTGGCCGTGGCAGCGTCGGGAATCACCAGCATGTCGCTGGCGTTGATGGGCTGCCAGCCGCGGATGCTGGACCCGTCAAACCCGAAGCCGTCTTCGAAACTGCCCTCATTCAGCTCGCCCAAGGGCACGCTGAAGTGTTGCCACATGCCCGGAAAGTCCATGAACCGGACGTCGACGATCTTCACGCCGTTTTCTTTCGCCATTGCCAATACTTGTTCTGGTGTCATGAATTACCTCCACAAAATAGTAAATGAATTATAAGTGGTACAAAACGTTAACGCTGCGCGTGCCTGTCCGGCAGTGGACCACCACAACCATCTTTTGAGATGGGCGTCAGATGGCGTCGGTTCCCTTTTCACCGGTGCGCACCCGGATGACGTCTTCGACGGCGAACACAAAAATCTTACCGTCGCCGATTTTTCCGGTGTTGGCGGATTTCTCGATGGTCGCCACCACCTGGTCGGCGCGCTCGGAATCGACGATGATCTCGATTTTAACCTTGGGGATGAAATCCACCACATACTCGGCGCCCCGGTAGATCTCCTTGTGCCCCTTCTGGCGCCCGTAACCCTTGACTTCCGAGATGGTCATGCCCTGGATGCCGATCTCGTTGAGGGCCTCCTTCACATCGTCCAGCTTGAAGGGTTTGATGATGGCCTCGATCTTTTTCATTTTCCAACCTCCTGTTTTTTTTGGCCGGGAGCACGATATCGCGTCTCTCCCATGTTGGTTATACCGCTTATGCTATCTCGAATCCGCGTTCACCGTGCAGGGTGTTGTCCAGCCCCTGGATTTCGTCGTCACCTTCCACCCGGAGTCCGCCGGTCAAAAGTTTGGTGACCGTCGCCACAATCAGGGTTCCCACAGCCGTGAACACGGCCGTGGCCACAATCGAGATCACCTGGGTCCACAGCTGCCCGGGGTTTCCGTAAAACAGGCCGGCCGCCCCTTCAGTGATGGCGGGGTTGGCGAAAAGACCCGTTGCCAGGGCACCCCATACACCACACATGGCATGGACGCCGAAGGCATCCAATGAATCATCATAACCGATCTTATGCTTTACCACGGCCACAAAAAAGTAGCCGAGGGCCCCGGATACCGCGCCGATGATCAAGGATGCCGGCAGGTTGACGAATCCAGCCGCCGGTGTAATGGCGACCAGCCCGGCGACCACGCCGGAAGCGATGCCCAAAACGGTCGGCTTGCCGGTTTTGATCCATTCGACGAACATCCACACTAACGCGGCCGTGGCGGCAGATGTGTTGGTGACCAGAAAGGCCGATGCGGCCACGCCGTCGGCGGCCAGTTGGCTGCCGGCGTTGAACCCGAACCAGCCGAACCACAGCAGCGCGGCGCCCAGGGCGGTAAGGGCGATGCTGGCCGGAAACATGGCCTCCTTGCCGTAACCGATGCGTTTGCCGAGTACCAGGGCGAGCACCAGACCGGCCACACCGGCGTTGATGTGCACCACGTTGCCGCCGGCAAAATCGAGCGCGCCCATTTCACCCATCCAGCCGCCGCCCCACACCCAGTGGGCGATGGGGCAGTAAATGAAGGTGATCCACAATATGGTGAAAACGATCCACGAGGAGAATTTCATCCGATCGACAATGGAGCCCAAAACCAGCGCGACCGTTATGCCGGCAAAGGTCATCTGGAACAGCGCGAATAAAAAGGTGGGAATGGTACCCGAGAGGGTGTCCACACCGATCCCGGCCATGAAAAAGTGGTCGAGGCCTCCGATAATGCCGCCCTTGCTGGACCCAAACGCCAGCGTGTATCCCCACATCATCCAGATGACGCTGGCCAGGCAATAAGCCATAAAGGTCATGGCCAGGGTGTTGAGCAGGTTTTTATAGCGCGACATGCCGCCATAAAACAGTGCCAGACCGGCCGGCGTCATCATCATCACCAAAGCGGTCGACACAGTCACCCATGCGGTGTCGCCCGTGTCCAGCACGTCCTGGGCAAATGCCGGCGTTGCCAAAAAGCCAGTTGTCAGGGCAAACCCGATCCATTTCATTTTCATTTTACCATTTTCCTCACTTGGGGTTAGGCATGGTTGACGTTTTAAACCGCTACGCTCCGGATGCCGCCGCCCGGCCCTTTCGGGGATCTTCGGCCGGCAGAAGCTCCAGGATGGCGGCCTTGAGGGCGGCGATCTCATGGGGGGCGTCGACTTTCTGGCCGTCGAAGTCCCTCACGTAGAACACATCCACGACCTGGTCCACCTTGGTGGCGATTTTGGCGACCCAGATGTCCAGTCCGCATTTGAACAGCGCATCGGTTACCCGGAACAGCAAGCCGGGGAAATCGAAGGTGACCACCTCGACAATCGTAAAAAAACTGGATGTTTCGTTGTCCACCACGATCTCGGTCGACCGCTCGGCAGTGTGGGGTTGAAACACGGTGGTGTCACTGTTTTTGCGAATCAACGCCGCGCCCAGGTCCAAACGGTCGGCCAGGGCTTCGGTGAGCTTGCGATAGGCGCGCTGCCAATGCTCATCTTCGAAAATCGGATCAGGGGGCGGTGTCACTTCGAAAACGTCCAGGGCGATGTTGTTACGCCAGGTAAAGATCTGGACATCGAGGATGTTGATGTTGTTCAAGGTGAATACGCCGGCGATCTTGGACAGCAGCCCGGGCCGATCCTTGCCGCACACCGTGACGGTACGGGTGGCCGCTCCGGGTGAGCATTCGATCCGCCAGACGAAATCGCGCTCGCCGAGCTCGTTGAACAACTGCATGTGTTTGGGAATTTTTTTGGTGGGCGTGTAGAGCAGGTAGCGCGGTGACATGAAATTGAGCAGCATGTTCATTTGGTCCGCATCCATCTGCGCGCCCATGGCGGCCATTACGGCATCCCGCTTTTTCTCGATGGTTTTCACGGCCCGGCCGGTGGCCAGCTCACCGTTTTCGAGAATGTTGAGCACTTTGAAAAAGAGGTTGCGCAGGAGTGATGCCGCCCAATCGTTCCACGCCTTGGGCCCGGTGGCCATCGAGTCGGCCACGGTCAGCAGGTAGAGCATCTTTAAGGTGTCCGCTTTTTTGAGAATCCGAGCCATGGCGATGGCGGTCTGCTCGTCGTTGATGTCCCTGCGCGTGGCGGTCTTGATTAACAGCAGATGGTGTTCGACCAGAAAGGCCGTCAGTTTGGCGTCGGCGGGGGTAGCCCCTTTTTCCAGCAGGATGGCTTCGGCCATGGCGGCGCCTCGACGGGAATGGCCGCTTTTCGGTTCGCCCTTGCCGATGTCGTGCAGCAGCGCCGCCCAAAGGAGCGCTTTTTTCTTCTTCAGCTCTTTGTAAAGCTTGTGCGCCAGAGGGTCTTCCTGGGCGTCGGCGTCGAAGCCGCGCAGCTTTTTAACGGTAAACAGCAGATGCCGCGCCACGGGGTAGAGGTGATACTGATCGAATTGAATACGGTTGACCACCGTTTTGAATTCGGGAAGGAATCGAACCAGAAATCCCGTGTTGAGCATCTGGTTTAATACATCGAAGGTTCGGCCGGACCGGATCAGGATGCGTTCGAACTGCCGCACCACCTCCGGGTCGGTTCTGAAGACGCGGTCCACCAGATGACTGAAATCGAGGATCAGCCGTTTGGCCTCACTGTTGAGCGGCGCCTTTTGGGCAGCGCTTTCCACAAAAATATCAATCAGCAATCGCGGCTGGGCCAGGATGGCCTCCGGTGAGGTGAAATTCAACATGCCCCGGTTGAATTTGAGCCCTTTGACCTGAGTGATTTTCAGCCCCATGTTTTTCCGTTTCAGCCGTTTTTGCTGTTCCATCTCGAACAGGAACAGTTCGTGCTGCTGCTTGACGAACTCCATGTGGCCGTGCAGCTCGCCCAACAGGTGCTCGACGGGCAGATGCCCGTTGACCGCCGGAACCCCCATGACCTCGGCCAGCTTGCGCTGCTGCTCCAGATGAATCCGGTCGCTCTTGCGGTTCATCACCAAGTGAAAGCGATTCCTGACGTTCCAGATGAAATCGAGCGAGGCTGACAGTCGCGTGTAGTCGTCATGGGAAAAATACCCGTAGTATTCCAGGTCACGGCGCTCTTTGATGCCGGATTTGATTTTGGCGATCCACAGCATGGTGTGGTAGTCGCGCAGCCCGCCCTGACCTTCCTTGAAGTTGGGCTCCAGCAGATAGGACGAGTCGCCGAAGCGGCGGTGCCGTTCGCGGTTGGTTTCGACCAGCCAGGTGATGATCTTCTGGGGTTTGAGATTGATGAACTTGGTGCGGATCTGGTCCATCAGCTTCATGAACAGCGGCGACATGCCACAGATGAAGCGGGCGTCCAAAATGGAGGTGAGCACCTCGAAATCCTGACGCGCCATGGCGAGGCACTCCTTGATGGAGCGCGTGGCGTGCCCCACATCCAGTCCCATGTCCCACAACGGGTAGATGATTTCGCGCACCAGCTCTTCGGCCTCCCGGGGGACCCGCTTTTCAAAAAGGAACAACAGATCGACATCCGAGTAGACGCACTGCTCGGCGCGACCGTAACCGCCCAAGGCCACCACCGCATAGGGATTCTTGGCAATGCCCATTTTGGGCCCCACCACACTTCTTTCGTAACTGTGACGAAAGTAGTCGTCGATCAACCGGGCCAGGTCTTCGAGAAAGCGGGGCGCCTTGCCTGCCACCAGCGCATCGATGAGCTTGGCCCGCCCATTTTTCAGGGTTATCGAAACGTCGACGAAGCGGTTGTCGGAGGTCGTTGCCGTCACATCCATATCCTTGATGAGTTAATAACGGGAATTAGGCAAAGCAACCCATGTGCCATTGGTCTTTTAAATCTATTTATATAATAAAAACTATTTGTTATAAATATTCGTCGTGTTGTCAAAATCAATTTTTAAATTACAAAAATGCAATTTATGGTGCAAATAAATAACAAATTTGAAATTGTTCGGACTGAATGCGAATTTGCGTCGCCGAATCACGAAAAAATGCACCCCGAAGCAGTGGGACTGGCCGCTTCGGGGTGCATGCTACGGGAGGAACAGATGGTGCATAACATCTAGCTTACCAAAACCGCTGATGGCGCCGGCGATTATCAGGGCTGGGTGGCCGGCTTGGCCGATGTGGCGTAGCCGGGCAGACCGGACGACGGCGTCCCGGAAAAGGTCGACACCCCGCCGTGGCTGGAGACGCCGAAATCAGGATAGGCGATACCACCATGCTCGGACAGGTCGAGCCCTTCCATCTCCTCTTCCGGAGAGACCCGCAGGCCGATGGTCTTGTCGATCAGTTTAAACATCACGAAGGCGGCCGGGAAAGTCCAGATGAAGCAGGCGGCGATGCCGATAAGCTGGACGCCGATAATGCCGGCGCTGGTACCGCCGATGTTGAAAATTCCGGCCGCCAGGGTGCCCCAGGCTCCGCAGACACCGTGAACGGAAATGGCGCCGACCGGATCGTCGACTTTGATTTTGTCAAAGAACATGACCGAAAAGACCACGATGACACCGGCAGTGGCACCGATGATAACGGCGCTGGCGGGCATGACATTGGCGCATCCCGCAGTGATGCCAACCAGACCGGCCAATGCGCCGTTGAGGCTCATGCCGACTTCGGGTTTGCCGAATTTGATCCAGGAAACGACCATGGCCAGGATCGCACCGGCCGCCGCCGCCAGATTGGTGTTGACGAAAATCATGGCAATGCTGGTATCCGCCGTGGTCGTGGAGCCCGGGTTGAAACCGAACCAACCGAGCCACAGAATGAATACGCCCAGCGCCGCCAAGGGGATGTTATGGCCCATAATGGGTTTGATTTTACCGTCTCTGGTGTATTTCCCCAGCCGGGGACCGAGTACGATGGCGCCGGCCAGGGCCGCCCATCCACCAACCGAGTGAACCACGGTTGAACCGGCAAAGTCGATGAAGCCGAGGCCTTCCAGCCAGCCACTGCCGTTGAACAGGCTGCCCCAGGCCCAGGAGCCGAAGACCGGGTAGATCAGTCCGGAAACGAAGATGCTGTAAAGAATGTAACCGGTGAATTTGGTTCGTTCCGCCATGGCGCCCGATACGATGGTGGCGGCGGTGGCGGCGAATACGACCTGGAACATCCAAAAGGCCAGCACCCAGGGATCGCCGTCCGGCGTGAAATCGCTGAGGAAAAAACCGCTGGCACCGAACCAGCCGGTCGTTGTGGCACCGAACATAATCCCGAACCCGACGGCCCAGAAGGCGATCGATCCAATTGAAAAATCCATCAGGTTTTTCATCATGATGTTGATGGCGCTCTTGGCACGGGTAAAACCGGATTCAACCAGGGCGAACCCGGCCTGCATGAAAAACACCAGACAGGCTGCCACCAACGTCCACAGGTAGTTGGCGTGAGTTTGAACCAGGTCGATGGCCTCCTTGTTGGTCATGGCCGTGGGTTCGGGATCGGCGGCAAAGGCAACGGGGAGGCTGGCCAGGGCAATCAAAAACAACAGAACAAACGCTTTGAATTTCATTTCTCTCTCCTTTGGAAACAATATGGGAATTCACTAACGCCCGAAAACCGGAATGACGTCAACTTGCATGGCCGTCGACTGTATGGTGCTTTGAGCAACCGCCGTGCCAAAACGGCTGTTGACGATGCTAACCATCAGCAATATAAAGAAAAATTAAATTGTTAAAAAAATAAACCGCCTCAGCCTCCGCACAATTTTGTAATTTATAGGTGGGTAAAATACATATTTGATGTTTATTCTGTATTTAATTCCATTTTTGTTGCTTTGGCCGTGCCACCCAAATCGGGTGCCAATGGTTGCGAAAATACGGGGCGCGCTGCGACCGGCGCACCTGCCAGGGGTCCGGCAATGGTTTTGTTAAAAAGGCCGATCCCGGTACCAGTCTACAATTTTGTAAATAGTGCCCTTCCATAAATGGTTATGTTGGCCGCTCTGCCAACACCACATCACATCATGGCATTGAAATTTATGGCTTGAATTTTCCTGAGGATCTCCATAAATTGACGTTTCACTGATTTTGGAGGCTTGGCAACGACGTACAGGAGACCGACCTCATGAGCGTAGCGCGAAAAATTGACCACATCATGGCCAAGTCGTCATGGATCCGCAAAATGTTTGAAGAGGGAGCCCGGCTCAAGGCCGCCCATGGCGTGGACAAGGTCTTTGATTTCAGCCTGGGCAATCCCAACGTGCCGCCGCCGGAAAAATTCAACGAAATCCTGCGGGACACGGTAGACGCATGCGGGCTGGACGACCATTGCTATATGCCCCAGGCCGGTTATCCCCAGGTCTGCGTATCGATTGCCGAGTACCTGACCACGGAACAGGCTGTGCCGGTTACCTGCAACGACGTCATCATGACCTGCGGCGCGGCCGGCGCCCTGAATGTGATCTTAAAGGCCCTGCTGGACCCAGGCGACGAGGTCCTGGCCCCCATGCCGTGCTTCGTGGAGTATCGCTTTTACGCGGACAATCACGGCGGCGTCCTGAAAATGGTCGCCACCCGTCCCGATTTCACCCTGGACATGGAGGCACTCGGGCAGGCCATCACGGCCAAAACGAAGGTGGTGCTGATCAATTCCCCCAACAACCCCACCGGCCAGATTTACGACAAGGCCAGCCTGGATGCGTTGGGAAGCCTGCTGACGGAAAAAAGCGCACAGTATGGGCACATCATCTACCTGGTCTCCGACGAACCCTATCGAAAAATCGTTTACGAGGACGCGTCGGTACCGTCCATCTTCACAAGCTACCGCGAAAGCATCATCGCGACCTCGTATTCCAAGGATATTTCCATTCCCGGCGAACGCATCGGCTTTGCCGCCGTCAACCCGCTGGCCACCCACAGGGAATCGCTGATGGCCGGCATGACCCTGACCAACCGAATTCTGGGTTTTGTGAATGCACCCGCGCTGATGCAGCGGGTGGTGGCCTGCATGCAGGGGATGAGCGTGGATATCGGTGAGTACAAACGCAAACGGGATTTGCTTTGCAACGGACTGGCCGAGGCCGGATATGAGTTCACCGTCCCGCCGGGAGCCTTTTATCTGTTCCCGCGAACACCGATCGCCGACGATGTCGAATTTGTTCGCGCCCTGCAAAAGGAGCTGATCCTGGTGGTCCCCGGAAGCGGCTTCGACGGCCCCGGGCATTTCCGCATCGCCTTTTGCGTGGCGGACCAGACCATCGTGAATGCCTTGCCGGGATTTAAACGGGTCATGCAACAGTACCGGTAGTCACCAGACCGGAATTCGACCATCGGCGCCATGAACCGCAAGCGCATATTTCAATTGGCTGCCACAAGGTCACTGTTCAATCTAACGATATGGAGGAGGTGGATTTAATGAAGATCTTGAAAATCGATCATTTGGGCATCGCCGTCAACAGCATTGACAACGGCAAAGATTTCTGGTCCGGCGTTCTGGGGCTCAACTTCGAAGGGACGGAAACCGTGGCCGAACAGAAGGTGACCACCGCATTTTTCCCGGTGGGGGAAAGCGAAGTGGAACTGCTGGAATCCACGGCGCCGGACGGCCCGGTGGCCAAATACATCGAAAAACGGGGCCAGGGCATCCAGCATGTGGCCTTCCGGGTCGAAAACATCGACGAAGCCCTGGCCGAACTCAAGGAAAAGGGCATCCAGTTGATCGACCAGGAACCCCGCATCGGTGCCGGGGGTGCCAAAATTGCGTTCCTGCACCCCAAGGCGACCGCCGGTGTGCTGGTGGAATTGTGCCAGCGCGATTAACGCCGGGCCCATCCCGCTCACCAGCGTGCTCAGTTCCTTGAGATTGCGTATCGGCGATGCCCCTTCCCCGGGTTCCGTGGGTGGGGAAAGGGCATCGCCTTATCGTGTTTTCCCCATCCGACCGGCTCAAGCCCGGCAGCGACCGCTTCGGCACTGATGCCGTTTTTCAAAAAGCGCAACCCCCGCATGCACGGATCGAAGGCCGCGGTGGCGGCGGTATTGGGGCCGCCGGTTTTAGCGAAGCGTTGGTGCCGTTTTCACATTGACCTCGACGACCAGGAGTCGCCCCATGGAACCATCTTCGCCCGTCGCATCGCACCCCATGTTATCCTCCCTGCCTCCGGATCGCGCCAAGAAAGGCAAAATCGTATCGGCTGAAGAAGCCGTTCGCATCATTCGCGATGGCGACACGATCGCCACGGGCGGTTTTGTGGGCACCGGTTTCCCCGAGCAGGTCGCGGTCGCCCTGGAAGCCTATTTTTTGGAACACGATCACCCGCGCGGGCTCACCCTGGTCTATGCCGCCGGTCAGGGGGACGGCAAGGAGCGGGGGCTGAATCACTTCGGGCACGCCGGCTTGGTCAAACGGGTGATCGGCGGCCACTGGGGGCTGGTTCCCAAACTGCAGAAACTGGCCCTGGACAACCGCATCGAAGGCTACAACCTGCCCCAGGGCGTCATTTCCCACATGTACCGCGACATCGCCGCCCACAAGCCCCGCACCATCACCACCGTGGGCATCGGCACCTTCGTCGACCCACTCAATGGCGGCGGTAAGATCAATACGGTCACCACCGAGGAGCTGGTCGAGCGCATACAGTTCGACGGCAACGATTACCTGGCCTACAAGACGTTTCCCATTCACGTGGCCATCTTGCGGGGCACCACCGCCGACACAGACGGCAACATCACCATGGAGAAAGAGGCCCTGACCCTGGAGGCCCTGGCCATTGCCACAGCCGCTCGAAACTCCGGCGGCTTCGTCATCGTCCAGGTCGAGCGGGTGGCCGACCGGGGCACCCTGAATGCCCGCCAGGTAAAGATACCCGGGATCATGGTGGACTGCGTCGTGGTGTCGCAACCCGAACATCACTGGCAAACCTTCGGCACCGCCTACGACCCGTCGTTCAGCAGTGAAATCAGGGTGCCGGTCCAGTCCCTGGCACCCATGGCGATGGACCATCGCAAAATCATCGCCCGGCGGGCGGCCTTCGAGCTGGCGCCCAACAGCGTCGTCAATTTGGGCATCGGTATGCCCGAGGGGGTCTCCAATGTGGCCAACGAAGAGAAGATTATCGAATACATGACCCTCACCGCGGAACCGGGGGTCATCGGCGGACTGCCGGCGGGCGGTCTCAATTTCGGGGCTGCCGTCAACACGGAGGCGCTGATCGACCAACCCGCCCAATTCGACTTTTACGATGGCGGCGGGCTGGACATCGCCTTTCTGGGGCTGGCCCAGGCCGACGCGGCCGGCAACCTCAATGTCAGCAAGTTCGGCCCCAAGCTGGCCGGCGCCGGCGGCTTCATCAATATCAGCCAGAACGCCAAAAAAGTGGTTTTCGTGGGCACGTTCACCACGGGCGGCCTCTCCATTTCGGTTCGGGACCGCAAGTTGCGCATCGATCGTGAGGGCCGCGTTGACAAATTTGTCAGACAGGTGGAACACGTCACTTTTTCAGGCGCTTATGCCGTGTCCAAAGATCAACCGGTGCTCTACGTTACCGAACGCTGTGTTTTCCAGCTGACGCCGGCGGGAATGGCGTTGACCGAAATTGCGCCGGGGGTGGACCTGGAGGCCGACATTTTGCGACACATGGCCTTCACGCCCATCGTCAACGGGTCTCCGGCCATCATGGACGAACGGATTTTCAGTCCCGAGCCCATGGGACTCAAGGCCGACCTGTTTGCCATATCCCTGGACAAGCGCCTGGTCTACGACCGGCGCGAAAACCTGTTTTTCGTCAACTTCGAGGCGTACGCGATTCGTACGCTCGACGATGTGGAAGCGGTCAGGGCCGCCGTCGCCAAGATCCTGGACCCTTTGGATCACCGGGTCTACGCCATCGTCAACTATGACCATTTCAGCATCGTTCCGGAGTTGATCGAGCCGTACACCGACATGGTCAAAGGCCTGGTGGACCGCTACTACACCGGCGTCACCCGCTATACCACCAGCACCTTTTTGCGCATGAAAATCGGGGCGGCCCTCACCCACCGCAAGATGGCACCGCACATCTACGAAACGCGGTCGGAGGCCGAGGCCGCCTTGAGGGGGCAAGCGCCCAACGGTTGAGCAGAACCGGGTGGGGTGTCAAGGTGACCGTCATGGAAAGCACCCTCGCTGAAGGCGGGAAAACCAACTGGTTCGTATACATGCTGCGCTGCGGCAACGCGGCCCTGTATACCGGCGTGACCACGGATGTGCCCCGGCGGGTCGGCGAACACCGGGGCAGGGGACGCTTTGGGGCCCGCTACACGCGGGCGTTTGCACCCGTCGAACTGGTCTACAGCTGTTGGGTGGGCGAACGCACCCTGGCCTGCCGGGTCGAGTATCGACTCAAGCGGCTACCCCGGCACAAGAAGGTCACGGTCGTGTCAAAAAACTTCTCTACAGCGCAACTGCTCGATTTTCTCGGAATCTGAACACGGCGGCACGCCGATCACTCCTCGGAGTGAAAACTGCGGATAATATAGCCCCCGGACTTTTCGTCAGACTCCAGGTCCATTAGGCCGCGGCTGGCGGCTTCGTCCAGCAGGCGCTTGAATGAGCGGAACCCATAATAGGACTCGTTGAATCCCGGTCGCCGCCGCTTGAGGGTCTGCTTGACCATGGACCCCCAGATCTTGTCCTCCGAACCGCGCTCTTCGGCCAGGGCCTCGAGGGTTTCCATCACCAGGTCGAGCGCTTCCTGAATCAGGCTTTCCGCCTCTAGTTTGCTGGTTTCGGCGGCCACGGCCTTGGGTCCTTTGGGGGCCGTCTTGCGTGCGGGCTTCTTGGCTTTCTTTTTCTTGCGGACCAGGTCGTCGTAATAGATAAACTCATCACAGTTGGCGATCAGCAGGTCGGAGCTGGAGTTTTTGACTCCCACGCCAATCACGTTCTTGTTGTTCTCACGCAGCTTGCTGACCAATGGTGAGAAGTCGGAATCCCCGCTGACGATCACGAACGTGTCCACATGCAATTTGGTGTAGCACAAGTCGAGTGCATCGACGACCATGCGGATATCGGCGGAATTTTTCCCGGACTGGCGCACATGCGGGATTTCGATCAATTCAAAGGCGGCTTCGTGCATGGCCGCCTTGAAGTCCTTGTACCGATCCCAGTCACAATAGGCTTTTTTTACGACGATGCTTCCCTTGAGAAGCAGCCGCTCGAGCACCTTGCTGATGTCAAACTGGGCAACGCGGGCATCCCGGACCCCCAGGGCGACATTTTCAAAATCGCAAAATACGGCCAGGTTGCTGGTCTCCACTGTTTTGCTCATGGCATCCTTCCACCAAAGGGTGATGTGTAAAAAGATGATCATAACGCGATTGGACAAAAAAGGAAACGCCCATGATTTGCCTTGTGAAAACCTCGATTTACAAACGCCAAAGGCATCTTACCTTGATTTTATTATCTCAATGAAAGGAGAGGCTGATGGCCGAACTGCACGCGACATCGACCCAATATTCCCTGGACACCGTCAATCTCAACAGTGACAACCCGCAACTGGATCTGGCTGGGGCGAGCGCCCTGGCCAAGAAAACCGCCCGCGAACTCGACAGCAACGCCATGATGCTGTCCTACCACAGCGCCAAAACCGGCGAGTTCTGGCCCAGCTACGACTGCGGTGGCAGCGGGCGGCCACCATGGATTGTCTTCGCCGAAGCCCGCGGCTACAACCTGAAAATCGATATCAACAACGGGGAGTACGAGTTTTTTTATCTGCGCTTTTAACGGCCACGACAATCACCGAGTCCGATTGAATGCGACGGTCGGCGCTCCTGCCGTCGTCGTTGTCGGCCTTGACAGCGGTTCGATTTCCGCCCGATAATAGGACGCATCGCATCGTTGGCGCCCGAACACGGGGCCGGCATGTGCATCCCCATGCGAGATGCCCGCCTGCCGCACGATGTGCCCGACGATAGCGCCGGGTCTGAAAAAGCCATTCACATCCAAATGCCTGTCCGCCCAGACAGCGGGCAAATTGACCCTTTATGAACAGGCACGAATGAAGGGACGCCGCCATGCAAGAGGAAAATGCCAAGGCGATTGCCCGGGAAATTGCCCTGGAAAACCGGGAGTGGATCGAGAGCCTGGATTACGTCTACAACAATCAAGGACCCGGGCGGGTGCTGGAACTGTTGCGGCATCTTCAGGTTCGCGCGCAGCAGCGCGGCCTTCAGGTCCATTTTAACGCCAACACCCCCTACATCAACACCATCCCCGTGAGTCGGCAACCGGCTTTCCCCGGCAGCCGGGAAACCGAACGGCGCATTAAAAGCCTCATTCGCTGGAATGCCATGGCCATGGTGGTGCGGGCCAACCGCCAGCATGCCGGCATCGGCGGGCACATCTCCACGTTCGCCTCCAGCGCCACCCTCTACGAGGTGGGATTCAACCATTTCTTCCGCGCCAAGAACGCCGGTCACCCAGGCGACATGGTGTTCTTTCAGGGCCACGCCGCACCGGGCATCTACGCCCGGGCATTTTTGGAAGGCCGCATCACTGAAATTCAGATGGAGAACTTCCGCCGTGAACTGGCCGAGGGCGGCGGCCTGAGTTCCTACCCCCACCCCTACCTCATGCCCGAATTCTGGCAGTTCCCGACAGTCTCCATGGGCCTGGCGCCCATCATGGCCATCTACCAGGCACGCTTCAACCGCTACATGGAAGATCGCGGCATCAAAACGCCCGACGACCGGCGGGTGTGGGCCTTTCTGGGCGACGGCGAAACCGACGAACCGGAAAGTCTGGGCGCCATTACCCTGGCGGCCCGCGAACAGCTGGACAACCTGATATTCGTGATCAACTGCAACCTGCAGCGCCTGGACGGGCCCGTGCGCGGCAACGGCAAGATCATCCAGGAGCTGGAAGCGGCCTTCCGCGGCGCCGGCTGGAACGCCATCAAGGTGATCTGGGGGGATGACTGGGACCCCCTGCTGGCCAAAGACGACCAGGGCATTCTGGTCAAACGCATGACCGAGGTGCCCGACGGTCAGTATCAAATGTACTCTGTGGCCAGGGGAGACTTTATCCGCAAGGACTTTTTCGGCCGCTATCCGGAGTTGGCCGAAATGGTGGCGCGGTACACCGACGAACAGCTTCAGAAGCTGCGCCGCGGCGGTCACGATCCCCAGAAAGTGTATGCTGCCTACCAGGCGGCGGTCGATCACAAGGGCAGCCCCACGGTCATTCTGGCCAAAACCATAAAGGGCTATGGGTTGGGCGAAGCCGGCGAGGGGCGCAACGTCACCCATCAACAGAAAAAGCTCAATGAACAGGAGCTGCGCCATTTCAGGAGCCGCTTCGGCATCCCCATCCCCGATGACCGGATCCAGGAGGCGCCTTTTTACCGTCCCGACGAAAACAGCGAAGAGATTCGCTACCTGAAAGCGCGGCGACGGGCCCTGGGCGGCTACCTGCCGGCGCGCAGTGTCTCGGTGCCCATCTTCCGGCCGCCGGCCGAAACCGGATATGCCGAATTCATGGATGGCTCCGGCGACCGCGAAGTGGCCACCACCATGGCGATGGTGACCCTGCTGAGCAAACTCTTGGCCGACAAGAAAATCGGACGTTATATCGTCCCCATCGTTCCCGACGAAGCCCGCACCTTCGGCATGGAGAGCCTGTTTCGCAAGTACGGGATCTACTCACACCTCGGCCAGAACTACGATCCTGTGGACAAGAACAGCCTGCTTTACTACAAGGAGGCCACCGACGGCCAGATCCTGGAGGAAGGCATCACCGAGGCCGGGTCCATGGCCTCGTTCATCGCCGCCGGAACGGCCTACTCCACGTTCGACATCAACATGGTGCCCTTCTTTTTCTTCTACTCCATGTTCGGGTTCCAGCGCATCGGCGACCTGATCTGGGCCAGCGGCGACATCCAGGCCCGGGGTTTTTTGCTGGGGGCCACCGCCGGGCGGACGACTCTGGCCGGTGAAGGGCTCCAGCACCAAGACGGCAACAGCCACGTCCTGGCCCTGCCCAATCCATCGCTGCTGGCCTATGATCCGGCGTTTGCCTTTGAAATCGCCGTCATCGTTCGCGAGGGCCTGCGCCGCATGCTGGAAGCGGGCGAGAACCTGGTTTACTATCTCACCATCACCAACGAATTCTATCCCATGCCGGCCATGCCGGCGGGCGTGGAAGCGGGCATCATCAAGGGAATCTACAAGTTCGCGGCCTCCCCCCTGAAAAAGCCCAAGGCCAAAGCCCACCTGCTGGGCAGCGGGGCCATCGTCAACGAGTGTCTCAAGGCCCGCGACATGCTGGCGTCGGACTATGGCATCGCCGCCGATGTCTGGAGCGTCACCAGCTACAAGAGCCTGTATTGGGACCGGCTCGACACGGAGCGCTGGAACCGCCTCAACCCCGAGAAAAAGCCGCGCGCCTCCTATCTGCAGCGGCAGACCGCCGCCGAAGCCGGAGTCTTCGTGGCCGCCAGCGACTACCTCAAGGTCCTGCCGGAAGGGCTGGCCGGCCAGCTGCCCGGCCCGCTGGTCGCGCTGGGAACCGACGGCTACGGCCGCAGCGAATCCCGCGAGGCCCTGCGCGATTTTTTCGAGGTGGACGCCCGCCATATCGTCTTCGCGGCCCTGTCCGCCCTGGGCCGTGAAAAGGCCCTTCCCATGGCGACCGTCAAAAAGGCACGCAAGGACCTGAACATCGACCCCGAACGGGCGAACCCCTTGTTTTCCTAAATGAAGGAGGTGAAATGACACAGGCGATCAAGGTTCCGGAAATCGGCGAAAACGTTGAATCGGGCGTGGTGGTGGCGGTACACGTCAATGTCGGGGACGCGGTCGCGGTGGACGACACCGTGATCGAACTGGAAACCGACAAGGCCCTGGTCGAGATTCCATCGCCATTTTCCGGGAAGGTGACCGAGGTCCTGGCCGAACCGGGTGCCAAAATGAAGGTAGGGGATGTCATCGCCCGCGTTGAGACCGATGCCGACGACGATCACACCGAGCGGGATACGACCGAAAATACCGCCGCAAAAACGCAAGATGAGGACGCCGCGGCGGCTGCGGAGAAAACCTCTGATGCCACGACCGACGAGCGGACGGATCCCACCAAGGTCGGCAGGACGCAACCGTCGGCGTCATCACCGGATGAAGCCACCGTTGTCGCCGGAAAAGGTCAATCCGACCCGGACCGTCAACCGGCACCGGCGGCACCGTCCGTTCGCCGATTGGCCCGCGAACTGGGCCTGAATATTGATGATATCAATGGCAGCGGCCCCGGGGGCCGGATCAGTGAAGCGGACGTCAAAACCCACGTGCGCCACCGACAGGCGCCCGATGGGGAGAACGACGGCGCCCCGGACCATCCCGGCAGGCCACAATTGCCCGACTTCACCCGCTGGGGCGCCATCGACAGCGAAGAACTGCAGACGGTCCGCCGCCTCACGGCCGAAAGCACGGCAACGTCATGGGCAACCATTCCCCACGTCACCCAGTTCGACGAGGCCGACATCACTGACGTGAACGCCTTCATTGAAAAAAACAGCGCAAAGGGGGAGCAGGCCGGGGGCAAACTGACCCTGACAGCCATCGTGGCCAAGGTGTGCGCCGAAACCTTGAAACGGTTTCCACGCTTCAACGCCAGCATCGACGTCGGCGCCAACCGCATCGTGTTGAAACGCTACGTGCACATCGGCATGGCCGTCGACACCCCGCGCGGGTTGCTGGTGCCGGTAATTCGCGACGCCGACCGCAAAAGCATCCTCGAACTGGCCGGGGCCATCTCGGATTTGGCCACCCGGGCACGCCAGAAAAAGATCAAACCCGACGAACTCGAGGGCGGCACGTTCAGCATCTCCAACCAGGGCGGCATCGGCGGTGTCGGATTCACCCCCATCGTCCTGTGGCCCCAGGTGGCCATCCTCGGTGTGAGTCGTTCCGCGGTCAAACCGGTCTATCTCCAGGAACGATTCGAACCGCGCACCATGCTGCCGCTGTCGCTCTCCTACGATCACCGCATTGTCGATGGTGCCGACGCGGCGCGTTTTCTGCGCTGGATCTGCCGGGGGCTCGAGCAGCCCATGAACCTGTTTCTGGATTGATCGTCGACCAGCGCGCCAGGGCCCGGAAAAGCGGTCGCACAGCAGGGCGGTGGCCGGACGGAAATCCGATCGACCATATTTTCAATTTTCATTAACCTCTTCATAGCAAAGTGAGTAAACCTTATGGCTGACAAAAAGACACAGCTGGCTGTTATCGGCGCCGGACCCGGCGGGTATGCCGCGGCGTTTCTGGCCGCCGACATGGGCATGGACGTTACCCTCATCGACCCGGCCGAAAATCCTGGTGGCGTTTGCCTGTATCGGGGATGCATTCCTTCCAAGGCCCTGTTGCATGTGGCCCGATTGATCAACGAAACGGCCGAGGCCGCGAACTGGGGCGTCTCCTTCGGCAAGCCCAAGATCGACATCAAAAAACTGCGTCAGTGGAAGTCGGATGTGGTGACCGGTTTGACCGGCGGATTGGGGCGCCTGGCCACACAACGCAAAATCGAACATGTCAGGGCCACGGCGGTATTCACCGACGAGCAAAACCTTACCCTGACGGACAAAGATGGCAATACCAGCACACTGGCTTTCAGCCACGCGATCCTGGCAACCGGTTCGCGCGCCATCGACATCCCCCTGTTTCCAGCCGATTCGGATCGGATCTGGAAATCGTCCCAGGCCCTGAACCTGGCTACGATTCCCAAAAGCCTGCTGGTGGTGGGGGGCGGCTACATCGGCCTGGAACTGGGCAGCGTTTATGCGGCCCTGGGAACCAAGGTCACCGTGGTGGAGATGCTGCCCCACCTGCTGGCCGGTGCGGATCGGGACCTGGTGCGCTTCGTGACCAAGGCGCTCAAGGAACGCTTTGCCAACATCTTGCTGAACACCACGGTAGCGGCGGCCAAAATCCAGAAAAACGGTGTCAAAGTCACCTTCGAAGGCGACACGGACAAACCGGCTGCCCAAATTTTTCAGCGGGTCCTGGTCGCCGTGGGGCGCCGTCCCCAGACATCCGACCTGGGCCTTGAAAAGGTGGGTGTGACCCTGGATGAAAAGGGTTTCGTCAAAATCGACCGGCAGTGCCAAACCTCGGTCCCCAGCATTTTGGCCATCGGCGACGTGGCCGGCCAGCCCATGTTGGCTCACAAAGCATCCTACGAGGCGCGCATTGCCGTGGAGGTCATCGCCGGAAAAGACGTGATCGCCGACCCCGTCGCAATTCCCGCGGTGGTCTTCACCGATCCGGAGCTGGCCTGGACCGGACTGACCGAGAGCGAGGCCAAAGAGAAAGGCATGAAGGTAGACGTGACCCGTTTCCCATGGGCGGCTTCGGGTCGTGCCGCCACGCTCGGCCGCACCGACGGGCTGACCAAGCTGGTGGTCGATCCCACCACCGAACGCCTGCTGGGCGTGGGCATCGTGGGGCCGGGTGCCGGCGAACTCATCGCCGAGGCCACGGTAGCGCTGGAGATGGGTGCCAGCGCGGCCGATTTAGGCCTGACCATCCACCCGCACCCGACCCTGTCGGAGACGCTCAAGGAAGCCGCTGACATGTTTGAGGGCACCGCTACGCACTACTATCGGCCCAAGCGGGCTGGAAAATGATGTCGACCATCTACCAAAGGTCCTTCTTGGCGTTGTGAGGGCATCCTTTTGAGAAAAAAATGCACAAATTGCTTGCTTTTCTTTTAGCAGGTGGTATTGTCGCCGTATCATGAAGGCCTGCCGGTGTTGACGGGCCGGTTTCTTGCTGCAGGATCGATCCATTTGTCAAAGTGGCGCCTGAAGTTTGAAGCAATGATTAATTTATTATTTGTAGGAGGATGTCTGCATGGCAAATGGTATTGTAAAATGGTTTAATGACAGCAAAGGGTATGGGTTTATCGAGCAAGAAGATGGTCCGGATGTATTCGTTCATCATTCGGCGATCAATGCCACCGGATTCAGATCGCTAAACGAAGGCGACCGGGTGACGTTTGAAATCGAACAGGGACCTAAAGGTCCTGCCGCCGCAAACGTGACCATCGTTTAACGCTTCGTTTCCAATCAAAAGGCATCCCTTCCGACACGTGAAGGGATGCCTTTTTTTTGCTTACCGCACGGGAGCGCTCTTGCCTCAGCCCTTATGAGCGCTTGGGTAGCAACCCATTTTTTTGGAGCGCCTGCATGACGGCCTCCACCACTTGTCCGATGGCCTCACCAGTGGTTTTCGGATTGGTGGTTTGCGTCTCTCCCGCCCAGATCAGCGATTCCGTCTTTACATCGTAGAGCCGGGTTTCCAGATTGAATTCGACGTCTTCCCCGTATATGGTCGGCCAGGTCACATACCCCCAGGCGTAGTTGTAAAATCCGTAGTAGTTGTAATAAAATCGCGGCCGGTCACGGCTGAACACCTCGGACTCGGCAAAGCCCACCGGACGGGTGATCACGACGGTGTCGGCCCCGAACTGGTCGACCACATCGACAATCGCCGCTTTGTCCAGCTTGGTGTCGGCATCCATGGGCAACACGTCGCTGCTGATAGCCGCTGCGACCCCATAGGCATTGAACCACTCTTTGACATGCTTTTCAAAGATCGCCCGGACCTGTTGATCGTCGACGACCGCGATGATCAGTGCATTTTTGATCGGCGTGCCCACACGTGCCGCTTCCACATGGTCCTGAACCATGCGGGTCCGCGACATCGTACAGGCGGCCGTCAACACGACAAACAATGCCGCAACCCCTATCGATAACCCCTTGTTCATCTTGCCAGTCCTCCTTGTTCGAGGAACCATAACGGGAAAGCGATGCAATGACAACGAAGATTTCGCAAGGGCGCCGGCGGCCGGCCCAGTTCATGGGATCGGTCGGCGACCGGGGGCGTTGACAGTGGCTGGAATCAGAGGAGTTGATCGAAGCGCATGTGGATGGCGTGCGGGGAGTTGAAATCGACCTTGTATCCCGGACCGATGACCCCCCTGGCCGTCAGCATCACTTCCTTTTGCTTGACGGTGATGCCGGCGCGGCCCTCCATGAGAAGATAGGTGCCGTTGGAACTCTGGTCGGTCAAAAAATACTTACCCTTTTTGAACTCGATGAAAGCATGGATTCGAGAGACCCGTTTGTTGGCCACCTGGATGTCAGTGCTCGGTCGGCGGCCGATTTCGATGCGCGAATTGGTTTCACTGACCACCACCACCGCACCGCCGTACTTCAGGATCAGACAGGATCGCGGCAGCGATGTCACCGGGGCTAAGGCCGCTTTGATCGCCTTGGCCTTCATCCCATAAAAGCGCAAGGGATCACCGCACTTGCCGCAGATGATCCGCACCTCGTTATTTTTGATGCGCGCTGCGTCAATCGCATTTCTGAACCCGCACTCTTCGCAATAAACGATCATAAAGGGTATCCGTTAGTGTTTTCCTTTTTCGGGTGGCTCCGCCGCCTCGACCGTCCCGGGTTGCATCTCGTCGGCCGCCTTGGCCGCATCATCGGCCTTGACCTTGGCTTTAATAGCCCGTCGATATGCTTTTTCGGCACCCACTTCGGCTTCCTTGAGCGCTTCTTTGAGGGTGTCGCGGGAATCCAGCGGCACCACACCGGAAATCCCTTGACCTTCCAGCCGGCTCAGACGCGCCTTGAGCGTTTCCAGCAGCGCCGTTTGCTCGGCGGCCGCGGCTTCGGCGGCGGCCGCTTTTTTGCGAGCCGCGGCCAGTTCGTCGGCAGTTCGGGCGATCTGGGCAGCCAAGCCCTCTTCGGGGGTCGCGTCCAGATCCATGTCCTCAGCGGCCATAACCACGGCCGACACCGGCAACTTGGGCAGCGTGCGTGCGAACGATTTACCGGTGGGATCGAGAATGCGGTTGCCTTCGAATTTCAGCGGCAGAAAAACGAAGGTTGCGTCGGCCGACTGACGCACGATGGTGTCAGCATCGAAATCGTCGACAATCTGCGCATCCGCAGTGATTCGGATATCGTCAAGGGTTTTGTTTAACCTCTGTTTTTCAATTTCGATCCGGGCCCCATCGCCTTGCGTCAGTACCCGCAGCGTCGTCTTTTGCCACGGCGCATTGCGGGTCATCAGATGCGCCAGCAGCAGCATCAGCCGGCTGGTAGCGTCCCCCAGCCACCACACATCGATCCGGCGAGCTTCGTGCGGTGCGGCCTGGATGCGTTCCCAGGTTTCTGCATCCGTGTGGAAGACCACCAGGTTTTTACCCTGCCGGAAGACAATCCTCAGATTTTTGACGTAGTTGTAGGTGCCAATGCCGAAATGGGTGTCGTCGGAACCCCCGAACCAGTTGATGACAACCGTGTTGGGTCGCAAGGGGCCGATGCCCGCACTTTGGATGAGAACCCCCATGGCCGGCTGCAGATCCGGTGCGGACACCGTCAGCGGAAACATGGGATGCCGGCCGCGCGCGATCGCTTCCGCCAGGGCCTGGTGGGCGGATGCGCGGGCTTTTGTGACAGCGGCGCCCTCACCCTCGACAATTTGAACAGCCTCGGTGAATCCGGTGCCGCCCTCGATCCAGGCGGCAAAGGTCAGCAGCGCCCCGCGACGCGCCGGGTCGTGAGTAAAAACCAGCAATTGGGGGCGCCAATCGCGGGCGTGCTCGGGATCCTCGTTCGCCGCCAGCAGGTGATAGCGGACCTGCTGCAGGTGGTGGGATCGCGTGCTGTCCGACCATCGGGCCGGGCCGGCGGTGCGCTTCAGATACTGGTAGACCGCCAACATTAACGCAATGGCGGCGGCACCACTTTTGGGATCGATGGCCAGCATCGCCCCCAAACAGATCACACACCCCAGCAGGCTGAGCGGCGGCGAGAACCATTTGAATCGCGGCCGAAAGGATGGACTGCGGGTCCGGGCCTCGAAATAGGTGGCGTAGTTGAGCAGCCCGTAGGAGATCAAAAAGAACATGGAAACCACGCCCGCCACCAGGTTCAACTGTCCCAGGGCGATCGTGACCAGGGCGATACCGGCCGAGAGCAGGACGCCCCGTCGGGGATTGCCGGACGGTCCGCTGACGACGGCAAAGGGCGTCAACATGCCAAAGATCCGGTCAGCCGCCAGGGACTGCAATATCCGCGGGGCGCCCATGAACGACGCCATGGCCGAAGAGAGGGTAGCGGCGACCACGCCGGCATCGATGAGAAACCCCATGGCGGATATGGTTTTCATGGCACCGTACTCCGACGACAAGGTGGCCTTGGGCAGTGCCCCCGCGAACACGACCGCCGCAGCAAAATAGACCACGATGGACAGCCCCACAGCCAAAAAGGTGCCCAGGGGGATACTCTTGCCAGGGTCGGCCAGGTCACCGGACATGCTCACACCCTGGGTGAATCCGGTCACGGCCGGAAAGAAAATGGCAAACAGAGCCCAGAAAGGCAGGCCTATCTCCGGCATGGCCCAGTTGGCGGCCAGCGTCGCCGAGTCCCAGCGACGGAACCCACCGATGAAAAACGAGAGCAACGCCGCCACCAGCAGGGCCATGACGATAAACTGAAACCGGGTGGCCCAGTCCGCGCCCTGCCAGGCGAAGGTGAAAAGAAAGGCCACGGCGCCGCCGGCGATCAGCTGTACGCCCACAGGGGGCATCTGGGGAAAAAAAGCCGCCACGGCCTCGGCAAATCCCATGCAGTAAAAGGCGATCGAGACACTCTGGGCCAGAAACAGCACCAGCCCGATGGATCCGCCGAATTCCAGGCCGAGGGTTCGTGAAATCAGGTAGTAGTCGCCGCCGCCCCGCACCTTGAGATTGGTGGCCACGGCCGACAGGGAAATACTGGTCAACACGCTGATGGCGTTGGCCAGGGCAATGATGATCAGGCTGCGCCCCAAGCCGGCGGCGCCCACCACGAACCCGAGCCTCAGAAACAGGATAATCCCCAGGATGGTCAGGATGCTGGGGGTGAAGACGCCGGCAAAGGTTCCCAGGCGGCCGGCCGGGGCACCGGCACCGGTCGATGATGCGTTCATGGCAAGTATCCCAGATACGGTATTGGAGAAGATGATGCGCCACGCAGGATCAGGAAAAACACATCGGCGCCATCATAGGAGATTGTACCAGATCCGTCAAACATCCGGTCCGGGCGCGCAGCACAAATCAAGTATACGGCCAAGCGGCCGAGAATTGAAACTGTACATGGGCACCGAAAACCGGGTTTGAATGAATGACCGTTTAATTGTTGGGCCATATGAAAATCGATTTTTGGAAATTGCGTTTTAAAAAAATTTTCGCCGGCGCGCGCACCGCCATGACCAAAAGACGGCTCATCGCGGTGACAGTCGCCATCACACTGATCCTGGCCGTCTTTTGGGTAGGCGTCCATCGCGGTTACCACCTCGGATTCACCGATGGGGAAAAAAAAGCCAACTGCTGGTGGATTGACAAAAAAAGCCGCTACTACGAGTCCTCGGAAATCCGGAAAAGCAGAATGAGTCAAAAATTCAACCTGATTTGATCGACTCCTAAAAAGCCGCATTTCCCACGGATTCACACCCCCAATTGTCGCATGGAGCTTGGGCGAGACCCCATGCGCACCCTGCCCATGCATCACTGCCGCCGCCACGCCACAGCCTCAACGTCTCATCACCGCCGCGCCCACACCTTGCCCCCACGGTGTGCAATTTTGGTAACCGGTGAGCCGTAAAATCCCACGCAAAGTAAATATTTTACATTATTCCAGCAGGTTAAAATAAGGGCACGTGAATTGCCTTATTAATTGACCGCGATTCATAAAATAGTAGACCATTAGACATTTTTATTATATCCTTAGCCAGTGAGCAATAAGCTTGTCATGCCAGCCGCCTGACCTGGCGGCAGCGCGTCGCCTGAGTACCATGCAGCCTAACGCGTTCGCACCAGTGGTCCAATCGCCTGCGTTCCCTTTCTCTTGTCAGGCGCATTTCAACGTTCCATTAAAGGAGGTGGTGCCGGAAATTCAGGTGTCCATAGCATGTATCGGTCAATGTGCAGGTCCGCAGTCTAACATCCGATCAAAAGGGAGGAGTTTCGCATGAAAAGAATCGTTCATTCCACCGCTCTCGTTCTGGTTCTCGTCATCTGCTTTGCCGGTATGGCCTGGGCTGAAAGCGCCACCCAGGATGAAGTGGTCGCCAAGGTTGAAGAAGCGGCCGCATTGATTCAGGAAAAAGGGGTTGAGCAGGGCGCTCAAATCATCGGTGACAAGGAGGGCCCGTTTGTCTGGAAAGACACCTATGTGTTCCTGATGGACCTAGACGGCAAGATGCTGGCCCATCCCATCAAACCGGAATTGACCGAAAAGGCCAACCTGCTTGAAGTGAAGGACACCGATGGCAAGCCACTGTTCGTGGACTTCGTCGAGGTGGCCGGCACGAAGGGCAGCGGCTGGGTGGACTATATGTGGCCCAAACCGGGCGAAGAAGCGCCCGTGGCCAAAAGCAGCTACATCCTGCGGGTCGACGGCACGCCGTACTTTGTCGGCGCCGGTATCTACAAATAGTCGACCAGAAATAGTCCCCAGAACAATACCGTATTGATCGTGTCTACAAAGGCCGGTGCGGATAATCGCACCGGCCTTTGTCAATATTGACACCTGGCTGCCGCTTGGTTATGCTTGCGCGCTCGACGCCTTAAGAACAATGGAAAGGAGCGGCGCAGGACGATGGGCCGAGCGACCAACCGTGGATCAATTTACCTGCCCCCATATTGACGCCATGCCGCCCAACGAGACTATTTTGGAGGTCAAGGACCTGCAGATCTACTTCACGGTCAGAGAGGGGTTGGCCAAGGCGGTGGACGGTGTCTCCTTTCAGCTGCATCGGGGCGAAACCCTGGGACTGGTCGGTGAAAGCGGCTGCGGCAAAACGGTTACGGCGCTTGCCATTTTGAGGCTGCTTGACGAACCACCGGCACGCTACCACGGCGGCGCGATCTACTTCGAGGGCAAGGATCTACTCCAAGCCGGCGAACCGGAGATGCAGCGCATCCGGGGCAACACGGTGTCGATGATCTTTCAGGAACCGATGACCTCCCTCAATCCGGTTCTCTCCATCGGCCGCCAAATCGACGAAGTACTGCGCAACCACTTGCACCTCAACGCGGCGGATGCCCGTCACCGGTCTGTCGAACTGCTGGGCAGGGTCGGCATCCCGTCTCCCGAGCAGCGCATCCGTGCCTATCCCCATCAGCTCTCCGGGGGCATGCGCCAGCGGGTGATGATCGCCATCGCGTTAGCCTGCAATCCGCATGTACTGATCGCTGACGAACCCACCACCGCTCTGGACGTGACCATACAGGCCCAGATTCTGGACCTGATGCAGCAGCTGCGGGCCGATCTGGGAACCAGCGTCTTGTTGATTACCCACGATCTGGGGGTGATTGCCGAGACGGCCGACCGCGTGGCCGTCATGTACGCCGGCCGGATCGTCGAAGAGGCTCATGTGCTTAAGATTTTCAAGAATCCGGCCCATCCCTACACGCAGGGGCTGTTGCGATCCATACCCCGGATCGACGAAGCAGCGCGGCCCCATCGACTCTCGGAGATCCCCGGGCGGGTGCCGAGCCTGTTTATGCTGCCCAAGGGCTGTGCCTTTATCGAGCGTTGTCCGATGGTGATCGAGCGCTGCCGAGACACCAGTCCCAACCTGGTGGAGATCGACGCTGGGCACTTCGTGCGCTGCTGGCCGGCCGCCGGGAGTCATTGAAAAGATGCACGCCCTGCTGGAAGTCAGCCATCTGGTCAAGCACTTTCCCGTCCGGCGCGGACTCTTCGCCCGTCTGACCGGCCAGGTGCATGCGGTCGATGGCATCAGTTTGCGCGTCACCAAGGGACAGACCCTGGGGCTGGTCGGTGAGAGCGGCTGCGGCAAGACGACGGCCGGCAAAACCATTCTCAAACTGATCGACCCGACCGCCGGGACCATCCGCTACGACGGCATCGATATCACCGCCCTGGGTCGGCGACAAATGAAGCCATACCGCCGGCAGATGCAGATCATCTTCCAGGACCCGTTTTCGTCCCTGAACCCCAGACAGACCGTGGGCGCCATCATCGCGACCCCCCTGGAAATTCATGGCCTGGCCCGTGCGGACGAAAAAGAGGACCGAATCGCCGATCTGCTGCGCAAGGTCGGCCTGTCGGCAGCCGCCATGCGGCGCTATCCCCACGAATTTTCCGGTGGCCAGCGTCAGCGCATCGGCATCGCCCGGGCTCTGGCGGTCAACCCGCGCCTGGTGGTCGGCGACGAACCGGTCTCGGCCCTGGACGTCTCCATCCAGGCCCAGATTCTCAACCTGATGGAAGACCTGCAGGATGAATTGGGGTTGACCTACATCATGATCGCCCACGACCTGAGCGTAATCCGCCACATTGCCGACGACATCGCCGTGATGTATCTGGGAAAAATCGTCGAGTCGGCATCCCGGGCAGAGCTCTATCGAAATCCGCGGCACCCCTACACGCAGGCGCTGCTGTCGGCCGTCCCGATTCCCGATCCCGATCGCAGACCTCGGCGCACGATCCTCGTGGGCGATGTGCCGTCACCGATCGACCCTCCGGCGGGCTGCCGTTTTCATCCCCGCTGCCCGCAGCGCTTCGACCCTTGCGATCGCGTGTCGCCCGCGTCCACCACCGTGGCCGGCGGTCACGACGTGGCGTGTCATCTGTACGGATAACAGGAGCCGGATGTGTTCCAATTTGTGATCAAACGAATCCTGCAGGCCATCCCGCTGCTGATCGGGGTGTCGGTGATCGGGTTTGCCCTGATGCATCTGGCTCCCGGCGGCCCGTTGGCCGTCTATACCTTGAACCCCACCATCACGGCCCAGGACATCGAGCGCATCAAGCAGGTCTTCGGACTCGACCAGCCGATTTATGTCCAGTATCTGAAATGGGCCACCGGCATGTTTACCGGTAACTGGGGCAACACCTTTTTCGGTGGCCGGCCGGTGCTGGATGTCATCCTGGAGCGCATGCCGGCCACCTTTTTGCTGATGGGATCCGGCATGTCCCTGGCCATCGTCATCGGCATGCTGATCGGCATTCTGGGGGCCGTAAAGCGCTACTCGATATTCGACTACCTGGCCACCACCGGTGCCATGGTGGCGCTCTCTTTCCCGACCTTCTGGTTCGGGCTGATGGCCATCTTCATCTTCGCCCTCAAGCTCGGCTGGCTGCCGTCGGGCGGCATGTACACCCTGGGAGGGGAAGAGGATATCGTCGACCTGCTCAGACACCTGATGTTGCCGACCGTGGTGCTCTCCCTCGTACTGGTGGCCCAGTGGAGCCGTTACACGCGGTCGAGCTTTCTGGAGGTGATACACCAGGATTACATCCGAACGGCCAAGAGCAAGGGCTTGTCGGCCCCGCGCGTGCTGTTTCGCCACGCCTTTCCCAATGCCCTGGCGCCCCTGATCGCCCTGGCCGGCATCCAGCTGCCCTGGCTCTTCTCGGGAGCACTGGTGACCGAAACCATTTTCGGTTGGCCCGGCATGGGACGGCTGTTCGTCGACTCGCTGACCATGAAGGAGTATCCGGTGCTCATGGGTATGATCATGATTACCGCCATGGCCGTGATCGTGGGCAATCTGCTGGCGGATGTGATCAACGCCCTGATCGATCCGCGGATAAGGTTAGAATAATGAGCCCCAGGAACCCCTTGCAATGCGAATCCAGCGCAGCCGTCAGATCCGGCGGCAGGACCGAGATCGTCACCGCCGGGACACTGACCCCCCACTACGAAAGCCAGACCAGACGCATCTGGCGCCGCTTTCGGCGGCATCGCCTGGCCGTGGCCGGCGGCGTCTTGGTCGTTGGGCTGCTAATAATGGCGGCCTTCGCCAACGTTGTCGCCCCGCACGATCCGCTGGCGCTGGACACTCAGCGCCGCTTCATTCCGCCGCTGACAAACAGTCAGTTCGTCCTGGGAACCGACGAAATGGGCCGCGATCTGCTGAGCCGGCTCTTTTTCGGCGGTCGGATCAGTCTCGTGGTGGGCGTGGCAGCCATGTTCGCCACCATCGTCACCGGTCTGCTGGTCGGGCTGATGGCCGGTTTCTACGGCGGCCGGGTGGACAACCTGCTAATGCGCTTTACCGATACCATGCTGTGCTTTCCGCAGGTGTTCCTGCTGCTGGTGCTGGCGGCCTTTGTCACCCCCACCGTGGCGTCGATCGCGCTGATCATCGGATTGACCTCCTGGATGGAAGTGGCGCGCATCATCCGGGCCCAGATCCAGTACATCAAGGGGCAGGACTTCATTCAGGCGGCCTTTGCCCTGGGTGCCTCCGAGCTGCGCATCATGTTCAAGGAGTTGTTGCCCAATGCGATCGCGCCGGTGCTGGTTTCGGCGACCCTGAATGTGGCCAACGCCGTGTTGATGGAGTCCTACATCAGCTTCCTGGGCTATGGCATTCAGCCCCCCCTGGCCAGCTGGGGCAACATGCTGACCAATGCCCAGTCCTATTTCGACCTGGCACCCTGGCTGGCCATCCTGCCGGGGGTGATGATCACCCTGACGGTGATGAGTTTTAACTTTTTGGGCGACGGTTTGCGCGATGCCCTCGATCCCCGCTTGAGAATGTAGATCCAGTATGGTTCAATAAACACTGGTCCGACACGTCAACCCCAATCACAAGGAGAGATCCGATGAGCAACCACGCAATCACCCGCAGGGATTTTATCAAAACCACCGGGCTGGCCGTCGCCGGCACGGCCCTGGCCGGAAGCACCTTTTTTCCCGGGCGGGCCTGGGCCGCCAAGGACAACGTCATCGTGGGCATGACCCAGGAACCAGTCAATTTCAACCCGCTGCTGTATGTCAACTCTGGCACCGAGGAGGTCCCTGAAGCGTGCATGTTTGATGCGCTCTGGGATATGAACGCCAAGGGCGAATTCATCCCCAACCTGGCCGCAGCCGTGCCGACCTATGAAAACGGCGGCATCTCCCCGGACGGGCTGGTGTGGAAGGTCGCGCTGAAAGAGGGCGTCAAGTGGCACGACGGCACGCCATTTACGGCCAAGGACGTCGAATTCACTTACAAGACCATTGTGCGGCCGGATGTGGCCATTCGATCCCGCTCCGGCTTCGATCTGATCGCCGAATTCAAGATCATCGACGACCAGAATGTGGAGATCGTTTTGTCCAAACCGTACGTCCCCTTCGCCTGGGCCTGGCAGAAGATGCACATCGTGCCCGAACACATTCTCGCTACGGTCGGTGATATCAACACGGCGCCGTTCAACACCCAGCCCATCGGAACCGGGCCCTACAAGCTGGTCAAACGCGTGGCCGGCAGCCACATGATCTACGAAAAAAATCCCGACTACCATCGTGGTGCGCCGGCCATCGGCAAGGTGATCCACAAGTTCGTGCCCGACCAGACCGTGGCCTACACCCAGTTCAAGACCGGTGAGATCGACGTCTTCGGCCTGCACGGCGTACCGCCCGAACGCTTCGAGGAGTCCCGCAACCTGCCCGGCCGGGACGCGCTGGAAACCCCGGCCCCCTGGGTGGAGTTCGTCTACTTCAACTGCGGCAAACCGCAATTCCAGGAAAAGGTCGTGCGGCAGGCGCTCTACTACGCCATCGACAAAGAGAAGTGGATCAAGGACATTTACTATGGCCTGCCGCCGCGCACCCTCTCCTACCTGCACCCCACCCACTGGGCCTACAATCCCAACCTGACCGATCCGGGCTACGATCCTGGCCGCGCGGCCGAAATGCTGGACGCAGCCGGGTGGAAGCCGGGCGCTGACGGCATTCGCGAGAAAAACGGCGTGAAGCTGGCATTTTCCATGTCCACCACGGCCGGTTCCAAGGCACGCGAACAGGCCCAGGCCATGATCCAGGCCAACTGGAAGGCGATCGGCGTGGCCATGGAGATCAAGAACATGCCGGCCTCGGTGGTGTGGGGTGAGTACACCACCAACAGCCAATTCGACACCCTGATGGTCGGATGGGAGCCCACCGTGGGCATGGACCCCGACTACGCGGCCCGCTGCCACTCCAAGCAGATCCCGGCCAAATATGGCACCGGCTCCAATTACGTCCAATACGAAAACCCGGAGCTGGACAAGCTGCTGGAAGAGGGCGTGCTGATCTCCGACATGGAAAAGCGCAAGGACGTCTACCATCAGATCCAGGCGATCCTGCACGACGACGTGCCCTTCGCACCGATTTTCGCCTACATGTTCATGTACGGAAAAAAGAGCGACCTGAAAGGATATGAGATCAATCCCTACCTGACCGACATCACCTGGAACATTCAGGACTGGAATTGGGCATAGCCTAAGCCCATGGATCAGGGCGCCATTGGGGCGGCGGCGCTGGCAGGCAGCTACTTTCAACGGACGGACGAACACCAGCGGGGAGTGCAAAAATCCCCGCTTTCCCGCAACACCCAACCCATTTTTATGAGGTTCTCGCAAATGAATGCGCAATACGATGCCATCGTGATCGGCGCCGGAATCATCGGCGCCTGCACCGGGTTCGAGCTGGCCAAAAGAGGATGCAAGGTGCTCAATGTCGACAAGCTGCCCGAAGCCGGCCATGGCTCCACGTCGGGGTCGTGCGCCGTCATCCGCCTGCACTATTCCACCCCTGACGGCGTTGCCATGGCCCGGGAAGGATACTACTACTGGCTGGACTGGCCCAAGTACCTCGGAACCGTGGACGAAACCGGGCTGGTCAAATACATCAACACCGGCTGCCTGGTGATCAAGACCGAAAAGAACCACTACCTGAAGAAGGTCATGGCGGCGCTGGACGAGCTCTGCGTGCCCTACGAGGAACTTGCGCCCGAAGATATCACCAGGCGCTTTCCGGTCTTGAACAACCGCAGCTACGGCCCCCCGGTGCTGCCCGGTGACGACCGTTTCGGCCAACCGACCGGCGATCGGATCGCCGGCGCCATCTACGTGCCCGAGTCGGGGTTGATCTCCGATCCAAAGCAGTCGGTCCACAACGTCCAGCGCGCGGCCGAGGCGCTCGGTGCCACATACCGGTTCAAAGCCGAGGTGGTCGAAATTCGCAGACGCGACAACCGCGTGGCCGGTATCACCCTCAAGGACGGCAGCCAGATCGACGCGCCGGTGGTCATCAACGTGGCCGGCCCGCACTCGGCCATCATCAACCGCATGGCCGGTGTCGAAGCACGACATGAACATCAAGACCCGCCCCCTGCGCCAGGAAGTCTGCCACGTGCCGGCACCCGAGGGGTTCGACTACAACCACCTGGGCACCATCATTTCGGACGGCGACGTGGGCTGCTACTCCCGGCCGGAGGTGGGCAACCACATCCTGATCGGCTCCGAGGATCCCGAGTGCGACACCATGGAGTACATCGACCATCCGGACAACTACAACACCAACTTCACCGAGCAGTGGACCACCCAGGTCATGCGCGAGGCCCAGCGCATCGCAGACCTGCGCATCCCCAACCAGCCCAGCGGCGTGGTCGACCTTTACGACTGCTCGGACGACTGGATCCCGATCTATGACAAATCGGCCCTGCAAGGCTTTTACATGGCCGTGGGGACATCCGGGAACCAGTATAAGAATGCCCCGGTCGTGGGCGTGCTCATGGCCGAGTTGATCGCGGCCGTCGAAAAGGGCCACGACCACGACACCGATCCGGTCAAGTTCACCATGAAGTACACCAAACGCCGGTGTGACGTGGGCTTCTTTTCACGGCTGCGAAAAATCAATCCCAACTCGAGCTTTTCGGTGATAGGATAGGATATTGGCAGCCCTATCCGCGGCACGCTTTCAAGGGAGAACCAAGATGCCATTTTCGCAGCGGGCGTGGAGCGCCATCGGGGCAGCGGTGGAGACAGTCGCATGCCATCCAACCTGAAGGCCATCCACGACCAGGCCTTGAAAATCCTGGAAACGGTGGGCATCGAGTTGTACCACGCCGACATTCTCGATCGGTTGCGCAATACCGGGGCGACGGTCGTGGATCGCAGGGTCCGTTTCCCACCGCAGCTGGTCATGGAGGCCATTGGCCTGGCACCCGAATCCTTTACCCTGCGCGCCCGCAACCTGGCCCATGACATGGTGATCGGCGGCAACCATGTGAACTGCGCGCCCGGATACGGCTGCGCGGCCGTCTGTGAACCCGACGGGTCGCGCCGCGATGCCCGGATGGCCGATTACGTCGGTTTCGCCAAACTGATCCACCAATGTCCGCATTTCAACATCAACGGCGGCATTCTGGCCCAGCCGGCAGACGTTCCCGCCGAACAAAGTCATCTGCTGATGATCTACGCGGCCTTGTTGAGTTCGGACAAGTGCCTCATGGGTGTTCCGGGCCGTGCCGCGCAGGTGCAGGCCATCATGGACCTGGGCGCGATGACCTGCGGCGGCCAGGCGGCGTTTCGCGCCCAGCCGCGAATACTGACCCTGATCAACACCACCAGCCCCTTGCGCATGGACGCGATGACCCTCGATTCCATGCTCGTGGCCGCGCGCCACAACCAACCGTTGATCATCTCGCCCTCGCCGGCGGCCGGCAGCACCGGTCCCATCGATCTGGCGGCCAATGTGGCCCTGGCAACGGCCGAGGCCCTGGCCGCCATCACCATCGTCCAGATCGTCAATCCCGGCAACCCGGTTATCTTCGGCCTGCAGTGTTTGGGTGCCGACCTGCGCAGCGGCAACATCTCGGCCGGCTCCCCGGCCTATGCCCGGCAACTGAAAACCACGACGGCCCTGGCCCGCATGTACCGTCTGCCCAGCCGCTGCGGCGGCGCCCCGACCGACGCCCCGGTGCTGTCCGCCCAAAGCGGCTACGAAAGCATGCTGAACCTGCTGGCCTCATTTCAGCATGGCGTCAACCTGGTCGTCCACAGTGCCGGAACGCTGGCGGCGTTCGCCGCCGTCTCCTATGAGAAGTTCATCATGGACATCGAGATGATCGCCATGCTGAAATACTATCGCGAAGATTTGCATGTCGACAGCGGTGTTCTCGACCTGGAGCTGATTCAAGACGTCGGGCCCGGCGGCTTGTTTCTAAACAAAATGGACACAGTGCGCAAGTGTCGATCACACGCCTGGGATTCGACCATCAACCTTCACGGCGCCGCCGGCGCACGGCCCCCCGAGGCGGCCTACCGCGAGCGCATCGCCGCCAGGCAGCAGGCCATGCTCGATGACTATGTTCCGCCGGCCATGGACTCGGCGCTGCGCGATGATGTCGACGACTTCATGGTCCGCCAGGGCATCGAGATGGTGCGGCTTGAACAAATTGGACAGCTGATCGAAAGGATCACATGATTTACGGCAATCGCGACATGGGCATCAATCACATCCGTACCCGCCGCAACCACACCTGCTACGGCATGGGCATCGGCATCATGGTCCTGGACGATGCCTACCCGGGCTTTCCGGGAGACGTGCGCAATGCCAGCGCCTTTCCCTTCCCGGTGCAGTACGAGATCGCCGAGGGGGTGGACAACTACACCCTGGTGTGGGCGCCGGACAAATCACCCTGCCGGGCGCCGATCCTGCGCGCCGCCGCACGGCTCGAACGTATGGGCTGCCGGGCCATCGCCGCCGAATGCGGCTATTTCGCCTATTTTCAAAAGGATGTGGCGGCGCACGTGCAGGTGCCGGTGTTCATGTCCAGCCTGCTGCAGGTGCCGTTCATCCAACAGGTGATCGGGCCAAACAAGGTGGTGGGCATCGTCTGCGCCCAGAAACGGTTCCTGACCGACGCCCACCTGGTCAACGTGGGCATCGACCTGAACAGTCGCTTCATCGTCGCCGGCGCCCAGGACGAATTCGGCTGCCCGGAGTTCGACAACCTTTGGGACCATGAAAAGCGCCCAAAAGTGCCCGAAATCTTCTATGACAAGGCCGTAGCGGACATGGTCCGGGTCTGCCGGGAATTTTATACCGCCAACCCGTCCATCGGGGCCCTCATGCTGGAGTGCACCGGCATGCAGCCGTTTGCGCGAGCCGTGCAGCGCGCGCTGGACCTGCCCGTATTCAGCTGGGGCACGCTGCTCGATTATGCCTATGGGGCGGTGGTGCATCGGGAGTATTACGGGCACGTGTAGACCAGATGTTCGCCCGACAGTTCGCCGCCCACAGGGGACGGCAGGGGCTGGCCGGATAAAACCAGCGTTCGAACCGATATGGAGCCCGCGAATGCGAAACACTCACCTTGCCGGGGTTCTGAAACGAATCCCTGTCTGGGTCGCCCTGATGGTCTGTTTTACCTCGATCAGCCATGCCCAGAGTCCGGCCTCGACTCCCGATGTCAGCGAAAATGAGCCAACCGAAGCAGTCACGCCGGTCGATGCCCCGGATGATTTCACACTCGCCTTAATTCCCTGGAAAGGCGATTATGACGAGATGGTCCAGCGCAAGATGATTCGAATTGTCGTTGCCTACAGCCCGACCCACTATTTCCTGGATGGCGCCACCGAACGCGGCATTGTCGCCACGGCAGGTCGTCAACTGGAACGGGAAATCAATCGCAGGGAAGGGCTTAGAACGCGGCTGGTTCACGTCGTATTCATTCCCGTACGGCAGAGCCAGCTGATCCAGTACCTGACCGACGGTCTGGGCGATATCGCCGCCGGGAACCTCACCATCACCGACAGCCGTCAGGCCAAGGTCGATTTTTCCGAGCCGGTACTGCGAAATTCAGAGGAGATCATTGTCACCGGCCCTGGTGCACCAACGATTCGGACCATCGCGGAACTCGCCGGAAAGGAGGTTTATGTTCAGCGGTCCAGCAGCTACAATGACTCGCTGAGAAGGCTCAGCCGGGAGCTCGAGCAAAAAGGCGCTTCACCCATCATCATCCAGGCCGCGGATGAACTGCTGGAGCCGGATGAGATTGTCGAAATGGTTCAGGCAGGGCTGTTTCCGGCCACGGTTGTTGACCGGCATTTGGCGGAATTCTGGGGTCAGATATTCCCGGATCTTACCGTTCGCTCAGATCTGGTGGTGGCATCCGGGCAAAATATTGCCTGGGCGTTTCGTAAAGAGAGTCCAAAACTAGAAGAAGTGCTCAATGAATTCGTCCGAGCCCACCGCCACCGAACGCAATTCGGCAACCAGCTCTTCCGACGCTATCTGCAAAACACGAACTGGGTGCGAAACACAAACGCAAGCGCGGAGAGACAACGGTTTGATACAACGTTGCCGTTATTCACCAAATACGGGCAACAGTATGAACTTGATCCACTCTTGCTCGCAGCGCTGGGTTACCAGGAGTCGCGGCTCAACCAGAAGGCGCAAAGCCCCGCCGGGGCGATCGGCGTGATGCAGCTTCTACCGAATACCGGGGAGGCGATGAAGGTGGGCGACATCAAGACCCTGGAGCCGAATATTCACGCCGGTACGCGATACTTGCATCAACTGGTCGACCGTGTCAGCAGCCCCGAGGTTGACCCGTTGAACAGGATCTTTTTTGCCCTTGCGTCTTACAATGCCGGTCAAACCCGCATCAGACGCCTTCGTCGGGAGACCGCCGCAAATGGGTTGGATCCGAACGTTTGGGTCAACAACGTCGAACTTGCCGTTGCACGCGAGATCGGCCGTGAAACCGTTCAATATGTTCGTAATATCTACAAGTATTACCTTGCCTATCAGCGCGTGGAAGCAAAACGCGCCCAGCGCTCATCCAGGAGTGCGGGCCCCTCACCAGCAGAAGAAAAAGGGGCCAGTAGGTGAAAACGCAAGCCGTGCGAAAAATTTTACCCCTTAAAACTGGACGCCGATCAGGCATTCAGGGCCATGTAAACCTGACCAGCTGTTGAGTCACTGGCATGCCAAAAAATAAACGCCAAAAACATGAGCGCCTCACGCACCTGCCCAACGTGACCCTTGCCGAGCTTGGCGAGTCGCGGCCTCCAGAAGACCATCCCTGGTATGGCGCGTTTGGTGAAGGCATGGAAACCATTCTCGAATTGGGCTGCGGCAAAGGAGAACACAGCCTCGCTTTTGGCGCCGCCAACCCAAAGCGGCGCTATGTGGCGGTCGACCGCAAAAGTCACCGCCTGTGCGTCGGCGCAGAACGAGCGATTGCGGAAAAAATAGACAATGTCCACTTCCTGCGCTCACGGATCGAAGACATCCCGGCCTTTTTTGCAGAACATACGATCCGCGAAATCTGGTTGACCTTTCCCGATCCACACCCGAAACACCGCACCCGCAAATGCCGGTTGTCGGCGACCCCGTTTCTGGAGATCTACGCAAGGCTGCTCACCCCCGATGGCAGCGTGCATCTGAAAACCGACAGCGACCCGCTCTTCGCCTTTACGCAGGATTCCGTCGCACGCTGGGGCGGGCGTGTGATTGCAGCCTGCGATGATCTTCACGCGCCCGAGCATTCCTCGATTGGCGCGGCAACAGTGGTTTCGGCCTACGACCGCCTCGCCCAATCGCGGGGCCTGGCCGTCAAATACATGGCCTTCACATTGCGTCGGCGGGGCGGTCGCCAAAACCCGCGTGTTCAAACGGGTTCGATCTAAGGTCTCGCTCCCAGTCCCGCCATTTTCGCAAGGGAGCGAGCCATGGTGTCCAAAAAGGTTTCGTCGGGCAAGGTGATGGTCATCTTCAAACGGCCATCGTCCGTTTTTTCCATGCAATCGCCCAGCTTGGCTTTGAATGCCCCGGCCAGTTGTTCCAAGCCGTCGCCGCTTGACTGGTCCGCGAACATTTCTCCAATAAAGGCAAATGCGGCTCCCACCAACTGCCCGCCGGCAACGGCTACCTTCTCCTTTCTGGCCAGGGCGGCGGCCGTCTTTTCGGCTTCGGCCCGCATGCTCTCGTCTTCGGCCGCTTCGGGCCGAGCCCCCAGCAGAACCTCCATGCGGCGTTTGAGCTCTTCCATGCCCGTGTTCATCTCCACCTGACTGGTGTCGGTGTCCGGATCCAGAACCGCCAGGGAGAGTTGATGCTTGGCAGACAGGGTGGCCAGCAGATTCTCCTCCAGGGTGTCGGTGGTGACCAGCAGAAAAACCTGCACCGGCTGCTGTTGGCCCATGCGATGCGCCCGGGAGATGCGCTGCTCCAGAACAGCCGGATTCCAGGGCAGATCAACATTGATGACCGTATTGGCAGCCTGCAAGTTCAGTCCCGTGGCACCGGCATTGGTGGTAATGAAAAGCATGCATGTGGAATCGTTCTGGAAGCGGTGGATCAGTTCCTGGCGTTTTTTCTGGGGCACCGAACCGTCCAGGCGCACATAGTTCATCCGGTGCGCCTGGAGCAGCGGCTCGATCAAGTTAAGCATGGTGGTCCACTCGGAAAAGAGCACGATTTTTCGGTCTTGCTCGGCCTTGAGCTGATCGAGCAGACTGTCCAATTCCTTCAGTTTGCTGGAGTAGCCCGGGGCCTGCTTGTCCACCAGAAAGGTGCTGTCGGCGCACATACGGCACATGAGCAGGGCCTTTTGCAGCCTGAGCAGATCCATTTCCGAAAGATACTTCTTGCTGAGGATGGTTTGAACGATGCTGCGGTGGCCCTTTTGCATGTCGAGCTGTTCGTCGGTGGGGGCGATGCGGATCACCTCGGTGGTGCGGGGCGGCAACTCATTGAGCACCTGCTGACGGGTGCGGCGCAGCAAAATCGGACGCAAGTTTTCCCGAAGCTGGTCCAGATGCTGGTAACCCAGCAGTTTGCCCTTTTCGTCCACCACCCGGTGGCGATTGAAAAAACGGAAGGCCGGCCCCAGGCGCCGGTCGTCGACAAACTCCACCACCGAAAAAAGCTCATCGAGCCGGTTTTCCAGGGGCGTGCCGGACAGCACCAGCGCATAGGGGGATTTTAGGGCTTTGACGATTCGGCTGGTCTTGGCCTCCCAATTCTTGATGCGCTGGCCTTCGTCGAGGATGATCAGGTCCCAGGCCACGCGCTCGATGGCCAGAATATCGCGCAGCACCTGTTCGTAATTGCAGACCGTAAAAAACTGATCGCCCGCATATTGGGCCGGACGCTCTTTGTGGCTGCCCAGAATCAGGCGAACGTTGTGATCGCAAAATCGTCTGATCTCAGTGCGCCACTGGGACTTGAGTGAGGCCGGGCAAATGATCAGCACTTTTTCCACAGCGGCGTGGCGGGCCAGCAGTTCGGCCACCCCGATGCCCTGAATGGTTTTTCCCAGTCCCATGTCGTCGGCCAGAATGGCCCGGCCAGCGCCGGCGGCAAAGGCGATGCCATCCAGTTGGTAGGGCCGCAGGTCTGTTTTGAGCAGGGTCTGGCGCAGGGGATGGGCCGCCGGATCCTTGCGAATGTCGGCCATTAGCGCCGCCATGCGCTGTTGAAACAGCAGCTGCTGAATGTACGCTTCGGCATCCGGGTAGATGGTTACCGATGTGCCCAGGCGTTCCACCTGGCCGATGCGCTGCAACAGATCCTTGGGGTCGTCAACGACCTTATCCTTCAGCGGCGCCAACAGCTTCTGGATCGGCATTTCCAGACCATCGGGAAGCAGCAGACGCAGTTCCAGGTGCCGGCCATAGTGCAGATAAACACAGATTTCTTCCACGATTGCCGGGGTGTTCTGAACGGCTTTGGGAAATTTAGCCCGGCCGCGTTCGAGGGCATAGAGGATATGCTTGCAGGTGCCCAGAGTGTTCTTGCGAAAATCGGGGCAGTTGCAATAGGATTCGCCCGGTTGCCAGCCGCGCAGGGCCAGGCGGTAGCTTTTGCCGGATAGCTGGCTGGTGATTACATAATCGGTCCACAACTGCTGTGGGTTCATGGACGCAAGGCGCATTTTTTCGTCATGGGCGCGTTGGCGGCGCTCGTTGACAGCCTGGGCGATGAGGGTTGCCTCGTCCAGACTTTCCATGGGGGTGCGCTCCGGGGGCGGCGCCGACAACCCCAGGGCCAATTTTTCCTCCAGAACCAACGACAAGGCTGCCCCCTGATGCACACAGGCACCGTTGCAGACACTGCATTGCAGGTTGAAGCGCTGGCGCTTGTCGTTGCTCAGACCGATGGTTACCGTGGCCCCATCCACGTTCATACGGAATTGCTGCCCATCCAGGATTACCTGCTCGTACAAATCGACCTCGAATTTACCGCCTTCCATGATCAGCTTCCGGCCTCGTGGCCCCAACAGCTTCGTGGCTTGCGTAAAAGAGAGATGGGAGAGTTTGTCTGTCAGGGTTCTCATCGCTCGCCTCCTGATTGATTAAATCGGTTTGGCCCTTTATATCGTTCTAAGCTTCCATTTGCAACGTGAGCAGAATAGGTGCTATCTGTTTTGGAAAAACGAGTGTACTCTTGGTGGGCTCACTGCTGCACAGGTGTTTGTCAAAACGGGACGTAGAACATTTTAAACACGGGGATATCAACAAGCGGTATGCATTCAGACCCGGAAGCAAAGAAATCGATGAGAATTGCGGGAGACGAACCTTACCGCTTTCCCGAGCGCACAATGGAAAAGACCAGCCACAACCCCAGGAACGTGGCGATCAGGTAGCCACTGAAACCCAGCACGTCGGTAACGGAAAGCGTTTGCACCCCGAAGAAGTCCACCTCGAAGTGCAGCACCTTGCGGGTGGAGTTGAGAATCAGGGAGGCGGCGATCAGGGAAGCGGCCACCACCAGCCCCAGGGTGAGGCGGTTGATGCCGCTTTCGAACTTTTTAGAGGTCTCTTCCAGGCCGGTGTGGCGGACCTCGATGCGCGGGCCTTCGATGGCCAGGCGCTTGAAAACGCCGTGGGCCAGGTGGGGCATCTGGCGCAGGTAGCCGCCGAACAGCTTCAGGTCACGGCCCATGTTTTTGAGGACCTTGTGGGCTTCGTAGCCCTGCTCCAGCAATTTTTTGGCGTAGGGCCGGGTGACCTCCAGCAGGCTGGCCTCCGAGCCCAAAATCTTTCCCAGACCCTCGGTCTGGATCAGGGTTTTGAACAGCAGCAGCAGGTTGCGGGGCATGCGGATTTGGTGCTTGAACACCAGGCGCATGGCCTGATCGTAAACATCCTTGACCGCGATGGTCTTCAGTGAGCGACCGTAAAATGGCTCGGCCATCTCTTTGAGGTCCACCCGGAAGGCCTTCAGATCCATGGTCCGGGGGTCCACCAGACCGGCCGCTTCAAGGGCCTCCATGATCATCTCGTAGTCGTGTTCGGCAAAACCCAGGAACAGGTGGGCGATCTGCATCATGGTCTCTTCATCCAGGTAGCCCACGATGCCGAAATCCACCAGGCTGACCCGCCCGTCGTGCATGACCAGGGTGTTGCCGGGATGGGGGTCGGCGTGGAAGATGCCGGCCGACATGAGCTGCCGCGAAAATGAGCGCAGGCCGATCATGGCGACATCTTCGGGGTCGATGCCATGGCGTCGGATCTCGTCGACCCGGTCCATCTTGATGCCCTGGATAAACTCCATCACCAGGACCGATTTTACGGTGTGGTCCCAGTAGACTTTGGGGATGTAGATTTCGTCCACGCCCTCGAAGCTGCGGGTGAAGCGCTCGATGTTGCCCGCCTCGATGAGCATGTCCAGTTCCCGAAAAATGGTGCGCTCGAACTCCTTGACCAGGTTGACCGCCCCCAAGACGCGGCCCAGTTCAAAACGGCGTTCAAAGCGGGCGGCCAGGTAGTACATCACCTGGATGTCCTTGCGGATGCGCTTTTCGATGCCCGGCCGAATCACCTTGACGGCAACCTTCTCCCCGGTTTTCAGCCAGGCGGTGTGCACCTGGGCCACGGATGCGGCCGCCAGGGCGGTTTGATCGAAGCGCTGGAAGCGCTGCTCCAGGGGCTGGCCCAGTTCGCTTTCAACCAGGCGGCGAATCTCGGCAAACGGTACCGGCGGCACCTGATCCTGGAGTTTGGTCAACTCGTGAATGTACTCGGTGGGAAAAAGGTCGGCGCGGGTGCTCATCAATTGACCCAGCTTGATGAAACTGGGCCCCAGCTCCTCGAGGGTCAGCCGAATGCGGACCGGGTCAGGCAGCCCCGTCTTGACCTTGGTTCCGGTTCGGCCCTTGAGCCGATCGGCCACTTCGCCCATGCCGTGCTTGATGAGCACACGCGAAATCAGGCCAAAGTGGCGGATCCCGCGGATGCGGTTGCTGGAAAAGGGCAGCGGCATCAGGACTCCTCAGCGAATTCCGAATCGTTGACTGCGGTCCATCGCCGGGCAATTTTTTTCAGCATGGCCTCGTCGGCGACATAGCTTTCCACCAAGCCGCATTCCACACACACGTAGTTGTCCAGGGCGGCCATGGCGGTCAGGCTGACGGGAATGGCGTTGCTGCCGAAGGGACCGCTTTTCAGGGGCAGGTCGACGGCGGCATAAACACGTTTGGATCCACACTTGGGGCATGTACCCTCTTTCATGGCGTTACCTCCCTTGAATGGTTGGGCGAGCGGTTTCAACGGACGGTGTTGGAACGGTTATGCCGCAATCCCGATGGGCTGTCAACGTACAACACCGGGGCGGATCCCGGCGTTGTAAAAACAGCCGGTTTCCGGTACAACGACCCAATCGCTGACGACCAGAGGCCCACCATATGCTGCCGAACCCCAAACCGACCCTGCCGGCCTTTCTGATGGTCGCTGTTGCCCCCATGTGCTGGGCCGGCAATGTCGTGCTGGCCAAGGGGATCGTCACCATGATACCACCGGTGGCCCTGGCGTTCTGGCGCTGGGCCGTGGCCTTTTTGATTCTGCTGCCCCTGGCCTGGCCGTGGGTCCGGCGGGACTGGCAAGCAGCCGCCCGCGGCTGGAAAATAATGGGGCTGCTCTCCTTTTTGGGTATTACCACCTTCAACACCCTGCTCTACATGGCCGTACACACCACCACGGCCATCAACAGCGCCTTGATCCAGACCACCATGCCGGCGATGATCATTGTCATCTGCCTGCTGCTGTATGGCGAGCGGGTTTCCCCGATGCAGGTGGTAGGCGTGATCCTGTGCGTGCTCGGCGCCGCCATCGTGGTCCTCAAGGGCCGCTGGCAGGCACTGGTCCACCTGAACCTCGTGCAGGGCGATCTCTTGATGATCGTCGCCGTGGTCCTGTATGCTTTCTATTCGGCCCTGCTGCCCAAACGGCCCAACATACACCCCTTGAGCTTCATGGCGGTCACCTTCGGTGTCGGCGCCGTCGGATTGCTGCCGTTATACCTTTGGGAAATGGCGGCCGTGGGACCGTTCACGCTGTCGCCCGGTGTCGCCGCCAGCATCGGCTATGTAGCCGTCTTCCCGTCCATCGTGGCCTATTTTTGCTGGAACCGGGGCGTGGCCGTCATCGGAGCCAACCGCACCGGCCTGTTCATCAACCTGATTCCGGTCTTCGCCGCCGTCCTGGCCATCGTCTTTTTGGGCGAATCCTTGAAAGCCTATCATCTGGCCGGCATGGCCTTGATATTGGCGGGCTTTGTGATGTTCAACCGCTAAGGGTGCTCACCGCACGCCGGATCCGTTCCAGAGCCTCTGCCAGGATCGATCGTGGGCAGGCGATGTTAAGCCGTTCGAAGCCCTCGCCCTCGGGTCCGAAAATAAAACCCTCGTCCGGAAAGATCCGGGCCGTATCCATCATCAGGTGTTTGAGGGCCCACTTGTCGAGCCCCAGCGCGCGGCAGTCCAGCCACACCAGATACGTGCCCTCGGGCCGTATCACGCCAATGCCCGGGATGTGGTCGCTGATATACCTGACCAGGTAATCCAGGTTGTCCTCGATATAGGCCATCACCTGCGCCAGCCAGGGTTCACCCTCGCGGTAGGCGGTTTCACAGGCCACGGTGCCGAAGGGATCGGCCCACTTGCCCATTCCGCAGCAGTTCAAGGTGTGCTGCAGGCGGCGACGCAATCCGGCGTCGGAAACGATCATGTTGGAGGTGTGCAGGCCGGCCAGGTTGAAGGTCTTGCTGGGGGCCGTGCAGACCACGGTGTTGACGGCCATCTCGGCGCTGATGGCGGCCAGGGGCGTGAAGCTGACGCCTTTGTAGATGAGATCGGCGTGGATCTCGTCGGCCACCACCAGCACCTGGTGCTTCAGGCAGAGCTCAGCGATACGGGCCAGTTCCGTCCGGGACCAGACCCGCCCGACCGGATTGTGGGGGCTGCAGAGAATAAACAGGCCGGTCTGCGGGTCAGCCGCTTTTTTTTCGAAGTCTGCAAAATCCATTTCGTAGCGGCCGTTGGTCAGGACCAGGCTGCTGGAGACGATCCGGCCGCCGTTGTTTTCGATGGCGCTGAAAAACGGGTAGTAAACCGGCCGCTGAATCAGCACCTGCTGCCCCGGCTTCACGAAGGTGCGCACGATCAGGTTGAGCGCCGTGACCACCCCGGGCGTCGACAGAATCCACCCGGGCTCGATCTGCCAGCCATGGCGCCGTCTCATCCAGTCCACCACGGCCCGGTCGTAGCTTTGCGGTCGAATCGTGTAGCCGTAAATGCCGTGTCGGGCACGCCGGACCAGGGCGTCAACCACCGGTTTAGGTGCGGCGAAGTCCATGTCCGCCACCCACAGGGGCAGGATCCGGTCCGGGCCGAAATAGGCGTCGGTGGCGTGCCAGCGCGAGGGATTGTCACGGTCCTGAATGACGCCCCATTTGGCCGAATGGGTGCCTTTTCGGTTGATCTCATGGTCGAAATCGGTTTTCATGGCGAAGGGTTCCTTGTGGGGTTTCAGCAGCCGCTCACGACGACGGCCTGACCGCTTAGGAAAATAGCATCCGATCCCATTGCCGTCGACCATTTTTTCGACAGGAGAGACCATGAGCGCCCCCCACCCGAGCAGTTGGCAGCGCCGGCAGTCGACACCGGATGAGGCCCTGGCCAGGATCAAACCGGGGATGCACATTTTTCTCAGCACCGGCAACGCCGAACCGCGCACCCTGGTCAAACGCCTCATGGCCTCCGAGGCACCCAATCTTCAGGACCTGACCCTGATTCAACTGCTCAGCTTCGGCGACGCCATCTCGTTTCAGGACCCCCAATCCCACAAGTACCGCCTGAAGACCTTCTTCTCCGGATGGATCGCCAGCGAGGCCATTACCGCCGGCCGCGTCGACCTGATTCCCAGCCGCTTCTCCACCATTCCGTGGCTGATCAAAAGCCGGCAGCTACCGGTGGACGCCGCCCTGGTACAGATCACGGTGCCGGACGAAGGGGGCCGCTGCTCTTTGGGTATCGCCGTGGACGTGGCCCGGCGGGCCATGGCCCAGGCATCGCTGGTTATCGGTGAAATCAATGCCGACATCCCCCGCACCTACGGCGACACCTTCGTGTCGGTAGACGAGTTCGACCTGATCGTCGAGAGCACGGAACCGGCCCCCCTGTTTGGCGGCTGGCCCGTGGATCCGGTCTACGACCGCGTGGCCGCCAACGTGGCCGCGGTGATTGAGGACGGCAGCTGCCTGGGCTTTACCTTCGGGCCCCTGTTCGACGCCCTGCCCCGCCACCTGGCCGGTAAAAAAGACCTGGGTATCCACACCCCCTTTATCACCGATGCCGTCATGACCCTGGTGCAAAGCGGCGCGGCAACCAACCGGCGCAAACAAACCTTTTGCGGCAGATCGCTTTCCAGCTACGCCATGGGGTCGAAGGCGCTGATGCGCTGGCTGGATCGCAACCCGCTGGTGGCGTTCCAGACCATCGACAAGGTGTTCAGCCCCCTTGAAATCGGCCGCAACGCGCGCTTTGTGGCCATCTTTCCGGCACGCAAGGTCGATCTGTCCGGCCGGATCGCCATGCACGCCGGCAAGGGCAGCATCACCTCCGGCCCGGGCCAGGCCATGGACTTTTTCAACGGAGCCGAAATTTCTGCGGGCGGGTTCACCATGTTTGCCCTGCCCAGCCGCAATCTGCAGGGTGAAGGCAATATCCGCATCTCCCTCGGCGCCATGCCCAACCAACTCAATCTTCCCGACTCGGTCAGCATCATCGCCACCGAATACGGCATCGCTTCGCTTACCGGCCGAACCCTGCGAGAGCGGGCCCAGGCACTGATCGAGATCGCCCACCCGGACGATCGGCCGGGACTGGTGGAACGGGCCAAAAGCGAGAAGATCCTCTATGCCGACCAGATCTATCTGGAAGCGAGTGGACACCTCTATCCGTCGGAAATCGCCGAACGGCAAACCTTGAAAGATGGCCGCACGGTAAGATTCCGGGCCATCAAACCCTCCGACGAAGAGGCCATGCGCCGTCTCTTCTACCGCTTTTCGGACGAGGCCATCTACTACCGTTATTTTTCACCGATCAAAACCATGCCCCACGCCAAGATGCAGGCCTACGTCAACGTGGATTACCGCGACGTCATGTCCGTGGTGGGCCTGGTGGGGCCGCCGGGCCAGGGGCGCATCATCGCCGAGGCCCGCTTCGCCCGCCATAAAGACAAGCCCTACGTGGATGTGGCCTTCGTAGTCGACCAACAATACCAGCGGCTGGGCATCGCCAGCTACCTGTACCGCATGCTGGCCCGTCTGGCCCGCCAGCGAGGTGCCCGGGGCATGACCGCCGACGTGCTGGCCTCCAACCGGGCCATGCTCAAGGTGTTCGAAAAGGGCGCATACCCGGTGCGCAGCCGGTTTGAAGATGGCACCTACGCCTTGACGATTCCCTTTGACGCCAATGGGAGCACCGGATAATGGGTTCGGACGGCAGGGGATACTACTTCAGGAAAAAGCCCTTTTCCGCTAAAAAAGCCTTCATGTGGGGCCGAATCACCTTGCCCATGAAGTCGGCCATCTGCCGGGTCCAGTTGTCGTCTTTCAGGTTGCTGTCGCGGTTGCGGTAGTAGTGGTTGATGGTTCTGTCGTACTCGGCCAACAGCCGCTGGTCGTGGGATTGCGGATAGCGATCCGTGAACAGCACCGCCTCGAGCGGCAGCCGTGGCTTGGGGGGCGGATCGTGGGCCGGCCACCCCAGGCACATGCCGAACACCGGGTAGGCCTGGTCGGGGATCTCCAGCAGGTCGCACACCGTCTGGGGATCGTTGCGGATACCGCCGATAAACACACCGCCCATGCCCAGGGACTCGGCCGCCAGGATCACGTTCTGGGCCAGCAGGGCTGCATCCACCGTGGCGGTGACGAATTGCTCAGCCCACCCTTTTTCCACGCCCGCGCCGCGCCACTGGCAGGCGGCGGTGAGTCGGGTGAAGTCGGCACAAAAGACCAGGAATACCGGCGCCCGGGCTACCCAGACCTGCGGGCCGGCCAGCTCGGCGATGACCTGCCGCTTGTGCCTGTCGGTGACGTTTATGACCGTATAGGCCTGCACGAAATGCGACGTCGCCGCGCACTGGGCCGCGGCAATGATCGCCTCGAGGGTGCCCTTGTCCACCGCTTGGTCCGTGAATTTACGGATCGACCGGTGAGATTTGATCAGATCGATGATCGGGTTCATGATATCGCTGCCTGCCGCTGCCGGGCCGGAGGAGGTTGTACCGCGACGACGCACCGACATCCGGCGCCGTGTGGTGGATTGAACGCATCGGCTGAGCCGTGCCGTCCGGATGGTATACCATCGCCGGCAGGGGTTCAATACCGGAATGCCTTCAGGCATTGCCGCACGCCGTCGATGGTGCCGGCCGCAATCGCCTGGCGGGCATGCATCCGGCAGGCCGCCACCTCCAGCCGGGCGATGTGCCCGTGTACCTCGGGCATGAACTGCGGATCGACGCTGAGCTGCCGGATGCCGATGCCCAGCAGCAGCGGAATCATCTCCCGGTCGTGGCCCATTTCACCGCAGATGCCGATGGGCTTGTCATGTTCCGCGGCGATGCGCACCACGCGCGCCAGGGCCCGCAGTACGGCCGGGTGCTCGGGCCGGTAGAAGTCTGCCACCCGCTTGTTGCCGCGGTCGACGCCCAGCATGTACTGAACGAAATCGTTGGTGCCGATCGAAAAAAAATCGGCTTCACGGGCGAACTCGGTCATGGTTTCCACCACCGAGGGCAACTCCACCATCAAACCGACGGCCGGGTGGCGATGATGCGCCAGTCCCTCGGCGGCGAGTGTCTTCAGGCAATCGCGCACCACCTGGCGGGCCTGGATGAATTCGTCCAGCGAGGAGATCAGGGGAAACATGATGCCCAGCGTGTCGCTGCCGGCCCCGGCACGCAAAATGGCGCGGACCTGCTGCTCGAAGATGTCCCGGTAGGCCAGGGTAAACCGGATGGATCGCAATCCCAGCTCCGGGTTGGCTTCCGTGGCTGCGTCTGTGTACGCCAGGGTTTTTTCGCCGCCGATGTCCAGGGTCCGGAACACCACCGGTTTACCGTCCATGGACGACACCACCTGCCGGTAGACCAGGTACTGCTCGGTCTCTGAGGGAAAGGCCGGCCGGATCAGGAAGGGGAACTCGGTACGGTAAAGGCCGACGCCCGCCGCCCCGACCTGACGGGCCAGGGGCAACTCCCCCAGCAGATTGATGGTGGCCAGCAGCTTCACGGGCGTGCCGTCTGCCGTTCGGGCAGTGCCGCCGGCAACCGGCGGTCGACGCATGGCCATAGCCTGGCGGGCCCGGTCGCGGGCCTCGAAGCGGGCGATGATGTCGGGGGCGGGGTCCACGTAGACATTTCCCACCTCGCCGTCGACCAGGATCGGCGTGTCCGCAGGCAGGTGCAGCAGCTCCGGGCACGGCGCCATCACCACGGGAATTTTCAGGGAACGGGCAATGATGGTCACGTGGGAGGTGACCCCGCCATTGACCATCACGATGCCGCCCACCGATTCGGCCGCCAGTTTCAGCAGCTCCGAGGGGTAGAGCGTCTGGGCGATCATCACCTTGCCGCTGATCTGTCGGTCGCCGTCCGGCGGCGACGGCACCAGATTGCTCAACAGCCGGCCGGCCAGGTCTTCGATGTCGTTGACCTTTTCACGGATGTAGGGATGCGGGCTTTCACCGAACAGCTCGATGTACTGCCCGGCCACCTCGCGCACCGCCCGGGTGGCGGGGACGCCGCTTGCGACCTTGGCCGCCATGCGGTCGATGAATTTGGGATCCTTGAGCATCATGAAGTGCGCCGCGAAAATCAGCGATGCGCTCTCCGGCAGCCGCTGGGCACAGCGATGCTGGAGATCGTCCAGCTGCTGGGCGGTTTGGTCGACGGCCCGGCGGAAATCGGGCATGCCCCCGCCCTCGGTGCCGGGCGGACCGGCCAGCAGGCGTCCGTGGCTCTTGCGCCACGCCACCGATCGACCGAAGACGAACCCGCCCGATGCCTTCTGTCCCCGGATGAACCCCAGACGGCTGGCCGGTTTTTCCGGTACACGGCACATGCGCTGCAAGTCCATGAGCAGCCGGGCATTTTCCAGTACGGCAGCCAACTGGGCCCCGGTGGCCTTCAGGGCGGTCAGGTCGGTGGTTCCGAAATAATCGGGTTGGGTGTGCTGAACAACCAGTACGCCGATTTTGACCTCCCCTTTCTGAATGGGCACGGCCAGAAACGATTCATAGGGCAGCTCATCGGCCTCCGGGAAATACCGGAATCGGGGGTTTTTGCCGGCCGATCCTTCGCGCACCGGCTGACCTGTGGCCATGACCATGCCCACCAGCCCCTCGCCGAGGCCCATGCGCACCCGTTCCACGGCCCGGGGGTTCAGGCCGACCGTGGCCTTGAGGACCAGTTGAGCAGCCGTTTCATCGAAAAGATAGATGGAACAGACCGGGGTGTCCAGATGCGTGGAAACCAGCTGCACCGTGCGCTGGAGGAAATTTTCGATGTTCGTGCTGCCGGTCACCAGCGCGGACAGATCGCTCAGGTCACAGAGCATGTTCAGCAGGTCTTGGCGTTTGGCGGGCATTGACGTTGTCACCTTTCATGACCACAGTGTGGCAAACAAGGGGTTATGCATCTCTTGTACCCAACGCTGGAAAATAATGCTCACCACAGATCGGTTCAAGGGGCGTCGGACCACCAGCACCTCCGGCCGGCGCCCCTGGAGAAAATGGGCTGCCCGCTTGGCGTCATGGGATCGGGGCCGATCGGCAGCCCTGGACAAAACAAATGTGTATATTGAATTGTCATATATTCCAAAATTGTAATTTCGTGCAGGCCGGGCGGTTCGGCCGGCAAGGCGGGCCACCCCCGGCCGCCGGTCGCGCCGTCGCGGTGCAACAGGGGCCACAAAGGCCTTGTCGAAACCCGTTCATATGGATCACAAACGGCATGTGCTTTGCATTTGGTCCGTTCAGCATTTCACCACCACAGCCGGGGTGCCCACCATGAGCCCGACCGACAGCTGGCCGATAAACCATCCTGCCGCCAACAGTCTCTACCGTTCGGAATTTGAACATGACGCCTGCGGTGTTGGCATGATCTGCGATCTGCACAACCGCAAGAGCCATGCCCTCATTCAAGACGCCCTGCAGATTCTGGTCAACCTGACCCATCGCGGGGCCTGCGGCTGCGACGAAACCACCGGCGACGGAGCCGGTATCCTGGTTCAACAGCCCCACGCCTTTTTGGAAAAAGCGGCCCAAGCGTCCGGCATTCGACTCCCGGGTGAGGCCAACTACGCCGCCGGACTGGTGTTTCTGCCGACGGATAAGGCGCGGCAGGCAGCCGTCAAGGGTGCCGTGGCCGCGGCGGCCGAGGCCAAGGGGCTGGCTTTTCTGGGCTGGCGGGATGTACCGGTAAATCCCGAGGCGGCCGGCGACCTGGCCCGCCGGGTGATGCCGGCAATCCAGATGGCCTTCGTGGGCAAAGGTGATCCGGGCGCGGACACACCAATGTTCGAACGTCGGCTCTTTCTCATGCGCAAGGCCGCCGAAAACCACGTTCGCCGCTCAAGCCCGCCGGAATCGACCCCATTTCACATCGCCAGCCTCTCATCGCGGACCCTGGTTTACAAAGGTATGCTGCTGGCCGACCAGATGACCGCCTTTTACCCGGACCTGTGCGACCCGGAGATGGCCAGCGCCCTGGCCCTGGTCCACCAGCGCTATAGCACCAACACCTTCCCCTCCTGGGAGCTGGCCCAGCCCTTCCGCTACCTGTGCCACAACGGCGAGATCAACACGCTGCGCGGCAACATCAACTGGATGCGCGCCCGCGAACCACTGTTGCATGACGATGCCATCGGAGGCGACATGGCCGACCTGGTTCCGGTGGCCGCCCCCGGCGCAAGCGATTCGGCCACCCTGGACAACGCCCTGGAGCTGTTGCTGCATACCGGCCGCCCGCTGGCCCAGTGCATGATGATGCTGATCCCCGAGGCCTGGCAGCACCATGAAACCATGCCTCAAGCCAAAAAAGACTTTTACGCCTACCACGCCTGCCTCATGGAACCCTGGGACGGTCCGGCGGCCATCCCCTTTACGGACGGGATCCGTGTCGGCGCCGTGCTGGACCGCAACGGCCTGCGCCCCAGCCGCTACACGGTCACCCACGACGGCCGGGTGATCATGGCCTCGGAAACCGGCGTCTTGGCGCTGGATCCGGCCAATGTGGCCCTAAAAGGACGCCTGCAGCCCGGGCGCATGTTCCTGGTAGACCTGCAGCAAGGCCGCATCATCCATGACGACGAAATCAAGGCCCAGATGGCCGCCAGGCAGCCCTACGGCCGCTGGCTGGCTGACAACCTGCTGCGCCTGGAGGATCTGCCCCCGGCGGCATCACCACCGCCGCCCGAAAAATCCGACCTGCTGGACGAACAGCGGCGTTTCGGCTACAACGCCGAAGATCTCAAACTGATCCTGGGTCCCATGGCCCTCAAAGGGATCGAACCCACCGGCTCCATGGGTGACGACATCCCCCTGGCAGTCCTCTCCAAAAAGCCGCGTTTGATCTACGACTACTTCCGGCAGCTGTTCGCCCAGGTGACCAACCCGCCCCTGGACGCCATCCGGGAAAAACTGGTCACGGCCCTGTCCACCACCGTCGGGTCGGAAGCGAGCCTGTTTACCGAAACGCCCGGGCACTGTCGCCAGCTGCTGCTGCCGCACCCGATTCTCGATCCGGCGGCGCTGGCCGCCATTGAGGCAACCGACATTGCGGCCATCCGACCGGCGCGGTTGACCATGGGCTGGCCCGCGGCCGACGGCGGCCCAGGGCTGACGCAGGCCCTGGAAACCGTGTGCCGCCAGGCCGCCCATCAGGTGCGATCGGGTGCTCGGCTGTTGATCCTGTCGGACCGGGACATCCCCTCCGGCCAGGCCCCCATCCCGGCCCTGCTGGCCACGGCCGCCGTGCACCACCACTTGATCGAGGCCGGGCTGCGGGCCCGCTGCGGCCTGATCGTCGACACCGGTGAAGCCCGCGAAATTCATCACATCTGCTGCCTGTTGGGATATGGCGCCGGCGCGGTGGTCCCCTGGCTGGCCCTGGCAACCGTCGACGCGCTGGCCCGCGACGGGCGTCTGGGCGACATCTACCCGCCCGCCGCCCGTCGCAACTACGTCACCGCCCTCAACAAGGGCATCCTCAAGGTCCTTTCGAAAATGGGGATTTCCACCCTGCAAAGCTACCGGGGTGCCCAGATATTCGAGTGCGTCGGCCTGGACCGCGCGGTGACCGATCGCTGGTTCACGGGCACCGTGTCGCGCGTCGGCGGAGCGGACATGGCGGCCCTGGCTCGGGAAATCGACGCCCGCTGCACAACCGATGCAGCCGCGGCGGCAGGCGACCTGCTGGCGAGCGGCGGACGATACCAGTGGCGGCGGGATGGCGAGGTCCATCAGTACAACCCCCAGACCATCCCCTTGATCCAGCGGGCCGTGCGCCAGGATGACGCCGCTGCCTGGCAGCAGTTCAGCCAGTCTATTGGACGCCTCAACCGACAAGAGGGTCTGATCCGCGGCCGGTTCGAATTCCGGCCAGCGGCCAGCCCGCTGCCCTTGGCTAAAGTGGAGCCCTGGACCGACATCGTCAGGCGCTTCAAGACCGGGGCCATGTCCTACGGCTCCATCAGCCAGGAGGCCCACGAAACCCAGGCCATCGCCATGAACCGGATCGGCGGCAAAAGCAACAGCGGGGAAGGCGGCGAAGACGCCGACCGCTTCAGGACCGATCCCAACGGCGACTCGCGCAACAGCGCCATCAAACAGATTGCATCGGGCCGATTCGGGGTTACGATCGCCTACCTGGCCAGTGCCGTGGAGCTTCAGATCAAGATGGCCCAGGGCGCCAAGCCCGGCGAGGGCGGTCAACTGCCCGGGGAAAAGGTCTACCCCTGGATCGCGGCCACCCGCCACAGCACCCCTTACGTGGGGCTGATCTCACCGCCGCCCCACCACGACATCTACTCCATCGAAGACCTGGCCCAGCTGATCTACGACCTCAAGTGCGCCAATCCGGCCGCGCGCATCAACGTCAAGCTGGTTTCCGAGGTCGGTGTGGGCACGGTGGCGGCCGGCGTGGCCAAAGCCGGCGCCGATGTCATCCTGATCAGCGGCGAATCCGGCGGCACCGGGGCATCTCCGCTGACCTCGATCCGATACGGCGGCCTGCCCTGGGAGCTGGGGCTGGCCGAAACCCAGCAGACCCTGATTCTAAACGGGCTGCGCGATCGGGTGGTGCTCGAGTGCGACGGACAGTTGAAAACCGCCTTCGACGTGGCCGTGGCCTGCCTGCTGGGGGCCGAGGAGTTCGGCTTCGGCACCATCTCTTTGGTTGCCCTGGGGTGCGTCATGATGCGCGTATGTCACCTGAACACCTGTCCGGTGGGCATCGCCACCCAGGACCCGCGGCTGCGCAAAAAGTTTACCGGCCGGCCCGAACACGTGGTCCGACTCATGCGCTTCATCGCCGAGGATCTGCGCCGCATCATGGCCGACCTGGGGTTTCGCACCATCGCGGAGATGTCCGGCCGGGTGGATCGGCTGCGGGCCGGCCCGGTCCCGGCGCACTGGAAAGCCCGCGGGCTGGATCTGAGCGCCATCTTGCACCGCCCTTTAGCCCCGGCGCACATCCGGCAACTCTGCATTCCCAAAGGGCTGAGGGATGCCGGCAACCAGAAGCCGGACAGCGAGCTGATCGCGCAGGCCCGGCCAGCCTTGGAAAAAAAACAGCCGGTTAGGATCGATCTGAAGATCACCAACGTCCAGCGCACCCTTGGCACCCGCCTGAGCTATGAGGTTGCCCGGCGCCACGGCCCCGGGGGGCTACCGGACGGCACCATCACCATCAACGCCGACGGCAGTGCCGGGCAGAGTTTTCTGGCCTTCGGTGCACCTGGCATCAGCCTGCGGGTCAAAGGAGATGCCAATGACTACTTCGGCAAGGGCCTGTCCGGTGCCACGCTGGTCATCCAGCCGCCGGACGGGGCCGCATTTGCCGCCGAAGCCAACATCATCATCGGCAATGTGGCCCTTTACGGCGCCACGGCCGGGCGGGCCTTCATCCGCGGCCAGGCCGGCGAACGCTTTGGCGTGCGCAACAGCGGGGCCGTGGCGGTCGTGGAAGGCGTCGGGGATCATGGCTGCGAGTACATGACCGGCGGGCGCGTGGTCGTACTGGGGCCAACGGGACGCAATTTTGCGGCCGGCATGAGCGGCGGTGTCGCCTATGTGGTGGAGGACGCGGATGGGTGGTTCCGCCGCTACGGCTGCAACCGGGAATCGGTGGATCTGGACCCGCTGACGCCAGATGACACACGCGAGTTGACGCTGCTGCTTCAGGCCCATGTTGAAATGACCGGCAGCACTGTGGCCGAACGGCTGCTCGCGGACCCGGGCGCATTGGCGGCGCGTTTCGTCAAAATCATGCCTAAGGAGTACAAACAGGCCTTGGCCCGCTTGTCGGAAGAGGCGCAGCAAGGATAACGCGCATGGGAAAACCCACAGGATTCATGGAACACGACCGCGAGCTGCCCGAACGGCGTCCGGTGGACGAACGGGTCGGCGATTTCAAGGAGATCTATCGCCCCTTTCCCGAAGCGACCCTGCGCGAACAGGCCGCCCGCTGCATGGACTGCGGCGTGCCGACCTGCCATGCCGGCTGCCCCCTGGGCAATCGCATTCCGGACTGGAACGACGACGTCTACCACGGGCGCTGGGAGATGGCCCTCAAGCAGTTGCTGGCCACCAACAACTTTCCCGAGTTTACCGGGCGTCTGTGCCCGGCACCCTGCGAGGAAGCCTGCGTGCTGGCCATCAACGCGCCGGCTGTGAGCATCGAGCAGATCGAACAAACCATCGTCGAACGCGCTTTTGAACGCGGATGGATCCGGCCGCAGCCGCCGTCCCGGTCCACGGACAAATCGGTTGCAGTGATCGGTTCCGGACCGGCCGGCCTGGCCTGTGCCCAGCAGCTCACCGGCGCCGGCCACGCGGTGACGGTCTTCGAGCGCGACCCCAAACCCGGCGGGCTGCTGCGCTATGGCATTCCTGACTTCAAGCTGGAAAAGGGTGTCTTGGACCGGCGCATCTACCTGCTGGAAAAAGAGGGTATTGTCTTTAGAAACGGCGTCCAGGCTGGCACCGACCTCACCGGCCAGGCCTTGTGCGGCCAATTCGATGCCGTGGTGATATGCGCCGGGTCCACGCGTCCACGCGATTTGCCCATTCCCGGCCGTGAACTGGACGGCATTCACTTCGCCATGGAATTTCTCAGCGGCCAAAACCGCGTGATCTCCGGTGAATCGCAAACCCTGCCCATCGATGTCTCCGGCCAGCGCGTCATCGTCATCGGCGGGGGCGACACGGGCAGCGACTGCATCGGTACCAGCCATCGCCAGGGCGCCGCCGCTGTGGTCAATTTCGAGCTGCTGCCGCAGCCCCCGAAAGGACGTCCTGAATCGCAGCCATGGCCGCAGTGGCCCATGCGCCAGCGCACCAGCAGCTCTCATGAAGAGGGCGGCAGCCGCCACTGGAACCAGCTTACCCGGCGCTTCATCGGCGCAAACGGCCGCTTGACGGCCGTGGAAACCGTTGCGGTCCAGTGGGAAGAAGCACACGGGCGGCCGGTGCGCTTCGGTACGGTTGCCGGATCAGAAAAAAGATGGCCGGCGGACCGCGTCCTTTTGGCCCTGGGGTTCGTGGGTCCGGAGCCGAACACCTTGTTGGCCCAGCTCAATCTGGCCCTGGACGATCGCGGCAACATCCAGACCGGCGACGACTACATGACCTCACGCAGCGGTGTGTTCGCCGCCGGAGACGCCCGCCGCGGCCAGTCCCTGATCGTCTGGGCCATATCCGAAGGGCGCGAGGCCGCCCGCTGCGTCGACCGGTTTCTCATGGGCCGAACCGACCTGCCTGAAAAGCTGTGCTGCGATTTAGACCCGTGAAGGACCACGCCGCGAACGTCTATCTTCACCCGTCGACCACCGCCTCCCCTTTTTTCATCTCACGCCCGTGAAGGCATCGCGGCCGGCATCCGGGCCGCAGGCGCCCCGGTCAGCGCCGAACACGGCAAGCACCTGTATAACAAATATGTTGTTTCTGATACATTGAACAACATTTTTGTAATTTATTTATAGGCCGCACGACTTCCAACATTACCGACACTTCTCTTCAATAATTTTTTTCACTGTTAAAACAGCAGCTAAAATTGCTTTCCGGAATTGGGGGCGTAAATGGAACACCTTTTGCTCTGGGGTTGAATACGAATGTCAGAATCCAACATCAAACCAAGCGAAAGGGGTGTGTGCGGATGAGAAAAATCGAGGCGATTATCAAGCCGTTTAAACTGGATGAGATGAAAGCCGCGCTGAGTAAAATCGGCATCATGGGCATGACCCTGTCCGAAGTCAAAGGCTTCGGCCGCCAGAAGGGTCACAAGGAGGTCTACCGGGGAGCCGAGTATCAGGTGGATTTCGTGCCCAAACTGAAACTGGAAATCATCGTGGCGGCCGACATGTGCGACCGAACGGTCGAGACCATCAAAAGCGTGGCCAACACTGGTAAAATCGGAGACGGTAAAATCTTCGTTCTGCCGGTCGAAACCGCCGTTCGCATTCGCACGGGCGAGGCCGGCGGCGAGGCAATTTAAGTTGTGTGGCATTGTTGAACCGACGTCGTATTCAAACCCAGGTTTGTTTTTTCCGGCAACCAACAGAAGGAGATCGAAAAATGAAGATTCGAAGGTCCTGGACAATTCCATGCGCTGTATTGCTCACGTTGATGTGGGCAATGGTGAGTTCCCTCAGTGCCGCCGACGTGGCGCCCGAAGCGGTTGCCCAGTCGGCCTTTCCCGCGGAGCTGTTCCAGGGCAAAACACAGGCCCAGATTCAAGCGGAGCTGCCGGTTTCAGGGGCCTACCGCGATGAGACATCCCCGATTGAAGAGACGGTGACGCTCGACGTCAACGGCGAAACCCAAACCTTCACCGTGTTTCGCTACCTGAAGGATATGGAGATCCTGCAGTATCGGGGCGATGTGCTCTGGACCTGCATCGCCGCCTTTCTGGTGTTTATCATGCAGGCCGGGTTCGCCATGCTCGAAGCCGGGTTTACACGCGCCAAAAACGCCATCAACATCATGATGAAAAACATCATGGACTTTTGCATCGGCACCATCGCCTTTCTGGCCATCGGTTTTCATATCATGTTTGCCGGACCCGATGAATCACTGTTCTGGCTCGGCGGCACGGCGGCCACCCAGTGGGGGTTTCCCTTCTGGCTGTTCCAGTGCGTTTTTGCCGCCACCACGGCCACCATCGTCTCCGGCGGCGTCGCCGAACGCACCAAGTTTACCGGTTACCTGGCCTACAGCGTCGTGATCTGCGCCTTCATCTACCCGGTTTTCGGCAGCTGGGCCTGGGGAAGCCTGCTGGACGGCAGCGGATGGCTCGAAGGCGTTTTAGGGGTCGGCTTCTATGACTTCGCCGGCTCAACCGTGGTTCACTCTATCGGCGGCTGGCTGGCGCTGGCGGGGGCATGGGTGATTGGCCCGCGCATCGGCAAATTTACCCCGGACGGAACGCCCAGAGCCATTCCCGGACACAACCTGCCCTTTGCCGTGATCGGCGGATTCGTGCTGTGGCTGGGGTGGTTCGGGTTCAACCCGGGCAGCACGACCACCTTTGACGGCAATCTGGCCCGCATCGCCGTGATGACCAACATCGCCGGGGCCGCCGGCGGTCTCGGCGCCGTGGCGGCGATCTGGGTCTACATGAAAAAGCCGGACGTCGGCATGACCGTCAATGGGTTTCTGGCCGGTATGGTGGCCATCTGCACAGCCGTGGATGTGGTCTCGGTCACCGGTGCATTCATGATCGGCCTGGTCGCCGGTGTGCTGGTCGTCTTCAGCGTCATCTTCATCGAGCGAACCCTGAAGATCGATGATCCGGTCGGCTGTATCAGCGTGCACGGCGTATGCGGCGCCTGGGGCACCCTGGCCTACGCTTTTTTCGGCGTGCAAAAGTTCAGCATGACGGTGCTCCTGGCCCAGTTGATCGGCATCGGCGTGGGATTTGTCTGGGCATTCGGAACCGGACTGGTGCTCTTTTTGGCCATCAAGCACACCATCGGCCTGCGCGTCAGCGCCGCCGAAGAGGAGGAGGGGCTCGACATCGGCGAGCACGGTGGAGAAGCCTATACGGGCTTTGTGCCGGTTAACCACCTGACATCCTAAGCGCCTGTACGTTGTCTTAACGAACGGGCAACCCAAGTGGGCCGGGGACTCTCTCTCCCCCCGGCCCACGATCCTGAATCCCACGAGGAACCACCATGTGCGCAATTGCAGGCATTTTATTCAAAAACGGCAAACGCAACATCCCGAACATGACCACCGGTGCGGCGCTGACCGCCATGCTGGATGCGACCTTGCATCGCGGGCCGGACTCGACCGGCTGGGCGCTGTACCACGAACCCCAAGTGGGCCGGCTGCGGCTGCGGTTTTTTCTCACCAAGGAGCCCTCATCGCAAGCACAGACCGCGCATATTGGTCAGCTGCTCGCCGGTCAGCAGGCCGAAATACTCACGGCGGAAACCATCGGGTGCACCTACGCTGTCACGGTCGCATTCGACGGCGACATTGCGGCCCTGACCCGGGCCCTTGAACGTGCGCCCCTGGTCTCGATCGGGTCGAGCCTGGACATCATCAAGGATGTCGGGCAGCCGATCGATCTGGCCGCCAAATACGGTATTTCCAGTTTCGATGGCCAGCACGGCATCGCCCACATTCGCCTGGCCACCGAGTCAGGCGTTCATCCGGACACATCACACCCCTTTTGGGCCTGCGGCTTCTCAGATGTCGCCACGGTTCACAACGGCCAGATCACCAACTACTGGATCATGCGCCGCCGCCTGGAACGCAAGGGCATGCGCTTTCAAACCGAGAACGACACGGAGCTAATTGCCGTTTACCTAGCCTACCAGATGAGCAACGGCATCAGTCTGGAAGGGGCCTTGAACAGCAGCCTCGCGGACCTGGACGGCACCTTTTCCTACCTGGTGGCCACCAGGGACGCCATCGGGTACGCCAAGGACAAGCTGGCGGCCAAACCGATGGTGAAATACGAAAACGACGATTTGATCGCCATCTGCTCGGAAGAGGTCGGTCTCAACCGCCTCTTTCCGGGTCAAGCGCTGGATACGACCGAACCGGCACCGCTGACGTGCGGCTTGTGGTCGCGCAACTGATCGTTTTTTTCAGCGTCCGTCCAGAAATGTAGGTTTGCAAACAAAGACAAGGCAGGTTCCAGTGGCTACCATCGATTTATCCAGCATGCCCATCCGCACGGCCAACGAGGTCATCAAGGGATACGGGGCCATCCACCAGAACGTCAGCATCGTCAATCCGGATGCCCGGCATTACATCGCCGTCGGCTTGACCAATCCCATCACCGTCCATATCCGCGGGTCGGCCGGTTATTTTTGCGGCGGGCTCAGCGATGGTCCGCGCATTCGCGTCGACAAAAACGTCAGCTGGGGCGTGGGCGACAACATGCTGGCCGGCAGCATTGTCGTTGAGGGCAATGCCGGTGCCATCGCCGGCGAAGCTCTGCGGGGCGGCGACATCGTCATCAAGGGCAACATGGGCAGCCGGGCCGGCCAGGTGATGAAAAAAGGAACCCTGTGCTGCGGGGGCAACGCCAGTTTCATGGCCGGGTACATGATGTACGGCGGCCGCATGATCATCGTGGGCAGCTCCGGTCAGCGGGTCGGTGAGAACATGGCCGGGGGTGAGATTTTTGTGGGCGGCGCCATCGACTCGGTCGGCAGCGACGCCACGGTCGTCGATGCCGAAAACCAGGAGATCGACGCGGTTTTCGAATTTCTCGATCGCCACGGCATTGCATTCAAGGGAACCTTCAAAAAGGTCGTCAATGCCGGCAACGACCTGATCGTCGGAACACCTGAGCCGCGCACGGCACGGATGCCCTTTTCGATCTTCTCCGCCGCCGGCGCCGCCTACTGGAACGCCAAAATCCAGCAGGACATCCAGGTCAAAAGCAAGATTGGCCGCTATCGGATCAGGGGCTATGGCACCGCCCGGCATGTGCCCCATTTCAGCGATCTGGCATTCCGGCAGGAGGTCGGCAAGGCCATCACGACCCTTCCGGACGCCTTTGGCGTCAATCTCAGGACCCTGATCGGCGACCGGCACGGCGCCCGGGCCATCGACCTGAGTATGCCGGTCATGATCGCACCGATGAGCTACGGGGCCCTGAGTCCGGCCATGAAGCAGGCTCTGGGGATCGCCTCGCGGCTGTCCGGCATCGCCGACAACACCGGCGAGGGCGGCATGTACTCGGTGGAACGGGCCGAAGCCCGGCAGCTGATCGCCCAGTGCCTCTCGGGACGGTTGGGCTGGAATATCCATGACATGAAGCGCTCCGACGGCCTGGAACTCTACATCTCCCAGGGGGCCAAACCCGGTCTGGGCGGCCAGCTGATGGCCGCCAAACTGACCCGTGAAATTGCCGACATGCGCGGTATTCCGGCCGGCATGGACCTGCGCTCCCCCTCGCGCCACCCCGATATTTTAGGGGGCGACGACCTGGTCATGAAAGTCAACGAATTTAAAGAATCCGTCGGCGGGCGCATCCCGATCAGCCTCAAACTCGGCGGCGGGCGCACCCGGGACGATGTCAAGATCGCCTTCAAGGATGGGTTGGATTTTATCGAACTGGACGGGCTGCAGGGCGGCACGGGAGCGACCGGCGACGAAGTGGCCGAATACGTGGGCATTCCCACCATGGCGGCCCTGATGGAGGCCGTCGACGGCCTGGAGGAGATCGATGCCGCTGGAAAGTTACCCATCGTGCTGATGGGCGGCATCCAAAACGGGGTCGATGCGGTCAAGGCCATTGCCCTGGGCGCCAGGGCCGTGGGACTGGGGACGGCCATGCTGGTTGCCGGCGGCTGCACGGGCTGCATGCGGTGCAGCACCGGGGACTGCCCCGTGGGCATGGCCACCCAGAATGCAGCGCTGACCAGCCGCTGCGTCCCCGACGCCATCGCGCTGAAAATGCACACCTACCTGGAATCTTTGCGCTGGCAGATGGCGGCCCTCACCCATGCCCTGGGTTACACGGACATCCACCAATTGTCGCCATCCGACCTGGTGGCGCTCACCCCCGAAGCGGCCGAAATGACACGGCTGCCCTACCGTCCCGAGTACCGCCAACAGTTGCAGGCCACGGTGCAGCCGCCCCAAGGCCGCGGGCGGCCGGGCCAGGAAACCGGATCGGCCAACTACACCAGGCAGGACCGCCGCATCATCCGGGAGATGGCCGGACCAAGGGCCAACGACACCGCCGACCGGCAGCGCCTGCTGCAGCGCCTGCTGGAAGCCCGCGAGAACCCCTTCCCCGAAGGGCGCCCGGCCAGTTTGGATGACGTCGTGTTTTTATCGGCGGCCCTGACCCGCCTGGTCATCGACCCCTATCGGGAGGACTGCAGCACGCAAACGACCATCACGCGCTGGATGGATGTGGGCCGGCGGCCGGCCGGGATTCCGGCCCTGACGGTTGCTGAACCATTTTTCGTCACCGGGTTCGACGACGCCCCGCAGGTCATCCGCATGGCTATGTCCAATGCCCTGGCCCAAAAAGGGTGCGGCTACTTCGGCCGTCTGGCGCCGGCCCCGGTGGCCGGCGACAGCGTGGCCTGGCTGCAGCTGGTCCAGCCGTCCGACGACCCCGATGCCGCTGCAAATGGACTGATCTATGGGTGCGGGTCCGATTTTGGCCGAATTGCGATGAAGCGCTGCCGCCCGGAACAGCTGCTCGGCATGACCGCAAACGCAGCAACCCTGAGCACAGCGATCCCATTCGCCCTGGATCACGGCCTGGACGTTCTGCTGCTCGACTGCACAACAGACATGACAAGGCCCTGGGCCGAGTTGACGTCACCTCCCGACTTGACCGTCCTGAGAGAAGCCATCGCCATTCTCCGAACGCTGGGCAAAGAGGAGGAGATCGCATTGATCACCTACGGCGGCATGCGTTCAGGCACGGATGTGGCCAAAGCGCTGGCGATCAATTGCCACGCCGCTGTGTTTGGCCTGGCGGCCGGCCTGGCCATGGGTGGCGTGGTCGACGGGCAGCGGCTGCATTGGCCGGAAGCATCATCCCCGGATGTGCTCACGGACGCCCTTGCCAACTGGATCAAGGCCACCTCCCAGGAGACGGCCATCATCGCCCGCTGCACCGGCAAGACCAATGTGCACAACCTGGAACCCGAGGACATGCGCTGCATCAGCATCGCCACGGCAACGGCCCTGGGGCTTCCGCTGGCCTCGGGAAGGATCAAGCGGGAAGGCTTTTAAGCTTCGACAACAACCTGTTTGCTAACAATAAAAAAGGATCGGATCATGAATCAAGTCGTCGCCATGCAGGCCGTTGAATCGGATACGGATAAACGCAAAGCGGTTCGCGATCGTCTGGAGGAGCAGGGAATTGAATTTTTGTTGGCGCAGTTTGTCGACATTCATGGCAGCCCCAAGGTCAAACAGGTGCCGGTAGCGTACTTCGACGACATCGTCGACGGCGGCGCTGGGTTTGCGGGCGCTGCCGTCTGCGGGCTCGGGCAAGGGCCGGAAAGCCACGACATGATGGCCCGTGCGGATCTGGACACCTTCTGCCAGCTGCCGTGGAAGCAAAACGTAGCCGTCGCCAGCTGCAACATCTACGTGGACGATGCACCCTGGCCCTATTGCCCCCGCAACAACCTGATTCGCATGATGGATCGGTTTGCGGCCGAAGGCTATCTGCTCAACGGCGGATTCGAGCCCGAGCATTTTCTGGTCGAAAAGGGCGCGGACGGGCGGATTCGACCCTGGGACCCCCAGGGCGTCGATATCCTCGCCAAACCCTGCTACGACTTCAAAGGCATGTGCCAGACCATGGACTACCTGCAGGACATTATCCGCTACGGCAACCAGATGGGCTTCGGCATATACCAGAGCGACCACGAGGATGCCAACGGCCAGTATGAAATCAATTTCGGATGGACCAACGCCCTGCACACCGCCGACCGATTGATCCGATTCCGCATGCTGGCCGGGCAGACGGCCGGCAAGTACGGGGCGACGGCCACGTTTCTGGCCAAACCCTTTGACGACAAGACCGGTTCGGGCGCCCACTTTCATTTTCATGTGGCCGACGCCAAAAGTGAGGGCAACCTGTTTCCGGTCAACGGGGACGGCAAGGACATGAAGTCCCTGGGCTTGTCCGAGACAGCCATTTACTACATCGGCGGCCTGCTCAAACACATCCGGGCCCTGACGGCCGTTTCCTCTCCGATCATCAACTGCTACCGGCGCATCCAGAGCGGTGAATTCGTCTACTCCTGTGCATCCGGTTACACCTGGACCCCGTCGTTTGCCTCCTACGGGGACAACAACCGCACCCAGTTGTACCGCTGCCCGGACAACAAGCGCGTCGAAGACCGCTCACCATCGGCCATGGTCAACCCCTATCTGTTCATGGCCGCGCACATCGCCGCCGGACTGGACGGGATCAAAAACCGGATCGATCCCGGCGACCCCATTATCGGTGAAAATGTGTGGAACCTCACCTATGACCAGCGCCGCGAACGCGGCATGATTCTGCTGCCCCAGAACCTGCTGGAGGCCATCGAGGCCCTGGAGGCGGATGAGGTCGTAAAATCCGCCCTGGGACCGATCGCCGACGAATTTATCAAGTTAAAGAAAGATGAGTGGGGTCAATTCATGAAACATGTTACCCCGTGGGAAGTGGAACGCTATCTGACCCTGCTTTAGCGCGACAACCCGAAGAGACGATCCAAGATGGTCTACCCTCTTGTCATTCAGCTGCTCGAACGAAGCGGCGCGGCCTTTCACCTGCACGACCACGTGCCGGTTACCACGATCGCAGAGGCCAACCGGAAGGTCCCGCACCTGACACACAACCTGTTGAAAACGGTAGTGTTCAGGATCAAGGATGCCGACTGGATCCTGGCGGCAGTGCACGGCGGCGACCGCATTGATTACAAAAAGCTGGCTGATGCCCTGGGTGTCAAACGCAGCCACCTGCGCGCCGTCGCCCCAGATCAAGTGGCTGCCGCCCTGGGATTCGAAGTGGGCGGCGTGGGACCCTTTCCCGTAAGGTCCGACATCCGGGTGGTCTTCGATGCCGCGTTGAGGGAACTGGCCAACGTTTTTTGCGGCAGCGGCAAAAGGACCGTCACGGTTGAAATAAAGGCCGCCGATCTGATGGCGCTGACCGGCGGCATGATCCATCCAATTGCAGCGCGGGGTAAGCCCCAAATACCGGTCGGGCCGATCCCAACCGAGCCGTGAAGGGCTTAGCTCGCGTCCGTCATCTCCAGCGCATGCGTGATCGTGATGGCCTCGACCACGCTCTGGGCGGCCGGACATAGGGTGATGTAGTTGTTAAATGCCGCTTCGGCATCCGCCCGCTGGTCCGCCGGCAGGGTTAGTTTGTAGTTGACGTTGATGTGTGTGATTTTCAGAACCCCGTCGACATCCTCGATATCACCGGTAACGGTCGCCATGTAGCGATCCTGAAGGGTTCGGATTTTCTTTTTGGCCAGCACCGCGGCCAATGTTCCCATCATTCACCCGCCGACGGCGCCCACCAGATGATCCAAGGTGGCCGCGTGCTCCTCTTCCGGGTCAACATTGTAAAACGCCTTGATACCCCCGTGCACGCCATAGTAGACTGGCTGATCGAATCCCCGGATGTGGGCGATTCGGGTAGGGCCTTTTTCGCGTGTGATCGTGATGTACGATTGATGAACGATTTCTCCCATGATGGCTTCCTTTCCGATAGCGTGCTGGGGCGATATGCCGATGGATGGGCCATCAACGAAAGCGCGATGGCAATTATGGGTTGAACGGCTTTTGTTGTGACCTCCTTGAACGCCCGCTTCCTGTGGGGTCAAGTCGGGGTGAAGAAAAACCTCGAAGGTGATTGCCGTTCACCGCACAAATTAAATTATGGCCGTTTGTATCAATGTCAATTCACCGGATGGTGAATGTGGATGGTTTCGCGGGGCAAAGCGGACCGTGGCTATGCTGAAGGGATTTGCCGGACGGCTCCCTTTTGGGGAACCGCATTGTCGGTCAAGGTGGGCACCGCGTATCTATTAGCGTTTGATGGGAAAACAATATGATTGAGACGCCGTACATGGTGATCGGGTTTTGGGTGTTGATGCTTCTTTTTTTGGGGCTGGCCGCCTGGGGTGTTTATCAATCCCGCGGCCAGCAGCGTCAGATGCAGGAACTTCAACAGTCCCTGCTGGAATCGGGAAAGCAGGCCGAAAAACAGACCGAGGAATTCAAACAGGACAAAGAGCGATGGGAACAGACCGAGGAGAAGCTGCGCAGCTTTCTTAAGCTGATGGACACCTTGATGAACACCATTCCCAATCCCATCTACTTCAAAGACGCCGGGGGCGTCTATCAGGGGTGCAACAAGGTTTTCGCCAAAGAGATCCTCGGGCTGACCCGGGACCGCATCATCGGCAAACGCCCCCAGGAACTGATCGACCAGATCCCGGCCGATCTGGCGGCGTCGTATCAGAACGAAGAGTACAAAATGGTTCGCAAAGCCGGCTATCACACCTTCGAGGGTCAGGTTCAGTGCGCGGACGGGCAGCGCCGCGACTATCTGTTCAGCCTCGCACCGGTGCTGGATGCCAACGGGGCGCTCAGCGGCAGCGTGGCGATTTTGTCGGATCTGACCGAAAAGAACCGTGCCGCACGCAACCGCATGCAAAAAGAGAAACTGGAGGGTGTGCTGGAGACTGCCGGTGCGGTCTGCCACGAGCTCAACCAGCCCCTGCAAACGCTTTCCGGCTACACGGAGCTGCTGGCGTTCCAGCTGCACGGCCACGAGGCCCACCCGGACATCGAAAAACTGACCACCCAGATCGACCGAATGCGCGCCATCACCGAAAAGTTGCAGCGCATCACCCGCTATGAATCCATGGATTACGGGACCCAGACGAAAATCATCGACATCCGCAAGTCCTCCACAGAGGAGCATTGAAATCATCGCCACGCTTTTTCGGGCCAAAATGCCAGCCTGACCGCCCCCGGGGAGAAGGCGCCGGCGATGCGGAAACGTCGTCATTGACCCGATGCCATTGTCAGCGCACGCTGAGACGTGCCGCTGCCGTGCGGACAAGCCTGCGCCGACTAGGCATCCGAATGACAATCCCGTTTGCAATCAAAGACGCTTTGCCGTATGGATAAAGGGCTCACTGTTCCATCAAACACTGCCATACGAGAAGTTGAAAAGGAGGATGAAGATGTTGAAGTTGGGAGAAAAAGGCGCCATTTTGCAGCGCGACAAAGAGACCTATGCCATTGCACCGCACATTCCCTGCGGTGTCGTCACGCCCCAGTTGCTGAGAACCATCGCTGATGTGGCCGAAAAATACGAAGCACAGGCGATCAAGATCACCGGTGCCGCACGCGTCGCCATCGTGGGGTTGCAAGAGGCCGACATCGATGCGGCCTGGGCCGACCTGCAGCTGGACAAGGGTGCGGCCGTTGGACTGTGCGTTCGCAGCGTGCGGGCCTGTCCGGGAACCACCTTCTGCCGCATCGCCAAGCAGGATGCCCTGGGCATGGGCATGGCCCTGGACAAAAAATTCCACAGCATGACACTGCCTGGAAAATTCAAGATGGCGGTTTCTGGCTGCCACCTTAGCTGCTCTGAATCGTGGGTGCGCGACATCGGTCTGATCGGTCAAAAAGAGGGCTGGCAACTGGTCATCGGCGGCAATGTGGGTGCCGCACCCCGCATCGCCCAGGAACTGACCACCGGCCTGGACGACACCCAGGTCATGGACGCCATCGACCGGACCGTGGCCTGCTACACGGAAAACGCCAAGCCGGGGGAGCGCTTGGGCAAGACGATCGAGCGGGTCGGATTGACGCCATTTAAAGAGGCCCTGGCCTGATGGTAGGGATTGCTTTTTTTATCAAATCCATTAAACTTTAAACACTTGCTGCGCACCACCTTTTTCACTGCCTAACATTTACGTAAGGTGACCCCATGATGAAACACTCCCGTTTGATCACCCTGTTGCTGATCTTGTCCCTGGCGTTGCTGATCCCCGCGCAGGGACGAGCCGACAGCATCGAAAACACAATCGAGATTTTCAAAAGATCTCCAGTCGTCCAGCCCTTTTTTGAGACCGCCTACGGTTACGCGGTGTTTCCCAATGTGATCAAGGCCGGCTTGTTCGTCGGCTTGTCATACGGAACCGGCAAGGTTTTCCGGGGCGGCGTGGCCACGGGAACATCCGAGTTGGCCCGCATGTCCCTCGGTTTCCAATTCGGGGGCAAGGGTTTCCGGCAGATCATCTTTTTTGAAGACGAACGTGCTTACAATGAATTCACCAGTCAAAGCTTCGATTTTGGCTTCGACGTGAATGCTACCGTCATTACGGTCGGGGCGCAGGCCAGCGCCGGAACCATGGGTTCGACGGCAGGCGCGTCGGCGGGACCCGCCACGGGCGCCCAAGCCAACAGCAACTACTTTAGGGGGATGGCCGTTTTCGTGCACGCCAAGGGCGGCCTGATGTTGGAAGCCTCTCTCGGCGGACAGAAGTTCACCTTCGAGCCTTACGAATAATTTTGCCGGGCACCGCCCTCAGGCCCGGGTGCCGGCGAACAGCAGTCCAATTCCGAACAGGATCATGTTCACAGGCTCGATGGCCGCAAACAGGGGAAGGCCTTCCGGCCCGATGGGTTCTGCGAAAACACCGGTGTCGACCAGGGGAAAGACCAATACAAAAAGGATCAAAGCGAACAAAGTCGCCACTGTTTTCACGATTCAAACTCCTGAATTTCGGTTTAGCCGGCTGCGGCAGGGGTTTGCCACAAGCCGTCGAGGACACTTGAAGCAACAGTGATGCCAAGTCGGAAAGCTGGCTTGCCAAACACGTTTACAAAACAGACAACATATTAGAATGTTTAGGAATACGGGTAAGCTGGGGCGTGGTGACATGCTGCCGTGAAAATGGTGGTTGTTGTATCCAGCCTACAAATATGGTGGGAACGCCACAATAAAACCAACGAATGTGAAAGAAATGTCATAGTCCTCGACCGCCCAACTGACCGCAGGCCGCCATGATTTTCCCGCCGCGCCCGCCCCGCCTGCGGACGAAGACCTTGCGCGCCACCAGGCTGGCATGGAATCGCTCGAATGTCTCGCCGGAGGGCGGGTTGAAGCCGGAACCGGGAGCCGGATTGCAGGCAATCAGGTTGAGCTTGACCTTCATGGGAGACAGGTAGCGTGCCAGCTCGCGGGCATGGGCATCGCGGTCGTTGACGTCCCGAATCAGCACATACTCCACGAACAGGGCGGCCTTTCTGGCCAGGGGGTAGCGCATCAGCGAATCCCGCAAGGCCGCCATGGGGATGGCCTTGTTGATGGGCATGAGGTGCGATCGGACCGCGTCGTTGGGCGCGTTCAAGGAGACGGCCAGATTGACGGGGGCCGCATCGCAGCGGGCCAACCGATCGATGCCGGCGGTCAACCCGGCCGTGGATACGGTGATATACCGTCGGGCGATGTCCAGTCCACGCTGATCCACGAGCACACGCATGGCCTGCAGCACGTTGTCCAGATTGTCCAGCGGCTCACCCATGCCCATAAAGACGACGTTGCGGATATCGACGCCCAGCCGGTGGCGGGCATTGAAGACCTGCCCGACGATTTCACCCACGGTCAGATTGCGGATCAACCCCATTTTGCCCGTGCGGCAGAAGCGACACCCCATGCGGCAGCCAACCTGGCTGGAGATGCACAAGGTGTTGCGTTTGAACATGGGGATCACCACGGATTCAATCTCCAGGCCGTCCGCCAGTCGCGTAACGCACTTGACGACCCCATCCTCGGACAGCCGGCGCACTAGGCGACCGGTCTTTGGGTCCGGTTCGGATAGCAGCTGCCCGGCCAAGTCGGCCACATCACCGGGTGGTCCGGGTAATCCATTGACCGCCAAACCGCCGCGCTTCATGACGTGGCGGTACAAGGCCGTGGCTCGGTCGGCTCCCCGGCCGTAGCGGCGGCGGAAGGCATCGATGAATTGATCGTGGGTGAATTCCAGAATATTGAGCATCAGCCACTTGCAAATGAACGTATGTCGGTCAACCGGCCCGTCAGGACACCCTAGCCCATCGGCGAAATAAATCAACCACAATCGGTTTGACACCCTTTGTCTTTTTCTGCGATATTCAGCAACATTCGAAGGGCTTCCCTCGGGCAAACCGTTTTCCGGCGGACTTTCGGATCACCATGTTGACCGTTTCGCACAAAGGAAAAGAGAATGACGGAAAACGACATCACCCCCGGCTCCAACTTCATCACCGCCATCATCGAAGCCGATCTCAAAGCGAATAAGAACGGCGGACGCGTGGCCACCCGCTTTCCACCGGAACCCAACGGCTACCTGCACATCGGCCATGCCAAATCCATCTGCCTGAACTTCGGCGTCGCCAACACCTACAACGGCACCTGCAATCTGCGCTTTGACGACACCAATCCGACCAAAGAGGATGTGGAGTACGTGGACGCCATCATGGCGGACGTGCGCTGGATGGGATTCGACTGGGATGACCGGCTGCACTATGCCTCGGACTATTTTGAAGCACTGTACGGATTTGCGGTTCAACTGGTCGAGTCCGGCAAGGCCTACGTGGATGACCTGAATGCCGACGAAATACGCGCCCATCGGGGCACGCTCACCGAAGCGGGAAAGGACAGCCCCTGGCGCAATCGGACCGTCGAGGAGAACCTGGATCTTTTCCGGCGCATGCGGGCCGGTCAATTCGAAGACGGGTCGCGGGTGCTGCGGGCTAAAATCGACATGGCACACCCCAACCTGCTCATGCGCGATCCGACCTTGTACCGCATCCGCAAAACCAGCCACCACCGCACCGGCGCCACGTGGTGCATCTACCCCATGTACGACTTCACGCACTGCCTTTCCGACAGTATCGAAGGCATCACCCACAGCCTGTGTACCCTGGAGTTCGAAAACAACCGCGCCCTGTATGACTGGGTTCTGGACCACGTGGATGCCCCCTGCCATCCGCGGCAGATTGAATTCGCGCGCCTGAACCTGAGCTACACGATATTGAGCAAGCGCAAACTGATCCAGCTGGTCGACGAGGGGCATGTCGGCGGCTGGGACGACCCGCGCCTGCCCACCCTTTGCGGTCTGCGGCGGCGGGGCTACACCCCGGCCGCCATTCGAAATTTCTGCGAGCGCATCGGCCTGGCCAAGCGCGACAGCGTGGTGGATGTGGCCCTGCTGGAGTACAGCGTGCGTGAGGATCTGAACAGGCTGGCGCCCCGTGTCATGGGGGTGCTGCGCCCCTTGAAGGTGATCATCGACAACTATCCCGAGGATCAGGTGGACGACCTCGAGGCCATCAACAATCCCGAGAACCCGGACGCCGGTGTACGCACGATCCCCTTTTCCCGCGAAATTTATATCGAGCGGGACGACTTCATGGAACATCCCCCCAAGAAATTCTTCCGCCTCGCCCCGGGGCGCGAAGTGCGCCTGCGCTATGCCTTTTTCATCACCTGCACCGAGGTGGTAAAGGATGCCACCACCGGCGATGTCATCGCCTTGCACTGCACCTACGACCCGGCCACCCGTGGGGGCGACGCCCCGGACGGACGCAAGGTGAAGGCCACGCTGCACTGGGTCTCGGCCGCCCATGCCGTCGATGCCCAGGTCCGTCTGTATGACCGCCTGTTCGACAAGGCCAACCCGGACGAACGGCAAGACGGAAAAACCTTCAAGGATTTTATCAACCCAAAAGCCCTGGAGGTACTGGACGAGTGCAAGCTGGAACCCTGCCTGGCGGATGTCGAACCAGGCTACTTCTGCCAGTTCGAACGCATGGGGTATTTCTGCTTGGACTCGAAGGATTCCAGACCCGGCGCCCTGGTGTTCAACCGCACGGTGACCCTGCGCGACGCCTGGGCCAAGCTGCAGAAAAAGGGTGCCTGATATTGCAGAAAAAATTGGGGCCCGTTCATTTGATGGTTCCGATGATGGCGCTCAGCGTTATACCGCCGTGCCGCAGCGTAAATGGCTCGTTGGGCAGGCGCAGCAGATGGGTCAGTTCGGGCCGTGGAGTAACCAGGACGAGCCGCCACCCCTTGAAATGCATCACCAGGTGCCTGCAGATGGTCGCAAGCAGTGCATCGGCCTGCTTGCCCGAGCCTAACCGGATGCCGTAGGGCGGATTGATCGCCACCAATCCCGGGGGAGCGCCATGGGCCGGTGGCCTGGATCGCAGAAAGTCCGCTAGCGAAACCCGGACCGTATCGGAAAACCCGATGCGGTCGACGAGCTCGGCCAAACGCGAACAGGTCGACGGGTCGACATCCGAGGCAAAGATGCACGGGTGGGGCAAGCGTCGGATTTTGGAATGGGCCTGCCTAATTAAAAAAGCCCACTGGCGCTCGCTAAAAACAGGCCACGCCATGAAGGCAAAAGCGCGGTTCAGGCCGGCGGGGATCCCTTTGGCCGCCATGGCCGCCTCCAGGGAAAACGTGCCGGCACCGCACATGGGGTCCAGCAGCGGCAGCCGGGTATCGTAGCCGGCCGCCATGAGCAGTGTCGCAGCCAGGGTTTCACGGATCGGCGCCCGTGCCGGTCCTTCTTTGAGTCCGCGCTTGTAGAGCGCATCGCCGCTGCTGTCCAAAGAGATCGTGTAGCGGTCCTGCAGTGCCCGCGCAAAAACGGTCTGGGGAATTGCCGGCAACGCCGGCCTGGGTGACCTGCCGATGCACTGGGAGATGGCTCTTTGCAAACTGTCGGCAACAACGCCGGTGTGGTAAAGGCGCGACTGCCGGCTGCGCACGTTGATCCGGGGCAGCTGGCCGGCGGGAAGGAACAGTTCCCAGGGAATCGCCGCGGCGTGCTTCTCCAATTGCCGCCGGTTGGTTGCGGAAAAGGTGTCGATGCGCATCAGAATGCGGGTGGCCGTGCGCAGGTGCAGGTTGGCCCGCTGGCAATCCACGAAACGGCCGTTGAAAGCGACGCCGCCGGCAACGAGCCTCACGCTGTCTCCAACACCCAGTGAAAGCAGCTCCTGACGGCACCACGCCTCAGCGCCCGGTGTGGTGATCGCGAAGTACTCCCGCCGGCGACCGCCGACGTGCCGGCGCACCCGTTTACCAAAGGGGTCGTTGTCGGTGCGATCATCCGTCATGCCGTATACCCGGAGCCCATGACCCGACTCAACCGAAGAAAGCGTTCCACTGAAAATGTCCCTCGTTCACATTCGACCAGCAGGCTACCACTACCGCACCCTCCGATCAATCCTCTTCGAGATGCTGGCACTCCGCCCAGGCGCCGGCCATCGACGCCGGTGCCCGGGTGCTCATCAAACCCAATTTTCTGGCGCCGGCGCCGCCGGATCAGGCGGTGACCACCCACCCCCTTCTGGTAAGGGCCGCGGCCGAATTCGCACTCGAACACGGGGCGCGCGTGCAGATATCGGACAGCCCGGCCATGGGCAGCTTTGCCCGGCTGTTAAAGGTCGGGGGCTACACGGAAGCCCTGGCGGGTCTCGATGTGATTCTCAAACCCTTCGAGGCGACGACACCGGTCCATGTGGGCGACCCTTTTGGCCTGATCGATATCGCCAAAGATGCCACGGACGCCGACGTGGTCATCAACCTGGCCAAACTCAAGACCCACACCCAGATGATGCTGACCCTGGGGGTCAAAAACCTCTTCGGCTGCGTCGTGGGGCTGAAAAAGCCGGAGTGGCACCTGCGCGCCGGCGTGGATCGCGCCATGTTCGCCCGTCTGATCGTGGGCATCTGCGAGGCCGTCAACCCGGCCTATACGATCGTGGACGGCATCTTGGGCATGCACGGCCAGGGCCCCGGAAAAAGCGGCACGCCCCGCGAAATGGGGCTGCTCATCGGCGGTGCCAGCGCTCACGCCGTGGATCATACGATCTGCCTGCTGCTGGGTATCGACCCCCAGCGGCTGCACACTCTGGCCGGTGCACGCGAGATGGGACGCTTCGACGGCAGCGTGCAGATCGACGGCAAGCTCGAGGTGCAAGGTGGCTTTCAACTCCCGGAGCTGGGACCGGTGACCACCGGTCCGGCGTACCTGGATCGGTTCATGCGCCGCTTCGTCATCCAGCGGCCGGTGGCCGAGGATCGGGCCTGCAAACGCTGCGGCGAGTGCTGGACCTATTGCCCAGCCGAGGCCATCGACCCTACCGACCACGGAATTCGGTTTGACACCGAACGCTGCATCCGCTGCTACTGCTGTCTGGAGGTGTGTCCCCACGCGGCAATACGTGCCCAAAAACCGGTTGCCGGACGACTGATCGATTGGCTACAGCAAAAGCGCCGGCTTCGGTCTTGAGGACGCCAAGATGCAGATGGCGCGGTTGTCCGGGGGCCTTGCATGAAAACTGTAATTTTCATGCAAAAAATGATATCAACAAAAAAAATCAACATCTGACGGTAACGCGAATCGAACCTGAACCTCGGCAAGAAAGGCAGGTATTTTATGGCAGGGATCAACAAGGTGATTTTGGTGGGCAATCTGGGGCAGGATCCTGAAATCAGGTATACCGCCGATGGTCGGCCTATCGCCAATTTTTCCATTGCGACGTCTGAGTCCTGGAAGGACAAAAACAGCGGCGAAAAGCGCGAAAAAACCGAATGGCATCGGGTGGTCGTATTCGGCAAACTGGCCGAAATCTGCGGGGAGTACCTTTCCAAGGGGCGCCAAGTCTACATCGAGGGCAAGCTGCAAACCCGCAAGTGGCAGGGGCAGGACGGCCAGGATCGCTATACCACTGAAGTGGTGATTGACAGCTTCAACGGCACCATGCAGATGTTGGGAACCCGCGATGACAGCGGGGGCGGTGCCCGAGCCGCTTCCAGCGGTGCCAACAGGGCTGCCTCCGGCGGTGGCCAGCAGGATCAGGGCTACCCGCAGCAGCCCTATCAGAGCGATCAGGAAGACGACATCCCGTTTTAAGGCGGGGCAACCGCCAAGGTGCCGCCCATGACCGCAGTGCCGTAGAAGAGATTCGGTCACCGGCAACGCGCCGAGCGGCCGGATTCACCGAGGCGGACGGTTGCGTGCCCGATGACCTTTGACCGGTGCCCCTCCAGAAACGGCCGACTTTTTCGTTTCTGAAGGGACACTTGCTCGATCAGGGTGACCTCATGAAGGAATTTATCCGGGTGATGAAGGCCCTTTCCGACCCAACTCGGATTAAACTTTTGAAAATTCTTGAAAAGCGCTTAATGTGCGTGTGTGAGTTGCAGGCCGCCATCGGGACAGCCCAGTCGACCACCAGCAACCATTTGAAAATACTAGAGGCTGCAGGGCTGGTAGAGGCCCACAAGGAGTTGAGGCAGCCAAGGCCGATCACCAACAGGACACCGAACCGAGCCAGATCGACTGGAAAGGCATCGTGATCCCGTTGAGCCTGATGATTGGCGGGTTCCTGCTGTTCTTTTTCCTGCCGCGGGACAGTGCCCGATTCACCAACGCCATCATGGCATCCTTGGCCCTGGCCAAATGGTATGCGCAGGAACACGTGCTGCTCTGCCTGGTCCCGGCCTTTTTTATCGCCGGTGCGGTGGCGGTGTTCGTTTCCCAGGCGGCGGTAATGAAATACCTGGGGGCCGGTGCCAACAATGATGCTCTCTTACGGTGTGGCCAGCGTGTCCGGCTCCGTACTGGCGGTCTGTTCCTGTACCGTGCTGCCGCTGTTCGCCGGCATCTGGAAGCGCGGTGCTGGTCTGGGACCGGCCATTGCGTTTCTCTACTCGGGCCCGGCCATCAACGTACTGGCGATCATCCTCACCGCCCGCATCCTGGGACCTGAAATTGGTGCCGCCCGGGCCGTCGGGGCGGTTATCTTCAGCATTGTCATCGGCCTGTTCATGCACCTGATGTTCAGAAAGGAAGAGGCCGCCAAAGCCGCCGCCATTGTAGCCGTCTTGATTCCGACCGTGCTCATTCCCCACCAGCCCCTGGTCGCCTTTTCGGTCGGCCTGATCGCATTTGTCAGCCTGCTGACCACCACCCGTGGCGAGACCGAGTCGTGGTTCAACGCTTCCTGGGACTTTGCCAGGCAAATCATGCCGCTGTTGCTGGCCGGGGTGCTGGTGGCCGGCCTGCTGCTGGCCGGACCAGCCTTGAGCCTGCCCAATATGCTGGTCATTCACAGCGTGCTGGGCACTCGCAAAACCGCCGCGTTCGTCACGCTCGTGGTGGTGATGGCGACCATCAGCGGCCTGATTTTCGGGCACTATTTCTGAGGTCGATCGCTGCTGTTCGAGGACCTGAATGTCGTTGACGCAAAGGAGACAACCATGGAGATCAAAATCCTGGGGCCCGGTTGCCCCAAATGCCGGCAGACCGAAAAAATGGTAAAAGCGGCCGTGGCCGAAAGCGGCCTTGAGGCAACGGTGGAAAAAGTCACCGACGCCATGGAAATCGCAGGATATGGGGTATTCGGTACCCCGGCGGTCGTGGTCGACGGTGAGGTGAAGTCGGTTGGCAAGATCCCCAAGCGGGAAGAGATTCTCGGGTGGATCGGCTGATCGCCGACCTTGTCTAATCAGGCGGTCTGCCAGGCGGGCGACACCGTCGCCGTAGAATCCCCAATCTGCTTCGATGCCTTCCAGTACCTGGAAAAGCTCCTCTTTTTCCAAGACGCTCTCGCCGGGACTCCGGGTCGGATGGGCGGCACCGGGGCGAGACCGCGCAACCGTGGCCTGGCTGAAATACAGCACCAACCTGGCCGCCGCCACGCTGCCCCAGGTCGCCATCTCCGCCTTCATGGTCGAAGGGGCCTACCAACAGCGGTAAGGGTATCGAACTCCCGGAAACCAGCGATTATCACTTGCCAAGGTCAGCCATCTGTGAGATGATTTTTCTACCAGCCATCATCAATGCTGACGTTTCGCGCCCGACCGCAACCCGGGCACTCGCACACTGCAGATTCTCACACCGCGTTGTTCGCTTCTTCTGAATCGCTGTTGCCGTAACGCACCGCTGCTATCTGCCAACCCGCCTCCTGATGACAGCATGGCCGATGGGCCATGGCAACGCGATGGCCGGCCTTGATCCGTTGTCCACAAACCATCCAACCCATAGGAGACCGCCATGCAAAAACCGATTATCAACTATGAGAGCTTGGTCCGGATCACCAGTTCCATCTCCATGATCAGGGATCCCGAGGAGATCGTCCTGGTTTCGGTGGAAGGGGTCACCAGCGCGCTGAAGGTCAAGGGTTGCGCCCTGTTTCTGTTCGACAAGAACAGCCGCCTGCTGTCGCTGGCCGGCAGCTATGGGCTCAGCCAGGACTACATGGACAAGGGCCCGGTCAGCGCCCTGCAATCGATTTCATCATCGCTGGAAGACGGCAAGCCGGTGGCGATTTACGATGTCAACGACGACCCGCGGCTTCAATACCCCGAGGCCGCCATCAAAGAGGGCATCGCGTCGATTCTCTCGGTGCCGATCATCATCGGCGAGCGCATCATCGGATGTATGCGGGTCTACACGGCCGAACCATGGGAGTTCGGTCTCGATGACGTCAATTTCGTCCAGGCGGTGGCCCAGATCGTCGGCATGGCCATGGAGCTGTGCCGGATCAACAAGGGCTACAAGGAGAGCATCGACATTTTAAAGTCCATGCGCGATCCCAAAACGATGAAGTTCAAGAAGCGCACCCCCTACGAGGGGGTCCCCAAGAGTTTTTCCCGCGCCGAGCTGGCCGAAGCAACGGCCTGACAGCCGATCCAACCGTAGCCGTTCCACAAAAGGCAGAGCCGCCCCGGGCTCTGCCTTTCCGGTTTCAGCGCGCAGGTAACGATAGCCACGAAGACCGAATCCATGGTACAAAAGACCGGTGGACATGAGGTTTTCCTATTCTGGTGTTATGGCTGACACCCAGTGGAAACCCGATTGTCCCCATCTATTCAAGGCCAACGTACGCTTCAGTCGGATGAACGAATCATGTCCGATTTTCCACGAAGTACGTTAGAACCGGGAGGGCCCTTTTTCTTCATCGGGCAAACGCCGAATTCAAGATCAGCGCAAAAGGAAAAACAGCCATGAAGATGATTGCACAAGCGGTCTGTGAATTGCTGGAAAGAGGGGAGCCGTTTGTCCTGGCCACCATCGTCAGCCACGCCGGCTCCACCCCGCGCTCGTCCGGCAGCAAGATGGTCGTCACGGCCGATGGAAAGGGTATCGGCACCATCGGTGGGGGGTTGCTGGAAGCCGGAGCCATGTCAAAAGCCGCGGAACTGATCCCGCTCGGACAATCGGCAATCCTTCCGTTTGACCTGAACCACGCGACCGTCGACACCATGGACATGATCTGCGGCGGGAGGGCCGACGTGCTGTTGGATTGCGTGCCACCCACAAAAACGAATCGGATGGTCTTCGACCGATGGCGGCAGATGGTCGACGCCGGTCAAAAAGGGGCTTTGTTGACCATCGTCCTGGGGTCCGAGGGGAAAATCAAGGGGCTTTCCCACGGCCTGGCAACGGACGATGGCCGAGTGGTCGGCGATGTGCCGCTCTCCGAAGCGGACCGGGAACAGGTGCTGACGGCTGCCGCTGGCGCATCTGCTATTCGATCCATGCATCTCGACGGCGCTTTCGTCGTGGTGGAGCCGACCCAGTGCGTCTGCAGCGCCTATCTCTTCGGGGCCGGTCACGTGGCCCAGTCCACGGCCGCCGTGGCCGCCATGGTGGGATTCAGGATCTTTGTCTGCGACGATCGCCGGGAATACGCCAACCCGGAACGCTTTCCCGACGCCCACCAGATCCGGGTCCTGAATAGCTTCGCCCAGGCCTTCGCCGGCCTGGCCCTCGGCAGGCTGGACTTCGTTCTCATTTTGACGCGCGGCCATCTGCACGATAAAACCGTCTTGGCCCAGGCCCTGAAAACCGACGCCGGCTACATCGGCATGATCGGCAGCCGTAAAAAAAGAGATGCCATTTACACGGCCCTCCTGCAAGAGGGCGTTTCCCAGATGGAGATTGACCGGGTCCATTCTCCCATCGGCCTGTCCATCGGTGCCGAAACACCGGAGGAGATCGCCGTGAGCATTCTGGCCGAATTGATCTTCGTCAGAGCGGGACTTCAGTCTTGATGGGTGGGCAACACGGCTCGTTTCGTGCAACTGGCCGGTCGAGAGAAACGACGATCGGGAAGCCGCTGTCGGTGTCTTCGAGATGAAAAAAGAGGCTTCCATCGCCGCTATCGTTCTCGCTGCCGGGCTTTCCGAACGCATGGGGCGCTTCAAACCGCTGTTACCCCTGGGCGGGCGGGTGGTCGTCGATCGGGTCGTGCGGCTGTTTCAAGATGCCGGCCTTGAGGATATTCTAGTGGTCGTGGGCCAGCGGGGCCGCGAGGTTCGCAAAGCGGTCGCGCCGCTGCAGGTTCGCTGCATAGAGAATCCCGATTTTCACGACGGCATGTTCTCCTCCGTACGGGCCGGTATCCGTAACCTGCCATCGCACTGCCGTGCTTTTTTCGTCCATCCGGTGGATATCCCACTGGTGCGTACCCGGACGATCAACCGCCTGGTCAGTGCCTTCGACGACGCATCGACTGCCGTGGTCTATCCCACTTTCGACGGCCAGCACGGACACCCGCCCTTGATTCAGTCCAACCTGGCGCCCCGGATTTTACAATGGGCCGGCGCCGGCGGATTGCGCGGCTTCTTGGAACAGGGCGGCATCGACAGCCTCGAACTGGCCGTTGCCGATGAAGCCGTCATGATGGACCTCGACACGCCTGAGGATTACCGCCGCATGCTGGCCCGGCAGGACCACGAAGGGCTGCCCTCGGCTGAAGAGTGCCGGGTGCTGATGGACCGTTTTCAGCACCTGCCCGCCGCCACGACCGCACACTGTTGGGCCGTGGCCGCGGTGGCCCGACAGCTGTCCGCGACCCTGCACGCCGTCGGGGTGGAGATCGATGTCGAATTGACCGGCACGGCGGCCCTGCTGCACGATGTCGCGCGGATGGAGCGGAACCATGCCGCCGCCGGGGCACGCTTGCTTGAATTTCACGGGTTCAGCCGTCTGGCGCCCATCGTCGCCGCTCACATGGACCTGACCGTAAACGCCGACGCGCCCCTTGACGAAACCCAGATTGTCTTTCTGGCCGATAAACTCGTGATCGGTGATCGCTGCGCCACGCTGGAGCAACGCTTTGGCCGCAAAATGAGAACATACGGCCGCGACCCTCAGGCGGCCATGGCGATTGGACGCAAAAAAGAGAACGCACAGTGCATCCAGGCAAAAATAGAACGGATCGTCGGCCGTCCCCTGGACGCCTTGCTCGAGAAGTCCGACAGGCCCGACGGTAACACCCGATGAGCCTGCCACCGTCGTCCCAGCGCCAGCTCCCGCCAAACCATGCGACCTTTTACCTACTGCGCCACGGCGTCGTCGATCTCCCTGAAAATGAAAAGCGGTATGTCGGCTGGCACGACGTGGCCCTCAGCGACGATGGCCGTCAGCAGGCGCGTGCCTGGGGGAAACATTTTGCGGACAGCGATCTGGACGCCATCTTTTGCAGCACGCTAACCCGCTGCCTGGAAACGGCCCGGATCATCGCCGAGCACTGCGACCTTCGGCTTCAGGCCCTGCCGGCCTTGCGGGAAATCAACCTGGGATCCTGGGAGGGGCAATGCGTGCAAATCATCAAAAGCCGATATCCCCAGGCCTACCGGCAGCGCGGCGAACAAATCGCAGACTACCGCCCCCCCGCAGGGGAGTCGTTTCGCGACTTGCAAAAACGCGTGTGGCCGGCATTCGAAGCCGCAACCCGACGGCAGCATGGGCAAACGCTGATCGTTACCCACGCCGGAGTCATTCGCGTGCTGCTTTGCCGCCTGCTGGAAATTCCCCTGAAGCATCTCTTTCGCATCGGACAGACCTATGGCACCCTGACCATCGTCACTAGAGGACCACAGGGCTATTGCGTTCAGGCGGTTAACCTGCCGCACAATGTTTTGCCATAGCACCTCGAGATCGAGACAAAGTGCTCCTGCATGGCCATGGCGCCCCCGCCTTTGTCCCACCGGTCCAAACCACCACACATCAGTTCATGATCGGCGACGCCCTTCCCAAAAGCCCGGCTCTCAACCGACGGGCGATGGCCGAATCCATGCAGCATGAACACAGCCTCGGGATGATTCAGGTCGGTCAGTTTGGCCGGCATCCGGCCGCTTTGACCGTTCCGGCGGACTTCCACAATGTCACCGTCGGACACCCCCAGGTCAGCGCCGGCCCGGGTGTTGATCCACAGGGTGTTCTCCGAAACCTGCTCGAACAGCAGGGTATTGTTGACCGTGTTGCCCTGGGCAAACCGAATGGCGCCGTCTTCCGTTTCGACTTCAATCGGGCACCTGACCGTACACATGCCGCAAACACTGAAGGTTGACTTTCTGGATGCCATAATCCAACCTCCCCTTTATGGTTGCCAGAACCGATAACCACCGATTCATTCCATGCCGAAACACCGCACCGGCTTCGTTATGTCAATTCGGATATAAATGACCTGTCATCACCGCCGTCGCGTACTGTCGCAAAACGCCATAGGGCTGTCAATGCCCGCCATTAAGCACTCTTGGTCTTTTAGGGTTGAGTTCAGATGCGAATCTAAAATATGATGACGCCCGTTCAGGTTCATCTGAACTGCCCGCGTGTGCACCACAAGGGCCTTTTTTTTCCTAAGGTTATGTTTAGATTAACATCGTTCGGAAAAAGGACATCATGAAAGATTTCAACACCCTGCTGGAAGGATCCGCCGAGGCCCACGGCCACCTGTGCGCCGGCCAGGTGGTGGGCGTTCGCTCAAGTTCGTGGACAACGGCATCATGGCCGCCACCTTCGTCAACCTGGAAAGCAGCAGCACCGTTCGCATCGTTTCAACCGAGTCCTCCCGGGAGTTGGCGCATACCTACGCCCCGGACATCGACGATTTCCGGCGGGAGCAGATAGATGCCTACATCGACATGAACGACGACGCTTTGTTCACCGTCACACCTGTCCGGGTGGATGTGCCTGTGCACGACATTCCCGGACCCTCGCGCTTCAAGATTCGCTGTACCGCTTGCAGGGCCATGGTTCGCGACAAAAAGGAAGTCCTGATGGGTGACCGGATCCTTTGCCGCCCCTGCGCCTACGGCACCGACTATCGGCCCCTGGAAGCCGGTGCCCACATGAAGACCGCCTAAACGACAACCACAGAGGATGCTGCGCATGTGTCAGTCCCGCCAGGCCCGCCCCTGCACCAGCGGCATGACCAAGATCAACATTGAAGAAGCCGTCGGCACGCGCCTGGCGCATGACATCACCGAGATCCGCCCGGGCGCGTTCAAAGGCCCCGCTTTTCGACGATGCCACAAGGTCCGGGAGCAGGATGTCTGCCGACTCATGCGACTGGGCAAGCGGCACCTGTACATTCTCGAGCTGGACAGCGACCAGGTACACGAAGACGATGCCGTGGTGGACCTAGCCACGGCCCTGGCCACAACACGTGGCCCCCTTTTCAGCGTCATGGCTTACCACCGCAAGAACATCCGCCTGGTGGTCAACGGACATGATCATCACCACCGGCGGCATGTCGGTCGATCCCGATGACGTGACCCGTCACGGCATCCGGCTGGCCGGGGTGGACACGCTGTACTACGGCGCGGCCGTGCTGCCGGGAGCCATGTTCCAGCTGGCCTACAAGCAGGCGATACCCATCGTGGGTATCCCGGCCTGTGGGCTCTACCATAAGATCACGATTTTTGACCTGGTGCTGCCCCGGCTGTTGGCCGGCGAACGGTTGAACGAACGGGATCTGGCCCGCTTTGCCGTGGGGGGATTGTGTCTGAACTGCCGCGTCTACCGCTATCCGGCCTGCCCCATGGGCAAACCCGGCTGTTGAACGACGGTTGCTTGCCCTTGCGGCCTTTTCCTGGATCCGATCGTCCTGGATCCGATCGGCAACCACGAAGGGCATCCAGACACGACGCACCACCGGTAGACGCCGAACGCTTTTCCCTTGCTACCGGATTTTGCGGCTGCTATCTTGGTGTCAATGTCGTCGACCGGGATGAACGGGCGTAAGATGACCGCGCAACGCAAAGATATCCGCGTAAAATCAACAGTGTGGCTCGAAGATCGCAAAGGCCGGATCATTTTCGGCCTGGGCCGCATGCGGAGTTTAACCGCGATTGAAAAGTGCGGCTCTTTGAATGCCGCTGCCAAGGATCTCAAAATGAGCTACCGGGCCGTCTGGGGTAAAATCAAGGTCACCGAAGAGGCTCTGGGCAAACCCCTGCTGGCAAAAAGCCAGGGCGGCAGTGCCGGCGGCGGGTCCACGCTGACCCCTTATGCCCACACGCTGATGGACCGGTACCGCGCCCTCTCGCGCATCGTCGACGACCAGGCCGATCATCTTTTCGAATCCGGATTTCTCGACACCCGGTCGATCTCTTTGATGCCGCAACCGAAACCCTGACCAGATGCCGCCGTCACCGTGAATCAAGAGTTCCCATGAGCAATGAACTGAATGGAAAAACCGCCATCGTCACCGGCGCCTCGCGCGGGATCGGCAAGGCCATTGCGCTCAAACTGGGCAACATGGGCGCGGCGGTGGCAGTCAATTATTGCCGGGATGACAACGCGGCGGCCGCCACGGTGGCGGCAATCGAAGGCAGCGGCGGAAAAGCCCTGGCCGTCAAAGCCGACATGCGACGGGTCGGGCAGATCCAGACGCTGTTCGACCGAACCATGGCCATGTTCGGCCAGATCGACATTCTGGTCAACAACGCCGGCGTGCGGCTGTTCAAACCGATTGCATCGATCAGTGAAACCGAATTCGACGACATTTTCGCCGCCAATGTCAAAGGGGTTTTCTTTGCCTGCCAGTTGGCGGCCAGGCACATGGCCGACGGCGGGCGCATCGTCAACATCTCCTCGTCGGTCACGCGGGCCTTGCTGCCCGATTACGGCGCCTATGCCGCCACCAAGGGCGCCGTCGATCAGATCACACGGGTCCTGGCCAAAGAACTGGGCCCCAGGGGCATCACCGTCAATGCCGTTTCACCGGGCCCCACGGACACGGCGCTGTTCCGGAAGGGCAAGACCCGGGAACAGATCGACGGCTTTGCCCGCAGTACCGCCTTGGGACGCATCGGCACACCGGCGGACATCGCCGATGCCGTGGCCCTGCTGGTGGGCAATACCGCCGGCTGGATCAGCGGGCAGAATATCTGCGTCAACGGCGGGTTCATCGCATAGTGGTTATTCACGCCTGACAACCGCGGCTTGTGGCATCCTGGCCGTTACCGTTTGTGATCCGGCACAAGCATCAGCCGCGTCGGACATGGAGGGGCCGCAGGCAGCACCGAAGAGAGTAAACATGGCATTTGTCGGCAACCTGCTCTGGTTCATACTCGGCGGGGGAATCCTCGCCTGGCTTCTGTGGGTCTTCTTTGGACTCCTGCTTGCCATCACCATTGTCGGACTGCCCTTCGCAATGGCGGCATTTCGAATCTCGGGATTTGCTGCATTTCCTTTCGGCAGGGAGCTTGTCGACGCACGGCTCCTCGGTGAGGAACGCATCTTGGGCACCGGCCTGGCGAACTTTCTCTGGGTGGTGCTGGCCGGCTTCTGGCTGGCGATCTCACATGCACTTTCTGGAATATCCTACTGTCTGACGATCATTGGCATTCCCTTTGGGCTTGCTCACTTCAAACTCGCTGCTGTTTCGTTCGCCCCGCTTGGCAAGCGGCCCGTGACCACCGAACTTGCCATGCAGGCCCGCAACCAAGCCGCCAGCATAGACTTGCAGGAACGGAGGATCAATGGAACCTGATAAAATAATGGATGGATTGACAAAAGAATTGACGGTTGCCTTGAAAGCCATGTCAAAGGCGAAGGACCTCGGCGAAAAAGAGGCTTACAGCCGCATTGTTAAGAATTTATGCGACTCCCTGGGCGTGTTTTTGGATCTGGCGAGCGAAATGATGTCTCTGGATCCGGATGATGATGATATGCCTTTTTAAAGTTCCATACGCTACTTGATGCACCGGCGGTGGCGGAGCTTTGAGGAAAAAGAGTGGCAACCGTTTCGAAAAAGTTGCGGTGGGTTCTATCGGATGGTCGATTTCATCTCTAAGGCAAATCGTTGACCACGAAAAAGAATCGGCCGCAAAACTACGCAAGTCCCTTTCTGAAATTAAATTGCTGCATGCATTTTTGCCCATCTGCGCCCAATGCAAGAAAATTCGTGACGAACAGGGCATCTGGCACCAGCTGGAAGCTTATATCAGCGAACACGCCAACACCCAGTTTTCACACAGCTACTGCCCGGATTGCTGCAAGCGGGCCCTGGCCGAAGCCGAGCTGCTTGAGGTCCGTGGAAACATATAAATCCAACGCCTTGCTTGTTTTTTATGCCGGTCTTTGATTACGACTTCCCTTAACTTCCTCTGCCTGATTTGATGGGCGATACGGTGGAATGCATGCGTAAGGACCTTGATGAAGTTATCGATGTCAGCAAGTTCAAGGGTATTAAAATCCACTTTCCTGGTGACGTTTACCTGTTAGCGGTTTGGCTGGTAATGTCGGATCGTGCACAAAGTACTCGTATTCAACAAAAACATACGATGCTCCAAGGACTGGCCAACATGTTTTCGTCGCTTTATGGCCCAAATTATTCTGATCCACTAAGTTCGGATGATGTGATTGCAGTACTTCGAAAGCATGGAATTAAAGGGAATCCCGCGTTGATGTTTGGTGATGATGAACCACCATCAACAATTTCATTGATGTAACGATATATTGCAATTCAACACCTGACCATCGAGGATGCAGTCGGTAACCCGGCCATAATCGAAGACATCGACCGTAAACGGGTGGTGCATCATGGCGGCCCGTATCGTCACACTATAAAAGCGAGCACCCCATGTATAAAAATCTATTTTCCGAGATTACCATTGACGGCCTGACCTTGAAAAACCGCCTCACCATGGCGCCGCTCTACCTGGGCTATGCCGGAAAGGGTGGTACGATCAGCGACATGCTGCTGGCGCATTACCGGCTCATGGCCCAAAGCGGGGTGGCCATGGTCGTTGTCGAAAATTCGACCGTGGACCATCCGGTCGGCAGCGGTTCAAACCGGGTCCTGCGTGCCGACACCGATGACCACATTGACGGCCTGAAAACGTTGGCCGCCACCATCAAGCAGGAGGATACGCTGGCCTGCCTGCAGATCAACCATGCCGGCCGCTTCGCTTTCGCGACATCGGAACCGGTGGCGCCGTCTGCTGTGGACACCTTTGGAAGAACACCCACAGCTCTCACAAAGACCGCGATTGACCGGATCGTCGACAACTACGCCACCGCCGCCGGCAGGGCCAAAGCGGCCGGGTTCGACCTGGTGGAGCTGCATGGCGGCACCGGCTACCTGCTGGCCCAATTTCTCTCGCCACGGACCAACCGGCGCAGCGATGCGTATGGCGGCAGCCTAAAAAACCGCCAGCGATTTGCCCTTGAGGTGTTGGCTGGGGTACAAGCGGCCGTGGGAGACCTTCCGGTGGGCTATCGCTTTTTGGCTGACGAATGGCTTCCCGACGGCTTGCAGATCGAAGAATCACGGCAATTTGCCCGCAGCCTGAGCCAGGCCGGCATCGCCTACATCTCCGTCATGGGTGGCACCTATGAATCCTTCTCCCGGCCCGACATTGTGCAAAAATCCAAACAGGCCGGCTACATGCTCGATCTGGCCGCCGATATCCGTGCCAACGTCGATGTACCGATTATCGCGGCCGGCCGCCTGGCGACCGGCGCCCTGGCGGACCAGGCCATCGGCGATGGAAAAACCGACCTGATCGGCCTGGCGCGCGTGCTCTGGACCGATCCGCAGTGGCCGCAAAAGGTCCGCGACGGCCGGGAGGCCGACATTTTGCATTGCAGCCCCGACTGCGGCGATGCATGTATGCAGATGGTTATGACGGGTCGGCCGGCATTTTGTGTGGCCTGGCCGCCCGAAAAAATGAAACGATGGAAAGCAAAATTCGAATGAATCCGCGTTGGCGGCACCGGCCTGCCCCGGCGCGCTGTAAATTTATCGTGCGCTTGGTTCACCCGAGCACCCTCTCCGTCTTTGCTACCCAAAGGAGCACCCATGCGATTCGAATCCATCAAAAAAGAAACCGTCATGTTGAATCCGCAAAAGGATATGGCCCGTCAACGGATTCCTAGTGAAATCCGCGTAGACCCCCTCACGGGTAGAACGGCACGGATTTGCCATTTCATGGCGCTCAAATGGTCAAAGCCAGACTTCGACGCCCTGGTTTCGGGAACCGATGCCTGGTGCCCGTTCTGCGAGGACAAGGTGCTCACCGTGACGCCGTGCTTTCCTGCCGAACTGATTCCCGAGGGCCGTTTGCAGCGGGACGACATGGTGATCTTTCCCAACATCGCGCCCTACGACAGCATCGGGGCCGTGGCCACTTTCGGCTCCCGGCACTACATTCCCATGACGGACTTCAGCGTGGACCACATGGCGGCCGCCTTCAGTTTCGTCACCGACTTCTTCCGACGCATCGCTGCCACCGGTCATCCTGAATCCGTCTACCACATCGTCAACTGGAACTATATGCCGCCGGCGGGCAGCTCGCTGATTCACCCCCATCTGCAGGTCTTTTCCACTTCCTCGGCGCCCAACCTCATGCGCCATGAGATCGACGCCTCTCGGGAGTACCGGAATCGCCATGGATCGTCCTATTGGGACGACCTCGTCGCCGTGGAAAGGGATACCGGCGAGCGCTACCTGGGTCGAATCGGACGCACCCACTGGCTGACCGCATTCGCTCCCATGGGTGTTGCCGGCGATGTAATAGCCGTCGTCGAAGCGGCCCGCTGCACACTCGACCTCACCCCAGAGGACCAGACCGACCTGGCCGCCGGTCTGGCCAAGCTGATGGCCGAATATGACGCGCTGGGCATATACAGCTTCAACATGAACTTTTTCACCGCCGCGCAAGAGGATGAGCACTTCCGTTTCCATCTGCTCTTTTCACCGCGCACGTTCTTCAACCAGCAGCTGGGCACGCCGGACATCGGGGCCCTGCGCAACCTGTTTAACGAGACCTTGTGCATGGCCTACCCGGAAGAGATCAACAGGCTGCTGAAAAAAGGGTTTGTTCCGGACGCCTGAGCAGTGTTAAGGGGTGCCGCACCACGCCGTCTTCTTGCCTCGATTGGAACGTTTCCGGCTGCTACCGTACCCCAATTGAAATCGGGGTTGACCAAAATGCAAATAGATGTTAATTGAAAACCATTACCATTTAAGATAAAAGAGGCGCCAATTGGCCGACCATCGCAAAAGGTTCAAAACGATCATCCAAAAGTTAAGGGACAATGGTCACAAGATAACGCCTCAACGACTGGCCATCGTCAAAATTCTTGCCAAAAGTCAAGGCCACCCAAGTGTGGAGGACATCTATGATCGGATAAAAAGAGATTTTCCGACAATGAGTCTGGCCACGGTATACCGAAATATCGTATTGATCAAGTCGATCGGTGAAGTTCTTGAGTTAGGGTTCCCGGATGGGAGCAACCGATATGATGGCAACACGCCGACCCCCCATCCACATGTCATCTGTGTCAAGTGCAAGAAAATTGTCGATCCAAACATCGACAGCCTGGATGAAATCAAAAATGAGGTCGCATCAGTGACTGATTTTAAAATTCTGAATCATCGCTTGGACTTTTTCGGTATATGCAGCCATTGCATGGGCGGGAATGGCTGACATATTTTATGGCCACCTATCGATAACGGTTACCAAAGAATATTGGGTTCCTATTAAAGTTGGCCAGACGGGTGCGTGCCTAAGCACGATATCCAAAGAACCCGGTCCATACCTTCAAATAACAAAAGGAGGTGCCTTATGAGTGAAGAGAGCAAGTGCCCGGTAACGGGCAGGACAAGCAAACCCCTTGCCGGTAGTGCAAGGTCCAACCGGGACTGGTGGCCCAAGCAGTTGAATCTCAAGATTCTCCATCAGCACTCGGCCATGGGCAATCCGATGGGTGAGGCGTTCGACTACGCCGATGAATTCAAAAAACTCGATCTGGCGGCTATCAAGAAGGACCTCTATGCCTTAATGACCGACTCCCAGGAGTGGTGGCCGGCCGACTACGGCCACTACGGGGGACTTTTCATCCGGATGGCCTGGCACAGCGCGGGCACCTACCGCATGGGCGACGGGCGCGGCGGCGGGGGGTCCGGAAACCAGCGCTTGGCGCCCCTCAACAGCTGGCCCGACAACGTGAACCTCGACAAGGCGCGGCGGCTGCTGTGGCCGATCAAACAGAAATATGGCCAGAAGATCTCCTGGGCGGATCTCATGATCCTGGCCGGCAACTGCGCCCTTGAGTCGATGGGATTCAAGACCTTCGGCTTCGGCGGTGGGCGCGAGGATATCTGGGAGCCGGAAGAGGACATCTACTGGGGTGCCGAAGAGGAGTGGCTGGCGACGAGCGACAAGCCCAACAGCCGTTACAGCGGCGACAGGGATCTGGAAAACCCCCTGGCGGCCGTTCAGATGGGCCTGATCTACGTTAACCCGGAAGGCCCGGACGGCAACCCGGACCCCGTGGCGTCGGGCCGCGACGTCCGCGAGACCTTCGCGCGTATGGCCATGAACGACGAAGAGACCGTCGCGCTCGTTGCCGGCGGGCACACCTTTGGAAAGTGCCACGGCGCGGGCGATGCGGCGCATGTGGGTCCAGAGCCAGAGGGCGCCGGCATCGAAGCGCAGGGCCTGGGCTGGAAGAGCAGCTTCGGCAGCGGCAAAGGCGGCGATACGATCAGCAGCGGCATCGAAGGCGCCTGGAAACCGAACCCGACCCAATGGGACATGGGCTATCTCAACGTGCTGTTTAAATACGAGTGGGAGTTGGTCAAGAGCCCGGCCGGCGCAAATCAGTGGCTGGCCAAGGACGTGGACGAAGCGGACATGGTGGTCGACGCGCACGACCCGTCGAAGAAGCACCGGCCGATGATGACCACGGCGGATCTCTCGCTGAGGTTCGACCCCATTTACGAACCGATCGCACGGCGCTATCTGGCGAACCCCGAGCAATTCGCAGACGCGTTTGCCCGGGCGTGGTTCAAGCTGACCCACCGCGACATGGGCCCCCGCGCGCGCTATCTCGGTGCAGAGGTCCCGGCCGAGGAGCTGATCTGGCAAGACCCCGTTCCCACCGTCGATCATGAACTGATCGCAGCTCCGGACATCGCAGACCTCAAAGGCAAAATTCTTGCCTCGGATCTGTCTGTCTCTCAACTGGTCTCGACGGCGTGGGCGTCGGCGTCCACGTTCCGCGGCTCCGACATGCGCGGCGGCGCCAACGGGGCCAGAATTCGCCTTGCACCGCAAAAGGATTGGGCAGTCAATCAGCCGGCACAGCTAAGGGCTGTGCTGCAGACCCTTGAGGGAATCCAAAGGGACTTCAACGGCGCACAGTCCGGTGGCAAGCGGGTTTCGCTGGCCGACTTGATTGTTCTGGGTGGATGCGCAGGCGTCGAGCAAGCGGCCAAGCGTGCCGGTCACGATGTTACCGTTCCCTTCACGCCGGGACGGTCGGATGCATCCGAGGAGCAAACCGACGCGGTGTCGTTCACCGTACTCGAACCAAAAGCAGATGGGTTCCGCAACTACCAGAAGGCCAAATACGCCGTATCGGCGGAGGCGCTTCTGGTTGATCGTGCCCAACTGTTGACGCTGACCGCTCCTGAGATGACCGTTCTCATCGGCGGCATGCGCGTCCTGAATGCCAATTTCGAACAGTCCCCGCACGGGGTCTTCACCAAACGGCCCGAGACGCTCACCAACGACTTTTTCGTGAACCTGCTCGACATGGGCACGGTGTGGAAGGCGACCTCGGAAGACGAAGACCTGTTCGAAGGTCGTGATCGCGCAAGCGGCGAACGCAAGTGGACCGGCACCCGGGTCGACCTCATCTTCGGTTCGAACTCACAGCTCCGGGCTATCGCGGAAGTCTATGGGTGTGAGGACTCCCAGGAGAAGTTCCTGCACGACTTTGTAGCGGCCTGGAACAAGGTCATGAACCTTGACCGCTTCGACCTTGCCTGATCCCAGCAAATACGAGGGCGGCGTTTCGATACCATCTTGAAGCGCCGCCTTTTTTTAAGGCCTTAGGCCAGTGCTGGCCACAGAATCGGCGCCGCCGCGGAGCCAGCAGCAATCACAACCGCTGACCCTCTGCCGCCGGCATCCGCGTGTCAACCTGGAACCCTTCACGGTTCGACAAACCACGCCTTTTTCCGGTACACCAGATCCTGACTGCGGGCGATGAGCGTGCCGCTCGCGGCTTCGACCACCGTAATCTCGTACAGCCCGGTTCGACCGCCCAGGTGGCACTCCCTGGCTTCGGCCACCAACCGATCGCCCACCTTGGACGGGTTGAGAAAACAAATGCTCACATTCAGGGCCACCGCCACCTGTCCTCGGGAGTTGCCGGCCGCGGCAAAGGCCATGTCGCCCAAGGCAAAAATCACCCCACCGTGGGTCATGCCGTGAAAATTGGTCATCCGGTCGGTTACGGTCAGCGACACCCGGCTGCGCCCCGGTGCCAAAATTTCCACCTCGGCGCCCAACAGGCGTGCAAAGGCGTCGTTTTGGATGTGGGCCGCAATGGCGGCCGTATTGTCTTGATCCGGCATCGCTTAACCTCCTGCGTCACTCCCCGCCTTGCAATCCCGGGGGGTGCGTCGGTTTCAGATGAAGGCGATGGGCGCCAGCCCTTCAGGCTGCCGCAGTGCTTCCAGCAGTCCCACGGTCCCGGTCATCATGTTGTCGCCCCAGGGAGCGCCGAAGGTTATCGGCAGCGCGGCCGGCGTCACCAACCGGCGTCGCGGGCCGGTCGCCAGAATCAACTCGACCTTGTCGTAACCGTAGGCATCCCGGCAGTAGGCCCCGTGGCCGCCGTCAGCCAGGATCCGCCGATGGGACAGCTTGCCGTCGGGCAGATCCTCGAGCAGCTGGTCCAGCCGGGCCGCGGTAATGTCTTTGGTGTGGTATTCGAAGAAACCGCACAGGCGGCCTTCCGCCATGGCCGCCCCCACAGTGTGGGAGGTCGCGATATCCAAAACGAGAACTCGCTTCTTGCCATCGGCCTGCACGTCCATAGAGGCGCCCAGGATGGCGGCCATGCCCGAATCCATGACGTAAACCCGGTCGGCCGGCAGGGCCCGTGCATCCCGGGCGATGGTCGTCAGCCGGTTCATTGCGGGCGGAATCCGGTCGGATCGATAGAGCAGGGCCTGGGGCCTCGGATTGCGATCCAGGGCCGCCGAAAAGATACGGTGCCGGAAATCCAGATGAGAAACTCCCGGCGGTGCCGCACCGTGATCCTGCGCGCAGACGGCCACGGCGTCGAATTCGAAGGGCACGGCGAACCCCTGGATCAAGCGCTTCAGCCGATCGGGTTGAATGTCGCCGAGGCGGACATGGCTGAATGTCGAATCCTGTTTCAACGCTTGGGCCTCGGCGGCCGACACCACACCAATGCCCTGACCGGTCACGCGCCGCGGGTCGTGATGAATCGTGGCGGCGGCATCGGCCGACATCACCACCTCGGCCCTGGCGGCCCGATCGATCAGCGCCTGGGAAACCGGCCCGCCACCCATCTCCCCGCCGGTCACCACCAGGTTCCCGCGGGTCCGGCGCACGGTGTCGGTCAGCACCCGCACCGGAGCGCGCACCACGGCCTTGTAGTGCAGGTCGTGGTCGGTATCGTAGTAAAGAATATCCAGTGTTCCGGCACCGACATCCAACATGAGATAACGTCCCATGACTACTCCTGTGGCGACCGCTTGAATTTGCCGAGCTGGTCGCGCAGAAACCGCCTGAATCCGCTTCGTTCCGTGTCGAAGGCCTGCTCCAAGGGCGTGCGGTTGCGGTTTTCGATGAGCGTTTTGATGGCCTCCAGCAGTTGGGGATCGGTCTGCACGATCTGGGCGGAAATCGCCCTGGCGCGATCCAGCAGGTGCTCGCGCGGCACCACCTCGTTGACCAGCCCCCACGCCATGGCGGTGTGGGCGAAGATGGGCTGGCAGGAGAACGAAATCTGCTTGGCCCGGCGTTGGCCGACAGTCTGCTGAAGCAGTTGGGTCATGCCCCAGCCGGGGTGGATGCCCACACGGGCATGCGTGTCGGAAAACTGCGCATTTTCGGCGGCAATGATAAAATCGCAGTTCAAGGCCAGCTCAAAGCCACCGGTGATGGCGTGGCCGTTGACCGCGGCAATGATGGGCTTTTTGCAGGCGCGGAAGACATCCGGAAGGTCCCTGCCGTCGCCACGCGGATCGAAAAGGTTCTCGCGCCCGATGGCGTCCAGATCGAGACCGGCGCAAAACGACGGCCCGTTGCCGGTGACGATGGCCACCCGGACGTGGTTTGCCGCAGCCGCCTCGTCCATGGCATCGTACAGCCGCACGAGCAGGTCCTGGTTGATGGCGTTGCGCCGCTCGGGACGGTTGAGCGTGATCACCGCAATCTGATTTTCAACCTCAAACAGCACCGCTGGTGCCATGGCAAACGCTCCTTGGTATGGGTTCAGAAAATAGTTAAGACAACCAGCCCGGGTCGTCGACGAACACGCCGTCCACCCCCATTGCCAGCAGCCGCTGCAGCGCCGTCCGGCTCACCACCTGATAGGGAAACACACAGGCCCCCACGTCATGCCAGGCGTCAACCTGTGCGCGCGTCAGCCGCCGGCCGTCCGGATGCCAGGAAAACCCGTCGATTCGCCGATACCAGTCGATTGCAGTCTGGTCGGCCGGGTTGGCGACAAGCAGGCCTAAAGCGATCTGTGAATCCAGACGGCGAATTTTTTCCAAAACGCGCCACTCGAAGCTGGAAATCAGGATGGCGTCGTCCATGGCCATGGCATGCACCAGATCGAGGACCTGTCGCTCCACGGAATCGGCCGACCCATGCCCTTCAACGGCCTCGGGCTTGATTTCGATGTTGACCATCAGGCGGCCGCTGACGATTTCGAGCACCTGGGCCAAGGTGGGTATGCGTTCGGTCTGGAATCGAGCGTCGAACCAACTGCCGGCATCCAGCCGCGCCAGCTGCGCCATGGTCAAGGCGCGGACCGCCCCGCGACCATTGGTGGTCCGGTCCACGGTGCGGTCGTGAATGACCACCAACCGGTGATCCGCGGACAGGTTCACATCCAGTTCGATCATATGGGCCCCGGCGGCGATGGCCGCCTTGAAGGCGGCCAGGGTGTTTTCCGGGTGTGTCGCGCTGCAGCCGCGATGGGCGATGACGACGGGGCGGGATAGGGGTCTTTGCATCTGCATCACACCGTTGTGAAACTGGCAGCGTAGACGAGCGTTTACTTCGCGCGGCAACACATCACGGTGTTGCGATTTCGCACCAAATTCATCCTGTCTCCCTTAAACCAAAGCCATTTCAAGAATGCAACAGGCTTGAACCGCTCGCCATGGCCGAGTTTGCCGCGGACCGCCGGCAGGTGAGGCGGTCCGCGGTCGTGATGGCCACCTGGAAAACCCCGCCCCACCGAATCGTTCACAAGGTGCGCGAGCGTTGACTCACAGAAAAAATAGGTGTACCTATTACGAGTTGATTTATTCTGCCGTTGAATTATCCCAAATGGATTTAATAATTTCCGGAGCCCTAGAGGCGCAGGCCGGATCGAGATCGCATCACCTACCGAGGAGGATCCACCATGCAAGTAACCATCACCAAAGCCGACCGCTTGAAAGCCAAGCCGGATGAAAACAAACTGGGTTTCGGCACCATCTTCACCGACCACATGTTCAACATGGACTACCGTGTTGAAAAGGGATGGCACCGTCCCCGTATCGAACCCTACGCACCCCTGGTGATGGAACCCTCCACGATGGTCTTGCACTACGGCCAGGGTGTGTTCGAAGGCCTGAAAGCCTACCGCAATAAACAAGGGGGCATCCAGCTGTTTCGGCCCCAGGAGAACTTCAAGCGCCTCAACTTCTCCAACCGCAAGCTCTGTATCCCCGAAATCGATGAAGCGTTTGCCCTGGATGCGCTCAAACAGCTGATCACGGTTGAAAACAAGTGGGTGCCCCGCGCGCCGGGAACCTCGCTGTACATTCGTCCCACCATCATTGCCACCGACCCCTTTCTGGGCGTCCGGGCCTCTTTCACCTATCGCTTTTTCATCATCCTGTGCCCGGTGGGGGCCTACTACGCAGAAGGGTTCAATCCCGTCAAAATCATGGTCACCCGGGACCACGTGCGTGCCGTGCGCGGTGGTGTGGGCGACACCAAAACTCTGGGCAATTACGCCGCCAGCCTGCTGGCCGGCAGCGAAGCCCACAACGCCGGGTACACGCAAGTGCTGTGGCTGGACGGCGTCGAACAGAAGTACGTGGAAGAGGTGGGCGCCATGAACATCTTCTTTGTCATCGACGACGAATTGATCACCCCCATGCTGTCGGGCAGTATTTTGCCCGGTATCACCCGCGCCTCGGTGCTGGCGCTGGGCCGTTCCTGGGGGCTGAAGGTCTCGGAACGAAAAATCAGCATCGACGAAGTCGTCAACGCCCACGCGTCGGGCCATCTCAAGGAGATCTTCGGGTCCGGCACCGCGGCCGTCATCTCGCCGGTGGGAGAACTCAAATACGAAGAGACGCTCATCACCGTGGGCGACGGGCAGGTCGGCCCCCTGGCCCACAAGTTTTTCCAGGCCATCCAGGACATCCAGTACGGCAACGCCCCAGACCCGCAAGGGTGGATCGAGCCGGTTGCCTGACGCGTTTGGGAACCCTTTCAGCAAACCTGGCCGAACCGTGGTCGAAAGGCGAAGCATGACTCATTTGTCAACCTTCATGAATAAAATGAGGCAGGCGGACTTGCCTCGGGTGGTCCTCGATACGTTCGCCTATTACTACGACCAGGTGGTTTCGGGGGCCACGGGCATGATCCCAGACGACGAGATCCGACCGGTGGCGAGCACGGAAATCGCCGCCGCCGCCGCCCTGGACAGCTACATCCCGGCCGGCCGGGCCGTCCTGGGCCAGGCGGTGCAAATCGTGCTCAACGGCGGCCTGGGGACCAGTATGGGATTGACCGGTCCCAAAAGTCTGCTCAAGGTCAAGGACAACAAAACCTTTTTACAGATCATCATCGAACAGGCCGAGACCAGCGGCGTTGGCCTGGCCTTTATGAACAGCTTCACGACCGATGCGCAGACCCGCGCCGCCGTTCGAGCCCTGGCCCCGCAGACGCTGCCGCGGTTTTTTTTGCAACACAAATTTCCCAAAATCCTGCGCGAGGATTTTTCCCCGGCGCGGTGGCCGGAAAATCCCGAGCTGGAATGGAATCCTCCCGGACACGGTGAGATCTACGCGGCGCTGGCCACATCGGGTCTTCTGTCCGACCTTTTGAATGAAGGCCTGCGATACGCCTTTATCGTCAATTGCGACAACCTGGGGGCCACGCTGGACCCGGCGTTGCTGGGCTATTTCAGCACCCATCGCGTCCCGTTCATGATGGAGGTGGCCCAGCGAACCCCCACCGACATGAAGGGCGGGCACCTCGCCCGACATGCCAACACCGGTCGCCTCATGCTAAGGGAGATCGCCCAGTGCCCGGAAACCGACCTGGCCGCCTTTCAGGACATTGGGACCTACCGCTATTTTAACGTCAACTCCCTGTGGATCGACCTTCAGGCCCTTCACGAACTGGTCCGGGACGGCCGCGTGATCCATTTGCCGATGATTCTCAACCCCAAAACCCTGGACCCCCGCAATGCCCACAGCCCCGCCGTCTACCAGGTCGAAACCGCCATGGGTGCGGCCATTTCCCTTTTCGAAGGGGCCACGGCCGTAGCGGTCCCGGTCACCCGCTTTCGGCCGGTCAAAAAATGTGCCGATCTGCTGGCCCTGCGTTCCGACTGTTTCATCTTTCAATCCAACGGCAGCCTGGTGCCCAATCCCGCTCGCCGCCTGGGGCGCATCCAGATCAGCCTGGACCCCGCCTTCTACACACGGATCGACGATTTCGAACGGCGCTTTGCCGACGGCGCACCCAGTCTCATCGCCTGCGAAACCCTCACGGTTAAAGGTGATGTCTCTTTTGAACGAGACGTGGTCATCAAGGGCACGGTGCGCATCCACAACCCCGGCCCCAAGGCTTGCGTAATTCCAGCCGGGACGGTCATCGATGAGGATCTGACCGTACCGGCCGCTTAGGGTCTGTCCGTCATGACCGCAAATGGCACACCACTCCAGAGCCGTGCCGCCATTATAGATAAGCACCAATATGGTTGGGCAAACCCGGCATCCCCGCCGCCACTATTGCCGGGGGAGTGCGCGAACGTGTAAAATAATTCTCACAGCTACCTGATTGCGAGTTCAAACTATTGGGTAAAAGACCAAACTCAAGGATCAGTGAAAAGGGGAGTGATGATATTAAAAATGAAAAGTTCGCCTTTTCAACATCGGTGGTGATGAGTTGGAGAAATATGCATATCAAAGGTCAATAAAGAAGGCGAGCTATCAGTCGATTCTGCCTTTTTTATCCGAAAATGTAGGTTAAAATTATCCTAAATTTGCTCATTCCTGTTTTGGTAATTCAAACGTTCCAGTATTTCTGACACAGCCATGAAAGGTGTCCGGTTCCATCGATTTACCGCGCGCTATTCTCTCGAATTTTCCCGTTCCAGTGATGCCTTTCCATTTACCGGTGCCGTATAGGAACTTCACAGCAGCATCCTTCCCACCAGAGACCTCTACGAAAAAATAATCTCCATCTGGATCCAGGAATTTGGTGTGACCAAACCGTTTCATTTGACCATTTAAATTCTGTATGATTTGCACGCTATGAAAGCTGCAATTATCGAAAACTTTATTTTCATTATTGCTACGGGCGATGCCCCTCACATCCGTGGTAAAAATTTTCAATTCTTCTTCATTATAGAGGTTTGTCAATTTCCCATAGTAACAGTTTGTTATATCGTAGGATGTCTCAGCTTTTACAACCGGAATTTGAAGGACTAATCCTAACACAAGCACCAATAATGAAATGCTCAATCTTTTCATTCTTCCCCTCCTTTTTGTTTGTAGATAATTTTTATTTCGCCCTACTTGACTGGCATTATTACCTATTGCATGAAAACCAATACCTATTTCAGCGGAGGAGGAGCGTAAAGGCTCAGCGTAAGGAAAGAACTTCAGAAAACACCTGATTTTGCAATAGATTAAATTTTACTTTGCGCTAAGAGCGTCATCGAAGGTAGGACTTAATAATATTACAATACGCTATAAATTGATGTCAATATAATACACAGCTCGATGGTTTAAATGTACCACAAAGTAGTGTATTAATTAGTTGCATTAGCTGCGGTTCGGATTGGATGTCCATTTGGTAATATATTGAGATCATCTTACCAACTGAAATTACAGAATTAATAGCCGATATGCTTTGTTAATCCACAGCGTACCACGGGAACGGTGATCAGTGCAAGATTTGGCCGGCTGTGATTATTTTTCAGAATCGCAGGAAATTGTCGGGCCTGATATCTACAAGGGGCTTGGAGGTATCGCAGGTTTACGATGACTTTGAATCATTTTCTTTATATGATTTAAATCGTGGAATCCAGCGAGGTACGGACCTTCGATACTGTCTATACTTTTTCCCAAATGTATTTTCTAAATGAGTTTCCTCAATGAGAACATGAATATTGAAAACGCCGAACATAATAAGAGTATAAATGAAGATACCTATAGATTGAAACAGCAACGTCTCTCCTGCTAATACGAGCGTTCCAGCTATGTACAAAGGATTCCTTACAAATTTGTAAAGCCCAGTTACCACAAGTTCTTTGGTTGGCGTGAAAGGTATCGGCGTTCCCATGGCATAAAATAAAAAACTACCTGAACACCAAATATAAGCAACACCCCCCAAGGCAATAAACACAAAACCAACATACTGAAATACCCCATTGCTCAACTCAACATCATTACCAGATGATGACAGGATTTCATATGGTATCCAGATTACAAAAATTGGGACCAATAAGAATAGGTAAATCAAAGTACCAACAAAAGCTAAAAAAGTATTAGAAAAATTGGCTTTCATTTAATCTGACTCATAGATTGCTGTCAGATACTCTTTGGTGATCCCCATAGTTGTGACTACACACCAGTCCTTGTAAATATCATTTGAATTTAGCCGGTGGCGATGTATTGAGATCATCTTGTTTTCTCCATCCTTATTAATTCTGGCGATGTGTTGGAGAGATATCAATAACGAGTTGTTAACCGGGAACTTTAGAGCGGATTTTCTTTTGGTGTAAGTTCTGATTTACAATGTTTACATAATGTAGCATTCCACTTTACAAATTCTTTGCATGATGGACATTCTCTGTATTTCCCAGGTACTTCTTTAACAGGTGGTAAAAAAAGAACGACGAAAATAGGCAACCATAAAAGGGCACTAAGAATAAACCACCCTAAAACACTTCGGCCTCTGTTTTTTGCAATCCATGCCCCGAGTGTTCCAGGTACGCCCCAGATTACTATGATTACAATAAGCTCTGGCATTCCAATTCCAAACATGATCTGATTCCTTTCATCAGCAGTGATACATTGAGAGTACCTTACTATCCCGGCCCCTGTCAAAACCTAAGATTACCAAACGGCTCCTGTAGATATCATATAATTGGAATGTGTTGGAGATACATGCATTCCTAATATTATAAAAAAGGCAGGGCGTGGTGGCCCTGCCATCTATCTGGCTATATAAGAAAAAGATTCTGGATTTAAATCTCTGAGAGGTTATTGAGAAGCCAGAGTATAGGTCCCACTAATCTCATAGTAGGTGTAGCCCTGCGCTTCATAATCGTCATCCCATAGAGGCTGTTTGCCTTTGTAAGAACCGCTTCCTTTGATCCCTTTGAACCGACCAGTCCCTTCGACAAAGTCAAAGGGAAATCCATATTCCCAGTACTTTTCTGAGCGAGAACTATCTGTTGGTCCTTTCCATGACAAGACGAGTGTGGAACCATCCTCAAAGAACAATGAGGAATATCCCTGAAACCCTTTTTTCGTGTCGAAGATTGCTCTGCAATCTGTAGTGGCGATCTCGCCGTTATCGAAAAAACTCAAGCCTTTTCTGTCCAATACGCCAATCATTACACCTTCCACTTCAGGTACTTTAACTCTTTCTGCCTTCTCTATCACACTAACAAGCTTGAAATTCATGGTCTCTGCTTCAACATTTGTGGCGAGCGGCCCAAACACCAATCCCAATGCGACCACCATTAATGACATGCTCAATCTTTTCATCTTTCCCCTCCTATGTGCGTGTTGATGTTTATGGCTTCACATTTATTGAAAAAGACAGAATTTATTCCGCTTCGTAAGTCAGAGTGGGCGTTGAGGATCAGTATGCAGTCTGCAACTTCAGAAAACGTTAGTTTTCGCTATCGAATCCTTTTTAATTTTCGTTAGGAGCACCATTTGCGGTAGGAATGTTTAAGTTTACAATACGCGATGAAATGATGTCAAGGTGGTGATGTATTGAGATTATCTTGACACTGACATCGTTCAAATTCTGTTTTCGCAAATCGACCCCGGAGCATCCTTGGCCCCTGTCTTGGTAATTCGATGGCGGGTTATTAGTCCGTCTCGCTCCTTGTGTAATTGGGGAAGCTTCGATTTTTCATTCCTTATTTTGTAATAGGTTGGTTATATGTGGGACATCCAGCATTTGCCTCATAAGTTCAACTTTCCTTCATCCAGCACAATCTCCTCTCCACCAATTATGATACACCTCCCTTCGATGTCCATTAACTCTATCACCTTCAGTATCCTTCTCGCTTAAGGCAATAGACATCACTGTTTACAGCTGATCGGTGTTCCACACAGGCGGCATTTGTCGGTGCCCATGCCCTGCAATAATCCGCAATTCGAGCAAACGGTGCCTTTCAGCGGCATCCGCAGATCATCGGTATTGGTCAAAGATTACATTCGGACCTGTCATCGATTTCATATTCGGCGAGACAATCGGAACACTTCAAAGTACCGGATTCATTCCGGACATTGTTGCTTGCACAGAATGGACATTTGTTGCGGGGCATCATGACATCCGTTGACTTTTGAACCTTTTCAAAGGCAGCTTAGAGAATCTTTAGACGTTTATCAACCATATCTGTAAATATATAGATACAACTTGGATGCCCCTAAGCCTGAAAACAAGGCGATCTTACATAAGGCGGGTGCATGTTTATGGCCAATTCAAAGAACTGCAACTGGCAGCGCTGAAATCTGATTCTAAGCTTTTTAAAATGAACAACACAATTTTCTGGTGGTCTTGATTGTATGATTTGTCCGATTCCTGAATTGAATTGACTTAAATGCGATTCGGGACAATTATATTTGACAAAATGGTATCACAACATTTCAGATTCCATCCAAACCGGTAATGCGTTGGAGGGATCAGTAAAATCCGCCATCATTTTTTGCCTGTGATAGCAAATTGAAAGTCAACTAATCATCGGAAAAGGCCAACCACCAGATGTAGCGGTTGGCCATTTTTTTGTCCATGTGGTCACTAATAAAGCCTGTTAAAATCCAAGTTGCCTGATTGAGTTTGCGGTCGACTATCGACTGATTTTCGTTTTAAAATCGATCGGCAAATATTAGGCTACCTTGTTTTCCAAGTTCCGTCCGCTCAGCCGTCTGTTGTTTTCGCTTTCCACTTCTGGTTTTCGCGACTATTTCTATAGCTGAGCACCCACTCGGACAAACAGGGTAACCAACCCCGCTGATACTACTTTGTTAATTTTTACTTCTCGTTTAGCCCATCAGGCTGCTAATAATTCCGATTGCCGATGCCGTTCTGACGGGGGACTTTTTCTTTTGCCTGCCAATTCAATCAGCAATGTAGCGACTGTTGTGAAAATCGACTGAACCAAAATATTATGTTGCCCTCTAATCCTTGCGTACTCCAAGCCTTCACGCTTTTTGATTAAATTGAAAGGACGTTCGCCGTTCTTACGAAGATCAATGGCTTTCGATACGCCTGCGGTCATATGTGGAATCGGTTGAAAATATCCTGAATCAAAAGCGATCCGCCGGTACTGCGGACATACCGGCAGGCGCGGGCATTGCCCCGGTTCTGCCGCACATTTGAATTCATGGCCGTGGCGATCACTACCAACGTATTCCATCGCTATTTCACACAGATCGTCGCAGGTTACCTTGCGTGTTTCAGCGTCCACATTACCCGGAATGGCAACTTTTTTGTTCGGTGGTGCGATTAAATGAACACCGGTTTGTTCCAGCAACCAACCGTTTTTGTCATGATAAGCTTCATCGGCGGTAATCAGCTTCAGGTTTAAACCGATCGCTTTGCTCAGCTTGATCAGTGGCATCATAAAGTGGCTGTCATGGTGATTCGCAGGCGCTAACACCGAGATCAGCGGGATGCTCTGGCCGTTATCCGGATCAATCACAGCCAATGCATGCATACGATAGCCAACCACGTAAATCGATTTATCCCGCTTGTTGCGACGTTTTCCGCAGTCGCAATCAATGTCGTCGTAAATCCGGATGTTCGTCTTGCCGATTTTCATCTTCGCCAGCAAATGCTGACGATCCACGGCCAGTTCCGTTGAATCGATAAAATGAACTTGGTTCGGATTCAGTAACCCCTTACTCTGAAGCAGGTACAGCAAATAGACATTCAAATTGATCATCTGGGTGTATGAAAGCGACGATCTAAATTGAGACATCTGCACATGGCTGATCATTTCCTTGCGGTTCAAGGCAAGGCCAATAAACGCACGATTCTGCTTGCTCTCCATCCCAACATAAGGGCTTGTTTCTTTGTGGTTGTCGTACCGTTTGTCATCGCCACAGAATTTACGATAACTGATTTCCGGATACTTGATGGCCTTGAGCATTTCGGCCCGGAACAGATTGCATGGGAAAAGGTAACGACTGGCCGGAGTGTACCCTTTGGGTGCGAGAAGTTTGTTGACGATACGATCATCAATCAATGAATCGATGGTCTGCAATTCGATATCCTTAATAGCCGGATGCGGACGATGCTTTCCATACAGCCTGAATAGCGGGTCGGCCTGGTGCATTTGGACAAACTCAGCCATTTGTTCAATCGTCAAGATGCCTTTAGTCGGTTGCTGATTGGATAACCCAATCAGTTCCGGCACTGGCGTTTCGATTTCTTTGGAAAAATCATAGCTGTCAGAAACCTCGGCCAGTACTTTGCGAGCGATCTGTTTCTTTCCCTTTCGGTTGAGGCGCTGCCAATTGGGATATTCAGTTTTCAGTTGCTTACGAATCTGAGCTTTGTATCTTTGCGATGCATGTGGAAGAGCTCCTTTTTGGAAGTATTCTGTTTGGTCGCAGCCTACCTCCTTATAGGGGCTTTCCATGTGCAAGCAACCGTTATTTATGTTTATTTATCATATCTCTTTAACACCTTTAATAGCAGTTGCCCCACGTTTTAGAATTCGTGTGGTACGATCTGACTATTCCAATTCACTCCAACAGTCGAGATTCGCCCATACAGAAATAATTCGAACCTGTCTATCATAGGATGACCTGCTACCGACATTCTGGACTGCCGGTTCGTTTTTCCCGGTCTTTCCTGAGTTCCTCCACAGTCTTGAGGATGGACTCTTGTGCGTCCTGCTTTTCCTTTTCTGTCATACCGGGTTTACTTTCCCGTTGTGCACGGTAGGCTTCAGCCTCATCGATTCGGCCAGCATCACGCAAAACGGCCTCACGTTCTAATTTAGCCATCTCTGCGGTTACGCCTCCACCTTTGGCAGCTTCATCGATCACCTGCAGGGCTTCATCTGTCTGGCAATCGACTGCCAATTTAATACTTTTGCCGATAGCACAGGCAGAGATAGATGCAGCAACAGCTATCAGAAAAACAACTCTAAACAAGTTAACCATGATTTCCTCCTTGATTATAAACCCGGATGTTACCAGGTATTGTTCAAAACTTAGGTGTTTCGTTTAACGTGTCGTCCTGAAACCGTCGTCCCAAACTAATGCTCTGTAGCAAGGCCCAATCGTATCGCTGCATTCAGAGGAGTGCACAGCGAGCAAGAGTACCTGCTGACCATCTACATCAACCACTTGCCACTTGTGCGCAAGAAATTCATAGGTTTTTCCGTCAACGATTATCCATAGATATGTTCCACCGGAGCCGCCCCAAAGGGACGCCGCAGCCGAGCAGGAGAATTGAGATGCGTCTACGATCTCTTCCGGCCGACCGTCACCTGTGAAGTCATGCAATGTGATGGCTTGCTCCGTTGCGTTGAACTTGCCACCATCAATTTCTGCGCATTCTCTTTTTGCCTTCTGGGCTATCTCTGTTGCAAGCGGAAGGTGCTCTGCACCATATACGGGTGAAAGAAGATATGTGAGAATAATGGTAATAAACAGAATAAACTGCATCTCAAGTTCCCCAAATCAGGAGTTTAAGCTGTCTGTCATTTGAGAGTATTTTTCGAAAATGGCAATTGTCAAAATCTTTGATTCCGGCCCCTACCATCAATCTCATGCCCAGCAACAGAGCCGGTGCGACCGAAAGTGGCGCCTTCATGGTTTTCACCTTTCCCTAAAAAACACCGACGCGGCATGCGCACAACATTCAGCAAACACCGCGTTGGCTCTTCGTCATCTTTTTCCACTCCCCAAAAGCACTCCGAAAGTACTTGTGGGAGAGCGGATTAAGCACCGTCCGGTTTACGGGCAGTGCCCCTGGCCAATTTTGCCTTTATTGAAGGCATCCAGAACCTTTGCCAGGTCCACCCATTCTGCCCTGTCCGCACCTATCAGGGCGGCTGCTTGGGTTGGTGTGGTGTCTTTGAAGAGCGCCTTTGGCTTTTTGGTTTCGGCAAACTCCGCAGCCGTGCGGGCCAGATCGGCACCCAGCAGTTCATTATGGTTTGGTCGAATCGAACAAGGGGCCATCGTTTACGGCATCCCGATTTCGACTCTTGGGTACGCTTACTGTGACAGAACCGTTGCACTGCGCACCACCGTCATTCGATGCCGTGAAGAAAACGGTGTACACGCGTCCGTTGCCCGGACCCGCGCGTTCGGCGCGCACGCTGGCCTTATCGGTGCCGATACCCGTTGCATCCGGAGAGGTGTTCCCGTCCCCCCTGCCGTTCACCGGCTCATCCTGGAAGATGCCGTCTATTGAGACCGTAATCGGGCCGCCGTCAGGATCGTTGATTCCAAGAACATCAATTGGCACCAGTTTGTGATTCGGCGGCCACAGCGTGTCCAGGCTGGGATAAGCCGCACCGCAGTCAAGCACGGCGCTGCTGACCGGCGTGGCCGTCACGAGATTGCTCAGAAATCCCGATGGGGCAGTGTTTGGACAGCCGACCAAGCCCTCCACCTCGAACTCGTACTCGAGACCGTTCATCAGGCCAGTGACCTGATAGGACAGTTTGTCCTCGCCGAGAATGTCCACAGTAACATCGTTCGTTGTGCCCTTTTCGCGATAGGTCAGCCTATAACCGCAGAGGTCACCCAGGTCGCGGGGCTTGGTCCAATTCAGGTCAACCGTGCCGTCGCCGACACCGGCCACGGACAGGTGCGGCGCCTCGGTCAACTGCACGGCGCCGATGTTGCGCTTATCATTGCCGTCCACCCGGGGGTTACCCAGGGCATCCACGGTAATGCAGGTCCCGTCGATGGGATTACGCAATGCGTTTGCTCCGTCGTCGCAGGCCGCATCGTCGATCACGTCGATGAGCTCACCCGGAGCGATGGGTGTGATGGATTGCGGATAGAAGACCGCGAGGTCCTGGGACAGGCCGGGCGGCTCAGTGCGCAAAGAGTCGTTTTGGAACAGTTCACGCAGGGTGGACGATTCCTGATCGTCCACGGGCGACACCCAGGAGAAGTCGTCGGCGGCGAACGTGCCTCCGAGGCTCGCGTAGTAAGCCATCCCTTCGAGGGGTGCACCGATGGTGTCAGCTGTGGCGCCGCCGTACACGGCACTCTCGACCAGGCGGATGACGCCACCTGCTGCGTGAAGCGGCTGACCCTCCAGGTACGGGCGATCTCCATGGAAGCCGACGTACACGGTGCTGGCGATCAGATCGATCTCGCCACCAGGGCCGGCCACGATGGAATTCCAGCTGTCCCCCCCCCGTTTGTGCCGAGGTCGATAGCGGACTTCACGATGAGCGCCTTGCCGTCGAGGATCTGGACTCCGCCGGAATCCACGATGCGGGAGGACACGATCTTGACGTCGCCGCTGCTCCAGGCGATGGCACCGGCCGCCACGTTGTCGATCAGCGATACGTCTTCCATGACGAGGTTGCCACTGCCCGCGATGACGCCGGCGAAGACATAGTACGAATCCCCGGCGTAGATCGTGTCACGGAAGCTGTAGCCGTCCTCTATGGTCGTATTCCGGATGACCAGTTCCAGGAAGTCTCCTTCGACGACGGCCCGGTCGCAGGGCGAAATCGCACGGATCCGTTCCACGTGGACGCCGTCGAGCGTCAGGCTGCTATTGAGCTCACCGATCGCGAAGTTGTTGATCGTCAGGGCATTCAGGTTGCGCACGGTGACTTCGATTCCCGTGTTGTCCTGCCCGAAAGTGCCGATCTGCAGGAACGGCATTGCGGGAGAAGCGACGATCGCGGGAGGATCCGACTGGCACCGGACCCCGCCCCCGATCGGATTGAGGTCTCCCGCGGTGTTGATCCACGCCGGGTTGCTGAAGACCGTGGCGCCGTTTCCCTCGATCGTCACGGACTCGGTCAGACGCACGACGCCACGGGCGGCCTCGGGATCGTTCGTGGTGAGATCGATTCGCAGGCCCGCGGCAATGTCGATCGTGTGGGGACCAGCTGTCGAGTTCGCACTGTCGACGGCGGCGAGCAGCGAGTCCTGTCCGCTCAGGTCCGATGTGGTTACGTAGAACGTGTTGGCCCAAGCCACACCACCAGCCAGGCATAGGCCCGACAGAGCAAAAAGCAACGCACGAGCGCATTGACCGGACATCCGCAACCTCCATCCATTGATGAAGTACGCAAGTACAATTATCGTCAGTGTTGTTCCTATCATAGGGCACCTTCCTTCCGTGATCCTAAGTTCTGCTGGGCCATTTTTCCATAGCTCGGGAGGGGCTGTCAAGGTTCGCCCAACGTAATCTGGGTATGATGAAATCTGTATATCTTTAGAGGCTAAAAATATTGGAGTTTCTTGCCAATGCTCCAACTATCAGAGATTATAAGACAATTGCATATATGTGATAAGTGTTGTATCTATCACCTCGCAATTGAACTAATTCATTACACGATGCTGAAACCTCAAATGCACTTATCGTGTTGTGGTTCTGCTCAAACTAAAACAAGCTGACTATACATATGGTGTATATATGAAGAATTATTGGTTATCTTCGATTATAATTGCAGTCCTGCCATTTTTATTTCTTATAGCTTGTGCGTCTGCACCACAGCGCAATCCGCTTCCTGAGGATTTGAAGGATATCGCTCAGATACCTTACATACCCGAAGCTCGTTTCTGGGGCGATCAAATGCCGCCTCATCTTTTAGACGCACTCGAAGAAGAAAAATTTCAGATCCAGCTAAGGGACCCTGAATCAAAGAATAAACCAATCAGCTATCTTGCTCTTTCAGGCGGTGGTGATAACGGTGCCTTTGGCGCTGGATTGCTGGTTGGATGGACGGAAGCTGGAAATCGGCCAGAGTTTCGAGCGGTGGCAGGTATAAGCACCGGCGCACTTGCCGCACCATTTGCCTTTCTCGGATCAAACTATGATGGGGCGCTGAAGGACCTCTACACGACCACCTCAACCAAGGAAATACTTAAAAAGCGCTCATGGTTATCCATCATTAATGCTGACGCTTTCACCCACACCAAACCGTTACGAAAAATTATTGCCGATACCATCGATGGCCGTGTATTGGAACAAATTGCCATTGAACACAGCAGGGGTCGGCGGTTGTTTATCGGCACCACAAACCTGGATGCTGAGCGACCGGTCATTTGGAATATTGGTGCCATTGCTGCAAGCGGGGAGCCGAATGCCCTGGAGGTGGTGCGCAACGTCATGCTTGCATCGGCAGCCATTCCAGGGGTCTTTCCGCCAGTCTATTTCAATGTTAAAGCCAATGATCAAACCTTTGATGAGATCCACGTGGATGGGGGTGCCGCATCTCAGGTTTTTCTTTATCCCGTCACCTTGGACTTACAGTGGATGGAAAAACAGATCGGATTGGAAGGAGAAGATCATATCTACGTGATTCGCAATTCACGATTGGAACCAGAGTGGCAATCCGTTGCACCAAGAGTGCTGCCCATAGTAAAACGATCCATTGAAACCCTGGTTAGAACCCAAGGTATAGGCGATCTGTACCGAATTTATCTTGGCGCACAGCGAGATAAGATGGATTACAATTTGGCCTATATCCCTTCCGACTTTCATGAAAAACCCAAGGAGGAATTCGATCCCGAATACATGAAAAAGCTATTCGACCTGGGTTATTCA